>NZ_JACIJD010000003.1 GCF_014199205.1 Muricoccus pecuniae | reverse complement strand
GCGAAGACATAGGTGAGGTCCGCATGCCCGTCCCCGCGGCGGGACGGCGTGCCGACGGCAAGGAAGACCGCGTCCGCCCCCTCCATCGCCTCGGCGAGGTCGGTGGTGAAGGAGAGCCGCCCGTCCCGCACGTTCTCGGCGACCAGCTTGTCCAGCCCGGGCTCGTAGATCGGGATGCGCCCGGCCCGCAGCGCCTCGACCTTCGAGACCTCGGTGTCGACGACGCAGACATCCACGCCGAACTCGGCGAAGCAGGCACCGGAGACGAGGCCGACATAGCCCGCGCCAATCATCGCAACGCGCATGAAAAATTCCCCTACGTCCCTCTCAGAGCGAGGGACCTGTGGTCTTATCGCGTGCTGCGCAAGCTTCGTAAATACGGCACCTGAATGAATTATTGTAGCGCAGGCAACGAAGTTCTTCACCACGTATCGAACCGCAGATTTAGAGCTGCCGCGACAAAGTTCCGCCGCGGAGTGACCCTAGGCCTGCCGCACGTATTGATCTCCGCTCAGGTCATGCTGTGTTGATGTACCATCAGCGCCAAGCGAAGCATCGTATTGCAGAGTACGCGGCAAGGGCCGAGTTGTTTGCTGAGCCCGGCAGAAAACGTCCGGTGGTCTGTGCCTATCACGCTCATCGCAAGAGCTTCGCACGAGTGTGTCACCAACAGCAGTCGGCACAGCGGTGCACAGCCGTCATTGGCGACCTTCCGCTGGATGACGGTTGCGCAAACACTCGACGTGTATCGAGGCGCTCACTCTAGACTTCCACTAGGCGATGCGTATTGCTCACGGCGAACGTTGATCAAGCCACTTCCCAATTTCAACCGGGAGCCAGCATCCCGGAGGGACCGTTGAGTACGGTGCGATCAAGTGTGCATCGATTTGCACTCAGGCTGTGTCATGCTCTGCATCAGCGGTGTCGCGTAAAGCCGCATCTGGGCCAGTACCTCGTCACGGGGCACGGACCGGCTGAGCTGCCATGGGCTGTTCAACAGCTCGATTCCAGTGTCGCGAGGGCGCACAGCGACGGCGAGGTCTGTCCCCGGCACGAGGAGTAGCTGATTACGGAAACGGAAGTGAAAGCCGCAAGCTTTGAAAGCGGGGTCAACAAGCGTTAGATCTGACCGTTCCTTGTCAGCACAAGCTGTGCCCTCGAAGCGCCCCCCCACGAACACATCGAGCATCACCGGACATCCTGGGAGTATTGGGTTGGCGGCAAAGCCGCTTACCATGACTTCGGAGCAATGCTCGATCGCACCGATGACGTGATTCTCAATAGAGCGTCGATCAAGGCAGTGCTCTCCGCCCAAGAACTCAAGTACGAGTTGCGCTTCCATCTTCTCGCCAACAAAGACGTCCGGGCCGAACTCGAACCGGACCTCGGCGACTTGTGAGGTGACTTGCCCCGGCAGCGGCAGGAGGGAGTGCGTCCGGACGAGGCGCCCGTCGATATAAAGCAGTAGCCGAGCATCGCGCAGGTATGACGGGGCCAACTGACATGCATCGAGAAAACGCAGCCTTGCCCTAACATGAGCAAGATCTGCAGCAAGGATCTGGCCCGCGAGGGTGAGGGATCGCGGCACATCTTCCGTAGGTAGTACTTCGATAAAGGGTGAAAGACGCAGGTCTGCGCGGAGGAGACGCATGGGATCGGCTTGGTACTCGACCGGTTCCCGGTCACCCACGGTGACGGAAACGCCCTCCTCAGTTCCGGAAACAACCAAGGACAGCGGCTTCGAAAAAGCTTCTGCTGGTAGGGGTATGTGCAGCTCTTCTCCCCAGTTGCCGAAGATATAGCTGTTGAGGACGACCAAGTGCCGATCCGGACGCGGCTTGATATGCAGGATTGTGTCAGCCCCGTCGACAAAGTCGATGGAGCCGCCCAGGTCGATCGCTTGCGTCGAGAAGCGGAGCGCAATTGCAGCCGAGTAGGACAAGTGAATTCTCTCTTACCGGACTTTCTCGCATCCAGCCCAGCGCTGGCCAGGAGCGGTGACGCCGTCTGTCAAATGATGCTCTCTGCCGCCAGCTCCGTGCTGGCCTTCGTCACCTCGGCCTGGAACCGCCGTGTCAGCTCTGCCCGGTTCGCGAAGACGTCGTCCGCGGCGATGGTGAGCACCTCGCTGCTGACAGCCATCCGCTTGTCGGCCTCGTTCCATCCTTCGGCAAGATCGCGTTTCCCAAGCCCCATCACGAGCGCCCGGCCGATCCGCAGGAGGTGGTCCTGCTCCGCAAGCGAGGTCGCTACGGAGCTGGCCAGGGCGCCGGATGCGTGGGCCGGAGCCGTTGTTTGTAGCATGGCCGCCAGCCTTCCGACCGAAGGGTAGGACATGTTGACGAAGAGCTGGTGGGCCTCAGGATAGTAGCGCGCGGCGCGGTGGGTGAGATTGCGGTCCGCGATCTCGTTCGGCTGCCGAACAAGCAGCAGTTCAGGAACGAACTCGACGTCCGGAACCATCTCGCCTACCTGCTCCGGCGTGTTCTCCTTACCCGCGGGCGACTCTCTCTGCTCGCTCGTCCGGGGCTGTGCGGAAGCCCGAGGCAGCTGCACGGGGGAGGACAGGGCGGGCACGGGGATTCGGCGCAGCTTCGGCCGCATCCGCTTCACACCGATCGCAGCTAGGAGGCTTCGAAGATGGTCGGATATGTCGCGCGATAGGTCCAGGTCCGGCGACATGCTCTCGATCAGCTCGCGCAGCCACTCCGGCCGGTTAGCGCGCACAAGGCCGGCAAAGTCATTCAGTCGAACCTGCTCCTGCGCGCCGCCCTGATAGCGGAGAAACTGGCGATAGCCATCCGGCCGGACAGGGAAGTCGCTGGAGAGTTCGACGAGAACCGAGATATGCCGAGCCCCGAAGGAAACGCCGAAGGACGGCGCCTCAAGCGTCCAGTGCTTTTCACGGCGGAGTTCGTACAGTTCACCGCCGTGGAGAACGGCGCCGATGCTGGCATCGGGCACCAGCCCGTCCTCGAAGGAGGCGTTATGCCGTTCCAGCGTGGGGTGCGCAGGGTCGTAAAGGTAGTGGATCGAGAGACCCTCTGGTAAGAGAACCGTGTCATGCCGCGCGAAGCGCTCGGCGATCCGGGACTCGAGAGAAACTAGCCGGCGCGGCTTCCCCATGGGCGTGACGTCAGCGCTGAGCAGCACCTCAACGCTCTCGTTCAAGTGGTAGAACTTGCTGTATATCGCGGTCGCAAGCCAGTTCCGGAGCATGGACGGGTTGCGGTCGTAGGGATCAGCAACCGTGTCCTGATCGTGGCGGTTGCCGAAAAGCACAACCTCCGTCCAATCCGTCTCGATCGAACGACCGTCAGCCTGAGCCTCGGTGGTCACTTCCACAACGACGGCGGGTTGACCTGTGGATGCATCGATTTGCGCCAAGCGTCCGTAAACGCCCGCGCGCTTCCCGAGGAGAACCTGGTGAACCCGGCCCGCCCGGCATGAGCGATAGCGAACGCCAAGCTGATTGGACGGAAGGGAGGCTACTTTCGCCCCCATGCCGAAGTTTCGGTCCAGGCCCTGCGCCTTGCCGATGGAGGAGGCGATATCGCACATACGGAACAACTGCTCCGCATCCATTCCGGGCCCTGTGTTCCAGATGCACAATTTGCGGACGCCATCAACGCGGACGCCCGAGACTTCGACCCGGCGCGCACCCGGCTCAGCCCGCGAGGCTGCCTCGATCGCGTTCATGAGGAGCTCGCGCAGCATCATGACCTTGGGGCAGCGCTCGATCATGCTGGCGACGAGGAAGTCCTGATCTCCTACCCCCAGTTTGGCGAAGGTAGTGTCCATGTTATGTTCGCGGTCATCCAGCATCAGAGATCACCATTGCACGGAGTTCGACCTTGGCCGGCGCAAGCTGCGGCAGCAAGGCCCATGTTGTTTCGCGGGCGGGTTGCGGCGCCTTTCGCAAGGCGTGAAACGGGCTCAGCCAAGATCGATCCCTCTCCTCCCGCATCACCCGCCGTGAGGGCCTCTCGAACCGGCTGGCGCAGTATCGGGCGCAACCCTCTCCCGTCTTGGGGCGCGTTGCCGACGAGATGCTGAAGCGCCTTCCGGCCTTCTCGAGGCGGAGAAACGGCAGCACCTTAGTCATGATGGACTGTCAGCACGGGCAGCACGTCGTAAGAGCGCCGGATCCACCAGGGAGAGTTCGCGAGAACGATGTCGGTGCCGCGAACCCGGGCCGTCACCTCCAGCGGAACAGCGGCGGACACGTCGATGGGAGGGGTGAACTTGAACAGAAACCCGGTCGCGGCCACCCGCTTCTCCATCCGCTGAAGGTCGGACCTGGTGCGATCGGCGGTGACGACGCCTTGGGACCTGCCGTTGAGAAGAACCTCGATCTCCAACGGATAACCGGGGCAGTTTAGGTTCGCTGCCCAGCCACGCACCAGAGCTTCGTTACAGCGGTCCAGCGCGCCAGTGATCCTGGTTGCTATCGGAAGGCCGCCCAGTGTGACGACCTCACCGCCCTTCGCCGCGGCCAGGTGCAGGATCTCGCCCTCCTGTAGGGCATCCCTGTCGTGAACCGGAATGCAGAACACGAGCTTCGGGCCGTCGGGGCGCGACGGCACCAACTGCCCCACCGCGAGGCCGCCGGCCATCAGGAGCAACCTGTCGACGCCTTCCAGCAAGGATGAGTCCAACTCTCCACTCATCTGAAAGCGGTCAGCCGAGGTGAGGCGAACACCTAAATCGAATGATCCAATCGAAGTGTTGGGCACGTGCTGTTTCCTAACTGCCGAGAGAAGGCACTGAGACCGGTTCATCCGTTTCCGGACTTGCCGCGGCGCTGCGCGACGGCATCGCGCAGTTTCCGCAGAAGATCCGGTTTCGTCCTGAGCACGGTGGAGGTGGCGAGGACTGCCTCAGCGGCGCCGAGATCCCAGTTAGCAAGATGCAGGTCGATCAGTTGGCGCTGCGCCCAGACATCGGCGGGGTTGAGTTCCACGGCCTGTTTCGCCCAGCCGATGGCCCCGGGCAGGTCCTGCCGCCGCGCCGCCACCTCGCTCAGCCGGCGAAGTGCGGCACCGTTGCCCGGAGCGATGGCGAGAGCCTCGGTCGCCGCGCGCTCCGCCGCGTCCAGATCGCCGAAACCGAGATGAAGCTGTGAAAGGCGCAGATGCGACCAGGGATCGCGGGGAGCATTTCGGACAGAGCTCTCGGCGAAGTCGAAGGCGGCCGAGACGTCACCCCGGCGCTGGGCGATCTCACTCAGCCGCCGCCAAGCGGGAGAATAGGCAGCGTCGACCGCCAGCGCCGCGCCTGCGGAAGCCTCGGCGGCGGCCAGATTCCGGGCGGCAAGGTGAACGGTGCCGGCCTGGAACAGCGCTGCGGGGGCGCCAGGATGGAGCTCCGCCGCCCGCTCCGCCCAGCTGAGGGCGCCGGCCTCGTCCTTTCGCTGCAGGGCGATGTCGCTGAGCCGCAGGAGAGCCGCGAGATTGTCGGGCTCCTGCTTAAGCAAGGCACGCGCCGTGGCCTCGGCAGCGTCGAACTCGCCCAGGGCAAGATGAACCGTGCCGAGCTGATGGTGCGACCACGGATCGCCCGGGTCCGCCTCGAGAGACTTGTGCGCCCATTCGAGTGCGGATTCCAGCTCGCCCCGGCGGGCCGCGATCTGCGACATGCGGCGCAGCGATGCGGCATGTGTCGGCGCGAGTGCCAGCGCTCGCCGTGCCGCGGCCTCGGCCGCGCCGATCTCCGCCATCGCGAGCTGGACGGTCCCCAGCTGGTACAGTGCCGCCGGATCCCAAGGCGAAGTCTCGACGGCCGTCCCGGCGAAAGCGAGGGCCGCAGCTGGATCCCCTTTCCGCAGGGCAATGTCGCTGAGACGCCGGAGGCCCGCGATATGGCCTCCCGCATGGTCGAGCATGCGACGGGTGGAGGCCTCCGCCGCATCGAGCTCGCCCTCGGCGAGATGAACGGTGGCCATATGGAAGTGGCACCAGGGATCGGCGGGCCCGGCCTCGACAGCCATGCGCGCCCAGCTCCGCGCGCCGGCCCGATCGCCCTGGCGCAGGGCGAGGTCGCTCATCCGGCGAAGCGCGGGGGTGTATGAGGGGACCAGATCCAGGGCCCTCTCCGTCACCTCCCGAGCCGCGACGAGATTCCGGCTGGCCACCTGCACGGTTCCCAGCTGGTACAGGGCGCCAGGATCGGACGGATGCGCCGAGACCGCTTGCTCCGCCCATTCCATCGCGGCCACAGCATCGCCCCGGCGCAGAGCGAGGTCGCTCATCCGGCGGAGCGCGGCGATGTGGTCGGGAAAGCTTTCGAGCATCGCCCGCGTCGCAGCCTCGGCTGCGTCGAGATCGCCCGCCGCCGCGTGTACGACGCCGAGCTGGTTGTGCGACCAGGGGTCCTTCTCGTTCGCCGCGACAGCCCGTTCGGCCCAGTCGCGCGCCGCTGCCCAATCGCGGCGCCGCGTGGCGAGCTGGGCCATGCGTCGGAGCAGGGCGACATCGTCGGGAGCTTGCTCCAGGCCGGCATGCAGCACCTGCAGCGCCTCGTCCAGGCGCCCGGCGGCGATCGCGGCATCCGCATCCCCGACAGCGCTCCGCAGATCGGTAACCGCCTCCGGCATCCTGTTATCCTGCAAGGAATGAGTGATCATCTTATGCTCGTCCGGGGTGAACGGTGCGAGTCCGAAATCACCGCGCAGCGGCGTGGTGGGCGGCTCAGGACGGGTCAAATTGCTGATCCAGCAACAGCCCGACGAGAGCGGCGTAATCGGGCCGCCTCTTCACCTCGAGGAGGTAGAGCGAGTTGACGTGCTGCACGATGTCGAAGAACTCAAGCACGCGCCTGTAGCTCGGCCGCTCATCCGTCACGTCGTGCAGCAGCAGCCTGACCGGCTCGCGCTCGCCGCCCTCGCCCGCGCCGCGTCCCGTCGCGAGGGCAACCGAGAGGCAGCAGGCCACGCGGAAGCGTCCATCGACGTAGACAAGGTTGGGCCAGGCACCACGGCGAGACCACTCCCGCCAGGGAGCGGCGATGTAGCGGGGCCATCTGTCGAGATCCTGGCGGCTCGCGGGATAGCCCCAGCCGCGGACAGGGCCGAGATCGGCGTGCAGGATGGCGGCCGAGTTGTCGTCGATGCGCGGCCGGATCTCCGGATGGTTCCGGGCGGTGACCACCCAGTCCAGGCTTGTGTCGACCGCTACGATCTGCGCGAAGTTGGCGCGCACGGCCGCGAGCGTGGAGCCGCCCAGGCCGAACTCCAGGTAGTTGCCGCCGGCAGCCCAGGCCATGGCGGATTCCAGGAGCGGCCATTCGCCGTCGAAGAGATGCGGGGCCTCCAGCGAGGGGGTGTCGGTCATGGGGAATGTCCGTTGCCCCGCGCGCCGGGTTCCCGGGAGATGGGTCGAATAGCCTCGCGACCGGCTTCGGTCAGGCCGCCGCAACGCCAAATGCTGCGCTGACTTTTCCCGTTCCACTCGAAGTAGAACGCCGCCTCGAGCTCGCCGCGCTGTGCAGCGCGCATCAGGCTCGACCGCGTTTCGCGCACGAGATCAGCCCGCGCTGCATCGCTGATGGGACAGGATGTGGAGGTGTTGCTGATACCCCATTCGGTGAGCCAGCAAGCCCGTGCTGTTCTGCCACGGCGGCAGTCAGATAAGGCGTCCTCCAGCGCCTGTTCCCGCTGCGCGGGCGTGGCACTGACAAAGGGATATTGGTGAATCCCGGCCGCATCGGCATATCGGCCCAAGCCCCGTTCGGCGAGCAGCGAGAGGGTTAAGCCGGCATCTACGGCATCGGCCCGAATCCTGGCAGCGAAGTCGGGGTGAATGCGGGCGAGGCCGGCCGAAATAATGAGTGTGGAGTGATTAAGGCCGCCGACGGAGTCACGAACTTCCCTTACGGCCTTCAGCAGTTCGATGTACTTGCCCAGGCCGGCCAGAAAGCGCCCCCTATCGGGCAGTTCATCAACGGTCTCATAGACCCGCCCCGGCCGAGGCAGATCCGCGCCCACGTCACCGTTGAAGGCCCAATTGATTTCGTTACCGACCTCAATCGCCGCGATTTTGATTCCGCGACGCTCTATCTCCGACCAGACGAGGCGAAAATGACGGGCGAACCCGTCCACATCGATGGAGGAAAGTGGATAAGAGCTTTCAACCCTGCCGCCGGGCCTGAGAGAGACCTCCGGGGAAAAATAATCTTTGATGTTCAGCGACAGGTTGAGAAGGACAGCGATGTCGCGCTTCGCTGCTCCTTCGATTGCGCTGATGGTGCTGGCAAACGGTTGATACAGCGTCACTCGTAGAACCTGGACATCATACCGCGCCAGATCGTCCAATATTTGCTGTCGCTGGTCTGCTGGCATCCAGCCGAGTTGAGTTTGGTTGATGCCGGCAAGCAATTCGTCATTGGCACGCGCCTGAACTGCAGGTTGAAAAAACGCCTCCAGAAGGAGGATGAATAGGGTGAGGACTACCGCATATAGCTTCGTCTGCCATATGCACCGCTTTCTCACGCTCGCGGGGGCCAGCATCGTGGAACTGCTCAGTCTAGGTTGTCTGTTGGATTGCTGAGGTTGACCTTCGAGCCGGCAGTGACCTCGAAATTAGCTAACCGCATCGGATCGGCATGGGCGAACTCAGCAAAAATTCGGTCCCAAGACTTCACATGCCCATCAGTCGCGTCCGACCAAGGCGCCAAGCGGTCAAGGTAGCGATTTCTAATGTTGGGTTCATTCCAAGATGCCTCACGCCTTGATTTATCTTGGATGACAACAAGCTCGAAGCTTCGACCCTGGTGAGCTTTCAAAAGAAGATCTCTAACGCGCTTGGACTGGTCGACGACTCGATCGTTCTCCTGAGTGACATAAAAGTATGCCACTTTTTGCCCGGACCTTGCTATCTTTCTGAATTTCGAAACGAGATATTCCATCTTCTGCCTAAAGGCGGCGTAATTTTCCTCGTAAGATTCGCCTTCCCAGACATCGCCTTCTTTGAAAGGAGAATGAAGAGAGTATTGGTGAGAATTGTCGTAGATAAGCCCAGTCCCGGGTTGTGGAGAAAGATTTTCCTTTTCCAAAATCCCGCTAAAGTCAGACTCCAACAAGCTCACGAGAGAACCGAGCTTAGTGACGTTCCAACTAAAAAAGGACGCACTGTCCTTTCCTAGAACTCGGCGGATCTGGAACGCCGCCTGGCAATTCACCCCCAAGGAGAAGTAATAATCAAAAGGCATTTGCTTTCCTTAGAGATCAAGGTTCAGCCCGTTCATGGTTCATTGCGTAGTGCGCCAACTAGGCGCAGCGCACACCCCGCAAGGGAGCATACCGCTCAGGGTGCCAGCCATGAATTACCAGCATAAGCTACTGATACTTCCGCATCACTCGCCGCAAGTGATCGAGCCCTCGCCGAACCTCTGGCACATGGTCGAGCCTTCCCTCCACCGTACCCACGGTAAAGTCCGAGAGGGCGCGATAAGCTTGCATGAGCAATTGCCGCTCGAAATCCAGGACCTTCTTCTCCTCCTCGAGCCGTGCGACCTGCCGGCGCAGGTCCGCCGCCTCGCGGGACAGAGTGCGCCTAGCCGCCTCGGTGCTCGACGCCTTCCAGAAGAGGCCCTGCGACAGCAGCAGGAAGGGCTTCACCTCTTCCGGTGCCGTTTCCAGATAGACCTGCGCCGCCCGCATCAGCGCGCCGGACCGGTCGCGCTTGCGCCAGCCCGTTCCCCAGCTCGCCAGGGTCGTGCGGTACCAGAGCAGCGATTCCGGCACGACATCGACCTTCAGCCCCTTCGCCCAGGCCTTGGCGAAGAAACGCCAGTCCTCGGCATGGTTGAAGCAGCCATCCACCACGAAACCGCCGATCGACAGGAAGCGGTCGCGCCGCACGAAGCAGTTCAGATCGCCGTAGCCGTTGTAGATGAGGCCGAGGGGGCCGAAATCGCCCATAACGATGTAGCGCTTGAGCGCGTCCGCCTCGTTCTCGGGCGGAACGTCGGTGACGAAGTGGTCGGTGAAGCAGGTGAGCACATCGGCGCCGCCCTTCTCGGCCGCGGTGCAGAACACCTCCACCTCGTTGACCTTCGGCACGTTGTCGTCGTCCATGAACAGCACGTACTTGCCCCGTGCGGCATAGGCGCCGGCATTGCGGGCCGTGGGCTCATAGACGTTCTCGCCCATGCGGATGATGCGCAAATCCGTACGGCCCGATGCCTCGAGCTGGTCCAGATAGGCGACGGCCTCCGCGGACTGGCTGCCATTGTCGACGATGATCGTCTCGATGTTCGGATAGGTCTGGCGGTCGATCGCCGCCAGGGCTTGGCCCAGACCCTCCGGCCGTTCGAAATGAAGGATGTTGATCGTCACCAGCGGCTGCGGCCTGTGCGCGACCGGGCGGGTCCGCGCAGCCCTGATCTCCGCCTCAAGCTCCCGGTGCAGCGAGAGGATCGCCTCCTTGTTCGCCGGGAAATCGACGTTGGACTGGCAGGGGCCGAAATCGGGCGTGGCGAGGGTCCGCAGGATATGCTCGCCCATGCCGGCGGGCGTGGGCGGGTACAGCACGGCATCCCGGCTCTCGGGGGCGATCAGCTCCGCGACCCCGCCGACATCCGAGGAGATGAAGGGGATGCCGTGATAGACGCACTCCATCACCGTGTAGGGGGAGTTGTCGTGCAGCGCCGCCAGGACCGCCAGCCGCCCCTCTCCCTTGAGGTAATCGGCCGCCTGGAAGGTATCGAGGCCCGTGAGGATCTGCACCCCGCGCTTCCACTTGGCCGTGCGGGCCTCGATCACCTCCTGCGGGTAATCGCGGCCGAGCTTGCCCATGAAGGTCACTTTCACATCGGGCGGCAGCCGGCGGCCGATGCGGTCGATCGCGTCGCAGAAAACGAGCAGGCCCTTGCGCGGCTCGATGCGCCCGAAGAACACCAGCTCGCGGATGGGGCCCTTCTGAACCTCCAGGGCTTCCGGTGGTGCATCCTGCATCCGGATCGGCATGAGGTTGGGCAGCATGATCTGGCGCGCGGGCAGCTTGAAGTCGTTCTCGCGCAGCCAGCGCAGCATGTAATGGCTCGGGCTGATGACGAGGTCCGACAGCTCGATCAAGCGCCGCTCCATCCGGTCGCGCACCATGTAGGAGATGTCGTCGATCGGGGCGGCGTTGGTCAGGCGCGACCACAGCGTCGGGGAATGCGTCGTCACCGCGATCAGGCTACCGGCAAGGCAGAGCCCCTGAGACTTCGCGAGCGCCGTGTAGTAGCCGAGGCCGATGTAGTCCACGAAGTGGATCAGGTCGTAATCCGAGTGCTTCAGCCGCTCGTAGATCCGGTATGACCGCGCGAGGTTGTCCTCGTCGTAGACGGTGGTTGACCGGTGGAGAGGCGGGCTCGACTCCGGCAGGAAACCGATCAGCTCGACGCCCGATCGGCGGTAGGCTTCCTGCCAGTATTCGAGGTTATGAATTTCGAAAAAGGTCGACGTGTAGAACAGCGTCACCTCATGGCCGGCCGCTGCGAGCGCTTGCGCCAGCGCTGTGCAGGCAGTGCCGACACCGCCGTTCTTAATGGGCCCCACGATATCGGGCGATGCGATGCAGATCTTCATGACTGAACCCGCTTCCCACGCGGGCCGGCGACCCGATCGTGACGTTGCTGCTTCTCCGCCGCCCGCGCATGCCGCGCGCCGCGGCGCTCACTCCTCATCACGCCCAGTTTTCCTGCATAGCGGAAGACGCCGCGGCCTCACCGGCTCTCAGCGGGTCGGCCATGGACACTGCCCGGCAGATCCACCACGGGCTGTTCACCAGCTCCAGGTCCGTGTTGTGAATCCGGGCCGAGATCTTGACGTCCATGCTCAACGGCAGGTGCACGGGCCTGGGGAAGCGAAACTGAAAGCCGGCCTGGCCAGCGAAGGCCTCCAGCGCTGCGAGATCGGGCCGCTCCAGATTCGCGGGGATCGTGGCCTGGAAAGCATCGTTGAGGAAGATGTCGACGAGCACCGGGCGGCGCGGAAGATCCGGGTTGCAGACAAAGCCAGTGACGATGCTCTCCGTGCAGCGCTCCATGGCGCCGCTGAAACCCGAGCGCAGATGGGAGTGGGCGAGCACGCGGCGGGTGTCGCCCATGAGGAGCACGATCTCCGCCATCATCCCGTCACTGACGAACGCCCCGGCATCGAGGTCGATGACGAACTCGGCGGAGGGGGTCAGTCGGTCCGCAGCCGGACGGGGGAGCGGGATGCTCCCGCTCAGCCGGCCGTCGATCAGCAGCAGGAGCTGCGCTCCGCACAATGCGTCCGGATCCGCCCACCGCAGGTCAGGATAGAGGATTTCGCCGGCCACATGCATGATGTCGGCGCGCGTGATCCGCGCATGGAGGGCGCCGGCATCCAGTTCGCCCTCCGGCGAGATATGCACGATGCCCTTCGAGAGGCGCAGCTGCGCCTTCAGGAGGCGATCGAAGTGCCGATCGTAGGGAGCCGCGTCCCCGGTAGGCAGGGAGATGAGGAAGTGGTCCTTCTCCTGCCTGAGCTCGATATCGAGATGGCGCTCCATGAGGGCGGCCGGAACCTTCAGGCCGATCTCCTTGCCCCATCCCTTCTCCGCACGGCTGTTGATCACAACTCGTTCGGATTGCGTGAGTACTTTGATGTGCAGCAGGATCTCATCGCCATCGGCAAGATCTATCCGCGACTGCCTCTCCGCCGCCTCCCGGGAAACGCGGAAGTTCCAAATCCTCCTTCCATGCCTCTCCGTCGGTTGCATCAAGAGTTCTCCGCTCGCCGAAAGGTAGGCGGCACGCCCACCCGAATACACGCAGAGACCATACAATCCCGGAGTACCCCGATCAAGGAAAAGTGAGGTAGGTTTATTTTTTCGAAAAATGCGATTTTTTTGTCGAGCAGGCTAGCGAGAGTTGAACAGACCGGCCTGTATTCTCCGACTCAGCTGATCGAGGCGCCGCAGGAGCAGCATCGGAGGCCTGGACTCGGGCTTCTCCTCGGGTTGCCCGATGCGCAGTCGCGCCGCGGCTCTCGGATTCCCGGCAGGAACAGTCCGGCACAGCGGGATTGTGCGGAGGTCGGGGCCGGATGCGCTTGGCTCAGCTCTCCCCGCTGAGCACGACCCGCCGCGAAATCGGCCAGGGCCCGTTCGCCAGCATGATCCCGGTTCCCTGCACTCGCGCCTCAATCCTGACGTCGGTCTCCCCGCGGTCGGTTGAGCCATCCGGAAGCCAGCACAGGAAGCCGGCGGCCCCCAGCGCGCGATCGATCTCGCGAAGATCCCTGCGGCCCCGGTTAGCAATGGCAGTGCCCACGACCTCTCCGTTCACGAGGATCTCCACGGGAACGCTCCCTTGCTCCAGGCGGGCGTTCCAGGCCCATCCGCCGACCATCCGCGGCGTCACACGGTCGATGCCGCCGATGACGGTCGTGGCGCAGGTGCCCCGGTCGAGAAATTTGCGCTCGCCTGCCACCTCGAGCACCAGGTGAAGCTCCATCCCGTCTCGGACCCGGGGATCGGCGGGGAAGGTCGCGGTGAAGGAGGTACGGCCCGCCATCTCCGGCGCGGGCAGGACGTACCGGCACAGCTCGTCGCCATCCGGCAGGGCGACGATGAGCGCCGTGGCTCGCGCCTCGCCGATCTCAAGCCATCCCGCGACATGCTGGATGTCAGCGAAGCGGATGCCGCCCGATGAGCTCTCGCCACGGGTCGCGCCGCCTTCCGGATCGGGCTCCAGCCGCAGCAGCGGGGCAGCCGGAACCGGTGGGACGATAGCGGTGAAGTGGACGCGCTCCGGCAGGACGATCCGCTCCGCCTCTCCTACATCCACCCCTCGCGAGAACTCCACCGGTGGTTGGCAACCGACCGTGACCGTGGCGCAGAAGGGCCCGAACAGGACTGAAATCTGCAGCATCTCGTTGAGAGGGGGCTGCTCGAGGCGCAACTCCACTTGTTGCCGCCAGGAACCACCCCGCCGATCGTTCAGGACGATGGACCCTACGCAGGGACGAAGGCTGATGTGCAGTAGGGTGTTCGCTCCGGCGACATAGTCGATGACCTCGGTCGTGCGCAGCGCCGCCCAGGCAAGCTGGAAAACATGCCGCGTTCCCGGCGCAATTGGGGTTTGGAAGACGATGTCCATTCGCATTCCCGATCGCGGCAGCTACCACGCACCGCAATTACTGAGGGCGAAACGGGATAGACGCCCTGAACCCCGCCCGCAACCACCAGCCGCGCACCGAGGGACGGATCGGGGCCCGGCATGTAGAAGGAGAGCCTCTTCCAGAACGCGTAAGACCCGCTATGTCGCTGCGTGTGCGAGGTCCTCCGCTCCACAGTTGGTTGAGACATCTCCTCCGCTCCACAGTTGATTGAGACATCCCGTATGCGGACGGTATCCGCAGATGGGGTGCACGATGACGACAGAGACGATGGATGCCGCCGGTCCTGGCCGGGGTGGCCGGATGTCGCGGCAGCGCAAGCGGGACGCGGTGCTGCGGCTGCTGCGGGGCGAGGACCTGGAGACGGTTTCGCGGGCACTGGGGGTCACGGCCGCGACCCTCAGCGGCTGGCGCGACGCCTTCCTGGCAGGTGGTGAGGCTAGCCTGGCGACACGGCCCACTGGCGGCGAGATGCTGGAGAGCGAGCGGCTCAAGGCGCGGCTGGGCGAGATGCTGCTCGAGCGTGAGCTGCTGGAGGCCAGGGTCGCAGCCCTTGAGGGTGGCCGCCCTTCGGTCCGGCGGAGGTCAAGGCTATGAGCCTGACGCTCTCGCCCGGCGGCGGCAGGCCCTATGGCCTGGCCCGGGTGTGCCGGGTCTGGCAAGTGGCTCGGGCAACAATCTACCGGCACCGCCGGCCACCCCGGGCAGAGCCACCGAGGCGCCCAGGGCCGGTCGGGCCGATGCCGGATGCCGGATGCGGAGTTGGTCTAGGCGATCAGGGCCGTCCTCGCGGCCTCTTCCTTCTATGGCGCGGGGCACCGCAAGGTCTGGGCAAGGCTGCGCCTGCGGGGTGTGCGGACCTCCAGGCGCCGTGTACTTCGGCTTATGCGCCGAGCACGGCCTGTTCGCCCCGTCGCGGGTCGGTGTGCCTCGGGGGCCGCGCAACCACGACGGCACCATCCTCCCTGACGCGGTGAACATCGTGTTGGGCACGGGCATGACCACCACCTGGACTGACGAGGGCCAAGCGGCGGTGTTGTGGCCATCGATCACCACAGCGCCGGGTGCGTTGGCCTCCATGCCGCCCGGCGCGGCACCCGCTACGAGGCACTCGAACCCCTCAGGCAAGGCGTGCGCCAGCACTTCGGCGGCTTCGCAAAGGGCATCGCAACAGGCATCGCTCTGCGCCACGATCACGGCTCGCAGTACATGTCCGATGCCTTCCAGGGCGAGCTGAAGTTCCTCGGCTTCGAGAGCTCGCCCGCCTTCGTGCGCGTACCCGAGGGGAATGGCTGCGCCGAACGCTTCATCCGTACCCTGAAGGAGAACCTCCTGTGGGTCCGGACCTTCGACGCCGTCGAGCAGCTCCGCCAAGCGCTCCTCGAGTTCCGCCAGACGTACAACTCAAGTTGGCTGATCGAGCGACACGGCTTCAGAACACTGGACACCGTCCGCCAGGATCACCTTTCAACAGCGGCACTCGCCGCATAGGCTCCACTCAGGTGTCTCAGAAATTGCGGGCGGTACAAGGGCCCGCTCACCTGGGAAGAGCGCCATCCGGCCGATGCAATGACGAACGTCGCTCTGAATACGATGGCATACTTGGCGCCGGATGCGGTGAAGCTCGCAGCCGAGCAGGCCGGAATTGGGACCCAGGATGCCGAGCGCCTGCACAAGGCGATGTTGACCGCCGCAGCCGAGCTACGCGCTCAAGCCGCAGAGTGGTGCGGCATTCTGAGGGATCCAGATGGGCCGGAGCCTCTCGCCGCTGTCCCGGGCAGCGTTGCAACGGGTGATGTTCTTGAACGCGCGTTGCTTGCCCTCTTCGGTGTCAAAACCAGTGGGAATGGTGATTGCTGCACTCGCCAGCCAGAACACAGCGCTGATAGCAGCAAGGATCGCCGAAAGCAGATCCGGGTTCACGAAAGCCTCATGAGAAACCAACGCCGAAAGGGCAGCAGCCGGATCATCGGCGCTATCCATTAGCCTTAATGGTCAGGTGTGCGGGTAATTGTGGGGTGCTGGCCCGAACTGACCACAAACCACAGAAAAACAACGCCGAATGGCGTCCCCAAGGGGATTCGAACCCCTGTTACCGCCGTGAGAGGGCGGTGTCCTAGGCCTCTAGACGATGGGGACGTGGCCGTCGGGAAGCGCCTTCTATCCGCCCTGCCCCGGGCTCGCAAGCGGGGTCCGGGCGCTTTTTTCCTCTTTTTTCGCCGCTCCCTGCCGCCGCGTCCGGCAGGCATCCGAGCAATGGCGCACGGCGTCCCAGTCCCGCGCCCATTTGCGCCGCCAGGAGAAGGGCCGCCCGCAAGTGGCGCAATCCTTCACCGGCAGGTTCGGCTTGCGATGCGCCACGCCCCTATTCCGAGAGCCTGATCTCGCCGAGCGCGCGCCCGTTGCGGGTGTCCAGGATGACCAGCCGCTCCCCGTCGGGCCGCTGGACCCAGACCGCCACCCGCCCCTCGAAGCCAGGGGCGAGGCCCGCGATTCGGCTCCCGGGCGGCTGGCCGAGCGAGATCTGCGCGGGCGGCCCCTCGGGCGCCGCCGGAATGGCCTTGCCGGCGCGCTGCACGATCATCACAACCAGGGCCACGCTGGCCGCGATGATCAGCACCCCCATGCCCCAGACGAGTATCTTGAGCGCGCGCAACGAACCCTCCGCCGATCGGCCGGCCAGCCTGGACTTCACCGCCACCCCCGAGCAGGCGGGGGAAAGGCTGGACCGGGCCTTCGCCGGCATGGGCAGCCTCTCCCGCTCCCGCGTCAAGGCGCTGGTCGAGGCCGGGCACGCCTCGCGGGACGGGGTGGCGACGAGGGATCCCTCCGAATCGCTGCGCCCAGGCGTCCGCTACAGCCTCGCGGTCCCCCCGCCCGAGGCGGCAACGCCGCTGCCCCAGGCGATGGACCTGACCATCCTCTTCGAGGACCGGCACCTCATCGTGCTGGACAAGCCGGCCGGGCTCGTCGTCCACCCCGCGCCGGGCCATGCCGAGGGCACGCTGGTGAACGCCATCCTCCACCACGCCGGGGAGGAGCTGTCGGGAATCGGCGGGGAGAAGCGGCCGGGGATCGTGCACCGGCTGGACAAGGACACCTCGGGGGTAATGGTCGTCGCCAAGTCCGAGGCGGCGCACCAGGCGCTCTCCGCAGCCTTCGCCGAGCGCGACCTGGAGCGCAGCTACCTCGCCCTTGCCTGGGGAACCCCCTCCCCCGTCTCGGGCAGCGTCGATGCCCCGATCGGGCGGCACCCGGCGGATCGCAAGCGGATGGCCGTGGTGTCGCGCGGCGGCAAGCACGCGCTGACCCACTTCTCCACGGAGCGGGCCTGGGGCGCGGCCTGCGCCCTGCTGCGCTGCCGGCTCGCCACCGGGCGCACCCATCAGATCCGGGTCCACATGGCCCATATCGGCCACCCGCTGGTGGGCGACCCCGTCTACTGCCGCCGCACGCCGGCGGCCGCGCGCGGGCTGCCCGAGGCGGCGCGCGAGGCCCTGCTCGCCTTTCCCCGCCAGGCGCTGCACGCGCAGACGCTGGGGTTCCGGCATCCGGTCTCCAACGAGCCGCTCCGCTTCACCTCTCCCCTCCCCCCGGACATGACCGCCCTGATCGCCGCGCTGGACGCACAGGGGTAAGCGCTTTGTTCCCCTTTCCAGGGTTAACCCTACCGCAAGGGTACGGATTGTCCTTGCGAACAGGCCGGGAATAGATTACAAGCACGTCAGCTTCAGCGGCCGGGTGCCATAACGGGCATCGACGGAACGGTCCGCCACCTTCATCCGCACCCGCAACGTGATCGCGGGAAAACATGAAGGGGGGCCGGCGTTCTTAAGGGGCTCAGGGCCCAGCGCGCCGAGGCGAGGCACGGATCCACCGTGCCGATCTCAGCCGTCCGCGCGCCCGCCAACTCCGGGGGCAGCCCGGCCGGTGCAGGAGGCAATCGCGTTTATGGCTTCCACTTCGATGATCCCTATTGCCCCCGAGGGCAACCTCTCCCGCTACCTGCAGGAGATCCGCAAATTTCCGATGCTCTCCCCCGAGGAGGAGCTGAACCTCGCCAAGCGGTGGCGGGACAACCATGACGAGGGTGCGGCCCACAAGCTCGTCACCTCGCATCTCCGCCTCGTCGCGAAGATCGCCATGGGCTACCGCGGCTACGGCCTGCCGGTCGGCGAGCTGATCTCCGAGGGCAATGTCGGCATGATGCAGGCGGTGAAGCGGTTCGACCCGGACCGCGGCTTCCGCCTTGCGACCTACGCCATGTGGTGGATCCGCGCCGCGATCCAGGAGTACATCCTGCACTCCTGGTCGCTGGTGAAGATGGGCACCACCGCCGCGCAGAAGAAGCTGTTCTTCAACCTGCGCCGCCTGAAGGGCCAGATGGCCGCCCTGGAAGAGGGCGACCTGAAGCCGGAGCAGGTGGAGAAGATCGCCCGCGTGCTGCAGGTGCCCGAGCAGGACGTGGTGTCGATGAACCGCCGCCTGGCCAGCCCGGACAACAGCCTGAACTCCCCCATCCGCGCCGACAGCGAGGGTGAGTGGCAGGACTGGCTGGTGGACGAGGGCGAGAGCCAGGAGGAGGAGCTCGCCGACCGGGAGGACATGACCAACCGGCGCGACCTGCTGAACTCTGCGCTCAGCACGCTGAACGACCGGGAGCGCCACATCCTCATCGAGCGCCGGCTGAAGGACGAGCCCACCACGCTCGAGGAGCTGTCGCAGCAGTACAACATCTCCCGCGAGCGCGTGCGGCAGATCGAGGTGCGAGCCTTCGAGAAGCTGCAGAAGAACATGAAGACCCAGATCGTGGAGCGGCGGCTCCAGGTGACCTGATCTGGCCACACTGCCCCTCGGGGCGGCGCACCGGGTTGGATGGAAGGGCGGCGGAGCGATCCGCCGCCCTTTCGTGTGTCCGGATCCTGGCGCTAGCCCTCGACCGGCCGGTTCCGCCCGATCAGCAGGAGCAGTCCGGAGAGGCAGCCGAGCCCGCCCGCCAGGAACACGGCGGGGTAGCCTCCCAGCCCCACGATGAATCCGGCCAGCGGCCCGGAAAGCCCCACCGCCACGTCCAGGAAGGCGCTGAAGCTCGCGATGGCGAGGGCGCGGCTCCCCTCCGGCACGCGCCGGACAGCCTCCACCCCCATGGCGGGGAAGATGAGGGAGAAGCCGATGCCCGTGAGCGTCGCCCCGAGCAGGGCGACGGGCGCGCTCGGCGCCGTCCAGAGCAGGGCCTGCCCCAGCGCCTCCACCACGAGCGAGCCGGCCGCCACGCGGCGCCCGCCGAGCCGGTCCGGCAGGTGCGAGAAGAACAGGCGGACGAGGATGAAGCCGATGCCGAAGCCCGTGAGGGAGAGCCCCGCCCCCTCCCATCCCCGGCTGGCGAAGTAGAGCGCGACGAAGCTCCCCAGTACCGCCTGCGGCGCGGTGCCGAGGCAGAGCACCAGCCCTTGCCGCCAGACGAGCCCGATCACCCGGAGGAAGGAGGCGCGCGCGCCGCGGGCGAGCGGAGCGATGGCGGGCTGGGCCAGGGCAATCAGCAGCCCGGCCAGCGGCAGCGCGATCGCCGCGACCGCCACCCCCGTGAAGCCCAGCCGCCCGAACAGGGCCAGCCCGAGCGGGGCGCCGAGGCCGAGGGCGGTGAACATGGCGATGCCCTGCCAGGTCATCACCACCCCCGTCCGCCGGGCGCCGAGGGTGAGGATGCCCCAGGTCATCGCCCCCGTGAGGAACAGGCTCTCCGCCGGCCCCATCACCAGCCGCCCGGCCACGAGCACCGCGAGGGAGAACCGGGGATCGGGAATGAGGGTGGAGAGGAGGAGGAGCACCCCCGCCAGGGCAGCGAGCGGCAGGCCGATCAGCACCGCCCGCTTGGGCCCGCGCCGGTCGATCAGCGATCCCGCCCATTGCCGCGTCAGGATCGTGGCGAGGGACTGCACGCCGACGACCCACCCGGCCGTCACCAGGCTGAAGCTCAGCCCGTCATGCACGTGCAGGGAGAGCACGGGCAACGGCATGGCGATCGCGAGGAACCCGGCCAGCACGATCGACACGAAGGGCCAGAGCCGCCAGGCCGGTACGGGTTGCTCTGTCATCGCGGGACACGCCCTTTCCGGCAGCACGGGCGGCGCGCGGGCGCGCCGGGATGTCCGGAACGCCGGCCGGGGCGCGCCGGGCCGTCCCTCTGCCCATGCGCCACGCCCGGGGTCAAGCCGGCCGCCGGGGGGCGGCCGGTACGCCGTTACGGGGCTGCCGGGGGACTCAGCCGGCGGCCGAGGGCTCCGGCCCCCGCGTGGAACCGGGCGGCTTCGGCAGCTCCACCGGCCGGCCCTCGGCGGCGGAGCGGTAGATCGCGGCCATCAGCGCCTGGTCATGCGCGCCCTCCTCGCCCGGGGTATGGGGCCTGCGGTCGGCACGGATGCAATCGGAGAAATGGTCGATCTCCAGCGCGAACTGGTTCTTCTCCTCCATCCGCCGCTGGACGCGCGCGGTGAGGTCCCCCTCCCGCCGGGAGACGTACATCTGCTGCCCGTGATACGCGAAGGCGTTCGGCATCTCGACCGTGCCGCGCTCGAAATGCAGGCGCATCGTCTTGTCGTTGAAGGCGTCGTAGGCGCAGAGCAGGTTCGCCATCACGCCCGAGGGGAAGCGCAGGCTGAAGGCCACGCTCTCCTCGATATCGCGCCAGCGCTCGTCACCGGGCGGGGAGTAGCTGCGGGCGAAGGTGTCCACCGGCTCCTCCCCCGTGATGTAGCGCGCGGCGTTGAGGCAGTAGAGGCCGATATCCGGCAGCGCCCCGCCGCCCGCCAGCGCGCGGCTGAAGCGCCACTGGGAGGCGGTGCCGGAGGACTGGACGTTCGTCGCCTCGATGAAGCGCAGCTTGCCCAGCTCGCCCGAGCGGACGATGCGGATGGCCTCGCGGTTATAGGGCTCGTACTGGCAGCGATAGGCGATCATCAGCTTCACCCGCGCCCGCTCGCAGGCCGCGATCATGGCCGCCGCCTCCTCCGGGGTGTTCGCCATCGGCTTCTCGCAGAGCACGTGCTTGCCGATCGCCGCCGAGCGCTCGGTGAACTCGCGGTGCTGGGCGTTGGGCAGGCCGATATAGACGGCCTGGACCGCGGGGTTGTCCCGCATCCGCTCCATCTCCTGGTAGGAGTAGATGGAGTCCTCCGGGATGCCGTAGCGGCGCGCGACGACTCGCGCCTTCTCCGGGCTGCCCGTCACCAGCGCCGCCGGCCTGGACATCCTGGCCTGGCCGAGGGCGGGCAGCATCTCCTCCACGCTGATCCGCCCGAGGCCGATGAGGGCGTAGCCCACGCGCTCGGCGGGGGGCAGCGGGTTCGGCGCGGGAGCGGGCGGCGGCTCGGCCTCGCCGCGCCAGTTGGGGAAGCGCACGCGGTCCTCGGCGACGCCGCCCACATCCGTCTCGGTCGGCGGCGGGTAGCCGGGCGCGCCCGCGCCGCCGAGCGCCAGCCCCGCGGCCGTCAGCCCGCCCGCGCGCAGCAGCCCGCGACGGCTCGCCCCATCGGTGTCACCGGCCATGTCATTCCTCGCTGCAGGATGGTCGCCGGGGGAACGCCCGGGGACCGGGGCCGTTGCCCCGATCAGCCGCGTCCATGCCGCCCATTCGCCCTCAGGATTGGCGGTCCGGCGCGGCGCGCCCCAGACTTTGGGAAGAGGAGCCATCCATGCCCGACACCCAGCCCGCCCCCGCGCGCCAGCCCGTCACCGCCCCGGCCGGGCTGCGGATCGGCCACACGCATCTGAAGGTCTCGGACCTCGACCGCGCCCTCGCCTTCTGGCGCGACGTGATCGGGCTGGAGGAGACCGGCCGCCTCCCCGGCGCAGCCTTCCTCTCGGCCGGGGGCTACCACCACCACATCGCGCTGAACGTGTGGGAGAGCGCCGGCGGCCCGCCGCCCGCGCCGGGCACGACGGGGCTGTTCCACGTCGCCCTGCTCTATCCCGACCGCCCCTCCCTCGCCCGCGCCGTGCGGGCGGTGCTGGAGGCGGACATCCGGCTCGACGGAGCCTCGGACCACGGCGTGTCCGAGGCGATCTATCTTCGCGATCCCGACGGGAACGGGGTGGAGCTCTACGCAGACCGGCCGGAGGCCGCCTGGCCGCGCCACCCTGACGGGTCGCTCGCCATGTTCACCCGGCGGCTGGACCTGGCGGGGTTGCTGGCGGAGGGGTGAGGCCCCTCCCCACTTCTCCCGAGCTACCGGGCCAGAGGCGGTCAGGGAAAGGTCACGTCCGCCAGGTTGCAGAGGTTGACCCCGCGCCGCTCCTCCGCCCCGCGGTCGTCGTACTCCACCCGCAGGTCATAGGTGCAGTCGCCCAGGGGAAGGCGCACGGCGAAGCGCCCGCCGGGCGGCACGACCTCGTTGCCCAGCCGGTCCTCGCCCCAGCTGTTCTCCGCGCTGGGGGAGGCGCGCAACACCTGGATCGTGCGGTTCGAGCGGTTGACGAGGTTGAAGGAGGGATTGCCCGTCTCCCCGGACTGGGCGGGGCCGCGCCCGCCCCCCGGCCCGGCGGAGCGGCCGGCGGGCTCGCCGAAGACCACCTCGTTCAGCCGGCAGGTATCGACGCCGCGGCGCTCCTCCGAGCGCCCGCCCTCATAGACCACGCGGAGGTCGTTCACGCACTGCCCCTGGGGCAGGCGCACGGGGTAGGAACGGCCGCTCGGCAGCACGTCCCGGCCCAGCAGGTCCCCTCCCCAGCTCTGCACCTGGGCGGAGGAGACGTAGAGTTCCTGGATCACGGTGCCGGAGCGGTTCACGAGGTTGAAGCTCGGGTCCCCTCCCTGCGCGAGGGCGGGGGCGGCCGGCGCGGCGAGCAGCAGGGCCAGGACGGGCGCGCCCCGGCGGGGCATGGGGAACCTCATGAATTCCTCTCGGATTCTTCCCGGCAATTCTCCGCCGCGCGCCCGGCCCGGGCAAGGCGCGTCGCGGGCCGCCCTCAGGCCCCGGCGCGCATCCTGCCGGGGTTGAGCCGCCCCCAGGGGTCCAGCGCCGCCTTCACCCGGGCGGAGATGGCGGCGAGCGCCGGGGGCTCGGGCGGGAGCACGGCCACGGCGGCGCGCAGCGGGTCCGGCGCGCGGAACAGGGTGAACACGCCTCCCGCGGCGCGGGCCGCCGCCATCACGGCCACATGGGCCTCGGCCGAGGCCGGGCCGGCCACCCAGACGAGGCCGCCGCCCCAGTCCAGCAGAACCCGCGCCCCGATCCCGTCCCGCAGCGCCGCCACCATGGCAGGAGCGCGGGAGGGCCGCACGGAAAGGCGCCACACCGCCTCGTCCTGCGCCGGGGCGAGCGGGGCGGCGTCCCGCAGGGCGCGCCAGAGGGCGACGGATTCCGCGCCCTCCAGCACCGTGCCGCCCGGCAGCGCCGCGCGGAGCCGGGCCATGCGGTAGGTGACGGAGGCCTCCACATCCTCCAGCCGCAGCAGCGCGGCGGGACCGGCGACCCCGCCGGCCGAGGCGCCCGCGGGCAGCATGGCCGCGCCGGTCACGCCATAGGGGCTGGTCAGCCCGGCCGAGAGGGCGGCTATGCCGGCCGCCGCGTCCGCCACGGGCAGGACGAGGGTCGCCGTGCGCTCGGCGGCGGGCCCGACCTTCAGCGTCACCTCGGTGATGACGCCGAGCGTGCCGTGGCTGCCGGAGAGCAGCTTGCACATGTCCAGCCCGGTGACGTTCTTATGGACCCGCCCGCCCGAGCGCAGCACCTCGCCCGCGCCGTTGACGAAGCGGATGCCCAGCACCGCGTCCCGGAGCGCGAAGCCGGTGATGCGGCGGGGGCCGGAGAGATTGGCCGCGACGAGCCCGCCGATGGTCGGCGGCGGCGCCCCGGGCACGCCCATCAGCCCGCGGAGGTCCGGCGGTTCCGGCACCAGCACCTGGTTCTTCTCGGCCAGCGCCGCCTCGATCTCGGGCAGGGTCGTCCCGGCGCGGGCGGAGATCACCATCTCCTGCGGACGGTAGAGGGTGATGCCCGTCAGCAGGCGCGTGGAGAGGGTGCGCCCGGCCTGCACGGGGCGCAGCATGCCGATCGTCGTGCCGCTGCCCTCGATCGCCACCGGCGCGCCGGCGTTGCGGAGCGCCGTGGCGACGCCCTCCTCCGTCCGCGGCGCGAGGTCGAGAACCCCGGTTCCAGAAAGGCTCATGCCGCGAGGACGGGGTTGTCGGTCAGCGGGAAGACCTTGGCGGGGTTGAGCAGCCAGTCCGGGTCGAAGGCCGACTTCACCCGGCGCTGCTGCGCCAGCTCGGCCGGGGTGAACTGCACGCCCATCAGGTCCCGCTTCTCCACGCCCACGCCGTGCTCCCCGGTGAGGCAGCCGCCGACCTCCACGCAGAGCTTCAGGATATCGGCGCCGAAGGCCTCGGCCTTGTGGAAGCTCTCGGGGTCGTTGGCGTCGAACATGATGAGGGGGTGGAGGTTCCCGTCCCCGGCATGGAACACGTTCGCCACGCTGAGCCCGTAGGCCTCGCTCATCTCGCCGATCCGGCGCAGCACGTGCGGCAGCTCGCCCGTCGGGATGGTGCCGTCCATGCAGAGATAGTCGGGGCTGATCCGGCCCACCGCGCCGAAGGCACCCTTGCGGCCCTTCCAGATCGCCAGCGACTCCTCGGCGGAGGTGGCGACGCGCATGGAGATCGGGTCGAAGCGGGCGCAGATGTCGCGCAACCGGGCGAGGAGCGCGTCCTGCTCCTCCACGCTGCCCTCCACCTCGATGATGAGCAGCGCCTCGGCATCCAGCGGGTAGCCGGCATGGGCGAAGGCCTCGCAGGCCTGGATGCAGGGGCGGTCCATGAACTCCAGCGCCACGGGGATGACGCCCGAGGCCATGATGGCGTCCACCGCGGCGCCGGCCACTTCCGTGCTGCGGAAGGCGGCGAGCATGGCGCGCTGCCCCTCCGCCGCGCGGAGGATCCGCACCGTCACCTCGGTGACGATGCCGAGCTGTCCCTCGCTGCCGGTGAGGAGGCCGAGCCAGTCATAGCCCGCGGCGTCGAGGTGCCCGCCGCCGATCTCGATCACCTCGCCCTCGATCGTGACGAGCTTCAGGCCGAGAAGGTTGTTGGCGGTGACGCCGTATTTCAGGCAGTGCGCCCCGCCCGAATTCATCATCACGTTGCCGCCGATCATGCAGGCGAGCTGGCTGGAGGGATCGGGGGCGTAGAAGAACCCCTCCCCCTCCACGGCCTTGGTGATGCCGAGATTCGTCACCCCCGCCTCCACCACGGCGAGGCGGTCGGGGAAGGAGACGTCCAGGATGCGGTTCATCCGCATGAGGCCGATCACCACCGCGTCCTCCAGCGGCAAGGCGCCGCCCGAGAGGCTCGTCCCTGCCCCGCGCGGCACCACGCGCACCCCGTTCTCGTGCAGGAAGCGCAGCACGGCGGAAACCTGCTCGGTCGAGGAGGGCAGCACCACGGCGAGGGGCGGCTGGCGGTAGGCCGAGAGCCCGTCCGTCTCATAGGGGCGGAGGCGCAGCGCCTCCGTGATCACGCCATCTCCCGGCACGAGGGCCTTCAGCCCGGCCAGGATCTCGTCCCGGCGCGCCATCACATCGGGTTTCGGCCGGGGCAGCGGGATCATGGCGGGTTCCTCCGTTCTTCCCCTAAGGATGAGTGCGGCCGTGCCCCAGGGCAAGCACCGCGCCGGAACGCGAAAAGCCGCCCGAGGATTACCCCTGGCGGCTCATGCGTCCGTGCCTGACCGGCGACGGGGAAGTCCCGCCGCGCGAAATCAGCGCGCGATCAGCCCTGGCGGGCCTTCAGGCGCGGGTTCTTCTTGTTCAGCACGTACAGACGGCCACGGCGGCGCACCACCACGCAGTTCTTGTCGCGCGTCTTCGCGGTCTTGAGGGAGTTGCGGATCTTCATTGTCAGCCTGGCCACACGTCGAGGGGGCGGGGCGACGTCAGCCGTCCCCCGGGGAGAGGGCGCGTATATGGGCCAGGGGCTTTCGGGTCAACCTCAACGAGTTGAGAGCGGCGCAAACCCGCCGGATGTGGTGACGTTCCGGAAAGCAATCGGACCACACTGTGGCCGCGGAACAAGGAGTCTCCGCATGATCGCCCGCCTACGCCTCGCGCTGCGCCGCTTCATCGCCCGCCGGGCCTACCGGCCGGAGCGGCGCTACATGCGCGGGCGAGCGGCGGGCTGAGGGGCCTCTATCCGGCGCCCCTGCCCATCAGGGCGAGTCCCTCGGCCACCGAGACGAACTCGCCGCCGCCGAAGATCCGCTCCTCCCCGAAGCGGCGGGTGAAGATGGCGCGCACCGCCGGCACGAGGGAGGTGCCGCCAGTGAGGAAAACCCGGTCCACCCCGCCCGGCCCCACCCCGGCATCGGCCAGCGCCGCATCCACCGCCGATTCCATCCGGGCGAGGTCGGGGGCGATCCAGGCCTCGAAGTCGCGGCGGGCGATCGGCGCCTCGATGGTGAAGTCCTCGTGCCGGAAGCTCAGTACCGTTTCCTCCGCGCCCGAGAGCGCCGCCTTGGCCGAGGACACCGCGCGGTAGAGGGCGTAGCCCGCCTCGTCCTCGATCAGGCGGATCAGGCGGTGCAGCCGCTCGGGATGGTCGGCGGTGCGGGCGACCTCGGCGATCTCGCGCAAGGTCTTCGGGCCGCGCATCAGGGGAAGCTGGTGCCAGCGGGCGAAGCTGGCGAACCAGCCCGGGGGAATCGGCAGGGGCTTGCCCATCACCCGGTACTCTCCACCCTTGCCGAGAAGGGGGGAGACGACGTGGTCGATGATCCGCGTGTCCAAGGCGTCCCCCGCCAGGCCCACGCCGGCATGGCCGAGCGCCGACACGCGCTGCGATCCGCCGGAGAGGCCGGGGTCGAAGCGCAGGACGGAGAAGTCGCTCGTGCCCCCGCCGAAATCGCCCACCAGCACCGTCTGCGGCCGGTCGATGCCGCTCGCGAAGCGCTGTCCGGCGGCGGCGGGCTCCAGCGCCACTTCCACCCCGGGCAGCCCGGCCGAGGCGAAGGCGGCGCGCAGCCGTGCCTCGCCGAGATCGTCCTCGGCCCCCTCCCCGGAAGCCCTGGCTCCCACAAAGCGCACGGGGCGGCCGACCACCACCCGCGCCCCCGCCAGCTCCGCCGCGAAGGGCGCCAGGAGTTCCCGCAGGAAGAGGGCGATAAGGGTCTCCAGCGTCCAGCGCCGGCCGAAGATCCGCGTCTCGGTGAAGCTGCGCTGCGCCAGGTAGCTCTTCATCGACATGATGAGGCGGCTGGCGAGCGGTTCCTCCAGATAGGCCTCGATCCCCGCCGGCCCCGCCGCATGGCGGAGCGCCCCGCCCCTCGGGTCGGACCAGAAGCAGAGGACGGAGCGGAAGACCTCCCCGGTGTCGTGGCGCAGCGTCACCGCCCGGCCGTCCGGGCGCAGCGCGGTGACGACGCTGTTGGTGGTGCCGAAATCGATGCCGATGACGGGCTGCATGGGGTGGGCGCTCCGCGGGGGGCGCGGGTTCAACCCCGCCGGGCGGCCCCTGGCAAGCCCCTCAGGTCACCAGTGAATAGATCATCCGGACCGCGGTGATGCCGAGGAAGACGGCGAAGGCCCGCTTCAGCGCCAGCGGCGGGATGGTGTGGGCGAGATGCACGCCCCAGGGCGTCGCGATCATGGAGCTCGGCACAATGAGGGCGAAGCCGATGAGGTTCACGTAGCCGAGGCTCGCCGGCGGCAGCAGCGGGTTGCCCCAGCCGGCATAGATGAAGCCGAGCGCCGCCGGGATGGAGATGACGATGCCGAAGGCCGAGGCCGTGGCTACCGCGCTGCGGATCGGCGTGCCGAAGAGGTTCATCAGCGGCACGCCCACCGTGCCGCCCCCGATTCCCATCATCGCCGAGATGCCGCCGATGAAGATCCCGAGGAGGTGCCGCAGGATGCCGGTGGGGAAGCTCTCGCGCAGCCGCGCGTCCACGCCGGTGAAGCCCATGTTCACCGCCACCAGCAGGGCAACGGCGGCGAAGACCGCGGTGAGCGTGTCGCCCCGCACCCAGATCGCGATCACTGTCCCGACCAGCACGCCCAGGATGAGGGAGGGGATCATCGCCTTCAGCAGCGGCACGTCCATCGCGCCCTTCGCGTGGTGCTTGCGGGCGGACTGGATGGAGGTGGGGATGATGGTGGCCAGCGAGGTGCCCACCGCCAGCTTCATCTGCACCGCCTCGGGGATGGAGAGGAAGGGAAAGACGTTGAAGAGGACGGGCACGATCACGATGCCGCCACCGACGCCGAGCAGCCCCGCCAGCGTGCCCGAGACGAGCCCCGTCACCGCCATCACCGCCGCGAGGGCTGCGATCCAGACGGGGTCCTGCATATGATCCATGGGCATTTCCTGGCCGTTCCCGCGGCCTCTCCGCCGCGTCCCCGGCTCTAGGCCGGAACGCCGCCCCTGTCAGGGGGGCAGCTATGGCCAGCGGCCCGGCAGGGACCGGCCCGCCCTACCGCTCGCCGGCGCTTTCCGGCACGAAGTCGGTCCCCACGGGCGAAGATGAGGAATTGGTCATGGAGGAGAGGATCCTGGGCGTGCTGGGCGGCATGGGGCCGCTGGCGAGCGCGGAGTTCATGCGCCAGCTCACCCTGCTCACCCCGGCCGAGCGGGACCAGGACCACATCCCTGCGGTTCTCTGGTCCGATCCCCGCGTGCCGGACCGCACCGCCGCCCGCCAGGGCCGCGGCCCCGATCCCCTGCCGGCCCTGCTGCGCGGCATCCATGGCCTGGAGGCGGCGGGAGCCGGCGCCATCGCCATCCCCTGCAACACCGCCCATGGCTGGATCAAGGGCATGCGCGCCGCGACTCGCCTGCCCATCCTGCACATCGTCGAGGCCGCCGCCGATGCGCTGCGCGCGGCCGGGATCGGCCCCGGCCCGGTCGGGGTGATGGGCACGGCCGCGACCCTCGCCATGGGCCTCTACCAGGAGGGCCTGCGCGCCGGCGGCTGGGAGGTGCTTCTGCCGACCGAGGAGGAGATGGCACGCCTCGTCAGCCCCGGCATCGCGCTGGTGAAGGCGAACCGCGTGGCCGATTCCCACGCCCCCCTGGCCGAGGCCGCGGGGGCCCTCGCCGCGCGCGGGGCCCGGGCGGTGGTGCTCGGCTGCACCGAGATCCCGCTCGGCATCGCCGCCGGCCCCGCCCTCCCCTTCCCCGTCATCGACACGATCGAGGCCCTGGCCCTCGCCGCCATCCGCTGGGCGCGCGCCTCCTCCCCGGGCTGAGAGGGGAGGCGCAGTCCGCGCTTGACCGGTTTATTTTATCCAATCTACGTTCCGGCACCGCGCAGAGGTGCCCCATGACGAAGACGATCGGCTGGCAGGGCGTTTTCCCCGCCGTCACCACCCAGTTCCGCGAGGATTTCAGCCTCGACATCGAGGCCACCCACAAGGTGATCGAGAATCTCGTGCGGGATGGCGTCTCCGGCCTCATCGTCTGCGGCACGGTCGGCGAGAACACCGCCCTCTCCCTCCGGGAGAAGGTGGCCGTGATGGAGGCGGGGAAGGATGCCGCGCGGGGCCGCGTGCCCGTCATCGCGGGCGTTGCCGAGTTCACCACCGCTTTCGCCTGCGACACGGCGCGGGAGGCGGCGCGCATCGGGTTGGACGGGGTGATGGTGATGCCCGCCCTCGTCTACTCCGCCAAGCCGCACGAGACGGCGGCGCATTTCCGCGGCGTGGCCACGGCCACCGACCTGCCGGTGATGGTCTACAATAACCCGCCCATCTACAAGAACGATGTCACCCCCGACATCCTGGCCTCCCTCGCCGATGTCGAGACGATCGTCTGCTTCAAGGAATCCTCGGGCGACACGCGCCGCTTCATCGACCTTCGCAACCTCGTCGGCGACCGCTTCAAGCTCTTCGCCGGGCTCGACGATGTGGTGGTGGAGAGCATCCTGATGGGCGCCGAGGGCTGGGTCTCCGGCATGTCCAACGCCTTCCCCGTGGAGGGCGAGACGCTGTTCCGCCTCGCGCGCGAGGGCCGGATGGCGGAGCTGATGCCGATCTACGAGTGGTTCATGCCGCTGCTGCACCTCGATGCCCGGCCGGACCTCGTGCAGTGCATCAAGCTCTGCGAGGCGATCATGGGCCGCGGCTCCGCCATCACGCGCCCGCCCCGCCTGGCCCTGCCGGAGAGGGAGCGGGCCGAGGTGGAGGCGATGATGAAGGCGGCCCTCGCCAAGCGCCCGGCCCTGCCTGATGTTGGCCTGAAGAAGGCCGCCTGACCGACCGCAGCGATGACGGGGGCGGCCCCGCGGGCCGCTTCCTCAAGCCGATCAACCACGGGCCGAAAAACGACGGGCTGGGGGCGCCACCCAGACGCACGGCATCCAACGCGACAGAGGATCGACCGATGAGCCCCACACGCCGCCACTTCCTCGCCGGGAGCGCAGCCCTCGCTGGAATGCCCTATATCGGGCCGGCCCGCGCGCAATCCGCCGCGCCGCTGCGCTTCATCCCCTCCACGCCGCTGCCCTCGCTCGATCCGATCGTGGCGACGAGCTACGTCATCCGGAACCACGGCTACCTCATCTACGACACGCTCTTCGCGACGGATGAGACCTTCCAGATCCGCCCGCAGATGGTGCAGCACTGGGAAGGCGCGCCGGACGGGCTGAAATGGACCTTCCAGCTCCGCGACGGGCTGATGTTCCACGACAACACGCCCGTTCGCGCGCAGGACTGCATCGCCTCCATCCGCCGCTGGTCCGCGCGCGACGCCTTCGGCCAGACCTTCGCCACCGCCGTCGAGGGCTACGACGTGGTGGATGCCCGGACCTTCGCCATCCGGCTGAAGCGGCCCTTCCCGCAGATCACGGCGGCGCTGGGCAAGCTCTCCTCCAACGTGCCCTTCATCATGCCCGAGCGCGTGGCGATGACAGAGCCGACGCGCAACATCACCGAGGCGGTCGGCTCCGGCCCCTGGCGCTTCCAGACGACGCAGTGGGTGCCCGGGCAGAACGCGATCTACGAGCGCTTCGCCGGCTACAGGCCGCGCGAGGAGGCGCCCTCCTGGGCCGCGGGCGGGAAGGTCGCGAAGATCGACCGCATCGAATGGGTCGGCCTCACCGAGCCCTCCGCCGCCGTCGGCGCGCTGCTGCAGGGCGAGGTGGACTGGTACGAGCAGCCGCCGGTGGACCTGCTGCCCGTGCTGAAGCGGGACCGCAACGTCACGATCCAGAACGTGCCGCTCGGCCTCATCCTGCTGATGCGCTTCAACCACCTGCAGCCGCCCTTCAACAACACGAAGGTCCGGCAGGCCGTGATGATGGCCATGAAGCAGGAGGACTACATGCAGGCGGTGGTCGGCAGCCCCGACTACTACCAGGAGGCCAAGACCTACTTCACCCCGGGCTCGCCCATGTCCACCGGCGCGGGCGGGGCGGAGGCGATGCGCGCGGACATCAACCGCGCGAAGGCCATGCTGCGGGAGGCCGGCTACAAGGACGAGAAGGTCGTGCTCCTCGCCCCCGCCGACCAGCCCATCGCCTACAACCAGTCCCTCGTGACGCAGCAGCTGCTGAAGAACCTCGGCATGAACGTGGAGCTGGTCTCCACGGACTGGGCGAGCTTCATCGGCCGCCGCGCCAACCGTGGCGCGCCGGATGCGGGGGGCTGGTCCGTCTTCCACACGCTGTGGTCGGGGGCCGATGTGCTGAACCCCGCGCTGCACCCGCTGATCCGCGCGAACGGCCCGGCCGCCTGGTTCGGCTGGCCCGATGACCCCGAAATCGAGACGCTCCGCGACCAGTGGATCGCGAGCGACGACCTCAATGCGCAGAAGGCGCTGGCCGCCCGGATCGAGCGCCGCGCCTTCGAGACCGTGCCCTACGCCCCCGCGGGCAAGGTGGAGCAGCCCATGGCCTACCGGAAGAACCTGACGGGAATGGTGCTCTCCCCCGTGCAGTTCTTCTGGAACATGGAGAAGAAGTAGCTTCCGGAAGCGACGATGCCGCGGGGCTCCTCACCCCGCGGCATCGCCTGCGCTACTTAGCCAGGGCCGGCGCGCCGTGGTCGTCGTGGAACTGCGCGGCCTCGGTGCTGGTCGCCAGCGCCGTGGTGCTGGACTGGCCGCCGCTCGCCGCGGTGGCCACCGCATCGAAGTAGCCCACGCCCACCTCGCGCTGGTGGCGCACGGCGGTGAAGCCCTCGGCCTCGGCCGCGAACTCGGCCTGCTGCAGCTCCGAATAGGCGCCCATGCCGCGGTCCTTGTAACCATGGGCCAGCTTGAACATGGACAGGTTCAGGCTGTGGAAGCCGGCCAGCGTCACGAACTGGAACTTGTAGCCCATGGCGCCCAGCTCGCGCTGGAACTTCGTGGCGGCCTCGACGCCCATCTTGCGCTGCCAGTTGAAGGACGGGCTGCAGTTGTAGGCGAGCATCTTGCCCGGGAACTCGCGGTGGATGGCCTCCGCGAAGTCGCGCGCGTCCTGCAGATCGGGGTCCGAGGTCTCCCACCACAGCAGGTCGGAATACGGGGCATAGGCCAAGCCGCGGGCGATCGCGTACTTCTTGCCGACGCCGGGCTTGATGCGGAAGAAGCCCTCGGGCGTGCGCTCGTCCGTGATGAAGGGGCGGTCGCGCTCGTCCACGTCGCTGGTCAGGAGCTGCGCGCTCTCGGCATCGGTGCGGCAGAGCAGGACAGTCGGCACGCCCTCCACATCGGCGGCCAGGCGGGCGGCGTTCAGCGTGCGGATGTGCTGCTGCATCGGCACGAGCACCTTGCCGCCGAGATGGCCGCACTTCTTCTCCGACGCCAGCTGGTCCTCGAAGTGCACGCCGCCCGCGCCCGCCTCGATCATGGCGCGCATCAGCTCATAGGCATTGAGCGGGCCGCCGAAGCCGGCCTCGGCATCGGCGACGATGGGCGCCATGTAGTGCGTGTCGTCGCCCTTGCCCTCCTGCACCGCGATCTGGTCCGCGCGGCGCAGGGCGTTGTTGATGCGCTTGATCACGGTGGGCACGCTGTCCACGGGATAGAGCGACTGGTCGGGATACATGGTGGAGGCGCTGTTCGCGTCGGCCGCGACCTGCCAGCCGGAGAGGTAGATCGCCTTCAGCCCCGCCTTCACCTGCTGCAGCGCCTGCATGCCGGTGAGTGCGCCGAGCGTGTTCACATAGGGCTCGGATTGCAGGAGCTGCCACAGGCGCCGCGCGCCCATGTCGGCCAGGGTGTGCTGCACCCGGAAGGAGCCGGCGAGGCGCGCCACGTCCTCCGGCGTGTAGTCACGGCGGATACCGTCGAAGCGGCCGGGGCTGGCGGGGATGCCGCTGCCGGAGCCGTCGGGGGAGTAGGCCGGGGTGGGGGAGGTCTTCATCGTCATCCTCTTGATCCTCTGCAATGAGTGAAGGATTGACATTTCCAACGCGAAAGCGAGGCTGTTTCTGCAGTACAGCGTCGCAAACCGGTGAAGCCCTTCACCCGTCCCGGCGAAAATCCGTAAAGGCTGTGAACATGGCGCGTCCCATGATCGGCCGGGTCGTCCGGCGCCTCCGGCAGGAACGGGGGCTCACCCAGGCCGCCCTCGCCTCCCGGCTGGGCATTTCCGGCAGCTACATGAACCTCATCGAGGCGGACCAGCGGGCCGTGACCGCCAGCCTCGTCTTCAAGCTGGCCGACGCGCTGGAGGTGGACCTCGCCCTTCTCTCCGGCCAGGCGGAGGGACGGCTGGAGGCCGGGCTGCGCGAGGTGTTCCGCGACCCCCTGCTGGGCGCCGAATCCGTGCCGGAGGAGCAGGCCGCCGCCCTCGCCTCCACTGCGCCGGACGCGGCGCGCGCGGTGCTCGCCCTCTGGCGCGCCTGGCGCGTGGCGCGCGAGGAGTCCTCGGGGCTGTCCCTCCCCTCCGGCCGCCTGCTGCGCCTGCCCGGGGAGGAGGCACGGGACGCCTTCCACGACGCCGGCAACCACTTCCCCGCCCTGGAGGAAGCCGCGGAGTCGCTCCGCTCGGCGCTGGACGAGCCCTCCCCCCATGTGCTGGACCACGCGCTCGTGCAGCGGCTGCGCGCGCATCACGGGCTGACCGTCACCATCGGCGTGCTGCCCGGCGCGGCGATGCGCCGCTACGACGCCGCGGGCGCCCAGCTCGCCATCAGCGAGACCCTGCCGCGGGAGAGCCGGACCTTCCACCTCGCCTTCACCCTCGCCCTGCTGGAGGCGCGGGAGGCGGTGGAGCGCGTGATCGCGGTGATCGGCCCCTCCACCGACGAGGCGGGCTCGATGCTGCGGATCGGGATGCTGAACTACGTCGCCGCGGCGGTGATGATGCCCTACGCGCCCTTCCTCGCCGCGGCGCGGGCGCTGCGGCACGACGTGCCGGCGCTGGCCGCGCGCTTCGCCTCCTCCTTCGAGCAGGCCTGCCACCGCCTCTCCACCATGCAGCGGGAGGGCGCGCGGGGCGTGCCCTTCTTCTTCCTGCGCGTGGACCCCGCGGGGAACGTCTCCAAGCGCTTCTCGGCGGCGGGCTTCCCCTTCGCGCGCGGCGGCGGCTCCTGCCCGCGCTGGATCCCGCACGCGGCCTTCGCCACCCCCGGCCGCATCGCCGTGCAGGTGGCCGAGCTGCCGGACGGCGCCGCCTTCCTCTGCTTCGCGCGCACGGTGGAGCACCCGGCGACGCGATGGGGCGAGCCGGCGCCGGTGCACGTCATCGCCATGGGCTGCGAGCTCGGGCGGGCCTCGGAGGTCTGCTACGCCGACGGGCTGGATCTCGTCTTGGCCCGCGTCGGCATCGGCCTGTCCTGCCGGCTCTGCGACCGGCCGGACTGCCGCTCCCGCGCCTTCCCGCCGCTGGAGCACCGGCTGGTGCTCGACCCCGCCCAGGCAGGGGCGCCCTACCGCTTCGCCCCGGCGAAGGCCTGACCTACTCCCCGGAGGCGAGCTTCAGCCCGACCAGCCCGGCGAGGATGAGGGCCGCGCTGCCCAGGCGGAGCGGGGTCGCCGCCTCCCCCAGCACGGCGATGCCGACGAGGAAGGCGCCGAGCGCGCCGATGCCGGTCCAGATCGCATAGGCCGTGCCGAGGGGCAGGCTGCGCATGGCGAGGGCCAGGAGGCCGACGCTCGCCGCCATGGCGACCAGCGTCAGCGCGCTCCATCCCGGGCGGGTAAAGCCAGCGGAGGCCTTCATGCCGAAGGCCCAGACGACCTCCAGCAAGCCGGCGAGGATGAGGAGGAACCAGGCCATCGGCCGATGGCCAGCGGCGTCAGTCGCAGTCGCAGCCCACGGTCGGGCCGGTCTCGGCGCGCACGACGTGGTGGTCGATCCACTCGGCGACGAGGCGCCGCGCCTCCGCCACCGACGCCTCGGGGTGGTGAATGCGGTAGAGCGACGTGCAGGCCCCGAAGGCGCTGTAGTCGTTCGTGCCCACGTCCCGCAGTTCGCGATAGGCGGTCACCACGGCGCGCTCGCAGTTGCGGGCGATGTAGCTGTAGTCGTGCCCCATCCGATCCAGACCCCGTTTTCGTATTGCGATGTTGTTGAGAATAACTCGCAATACCCAGGCGATTTATACCGACACCTGAACGGGTGTTCAAGTGTCAATCGAGCCACTCGATGAGAAGGATCGAGCGGCTCAATGGTTGTGGCGACGCGGGAAGGCGGGGTTCAACCCCGCGCGACGACCTCGGCCAGCGCCTTGCCCACATCGGCCGTGCCCGCATTGCCGCCGAGGTCGCGCGTGCGCGGCCCGCCCTCGGCCAGCAGGGACTCGATCGCGCCCGTCACGGCGGCTGCGGCCTCCGCCTCGCCCAGATGCTCCAGCATCAGCGCGCCGGACCAGATCTGGGCGATGGGGTTCGCGATCCCCTTGCCCGCGATGTCGGGCGCGCTGCCATGGACGGGCTCGAACATCGAGGGGTGCTCGCGCTCGGGATTGATGTTGGCGCTCGGCGCGATGCCGATGGAGCCCGCCACCGCCGGGCCGAGATCGCTCAGGATGTCGCCGAAGAGGTTGGACGCGACCACCACGTCGAACCAGTCGGGGTGCTGCACGAAATGCGCGCAGAGAATGTCGATGTGGAACTGGTCCGTGCTGATCTCCGGGTAGCCTTTCGCCATCTCCGCGAAGCGCTCGTCCCAGAAGGGCATGGTGAAGGTGATGCCGTTGGACTTGGTGGCGGAGGTCAGCTTCTTCCGCGGCCGCTTCATGGCCAGCTCGAAGGCGTATTTCATCACGCGGTCGCAGCCCTGGCGGGTGAAGACGCTCTCCTGCGTCACGAACTCCCGCGCCGTGCCGCGGAACATGCGCCCGCCGGAGGAGGAGTACTCGCCCTCCGTGTTCTCGCGCACCACGACGAAGTCGATGTCCTCCGGCCCGCGATTCGCGAGCGGGCTCCGAACGCCCGGCATCAGGCGGCAGGGGCGGAGGGAGATGTACTGGTCGAAGTCCCGCCGCATGGGGATCAGCAGGCCCCAGAGGGAGACGTTGTCGGGCACGCCCGGCCAGCCGACCGCGCCGAGGAAGACGCTGTCATGGGCGCGGAGCCTCTCCAGCCCGTCGTCCGGCATCATCTTGCCCGTGCGCGCATAGGTCTCGCAGGACCAGTCGAGATGCGTCAGCTCCAGCTCGAAGCCGAAGCGGCGCGCGGCGGCGTCGAGCACGCGCAGGCCCTCGGGCGTCGTCTCCTTGCCGATCCCGTCGCCGGGGATGACCGCGATCCGGTGCCTGCGAGCCATGACGTTCCCTTCCGTCTCTCCGCCCCCGGTCCTGCCCCCGATGCCGCGCCGGGGCAAGCCCCGGCCTTCACCAAACGGGGGCAAGCCCCGGCCTTAGCCAGCCGGGGGAGGCGAGTCCCGGCCTCAGCCGTGCCGCCGCTCCCACAGGGCGCGGGCCGCGGCGTCGGCCGCCTCGGGCACGCTCTCCCGCCCCATGGCGAGGAGGGCGAGCGCGATGGTGCCGATCACCGTTCCCTCGGCATGGGGGTCCCGCGCCTCGCCGCGCCAGAGGGGCAGGAGTTCCGCACTCGTCGCGCGGGTCTCGGTGAGGGCCGGCAGGGTCATCACCTCCGCTTCCCCGCCGGCGAGGAGATGGGCCGCGACCGGCTTGCCCGGCCCCCGCTCCGCCTCTCCCCCGCCGCCCTTCACCACGAGCAGGCGCGGCCGCGCCAGCCGCTCCGCCACGCCGAGATGGACGGCGATGTAGGGAGGGTGGAACACGCCGTCCACGCCGGCCGGCGCGTCGGCGGGGTTGATGAGGCGGGCCACCGTGTTGACCGGCGAGCGCAGCCCGAGAAGCGAGCGCAGGTGCAGCAGCCCGTCCAGCCGCGGGCACATGGCACGGAGCGGCAGGTAGGCGAAGCCGGTGGCGGCCACCCCCTCCAGCGCCTCCGCCCGGCTGCGGGCGGGGAGGAGGCCGAGCAGCGGCAGCGCCTCCAGCACGGGCATGCCGGAGGTGAAGGCGTTGGAGCCGTGCATCAGCACCCGGTGCCCCGCCCGGGCGAGCGCCAGTGCCGCCAGCAGGAACCAGGGCGCCCCGCGCGTGCGGCCCGAGCCGTAGGAGGGCCAGTCCAGATCCACCCCGGGATGCCCGGCAGGCGCGGGGCCGGCGCCCACCGCCTCCCGCGCGGCCTCGACCAGCCCGGTGATCTCCTCCGGATCCTCCCCGCGATAGCGCAGCAGCATGAGGAAGGCGCCGACCTGGATCGGGTCCGCCTCCCCCGCCAGCACCATCCGCAGCGCCTCCCTCCCCTCCTCCCGCGTCAGGGAGCGGGAGCGGCCGGGGCCGCGGCCGAGGGTGCGGATATAGGGGGCGAAGGGGTGCTCGGGCTCCGCCGCGTCCGTCTCCGCCTCGCCGTGCCGGGTCTCGCCGTGCCCGGTTTTTTCAGGCCGGACCGCTTCCTCAAGCCGCATCGCGCAGGGGCTCCTCCCGAGGCATGGGTTACGCCAGGACCAAGGCATGGCTGATCAGCGCCAGCGTCGGCCCTTGCGGCGCCGTACTGCCCGCCAGCAACTCCGGCGAGGCGCCCCGAACATAGGGCGACGTCGCCTCGCTCCTCAGGAGCCGCCAGGTTTCTTGATGCCGAGGGAGGCGAGATAGGCGGCGGGGTCCTCGGGATCGAAGACCTTGCCGTCGAAGAAGGTCTCGCGCCCGCGGCTCGTGCCGCGCGGCGTCTCGGAAGCCGGAACGCCCGCGCGCTCGGCGGCGGCGCGCCAGATTCCCTCGCGGTTGACCTCGGAGACGAGCTTCGCCGTATCCGTGCTTTCCGGCAGCACGCCCCAGCGGATGTCCTCCGTCAGGAACCAGCGCTCGTGGCTCTGGAAGGGGTAGGAGGCGTGGTCGCGCCAGAACTTCATCAGCAAGGGCGAGTTCTCGACCTTGCGGCCATCGCCGTAGTCGATGTTGCCCCGGCTGCGGTCGATGATGTCGGTGACGGGCACGTTGAACCAGGCGCGGCGGCCGACGATGGCGCACATCTCCTGCTTATTGGCATCGGCGTCGCACCAGCGCTGCGCCTCGATCACCGCGGCGGTCAGGGCCTCCGCGGCGCGGGGATTCGAGGCCACGAAGTCGCCGCGCAGGGCGAAGGACTTCTCCGGGTGGTCCCGCCACAGCTCGCCCGTGACGATCGCGCTGTAGCCGAGCTTCTGGTTCACGAGCTGGTCGTTCCAGGGCTCGCCCACGCAGAAGGCGTCCATCGTGCCGACCTTCATGTTGGCCACCATCTGCGGCGGCGGCACCACGATGGTCTGCAGGTCGCGGTCGGGATCGATGCCCGCGGCGGCGAGCCAGTAGCGGATCCACAGGTCGTGCGTGCCGCCCCGGAAGGTCATGGCGACCTTGCTCTCGGGCGTGAGCGCGCGGCGAAGAGGGGCAGCGTCCAGACGCGCGCCGAGCGCCTTGTGCTTCTCGGCCACCGAGATCGCCTGGCCGTTGGTGTTCAGCCGCGCCATGATCGCCATCGGCACGGGCTGGTTGTTCTGCGTGATCCGGCCGGTGTGCATCAGGTAGGGCATGGGCGTCAGGATATGCGCGCCGTCGATCCCGCCCGATCCACCGCCGAGCACGAGGTTGTCCCGCGTCGCGCCCCAGCTCGCCTGCTTCGAGACCTCGACATCGGGCATGCCGTGCTTGGCGAAGAAGCCTTTCTCCTTCGCGATGATCAGCGGCGCCGCATCCGTCAGCGCGATGTAGCCGAGCACCGCGCGACGGACCTCGGGCGCCGTCGATCCCTGCGCGAAGGCGCCGCGCGGCAACGCCCCGCGGGCCGCGGCGAACAGCGCCGCCGCTGCGGCCAGACCCTCTCTGCGACCAATGCTCACGCTGCTCTCTCCTCCGGCAGATCAACCATTCCAGGCTCCCCCTCCCCGAGCAGCGATGCGGCGGAGCGCCAGATCGCGTCGTCGTAGGAGAAGAGAGCCTCGGCATCCGACACGCCCGCGGGCACGTGGCCCCAGCGTCTCATCTGCCCCAGATACCAGGCGGCCACCTCGGGCCGGGCCAGGGTAGCGGCGCGGAAGCGCATCGGTGCTGCCAGCGCGCGCGTGCCGCGCAGCGTGGGAACCAGGCCGCCGAAGGCGAGGCGCACGGTCTCGCGCGCCATGCCGGGGAAGACGCGCTCCTGCATCAGGCGGGCGGCGTCCTCGTGATTGGCGGGGTCGTCGAGCCAGCGCGCGGCGGCGATGACGGCGGCGGTCACGGCCACGGCGGCCTCGGCGGGCAGGCCCTCCCGGAAGGCGAGCACCTTCTCCGGATGGTCGGGCCAGATGTCGCCGCCCGTCAGCGCGACGCGTCCCACGCCGAGCGCCGCGGCGTGGCTGCCCCAGGGCTCGCCGGCACAGAAGCCGTCGATCTCCCCGGCAGCGAGGGCCCGCGCCGTGCGAGGGGGTGGCACCGCCATCAGCCGGAGGTCACGGTCCGGATCCAGGCCACCAGCGGCGAGCCAGTGGCGCAGGAGATAGTGGTGGGAGGAGAAGGGGAACACCGCCGCCAGCCGCAAGGGCGCCTCTCCTGCGGCGGCGCGGCGCCGCACGAGGGCGGCGAAGGCGCTGGCGGAGAGCGGCGTGCCGTCGGCATCCAGCCCGGCCTCCTCGGCGATCGCGGGCGAGAGGGTGAAGGTGTTGCCGTTGCGGCCGATCCCTGCGCCGACGGAGAGCGTCGCGCGCACGCCGCCCAGCCCGCTGGCCATGGCGATCGGCATGGGCGCGAGGAGATGGGCGCCGTCCAGCAGGCCATGGGCCAGCCGGTCCCGCACCGCCGCCCAGGCGGACTCCTCGGAGAGCGCCACCTGCACGCCGTGCTGGCCGAACAGCCCGAGCGTCTCCGCCACCAGCAGGGGCGCGGCATCGGTCAGGGGGACGTAGCCGATACGCAGGACGCGATTGGGCACGCACGCACTCCAGGGCTCCCCAGGGGAGCCGGGAGGCGGGCCGCCATTGGACCGCCGGGTCGCCGATCGGGGCATCCGGTGACCTGCGCCATTGCAGATCGCCCCGGCCAATTCTCATCACGGGTCGGAGCAGCTTCGCAAGCACACGGATGCCGTCAGAATCGGCGTTTCTGCCTGCATCAATCCGGTATGGAACAATTTATAGGTTTATTGCACTAATTATAGGCAAAATCATGCTGGATTTCACCCGTTACCCGGGAATGAAGGCATTCCGCTGCTCCGGAAGCGGGGGGCCCGCAACAGATGCGGGACCGTCGCGTTTGTAGCCTCCAACGCCTGCCTCTGTTGCGAAGGTACGACCGATGCGTCTCTTCCGGTGCCAGAACTGCGATCAACTGCTCTACTTCGAGAATACGCGTTGTGAGCGCTGCAAGTTCCGGCTCGGCTACCTCCCCGACAGGGCACAGCTCTCCGCCGTGGATCAGCAGGGACAGGAATGGCGGCCGCTCGCCTCCCCCGATCGCACGCGGCGCTTCTGCGCGAATGCGGAATTCGATGTCTGCAACTGGACGATCCCGGCAGACTCACCCGACAGCTACTGCGCCGCCTGCCGGCACAACCGCACCGTCCCCGATACGACGCTGGATAACAACCTCCAGGCCTGGCGGAAGCTGGAGGCTGCCAAGCACCGGCTCTTCTACACCCTCGTCCGCTTCTGCCTGCCGCTCGCCACGCGCAACGAGGATCCGGAGGGGCTCGCCTTCGACTTCCTGGCGGACTCGCCCGACCCGAGCGGCCCGAAGGTGATGACGGGGCATGACAACGGCCTCATCACCATCGCCCTGCAGGAGGCCGACGACGCCGAGCGCGAGACGCGGCGCAAGAACATGGGCGAGCCCTACCGCACCCTGCTCGGCCATTTCCGCCACGAGGTCGGGCACTACTTCTGGGACAAGCTCGTCCGGGACGGCGGCAAGCTCGACGCCTGCCGAGCCGTCTTCGGCGATGACAGCATCAGCTACGAGCAGGCGCTGCAGAAGCACTACGCCGAGGGCCCGCCGGCCAACTGGCAGGACAGCTATGTCAGCGCCTATGCGACGACCCATCCCTGGGAGGATTTCGCGGAGACCTGGGCGCACTACCTGCACATCGTCGACACGCTGGAGACCGCCTCCTCCTTTGGCCTCCGGGTGCAGCCGAAGCTCGACAACACGGGGATGCTGCACGCGAAGATCGACTACGACCCCTACAAGGAAGGCGACATCACCCGCATCATCGACGACTGGCTGCCCCTCGCCTTCGCGGTGAACAGCCTCAACCGCAGCATGGGCCAGCCGGACCTCTACCCCTTCGTGCTGTCGCCGGCGGTGATCACGAAGCTCGGCTTCATCCACGACCTCGTCCGCGGGAACGAGATGCCCGCCGGCAACGGGTAGAAACATCCCCGCCGCGGCCGGGCGCCGCGGCGGGGGTGGGGGCGGGATTCACCCCGCGGCGCGGCGGAGGTCGAGGCTGCGCGGCGCCTCGCGCAGGATCGTCAGCGGCGGCTCCGCCATTGGGCCTGGCGTATGGCCGAAGGGCAGGAAGCGGATGCGCCGCCGTGCCTCGGCCTCGTTCGCGTTCACCGGCAGCGTCTCGTAGTTGCGCCCGCCGGGATGGGAGACGTGGTGCGTCATCCCGCCCAGGCTGCGCCCGGTCCAGCGGTCGTAGAGGTCGAAGACGAGGGGCGATTGCGCCCGCACCGTGGGATGCAGCGCCGAGGGCGGCGCCCAGGCCTTGAAGCGCACGCCCCCGACATACTCGCCCTGCCGCTCGGTGGGCATCAACGGCACGGCCCGTCCGTTGCAGGAGAGGAGGTAGCGCTCCTCGACCCAGCCCGTCACCCGCGCCTGCACGCGCTCGGTTGAGCTGTCGACATAGCGCACCGTGCCGCCGCGGCCGGACTCCTCGCCCAGCACATGCCAGGGCTCCAGCGCGTGGCGCAGCTCGATCCCGGTGCCGCGCAGGGAGACCTCGCCGATCAGCGGGAAGCGGAAGGCGAGGTGCGGGGCGAACCACTCCCGCTCCAGCGGGCAGCCCATGGCCGACAGCTCCTCCAGCGCGTCGTGGAAGTCCTGCTCGACATAATGGGGCAGCATGAACTCGTCGTGCAGCCGCGTGCCCCAGCGCACGAGGCGCCGCTCGTACGGATGCTTCCAGAAGGCCGCGACGGCCGAGCGCAGCAGCAGCGCCTGCGCGGCCGCCATGCGCGCATGCGGCGGCATCTCCGCCGCGCGCCATTCCACGAGGCCGAGGCGGCCGGAGCTGCTCTCGGGCGCGTAGAGCTTGTCGATGCAGAACTCGGTGCGGTGCGTGTTCCCCGTCATGTCCACGAGGAGGTTGCGGAACAGCCGGTCCACCAGCCAGGGCGGCGTCTCCTCCCCCGCGCGGATGCGGGAGAAGACGACCTCCAGCTCCGCCACGCTGTCCATCCGCGCCTCGTCCACGCGGGGATGCTGGCTCGTCGGGCCAATGAACAGGCCGGCGAAGAGGTAGGAGAGGCTGGGATGGTTGTGCCAGAATCCGAGCAGCGACTTCAGTAGGTCCGGCCGGCGCAGGAAGGGGCTGTCCGCCGGGGAGGCGCCGCCCATCACCACGTGGTTGCCGCCGCCCGTGCCGACATGGCGCCCGTCCAGCATGAACTTCTCGGCGGCCAGGCCGGTGTTGCGCGCCTCCTCGTACAGCTCCTCAGTGCGCGTGACGTGCTCGTTCCAGGAGGCCGAGGGGTGGACGTTCACCTCGATCACGCCGGGATCGGGGGTGACGGAGAAGCTCAGCAGCCCCGGGTCGCGCGGGGGCAGGTAGCCCTCCAGCATCACCTTGCGCCCGGTCTCCTCCGCGGTCGCCTCCACGGCGGCGGCGAGGTCGAGCCAGTCCACCGCCTCGTAGAGCGGCGGGAAGAAGACGTGGATGATGCCGCCCCGCGCCTCGACGGTGAGCGCGGTGCGGACCAGGCCGGGATCGCTCTCCCCCACCTCCGGCGGGCGCTGCGGCACGGGGCGGAAGCCCTCCGCGCCGCCGGCCATGCTGTTGCCCCAGGCGACCCCGGGCACGCGCTCGAAGGCTTGCTGACGCGGCCCCGGTGCGCCGGCCGGCGCCTCGGGCGAGACGTGGTGCAGCCCCGCGGCGGGATGCAGGCCATTGCCCCCGTGGCGCTGGGCGAGGGCGGGATGCGGCGGCAGGGGCGCGCGTGGCGCGAAGGGGTCTGGCTCCGCCTCGAAGTTCCGCTCCGCATCCTCCTCGGACATCCAGGGCAGGCTCTCCAGCGGCAGGCGGAAGCCGATCGAGCTGTCGCCGGGAACGAGGAAGAGATGCTCGTCCCGCAGGAACCAGCGGCCGGACTGCCAGCGCCGCGCGCCGCCCTGCATCACGCGCCGGATCGGCAGCACGCTGCCCACGGGGGAGGCAAGGCCCTGCCCGAAGACGCGGGCCAGCCGCGCGCGCTCCAGCGGATCGCGCAGCCTGGCGTCCTCCGCCACGACATTCGCGGGCAGGCGGTGCTCGCGCCAGAGGAAGTAGTGGATGTCCTCATAGGCCGGGGTGACGAGGCCGGGATCGACCTGCAGCCGCTCGGCCAGGAGGGTCGCGAAGCGGGCGGCATCATCCGCCGTCGCGTCGCCGCTGTCGTCGTCGGAGGCGAGGAGATCGGGGTTGCGCCAGACGGGCTCGCCATCCGCCCGCCAGTGGGAGAAGAGCGCCCATCGCGGAAGCTGCTCCCCGGGATAGTGCTTGCCCACGGCGTATTGCAGCGCGGCGCCGGGCGACCAGCGCGCGGCGAGGCGGCGCAGCAGGCGGCCGGCAAGGGCGCGCTTGGTCGGGCCGAGGGCGGCGGTGTTCCACTCCGGCGCGTCCATGTCGGCGGCCGCGATGAAGGTGGGCTCGCCGCCGAAGGTCAGCCGCACGTCGCCCTCGCGGAGAGCCTGATCCACCTCCTCGCCGCGGGCGCGGATCGCGGCCCACTGCTCCTCGGTATAGGGCTTCGTCACGCGCGGCGTCTCCCGCACGCGCCGGACGGACATGGAGACGTCGAACTCCGCCTTGCTCTCCTCCACCAGCCCGTTGATCGGCGCGGCGGAGGACGGCTCGGGCGTCGCGGCGAGCGGGATGTGCCCCTCGCCCGTCAGCAGGCCCGAGGTCGGGTCCAGCCCGATCCAGCCGGCGCCGGGAAGGTAGACCTCCGCCCAGGCATGGAGGTCGGTGAAGTCCTCGGTCGGTCCCTGTGCGCCCTCCAGCGGCTTCACGTCGGGCACGAGCTGGATGAGGTAGCCCGAGACGAAGCGCGCGGCGAAGCCGAGATGGCGCAGCGCCTGCACGAGCACCCAGGCGCTGTCGCGGCAGGAGCCCTTGCACTGGCCGAGCGTTTCCTCCGGCGACCAGACGCCCGGCTCCATGCGGACGACATAGGAGATCTTCCCCTGCAGCCGCCCGTTCAGCCCCACCAGCATCCCGACCGTGGGCTGCCCCTCCTCCTGCGGGATCTCGTCGAGCAGGGCGCGCATCAGCGGCCCCGCCTCCTCCAGCCGGCGGAAGGGGGCCAGCTCCGTCTCCAGCACGGGGTCGTAGGTGAAGGGCCAGGTCTCGGCCTGCGGCTCCAGGAAGAAGTCGAAGGGGTTGATAGTGGCCATGTCGGCCAGCAGGTCCACGGTGACGTCGAAATGCGTCACCCGCTCGGGGAAGACGACGCGGGCGAGGAAATTGCCCTGCGGGTCCTGCTGCCAGTTGATGAAGTGCCCCTCGGGCTCGACCTTCAGCGCGTAGGACAGCACCGGCGTGCGCGCGTGCGGCGCCGGGCGAAGCCGGATGGTCTGCGGGCCGATCTGCACCGGCCGGTCGTAGCGGTAGGAGGTGCGGTGCGTCAGGGCGACGTGGAGCGGCATGGGTCGGGCTTCACCGTGCGGTCGGGAACGGGATGGGGCGGGCGCGATGCAAGCTCCGCGCCCGGGGACTGGGGGCGTTCAGGAGCAGGGAGGGATCTGCGGGATAGGACGCCTGCCCCTGCCCTGTCCAATGCCCGGCCCCTGCCGGGCGCGTGCCGCCACGCAGCGCCCGCATCCGTCGGCGCCGGCCGCATGGCGCGCGGGGAGTGGCGGTCATCCGGCCAGCCGCAGGTGCTGGAGGAGGAGCACGGTCTTGGCATCGATGATCTCCCCGGCCTCCACCATCCTCCAGGCCTCGTCGAGCGGCAGTTCCAGCACCTCGATGCTCTCCCCCTCCCCCTCCAGCCCGCCGCCGCCGCCGACCCGGTCCTCCGCCCCGTAGCGGGCGGTGAAGAAGTACAGCTTCTCGGCGGAGGCGCCGGGGCTCGTGTAGAGCGCGAAGACCTGGCGGATGTCGTGAAGCCGGTACCCCATCTCCTGCTCCGCCTCCTTGCGCACGGTCTCGGCGGGGCTGTCGCCCTCCTCCACGATCCCGGCGCAGGTCTCGATGAGCTTCGGCCCGTCCCCGTTCACCAGGGCGGGGATGCGGAGCTGGCGGACCAGCAGCACCGTGCGCCGCGAGGGGTCCAGCGGCAGCACCGCCGCGCCGGGGCCGTTGTAGTAGACCTCGCGCCGGAGCTCCTGCCGCTCGCCGCCCTTCCCCGGCTGCTCGAAGAAGATCCTCTCCAGCCGATAGTGCTCCTTCACCAGCACCTCGCGCCGGAGGATCCGGATCCCGCCCTCTTCCGCCCCGTCCATCCCTGTGCCTCCAAGCCTTCCGGGCGCCGACCGCGCCCCCCGAGGGGGTGTAACGCCGCAGGGCGCGCCTCGTCGGGCCGGGATCAGGCCGCGTGCACGGAACGACCGCGGCGCTGGTGGCGCAGCACCTCCTCGATCCAGGCATCGAGCCGGTCGCTCTCGCCCTGGGCCGCCTCGCGGTCGGGATAGGCGTCGGGGAAGCGAAGGGAGAGCCAGCGCCAGGCCACCAGCCGCTTGTAGACCTTCTCCGCCTTCTCCAGCACCGGGCCGCCGGCGGCGCGGTGCGGCGGGGGCAGGTGCCCGGCCTCGGGCGGGGACACGGGGCGGCCGGCGCCGTGCTCCATCGCCCAGCGCGAGAGGCGGGCGACGCCGCTGTCCCGCTCGTCCACCGGGCAGGTCGCGTAGGTCCAGCGGTCGAGCAGGGACAGGCCGGGAATGCCGTCGATGGCGGAGGCGATGGCGAGCGGCTGGGTCATGTCCGCCAGCCGGTAGTTCGGGTCGTCCCGCCGCAGCACGGCGCGCTTGATGCGCGCGAGCACGCCGAAGAGGCTGTCCGACCCGATCTCGGCCGCCACCGCCGCGACAATGGCCGCGTCCGGCTGCACCTGGGGCCGCAGGTCCGCCGGCGATTCGGGCAGGGCGCTCAGCATGCCGCGCACGAAGCCCGGGCTGCCGGCGCCGGCGAGCACGGCGACGATCCCCTCCTCGTGCTGGCCGTAGCGCCCTGCACGGCCGCCGATCTGCTTCACCTCCTGCGCCTTGAGATCGCGCGAGGCCGTGCCGTCGAACTTGCGAAGCGCGGAGAAGACCACGCGCCGGATCGGCAGGTTCAGCCCCATGCCGATCGCGTCCGTGGCCACGAGGATGTCCGCGTCTCCGTTGCGGAAGCGCGCGGCCTCGGCCAGCCGCACCTCGGGGCTGAGCGCGCCGTAGACCACCGCCACGCGCCGCCCGCGCTTGATCAGCTCCTCGCGGAACTGGAGGACATCCCGGCGGGAGAAGGCGACGAGCGCGTCGCCGGGGCCGAGATCGCCGAGCGCCACGGGGTTGCGCGCTGCTACCAGCGGCGACTTGCGCTGGAGCGACACCTCCTCCACGGGATCGCCGCAGAGCTTCGCGATCCGCCGCACCATCGGCACGGATTCCGGCGCGCCGAGCACGAAGACCTCGCGCGCCGGCACGCCCATGATGGCTGCGGTCCAGGCCGCGCCGCGATCGGGGTCGTGCAGCATCTGCGCCTCGTCCACCACGGCGACATCGACGGGATCGCCGAAGGGGCACATCTCCACCGTCGCCGCGAGATGGCGGCTGCCGGGCACGCGGATGCGCTCCTCCCCCGTGGAGAGGGAGGCGGCGACGCCGCGCGCCTCCAGCGCCTCGCGGAACTCGTGGGCGAGCAGGCGCAGCGGGGCGAGCGCGTGGCCGCTCTCCGCGCTGGCGAGCCTGTCCAGCGCCGTATGGCTCTTGCCGGAATTGGTCGGGCCGGTGACGAGGGTGATGCGGCGGTCGAGCGCGCGCGCCGTCGCGAAATGCCCGGCATAGCGGTCCAGCGCGGCGACGCGCGCGACGGCGGCATTCGCGGCCCGGCCACCCGGGATGGCGGGCGCCGCCAGCCCCCCGCCGCGCTCGCCCGCGCCGCGCCGCGCATCGCCCGCCTCCCGCTCTGCACTCCGCCAACCGGCAACCTCGGCGCGCAGCGGTGCGAGCACGGCGGGGTCGAATTGCCGTCTCTCGCCCTTGCCCCCGCGCCCGGCGGGAATGCGTCGCGCGACAGGGACGAGCCCCGCCGTCACCCAGCGCTGCGCCTCCTTCGGCGTGCAGCCGAGGAGCCCCGGCACGTCCTCGATATCGACGAGGCCGCGCTCCCACTCACGGAGCCGCCGCACCTCCTCGCGCCGCCTCTCCCGTGCGGCGCGCTGCGCCTCCCGCAGCTCATGGCGTCGGCGTTCCTCGGCCTGGATCGCGGTCTTGCGGAAGCGCCTGGCGTGCTCGGGATCGAGGTCCCAGGCGGTTGCGACGCTGCGCGCGAGATCGTCCAGCTGCTCGATGGAGAGCGAGCCGCCCGCATCCGCCATCCCCTCCATCACCGCCCGGAGCGCGGCCTCCGCGTCGGGCCCGGCGTCGCGCAGACGCGTCGCCGTCACCGCGCCGAGGGCCGCGAGCAGCGCTTCCTCCGTCGCGTCGGGACTCATGATCGCGGCGGCCGCGGCGCGCGCGTCGGCGGCCGAGATCCAGGCTCGGCCCGCACGATGCGCGAGTTCCGTGATGCGCGCGGCCCAGCCCCTGCGCCGGATTTCGCAGAGCGCGTGGCGGACATCCTCCGCGCCGGGCGAAGGAATGCGCGACAAGGCGCGCAGCAGCGGCGCCCTCTCGTGCGGCTCGACCGGGTATCCCGCCGCCCCGATCGCCGCCTCGGCCGCGCCCTCACCGGGCGTCATGGACTCGTCCGTCATTCGCAGTGCCTCCGCTCCCTCGCATAGCGCCTGAACGGGCATGATGTTTGAAGATCCTTCACGATTGGCGCGAGGAACATAGGCGGGCGAGTGCATCCACGCGATCGCGCACGGATCACGCAAAGGCATGTAGAAGAACGCATCGATGCTTTTTCGAGACGGTTACACCAACTATCAAAAGTTTGACTCACGGTTCCTCGACACCTAAGACCGACGAACCAGCTTACGAGGACGATTGGATGACGTTGACGGGTGTGTATGTCGGCAACTCGAAGAGCGCGTTGCAGAGTTTCGAAAACTGGCTCGGAAGCGAGGTCGATGCCGTGCATGGCGTCGTGGGCTTCTCGAACTGGCGAGACTACACCAGCAGCGCGAACTGGGCGGCGAACGACCTCTGGCGCGGAATCAACGAAGAAGTCCTGTGGTCCGTGTCCCTCATCGTGACGGATGGCAGCGCATCCCTCGCGCAGGCAGGAACGGGCGCCTACAACAACTACTATCGCTCGGTTGCCCAATCGCTCCTGAACTCCCGTGCGGGAGACAGCGATCCTATCTACGTCCGCACGGGATGGGAGCTGAACGGAGACTGGTTCAAGTGGTCCGCGGTTGGCAAGTCCCAGGACTTCGTCTCCGCCTTCCGCGAGTTCGTCGACAGCTTCCGCGAGGTGTCGGACCGCTTCAAGTTCGAGTGGAACGTCAACTACGCCCATGGTGGGATGGACCCCGCCACCGCCTATCCCGGCGACAACTATGTCGATGTCGTCGGCATGGATTTCTACTGGTCTCCCGACTACCAGGGCTGGGATCCGGTGAAGGCGTTCGAAGCGGCGCGTGACGCGAAGTACGGCCTGCAATGGCTTGAGAACTTCGCGAAGGCCCATGGCAAGCAGACGGCCTACTCCGAATGGGGCATCGATTCCAACAATGCCGGCGAGTACATCAGGCTCGTGAAGGAGTGGTTCAACGACCACAACGTCGCCTACGAGAGCTACTGGAACGTGACGATGGACAAGGTCACGGCCATGTCCGACGGCGGCATCTCGGCGGCCGGCGCGGTGTACAAGTCCCTCTTCGGCGATAACGGGGACGACACGCCCGCGGCCATGCCTGCCGCCAGCCCCACGACCAGCACGCCGAGCACGACCGCCAGCAGCGCCGGCAATGGTACCTCGCGGACCGGCACCTCGGGCAACGACGTCCTTACCGGCAATGGCGGCGAGAACCTCGCGGGCGGCGCCGGGAACGACACCTACGAGGTGAACTCGTCCTCTACGGTCGTGACGGAGTCCTCCGGCGGGGGCACCGATACGGTTCGCACCTGGCTCGGCAGCTATGTGCTTCCTTCCGAGGTGGAGAACCTCATCGTCACCGGCACGGGCTGGGCGACCGCCACGGGCAACGGGCTGGCCAACACGCTCACCGGCAACGCCGCCCCGAACGTGCTGAACGGCATGGGCGGCAACGACCGCCTGGTCGGCGGCGGGGGCAACGACACGCTCTCCGGCGGCGGCGGCGATGACCGCTTCATCATCAACCGCGGCGAAGGGTCGGACACGATCACCGACTTCAGGTCGTGGGAGCGCGATGTGGTGGAGCTGAAGGGCTACGGCACGGGGCTGGACAGCTATTCCGACCTGTCCTGGCGCTTCCAGCAGTCGGGCGACAACGTGATCGTCCGTCTCGGGAATGGCGAGAACCTGACGATCCAGCACGCGAAGGTCGCCGACCTCACCGCCGATCACTTCCTCTTCGGCTAGGAACGGGCCGGCGCCCCGGCTTCAGGGCCGGGGCGCCTTTTCCGGTGCACCTCGCGGGTGTCGTTGCTCCCGCGGCTACAACGTTCTGAAAAGATAATCGCAGCGGCCATTATTCGCACCGTCCAGCGCCAGCTCCGGCGCGCCGGGCGGGCCGCCGGCTGTGCGGCGCAGCACGCTCTCACGCGTCACCACGAAGCCCGGAGCATCCAGCAGCAAGCGAAAGCGGTCCTCGCCCACGGGGTCCAGCACCGTGCGCACGAGCGGCGCGCAAACTGCCTCCGCCCCGCGCGTCAGCTCGGCCCGCAGCGCGCGCGGGAGGGGAGCGACGCCGGGCAACCCCACCAGCAGATTCGCGGGCGGCGTGGCCGGCGCGCGCATCGGCACCTCCGTCATGGGCGCGGGAGGCGGGTTCGGGCTGGAACAGGCCCCGAGGAGGGTCAGGGCCGCAGCGGCGAGGGTTCTGTGCATCGGGCCAGTCCTTTCCGGTCGGGCCGATCCGCGAATCGGCGTCCGGCGACTCTCGCGCAGCGCGGCGCTTCGTCAAACTTTCTGCTCACCCAGCGCGGTCGCAACCTCGCGAGGACGCGCGGCCCCTATCCCTCGGCCGCCAGCATCGCGGCGTCGATCTGCGAGAGCAGCTGGGGAAAGTCCACGGGCTTGGGATGGTAGTCGTCGCAGCCGGCCGCGATCATCTTGTCCCGGTCCCCCGACATGGCATGCGCGGTCAGGGCGATGATGGGAATCCCCTTCGTATCGGGATTTTCCCGGATCATCCGCGCGGCGGTCCAGCCATCCATCACGGGCAGGTTCATGTCGAGCAGGATCACGTCCGGCCGCTCGGCTGCCGCGAGATCCACGCCCTGCTGGCCGTCATGGGCCAGCACCACGTCGAAGCCGCGGCGGCGCAGGCGGCGGGAAAGAAAATCCCACAGCTCCTCATGGTCCTCCACCAGAAGGATTTTCGTCATGGCGATGCGCTCTCCGTCTTCGGCTCCAACGATGCCGGGGGCGGCGGGTTCCCTTGTTGCCCGGATGCCATTCCCTTGCGCGCCTCGGTGATGCGGCGAAGCTCGGTGAGCAGGGCCTCGGGCGGCTCGTCATCGGCGGGCAGGACCTGTCGCACCTGGCCGCGCAGCGCTTCCAGCTCGGCCGGCGCGACCCCGCCGCCCGCGAGCGCGATCACCTGGATGCTCTTCCAGGCCTCGTTGCGGCGGAGCTGGTGGACGAGGCTAAGGCCGTCCCCCTCCGGCCCCGGCACCGCCACGAGCACGAGCCCGATCGGCGCCGCCGCGGGATCGGGGCGGGCGATCCGGGCCATGGCGGCCTCCGCGTTCGCGGCCTCCTCCACGGTCCAGCCCTCGCTTTCCAGCAGGCCGCGAAGCTCCGCGCGTGGCTCGGAATCCGCCTCCACCACGAGCGCGGCGCCAGGAGCGCGGTAGCGGTCCAGCACCGTCCGCAGCCGGTGCCACTGCACGGGCTTGATGAGATAGTCAGCGGCGCCGAGCGAGACGGCGAGCGCCCGCTCCTGCACGATCGAGACCATCACCACGGGAACCTCGGCCAGCTCCGGGTCCGCCTTCAGCGCGGTGAGGACGGACCAGCCGTCCATGCGCGGCATCATCACGTCGAGCAGGATGGCGGTGGGGCGGAGCTGCTTGGCGAGGCGCAGCCCTTCCTCGCCGTCGGACGCGCATCGGACGGCGAATCCGTCCCGCACAACGAAACGCGACAGCAGCTCGCGGGAGGCGGGATCGTCGTCCACCACCAGCACGAGCCCGGCCATTCCGGCCTCGCCCTCAGGCAGGGTCGAGATGGGCTGCTCCGCCTCCGGCTCCGGCCCGGTTTCCCGCATGTCCACCGGCACGCGGATGGTGAAGGTCGTGCCGCGCCCCTGCTCGCTCTCCACGGCGATGTTGCCGCCCAGCAGCGTGCAGAAGGCCTTGGTGATGGCCAGGCCCAGCCCCGTACCGCCGAATCGGCGGGTGGTGGAGCTGTCCGCCTGGGTGAAGCGCGTGAAGAGCCGGGAGAGCTGCTCCTGCGTCATGCCGATGCCGGTGTCGGAGACGCGGAAGGCGATCTCGCGCCGCCCCATCGCGTCCCGCCCCGGCTCGGCCGAGAGCGTCACCGTGCCGCCCTCGGTGAACTTGCTCGCGTTGGAAAGAAGGTTGATCAGGCACTGGCGCAGCTTCACCTGGTCGGAGTGCATGGTGCCGAGGTCCGGCGGCAGGCGTACTTCCAGCGTGTTCGACTTGCGCGCCATCAGCGCCTGAACCGTCGAGACCGTCTCGGAGACGAGCGTCTCCACCTCGAAGTCCTCGGCATGCGTCTCCATCCGCCCCGCCTCGATCTTCGAGAGGTCCAGCACGTCGTTGATGAGGGAGAGAAGGTGGCGCGCGTTGGCGCCGATCTTCTGCAGGTCCTTCGTCAGCACCTCGCCGCCCTCGATGTCGGCGGCCTCCTCCTCCAGCATCTCGGAGTAGCCGATCACGGCCGAGAGCGGCGTGCGCAGCTCGTGGCTCATATTGGCGATGAACTGGCTCTTCGCGCGGTTCGCATCCTCCGCCGCCTCGCGGGCCAGCGTCGCCTCCTCCTGCGCCTCGCGCATGTCGGTGATGTCGGTGTTCGTGCCGAACCAGCCGAGGATCGCGCCCTCCGGGTTCTCCTCGTCCGGCTCGTCGCGGATGGGCACGCCGCGGCCGAGGAACCAGCGGTACTCCCCGTCCGCGCCCCGCATCGGGAAGGACTCAGACCAAGGCTCGCCGGCCGCCACCGCGCGGCGGAAGCTCCCGACCGTGCGCTCGACGTGATCGGGGTGATGGACCTGGGACCAGCCCGAGCCCTTCAGCTCATCGGCGGTCAGCCCGGTGAACTCGAACCAGCGGTGGTTGTACCACTCCACCTCGCCCTTCGCGTCGGTCTGCCAGGCGAGCTGCGGCAGGGCGTTGGCGAGGGTCCGGAAGCGCGCCTCGCTGCGGCGCAGCCGATCCTCCGCGCGGCGGCGGCGGGTGATGTCCATCAGGATGACGCCGGCCGCCTCGCCCGCGCCGTCCGCGCCCTGCGTGCCGGGGAAGAGCGTGGCGAGGAGGTGGTGCTTCTCCTCCGGCCGGTCCGCCGGGGAGATCTCGATCTGCACGTCGGACTGCGCGCGCCCGCCATCGAGCACGGCGCGCAGCCTCGGCTCGATCCGCGCCCGCATCGCCGCCGAGAGCGCGGCCAGCGCGCCCGGGCTGCCCGCCTCGATCCCCGTCATCCGCTCCCCGATCTCGGTCATGGCACGGTTGGCGTTGGTGATGGAGAGGTCGCGCCCGATGAAGCCGAGCCCGATCGGCGCGTTGGTCATCACCGCGTCGAGCAGCGCGTTCGCCTTCCGCTCCGCCCGCCGGCGCGAGACGGCGTAGAGGCCGAGCAGCGCGCAGGCGAGGAGCGCGGCGCCGAGCGAGATCCCGCCGAGCCAGAGGGCGCGCGTGTTGCTCCGCCCGTTCAGCCAGTCCACGCGGTCCCGCGCCTGCCGCTGGAGGCTCGCGACCTCGGTGCGGAGGGCATCCATGGCGGACCGGCCCTGCCCGGCCTCCACCATGGCCAGGGCGGCCGGGGCGTCCCCGTTGCGCCGGGAAACGACGGCGCTCTCCGCCAGCGCCACGCGCTGGGCGGCGATCTCTCGCAGTCGCGGCGCGGGCGGCAGGCCCGCGGGCACGCGCAGCGCCTCCACCGCCCGCAGCCGCTCCTCCACGGCCTGAAGACCGGCATTGTAGGGATCGAGGAACTCCTCCCGCCCGACGAGGAGGTAGCCGCGCTGCCCCGTCTCCACGTCCTTCATCGCGGAGATCACGCCTTCCAGCGCCACCACCGTCTCGTTGCCGGCGGCGACGCTGTCCGCGTCGCGGTCGTTCAGCACGAGGCTGACCCCGCCCGAGACGAGGGCGACGAGGGCGAGCAGCGCGGCGAGGAGCGGCAGGCGCGAGCGCCCGTGCCGGGCGGGGCCGGGAGCCGGGCCGTTCGGGGTATCGGGCGCGCGGATGGGTTCGGGCACAGCGGTTCCTTGCTGCGCGGCGCCCGGCTTCCCCCGAAGCCGCCCGCCGCGCGCGATGACGTTCCCGCGCGCAACGCGCGGAGGGGGTGGCGGGATGCGGGGCGGCGTGGCACCCCGGCCGGCCCAGCTTTTCACGAATGGCCCAACCTCTTCGGAATGGAACGAGCCGCGCCGCATGGCCCTGCCTGACCGACGCCTCCCCCCCGCCCCGCCCGGCCCGGCCGGCGGGCCCGTGGCGGGGGCCGCCATGCTCGTCTCGGCCGCCATCGTCGTCGCGGCCATCTCCTACGGCCGGGACGTGCTGGTGCCCCTGGTGCTGGCGGTGCTGCTCGCCTTCGTCCTCGCGCCCGTGGCCCGCGCGCTCCAGCGCCTGCGGCTGGGCAAGGGGCTCTCGGTGCTCGCCGCCGTGCTCATCGCCTTCGCCCTCATCGGCGGCATCTTCGCCGCCATCGGCACCCAGGCCGCGGACCTCGTGGCCGACCTGCCGGGCTATGCCGCCACGCTGCGCGCCAAGCTCGGCGCCCTCAGCGGCCTTGGGGACCTGCTGCGACGGGCGGAGGCGCTGATGAGCGGGCTGGGCATCGGCGGGCCGCTGGAGCCGCCGCCCGAGCTGCCGGGCGGGGCGGCGGGCACCGTCGTCGTCGCGCCGCCCCGCACCGACCGGGCGCTGCTCAGCGTGCTCGGCTCCGTCCTCGGGCCGATCCTGCACCCGCTGGCCACGGCGGGGCTCGTCATCATCTTCACCGTCCTCACCCTGCTCTACCGGGAGGACCTGCGGGACCGCGCCATCCGCCTCGCCGGCTCGCGCGACCTGCACCGGACGATGACGGCAATGAACGACGCCGCCGCCCGGCTCTCGCGCCTCTTCCTCGCCCAGGTGGCGCTGAATGCGGGCTATGCGGTGTTCATCGCAGCCCTTCTCTGGGCGATCGGGCTTCCCAGCCCCTTCCTCTGGGGCATCCTCGCCGGGCTCATGCGCTTCGTGCCCTTCATCGGCACGCCCATCGCGGTCGGCCCGCCGCTGCTGCTCGCCGCAGCGGTGGACCCCGGTTGGACGCTGGCCATCACCGTGCTGGCCGTCTTCCTCGTCGGCGGGGCGGTGATGGGGCAGGTGCTGGAGCCGCTCTTCTTCGGGCGCCGCACCGGCCTCTCGCCGCTCTCCGTCGTGCTCTCCACCACCTTCTGGGCCTTCCTCTGGGGGCCGATCGGGCTGCTGATCGCGACGCCGCTGACGGTCGGCCTCGTCGTGCTCGGCCGCCACGTCCCGCGCTTCGAGTTCTTCGACGTCATGCTGGGGGACCGCCCGCCGCTCCAGCCGCAGGAGAGCTTTTACCAGCGCGCGCTGGAGGGCGATGCGGACGGGCTGGTGGACCAGGCGCGGGACATCCTGGCCGAGCCGGGCGCGAGCCTCGCCGCCTATGGGGATTCCGTGGCCCTCCAGGGCATCGCCCTCGCCCAGACCGACTGGGCGCGGGAGGCGCTGGAGCCGGAGCGGCTGGAGATCATCCGCGCGCAGGTCGGCACCTTGCTGGACGACCTGTCCGACCTCGGTGACGCCCCGGCCGGCACTGCCTCCCTGCCCGAGCCCTGGCGCGCGGAGGGCGCGGTGGTCTGCATCGCAGGCCGCGGCCCGCTGGATGACCTCACGGCCCGGCTCGCCGGCCTCGTCCTCCATCGCGCCGGGCTGGGCGCGCGGGCGGAGACGAGCGCGGTGCTGGAGACGGCCAATCTCGGGCAGCTCGATCCCGGCCTCGTCCGCCTCGTCTGTCTCTCCGTGCTGGAGGAGGGGAACAGCGTGGCGGGGCTGCGCTACTTCCTGCGCCGCATCGCGCGGCAGCTGCCGGAGGCGAAGGTGATGGTCGGGCTGTGGGACGCGCCCTCCGACAGCCCGATGCTGGCCGCGCTGCGCGAGGAAGGCCCGGCGGAGGCCATCGTCACCTCCCTCGGCGAGGCGGCGGCGCTGGGCGAGGCGCTGGCGGCCCGCGCCGCCACCGCCCGCCCTGCGGCCAGCCTCTGAGGATCAGCCCTTCAGGCTGTCCGGCACCCTGCCGCCGTTCTCAGCCAGCTTCTGCATGACCTGCTTGTGCAGCCAGATGTTCATCGAGGCGGAGTCCTCGGTGCTGCCGGTGTAGCCCAGCTCCCCCGCCAGCTCCTTGCGGGCGCCGAGTCCGCTGTCGAGGTCCAGCAGCTTCATCAGGTCCACGATGGAGGTCTGCCAGTTCAGCTTCTGCGGGTTCTTCGAGGCCAGGTCGGTCAGCACGGCCTCCACGTCCACGCTGCCGGCGCCGCCACCGGCCGGAGCCTGGCCCGCGGCGGGGGTGCTGGGCGTGGCGGCGGGGGCGGACATGGTGCCGATGCCGCCCGCATCCCCGGCCGCCGGGCTGGTCGTGCCCGGGGTCGGGCTGCCGGCATCGGCCGGGGCGGCCGCGGCCGGGTGGCCGAAGATCTTGGACATGATGGAGCGGAAAACGCTCATTCGGGGTCTCCTGTGGTCCGTTGGAACACCCGCACAACGGCGGGGGCGCCCCCCGGTTGACCACTCCTGACCCTGCCCCTCCCCTACCCCTCTCCCTCCCGCCCCGAGCGGTCGCGGAAGCGGCCGCGATGCAGCGGGTAGGCCGTGGTGTATTTCAGCCCCTCCATCGCGAAGCGGGAGGTGACGTTGCGCATGGGCACGGCGGCGATGAGGCGCTTGTAGAGCGCGTCGAACTCCGACATGCCGGTGACGGCGACGCGGAGCATGTAGTCCACCTCCCCCGCCATGCGGTGCGCCTCCATCACCTCCGGCATGGCGGCGATGGCGGCGGTGAAGCGGGCGAGCCATTCCGGCGTGTGGTCCCCCGCCTCGATCGCGACATAGACGATCAGCCCGACGCCGATCTTCTCGGGGTCCACCAGCGCCACGCGCCGGGTGATGACCCCGTTCGTCTCCAGCTTCTGCACGCGCTTCCAGCAGGGTGTGGGGGAGAGCCCCACCTTGTCGGCGAGCTGCGCGACGGAGAGGGTCGCGTCATTCTGCAGCAGGCCGATGATCTTGCGGTCGATCTCGTCCATCGAGGGAAGGCCGGCCGGCGCGGGGCCGGCCGGAAGCTCGTCAGCGATGGCTGGCATCCCCCGTCGTCGCGCTCTCGCGGATCCATTCCGGCTCGTCCACGATGTCGAGGTCGGGAAGGTTGATCACCACCTCCTCCGTGCCCGAGCGCACGAGGGCGCAGTGCAGCACCTCGGTCGAGGAAGCATTGATCTCCTGGTGCGGCACATAGGGCGGCACGAGGAAGAAGTCGCCCGCCTTCGCCTCGGTGATGAATTCCAGCCGGTCGCCCCAGCGCATGTGGGCGGTGCCGGAGATGATGTAGATCACGCTCTCCAGGTGCCCGTGATGGTGCGGGCCGGTCTGGGAGTTCGGCTCGATCCGGTTGGTGCCGGCCCAGAGGGCGGTGGAACCGGTGCGGCTGCCGGAGATGGCGACCTCGCGGTTCATCCCCAGCGTCTCGGGCGTGTCGCAGCTCTTGGCCGAGGCGTCGATGTGGCGGATGCCCTTGTTCCGCCAGTCGTAGCCGGGGCCGGGCCCCTGCTGGGGCTTGCTGCTGATGCCGTCGGGCATGTCTCTCTTCCTTTCCGTCAGGCCGCGAAGACGGCCGCGTTGAAGCTGCTGTCGAAGGCCGGCGCCACGCGGTGCGGGCGCGGGATCACCTTCACCCCGGCGAAGAAGTCGCTGACGCGCTGCTGGGCCGCGATCACGCCGTCGTCGATGGCGATCGTGCGCGTGGCGGCCACGGCCACCACGTCCCGCCCGACCGGCAGCGGGAAGCCCGTGCCGGCGCTCCAGACGCGCGCCTGCTCCTCCCCGTTCTCCAGCCCCCATTCGCGGGCGAGGCGCAGGCGGCGCAGGAACTCGGCGAGGGCCGCGCGCTTGCCCGCGATCGCGGCCTCGGCCGCGATCTGGTAGCTCTGCCCGCTCATCAACCCGTCGCCGTTCACGATCTCCCGCGCCCCGTCCTGGACCTTGGCGAGGGAGATATAGGGGCCCCAGGTCGCCCAGGCGTCAACCGCGCCGCGCGCCAGGGCGGCCTTGGCGGCGTCCGGCGCGATGAAGGCGAAGCGCACGGCATCCGCCGCCAGCCCCTCCCGCTCCAGCGCCGCGAGGACGAGGAAGTGCCCGGTCTGGCCCCGGAGGGTCGCGATGGTCTTCCCCTTGAGGTCGGCGACGCTGCGCACGGGCGAGTCCCCCGGTACCACCATCGCCGTCACCGCCGGGCCCGAGCGCACGGCCGAGACCGCCTTCGCCTGGATGCCCGCCGCGATGGCCGAGGTGAGCGGCGCGTCGCCGATCCCGCCGGTGTCGATGGCGCCCGCGTTCAGCGCCTCCAGCAGCATCGGGGCCCCGGCGAACTGGGACCACTCCAGCCGGAAGGGCAGGCCGTTGAGCACGCCCGCCGCCTCCATCAGCGGCTGGATGCCGCCGCGCTGGTCGCCCACGCGCAGCACGGCGGCCGCCTGGGCCAGCGCCGGCGCGGCGAGGAGGGCCGGGGCCGCGAGGAGGCCGCCGAGGAGCTTGCGTCGGTTCGTCATGGGCTAGTCCAGCAGATCGGGTTCGAGGGCGGTGATGGACTCCCACAGGGGCTGGAAGCTCAGCAGCCCTCCCCTGGCCGAGCCCACCTGCCCAGCCGTCAGACGCGCCACCTCCTCCGGGATCGGGCGCGGCGTCCCCGCCGCCTCGGCGAGGAGCTGGGCGCGGGCGGCGTTGTCCATCGCCAGGTAGTACCAGGCCGTCGCCTCCACCGTGGCGCCGACGGTGAGGATGCCGTGGTTCAGAAGGATCACGGCCTTGCGCTGCCCCAGCGCCTCCGCGATCCGCTCGCCCTCGGAGACGTCGAGCACCACGCCGGTGAAGTCGTCGAACAGGGCGTGGTCCTCGTAGAAGGCGCAGGAATCCTGGCTGATGGGGTCCAGCAGCCGCCCGAGCGAGGCCCAGGCCTTGCCGTAGGTGGAATGGGTGTGCGCCGCCGCCACCACGTCCGGCCGCGCCTTGTGGATGGCGGCGTGGATGGCGAAGGCCGCGCGGTTCACGGGCTGGTCGCCATGCACCACCTCCCCCTCGTGGTTCACGCGGATGAGGTCCGAGACGCGGATGCGCGAGAAGTGGCGGCCGAGCGGGTTCACCCAGAACTCGTCCGGGAACTCCGGGTCGCGTGCCGTGACATGCCCGGCCAGCCCCTGGTCGAAGCCCGCGCGGGCGAAGAGACGGAAGGTGGCGGCGAGGCGCTGCTTGCGGTGCAGCCGCTCCTCCTCGACCGTGCGCGGCGGCTCGCCGTCGCGCAGCAGGCTGCCGAAATCCTGCGCCGGCGGCGCGATGCGGGTGATCTGGTTCATGCGCCGCGGTTCCCGGAAGCTATGGCGTCGTTGAAGGAGGCGTCGAGAAGGTCCTTCGCCTCGATGCGGCGGCGGACGAGGCCGGCCCTGGTGTAGAGGTCGATGTTCCTCTGCTCGTCCACGGCCACGCGCTCGTCGACGGGGACGACGCGGGTGGCGGCGCGGCGGAACCAGTGCTCGGCCACGGGGGCCGGCACGTTCATCAGCTCCGACCAGGTCTTCGCGTAGCCCGCGACATTGCCGTTGGCCCAGGCCCGCGCAGCGGCAAGGCGGCGGACGAACTCGGCCAGGTCGTCTCGGCGGGAGGCGATGGCCTCCGTGCGCGCGGCCTGGAAGCCGAGGCCGGGCGTGATCCCCTCCCCATGCGCGACGCGGCGGGCGCCGTTCAGCACCTCTTCCTGCGAGACATAGGGCTCCCAGGTGGACCAGGCATCGACCGAGCCGCGCGTCCAGGCGGCCTTCGCGTCCGCCGGCAGGAGGAAGACGAACTGCACGGCGTCCAGTGGCAGCCCCGCATTCTCCAGCGCGGCCAGGATCACCTGATGGCCGATGGAGCCGCGCCCCGTGGCGATGCGCTTGCCCCGGAGGTCCTGAATGGACCCGATCGGGCTGTCCTTCGCCACGAGGATGGCGAGGCCCTCGCGGTTCTCGCGCGTGGCGGCGATCGCCTTGATCGGCGCGCCGGCGGCGGCGCCGAAGGTGAAGGGCGCGTCGCCCACCAGCCCGGTGTCGATGGCGCCGGCGTTCAGCGCCTCCACCAGCGGGGCGGCGGCGGGGAACTCGCTCCAGGCGATGCGGTCGCCGAAGCCGGCGAGCTGGCCGGAGGCCTCCATCACCGCGCGCGCATTGCCGCGCTGGTCGCCCACGCGCAACGGTGCCTGGGCCCGGAGAATACGGGGCGCGGCCAGCAAGGTCGCGCCACCGAGGAGAAGACGGCGCCCGATCATTCGGCGGCGACCTGAACGCGCCGCGCCAGCCGCTCGCGCAGAAGGCGCTTCGTGGCGGGAAGCAGCGAGCGGCCGTACTCCACCGCGTCCTCCAGCGGATCGAAGCCGCGGATGAGGAAGGTGGTCACGCCGAGGTCGTAGTAGTCGAGGAAGGCCTCCGCCACCTGCTCGGGCGTGCCGACGAGGGCGGTGGTGTTGCCGCGCGCCCCCGTCTCCCGCGCGATGGCGGTGTAGAGGCGCCCCTCCGGCCGGTCGCCGAGGGCCGCGGCCTGGAGCAGGCGCTGGGAGCCGGCATTCTGCGGGGCATGGGTGTTCGCGCCGAGGATGGCGGTGCCGCGGATCTCGCGGATGCGCTGCAGGATGCCCTCGGCCTTCGCCCAGGCCGCCTCCTCCGTCTCCGCGAGGATGGGGCGGAAGGAGAGGGAGAAGCGGATCGCGTCCGCGCGCCCGTGCTTCGCGGCCTCGGCGCGCACGCGGGAGACGATCTCGCGCACCTGCGCGTGCGTCTCGCCCCAGAGGGCGTAGACATCGGCATGCTTGCCGGCGACGCGCAGCGCCGCCTCCGAGGCGCCGCCGAAATAGAGCGGGATGCGCGGCTTCTGCACGCTCCGCACCTCCGGCGAGGCGCCCTTGATGCGGTAGTACCGGCCCTCGTGGTCAACGGGCGCGTCGGCGGCCCAGATCGACTTGAGGATCGTCAGGTACTCGTCCGTGCGGTCGTAGCGCTCGTCCTTGCCGAGCCAGTCGCCGTCCCGCGCCTGGTCCGTGTCGTCGCCGCCGGAAATGGTGTGCAGAGCGGCGCGGCCATTACTGAGCTGGTCGAGCGTGTTGAAGGCGCGCGCCGCCGTCGTGGGCGCCTGGAAGCCCGGTCGGTGGGCGACGAGGAAGCCGACCTTCTTCGTGTGGGCGGCGGCATGGGCGGCGAGCTGCAGCCCATCCGGCCCGTTCGAGAACCAGCCGATCAGGATGCGGTCGAACCCGCCCTCGTCATGCGCCTGGGCGGAGGCGGCGAAGTAGCCGGGGTCGATGGTGGGGCCGCTCGCCGAATGGATCTCCGACTGCTGGCGTGGCTGGACCATGCCGATGAATTCGACGCCGTCTTTCGGAAGGGCGGCAGGAAGGGTGTTGGTGGTCATGGCGTTCCTCTCGGTTCAGATCGGAAAAAGGGCGGCGCGGCCGGCGGCGACGAGGGCGGCGTCGGGCTGCGGGGTGTGGATGCGGGCGCAGAGAACGTCGCGCAGGTGACGCTCCAGCGGGTTGGAGCGGGCGAGCGCGTGGTTGCCGCAGAGGGCGACGGCCTCCTGCACGGCGGCGATGGCATTGTCGGCGGCCACCGTCTTCACGAGGCCCAATTCAGCGGCGGTTGCATCCCCGGCCGCCGTGTTGGCGACCAGGCGCTCGTTGGTGAGGATCAGCGCCGCGATGCGCCCCACCGCCTCCTGCACGCGCGGCAGGGTGGCCAGCGGCTGGCCGAGGCTCGCGGGCACGCGGGCGCGCAGGAAGCCGATGAGCCAGTCCCGTGCCGCCCGCGCCACCCCGGTGTAGAGCGCGGCGATCAACAGCGTGTTCCAGGCCACCGTGTCGGCGTCCCGCTCCGTCCAGGCATCGGGGGCGCGCAGCTCCAGCGCGTGGTCCTCGGGCAGCGCGACCTCGTTCATCAGCACGTCGTGGCTGCCCGAGGCGCGGAGCCCGGCCGCGTCCCAGGTCTCGACGATCCGCACGCCCGCCGCGCGCATCGGCAGGAGAAAGAGCCCGGTGCGCGGCGCCTGCTCATCCGTGCGCGCCCAGACGAGCCCCCAGTCGAGGGCGGGGCTGCCCGTCGAGTAGATCTTGCGACCACTGAAGGACCAGCCCCCGGCCGTGCGGCGCGCGGTGGTGGCGGGCATGCCGCCGCGGGCGGGGGTGCCCAGCTCCGGCTCTACCCGCAGCGCGTTGATCAGCTCGCCCCTCTCCACGGCGCCGCGGGCGAGGCGGGCGCGGATGGCGGGCGGGATGGCCGCGTTGCGCGCGATCCCGCGGTGCTGGACCATCTGCATCGCGAGCACGAGGGCGGTCGCGGGGCAGCCCTCCGCGATCGTGCCGACGATCCGAGCGGCGCGCTCCAGCCCGATCCCCTGCCCGCCCGCCTCGGCCGGCACGGTGAGGGAGAGCAGCCCCGCCTCGCGCAGCGCCGCGATGTTCTCGTGCGGGAAACTTCCCTCGCCGTCGTGCAGGGCGGCGCGCTCCGCGAAAAGGCGCGCGAGACCCGCAACGGGATCGGCGAGGGCGGGAAGGATCGCGCCGTCCATCACGCGCTGCGTCCCAGCCGCGCGAAGCCCCGGTCCCAGAGCGGGGCGACATCGACCCTGCGCGGGATCACGCCGATGCGCGCGAACTCGTCGGCGACCGCCTGGTGGGAGGCGATGGCGGCGTCGTCCACCCCGGCGAGGCTGCGGGGCTGGGAGACGTTGTCGAGCAGCGCGCGGATCGTCGGCTCCGGCACGTTCAGCGCAGCGGCCTGGGCGGCGGCGTACTCGGCGGGGCGTTCCGCGATGAAGGGCAGCGCGCGGCGGATGCGGTCCAGCAGGTCGCGCGCCGCCTCGACGCGCGCGGGCTCATCGGCGAGGCCCGCGCGGATGAAATACGGGTAGTTCCCGGAGAGGATCCCCTGCGCCGTGCGCAGCACCCGCGCGCCGGACTGGCGGGCGACCGGCACGGAGTAGCCGTAGATCGCCCAGGCATCGAGCGCACCCGCGCGGAAGGCGGCGGCGCCGTCCGACGGCGTGAGGTTCACGAGCTGCACGTCCGAGAGCGAGAGGCCCGCCTCGCCCAGCATGCGCGAGAGATAGTAGTGCGTCGTGGTGGCCCGCACATAGCCGACGCGCTTGCCCCTGAGCCCGGCGATGTCGGTGATGGCCGAGCCCTGCGGCACGAGCACCACCTGCTCGTTCACGTCGCCGCGGATGACGGCGACCAGCTTGATGCGCGCCCCGGAAACGGCGGCGAAGGTGGGCGGGATCTCGCTGCCATAGGCGAGGTCGAGCGCGCCGGCATTCGCCGCCTCCACCATCAGGTTGCCCGAGCCAAATTCGGACCACTCCACGCGATACGGCGTGTCAGCGAGGCCCGCGAGGCGGAGCAGCAGGCCGTCCCCCGCCTTGTACTGCGCGACGCGCAGCGTGACCGGCGCCTGCGCCCGCGCGATGGCAGGCATGGCGAGCGCCCCGATGAGGGCGGCGCGGCGGGTGAGCTGCATCACGCGGCCTCCCGGATCACCTCGGCCTCGACCCCGAGCTCGGCGAGGAGGCGGCGGCGCAGCGCGACGAAGCGCGCGTCGCCATGGCTGCGCGGCCGCGGGATCTCGACGGGAATATCCGCCGCGATGCGCCCGGCATCGAGCACGAGCACGCGGTCGGCCAGCAGCACCGCCTCGTCCACGTCATGCGTGACGATGAGCGTCGTCGGACCGTGCGCGCGCCAGAGATCGAGGACCAGCGCGTGCATGCGGATACGGGTGAGCGCGTCCAGCGCCGCGAAGGGCTCGTCCAGCAGCAGCAGCCGGGGTTCCCGCACGAGGGCGCGGGCCAGCGCCACGCGCTGCGCCTCGCCGCCCGAGAGGGTGGCGGGCCAGGCGTCGCGGTGGCGGGCCAGCCCGACCTCGGAGAGGGCGCGCTCCGCGCGGGGCTTCACCTCGCGGCCGGAAAGGCCGAGGGCGACGTTGTTCCACACGCGCTTCCAGGGCAGCAGGCGCGGCTCCTGGAACACCGCGGCCACCGCCTCTGGCAGCCGGATCTCCGCATCCTCGGGCACGGGATCGAGGCCCGCCAGTGTGCGGAGCAGCGTCGTCTTGCCCGAGCCGGAGCGGCCGAGGAGCGCGGTGAAGGAACCGGGCTGGAGATCGAGGTCCAGCCCGTGCAGCACGGTGTTGCTGCCGAAGCGGCGCGTGAGGCCGCGGACGGAGACGGCGCGGTTGTCGGTCATCGTCTTCAGCCCTTGATGAGGTTGGGGCGCCAGGCGAGGGCGCGGCGCTCGAAGGCACGGACCAGGGCATCCGCGCCGAGGCCGAGCAGGGCGTAGACGAGCAGGCCGACCACGATCACATCGGTGCGGAGGAAGTCCCGCGCGTCGTTGATGAGGAAGCCGATGCCGGCCGTGGCGTTGATCTGCTCGGCGATCACGAGGGAGAGCCAGGCGCTGCCGAGGGCGTAGCGCAGCCCGACGAGGCCGGAGGGCAGCGCGCCGGGAAGCACGACATGGCGGATCAGCCCCATGCGGTCGAGCCCGAAGACGCGCCCGGCCTCGGCGAGCTTGGGGTCCACGCCGCGGATGCCGGCGAAGAGGGTGAGATAGACGGGAAAGGCACTGCCGAGCGCGACGAGCGCGATCTTCGGCGTCTCGCCGATGCCGAACCACAGAATGAAGAGCGGCACGAGGGCGAGGAAGGGCAGCGTGCGAAGCATCTGCATCGGCGCGTCCACCACCTCCTCGCCGAGGCGCGAGAGACCGGCGACGAGGGCGAGCGCGATGCCCGTCGTCACGCCGATGGCGAGGCCCGAGGCGACGCGGCCGAGCGAGACGAGGAGGTGGCGCGGCAGCTCGCCGGTGACGAGCAGTTCCCAGGCTGTCACCAGGATCGTGCTGGGCGCGGCGAGGGTGCGCGGGGAGATGAGCCCGGCCATGGAAGCCGCCTGCCAGAGCAGGACAAGAACGAGCGGCGAGGCGAAGCGGCGGAGGCGGGACAGGTCGGGGCGCGGCAGGCGGGCGCGGACCGGCGTGGACGGCGCGAGGGTGTCGCGCGCGCCAAGGGCGTGCTCGGACATGGAAACTCCGATGATCTGAGAGGCCGCTCGGCGCGGCGGCGAATGGCGCGGCTCGGTCAGCCGCGACAGGCAGCCGGGCGACAACCGAACGATGCGGCGCGGGAAGGCGTGTCGTTCATGCTGACAAAGCTATGGAGAGGTGGCGCCGCCGCAAAGAGCGCACATTCCCAAAGATCGCCGCGTGCATAGCGGCGCCATCCTGCGGCGGGGCGGCGGAAGGAAATGGCATTCCCCCGCCCCGCGCGGGCTACTCGGCGTCGGGCTGATTCTCCGGCGCCGCCGCGATGAAGGCGGGATGGTCGGCGCAGGCGCGCGCCGCCGCGTTGATCCGCGTCAAACCGCTGAGATCACAGCCGAAGCGTTTCGCATTCCCGATCTGCGGAATCAAACACAAATCCGCGAGCGTGGGTGATCCGCCGAAGAGAAACGGCCCCTCACCGCCCTGTAGCAGTGCTTCGCAGGCTTCCATTCCGTCCTGGATGACGGTGCGCGCCCAGCCTGTCACCTCCTCCTCGGGGAAGGACATGGCGCGCAGCCGGGCGAGCACCTTCAGATTCTGCACGGGATGGATGTCGCAGGCGATCGCCAGCGCGAAGGCACGGATGCGCGCGCGCTCCAGCGCCCCGCCCGGCAGCAGGGGCGGTTCGGGATGGTTCTCGTCGAGCCACTCGCAGATGGCGAGGGACTGGGTGATCACCGAGCCGTCATCAAGTTCCAGCGCCGGGAGGAGCCCCTGCGGGTTCAGGCGCAGGTAGTCGGGCGCGCGCTGCTCGCCGTGGCGGAGATGGTGAAAAACGTGTTCGGCCGAGAGGCCCTTGAGGTTGAGCGCGATCCGCACCCGCCACGCCGCGGAGGAGCGGAAGTATCCGTGCAGCCGCATCAGTCGAGTGCGATGTTCAGGTCGCGGATCAGCGGCAGCCAGGTGCCGCGCTCGCGCTCCAGCAGCGCCTCGAACTCGGCGGGGCCGCCGGTCAGCGGCTCCAGCCCGATCGCCTGCATCCGGCCGCGGACGGCGGGGTCGCGCATCGTGCCGTCGAGTTCCCGCGTGAGCTGCTCGACGATCGCGTCCGGCGTCGCCTTCGGCAGGACCATCCCCTGCCAGGCATAGGCCTCGAAGCCGCGCAGGCCGAGCGCGGCCTGCACCGTCGGCACCGCGGGCATGTCCTCCAGCGGGCTCGCCGAGAGCACCGCCAGCGCCTTCACCCGGCCGCCGCGCAGGTGATCGGCACCCGAGGGATAGTCGAGCACCATCATCGGGATGTTGCCCGCGAGAAGGTCGTTCAGTGCCGGCGCCGCGCCGCGATAGGGCACGTGGTTGAAGCGCACGCCCGCTTCCCGCGCCAGCCGCTCCATCGCGAGATGGTGCGGGGAGCCGATGCCCGGCGTCGCGCAATCCACCGTGCCGGGCGCGGCCTTCAGCTTCGCGATGAGCTCCACCGCCGTATCGGCCGGCGCCTTCGGCCCGGTCGCGAGAAAGAGCGGGAAGCGCGCCATCAGCCCGACTGGGCGGAAGTCCCTGGCCGGATCATAGGGCAGGCGGCGGAAGAGCGCGGTGTTGAAGACGAGCGTGCCGTTGTCCGCCGTCATCACGGTGTAGCCGTCTGGCGCGGACTTGGCCGTGAACTCCGCGCCGATATTCGTGGCGGCGCCCGGCTTGTTCTCGATCACCACGGGCTGGCCGAGCCGCTGCGAGAGCGTCGCCCCCACGAGCCGCGCCAGCGTGTCCGTGCCCCCGCCCGCGGCATAGGCGACGATCCAGCGCAGCGCCCGGTCGGGATAGGCCGCCAGCGCCGGCATCGCCGGCAGGGCCGCCGCCAGCCCCGCGCCGATCAGGGCACGGCGGCCCGGCATGAAGCCACTCATCCTTCGCTCCTCCTCATCGCCGGCGCTTGCGGCCGGTTCTCCTGCTAGTTGGCGGGAAGGATCGTTGCGCGGCAATCCCCGAAACCGATCGGGACGCTTCCCTCACGCGCGGCGCGGGCGCGGAGGATGATCTCGTCGCCGTCCTCCAGGAAGCGCCGCGTCTCGCCCGAAGGGAGCCGCACCGGCTCCTTCCCGCCCCTGGTCGTCTCCAGCAGGCTGCCGAAGCCGGTCTCGTCGGGTGCGGAGATGGTGCCCGATCCCAGCAGGTCGCCGGGGTTGAGGTCGCAGCCGTTGGAGCTGTGATGCGCGACCATCTGCGCGACCGTCCAGTACATGTGCCGCGCGTTGGAGAGGGAGAGGCGATGCGCCGGCATCCCCTTCTCCCGCATCGCCGGCGTCAGGATCAGCACTTCCAGCATGAGGTCGAAGGCGCCGCGCGACTGGTCCGCCTCGTCCATGAGGTAGGGCAGCGGGGCGGGATCGCCCTCGGGGCGCGCGGGCTGGGCGATGCGGAAGGGCTCCAGCGCCTCCGGCGTCACCACCCAGGGAGAGACGGTGGAGCCGAAGTTCTTCGCCAGGAAGGGCCCGAGCGGCTGGTACTCCCAGGCCTGGATGTCGCGCGCGGACCAGTCGTTCAGCAGGCAGTACCCCGCGACATGCGCCTCGGCCTGCCCGACGGGGATGGTGTCGCCCAGCGCGCTGCCGGGGCCGATCCAGACGGCCAGCTCCAGCTCGTAGTCCAGCCGCTCGCAGGGCGCGTAGCGCGGCGCCTCGGCATCCGGCGCCTTGATCTGGCCCTTGGGGCGGCGCACCGGCGTGCCGGAGACGCGCACGGAGGAGGCGCGGCCGTGATAGCCGATGGGGACGTGCTTGTAGTTCGGAAGCAACGGATTGTCCGGGCGGAAGACCTTGCCGATGTTCGTCGCGTGGTGGATGCCGACATAGAAGTCGGTGTAGTCGCCGATGCGCGCGGGAAGATGCAGCGCGCAGTCGGCGGCACGGTGGAGATGCGGCTCCAGCGCCGCGCGATGCCCGCTTCCCTCGGCCAGCAGCGCGGAGAGCCGCGCGCGCAGCTCCTTCCGCGGCCCGGCGCCGAGCGCGAAGAGCGCGTTGAGCGACGGCCCCGCCGCGGCCTCGCGCACGTCCTCCGCGACTGGCGCGGCGGCGAGGTCGAGGATCACGTCCCCGATCGCCACGCCCACCCGCGCCGCGCCGCCGGGCGGGGCGAAGACGCCGAGCGGCAGGTTCTGGATCGGGAACTCCCCGTGCCCGTTGGCGGAGCTGACCCAGCTCCTCAGCGCGGGATCGTGCGTGGCGTCGGTCATGCTCTACCGCTGGTTCGGGTTGAAGTGCTTGCGCAGCCCGGCGCCGTAGCCGGCATAGTCCCGCTGGAACTGCGGCGCCTCGGCGGCGTAGCGCGTCACGCGCTGGGGCAGGCGAGTCTCGAGCATGAAGGCCATGGTGCCCTCCAGCTTGTGCGGCTTCAGCTCGGCATTGCTCGCCGCCTCGAAGGCCGCCATGTCCGGGCCGTGCGGCAGCATGCAGTTGTGCAGCGAGAAGCCGCCAGGGACGAAGCCGCCACCGGTCTTGGCATCGTACACGCCCTCGACCAGCCCCATGAACTCGCTCATCACGTTCATATGGTACCAGGGCGGGCGGAAGGTGTTCTCGCCGACGAGCCAGCGGTCGGAGAAGAGCACGAAGTCGATATTGGCGGTGCCCGGCGTCTCGCTCGGCGAGGTCATCACCGTGAAGATCGAGGGGTCGGCATGGTCGAACAGGATCGGCCCCACCGGCGAGTAGCGGCGCAGGTCGTATTTGTAGGGCGCGTAGTTGCCGTGCCAGGCGACGACGTCGAGCGGCGAGTGCGCCAGCTCCGTGCGCCAGAGATTGCCGCCCCATTTCACCACCATGGAGGAGGGCGCGTCGCGGTCCTCATAGGCGGCGACGGGGGTGAGGAAGTCGCGCTGGTTCGCCATGCAGTTGGCGCCGATCGGCCCGCGCTCGGGCAGGGTGAAGGCGCCGCCATAGTTCTCGCAGAGATAGCCGCGCGCCGGGCCGCCCGGGATCTCCACGCGGATCTTCACGCCGCGCGGAATGACGGCGATCTCGCCGGGCGCGATGTCGATGATGCCGAACTCGGTCGCGATGCGCAGCGCGCCCTGCTGCGGCACGAAGAGCATCTCGCCATCCGCGTTGTAGAAGTACTCGTCCACCATCGAGCGGGTGACGAGGTAGACATGCGTGCCCATGCCGGTCTGGCTGCCGGCATCACCCGCCGTGGTGATGGTGCGGATGCCCTCGAGGAAGGAGACCGGCCCTTCCGGCAGCGGGATCGGATCCCAGCGCAGCGGCGCGAGCGGCAGGTCCACCTCCGCCGCCGGGGCCGTGCGCCAGAGGCCCGCATCGACCTTGGTGAAGGCGCCCCAATGCGCGACGGTCGGGCGGATGCGGTAGAGCCAGGACCGCTCGTTCGTCGCGCGCGGCGCGGTGAACGGCGAGCCCGAGAGCTGCTCGGCATAGAGGCCGTAGGGGCAGCGCTGCGGCGAGTTGCGGCCGATGGGCAGCGCGCCCGGCAAGGCCTCGGTCTCGAAGCCGTTGCCGAAGCCCGGCATGTAGCCGGTCTCGTTCGCGGCGCCCTGGGGGCCGGGCGTCAGCGGCTGGGGGCGGAACGGGGCGTTCATGGGATTGCCTCCTCTTACCGGTCGAGTTCGGCCGACTTCATCTCGGTGCCGTGCTCGAGCGCGCGCCACATCTCCACGTCGCGCTCGGCGGTCCAGATGCGGGGATGATCCAGCCCTTTCGCCTCGTCATAGGCGCGGGACACGTCGAAGGGCATGCAGTGGTCGAAGATGACCCAGTGCCCGTATCTCGGGCGCATGACCGACATCGCCTCGTCATAGACCTGCTTCAGCGAATGGCCGGCGGCGACGCCCCTCTTCGCGATGCCGAACAGGTCGCGCGTGAAGTCAGCGGTGCCCTGGAGGCCTTCCTCGATCGCGGCGGGCGTGGTCAGCGAGGCGCCGCGCCCGGGGACGAGCGCGATCGGCCCGAGCGCGCGGATCGCCTCGATCGTGCCCGGCCAATCCGCGAAATGCGCGTCGCCGCAATAGGGGGTCGCGCCGTACTCCACGCAGTCGCCGGAGAAGAGCACGCGCTCCTTCGGCAGCCACACCACCGTGTCGCCCGCCGTGTGGGAGCGGCCGATATGAATGATCTGCACCTCGCGCCTGCCCATCCAGAGCGTCATCTTCTTCCTGAAGGTGACATGCGGCCAGGTGAGGCCGGGGATGCTCTCCTTGCCCCGGAACAGGCGAGGGAAGCGGCCGATCTCGCTCTCCATGTCCTGCTGCCCGCGCTCGACGATGAGATCGCGCGTCACGTCGGAGGCGATGATCTCCGCCCCCTCGTAGCCCGAGGCGCCGAGCACGCGCACGGCGTGGTAGTGGGAGAGCACCACATGCGTCACCGGCTTGTCCGTCACCGTGCGGATGCGGGCGATCACGTCGGCGGCCATGCGCGGCGTCGCCTGGGCGTCCACCACCAGCACGCCCTCGTCCCCGATCACCACACCCGAGTTCGGGTCGCCCTCGGCCGTGTAGCCGTAGAGGCCAGGGCCGAGCTCGTCGAAGGAGACCGTCTTCTCGGCAAGGTCGTTCGTGCTGGCAAAGCCGGACATGAGGGGTTCCTTCAGGCGCGCACGGCGATGGTGGCGTCGCGCCCCGCGGGCACGATCCCTTCCCGCGCCCGCGCCATGGCCTGGCGCAGCACGGCCATGTCGCCGATATGGTTGGAGAGGAGCAGGATCAGCCGCGCATCCACCGCGCGCGCCTGCTCGGGGGTCAGGTCCTGGTGGATCGCGAGAAGCGCCTCGTAGAAATCGTCGGGGGAGGCGATGTTGGGCTCGGTGTTCAGCATCACGGCGTCCCCATGGCCCGGCCCGTCGCGCGGTCGAGCGCGGCCCGGAGCTTCACCTGATCGAGGCGGCGCCAGCGCGCGCAGACATGCTGGTCCGGGCGGATGAGATAGGCCGTGCCGGGGCGCGCGTCGTAGCGATGCGCGGCCAGCCCCTCCACGTCGTCGGCGCGCGCGATGTTCACCGCGCGAACCGGGGGCACCGTTTCCGGCAGATCGGGCGGGGCCTCGCCGAAATGCAGCAGGGTGAAGCCGCCGCCGAGGCGGGAGAGCAGCCAGCCATCGGCCAGCGGCGCGTCCAGCGCCGGCGCGCCCGGCACCATCGCGCCCTCGAACTCATCGGCATCGGGCGTGTTCAGCGGCGAGTGGCCATAGGTGCTGGGAAGGGAAAGCCGCCCGCTGTTCACCATGCGCCGCGCGAAGACGCAGTCCCGCGCGAGGTCCAGCACGGCGTCGCGGAAGGCGAGGCTCGCCTCGCTCTTGGGCGTGATGAAGTCGGTGGAGCGGGTGGAGTTGAGGATGTTCTCGTCGGCCGCCGGCACGCGCTCGGCGTCGTAGCTGTCGAGCAGCGCGTCGGGCGCCTCCCCGCGCAGCACGAGGGCGAGCTTCCAGGCGATGTTCTCGGCATCCTGCACGCCGCTGTTCGCCCCGCGCGCGCCGAAGGGGGAGACGCCGTGCGCCGCGTCGCCCGCGAAGAACACCCGCCCGTGCCGGAAGCGCTCCATGCGGAGACAGGAGAAGGTGTAGACGCTCACCCATTCCAGCTCGAATTCCGCCTCGGGGCCGAGCAGCGCCCGCACCCGCGGGATCACCCGTTCGGGCTCCCGCTCCTTCTCGGGATCGGCGTCCCAGCCGAGCTGGAAGTCGATGCGCCACACGCCGTCGGGCTGGCTGTGCAGCAGCACGGAGCCGCCGGGATGGAAGGGTGGGGCGAACCAGAACCAGCGCTCCGGCGGGAAGTCGGCCTTCATGCGCACATCGGCGATAAGAAAGCGGTCGCGGAAGCTACGGCCCCGGCTCTCCAGCCCCATGGCGCGGCGGATGGGGGAGCGGGCGCCGTCGGCGGCCACCACGTAGTCGGCCAGCACGCGGTACTCGCCCTCCGGCGTCTCCACCACGAGCTCCACCCCGTCCTCCCGCGGCAGGAGGGAGAGGACCTTGTTACCCCAGCGGATCTCGATCTCCGGCATGGACCGCGCCCGGTCCAGCAGGAAGCCCTCGACATAGTACTGCTGCAGGTTGACGAAGGCCGGGCGACGATGCCCGCCATCGGGCAGGAGGTCGAAGCTGTAGACGGGGCTCTCGCCGTGGAAGACGCGGCCGACATTCCAGGTGACGCCCTTCTCCACCATCCGGTCGCCGCAGCCGAGCCGGTCGAAGATCTCCAGCGTGCGCTTGGCGAAGCAGATGGCGCGCGAGCCGTTGGAGAGGCAGCGGTCGTCGTCGAGCAGCAGCACGCGCAGCCCGGCCCCGGCGAGGTCGATCGCGGTGGCCAGCCCCACCGGCCCGGCGCCCACCACCACCACGGGGTGATGGGAGGGGGTCGCGGAGGACTGGTCCGGCGAGCGGCGGTACTCGAACCGGAGCGACTGGTAGTCGACGTGCATCCCGCTCCCCTCCCCCTGCCCACCTTCCGGCACCGTCTGGTGCTCGTGGCGAGGCCTTGTATGATGGGAGAAGCTATAATCTCATCTGAGACGATACAAGAGGCGCGCGATCACGACGACGAAACCCACCCCCCTCCGCCTCGCGGACTTCCTGCCCTACCGTATCTCGGTCGCGGCCGAGAGCGTGAGCCGGGCCTTCGCGGAGCGCTACGAGGCGGAGTTCGGCCTCTCCATCCCGGAATGGCGGGTCATGGCCGTGCTGGGCGAGGGCGAGCCGCTGCTCACCCAGGCCGTGATCGCGCGCACGGGGATGGACCGGGTGAAGGTGAGCCGCGCCGTCATCCGCCTCGCCGACAAGGGGCTGATCCGGCGGGACCCGCATCCCGAGGACGGGCGGGCCCAGGTCCTCAGCCTCGCTCCGCCGGGCCTCGCCCTCTACGGGCGGATCCTGCCCCGCGCCCACGCGCTGCAGGCGGAGCTGGCCGAGGTGCTGTCACCCGCCGAGATCGCCGCCCTCGGCGACATGCTGGACCGGCTGCACCGGCGCGCGGCGCGCCTCCTGGGCGAGGAGGAGGGTTAAGACCCCCCGGCCGCGCTCAGCGCTCCGCGGGCACGGGCCGCGCGATCCGGTCCATCAGGTCGAGGAGGCGGTGCCGCTCCTCGGCCGAGAGCGGGGCGAGGCTGCGCTCCTCCGCCTCCTCCATCCGCAGGCGCACGGCCCCGGCGACCGTCTCCCCCGCCGGGGTGAGGGAGAGGAGCAGCCGGCGGCCATCGGCCGGGTCCGTTCGCGCGCATACCAGCCCGCGGCGGCGCAGCCGGTCCACCACCCCCTTCACCGTGGCCGCATCGGCCAGGACGAGGCGGCCCAGGCGGTTCTGCGAGCAGGCGCCGAGTTCCAGCAGCTTCACCAGCACCTGGCCCTGCGGCAGGGTCACGCCCTCCGGCATGCCGTCCGCGATCCGGTTGTGGTGCCCGTGCAGGGCGAGGCGCAGGCGGAAGCCGAGGCTTCTTTCCAGCCGCGACTCCTCGCCCGGCCGCTGGGCGATACCGATCGACGCCATGACTCCCCTATCTCCGGTGATGAGGCGCCCCGGCTCCGCGGGACGCCCATGCCTGCTCACAGAGCACCGGGCGCCTCTGGCCGCCGGGTGCAACTCGTCCAAGAAACCTCTCCGCCGGCGCCGCCTCGGAAGCGATGCCGGCGCTTGAGCGTTCTCCCCGCTCAGCCGCTCCGCCGAGGCGACACCCCATGCCCAGACGCCGCGCCCAGCCGCCCGCCCCCAACGATGCGGACCCCTTCGACCTCTGGCTCCGCCGCAGCCTGCACCAGCGCTGGGATACCGCGCTGGACGAGAAGACACCCGAGGACCTTCTCCGCCTCGTCAGCGACGACCGGGGAGAATGGGCGGCGGTGAAGGCGCGCTGGCTGAAGCAGGACCCGTCGAAGCCGGAAGAGGCCTGAGGCCAGCCCCCTTCCCGCTTCGTCGGGCGCGGCCCGCTTCGTCAGTGGTGGCCGGCGCCGCGCCCGGCGCGCCGGGACCGGGCGATGCGCTCCAGCATCTCCGTGGCGTAGTGGCTGGCATCCGTCAGCCCGGGGACCTCGGAGGAGGGCTCGTCCAGGTCGCGCGCGGCATCGGACGTCTTGGCGACGAAGACCAGCATCGACACGATCTCCTCGAAGTCGTGCTGGGGGAGGCGGGCGGCGATGGCCGCGACCGTCATCTCAAGCACCCGGAGCCGCATGGTGGTGTCACCCACCTCGGCAAGGGCGTCCAGGAACTCTTGCTCGTTTGCCACCACAACCCCCGCGCGAACTGGCCCGCAGCCGCAAGTAGTAAGATCGAGAAAAGCATTATAACGCAAGTGTGATCATGCCGGAAGTTCCGCTTCGCGGCGGGGTGTGTTCGCGGCGCGGCACCCGGAGGCCGATCGCTGCTCCCCCTTCCCCTCGCCAGCCCGCTTCCGCCGCCGGGGCGAGAGGCGGGACAGCAGCGCGGCGGCCGTGGCGAGAAGCTCCGCCGGCCCGGCGCTCGCGCGCGGCAGCACCACCCGCGCGCCGCGCACCTCCAGCGGCGGCTCGACCGCGGGCGGCTCGCGGATGAAGCTCGCCGCCGCCGCGCTCGGCCCGACCTCCAGCTTCGTGATCCCCAGCCGGCGGCAGCGGACCCGCAGCCGCGCGAGGAGGAAGAGGTTCGCCACGGGCTCGGGCGGCGGGCCGAAGCGGTCAGCCACCTCCTCGGCGAACTCGCCGAGCGCCGCGCCGTCCCCGCGCCGGATGATCTCGGCCAGGCGCGCGTGCAGCTCCACCCGCACGCCCTCCTCCTCCACGTAGTCGGCGGGGATGTGGGCGGAGACGCCGATGGCGAGCACGGGCGTCCACTCCTCCGGCACCGGCTCGCCGCGCGCGGCGCGCAGCGCGCGGTCGAGGATGTGCTGGTAGAGGTCGAGCCCGATGAGCTTCATGTGCCCGGCCTGGCTCTCGCCCAGCAGGTCGCCCGCGCCGCGGAGGTCCATGTCCCGCGCGCTGATCGCGAAGCCCGCGCCCACGCGGTCGAAGGCCTCCAGCGCGCCGAGGCGCTTGAGGGTGAGGGCGGAGGGCGGCTCGGCCGGGTCGGTCATCAAGATGATCGTCCCCCGCACCCGCCCGCGCCCGACGCGGCCGCGGAGCTGGTGGAGCTGGCCCAGCCCGAAGCGGTCCGCCCGCCAGACGAGCATCGTGTTCGCCCGCGGCACGTCCAGCCCGGTCTCGACGATGTTGGTGGAGAGCAGCACGTCGCCCTCCCCCTCGGCGGAGCGCACGAGCGCGGTGTCCACCTCGGCCGGCGGCATCTCGCCATGCGCCTCGATGATCTCCAGCCCCGGCAGCAGCGCCTCGATCCGCTCGCGCATGGCGGGCAGGTCCTCGATGCGGGCGCAGACGACGAAGCTCTGCCCGCCCCGCCGCTTCTCCCGCGCGAGCGACTGGCGCAGCACCACGTCGTCCAGCGGCACGTGCACGGTGCGGATGGGCTGGCGGCGGCCGGGCGGCGTCGCGATCACGCTCAGCTCCTCCAGCCCGACCAGCGCGGATTGCAGCGTGCGCGGGATGGGGGTCGCCGTCATGGCCAGCACATGGGCCTCCGCGCCGAGGCCGCGCACCTTCTCCTTCTGCTTCGTGCCGAAGCGCTGCTCCTCGTCGATCACGACGAGCCCGAGATCCGCGAAACTCACGCCTTTGGCGGCCAGGGCCTGGGTGCCGATGACGATGCGGATACTTCCGTCCGCCAGCCCCGCCTTCACCTCGCGCGCCTCCGCCGGGGAGGACAGGCGCGAGAGCTGCTCGATGCGGACCGGCTTCCCGCCGACGCGAATCCCGGCGAAGCGCTTGCGGAAGGTGGTGAGGTGCTGGCGCACGAGCACGGTGGTCGGCGCCAGCACCGCGACCTGCACCCCCGACAGCGCCGCGACCGCCGCGGCGCGCAGCGCGACCTCCGTCTTGCCGAAGCCGACATCGCCGCAGACGAGGCGGTTCATCGGCCGGCCGGAGGCCATGTCGGCCAGCACGGCCTCAATCCCCTCGGCCTGGTCCGCCGTCAGCGCGAAGGGGAAGCGGGCGACGAAGCGCTCATAGGCGCCGCCGCGGGCGCGCAGCACCGGGGCGGTGCGCGTCGCGCGTTCCGCGGCCATGGCGGCCAGCGCGCTCGCGCTCTCGGCGATCTGCGCCTCCACCTCCGCGCGCCGCTTCGGCCAGGCGTCGCCTCCCAGGCGGTCGAGCGACACGCCCTCGGCCTCCGCGCCGTAGCGCCAGAGCCGGTCCATCTCGTCCAGCGGCACGAGCTGCGTGGCCCCGCCCGCATACTCGATGCGGAGGCAGTCGAGGGTCGCCTCCCCGACCGTGACCGCCTCCACCCCGCGCAGGGCGCCGAGCCCGTGTTCCAGGTGGATCACCGCATCCCCTGGGCCGAGCGAGGCGCCGGCGAGGGCGAGCATGCGCTCCCGCTCGGAGCTCTGGGGCCGGGCGCTCGGCGGGCGCAGGTCGTCGGGCGCGACGACGACGGCCTCCTCCGTCGCGAAGCCGGCCTCCAGCGCCTCCTCAAGCACCGCGAAGCTGCCGGGCGGGGAGGCCCGCAGTTCCGCCCACCCGGCGAGGCGCAGCGGCTCCAGCCCCAGCCGCTCCTTCACCAGCCCCACCGCCGAGCGCGTGCGCTGGCGGGCGCGGCCGGAGAGGGCGATGCGCCGCCCCGCCTCGATCCCTTCCTCCAGGAATTCGAGGAAGGCCTCCTCCGGCTCCCGCTCGTTCACGAAGCGCGGCAGGACGCCCTCGGGCTCCTCCGGCGGCTCGGGAAGGGCGGTGACGTCGCGCCCGGCCAGCGCCGCCTTCCAGGCGCCCTCGTCCAGCACCAGCGCCACCGGCTCGGTGGCGGGAAGGATCTCGGCCTCCGGCGAGGCGAGGGCGTAGCGGGCGCGCCAAGCATCCGTCACCTCCGCCCATCGCTGCGGCCGCAACTCCTCCACCTCGGGGTCGAGCACCACGGGGAGGCCGGGCAGGAGGTCGAAGAGGCTCACCAGCCCGGGATAGAAGTTGCCAAGCCCGTGCTCGATGCCCTGAGCATGCGCCCTCTCCGCCTCCTCGGGCAGCACCACCTCCGACACCGGGCCGAGGGTCACGCCCTCCACCTCCTCCAGGCTGCGCTGGCTCAGCGGGTCGTAGCGGCGGATGGAGGTGATGCGCCCTTCCTCGTGCTCCACGCGGCAGGGCAGCGCGCCCTCCTCGGCGGGGAAGACGTCGAGCACGCTGCCGTGCAGCGCGGCCTCGCCCGGCTCGTCCACCCGGTCATCCAGCACATAGCCCAGCCGCTCCAGCCAGCGCCGCAGCGAGGCCTCCTCCACCTCTCCGCCGGGGCGCAGATCCAGCGCGGCCCAGGCGGAGGGGGGCGGCAGGCGCTGGGTCGCGGCGTCGAGGCTGGCGAGGACGAGGCACGGCCCCCTGCCCTCCGCGGCCAAGCGGTGCAGCGCGCCCATGCGCTGCCCCATGATCTGGCGGGAGGGCGAGGTGCGGTCATAGGGAAGGCAGTCCCAGCCCGGCACCCGCTCCACCATCAGCTCCGGCGCCAGCGCGCGGGCGGCGCGGGCCAGGCGGGCGGCCCTCGCCTCGCTGCGCGCCACATGGATCGCCCCGCCCGACGCCGCCAGCTCCACCAGCCGCGCGGCCAGCAGGCCCTCCGGCTCCGCCACAAGTTCCGGCATTCCGTCCCTCAGATCGCTCGTCCCGCTCCAACGCCCGAGGGGGCGGGGCGGCGGCATGCGCGGGGCGCGGGGGCGGCGGGATACCGCCGCGCGGGCGCGGCATGGGGCTGCCGCGCGGGTAGGCAGCGCGCCCGGCGGGGATTATCGCGGAGGGCAAGGGATTCCGGGATTCGCGCCCGGCATCCGATGGCCTCTCCCGGCGTTTGCACACGCCGCATGCGGGACACCGAATTGAGCACCGACCTGCCCTGGATCACCCGCGCCCCCGGCGCCCCCTACTTCACCACCGAGACCGGCGAGCCCTGGACCCCGATCGGCCAGAACGACGCCATCACCTGGCCCGAGCTGGAAGGGCTGTTCCGCCGGCGCGACCTGCCGGCGGTGGAGGCGCATCTCCGCCACCTCCGCGACCACGGCGTCACCTGCCTCAGGCTGATGCTGGAATACGCGCACACGGAGCACCGCTACTTCGAGCGCCCGGCCGGGCGCTACGTGCCCTCCATGATCGCGCTCTGGGACGACCTCTTCGCGCTGTGCCAGCGCACGGGAATGCGGATCCTCCTCACGCCGCTGGACACCTTCTTCACCTGGGTCCGCTGGGCGAAGCACCCGTACAACCGCGCCAATGGCGGCCCCTGCGCGGACCGCTCGCAGCTCATGGTCTGCCGCGAGACGCGCGAGCTGGTGAAGGCCCGCCTCGCCTTCGCCACCGAGCGCTGGGGCGCCAGCGGCGTCATCTTCGCCTGGGACCTCTGGAACGAGATGCACCCGGCCCAGGGCGACAACCGCCCCGACGCCTTCCCCGACTATATCGACGATGTCAGCCCCTTCCTGCGCGAGTTGGAGACGCGGCTGCACGGCCGGCCGCACCTGCAATGCGTCTCCGTCTTCGGGCCGGAGCTGATCTGGAAGCCCTGGATCGTGGACCCGATCTTCCGCCACCCCTCGCTCGACTTCGCCAACAGCCATTTCTACGAGGAGGGGACGATCGACCACCCGCAGGACACTGTCGCCCCCGCGGTCAGCGCCGGGCGTCTCACGCGGGAGGCGCTGGCCGAGATCACCGACCTCCGCCCCTTCTTCGATTCCGAGCACGGGCCGATCCACACCTTCAAGGACAAGCACCGCAACCTGCCCGAGGCCTTCGACGACGAGTATTTCCGCCACATCCAGTGGGCCCATCTCGCCTCCGGCGGGGCGGGCGGCGGGATGCGCTGGCCGAACCGGCGCCCGCACGTCCTCACCCCCGGGATGCGCGCCGCGCAGAGGGCGCTCGCCGGCTTCCTGCCGCTGGTGGAATGGCCGCGCTTCCACCGGCGCAACCTGAACGACGAGATCGCGGTGAGGAGCGCCGGCCTCCGCGCCTTCGGCTGCGGGGACGAGGCGCGGGCGGTGGTGTGGCTGCTGCGCGAGGAACTGGCCGAGCCCGTCGCCGGCCTCCGCCGCGTGCGGGAGGGAGGCGAGACGCGGGCCGCCCTCACCGTCCCCGGCCTCGGCGCAGGGGCCTACCGCGTCACCGGCTGGGACACGCGCGCCGGGCGGGAAGTGCTGAAGCTCGATGCCACGGCGGGGGATTCCGGCCTCGCCCTCGACCTCACCTTCCCCGGCCCCGACATCGCCCTGGCGATTAGCCCAGGTTAATCAAGGCATTCTTCCGCAACCCCTGGTCGCGCCGCCGGTTCTTCCGGGGGATGCGGCCACGGGGGCCCCGCCGCGAGAGGAACGCCCGCACGGGCGCCGTGCCAGCGACATCATGACACCTGACCAGGGTTTGGCGTTCGGGCTGATGGGGGTGACCATCGCCCTCTTCCTCTGGGGCCGCTTCGCTTACGACGCCGTGGCGCTGGGGGCCCTGCTGGCCGGCATCGTCCTCGGCATCATCCCGCTCGAGAAGGCCTTCGAGGGCTTCGCCGACGACGTCGTCGTCATCGTGGCCGCGGCCCTCGTCATCAGCCACGCCGTCGGCCGCTCGGGCGCGGTCGAGACGATCATGCGGCCCCTCGTGCCCCATCTCCGCGTCGCCTCGATCCAGGTGCCCGTGCTGGCGGCCTGCACCATGCTGCTCTCGATGGTGACGAAGAACGTGGGCGCCCTCGCCATCATGATGCCCGTCGCCCTCCAGCTCGCGCGGCGCACGGGCACGCCGGTCGCGGCCATGCTCATGCCCATGGCCTTCGCGGCAATGGTGGGCGGCGTCGTCACCCTCGTCGGCACCTCGCCCAACATCATCATGTCCCGCGTGCGGCAGGACCTCACGGGCGAGCCCTTCCGCATGTTCGACTACGCGCCCGTCGGCCTCGGCATCTGCGCCGTCGCCCTTCTCTTTCTCGCGGTCGGCTGGCGGCTCCTGCCCGGCGGGCGCAAGGGCGCGGCCTCGATGGAGGCGGCCTTCACCATCGGCCAGTACACGGTCGAGGCCCGCATCCCCGAGGAGAGCGAGACGGCAGGCATGACGGTCGCCGAGCTGGAGGCGCTCTCGGAGGGGGAGGTGAAGGTTTCCGGCATCCTGCCCCCCAAGGGAAGCGACGAGCCCGCCGACGCCACCACCACTGCCACTGCCGCCCCAGCCCGGCTGGCCGAGCAGCCCGGCCCGGACCGCCGCCTCGCCCTGCACGAGGGCGTGCTGCTGCGCGGCGAGGCGGCGGATCTGGAGCGGATCGTCGCCCAGGCCGGCCTCGTCCTCGCGGGCGATGGCCCCATCCCCGACAATCCCGACACCGACGAGGACGACATGCAGGTGATCGAGGGCGTGGTCACCGGGGAGAGCCCGCTGGCGGGCCGCACCCCGGCCGCCCTCACGCTTCGCAGCCGCCACGGCGTCTCGCTCCTCGCCGTCAGCCGGCGTGGGGAGCAGCACATCCGCGACCGCCTCTCCCAGCTCCGCCTTCGCGCGGGGGACGTGGTGCTGCTGCGCGGGTTGGCGGCCACCATGCCGGACAACCTGGGCGAGCTGCGCGTGCTGCCGCTGGCCGAGCGCAACATGGCCCTCGGCCGGGGCAAGCGGTCCTGGATCCCGCTCGGCGTGCTGGCGGCGGCGATGGCGCTCGTCGCGGCCGGGGTGGTGCCGGTGGCCACCGCCTTCTTCGGCGCGGTCGTGGCCATGTTCGTCTTCCGCGTGATGACCACGCGCGAGGCCTATGACGCCGTGGACTGGCCCGTGGTCGTGCTGCTCGCCGCCCTCATCCCCGTCAGCGGCGCCATCCAGCACACGGGCGGCACGGACCTGCTGGCGGGCTGGCTCACGGGGGCTGTGCAGGGCCTGCCGGGGATCGCGGCGCTCGCCGTGACGATGCTGCTCGCCATGGCCGTCACGCCCTTCCTCAACAACGCGGCCACCGTCCTCGTCATGGGCCCGATCGCGGCGACGCTGGCGAGCAAGCTCGGCCTCAACCCCGATCCCTTCCTCATGGCCGTCGCGCTCGGCGCGGCCTGCGACTTCCTCACCCCCATCGGCCACCAGTGCAACACGCTGGTGATGGGCCCCGGCGGCTACCGCTTCGGCGACTACGCCCGCCTCGGCCTGCCGCTCTCGATCCTCGTCGTCGCCGTGGGCGTGCCGCTCATCGCCTGGGTCTGGCCGCTGGCGGCGGGCTAGGGACGGCGCAGCAGGAACGCCGCCCCGTCCCACAGGGCGAAGGGCGCCTCCCCCGCGACCTCCAGCCGCCACCCGCCCGCCGCCGCCCAGCGCACCGCGTCCGCCCGGTCCAGCGCCGGGTCCCCGCGATAGGAGAGGTTGAGGATCGCGAAGGCACCGCCGGGGCGGAGGATGCGCGCGGCGTCCCGCAGGTGCCGCTCCGCCAGATCGCCCCCGGCCTGAACGAGGTAGGGGAAGCTGTCCACCGCCAGCACGAGGTCGAAGCCCTCGTCCGGCAGCCCGTCCAGCCCCGTGCCGGGGGTGGTGGCGAAGCGCAGCCCCGGCAAGGCCCCGTGCCGCCGCTCTGCCTCCGCCACCATGGCGGGGGAGACGTCCAGCCCCAGCACGGAGCGGCAGAGCGGGGCGAGCGCGGCCGAGACGCGCCCGATCCCGCAGCCGAGGTCCAGCACGTCCCGCCCGGGGCCGACCAGCCCGCGCGCGCGCAGCCATTCCACGATCTCGCCCGTCGCGGCCGAGAGGATGGCCGGGTCGCCGAGGGAGTAGGCCGCGACGCTCGCCTCGGGCGCGCGGGCCACGGCGCGGTCGAACAGCGCCGCGATCCCCGCCACCGCCGCATCGGGCGAAGCGCCGGAGGCCTCGTGGTCCACCCCGGCCTCGCGCAGCATCGCCGCCATGTCCTCCAGCGCTTCCCGCCGGGAGAGGACGAGCGCCTCCAGCCGCTGCCAGCGCGCGTTGCCCGGATCGCGCCGGGCCTCCACGGCGCGCGCGGCCTGCTCCGGCGAGGCGCCGCCCAGCAGCAGGCGCGCGAGCGCCACCTCCGGCGAGAGGCGGCCCTCCAGGCACAGGGCGAGGGAATCGCTCACGCCGCTCATTCCGGGGGGAGAAGCCGCCGGCCGGCATTCATCCGGTCCGCCGCGCCCCAGGCGTACTTGTAGGCCTCGCCCCCGCGCAGGAAGTGCAGCTCCCGCCGCCCCTCGGCGAGCGCCGCCTCCGCGACATGGCCGAGCAGGATCGTCCCCGGGCTCTCGAAGGCCCGCGCCTCGTCGAAGCCGCTGAGGTAGAACATCAGCCGGTCCGGCCCCGCCGCCATGGCGTGATAGACGGCGGCCAGCTCCCCCCCGATCCGCAGCGCCCAGAGCCGCAGCACGCCCGCCTCGAACAGGAGGGGCAGCGCCTCGCGGTGGAAGGCGAGCACGCGGGGGTCGGCCAGCACGCCGCCTTCCTCGCCCCGCCGCGTCCAGCGCGCGCGGTGCATCCCGACCAGCGCCTCCCAGAAGGGAAGCACCTCCTCCGCCGTCGCGAGATGCGCGCTCCATCCCCCCGCGCGCTCCGCGCGGTGGCGGGACATGCGGAGCTTCCTCAGCGTGCCCGAGGGCACGCCGGGCGTGCCCGAGGGCACGGCCCCGCGCAGCTCCTCCCCGGGAAGATGGAGGACGGGACAGGGCTCGCCCACCCATCCCTCCTCGCGCCATCCCAGGGGCGGCGCGGCGTCGCGCAGGGCGGCGCCGGGCGGCAGGTCCGGCAGGTCGCAGAGGGCCGCCCCGTCGCGCGCTGCGCCCTCCAGCACGGCCGCCAGCAGCGCGCCCGCCAGCCCTTCCGGCGCCGAGGGGTCGAGCAGCGCGTCGTGATAATCGGTGATGCCCACGCCCATGGGCAGCAGCTTGCGCGCCCCGCCCTCGTCCAGGAGGTAGAGCGGCAGCACCCCCAGCAGCCGCCCGCCCTCCCGCGCCACGGCGACGCGCGGCATCCCCGTGCCGAAGGCGCCCCACCAGGGCAGCAGCCAGGCCGGGGAGGCAAAGGGCGTCGCCCCGCCCGGGACGGCCGAGGCACGGCGCCACAGCGCCTCCCACTCCCCGCGCAGCGCGGCCAGGCCCGCATCCTCGGTGACGAGTTCGGGCCTCATGCCGAGGCCAGCCGGCGGTAGAGGGCGATGTAGTCCCGCGCCATGCGGCCGAGCGAGAAGCGCTCCCGCGCCACGCGCCGGATCTCCCCGTGATCCAGCTCGCCGGCGCGCGCGATCGCCTCCGCCATCTCCGCCGCGTCGCGCACGAGGAAGCCCGTGCGCCCGTGCTCCACCACCTCCGGCAGCGCGCCCGAGGCGAAGGCGATCACCGGCGTGCCGCAGGAAGCCGCCTCCATGGCGACGAGGGAGCTGGTCTCCGGCGCCGTGCTCGGCACGAGAAGGCAGCGCGCCGCCGCCAGCAGCCGGCGCTTGCGCGCGAAGCCCAGCGGCCCGAGGAAGCGGCGCCGGCGGTCCAGCAGCGGGCGCACCCGCTCGGCGTAGAAGCGCTCATGCGCCTCGTAGGGGAAGACCTCGCCGCCGATCAGCAGGGACACGTCCGCCGCCCGCGCCGCCTCCAGCGCGTGGTGCTGGCCCTTCTCCTCGCAGATGCGGCCGAGCGTCAGCGCGAAGCCGCGGCGGGCATGGCGCGCGCGCGCCAGCTCCTCCACGGGAACGCCGTTGGGCACGGGCGGCAGCAGCCCCTCCGCGCGCCCCTCCAGCACCGCGTGCTGGGAGGCCGAGACGGCGTGCAGCCAGGTCCCCGGGCGCGGCGGGTGCAGGGCGGAGAGCGGATACCAGGAGGGCGGCAGGTGCAGCGTCGCCAGCACGGGCGGGCCGGGCGGGGGGAGATAGGTGTGGAAGTCGATGCCGTGGAGGTGGACCACATCCGCGCCCCCCTCCCGCAGTACGCCCGTGATCGCGCGCGCCGTGGCCTCCTGTGCGCGCCGGTGCGCGGCCTCGTCCAGCACGCCGCGCGGGCGCGGCACGGCGCGCAATTCCCCCGCCACGCAGGACCCCTCCTGCGCCACCACGATCGAGCGGTGCCCCGCCGCCACCAGCGCCCGGTCCATGGCCGAGAGCACCTGCTCCGCCCCGCCCACCGCGTCCGGCCCGACGGGGGCCAGGGGATAGGCGACCGAGAGCACGGAGAGCGGGCTCATGCCGGGCGTTCCAGCGCCGCCCGCGCCTCCGCCGCCAGCGCGCGCCACCGCGCGCCGTCCATGCCCCAGCCGTAGCGCTCGTAGAGAAGCGTGCCGGGATGGGGCGGCGCGGCGAAGTCGTAGTCCGGCGCGGGGCGGAGGGACTCCTGCTCCACCGGGAACTGGGAGAGCGTCGCCGCCTGGCTGGCGAAGGCCGCGATCATCGCGCGCTTGCGGGCGCGCTCATCCTCATCGAGCTGCAGCACGACGGGCTCGGGTCCGCCGGGCAGGAAGCGCCCGACCGACCATCCTTCCGGCCCCGCGTGGTAGAAGGGCATCTCGATCAGCGCGGGCGCCTCCGCACCGAGCAGGCCGGCGGCCGCGCGGGTGCAGAAGGCGGTGGCGTCGTGGTCGGGATGCCCGCCCTCATAGGGATGCGTGAAGACGGCGCGCGCGCCGTGCCGCCGCAGCACCCCGGCGATATCGCGCGCGATCCCCGCCATGGCGAGCGAGGCGCCCTGGTCCGCCACGCCCAGCACCAACCGCGCCGCGCGCACGCCGCCGGCCGCGAGCGCCGCTTCCAGCTCCTGCTCCCGCGCCGCCGCGTAACTCTCCGCGCTGTCGAAGCCCGCCGCCCGCGCGTCCGCGAGATTGCGCGGCGCGCCGTCCGTGACCTGGATGATCAGCAGGCGGCGGAACAGCGGCATCACCGCGCCCGCGCCGAGCGTCTCGTCATCGGGATGCGCGACGACGAGGGCGACGGGGTCCTCCACCGCCTCGCGCCGCGCGATTCGATGGAGGGGGTCCGCCCCGCTCAGCCCGGCGGCCCCTTGCTCTCGTCCCACGGCGCGACGCCACCGCCCTCCGCATCGCCCGGCGCGCGCGCGGGATAGACGGCGCCGTAGAAATTCTGGTTCCGCGCCGCGCGGCGGCAGACGAAGACCTCCGGCTCCGGCTCAGCCTCGATCCGGAAGCCCGCCGAGCGCAGCATCGCGGCCGAGCAGGCGCGGTTCGGCGCCCACCAGTTGGTGAAGTCGTCGGAATAGGCGTGCTCGATGAAGTGCATCTTTGGCCAGCCCGGATCGTCGAAGATCTCGGTCTCGCTGAAGGGATAGTTCGGCGCGACGGGCGCCACGCGGTCGCTGCCGCGCTGCATCGACTGAAACAGCAGCAGGTCGCCCGCGACGTGCTCGTAGATGAGGTCGAGCGCGAGGAGCGGGTGGCGGAGATGGTAGAGCACCCCCATGAACACCACCACATCGAAGCGCTCGCCGAGCTGCCCGACATCGTAGACGGAGAGCCGCCGGAACTCGATGTCCAGCCCCTCCACCTCCGCCGCGAAGCGCGCCTGGGCGAGGTAGTCCTCGTCGAAGTCCACGCCCAGTACGCGCGAGGCGCCGCGGCGCTTCATCTCCATGGAGTAGAAGCCGCCGTTGCAGCCGATGTCGAGCACGGTCTTCCCCGTGAGATCGGCCGGCAGCGCATGGGCGAAGCCGCGGAACTTGCTCGCGGGATAGTCGCCGAGGAAATGCCCGGGGGCCGTGCGCACGCCGCGGAGGTCCAGGTTGTGGAACCATGGCCCCAGCTCGGCGGCGCGCGCCGCGATCCGCTCGGGGGTCCAGGTGTCGGTCTCGCTCAAGCCCTCTCTCCCGCCGTGTCCCGGCCCATTTCCGGCACGTCCAGCAGGCGGGACGCGTCGCGGTAGCCGTTCAACGTGCCGGTATCCACATAGCTGCTTCCCGCGCGCACCCCCCAGGCCTCGTTGCCCCGGTCGATCCAGGCGTTGACGAGCGTGCCGATATACTCGTCCTGCCGCTCCCGAGCCTCCCACAGCGCGTGCAGCGCGTGGAGCACCGCGCCCGGCATCTTGAAGGCGCCCCAGACCCAGCGGGACGACGCGCCCGGGCGTTTCACCTGAACCTCGCGCACGCGCCCCTCCGCATCCGTGTCCACGGCGTCGAACAGCTCGGGATGCTCCACGGGGAAGAGGAGGAAGCTCAACCGGTCGTCGGCCAGGCGGCGGAGCGCGTCGGCGGGGAACCAGACGGTGTCGGGCAGGCCGACCAGCACGCACTCCTCGGGCGCGACGAAGGGCACGGCGCGGAAAATCGCGTCGCAGAGGCCGGCGGCGCGCTCCTGCACGGCATAGGCGATGTCCGCGCTGGCGTAGCGCGCGCCGTAGTAGCGTAGGATGTCCGATTTCAGCGGCGAGATGACGAAGAGGATGCGATCCGCGCCGCCGAGCACCATGCGCTCGACGAGGTGCTCGCTCACCGCGCGCGGCCGCTCCACGCCGTTCTCGTCCACGCGGCTGCCGACGGGCAGCAGTTCCTTCGAGAAGGCGAGCGGCTGGATGCGCGTCCCCTGCCCCGCCGCCGGCACGATGCCCCAGACCCTCATCCGCCCGCGCCCGATGCGGGGGAGAGGGCGGGCGAGGACGCCGCCTCGATCGCCGCTACCATCTCCCGCGCGCGGCGGGCCGCCGTGTGCTCGGCCAGGCAGCGCTCGCGCCCGCGCCGCGCGATGGCCGCGATCTCCGCCTCCGGCAGGTCGATCGCCGCCAATGCCTCCTCCGTCGTGCGCGCGAGCAGGATCTCGCGCCCCGGCTCGAAGAAGGCGTCCAGCCCTTCCCAGGCGTCCGACAGGATCGCGACGCCGCAGGCCGCCGCCTCGAAGAGCCGGCCCGAGGGGCACCAGCCCGAGCGCGCCATCGCCTCCCGCGTGACGTTCAGCGTCAGGCGCGAGGCGGCGTAGAAGGCGGGGTGCTCGGCCGGGGGCAGGTGGCGCACGAACCAGGTGTTCGCCGTCCAGGGGAACTCCTTCGGGTACTGCGCGCCGCCGATGACGAAGCGCAGGTCCGGCCGGCGCCGCGCGGGCTCGATGAACAGGCGCTCCAGCATCTCCTGCCGGTCCTCGGCATAGGTGCCGAGATAGGAGAGCGCCGCCTCGAAGCGCGGCTCGGGCGCGGCGGGGCAGTGGATGGCCGGGTCGGCCGAGCCGTAGAGCGGCGCCACGCGGCGCGCGCCCAGCCGCTCGCGCAGCGCGTCCAGCGCGCCGCCGCCGGTGTAGGAGAGGACGAGGTCGAAGCCGCCCAGCCCTTCCGGCCCGATATAGCCCACGGGCTCGCCCGCCGAGAGCCGCGCGAGGGTGACGGGCGTGTCGAGGTCGTAGAAGAGGCGCAGCGCGCGGCCGTCCATCACCAGCGCCGTCGCCGCCGCGGCGTCGGGGCAGTAGGAGGTGACCATCCCCGCATCCGCCTCCGCCAGCGCGCGCCGAGCCCGGCCGCTCACCTCGTCCCAGTCGCGGTAGAGCACGAGCTCGCCGCCCTCGGGCAGCGCGTGCAGGTCGCGGTTCTCGGCGTAGTAGGGAACGTCGCGCTCGAAGAAGGTCACGCGGTGGCCGTCCGCGACCAGCGCGGAGATCAGCGCGCGCCACAGCGCCGCATGCCCGTTCCCCCAGGAGGAGGACACCGCGAGCCCGAAGACGACGAGCCTCATGCGGATGGCTGGGCCGTGCTGTATCCCCTGTCGGCGGCGGCGGGGCTGGCGTGCATCAGTGACGTCCGGAAATCCGGCTACAATCCTGAGCAGATGGGGCGCCCCATCAAGCGCCGCCGGCTTCACCATTTCGTAAGCGCGGGAGGCGGAGCATCGCGCGCACCTCCATCAGGTCGGCGGCGAGGATGATGCCGGGATCCTCCGGCACGGCATGCGGCACGCCGTCGGGCACGAGCACCACGCGCATCCCCGCGGCCCGCGCGGCGGCGACGCCGGGCGGGGAGTCCTCCACCGCCACGCAGCGCGCGGGATCGGCGCCGAGCAGCGCCGCGGCGCGGAGGAAGGGCGCGGGATGCGGCTTGCCCAGCGGCACGTCGTCGCGCGTCACCAGCGCGCCGATCGCGCCGAGCAGCCCTGCCCCGCCGAGCGCGGCCTCCGCCGTGCGCCGCCCCGCCGAGGTCGCCACCGCGCAGGGCAGGCCTTGCGCCGCGATCTCGGCCAGCAGCGCCTCCGCGCCGGGCTTGGCGCGCACCGGTGTTTCGAGCAGCCGGGCCTTGCGCGCGCGGTAGTCGGCCAGCGCCTCCGGCCAGGGAAACCCCTCGCCGTAGCGGGCGCGCACGATCGCCCCGCGCTCGCGGCTCGAGATGCCGACGAGGCCCGCGTAGAAGGCGCTGTCCACGGCCGCGCCGAAGCGCGCCATCGCGGCCTCGAAGGCCTCGCGATAGGCGCCCTCCGTGTCTAGCAGCGTGCCGTCCATGTCGAGCACGAGGGCGGCGGGAAGGCCGAAGGGCACCGGGGCCGTCCTCAGCCCGTCCGTCGCGTCGCCGAGCCGCACCGGCCCCCCTCTCCCTGTCCGGCGCGCATCATGGGGCCGAAGAGGCGGGGGCGCGAGGGGCGGCCCGGCCAAGCGCGCCCCCCATGGCGGCGAGGAACGGGCACCCCGCGCCGCCTCCCGCGATGGTGATCCGCGAACCCCGCCCCGCCGCGCCGTCAGGGCCCGCGGGGGAGGGCCGGGAACGGGTGCCGCCCGGCGCGCGCCCCGATTCGCTCCGGGTGCCCGGGATAAGTTCCCCTACCTCGCGACGAGCCCCGCCGCCGCGAAACGCCCGCGCGGCCGGCCACACCGCCTCCCCCTGGCCGACTCCGCCGGGCCGGGCGCATGCTCCCCCTCACCGGGACCTCCCGGGCCAGACATGCGGGAACCCCCATGCCCCTCCGCATCCTCCTCCTCGCCGCCGGCGCGATCGCCGCCCTTCTCGTCGCCCAGGACGCGCCGAATTTCGGGGTGGTCCAGGGCATGGTCGCGGTCGGGCTGATCGCCCTTCTCGTCGGCCTGCTGGCCCTGCTCAACCGGCGCTGACCGGGGCGCTGACCCGCAACCCCGACCGGCGGCGCTGACTACCCGGCGCTTCCGCCCGCGGCGCGCTTGCCGCAGACTTGGCCGATGCTCCTCCTCGAGATCACGCTGGCGCTGCTGGCCGTCTGCCTCGGCTTCGCCATCGTGGCCCGCCGCACCCGGCTGCCCTATGCGGTGGTCCTCATCCTCGGCGGCATGGCGCTCGCCTTCATCCCCGGCCTGCCGCGGGTGGAGCTGGACCCCACGGTCGCCCTCGCGGCCTTCCTCCCCCCGCTGCTCCAGGCCAGCGCCTGGCGCACGGACTGGCAGGAGTTCCGCTCGAACCTCCGCCCGATCCTGCTGCTCGCGGTCGGCGCCGTGCTCTTCACCGCGGCCTGCGTGGCGGTGGTGGCGAAGCTCCTGGTGCCCGATCTTCCCTGGGCGGCGGCCATCGCGCTGGGCGCCGTCGTCGCCCCGCCCGACGCGGTGGCGGCCTCCTCCGTCCTCCAGCGCCTGCCCCTGCCCCGGCGGATCGTGACGGTGCTGGAGGGCGAGAGCCTGATGAACGACGCCTCGGCCCTCGTCCTCTTCCGCCTCGCTGTCGGCGCGCTGGCGGTGGGGGGGAGCGTCGCGCCGGCCATGGCCGCCCTCACCTTCCTCGGCGTCGCGCTCGGCGGGCTGGCCGTGGGCTTCGGGATCGCCTGGGTCGCGGCGCGCGTCCTGCCGCGGCTGGGCGAGACGCCGCTCGAGATCGCCTTCACCTTCCTCGTCGCCTACGGCGCCTTCCTGCTGGCGGAGCGGCTGCACGTCTCCGGCGTCATCGCCGTGGTCACGGCGGGCATCCTCCTCGCCCAGCGCCAGCGCGCGCTGCTGACGCCGCGGACGCGGGTGGAGGCCTTCGCCACCTGGGGCTTCGTGGAGTTCGCCCTCACCAGCCTCGTCTTCATCCTCGTCGGCCTCCAGCTCAACGGCATCCTGGAGCGGCTGGGCGAGTACTCGCTCGGCGCCCTCGCCGGCGCGGCCCTCGCCCTCTCGGCGACGCTCATCCTCTCCCGCCTAGCCTGGGTGATGCCCTTCGCTTGGCTGCCCCGCCTCATCCCGGCGCTGGCGCGGGACGAGCGCCTGCCGGAGCCGCGCCACGCCGCGATCATCGGCTGGGCGGGGATGCGGGGCGTGGTCTCGCTCGCCACTGCCCTCGCCCTGCCGCTGGAGGTGCCGCATCGCGACCTCCTGATCTTCCTCGCCTTCGTCGCGATCCTCGCCACGCTGGTGGTGCAGGGGACGACGCTCGAATGGCTCATCCTGCGCCTCGGCGCGGTCGAGCCCAGCCGGAACGGCATGAGCCGTCCCGAGGCGACCGCGCGCCGCCTCATGGCCGAGGCGGCGCTGGCCGAGGTGGAGGGGCGCCTCGACAGCCCGCTGGACGGCGCCATCGCGCGCGACCTCGTGGGCGAGTTCCGGGACATCTCCCGCGTCTTCGGCGGCGTCTCCCGCGGCGGGCCGCAGGCCGAGCTGCGGGCGCGGCTGCAGATCCGGCTCGCGGCGCTCCGCGCCTCGCGCAAGCGCCTCCTGCAGCACCAGAGCGAGGACGGGCTGTCGGACGAGATGCTTACCAGCCTTCTCGCCGAGACGGACCACGAGGAGCTGCGGCTGATGCAGCAGCTCGCCCAGGCCCGGTAGGACGGCGCGACAGGGCGGGGCGCGGCGGCTACCCGCCCCGCGCCGCCGCGAGCTGCCCCCGCGCGCCCGACACCATGGCGCTCACGTCGCTGCCCATGGTGGCGTAGTCGAAGCCCATCCCGTGCATCCGCCGGACATAGGCGCCGGTGAAGCAGTGCAGGCCCGCGAACTTCCCCCGATCCGCGCAAGCGCGCAGGATCGTCTCGTAGAGGGCGAACAACTCCGGCTCCTCCCTCTCCATGACGGGCGGAAGTCCCCACATCGAGATGCCGAGATCGGTCGGGCCGACATAGATCCCGTCCACCCCCGGCACGTCGAGGATCGCCTCCAGATTCTCCACCGCCTCCCGCGTCTCGATCATGGGGAGGCAGAGGACGTCCTCGTTCGCCCTGCCGAAATAGGTGCCGGGCTCCCCGTAGATCCCGGCCCGGCTCGGCCCGTTGGAGCGGGTGCCGGCGGGCGGGTAGCGGCAGTACGAGACGAAGGCCTGCGCCTGCTCCGGCGTGTTCACCATGGGGCAGATCAGCCCCTGCGCCCCGGCATCCAGCAGCTTGCCCGCGATGCCCGGCTCGTTCCAGGGCAGCCGGGCCAGCGGCACGGGGCCGTGGGCCTGCATCCCCTGGAAGCAGGCGACGGCGGAGAGGAAGTCCTGCACCCCGTGCTGGAGATCGACCGTCAGGCTGTCGAAGCCCACCCCCGCCATCATCTCGGCGGCATAGGCGGAGGGGATGGCGAGCCACCCGTTCACCGTCTTCCGCCCGGCCCTCCAGGCCTCCTTCAGCTTGTTCGCCACCCCGTCGCCTCCCGCTTCGGCGCCTCCGGCGGGCCGGGAGGCCCGACGCGGCGCCACGCCACTCTTCCCCTCCCGCGGCCGCCGTGCAATCCGGTCCCCCACCGCGCGCAACCGGCGCCGCGGCCCCGCGCTTGAACATTGCCCGCCGGCGCGAGATGCGCCCGGGGGAGGGAGCCATGCCGCCCCGGCCAGACCTGCCCGATCCCAGTCCCGCCCTCGCCGAGAGGCTCGCCGCCGCCCTCGCCGCGGGCGCCATCCGCCCCGCCTTTCAGCCCGTGCTGGACCTGCGGAGCGGGGCGGTTGCCGGATTCGAGGTGCTCGCCCGCTGGACGGACGACCTTCTCGGCCCCGTCCCGCCCGCCCGCTTCATCGCCGTGGCGGAGAGCGCCGGCCTCATCGCCCCCCTCACCGCCCATCTCATCCGCGCCGCCTGCGCGCCGGCCCGCGCCTGGGCGGGAGGCTTCCGCCTGGCCTTCAACATCGCGCCGGTCCACCTGCAGGACCCCCTCATGCCCGCCCTGTTCGAGGACAGCGTGCGGGAGGCGGGCTTCCCCATCGCGCGCACCGCGATCGAGCTGACCGAGACCGCCGCCATCACCGATGCCGAGGCCGCGCGTGCGGGGGCGGACCGGCTGCGCGCGCAGGGCGTGCGGCTCTCCCTCGACGATTTCGGCACGGGCCATTCGAGCCTCGCCCGGCTGCAATCCCTTCCCTTCGACGAGATCAAGCTCGACGGCGGCTTCGTCCGGGGGATGGAGCGGGCGGCGACGGGCCGCGCCATCGTCGGCGCCGTGATCGGCCTCGGCCGGGCGCTGGGCGTGCCGGTCGTGGCCGAGGGGGTGGAGACGGCGGCTCAGGCCGGGGCGCTGGTCGCCCTCGGCTGCGACTTCGGCCAGGGATGGCTCTTCGGCCGCCCCCTCCCGCCCGAGGGCGTGCCGGAACTGCTCCGCGCGCGGGGGGAGGCGCCCTGGCCGCCGCCCGCCCCGGACCCCTCGCCCGAGCAGCAGCTCGCCCAGCTCGAAGCCGCCTACGAGGCCGCGCCCGCCGGGCTCCTCTCCGTGGACCGCGCCCTGCGCGTGCGCACCGCCAGCCGGCACGGCGCCGCGCTGCTGGGGCTGGAGCTGCGGGGGCTGCCCGGCCGCCCGCTCGCCGAGATCGACCCCGCCCTCGCCGCCCATGCCCGGGCCGATCTCGACCGCGCGCGGCTGGGCGAGCCGATCCCGCCGCGCCTGCTCGCCCTGGGCGCGACCGGCCGCACCGTCCTCCTCGCGGCCCGCCCCGCGCGGGACGGGAACGGCGAGCTGCTCGGCCTCTCCCTCGTGCTCACGGAGGTTCCAAGCGCGGGCTAGGGCCCTGGCGGGAGCCAGAGGGTGGGGGCCCGGTGGGCAACCCTGCGCGCCGGGGCTAGGCTGCGGCCATGCCCGAGCCAGCCGCCACCTCCCTCCCCGGCCCCGCCTGGCGCGTGCCCTCGGAGACCGGGCCGCTGCGCGAGGTGCTGCTCTGCCCGCCCGACCACTATCGCTGGATCCCCACCAACAGCATCGTCCGGCGCACGCTCGCCGGGGATAACCAGGCGCCGGCCGCGGCACATCTGAAGGCCCAGCACGCGGAGCTCGTCCACGCCATCGGGCAGGGCGGCGCCGAGGTGCGGCTGATCGCGCCCGAGCCCCACCTGCCCTACATGGCCTACACGCGCGACAGCGTGGTCGTGACCCATCGCGGCCCCGTGCTCTGCCAACTCGAGCGCCCGCAGCGGCGCGGGGAGTACGCCGCGCTGATCGACTTCCACGCCGCCCACGGGAGCAACCTCTGGCGCAAGTCGAGCGCCGGCACGCTGGAGGGCGGGGACATCCACATCATCCGCCCCGGCCTCGCCGCCATCGGCGCCTCGGGCGGCCGCACGGACCGCGCGGGGGCCGACCAGCTCGCGGGATGGCTGCGGGAGGAGGGATGGGAGGTGCGCGTCGAGGAGTTCGACGAGCACTTCCTCCATCTCGACGTGCTCTTCTGCATGGCCGCCGACGGCCTCGCCGTCGCCTGCGAGGAGGTGCTCGACCCCGCCTTCCTCGGCTGGCTGCGCGCGCACGGCATCCGCTGGATCCCCGTGCCCTACCGCGCCGCCATGTCGCTCGGCTGCAACATCCTCGCCCTGGGCAACGGGCGCGTGGTATCGGCCCGCGAGAGCACGGACCTCAACGCCGCCCTCCGCGCGGAGGGGCTGGAGGTGCTGGACCCCGCCCTCTCCCTCTTCACCGCGGGCGGGGGCGGCCCCCACTGCCTCACCTGCCCCCTCCGCCGCGACGCCTGACACGGAACCCGCCATGACCGCCCAGACACGCCCCGTCGACCACGTCATCGCCGCCGCCCGCGAGTTCCTGGGCGAGCGCGTCACCCTCAACACCGCCATCCGCGAGCAGCACGCGCGCGGCGAGGACACCACCATCCCCGTGCTGCCGGACGCGGTGATCTTCGCCGAGACCACGGAGGAGGTGTCGCAGGTCGTCGCGCTCTGCCACCGCCACGGCGTGCCCGTGATCGCCTTCGGCGCCGGCACCTCGCTGGAGGGGCACGTCACCCCCGTGCGCGCCGGCATCAGCCTCGACCTCTCGCGCATGAACGCGATCATCGATGTCAGCCAGGACGACATGGACTGCCTCATCGAGCCCGGGGTGACGCGCCACCAGCTCAACGACCACCTGCGCGACCAGGGTCTGTTCTTCCCCGTCGATCCTGGCAGCCACTGCACCATCGGCGGCATGTGCGCCACCCGCGCCTCCGGCACCAACGCCGTGCGCTACGGCACGATCCGCGAGAACGTGATGGGGCTGGAGGTGGTGCTGGCGGACGGCCGCGTCATCAACACGGGCAGCCGCACGCGCAAGGCGGCGAACGGCTACGACCTCACGCGGCTGATGATCGGCAGCGAGGGCACGCTCGGCATCATCACGAAGATCCGGCTGCGCCTGCACGGCATCCCCGAGGCTACCTCCGCCGCCGTGGTGCAGTTCCCGGAGATGCGCGGCTGCGTCGAATCCGTGATCCAGGTGATGCAGCTCGGCATTCCCGTCGCGCGCATCGAGCTGCTGGACGAGGTGCAGATGGCCGCCTGCATCGCCTACTCGAAGCTGGAGGCGCTCGATCCCCTCCCCACCCTCTTCCTCGAGTTCCACGGCACCGAGGCCGGGGTGCGGGAGCAGGCGGAGGCGGTGAAGGAGATCGTCACCGAGATGGGCGGCCTCGGCTTCGCCTGGGCGGCGGACCAGGAGACGCGCAACAAGCTCTGGACCGCGCGGCACAACGCCTACTACGCCGCCATCGCCACCGGCCCGAACCTGCGCGGCGTGACCACCGATGTCTGCGTGCCTATCTCGCGCCTGGCGGACGCCATCCTCGGCGCGAAGGAGGACATCCTCGCCTCCGGCCTCTCCGCCCCCCTGGTCGGCCATGTCGGCGACGGCAACTTCCACACCGTGATCCTCGTGGATCAGGGGGACCCCACCGCGCTCGACCGCGCCTGGGCGCTGGACCGCCAGATCGTCGCCCGCGGCCTCTCCCTCGGCGGCACCTGCTCGGGCGAGCACGGGGTGGGCATGGGAAAGGCCGAGTTCCTGGAGCAGGAGCACGGGATGGAGGCGCTGGCGGTGATGCGCGGCATCAAGAACGCGCTCGACCCCAAGGGCATCCTCAACCCCGGCAAGATCTTCCGCAACTAGCCACGCCCGCCTGACCAGGAACGACCCCGGCCCCATGCAGGGCCGGGGCGCGGAGAGAACGCCCCTGTCCAGCCCCGATCATTCCAGCACCGGATACATGCGGGAGGCCTCGCTCGCCTTCGCCGCGCCCCTCCTGGCCCTCGCCCTCGGCCATGTGCTCTCGAACCTCGTCCGCACCCTGCCCGCCATCGCGGCCGACCTGCTGGGACGCGACCTCGGGGTGACGGCGAGCGGCCTGGCGTCGCTGACGGGCAGCTACAACCTCGCCTTCGCCCTCGCCCAGGTGCCCGTGGGCGTGGCGCTGGACCGCTTCGGCACGCGCCGCACCGCCCTCGGCCTGCTCGCCGTCACGGGCGCGGGCTCGGTCCTCGCGGCGCTGGCGGGGGGCGCGGCGGGCTTCCTCCTTGCCCAGATCGTGCTCGGCCTCGGCTGCTCGGGGATGCTCATGTGCCCCATCACCTACGCCGCCAAGCGCCTCAGTCCCGGGCAGTTTGGCCTCTGGTCCGGCCTCGTCCAGGCCTTCGGAAATTGCGGGATGCTGCTCTCGGCCAGCCCGCTGGCCCTGCTGGTGGAGGCGACGGACTGGCGCGCGGGATATCTCGCCTGCGCCGGCCTCGCGGTGCTCACCCTGCTTCTCGTTGCCCTGCTGGTACGGGGCGAGGCGGGCGCCGGCCCCGGGCGCGGCCTGGCCGCCGATGCGCGGGAGGTGCTGCGCCTCGCTGCCTCGCGCCGGCTGAGAGGGGTCGTGGTCCTCGCCTTCGCCTCCTTCGCGGTGGTGATCGGCGTGCGCGGGCTGTGGGGCGGGCCCTGGCTGATGGAGGAGAAGGGCCTGCCGCGGGTGGAGGCGGGCAACATCCTCCTGCTCACCACCGCGGCCCTCGTCATCGGCCCCGCCCTCTGGGGGATCGCGGACCGGCGCTTCGGCCACCGCCGGGCGCTGCTCGCCTGGGGGCATCTCGGCGCCGCGGGCGCCCTCGCCCTCACGGCGCTCGGCGGGCCGGGCGGGCCCTTCGGCGCGCTGCCCCCGGCCTGGGACGCGGCGACGCTGCTCGGCTTCTTCCTGCTGATCTCGGTCCAGCCGCTAGCCTTCGCGGCCACGCGCACGGCCGTTCCGCCCGAGGTGGCGGGGAAGGCGCTGGCGGGGGTGAACCTCTCCTTCTTCGCCGGCGCCGCGGCCCTCCAGGCGCTGTCGGGCCCGGTGGTCTCGGCGGCTGGCACGGGGGCCGGGCTGATTTTCCTCGCCCTCGCCACCGCGCTGGCCGCGCTCGGCTACCTCATCCTCACCCGGCGCGCGGGCTGAGGGGGCCGCTCTAGCCGGCCAGGGCGCGGGTCAGCCCCGCCGCGGCCTCGGCCACCAGCGGCCTCACGCGCTCCACCTCCGGCCAGAGCCGCTCGCTCGAACCGGAGAGGGTGAGGGCGCCGCAGAGCCGCCCGCCCGGAAGGAAGACGGGGGCGGAGATGGCCGCCGCGTCCAGCTCGCGGCTGCCCTGGGTGACGATGACGGGGTGGGTGCCGGGGGCCGATTCGGGCGCGGCCTCCGCCGTCTCGTCCGGCATCGCGTCCCAGATGGCGAAGACCTTGCCCGTGGCCGCGCCGCCGAGGGGCATGAGGTCGCCCGCCTGCACGGCGACGCGAAGCGTCCGCGGCGGCGCCGCGCGGTAGAGGCAGACCCGGCGCTCCTCATCGGCCCGCACCCAGAAGGTCGCGCCCTGCCCCGTGGCCTCCGTCAGGGAATCGAGCACGGGCGGCACCAGTGCCTCCAGCCCGAGGCTGCGGGTGTAGAGCGAGCCCCAGTGAAGCAGCATCGGCCCGGGAGACCAGGAGCCATCGGCGTTGCGCTTCACGCAGCAGTGCTTCTCGAGCGAGGCGAGCAGCCGCAGGATCGTGCTCTTGTAGAGGCCCGTGCGCGCGGCGAGCACGCGCAGCGGCAGGGCCGTGTCCCCCGGGCGGAAGGCGCTGAGCACCGTCATCGCCCGCCCGACCGCCGCAACCCCCGAGGCCGTGGAGGGCGGGGACAGGAGTCGTCCCCGGGCCGCCCGCGTCCCGTTGCCGGACGGGGGCACCGGCCCATCCGGCAGGGCGGAGGCTTCGGGCCTCACGAGGATGGGTTCCAAGATAGCATCTCCTTTGCGGCAGGCGCCCGGCCCCGTGCCGGACGGGGCGCTGCGACATACTGGCCGACTATTCACCAAGGTTCGTTGCGTCTGGAAGATATTTGTGCCGCACAGCAGAACGGTTCGGACAAATATGCGAAAGAGTATCAGTCACAGAAACGTTCTTCACAAGGAAACGAGCAGGACGGACCAAACTGAACCGTGCGGTTCAGCCTTCTTGCAGCCCGGCCACCATTCCGCCACATCGGCGCCATGACGCGCCGCAAAAGCCATCCAGGTCCCCAGGCGGCCCTGGCCCCCCGGTCCGTGCCACGGGCCATGCAGGGAGGGCTGCGCAGGGCGGCCTTCCTGGCCACCCCCTTGCTCGGCCTGCTCGCGCTCGCCGCACCCGCCCAGGCGCAGTTCGGCCCCCAGGGGCCGCCCGCCGTGGGCGTGATGGAGGCCGCGCGCCGCCCGGTGACCGAGAGCACCGAGTTCGTCGGCCGCGTCGAGGCGGTGGAGCGGGTGGACATCGTCGCCCGGATCACCGGCTTCCTGCAGGAGCGTCTCTTCCAGGAGGGGCAGGAGGTCAAGCGCGGCGACCCGCTCTACCGGATCGAGCGCCAGACCTTCGAGGCCGAGCTCGCCCGCGCCCAGGCGAACATCGCCTCGGCCGAGGCGGAGGTGGCCAATGCCCGCGTCACCCTCTCCCGCGCACAGGAGCTGACCCGCACCGGCGCCGGCACCCGGGTCGCGCTCGACAACGCGACCGCCCAGGAGCGGACGGCCAACGCCCAGCTCGTCGCCGCCCGTGCCTCCGCCCGGAGCGCGGAGGTGAATCTCGGCTACACCGAGATCGCCTCCCCCATCGACGGCAAGATCGGCCGCACCAACGTCACGGTCGGCAACGTCGTCGGGCCGCAGACGGGAACGCTGGCCACCATCGTCAGCCAGGACCCCATGCGCGTCTCCTTCCCCATCTCCCAGCGCCAGGCGCTGGAGCTGCGGGACCGCTACGCCTCCCGCGGCGGGGTCGAGGCGGTGCAGGTCCGCTTCCGCACGGCGGACGGCAAGACCTATCCCGAGATCGGCCGCATCGAGTTCATCGACAACCAGATCAACCGCGCCACCGACAGCATCCTCGTCCGCGCCCGCGTGTCCAACCCGCCGCGCGAGGGGGGCGACCGCGCGCTCATCGACGGCCAGTTCGTCACCGTGTTCGTGCAGGGCGTCGAGCCCGTGCTCGCCATCACCATCCCCCGCGCCGCCGTCCTTCAGGACCAGCAGGGCAGCTACGCCTTCATCGTGGACGGGGAGAGCAAGGCCCAGCGCCGCAATCTCCGCCTCGGCCGCAACACGCCGGAGACGGCGGTGGTGGAGGAGGGGCTGAACCCCGGGGACCGGGTGATCGTCGAGGGCATCCAGCGCGTCCGCGCGGGCCAGCAGGTGAACGCGGCGCCGGCCGGCGCCCCGCCCGGGCCGGGAGGCGGCGCCCCCGGCGCCCCGGGCGGCCAAGCCGCCCCGGCCGGCGGAAACGCCGCAGCCGGCAACGCCCCTGCCAGCGCGGCCCCCGGCGGCGCGAACCAGGGCACCGCCCAGGGCGCCCCCGGCGGCGCCGGCGCCTCCCCGCCCGGCGCCCCGGCCGCGCCGAACACCGGCCGCCCCGGCACCAGCCAGCCCCAGGCCGCGACGCCCCCCGCCAACCAGTCCGGCCAGGCGCGGTAAGCCCCGATGATCTCCGGCACTTTCGTCGATCGCCCCCGGCTGGCGATCGTCATCGCGCTCCTCACCCTTATCGCGGGCGCGATCTCCCTCATCCGCATCCCGGTGTCCCAGTTCCCGGACATCGTGCCGCCCCAGGTCTCTGTCGCTGCCCGCTATCCCGGCGCCTCGGCCGCCGTGATCGAGCAGACGATCGGGCAGGTGCTGGAGGGGCAGATCAACGGCGTGGACCGCATGATCTACATGCGCTCCAACTCCGCCAATGACGGCACCTACTCCCTGAACGTCTCCTTCCAGCTCGGCACCGACCCCGACCTGGCGACGGTGAACGTGAACAACCGCGTCCAGGCCGCCATGGCCCGGCTGCCGAGCGAGGTGCAGCGCAGCGGCGTCACCGTCCGCAAGCAGTCCTCCGCCGTGCTGATGTTCGCCTTCCTCTACGCCAAGGGAGGCGGGCTCGACCCGCTGTTCCTCTCGAACTACTTCACCATCAACATGCTCGACGACCTCGCCCGCGTGGCCGGCGTCGGCCAGGTGAACGTCTTCGGCGCGCAGGACTACTCCATGCGCATCTGGTTCGAGACGGACCGCCTGATCTCGCTGAACATGACGCCGCAGGACGTCATCGCCGCCATCCAGGGCCAGAACGTCCAGGCCGCGGTGGGCCGCCTGGGCGGGCGGCCGATCGGGGACGACCAGTCCTTCCAGATCAACCTCGAAACCCGCGGCCGCCTCCAGAGCCCGGAGGAGTTCGGCAACATCGTCGTCCGCGCCAACCAGGACGGCTCGGTGCTCCGCGTGCGCGACGTGGCGCGGGTCGAGATCGGCGCGGCGAACATGGACACGGAGAACCGGTTCAACGGCCAGCCCGCCATCGCCTTCGGCATCTACCTCGCCCCCGGCGCGAATGCCGTGCAGGTCTCGGGCGCCGTCAAGCAGCGCCTGCAGGAACTCTCGGCCCGCTTTCCCCAGGGGCTGGACACCGAGGTCTTCTACGACAGCTCGGACTTCGTGAACGAGACAATCCACGAGGTCATCAAGACCCTGCTGGAGGCCTTCGTCCTCGTCGTCATCGTCGTCTACCTCTTCCTCGGCTCCTGGCGGGCGACGATCATCCCGACCATCGCGGTGCCCGTCTCCCTCATCGGCGCCTTCATCATCCTGCTGGCCATGGGCTACTCGGCCAACACCGTCTCGCTGCTGGCCATGGTGCTCGCCATCGGCATCGTGGTGGACGACGCGATCGTCGTGGTCGAGAACGTCGAGCGCGTGATGGAGGACCACCCGGAGCTCTCCACCGCGGATGCCACGAAGAAGGCGATGAGCGAGATCACGGCGCCGATCATCGCCATCACCCTCGTCCTCCTCTCCGTCTTCGTCCCCATCGCCTTCATCCCCGGCCTCTCGGGCGAGCTGTTCCGCCAGTTCGCGGTGACGATCTCGGCGGCGATGGTCATCTCGGCCATCAACGCCCTCACCCTCTCCCCCGCCCTCTGCGCCATCATCCTCAAGCCCCATCACGGGCCCCGGCGCGGGCCGATCGGCTACGTGCTGCGCGGCATCGACTGGACGCGGGACCGCTATGCCGGGGGCGTGCGGCGGCTGGTGCGCGTCTCCTTCCTCTCCCTGCTGCTGACCGCCGGCTTCGGCTTCGGCATCTGGACCATCAGCAAGGTGACGCCGACGGGCTTCCTGCCGCAGGAGGACCAGGGCGCCTTCTTCGTCCAGGCCCAGCTGCCCCCCGGCGCCAGCGTCGCCCGCACGCGCGAGGTGGTGCGACAGATCGAGGAGATCGTCCGCCCCATCCCCTCCGTGCAGGGCACGCTGGGCATCGTCGGCTTCTCCCTCATCGATGGCGGCGCCCAGTCCAACTCGGCCTTCATGGTCATCCGCATGAAGCCCTTCGCCGACCGCGAGGGGGTGGCCAACAGCGTGCAGGCCGCCATCGGCCGGGTGTTCGGGACCACCCAGGGCATCCGCACCGCCAACATCTTTGCCTTCAACCTGCCGCCCATCGTGGGCCTCGGGACCGGCGGCGGCTTCGAGTACATCCTGCAGGACTACCAGGGCCGCGACATCAACGACCTCGCCGCCGCCATGAACGGCCTGATCGTGCCGGCGAACGGGGACCCGAACCTCACCGCCGTCTTCTCCACCTTCTCGCCCAACAACCCCTCTCTTTTCCTGGAGGTGGACCGCGACAAGGCGCAGGCGCTCGGCGTGCCGATCAGCAGCGTCTTCACCACGCTGCAGGCGGCGCTGGGCGGCATCTACGTCAACGACTTCAACCTCTACGGCCGCGTCTGGCAGGTGAACATCCAGGCCGAGGCCGGCGACCGCAACGACCTGGACGACATCTGGCGACTCCACGTCCGCAACGGCAGCGGCGACATGGTGCCGCTCCGCTCCTTCGCGGAGATCCGCACCGTCCTCGGCCCGCAGACGATCTTCCGCTACAACAACTACCGCGCCATCTCGATCAACGGCGCCCCCCGTCCCGGCGTCTCCTCCGGCCAGGCGCTGACGGCCATGGAGGAGCTGTCGGACCGCGTGCTGCCCAACGGCTACGGCTATGCCTGGACCGGCACCGCCTATCAGGAGAAGCTGGCGTCGGGGCAGACGGCCTACATCCTCGCCCTCGCCATCCTCTTCGCCTACCTCTTCCTCGTCGCCCTCTACGAGAGCTGGACCATCCCGATCCCGGTTCTGCTCTCGATCGCAGTGGGCGTGCTCGGCTCCTTCGTCGCCATCCTGCTGGGAGGGTTGTCGCTCGACATCTACGCCCAGATCGGCCTCGTCGTGCTGATCGCGCTGGCGGCGAAGAACGGCATCCTCATCATCGAGTTCGCGAAGGAGGCGCGCGAGCGCGGCATGCCCATCCGCGAGGCGGCGACCGAGGGTGCGCGGCTCCGCTTCCGAGCGGTAATGATGACCTCGATCGCCTTCATCCTCGGCCTCGTGCCGCTGGTCATTGCGGAGGGGGCCGCGGCCATCTCCCGCCGCGCGGTGGGCACGCCCGTCTTCGGCGGGATGCTCGCGGCCTCGACCATCGGCATCTTCATGATCCCGATGCTCTACGTCGTGTTCCAGTCCGTGCGCGAGCGGGTGAAGGGCTGGTTCGGCCCGCGCGAGCCGAAGGTGGGGCCGCCCTCCACCGGCACGCCGGCCGACACGCACTAGGCCCCGCGGCACGGCCCGCGCCCTGACGGGTGCGGGCCGTTGCGACTCGCTTGTTGAGACGAGTAGGATGCCGGATCACTCGTAAAGCGCGACCGGCATGTGCTCTCTCTGCAACCAGGGAACGATCCAGTGGGGCTGCGCGGCCGCCCCGCCGGAGGGGGCGGCCTTCGCGCCGGCGGAGGACGCAGCGGCCGCTCTCGGGATCGAGGTGCAGGCGCTGCTCTACAACACCAATCCCGGCTGGAGCGGCGTCATCGGCCGGGGCGGCGTGGTGAACTACAGCTTCGCCGGGACGCCCGAGGGGATGCCGGGCAGCCTGCCCGGCTTCGCCCCCCTCACCCCGGCACAGATGAACTCCGCGCGCCAGGCCCTCGCCTCCTGGTCCGGCGCTTCCGGGATCGCCTTCGTCGAGATTCCCGATCGCGCCGGGGGGAACGGGGTGGACATCCGCTTCATGCGCGGGGACCTGCCCTCCGGCACCGCGGGCACGGGCCAGTACCCGCCCTACGGCGCCATCACCCTCTCCTCCTCGCTCTACGCCAGCGATCCCATGGCGCCCGGCAGCTACGGCTATCTCGTCCTCCTGCACGAGATCGGCCACGCGCTGGGCCTCAAGCACCCGTTCGAGTCGACCTACGGCAACGGGACCACGCTCCCGGCGACGATGGACAACCGGCAGAACACGGTCATGTCCTACAACCAGTCGGGCCCCATCCCGGCCGGCATCGCGCCCTTCGACCATCTCGCCATCACCTACCTCTACGGCAGCCAGGCCTCCGAGCCCGCCTGGGCCACGCGCGCGCATTACAACGCGGCGACCGATTCCGTCATCCTGCCCGGTGACGCCACGGGCGAGACGATCTGGGGCACGGGGCGGCGCTCGGGCCTGTTCGGCGGCGGCGGGAACGATACGCTGCTCGGCGGCTCGGGGGACGAGTGGCTGGCCGGCGGCGCGGGCGTCAACCTCGTGCAGGGCGGGCGCGGCATCGACACCCTCGCCCTCGATGGCGGGCGCCGGAGCGCGGTGGTGAACCGCACGCTCGACCACGTCGATTTCGTCGATGGCAGCCGGGTGAGCGTCTTCCGCGGCAGCGCGACCAGCGGCGTGGACCGGGCGAGCTTCTCGGAGGTGGAGAACTTCGCCTTCCTCGACGGCCGCCTCGTCTTCGCCCATACCGACCCCGCCATGCAGGTCTATCGCGTCTACCAGGCCGCGCTGGGCCGCGCGCCGGACAGCGTCGGGCTGAACGGGTGGGTGGAGGCGGTGGAGAGCGGCGCGCCGCTCGACAGCATCGCCGCCGGCTTCATCCGGAGCGCCGAGTTCACGACCCGCTTCGGCACGCTGGACGATGCCGGCTTCATCGCCCGCACCTACCAGAACGTGCTCGGCCGCGCGCCGGACCCCGCGGGCGCCTCCGGCTGGATGAGCGGCCTCGCCTCGGGGATGAGCCGGGAGGCGATGCTGGTCGGCTTCTCGGAGTCAGTGGAGTTCAAGGCGAAGCTCCTGCCCGCCCTCGCGAATGGGATCTGGGACCAGGACGAGAACGCCGCCGCCGCCGCCCGGGTCTACCAGGCCACGCTGGGCCGCCACCCCGAAGAGGCCGGGCTGCGCGGCTGGGTCGCCGCGCTGGATGCCGGCATGCCGCTGCAGACCATGGTGCAGGGTTTCCTGGACAGCCCGGAATCCCGCGCCCGCTACGGCCAGCCGGACGAGGCGGGCTTCGTGACGCTGCTCTACGGGAACGTGCTCGGCCGGGCGCCGGACCCTGGCGGCTTCGCTGCCTGGACGCAGGCCCTGCAGGCCGGCGCGGCGGACCGCCCGGGGGTCGTGGTCGGCTTCTCCGAGAGCACCGAGTTCCAGATCGCGACCCAGGGATGGATCGAGGGCGGCATCGTCTTCGCCTGACCTGCTGACGCCACCCCTTCACGCCACCCCGCCCCTTCCCCCATGATCCCCCCAACGGACCTATGGGAGAGCGCGTCATGGCAAAATTCGGCCTCAGCCAGCCCCTGCGCCGGGTGGAGGACCCTCGCCTCCTGAAAGGCGGCGGGCGCTACACGGACGACCTCGTGCCCCAGGGCGTCGCGGCCGGCGCGGCGGTGGGCTACATCCTCCGCTCGCCCCACGCCCATGCGCGCATCCTCTCCATCGACACGGGCGCGGCGGCCGCCATGCCGGGCGTGCTCGCCGTGCTGACCGCGGAGGACTGGAAGGCCGAGGGACTGGGGGAGATCCCCTGCGCCATCCCGATGAAGAACCGGGACGGCTCGCCGCGCGGGGACACGCCCCGGGGCGGGCTGGCCGACGGCGTCGTCCGCCATGTCGGCGACCCCGTCGCCTTCATCGTGGCCGAGACGCATGGCGCGGCGCGCGACGTCGCCGAGGCGGTGGAGGTGGACTACGAGATGCTCCCCTCCGCCACCGACCTCGCCACGGCGACGGAGCCGGGGCAGCCCCAGGTCTGGCCGGGCATCCGGGACAACGTCGTCTTCGACTGGGAGACCGGGAACCGCGAGGAGACCGACCGCCTCTTCGCCGGGGCGGCGCATGTCACCCGCGTGACGGTGGTGAACAACCGCGTCGTCGTCGCCTCCATGGAGGGACGCGCGGCGCTGGCCGAGTACGACCCGGGGACGGAGCGCTTCACCCTCCATGCCGGCACCCAGGGAAGCTGGCCGCTGAAGGACACGCTGGCCAAGGTCTTCGGCGTCTCCAAGGAGAAGCTGCGCGTCGTCACCCACGATGTCGGCGGTGGCTTCGGGATGAAGATCTTCACCTATCCCGAATACGGCCTCTGCATGATGGCCGCGCGCCGCCTGCACCGCCCCGTGCGCTGGACGAGCGAGCGCACCGAGGCCTTCCTCTCCGACACCCACGGGCGGGACAACATCACCACCGGCGAGTTGGCGCTGGACAGCGACGGCAAGTTCCTCGCGATGCGCACGCGGAACATCGCCAACATGGGCGCCTATCTCTCCACCTACGGCCCCTTCATCCCCACCGCCGCGGGCACGAAGGTGCTGGCCAGCGTCTACGGCTTCCGCGCCATCTACGCGAACGTCGTCGGCGTGGTGACGAACACCGTGCCCGTGGACGCCTATCGCGGCGCCGGGCGGCCGGAGGCGAACTACCTCGTCGAGCGGCTGATCGATGCCGCGGCGCGTGAGACGGGGATCGACCGCATCGAGATCCGCCGCCGCAACATGGTCCCGCCCTCGGCCATGCCGCACACGACCCCCGTGGGCCAGACCTACGATTCCGGCGAGTTCGAGCGGGTGATGGACCACGCCCTCTCCCTCATCGACTGGGCCGGCTTCCCCGCGCGCCGCGCGGCCGCCGCCGCCCGGGGCAAGCGGCGCGGCATCGGCCTCGCCTACTACCTCGAAGCGACGGGCGGCTCGGACAGCGAGCGGGCCGAGGTGCGCTTCGCCCCGGACGGGATGGTGGAGGTGCTCGTCGGCACCCAGTCCACCGGCCAGGGCCATGAGACCGCCTATGTGATGATCACGGCCAACGAGCTGGGCATCCCGGTCGAGAGGATCCGGATCATCCAGGGCGACTCGGACGAGATCCCGACCGGCGGCGGCACGGGCGGCGCCCGCTCCCTCTATTCCGAGGGCACGGCGCTGCTCGCCACCACCGCGACGGTGATCGAGAAGGGCAGGCAGGCGGCCTCCGAGGCGCTGGAGGCCTCGCCCGGGGACATCGAGTTCGAGGGCGGCCGCTTCGCCATCGCCGGCACGGACCGCGCGATCGGCATCCTCGACCTCGCGGCCGGGCAGCGGGAGCGCGCGGCGCGGGGCGAGTCCGTCACCCTGCTGGACGCGGCGGAGATCGCGGCCATCCCCCGCCACACCTTCCCCAATGGCTGCCACGTCGCCGAGCTGGAGGTGGACCCGGATACGGGCACCGTCTCCGTGCTCCGCTACATCGTGGCGGACGATGTGGGCCACGCGCTCAACCCGCTGATCGTGCGGGGGCAGGTGCATGGCGGCGTCGCCCAGGGCCTCGGCCAGGCGATCCTGGAGCGCACGGCCTACGACCCCGACAGCGGCCAGCTCCTCTCGGCCTCCTTCATGGACTACGCCCTGCCCAGGGCGGTGGACCTGCCGGAGATCGAGGTCGCGCTCCTCTCCATCCCCTGCCTGACGAACCCGCTCGGGGTGAAGGGCGCGGGTGAGGCCGGGGCGGTGGGCTCCCCGCCCGCGCTGATGAACGCGCTGGTGGACGCCCTCTCCGAGGACGGCGTGACCCATCTCGACATGCCGGCCACGCCCGAGACGGTCTGGAAGGCGCTGGAGCTGGCCCGGGCCGCCTGAGCGCGGCGCCGGTCCGCTCCGGCCCTCTCCGGAAAGCAATCGGCCCGATCAGGTAACCCCACCTGATCGGGCCTCGCCCCTGCCCGGAGCCGCTACGAGGCGGCGCGTCCCTCCCCGGTCAGCGCATGGCCAGGGCCGGGCCGGAAACGCCCGCCGGGGCGGAGGGGGTGTCGAGGAAGCGCAGCCCGGTCACCCGGAAGCCCTCTCCCCGCCAGGCGATGTCGAAGGCCACGCCCGAGGCCTCGCCAGCCGGACCGTACTCCACTCGGAAGGAGGTCAGCCCGAGCGGGCGGGCCGAGCGGAGGGAGGAGAGGGCGGCGGCAGTCCCCTCCCCGCCCGCCGCGCGGAGGGAGAGCCAGGCGGCGACCCGCTCCGGCTCCTCCCAGGCGGCGGCCATGCGGCCGGCCATGCGGTCGAAGAAGCGGCGGGCCCCCTCCCCCTCGCTCTGCGGCACCTCCGCAGCCAGGCCGGCGCGCAGGCTGGCCATGGCCGCGGGCCGGTCGAAGTGCTGGAGCAGCGCGGCCGCGTCGCGGGCGGCGATGGGCGCGGCCAGCCGGGCCCCGAGCAGCCAGGGCAGCGCCATCCAGGCCGCGACGAGGAGGATGCCGGCGAGCACGGCGGGCAGCACGTGGGAGAGCGGCCGGAACGCTGGCGCTTCGGAGTGGCCGCGGGTGGCCATCGCCTGTGCCGCGGCCTCCGCTTCGGCGTGGGCGGCCTGGCGGGCATCGTACTCCGCCCAAACCTCGTCCCAGATATCCGCACGATTGTAGCCACGCATGGCACCGTCCCATTTGTCTCAGGAACGGTGCCTTCCTGGCACCTTGTCTCTGTTTTTGAGACTGGCGCGACAGGTCTGACCAAAGACTTAACGTCTCATCACATGAGACGGCGCGTCACGCTCGGCGGGCCAGCTCCCTCTCCATCCTGGCGAGCACCCCGGCCAGGGCCGCGACCATCCCGGCGGCCTGGGCGTCGGGGCCGAGGGGCCGCTCAGGGGGCACGGGCACGGAGGCGGTCTCGGAGATCTGCGCCACCACCCGCGTGCCGAACTGGCTCGTGTTCCGCAGCAGCACGGCGGTCATGGAGGCCACGGCGACGCCCGCGCCGAGATCGACGTGCAGCGCCACCAGCTCGCTCTCCAGCAGCAGGTCCGCATCGCCCCGGGTGCCGGGCGCCAGCACGGCGGCGAAGATGCCGGCATCGACGATCCAGCGGCGCAGCGCCTCCTCCGCCGCTTCGGCCGGCGGGGCGGACCACTCGGCGTAGTATTCCAGCGCCTCCGTGCCGTCCGCGCGGATGGAGCGGAGCAGCTTCGTGTCCAGCCCCGGCGCGGCGCGGGTGAGCCGCATCAGCACCGTCCCCCTCGGGGCCCGTCGCGCCGCGGGGCCGGGCGGCCGCCGGGGCGCGAGTGGATAGCGCCGCGGCTCCACATAGGTCTGGTTGAAGACCGAGCACGCCCCCAAGGCCAAGGGCAGGGCGCCCGCCAGCAGAACCCGTCTCCGCATCACCGCCTCCTCGTGTAATCCGGCGCGGGCGGCGCGGGCGAGAGCAGCGACGCCCCCGGCGAGCGCCGCAGCAGCTCCGTCGTGTCGCGCAGGTTGCCCGAGGCCGCCCGCAGGTCCCGCAGGGTCGGCGTCAGGTCCGCGTTGATGTCGCCCACCGTGTTGTTCACCGAGCGCGCCGCCCCCTCCACCTGCGCGATGGCGGCGGGCAGGCGCTGCATCCCGGCCTGGAGCCGCTCCATCGCCACGTTCGCGTTGCGCAGCGTGCCCCGGACCTCCGGCCCGCCGATCAGATCGCGCGCCTCTGCGATCGTGCCGCGGAGGTCGTTGGACAGCGCGGGCAGGTTCAGCTCCTGCACGGTCTGCCGCAGGATGGCCAGCGTGTCGGATGCCGAGCGGGAGGCCTGAGCGATCTCGCCGTCGTTCACCTGCCGCCGGAGATCGGTGAGCAGGCCGGAGATGTCGCCCAGGATCGCCTCGATCGGCAGGTTGCTGATCCGCAGCGCGAGCTGCTCGGCCACCGAGGTCACCTGCGCCACCGTGCTCGGGATGGCGGGGATCACGGGGTTGTCCGGCTTCCAGGGCAGGTTCTCCGGCGGGAAGCGCTCGGGATCGACGAAGTCGAGCTCGAGATAGCCCACGCCGGTGATGCCCGTGCTCGCCAGGCGGGCGCGCAGCCCGATCTGCACGGCCTTCTCCGTGTCCGGTGCGTCGCGCAGCCGCGCGAGGTCGATCGCGAAGCGCACGATCACGCGCTGGTAGGCCACGCTGAAGGGGCTGTTCTCGGGCGGCGAGTACTCCGTGGCGACGAGGCCGATATCCGTCACCTGGCCGAGCTGCACGCCGCGGAAGCGAACGGCCGCGCCCACGTCCAGCCCCTGCACGCTCTCGCGGAGATAGGTCTCGTACATCTGGGTGTTGCGGCCGAGCTTGCCCGCGGTGAAGAACAGCACGAAGCCCACGGCCAGCGCGATGCCGGCGAGGATGAGCACGCCCACGCGCATGTAGAGCTTGCGGGTTGTGGCCGGCATCAGCGCGTCTCCCGCCGGAAGAAGCGGCGCACGGTGTCGTTGGGCGGCTCGTCCCTGAGATGGCGCGGATCACCCTCGGCGATCATTCCCTGCGCTTCCTTGTCCAGCATGATGCAGCGATCCCCGATCGCCAGGATCGATTGCAGCTCGTGCGTGACCACGACGAAAGTGGTGCCGAGGTCGCGCGCGAGGTCCTTGATCAACTCGTCCAGCCCCGCCGAGGTCACGGGGTCCAGCCCCGCGCTCGGCTCGTCGAGGAAGAGGATCGGCGGGTCGAGCGCCATGGCGCGCGCGATCCCCGCGCGCTTGGCCATGCCGCCCGAGATCTCCGCCGGCAGCCGCCCCGCCGCGTCCCCCAGCCCCACCAGGCCGAGCTTCACCCGCGCGACATCCTCGCGGGCGTCGCGCGGCAGGTCGGTATGGGCCTCGAGCGGCAGCATCACGTTCTCCAGCAGCGTCATCGAGCCGAAGAGCGCGCCTGACTGCCACATGACGCCGAGCTGGCGCAGCAGGTTGCGGCGGGCTTCCCCATCCGCCCGGGAGAGGTCCCCGCCGAGGATGGTCACGCGCCCGGCGGTGGGCTGGTACAGCCCGATCATCAGCTTCAGCAGGGTGGACTTGCCGCAGCCCGAGCCGCCGAGGATGACGAAGACCTCGCCGCGCCCGACATCGAAGTTCACGTCCCGGAACAGCACGCGGCTGCCGAAGCCCATGGAGATCCCGCGCGCCTCGATCACCGCCGGGCGATCCGCCGGGCGATCGGCGATGCCGTCCCCCACCCCCGCGCGCTCCGCCATTCCGTCCATCACCAGCCCAGCCGGTAGAAGAGCACGGCGAAGATCCCGTCCAGCAGGACGAGGGCGACGATCCCGCCCACCACGGCCGCGGTGGCCGCGTCGCCCACCGCGCGCGGGCCGCTGCCCGCCGCGAGCCCCGCGCGGCAGCCGATGCCCGCGATCACCAGCCCGAACACCGCCGCCTTGCCCAGCCCCCCCAGCAGGTCGCCGAGGGCGACCCCGATATGGAGCTGGTTGAGCACGAGCTGCAGCGGGAAGCCCCGCCCGATCATGACGATGGACATGCCGACCAGCCCGGCGAGGTCCATCAGCAGCGCCAGCACCGGCATGGCGATGGTGGCCGCCAGCATCCGCGGCAGCACGAGCAGCACCATGGGGTCGATCCCCATGATCCGCAGCGCGCTCACCTCCTCGTTCACCGTCATCGTGCCCAGCTCGGCGGCGAAGGCCGATCCCGTGCGCCCGGCCAGGATCACCCCCGCCAGCAGCGGCCCGAGCTCGCGCAGGAGCGAGATGCCGACGAGGCGCGGCACGAAGATGTCCGCCCCGTACTGCTGCATCGGGATGGCCGACTGGAAGGCGAGGATCACGCCGATCAGCACGCCGAGCAGCGCGACGAGCCCGAAGGCGCGGGTGCCCGCCTCGTCCAGGTGGCGCAGGAGGTCGGCCACGCGCAGGTCCCGCGGGCGGCGGGCGGCGTTCACCACGGTCGCCGCCGCCTCGCCGAGGAAGGCCATGCCGTCCAGCGCCGCGTTCCACAGCCCGACGCCCCATTCGCCGACCCCCCGCACGGGTCCCATCCGCGGCCCGGCCTGGGCGGCGGCCGGGCGCCCGGAGGCGCCGCGGGAGCGCTCCAGCACCGCCGCCACGGGGCGCGAGGCGCCCTCGACCGGCACGTCCCGCCCGGCGACCCCCGCCGCCGCGAGCACCAGCGCCGCGCCACTCGTATCCAGCGTCTCCAGCCCGGAGAGGTCGATCCGCCGTGCCCCGCGCGCGCCCTTCATCGCCGGGCGCCAGGCCGCGCCGGCGGTGAGGCTCGTCAGGCGGCCGGAGAGGCGGAGCGCGTCGCCCTCGCGCCGCACCTCGGCACCGCCCTTCCCGCCCCTGGCCGGGGCGGGCGCGTCCATGGCGGCGCCGGGCGCGGGCGCGGCGTCCGGCACGGGGCCGGCACCCATGTCCTCGGCCGGCGGTAGGGCGGGGCTGCCGGGGGTGGAGACGCGCTCCCCGGCCGGCCCCGGGCGGCGGTCGCCCGCGCCCTCGCCGATCGCCTCGCGGCCTTCCCTGCCGGGAAGGGCCGGTTCGCGCCCACTCACGCCGGCCGTCTCCCGAGGATGCCGTGGGGCAACAGCGCGGCCGCGGCCTCCCGCGCCGCACCCGCCCCGCTCAGCCAGGCCCCGGCAAGGGTACCGGCGAGCGTCGCGTGGCAGGCCTCGCCCGCCAGCATCAGCCGCCCGCCCGCGAGCGGGGCCGAGAGCGCCTCCCGCGCCCCGCCGCGCCCCGGGCGCAGCGCGGCATAGGCGCCGAGCGCGTGGGGATCGCGCCCCCAGTCCCATTCCGCCCGGATGTCCCGCCGCAGCGCCCGCCCGGCGCGGGCGCCGTAGATGCGGCCCAGCTCCGCGAAGGCGAGTTCGGCCAGCGCGCCCTCCCCGGCCCGGGAGGTCTCCCATGCCAGGGCGCCGCCCACGAAGCCCTCGAGGTGGTCGCGCCCGAAGGGCCAGGCGACGAAGGTCATCGCCCGCTCCCCCTCCCCGAGCCGCCGCTCCAGTCCGCCGAAGGAGGGAAGGTCCAGCCGGTCCTCCCCGGTGGCGCGGAGGCCGATCTTGTTCAGCAGCCCCATGGGCAGGTCGTGCACCGCCTGGGCGGTGGCCTGGGGCAGGGCGGGGTCGAAGCGGATGGCGCCGGAGGCGAGCACGCCGGTCGAGACCGTCACTACCGCCGCACCGGCGGTGAGCGCGCCGAATGGTCCCTCGGCGCGCAGGCCGGGACCGCCCCAGGAAAGGCGCTCGACAGGCGCGTCGAACGTCACGGGAAGCCCGCGCGCGAGAGTGCCGAGAAGGTGGCCGCAGCCCTCGCGCGGCAGGAGGTTCGTCCCGGTCAGCAGGGTGGAGAGATAGTCGCCGAGGTCGATCTCCGCCGCCTCGGCCGCCGCGATCACCGGCCCTTCCCAATGGGTGAGCGTCGCGTCCCAGGGCCCGCCGCGCGGCGCGGCGTCGGCAAGGCTCAGGGGCCGCTCGCCGGCCGGCAGCGCATCGGCCAGCCGCACCGCCTCGTGCCAGGCGCGCTCCGCCGCCTCGTACTCCGCCATCTCGGCAGCGCCCGCCCAGCGATCCCCCATCCAGACGCGCGAGTCCCGCACGGAGTCATGATTGAACAGTTCGAGGCCGGCGGCCTCGGCGAGCGGCGCTAGCGGGTTGGACTGGGCGGCGTGCAGCCAGGTGGCGCCGAGATCCATCGGCGCGCCGAGGGAGGCATCCGTCAGCGCGCGCCCGCCCACGCGCCCGCGCGCCTCCAGCACCCGCACCGAGAGCCCGAGCGACAGCGCCTCGCGCGCCGCCGCGATCCCCGCGGCCCCCGCGCCCACCACCAGCAGATCGCAATCCCGCGACATCATCCCGACCAGAGCGGCCCAATCGGGACAGGGTTTCCACCGCTCCTCCCCCGGGCGCCAGCCCCCCGTTCCGCAGGGCGGCCCCGCGCGGCGCGACGGGAGGCGCGGGCAGGCGCGTGAAAGGGGCGCGCGAGGTCGTGATCCCCGGCGCGGCATCCCCCTCCCCGCTCGCCGGTTCTGTGGAACCCCGTCCGCGCCCCGGAGACCTCCCATGACCCTCGGGCCGCCCCTCAAGCCGCCCCTCAAGCCGCCCCTCGGGCCGCCATGAGTGCCGCCGCCCTCTTCGGCGAGACCGGCCATGTCGGCCCCTGGCAGGAATGCCTGCGCGCCGTCGTCGTTTTCGCCTACGGCCTCCTCCTCGTCCGCCTCGCCGGGCGGCGCGTCTTCGGGAAGTGGTCGGCGCTGGACATCATCGTCTCCGTCATCATCGGCTCGAATCTCAGCCGCGCGCTGACCGGGAGCGCGCCGCTCGGCGGCACGCTGCTGGCCACCACCCTCCTCCTCGCGCTGCATTGGCTGCTCGCCCAGGGGGCAGCCCGCTTCCGCGCCGTCTCGGCTGTCGTCGAGGGGAGCGCGGTCGAGCTGGCGCGGGACGGCGCGGCGCGGCCGGGGGCGATGGTGCGGGATTCGATCAGCCGCGCGGACATGGACGAGGCGCTGCGCGGCGCCGGCGTCGAGGAGCTGGCGCGGACCCGGCTCGTGATGCTCGAGCCCAGCGGCAAGATCACGGTGCTGAAATGACCGAGACGATCAAGGAAGCCACCCTCCTCCTCGCCACGGCCACCGAGGCGATCGCGGGGGTGCTGATCGCCATCGCCATCATCGAGGCGACCTTCCGCATCGCCGGCGTGCTGCTGCGCGCGGGCAGGCGCGGCAACCCCGGCGAGTCGCACGAGGAGAAGGAGGAGGTGCGGCTCCGCCTCGGCCGCTGGCTGGCGCTGGCCCTGGAATTCGAGCTGGGGGCGGACATCCTCCGCACGGCCATCGCGCCCACCTGGTCCGAGATCGGGCAGCTCGCCGCCATCGCGGCGGTGCGGACGGCGCTCAACTTCTTCCTGCAGCGGGAGATCGACGGCGCGGCGGCGCGCCGCGGCCTGCCCGGGGCCGGAGCCTTTTCAAGCCGGGTGGAATCACCCGGCGCCTCGGAAAATGCGACAAGGTAAGAGGCGGGAGCGGTTGCCGTGAGCCACGGCGAACGCGAACCACTCTAGTCCATCTTCACCCCCGACAACTCGGCCAGCCGCCGCCACAGCGGCGTCTCCCGCTCCACCTGCGCGGTGAGGGCGGCGGGGCTCTCGCTCAGCGCCACCTCGTAGCCCAGGGGCCGGAGCCGCTCGCGCAGCACGGGGTCGGCCGCCACCTGCCGGACGGCGGCGAAGAGGCGGTCCACCACCGGCGCGGGCGTGCCTCCCGGGACCATCAGCGCGTTCCAGGGCTGGATGTCGAGCTCGCCAAGGCCGAGATCGGCGAACTCCCCCATCCCCGGCACCTCCGGCGCGAAGGCCATCCGCTCGCGCGAGGAGAGGACGAGGGCACGGAACTTCCCGCTCGCCACATGCGGCATCAGCGCGGGCGTCACGTCGAACATCATGTCGATCGTGCCGCCGAGAAGGTCGGTGATGGCGGGGCCGCCGCCGCGATAGGGCACGTGCAGGATGCGCGCTCCGGCCATGGCGTTCACCGCCTCGATGCAGAGATGCGACGAGGTGCCCGGCCCGGAGGAACCCATCTTCACCATGTCCGGATTCGCGCGGGACCAGGCGACGAGGGCGCGGAAATCCGTCCATCCCCGCCGCGCCGCCGCCTCGGCGTTCACCACGCAGATCAGCGCGCCGGTGGTGATGAGCGTCAGCGGCGCGAGGTCCCGCGCGGGGTCGAAGGGCAGCCTGGGGTAGAGCGTGGGATAGGCCAGCAGCGTCACCCCGCCGATCACCCCGATCACGCTCCCGTCCTTCGGCCCCTTGGCCACGGCGTCCGTGCCGAGGATGCCGCCCGCGCCGCCGCGGTTCTCCACCACCACGTCCTGCCCAAGCGCGGGCCCCAGCCGCTCGGCCACCAGCCGCCCGAGAAGGTCGATCGCGCCCCCGGGCGGGAAGGGCACGACCACGCGCACGACCCGCCCACCCGCGACGGGCTGGGCGGCGGCGGGGGAAAGGGGCGCGGCGGCCAGCCCGGCCAGGAGGGGTCGGCGTCGGATCATCGGGTTTCTCCATCTCCTCGGCCCCTCGCCGGGCCGCTCTGTCGGAGCGCAGCATGGGCCCGGGCGGCCGGCACAGGCCATGCCGATCACCGCGCCCCAAGTTTTCTCGCACGCGCCGTGCCAGGCGCGGCCCGGCCGGGGGCCTCGATGCCAACCCGCCGCGCTCCGGCACGTTCTCCCGCGAACCCACGGGACGACGCGCCATGCCCTTCCGCCGCCTTCTCGCCGCCGCCCTCGCCGCGGCCGCCCTTCTCCCCGCCGCCGCCCGAGCCCAGCCCGCGCCGGACACGCTGGCCGCCGTGCGCGCGCGCGGCAGCCTCTCCTGCGGCGTTTCGACCGGCGTTGCCGGCCTCTCCCTGGCCGACAGCCAGGGGCGGTGGAGCGGGCTGGACGCGGATTTCTGCCGCGCCGTCGCCGCCGCCGTGCTGGGCGACCCGGAGAAGGTGCGCTTCGTGCCCACCACGCCGCAGACCCGCTTCACCGCCCTGCAATCGGGCGAGGTGGACCTCCTCTCCCGCAACACGACCTGGAGCTTCGCGCGGGACACCGGCATCGGCCTCGCCTTCGCGGGCGTGCTGCTGCATGACGGGCAGGGCTTCATCGTGAAGCGCGCGCTGGGCGTCTCCTCGCTGAAGGAGATGGACGGCGCGACCATCTGCATCCAGCCCGGCAGCACGACGGAGCTGAACCTCGCGGACTGGGCGCGGGCGAACAACTTCCGCTTCAACCCCGTGCTGATCGAGGATTTCCAGGAGGTGCAGCAGGCCTTCTTCTCCGGCCGCTGCGACAGCTACACCACCGACCTCTCCGGCCTCACCTCCATCCGCGCGGGACAGGGCGCGCGGCGGGACGAGTTCGTCATTCTCCCCGACGTCATCTCCCGCGAGCCGCTCGGCCCCATGGTCCGCAAGGGCGACTGGCGCTGGTTCGACGTGGTGAAGTGGACGCTGAACGCCCTCGTCGCCGCGGAGGAAGGGGGCATCACCGCCGCCAATGCCGAAGCGCGGCGGGGCGATCCCAACCCCGAGACGGGGCGCCTGCTCGGCACCTCCGGCGAGTTCGGGCGCCAGATCGGGCTGGAGCGGGATTGGGCGCTGCGCGCCATTCGCGCCACCGGCAATTACGGGGAGATGTGGGAGCGCAACCAGGCGCCGCTCGGCGTGCAGCGCGGTGCGAACCGGCTGGCGCGCGACGGCGGGCTCATCTGGTCCCCGCCCTTCCGCTGAGGCTTGCGGCGGCGCCCGCACGGCGCATCATCGCCGCCCAGTCGAGAAGGGGCGGACGGATGGAATTCAGCGGCAGGCGCGCGGTGGTGATGGGCGGCAGCCGGGGCATCGGGCGCTCCATCGCCCTCGCCTTCGCGGGGCAGGGGGCCTCGGTCGCCATCTGCGCGCGCGGCGCGGAGGCGCTGGAGCGGACCCGCGCGGAGATCGAGGCGATCGGTGTCCGCGCCCATGCCGCGCCCTGCGACCTGGCGGACGCCGATGCCATCGCGCGCTTCCTCCCCGCGGCGGCGGAGGCGCTGGGCGGCATCGACATCCTCGTCAACAACGCCTCGGGCTTCGGGCGCGCGGATGACGAGGAAAGCTGGGCCGCCTCCCTCTCGGTCGACCTCATGGCGGTGGTGCGGGCGAGCCACGCGGCGCGGCCCTGGCTGGAGCGATCCGGGCCCGGCGCCAACATCGTGAACATCGCCTCCATCGCCGCCCTGCGCCCGACGAAGCGCAACCCGCCCTACGCGGCGGTGAAGGCGGCGGTGGTGCAGTACACGTCGAGTCAGGCGCGGATCCTGGCGCCGCAGGGAATCCGCGCCAACTGCGTCTCCCCCGGCTCGATCGAGTTCCCCGGCGGCACCTGGGAGCGGCGCCGCACGGAGGACCCCGCCCTCTACGACGCCACCCTGGCCTCGATCCCCTTCGGACGCATGGGGCGGCCGGAGGAGGTGGCCGAGGCCGTCCTCTTCCTCGCCTCCCCGCGCGCGGGCTGGATTACGGGGCAGAGCCTCGTGGTGGATGGCGGGCAGTTGCTGGGGGGCTGAGGCCCCCCAGCCCACTCAGTCGAGCGTCGCGCCGGATTCCTCGACGAGGCGCTTCCACAGCACGTCCTGCTGGCGGAGGTACTCGCCATAGGCGGCGGGCGTCTCGTCCCAGACGGGGGTGAAGCCGAGCGGCTCCATCCGCTCCTTGAACTCGGCGCTGCGCGCGACCTGGAGCAGCGCGCCGTGCAGCCGGTCGATCACCGGCTGCGGCGTGCCGACGGGGGCGTTGACCGCGTACCAGCTCTGCATGTCGATGCCCGAGCCCGGCAGCAGCTCCTTCATGCTGGGCACGTCGCGCAGCTCCGGCACGTAGGCGATGCGCTCCGCGCTGCCCACCGCGAGCGGCCGGAACCGCCCCTCGCGCACATGCGGCATCGCCGCCGGGATCACGTCGAACATCATGTCGATGTTGCCCGCCAGCAGGTCCGCGAAGGCCGGCCCGCCGCCGCGATAGGGCACGTGGGTGATGTCCACGCCCGCCGCCTTGGCGACGGTGGAGATGGTGATGTGGCTCACCGTGCCGGTGCCGGAGGAGCCCATGGTGAGCTTGCCCGGATCCTTCTTCGCCGCCGCGATCAGATCCCCGAAGGTGTTCCAGGGGCGGTTGGAGTTCACGATCAGCAGCACCGTTCCCGTCGTGACGCGCGTGACGGGGATGAGGTCGCGCAGCGGGTCCAGCGGCATGGAGCGGCGGAAGAGGTACTTGTTCGCCGCCATGATCGAGACGGAGCCGAGCAGGAGCGTGTAGCCGTCCTTCTCCGCCTTCGCGACCGCGTCGGCCCCGATGTTGCCGCCCGCGCCGCCGCGGTTCTCCACCACCACGTTCTGCCCGAGGACCGGCTGCAGCTTCTCGGCCAGCAGCCGCCCGGTCAGGTCCACCGCGCCACCCGGGGCGAAGGGAACCACGATACGGAGCGGGCGCGTGGGCCAGGGCGCCTGCGCCAGCGCGGCGGGGGAACCCAGCAGGGGGGATGAGGCGGCGGCGCCCAGCAGGGCGCGGCGTCGCAGGGTCATGCGGGATCTCCCGATTCGTGAGGCGCCCGTCATGTCGCCTCCCGGGCGGGCGGGCACAAGGCCATGCGGCGCGGCATCCGCCCACAGGCAGCGGAACGAAATTTTCACGATGGGGTGCGAAGCCGATCACGTTTTGTAGTAGGATCGTGTCATGCGGTCGAACGCCCAGAACCCGGTCCCGGCGCCCCGGCGCATGCCCCTGCCCCATCCCGCCCCGGCCTGGCCGCTCCATGCCCGGCCCTTCCCTGGCTGGCCCGCCGCCCTGATCGCGGCCGCGCTCGCCGGCCCCCTGCCCGCCGGCCCCGCCCTGGCCCAGGCGCCGTTCGGGGGCGCCCCGCCCTTCGGCCCCCCGGGCCTCGCGGGCGGCAACGGGACCGGGGCCGCCCTGCCGCCGGGTGGAACCGCCCCCGCCGCGGAGCAGCCCGGCCCGCCCGTGACCTCCAGCCGCGGCGGCGCGGTGCTGCTGGAGCAGGCGAACTACTGGCGTTCCCAGGGCCGGCTCGACCTCGCCCAGGGATCGCTCGACCGCCTGCTCACGATCGAGCCGAACAACCCCAACGTCCTCGCCACCGCCGCCGAGGTCGCGGCCCTCAACCGGGACCGCGCGGCGGTGCAGGCCTATGTCACCCGGCTGAACGCCATCGCGCGCGGCTCGCCCGCGGCGGTGCGCGCCGCCTCCGCCCTCCGCATGGCCTCGATCGACGAGGGCATGCTGGCCGAGGCGAGGCGCCTGGCCCAGACCGGGCAGGCCGCCGCCGCCATCCGCCGCTACCGCGACATCTTCCCCGACGGCGTGGTGCCGGACGCCTTCGCCACGGAATACTACCAGACCCTCTCCAGCATCTCCCCCCAGGCCTTCGCCGAGGCGCGGGCGGCCATGGAGGGCGTGCTCGCCCGCAACCCGGAGGACCGGGCGCTCCAGCTCGCCTTCGCCCAGATGCTCACCTTCCAGGAGCCCACGCGCCCCCTCGGGATCGAGCGGCTCCGCGCCCTGTCCGAGCTGCCGGACACGGCGAACGCCGCCCGCGCCGCCTGGCGGCAGGCGCTGCTCTGGCAGGGGCCGGGCGAGGCCACCATCGCGGCGATCGGCGACTATCTCCGCCACTTCCCGACCGACCCCGAGATCTCGAAGAAGCTGGAGGATTCGCGTCCCTCGCCGACCGACCAGATCGGCCAGCTCCGAATCCGTGCCTTCGACCTCATGAAGACCCGGCCCGCCGAGGCCGAGCGGCTCTTCGAGCAGGCGCTCGCGGCCAACCCTGAGGACGTCGACTCCACCCTCGGCCTCGGCATGCTCCGCCGCGCCCAGCGCCGGGAGGCCGATGCGCGCCGGCTCTTCGAGCGCGCCGTGGAGCTCGCCCCGGACCGGCGGGACGAGTTCCTCCGCAGCATGGGCTATGTGAACGCCCAGGGGGTGGCCTATGGCGCCGGCGGCAATGCCCGCGGCACCCGCCCCGTGACCGGCCCCGCCCTCCAGGCCTGGCGCGCGCTGGAGCGCGGGCAGCTCGACGAGGCGGAGGATCTCGCCCGCCGGATGCCGCAGGGCACCGCCGCCGAGGGGGCGGAGATGGCCAAGCTCCTCGGCCTCATCGCCGCGCGCCGGCGGGACTACGACACAGCCGAGCTGCGCTTCCGCGAATCCCTCGCCCGCCGCCCGGGCCAGCGGGACGTGCAGGCGGCGCTGCATGACAGCCTCGTCCAGCGCGGCCGCTTCGCCGAGGCCGACCGCTTCGCCGCCGAGGCGGGCTACAGCCCCGCTACCAACACCGCGAGCTTCCGCGCCGGCGCGCTCCGCGCCGAGGCCGCGCGCACCCCCGATGTGGACGCCCGCATCGCCCTCTACCGGCGCGCCCTCGCCGCCGAGCCGAACAATGCCTGGACCGCCCACGACCTCGCCCGCCTGCTGAAGACGCGCGGCGAGCAGGACGAGGCGCGCCGGATCGAGCGCGACCTCATCCGCCGGGGGACGCCGGACTCCCTCTACGCCGCCGGGCTGCTCGCCGAGTATGACGGCCGCCCCGCCGATGCCGCGGCGCGGGCCGAGGCCATCCGGGGGCGCAACGCCGATGCCAACGCCCTGCTGGCGCGGAACCGCCGCGTGCTGGAGGTGCAGCGGCTGGAGGTGGCGGCGCGCGGCAACCCGCGCTCGGCCGCGGCCCAGCGGCTGATCGCCATGGCGGCCGAGCCCGATCCGGGCGGCGACACGCGCGCGGCCATCCTCCGCGTCTTCGGCCGCCTCCGCCAGCCCGAGAACCTGGAAGCCGCGACCCGCGCGGCCAACCCCGCCGCCCCCGCCAACTCGGCGGAGGCGAAGGCGCTGATGGCCGCGGCCCTGCTCGATGCCGGGCGGGCCACCGCCGCCGAGAACCTCGCCCGCCGCGCCGAGAGCGACCCGCGCCTGGGCACCGCCGTGCAGCGCACCGCCGCCGGCCTTCCCGCCGTCTCCGGCGCCGGGGCTGGAGCCGGGGCGGCGGCTGGCGGCACGGTGCCCGACAGCTGGCGGGCCCAGCTCTCCCTCGCCCGCGTCCTCGCCCGCACCGACCGCGCGCGGGAGGCGACGGAGCTGGCCGAGGGCGTCCTCTCCCGCGATCCCCGTAACGTGGAGGCGCGCTCGGTGGCCGGGGAGATCGCGGTGGTGCGCGGCAACCTCTCCCGTGCCGAGCAGATCCTGGCCGACGGCAAGGCCATGGGGGGCGACGAGCTGCAGATGGCGCTGCTGGAGGCCCGCATCGCCCGCGCGCGAGAGGACGGGCCCCGCGCCCGCCGCGCACTGGAGACCGCCGCCCGGCTGCGGGGCGAGCAGCTGCGGGGCGAGGGCCGCTAGCTTCTCCCGGCGGGAGGGTTCTCCCGCCCCGGCGGGACACCTCCCGCCCCGGCGGGGCTTCCCGCCCGGGCGCATGGCAGGGTTCCGGCAACCGGCGCCTCCGCCGGGACTTACCTCAGCCCTGCCCGCTCGCCCGGTCCGCCGAGGAACCGCCATGCTCGACAAGCCCCCTACCGTCTCGCCGCCCGGCCCGGCCGGGCTGACCCAGTCGCTCCGGCGCAACATCCAGGCGCTGGAGGACCGCCGCCGGGACGAGGCCGCGCGCGCGACGCGAGAGGAGAAGGTGGCCGAGGCCATCACCGCCTTCACCGGCAGCATGCTCTTCGTCTACATCCACCTCGCCATCTATGGCGGCTGGATCATCGTGAATCTCGGGCTGATCCCCGGCGTGCCGAAGTTCGATCCCTCCTTCGTCACCCTGGCCATGATCGCCTCGGTGGAGGCGATCTTCCTCTCCACCTTCGTCCTCATCAGCCAGAACCGCATGGCCGCCGCGGCCGACAAGCGCGCCGACCTCGACCTCCAGATCAGCCTACTGACGGAGCACGAGCTGACGAAGCTCTCCGAACTGGTGGTCGCGATGGCGGAGAAGCAGGGCATCCGCGCGGCCGGCGACCCGGAGCTGGCGGAGGTGCGGAAGAGCGTCGCGCCCGAGGCCGTGCTGGACGAAATCGAATCCCGCCAGGCCGGAGACGGGGGCGCCCGGTGAGCGAGCGCGCCGGCCGTCCCTGCATCGGGATCTGCGACTACGAGGACCGCACGGGCTGGTGCCTCGGCTGCGGCATGACGAAGCCGGAGAAGAAGGCCTGGAAGAAGGTCCCCGCCTTTCGCCCGGCCATCCTGATCGCCCTCGCCATGCGGATGGAGGCGCTGGCGGCCGAGGGGCACGCCACCGGACCGGAGGCCGGGCGCAAGGGCCGGGACTGATCCGGCCCAGGCTCCCCGCGTGCCGGGCGCGCGTCAGCCTCCCCGCGCCGGGCGCCGGGCCGAGAGGGCGTGGATCAGCACGGCCGCCGCGACCGAGACGTTGAGGCTCTCCACCCGGCCGGAGCCGGGCAGCGTCACCCTCATGTCGCAGGCCGCGGCCGTGCGCTCGCTGACCCCCTGCTCCTCGTTGCCGAGGACGAGGGCCACGCAATCCGCCGAGGGCAGGGCCTCCGGCGCCACCCCGCCCGCGGCGACGGCGGCCACCGTCAGCACCTTCATCCCCGGCAGGGCAGCGGGCAGGTCCGGCACGGACCAGAGGCTCAATACCTCCAGCCCGCCCTCGCTCGTCCGCCAGGCGGCGTCCGAGAGCCCGGCCTGCCGCGGATCGCCCGAGAGCACCATGCCGATGCAGCCGAAGAAGGCCGCCGAGCGGGCGATGGCGCCGAGGTTGTGCGGGTTCGACACCCCGTCCAGCACCGGCAGCACGGGCGCGGTCCGCAGCGCGGGCGGCAGCGGCAGGGCGAGCGGGGCAACGCGCCGCCGCGCCACCACCGCCACGATGCCCCCGTGGTGGACGGTGCCGGCGACCCGCGCCAGCTCCTCCTCCCCCACCTCGCGATAGGGGTGGCGCATGGCGGCGAGCGCCGAGCAGAAGGGGTTCGCCTCCCGTCGGCGGGAGGGGAGGTGGAAGAGGCGCAGCACGTCCCGCGGGCGCCGGGCGAAGACGGCCGCGACGGCGGCGAGGCCGCAGATCCGGTCGGGCTCGGGCGGGCGGGGCGGCCTCGGGGCTTGGGGGCGATCCATGGCCCGCATCCACACCCGGCCCCGGCCCCCGTCAAGCGAGGTTCCCTTCGAGCGAGGCCCCTTCAGGCGAGGCCCCCTCAGGCGAGGCATGCCGCGCGCCGCCGCCTCGCGCTCCGGTTCACGCATCGGGGCGGGGCGCCGAACCCGCAGCCCCGGCCCGCGTTGCCACCCCGTCATCGGCCGAGCCAGTCGCGAATGGGGCCGGCCGCGAGTGGGAGATTGCACTTGAGCACAGGTCTGCTGGCGCTGCTGGACGACGTGGCGGCCATCGCGAAGGTCTCGGCCGCCTCGCTGGACGACGTGGCGGCCCAGGCCGCGCGGGCGGGCACGAAGGCGGTGGGGGTGGTGATCGACGACGCGGCGGTGACGCCCAACTACGTCGTCGGCTTCGCCGCCTCGCGCGAGCTGCCGATCGTGTGGAAGATCGCGCTCGGCTCCGTTCGCAACAAGCTCGTCTTCCTCCTGCCGGTCGCGCTGCTGCTCAGCGTCTTCGCGCCCGGGGCGATCACGCCGCTGCTCATGCTGGGCGGCGCCTTCCTCTGCTACGAGGGGGCGGAGAAGGTCTGGCACGCCCTCCACCCCCATGCCGCCGAGGCGCATGAGGCCGCCACCGGCGCCGCGCCGGGCGCCGCCTTCCGCGATCCCTGCCGGCTGGAGGAGGAGCGGGTCCGCGGCGCGATCAAGACGGACTTCATCCTCTCCGCCGAGATCATGGCGCTCACCCTCGCCACCCTGCCCGATTCCTCGCTTCCGGCGCAGGCGGTGATCCTCGCCCTCGTCGGGCTGGCCCTCACCGCCCTCGTCTATGGCGGCGTCGCGCTGATCGTGAAGGCGGACGATGCCGGCGTCTCCCTCGCCTCCAACCGCCGCCCCGCCTCCACCCTGCTCGGGCTGCGCGCCGCCCCGCCGGGCCCGCAAGGAGGGGCGGACCGGGCGCTGTTCTCCCTCACCCGCCTCCTCGGCCGCGGCCTTGTCACGGGGATGCCGGTGCTGCTGCGCGTGCTGAGCGTCGTCGGCACGGCGGCGATGCTCTGGGTGGGCGGCGGCATCGTGCTGCACGGGCTGGAGGGCTTCGGCCTGGCCGCGCCCGGGCATCTCGTCCACCACCTCGCCGTGGAAGCCGCCGCGCTCGTCCCGGCACTCGCGGGCGCGGTGGAATGGCTCGTCGGCGCCGCCCTCTCCGGCCTCGCGGGCCTCGCCCTCGGGGCGGTGCTGATCCCGCTGGTGGGATATGTCGGCGCGCCGCTGATCCGCGGGGCGAAGGCGCTGTTCGGGCGTGGCCGGGAGGCCCGGCACGGGGAGGCCGCGCCGTAGGGGACGCCCGCGGTCCCATCAACGCCCGCCCGGCGGGCGACCATGCCCACGGCGGCCGTTCCTTCGGGAAATATGCATGCGGGCCTCGATCATCGAGGCGACTGTCGAGCGCTTGCCTTGACGGTAACGAAACCGTGATGACTAGATGCTGCATGCTTGATCCTCGTTCCGCCATGCTGCTTGCCGGCATGGCCGCTCTCTCCGGCTGCGCGACGGCACCCAGCAGGTCGGGAACCGCGGTCGGTCAGGGCGTGACGGCGCGCAGCGCCGCGCCGGGCGGACCGATGCACGTCACGGCGGACGCCATGAAGGCGTATCTCCGTGTTTGCATCGCGAACCCCGGAAGCGATGAGGGTCGGCGCGGAGCTCTCGTCGCCCTGGGCTTTGCCAACGTACCGCCGGAAGCAGCCACCCCCTTCCTCTCCGGGAGACCAGGTGTCGCCTGGGTGCGACCGGTTCCAGCGGGGCAGATGCCGGCCTATGCCGTCGTGACCCGGCCGGGTGAGGCGTGGTGCTCGGTCTTGGCGCGCGGCGTCGAGCCGTCGGTTTCACCGGAAATCTTCTCCCACATGGTCGAGAGTCTCCGGAGCCCGCAATACGACGTGAGGAAGGTCGGGGATGTGGAGGTCACGCCTGGGGGCGGCATCGGGCGAGATATCCGCTACGTCGGTACCAGACGTCCTCCGGCCGGGACCGGTATCGTCTACGTGCTGAGCATGGACGCCGATGGCGGAAGGATGCTGCTTTCTGCCGGCGCTTTCCGGGAGTAGGCCCGCTCCGCGCTGTCCATAGCCGGGTGCGGTGGAGTGGCTCGTCGGCGCCCCGCTAGCCCGCGGGGTGAGGGCGCTGATCGGGCGTGGCCGGGATGCCCGGCATGGGGAGGCCGCGCGGAAGGCCCCCTAATCCTCCCGCGTACGGGGACGTACCACCGTCACGGTGCAGGGGGCCCGCGCGGAGACCGCCGCCGAGACGCTGCCCACGTGCTGGCGCAGCGCAGAGCTTCCCCGCGCGCCCAGAACGACATGGTCCACCGGGTTCACGGTGACGAATTCAAGCAGCGCCGCCGCCGGGTCCACCGCCTCCAGCACGTGGAAGGTCACGCGCCCTTCCGGCAGGCCCAGCGGCGCCGCCCAGTGCCGCAGCTCGGCCAGGCGCCGCGCGTGCTTGCTCCGCCCCTCCGCGTCCAGCGTCGTGTCGAGCTGGATGCGGTTCAGCCTGAGCACGTTGAGGCAGGCCAGCCGCGCCCCCGGCAGGGTGGGCAGCATCCGCGCCACCGCCCGGCGCAGCTCCTCTGAGAGCCCCGCCCCTTCCTCGCCCCCTTCCCGGCTGAGCGCCACCGCCACCGCCAGGATCGGCGCCGCCGCGATCCCCTGCGCCACGGGGCGGCGGAAGCGCGGCTGCGCCTCCGGGTTGAAGCGCCGCCGCAGCACGGCCCCGAACCCGTCCCGGCGGAGCTTCCCGGCACGCTGCGTCAGCGCCACCCCCTCGGGGTTGCGGAGGTCCAAGAGGAGCTGCGCCGCCGTCGGGTGGCGGCGGTCCGGCTCCACCTCCAGGCAGCGCAGGATCACCTCCTGCAGGGCGGGCGGCACCTCCGGGCGCAACCGGCGCGGCGGCACGGGGTCCCGCCACAGCCGCCGCTTCAGCCCCTTCATCCGCGAGGGATTCCCGAAGGGCAGCGCGCCAGTGGCCATGTGGTACATCAGCGCCCCCAGGGCGAAGAGGTCGCTCCGGGGATCGCTGCGGATGCCCATCACCTGCTCCGGCGCCATGTAGGGCGCGGAGCCGTAGGGCAGGCGGAACTCCTCCTCCATGAGGTCGGGTAGCTGGTCGTGGCGGGACAGGCCGAAATCAACCAGCACGGCCGTGCCATCCTCCCGCAGCAGGATGTTGCCCGGCTTGATGTCGAGATGGATCACGTGCCGGCGGTGCAGCGCGTCCAGCGCGGCCGCGATCCGGGCGCCCAGGAGGGCCACCTCCTCCACCGGCCAGGGCGCCTCCCGCATCCGCCCCTCCAGCGAGGACGCCGCCACCCGCTCCATCACGATGTAGGGCTGGCGCTCGAACCCCGCCCCCGCCACGAAGCGCGGCACATGCGGCCCGGACAGGCGGGGGAGGATCATCCCCTCCATCTCGAAGGAGACGATCGCCGCCGGGTCCTCCCCCTCGAACAGGCGGGGCACCTTCATGAGCATCGGCAGGTCGTGCGCCGGATGCGTCACGGAATAGAGCAGCGCCATGCCGCCGGCATGGACCCGCTCCCCGATCAGGAAGCCGTCCAGCCTGTCGCCGGTGGTCAGGCGGGGCCGCGCCACCTCAGGCCCCGCGCAGCAGCCGCAGCGCCAGCACCTCCGGCAGCCCGGCCTCGCGGATCTTCTCCGCCGCCGCCGCCGCGTCGTAGGGTACGCGATGCCAGGTCAACTCGGACCGCTCGGTGTCCAGCATGCCGTAGCAGGCCGAGGGGTCGCCGTCCCGCGGCTGGCCCACGGCGCCCAGCACCGCCACCCATTTCCGCGCGCGCAGCAGCGGCACCGCGACGCCCGGCACCGGCCGGAAGCCCGTCAGCTTCACCGCCGCCGTGATCCCGAACAGCCTGGGCACGTGGGTGTGCCCGCAGAAGGTCGCCCAGGCATCCGTCGCGTTCAGCGAGGCGAGCGCGGCGTCCGCATCCGTCACGTAGTGCCAGGCCTCGGGGTCGGAGGCGTCGGCATGGACGTAGAGGCGCCCCTCCTCCTCCCAGTCCAGGGGCAGCCGCGCGAGGAACCCCGCCGCCTCCGGCGAGAGCCGCTCCCGCGTCCAGTCGATCGCGGCGGCGGCCATCCCGTTCATGCCGCCAGGCCCCTTGCGCACGGCGTCGTCGTGGTTGCCCCGCACGGCCACGGCGCCCCGCGCCACCTCGGCCATGACGGTCTCCACGACCCATTCCGGATCGGCGCCGTAGCCCACGAGGTCGCCGAGGAAGACCAGCCGCTCCGCCCCGGCTTCCCGCGCGTGCTCCAGGCAGGCCTCCAGCGCCTCCCGGTTCGCATGAACATCCGCCAGCAGCGCGATCAGCACGGCCCGTTTCCCCCGAATTGGCGAAACGATACGACATTCCCTGCGCCGCGCGACCCCCGGCGGGGCTCTTTCCCCACCCCCGCGCCCGTGCCAGCTTCCCCCTCTCACACGGGACGAGGGAGAGGGCCGATGGCCGGGGTGTTCTGGCACAAGGGCGAGTGGATGACCGAGGAGCCGAAGGTGCTCGGCCCCATGGACCACGCCTTCTGGCTGGGCTCGGTCATCTTCGACGGCGCGCGCGCCATCCGCGGCACCGTGCCCGACCTCGACCTCCACTGCCGGCGCTGCGTGCAGTCCGCGCGCAACATGCTCATGGAGCCCACCATGACGGCCGAGGAGATCGAGGAGCTTTGCCGCGAGGGCGTGCGCCGCATGGGGCCGGAGGCCGAGCTCTACATCCGCCCGATGTTCTTCGTCCGCAACGGCCTCGGCGCGGCCCAGCCGGACCCGGCGAGCACGGAGTTCATCCTCTCCATCTACGACTCGCCCATGCCGCCGGCGAACGGCTTCTCCGCCGTCACCGCCCCCTTCCGCCGCCCGGCCGCCGACATGGCGCCGACGGATTCGAAGGCGAGCGCCCTCTACCCCAACTCCGCCCGCGCGACGGCCTGGGCGAAGGCGCGGGGCTACGACATGGCGGTGGTGCTGGACGAGGCCGGCAACGTCGCCGAGTTCGCCGCCGCCAACCTCATGATGGTCAAGGACGGGGTGGTGATGACGCCCGCCGCCAACGGCACCTTCCTCGCCGGCATCACGCGCTCCCGCATCATCCAGCTGCTCCGCGACGCGGGCCGCGAGGTGCGCGAGTGCACCGTGACCACCGGCATGCTGGAGACGGCGGACGAGATCTTCGCCACCGGCAACTTCGGCAAGGTCCAGCCCTGCACCCGCTACGCCGACCACCACATGCAGCCCGGCCCCGTGGCCGCCGAGGCGCGGCGCCTCTACTTCGACTTCGCCGAGACCGCGCGCATCATCCCCCGCGCCGCCTGACGCGCGGGGCCCGCCGGACGGGCGGGGCCGGCCGGGGACGGGAGCCGCCGCGCCCGCCCCCGGGCCGGGCTCAGCGCTCCTCGATCAGCTCCCGGATGCGGGTGGCGAGCGCGTCCATCGCGAAGGGCTTGGTCATCACATGCATGCCAGGCTCGAGATGGCCGTTCCCCACGGCCGCGTTCTCGGCATAGCCGGTGATGAACAGCACCTTCAGCCCCGGCCGCGCCAGCCGCGCCGCATCGGCCATCTGCCGCCCGTTCATGCCGCCGGGCAGGCCCACATCCGTCACCAGCAGGTCGATGCGCATATCCGACCGCAGCAGCTTCAGCCCGGAGGCGGCGTCGGCGGCCTCCAGCGCGGCGTAGCCCAGCTCCTCCAGCACCTCCGCCACCAGCATCCGCACGGTGGGCTCGTCATCCACCACCAGCACCGTCTCGCCCTTCGTGGCGCGCGGCAGGGCCGGGAGTTCGGGCAGCGGCACGGCCTCCTCCGCCTCGCCGTGGTGGCGGGGGAGGTAGAGGCAGACCATCGAGCCCTCGCCCGCCTCCGAGTAGATCCGCACCTGCCCGCCGGACTGACGCGCGAAGCCGTAGATCATGGAGAGGCCGAGCCCGGTGCCGAGGCCGAGCGGCTTGGTGGTGAAGAAGGGGTCGAAGGCCTTGGCGATCACCTCGGGCGTCATCCCCGTGCCCGTGTCGCTCACGCAGAGGGAGATGTACTGGCCCGGCGGCAGCTCGCGCTCGCGCGCGGCGCGGGCGTCCAGCCAGCGGTTGGCCGTCTCCACCGTCAGCCGCCCGCCGCCGGGCATGGCGTCCCGCGCGTTGATGCAGAGGTTGAGCAGCGCGTTCTCGAGCTGGTTCGGGTCCACCAGCGTCGTCCAGAGCCCGGCGGCGGCCACCACCTCCACCACCATTCCCGGGCCCATCGTGCGGCGGATCAGCTCCTCCATGCCGCCGACGAGGCGGTTCACGTCGGTCGGCCGGGGATCCAGCGTCTGCCGGCGGGAGAAGGCCAGCAGCCGGTGCGTGAGGGAGGCGGCGCGCGCCGCCGCCCCCTGCGCCGCGACGACGTAGCGGTCCACCTCCCGCACCCGCCCCTGGGCGATGCGCGCGCTCAGCAGCTCCAGCGAGCCGGTGATGCCCGTCAGCAGGTTGTTGAAGTCGTGCGCGATCCCGCCCGTGAGCTGGCCGACCGCCTCCATCTTCTGGCTCTGGCGAAGCTGCTCCTCGGACTTGCGCAGCGCCGCCGTGCGCGCCTCGACCAGCTCCTCCAGCCGCTCGTTCATCTCGCGCTGGCGCATCTCGGCCAGCTTGCGCTCGCCGATGTCGAGCACGGTGCCGATCAGCCGGACGGCCCGGCCCTCCTCGAAGAAGGCCTCTCCCTTGGCGGCCACCCAGCGCTCCACCCCGTCCGACAGGCCGATGGTGCGGTATTCCGTGTCGAAGCTGCCCGTGCCCGCGGGGTCCAGCGCCGCCGAGACGGCCGCGTCCGCCCGCGCGCGGTCCTCCGGGTGCAGGCCGGCGAGGAAGGTGCCCTCGTAGCTCACCGGGGTGCCGGGCGGCACGCCGAACAGCTCGCGGCAGCGGTCGTCCCAGGTCAGCGCGCCGGTGCGCACGAGGAAGTCGAAGGTGCCGATCCGCGCGGCGGCGGTGGCCAGGCGCAGGCGGTCTTCGCTCTCGCGCAGCGCCGCCTCGGCCCGCTTGCTCGCGCTGAGGTCCAGCATCGCCCCGATCATGCGGATGGCCGCACCCGAGGCGTCCCGGATGACGAAGCCGCGGTCGAGCACCGTGGCGTAGCCCCCATCGGCGCGGCGGAAGCGGTACTCCCCGGTCCAGTTGCTGCCCGCGCCGTCGATCACGGCGTGGATGCCGTCATGCACGCGGGCGCGGTCCTCGGGGTGGATATGGGCGATCCACCAGTCCCCCGTCGGCTCCGCGGCGGCGGGGGCGTGGCCGTAGGCGGCCTCCAGCGCCTCGTTCCACTCCACCGTGTTGGCGCGGAGGTCCCAGTCCCAGACCGCGTCGTTCGTCGCCCGCGCGGCCAGTCGGTAGCGCTCGTTGATCGCGGCCAGCATCTCCCGCCCGCTGCCGGCGCTCGCCCAGGGCACGGAGCCGGCATCCCCGGCGGTGCCGAGCCGCGCGCGCAGGGCGGCCGCCTCGGCCTCCAGCGCCTCCACCCGCCGCCTGAGTTCCTCGATCCTCTCGGAATCCATTCCCGTCCGGTCCGCTCAGTCCTTCCGTCGCGCCCGCACGAGCGGGCGGTCCGTGTCACCCGCCAGGAGCGCCTCCAACTCCGCCCGGTCCGGGGTGCGCCCGTCCCTTGCCCGGAGCGCGCCCGCGGCCGAGGCGAATCGGAGCGCGCGCTCCACCTCCTGCCCCTCCGCCACGGCCAGGGCATAGGCGCCGTGGAACACGTCCCCCGCCCCCGTCGTGTTCGTCGCCTCCACGGGGAAGGCGGGGCGGGTGGAGATACCCTTCATTCCCGGCGCGCGCCACAGCACCCCCCGCTCGCCCAGCGTCACCGCGGCCATCCGCAGCGGCCCGGCCTCCAGCGCGCGGGCCAGCCCCTCGGCGGGGGGCACGCCGGGGGCGAAGATGGTCAGGCCCGTCTTGGCGAAGATCGCGTGGTCGGCCAGCGGCACGAGGGCGCGCAGCACGCGCTCCTCGCTCTTCTCCGCGTCCAGCACGCCGGGCAGGCCGCGGGCGCGGGCCGCGGCGAAGGCGGCCTCGGCGGCCTCCGGCCAGCGGGGATCGCAGAGGAGGGAGCCCGCCTCGGCCAGCCGGTCCAGCGGCAGGGCGGAGGGGTCGGCCGGCAGCCTCTCCCCGCGATAGGTGACGATGCTCCGCTCGCCGCGCTTGTCCACGATCACGGCGGAGAGGGGCGTGCGCGCCCCCTCGGCCATGACGAGGCCGGTGGTGTCCACTCCCTCATCCTCGAGGGCCTGGCGCAGCTCCTCCCCCGCCTCGTCGCGCCCCACGCGCCCCCAGAACACGGCCCGCCCGCCGAGGCGCGCGACCGCGATGGCCGCGTTGGCCGCCATCCCGCCGACGCTCATGGAGTAGCCCCGCGCCGTGACCTTGGAGGGCGCAAGCTCCACCTCGTCCACGCGAAAGGTATGGTCCGTGACGACCTGCCCGAGGCAGACCACCAGCGCCCCCCCTCCTCGCTCACCGGAACCCATGCGCGACCCCTCATCCCTGCCCGGCTGGCTCGCCGCGCGAATCCTCGTCATCCGGCCCGACGTCATGGTCGTGGACAAGCCGCCCGGCCTGCCGCTCGACCCCGGCCGTGGCGGCAACGCCTCCCTCGCGGATTGGCTTCCCCTCCTCCAACTCGGCAAGCGCCACCTGCCGCAGCCGGCCCACCGGCTGGACACGGACACGGCGGGCTGCCTCGTCCTCGGGCGCACGAAGCCGGCGCTCGCCGCCCTCGGCGCCCTCTTCGCGGAGCGGCGGGCGGGCAAGACCTACTGGGCCGTCGTCACCGGCCGGCCAGGAGCGCCGGGCGGCACGCTCGACGCCCCGCTCCGCAAGGTGAGCACCGCCGCGGCGGGCTGGCGGATGGAGGCGCATCCCGCCGGCCAGCCCGCCCGCACCGCCTGGCGCCTCCTCGGCGCCTCGGGGGACGGCGCCCTTTCCTGGCTGGAGCTGCGGCCGGAGACCGGGCGCACGCACCAGCTCCGCGTCCATTGCGCGCTGCTGGGCTGTCCGATTCTCGGCGATCCCCTCTACGCGCCGGCGCGGCCCGGCAAGGGGGCGGCGATGCATCTCCTCGCCCGCTCGATCAGCCTTCCCCTGGACCCGCCCCTGGCAGCGACGGCCCCCGTGCCGCCCGCCATGGCCGCGGCTTTCGCGCGGTGCGGCGCGGCGGGGGAGGCATCCGGCCCCGCCGGGGACGTCACGAAGGTTTGACGAAGCGCCCCCCCGCCTGCCAAAGCTGCCCCGTCGAGGACGGAGCGCGATGCCGGAGGGCCCCCAGAACGCGCGGCTGCCCGCCGCCCCGGAAGCCGGATTTGCAGAGACGCGGCCCGATGCCAGGGACGCGGCGCCGCGCTGGTCCTTCGGCCAGCGGCTCGCGCTCGCCTACGGCGCCGTCTCCCTCCTCATCATCCTCTGCGCCGGCGCCTTCTCTGCCTGGCAGGCCTCGCTCCTGACGACGCGGAGCGAGGAGCTGGCCCTGGCCGAGACGCGGCGCCTGGCCGAGCGGGTGGGCGGCACCCTGGCCCGCGCGGCGCAGGGCATCGCGACCCTGGCCGTGGCCGAGCCCCTGGCGCGGGGCGCCGAGGGCTGCGGCGCGCTGCTCAACGCCGCCCATCTCACGATGGACGCCGAGATCCGGCACCTCTTCGTCACCGGGCCGGACGGGCGCGTGCTTTGCGCCACCCTTCCCGGCGCCGCCGGCCGGCTCGCCGACAGCCCCACCCTCCGCACGATCCAGCGCACCGGGCGCCCGGCCAACGGGCTGATCGGGGAGGCCGGGCTCGGCCTCCAGGGCGTGATCGGCGTCGGCCATCCCCTTCGCCGCAACGGCCAGCCCGTGGGGGCGGTGACGGCCGCCCTCTCGGTGGAGGAGCTGCGCGGCACCGCGGCGGGGGAGCCGGCGGCCATCCCCGGGCTGCGCGCCTGGCTGCTCGACGCGGCCGGGGGCAGCCTCTCCCTGCTCGGCCCGCAGGGGCCGATCCCGGCGCTGCCCGAGGCGCTGCACGCCTCCTTCGCCGCCCCCCAGCCGGTGGGGGCGGGCCACGCCGCCCATGGCGGGACCTTCTTCCTCAAGGCCCGGGTGACCGACGACCTCACCCTCGTCGCCACCCTGCCCCAGCACATGCTGCGGGCGGGCGCGCCGCTGGAGGTGGCGCTGCCGCCGCTGCTGCTCGCCCTCATCCTGCTGCTGGGCATGGGCGCGCTGTTCTGGGCGGTCCGGCGCTCCGTCATCGCCCCGCTCGAGGCCGCGGCGCGCCGGCTCGAGGCGGGGGAGCCGCTCCTGCCACCCGGGGATGACGGCCCGCCGGCCGAGGTGGCCGGCCTCCTCCGCCGGCTCGCCGCCACGCGCACCAGCCGCGACGACGCGGCCGCGCTCCGCGACGCGCTGCTGGCCGAGGCGCAGCACCGGATCAGGGACCACCTCGCCCTCGTCGCGACCTTCCTGCGCCTGCAGGAGCGCCAGCTCTCCGACCACGCGGCGCTCCAGGCGCTGCGCGCGGCGCAGGGGCGCATCCTCGCCATCGGCACGAGCTACGAGATGCTGGATGACGGGCCGGGGGGGCTCGTCTCGCTGGAGGGAGTGCTCGGCCGCCTCGCCCGCGCCCTCGCCGCGCGGGACCTGACGGAGGGCAACGCGACCGGGATCCAGATGGACCTGCGGCCGATCGAGGTGCCGGCCGACGTGGCGGTGAGGACCGCCCTCATCATGAACGAGCTGGTGACCAACGCCCTCAGATACGCCTTCATCGGCCGGGCGCCGGGCACGGTGCGGATCGTCCTGCGCCCGCTCGCGCCCGCGGAGGGGGCGGCAGGGGCGGGCTTCACCCTGCTCGTCTCGGACAACGGCGCCGGCATGCCCGACCAGCCCCGACGCGGCCTGGGAATGACGGTGGTGGACAGCCTTCTCCGGGGCATCGACGCGCGGATCGAGCGCCTGCCCGGGCCCGGCACCGCCTTCCTCGTCACCTGGGCCGGGGGCGGCGGGGAAGGCTGACGGCCCCTCCCATCTCCGGAAAAGGGCCGGGCGGCCGGTAGCGCCCCGGCCATCACCCCCTACATGGCCGGGCGATGATCCAGGCCAGCCGTATCCGCACCCTCAAGGAAGCCCCGGAGCGCGAGGGGGCGGAATACGTCCTCTACTGGATGGGCCTGGCCCAGCGGGCACGCTTCAACCCCGCCCTGGAGCTGGCGGTGGAGGAGGCGAATGCCCGGAACCTCCCCCTCCTCGTCCTCTACGCCATCGCCGAGGGCTTCCCCGAGGTGAATGCCCGCCACTGGACCTTCCTGCTGGAAGGGATCGCCGAGGTCGGGCCCGCGCTGGAGCGGCGCGGCATCGCCTTCGCCGCCCGCCGCACGCCGCCCGTGGAGACGGCCCTGCACTTCGCCGGGCGCGCCGCGCTGGTGGTGCTCGACCGCAACTACCTCAAGCCCGTCAGGAACTTCTACGCCGACTTGGCCGCCCAGGCCCCCTGCCGCGTGGTGCAGGTGGAGGGCGAGGTGGTGGTGCCCGTCGAGACCGCCTCGCCCAAGCACGAGATCGCGGCGCGCACCCTGCGCCCGAAGCTGCGGCGCCTGCTGCCGGAATACCTGCACCCCCTGGAGGAGCGCCCGGTGCGCGTCCCCGCCGCCGCCGCGGGGCTGCAGCCTGAGAGCACGCTCGACCTCTCCGACATCCCGCGCAGCGTGGCGGGGCTGCGCTGCGACCACTCCGTGCGCCCCGTGCGCCGCTTCCGCGGCGGCACCTCCCAGGCCGAGGCGCGGCTGCGGCGCTATCTCGGCGACCCGGACAGCCCCGGCGCGCCGGGGGCGGCCGACCCGCCCGGCCTGCCCTTCGCCAACTACGCCGCCGGGCGCGGGCGGCCGGAGGCGGGCGCGGCCTCCCATATGAGCCCCTACCTCCATTTCGGGCAGGTCTCGCCGGTGGCCATCGCCCTGGCCGTGATGAGTTCCCCCGCCGGCGGGGAGGAGGACCGCACGGCCTATATCGAGGAGCTGGTCGTCCGGCGGGAGCTGGCGATGAACCACATCCACTACGAGCCGAATTACGACGACCTCTCCGCCGTGCCCGCCTGGGCCCGCCGCACGCTGGACGCGCACCGCGCCGACCCCCGCCCCTTCCTCTACACGCCCGAGCAGTTCGAACTCGGCCTCACGCACGACCGTTACTGGAACGCGGCCATGACCGAGATGCGCGAGACGGGATACATGCACAACCACATGCGGATGTACTGGGGGAAGAAGATCGTCGAGTGGTCCCCCACCCCCGAGGCCGCCTGGGAAACCGCGCTGCGCCTGAACAACCGGTACTTCATCGACGGGCGGGACGCGAACTCCTTCACCAATATCGGCTGGCTCTTCGGCCTGCACGACCGCCCCTGGGGGCCGCGCCCGGTCTTCGGCAATGTCCGCACCCTCGGCGCCGCCACGCTGAAGAAGTTCGACGCGGACGGCTATGTGCGCGAGGTCGAACGCCTCGCCGCCGCCGAGCGGGGGGAAGCGGCGCATGGCTGAGCCCTTCCGCTTCCTCGTCGCCGAGAGCGAGGCGCCCGAGGACCGCGAGGCCCGGCGCGCGAGCGTCGGTCGCTCCTCCGGCGAGACCTATGTGGAGGTGCTCCAGCGCCTCGCCCCCGGCGCGGTCTGCGATCAGGTGAAGCCCGCCGAGGAAGGGGTGCCCCCCACCGAGGCCGAGGCGCTCGCCCGCTACGACGCCGTCTTCCTCTGCGGCTCCCCGCTGCACGTCTATGAGGAGACGCCCGAGACCCGGCGCGTGCTGGACTTCATGCGCGCCGTCTTCGCCTCCGGCACGCCCTCCTTCGGCTCCTGCGCCGGGCTCCAGGTCGCCGTCGTGGCGGCGGGCGGGGAGGTCGGGCCGCGGGAGGGCGGGAAGGAGGCCGGCTTCGCCCGGCGCATCGCCCCCAGCGCGGCCGGGCGGGACCACCCGCTGCTCGCCGGCCGCCCCGCCGCCTACGACGCCCCCGCCATCCATTCGGACGAGGTGAAGCGCCTGCCCCCCGGCGCCACGCTGCTGGCGGGGAGCGCCGCCTCCCCCGTCCAGGCCGCCGAGATCCGGCAGGGAGAGGGCGTCTTCTGGGGCGTGCAGTACCACCCCGAGCTATCCCTCCACGAGGTGGCGGAGGCGCTGCGCCGGCAGGCGGCGAGCCTCGTCGAGGACGGGCTGGCGGCGGACCGTGCGGCGGTGAAGGAGCAGGCCGACCGCGTGGAGGCCCTGGCCCGCGAGCCCGGCCGGCGCGACCTCGCCTGGCAGCTCGGGCTGGACGCCGAGGTGACGGACCCCGCCCGGCGCCAGGCGGAGCTGCGGAACTTCATCCGCCACCTCGCCGAGCCCCGCCGCGCGGCGCGGTGTGACCGCGCGGCACGGTGAGACCGCGCGGCAACAAGATGTTCCCGCGACGCGCGCCGAAACCGCGCCCTGCCGCACCGCGTGACCGCGCGGGAGGGCGGGCAGGCCCCCTTCAGGGCCCCCGGTCGCGGCTGGCCGCCAGCAGCTCCTCGAGCGCGAGGATGAGCTCCTGCCGCAGGATCGGCTTCTCCAGCTTCGGGTGCTGCCGGTAGTTGGCGGCATCCTTGATCCGCACGTCCCCCGTGGCGAAGAGATAGGGCACGCCCAGCTCGTCCAGCCTGTCGGCCACGGGATAGACCGTCTCGCCACGGCCGAGGTTGACGTCCAGCACCGCCAGGTCCGGCGCCCCGGGCTCCTCCTCGATGATCTCCAGCGCCTGGTCCACGCTCGGCACGGGGCCGAGAATCTCGGCGCCGGCCCCGCGGAGCCAGCCCTCCATCGCCTCCGCGATCAGGTACTCGTCCTCCACCATGAGGATGCGCTGGCCGGCCAGTAGTCCCGCGGCTTGGGGCATCTCGTCCTGAATCCCTGGGGAAAGGGGTTGCGACCGGCGGCTCGTCCCGATGAACGCCATGGCCGGCCCTAGGTGAGCGGGAGGTCGATGCGGCAGCGGACCCCGTCCGCCCCGAGGACGTATTCCGTCCTCGCGCGGAGGGCGTAGGCGAGCGCCTTCTCGATCAGCTCCCGTCCGTAGCCGCGGCGGGTCGCTGCCTCCGGGGGGATGTCCACGCCGGTCTCGGCCCAGGTGAGGGAGAGGCGGCGGTGCCCCTTCGCGTCCCGGCCCGTGGCCCAGCTCACCGTGAGCCGCCCCGCCCCGCCCCGCAGGGCCCCGTACTTCACTGCATTCGTCGTCAGCTCGTGCAGGGCGAGGGCGAAGTTCTGCACCTGGGCGGAGGTGAGCCTCACCCGGGGGCCGGCGATCTCCACCCTCGGGGGATGCGAGTCCACATGGGCCGCGAGCTCGGCCCGCACGAGGGCGCCGACCTCCACCGTGTCGCTGCCGGACTGGCTGAGCAGCCCCTGCGCCCGGCTGAGCGCCTGGAGCCGCGCCTGGAAGGTGTCCACCGCCGCGCCATCGCCGAGTGTCCTGGAGGCGACGGAGGCGATGACGCCGAGGATGTTGCGGCCGCGGTGCTGCAGCTCCGCGACCAGCACCTCCAGGCGGGCGGCGCTCGCCTTCTCCTCCGTCACGTCCTGGGCGATGCCGGCCAGGCGCCGCACCCGGCCGTCCCCGTCCGGCATCGGGAAGTCCGTGTTCTCGATCCAGCGTAGCTCGCCGTCCGAGGGGCGGATGATGCGGAACTCGATCGTCGCGCGCTCCCCGCCGCGCAGCCGCTCCAGCGCGTCGCGCGCCCGGTCCCGGTCATCGGGGAGGATGAGGGCGAGCCAGCGCTCCTGCGCGCCGCGGCCGAGGAAATCCTCCCGGCCCGCGCCGTAGATCGCCTCGAAGGCCGGGCTGAGATACTCGAAGTCCAGCGTCTCCGCGTTCCTGACCCAGAGAAGGTCGGAGGAGGCCTCCCCGAACTGGCGCAGCCGCTCCTCGCTCTCGCGCAGCAGCTCGTCCTTCCGGCGGCGCTCGGTCACGTCCTGGCCGATCTTGAGGAAGCCGCGCAGCGTGCCGTCCGCCTCCCGCAGCGCGCGGGTGGAGCCCTCGATGAAGACGCGCCGGCCGTCCTTGCGGAGGTGCCAGCGCACATTCGGCGCGTGGCCCTCCCGCCGGGCCGTCTCGATCTCCTCCTGGTCCTGCCGGGCCTCCCGGTCCTCGGGCGTGAAGGTGATGCCGGCGGGCTGCCCGACGGCCTCCTCCGCCGTCCAGCCGAAGACGGCCTGCGCGCCGGGCAGCCAGTCGGTGATCCGGTCCTCCGGGTCGGAGAGGAAGATCGCGTAATCGAGCGCGGACTCGACCGTGAGGCGGAACCGCTCCTCGGTCGAGCGCAGCTCGCGGTGCATGCGGAGCCGGTCGATGACGGGGCCGAGGATCGTGGCATAGGTCCGGAGGAAGCGCGCGTCGTCCTCGTCGAATTCGCGCGGCTCGGTGGAGTCCACCTGCAGCAGGCCGAAGGCCCGCCCGCCCGGCAGGAAGACCGGCACGTTGACCAGCGCGACGACGCCCTCCTCCTTCATGAAGCCGGGAACCTCGAAGCGCGTCTCCTTCCCGATGTCCTGCGAGATCACGGGCTCCCCGGCCCTGATCGCGAAGGTCTCGGAGGATCGCTCCTCCATGGGCAGCCGCATCCGGCCGACGATGCCGGGATCCCAGCCGATGCCGGCGCGGACGAGAAGGCACTCCCCGCCCCGCTCGATCTCCAGGATCTTGGCGCGGCCCGTGCCGAGCGCCTCGCCGACCTGGCGGCAGGCCTCGTTCAGCACCTCGTCCAGGTCGTTCGAGCGGAGTGCCAGGTCCCCGAAATCGGCGAGCACTTCCTGGCGCCGCAGCATCATCTCCGTCCTCGGCATCCCGGCTCCCGCATCCTGGTCCTCGATCCGAACCCGGAAGAGTCCCCTCCCCGATGCGGTGTCCCGGCGGCTGAACGCGCGGAAGCGCGGAATGATTGCCGGCCGGCGCCGTTTTCCGCCGGAGGGCCCGAGGTAAGCTTCGTGAGGATCCACGGGGGGCCAGCGGCACCCCCTTCCCGCTCCGGGGCGGCCAGCGGCACGCGCATCGCCGCGCCCCCGAGCGGGAGGGGGCGCCGCCCGCGCCGGTGACGCTGCCGTGGCGCCCCCTGCCAGGGGCCGGAACCCCGCCCCTGCCCCCCCCCTATCCCCGCCGCCCGTGCCCCGAGGCCGCCGCCCCCGCATCCGGCGCCAGCCGCGCCGCGAGGGGCGAGGCCAGCAGCGTGGGCAGCGCCGCGCCGAGGAAGGCGATGGCGAAGTCCGGCACCCCCGGCTCCGCCCGCCCCCCGGCCGCCGCCGAGGCCGCGAGCCAGCCCGCCCCCCAGGTGACGCCGAGCGCCATGAAGAGCTGCTGCGCGGTGGCCGCGATGGCGGTGGCCGAGGAGAGCCGGCCCGGCGGCACCTCCACATAGGTGAGCGCGTTGAAGGAGGAGAACTGCAGGCTCCGCGCCAGCCCGCCCAGCGCGAGCACGGCAAACACCGCCGGCAGCGGCCATGCCGGCTCGAAGGCGGCGCAGGCGGCCAGCGTGACGGCCACGATCGCCCCGTTCCAGACGAGCACGTTGCGGAAGCCGTAGCGGCGCAGCGCGAAGCTCGTCATCGGCTTCATCGCGAAGGCGCCGAGGGCGGTGGCGAGCGTGACCGTGCCCGACAGCGTCGCCGAGGCGCCGAAGCCGAGCTGGAGGAAGAGCGGCAGGAGGAAGGGCGAGGCCCCCGCGCCGATGCGGAACAGGCTGCCCGCCGCGACGGCGATGCGGAAGGAGGCGACGGAGAAGAGGCCGAGGTCCAGCGCCGGGTTCGGCGCCCGCCGCGACCAGCGGATCGCCAGCCAGCCGAGCCCCGCCCCCGCGAGCAGCGCGAGCGGCGGCAGGGCGGGATGCACCACCCCGCGCCCCGCCGTCTCCGCCCCGAACATCAGCAGCGCGAGGGCGGTGCCGGTCAGCGCCAGGCCCGGCAGGTCCAGCCGCGGCGGCCGCGCCTCGCTCGTCGCCGGGATGAAGCGCCAGACGGCCAGCAGCCCGAGGGCGGCGATGGGCAGGTTGATCCAGAACACCGCCCGCCAGGAGAGGGTATCGGTCAGCACCCCGCCCAGCGGCGGCCCGATGATCGGGCCGAGCAGGCCGGGCATGGAGAGCCAGGTCGTCGCCCGCACCACCTCCTCCGGCCGAACGCGGCGCAGCAGCAGCAGGCGCGCGACGGGCACCATCATCGCGCCCCCCATCCCCTGCAGCACCCGCGCCGCCACCAGCTCCCCCAAGCCCCGCGAGAGGCCGCAGAGGGCGGAGGCGATGGCGAAGACCGCGATGGCCAGCATGAACACCCGCTTCGCCCCGAAGCGGTCCGCCACCCAGCCCGAGACGGGGATGAAGACGGTGAGCGCGACGAGATAGGCGGTGATGGCCGCCGAGAGGTGCAGCGGCTCCGTCCCCAGCTCCCGCGCCATGGCGGGCAGCGCCGTCGCGATGACGCTGGAATCGAGGTTCTGCATGAACAGGGCGCTGGCCACGATGACCGCCACCCGCCGCGCATCTGCGGGCGGCGCCGGGGCCGGCCCGCCGGGCACCCCCGCCACCCCTTCAGCCGCATCCAGCCCCGATCCCGCCACCGTCCCCCGCTCCCCCGCCCTGCCTGGCCGGGAGGATGCTCCCGGGGAGGCGGGGGCGCGAAGCCCCTGGGGGGAGGGCAGACCTTCGCTCCCGGCAACCCCGCCATGCCTTGCAACCGCCCGCGCGCGCGCGCATTTTCGCGCCATGGACCAATCGGCCGGCGAAGCGCGCCGCATCCCCCTCCACGGACCGGAAGACTTCGAAGGCATGCGCCGCGCCGGGCGGCTGGCGGCCGAGTGCCTGGACATGATCACGCCCCATGTCCGCCCGGGCGTGACGACCGGCGCGCTGGACCAGCTCTGCCACGACTTCATGCTGGCCCATGGCGCCACGCCGGCGACGCTGGGCTACCGCGGCTACACCAAGTCCTCCTGCATCAGCATCAACCACGTCGTCTGCCACGGCATCCCCGGCGACCGCACCCTGGCCGAGGGCGACATCCTCAACATCGACGTCACGCCGCTGCTCGATGGCTGGCACGGGGACAGCTCGCGCATGTATGTCGCGGGCACGCCCTCGACCAAGGCGCGGCTGCTGATGGACGTGACCTATGAGAGCCTCATGCGCGGCATCGCCGTGGTGAAGCCGGGCAACACGCTGGGCGACATCGGCCACGCCATCCAGAGCTATGTCGAGAAGCACCGCTTCTCCGTGGTGCGGGATTTCTGCGGCCACGGCGTCGGCCGCAAGTTCCACGCGCCGCCGAACATCCTGCACTTCGGCCGCCCCGGCGAGGGCCCCGTGCTCAAGCCCGGCATGTTCTTCACCATCGAGCCGATGGTGAATGCCGGCCGCGCCGAGGTGAAGGTGCTGGACGACGGCTGGACGGCCGTGACGCGGGACCGCTCCCTCTCCGCCCAGTTCGAGCACATGGTCGGCGTGACGGAGACCGGCTGCGAGATCTTCACTCTTTCGCCAGGGGGCCTGCACAAGCCACCTTACGGGGCATGAGCACCCCTACCCACCCGATTCCCGCCCGCCTGGCGGAGGGATACCGCGGCTTCCGCCACACCCGCTTCCGCCGCGAGCGCGACCACTATGCCCGCCTGGCCGAGGCCGGGCAGCAGCCCACCACCCTGATGATCGCCTGCGTGGACAGCCGCGTGGCGCCCGAGGTGGTGTTCGACGCCGACCCCGGCGAGATGCTGGTGGTCCGCAACGTCGCCAACCTCGTGCCGCCCTACCAGCCCGATGCGGGCTATCACGGCACCTCGGCCGCCATCGAGTTCGCGGTGCGCCAGCTGAAGGTGCGGCACATCGTCGTCTGCGGCCACGCCTCCTGCGGCGGCATCAACGCCTTCCGCCAGAACGCCCTGAAGGGGGTGGACGCGGCGCATGGCGACTTCGTGGCCCGCTGGATGGACATGATCGCCCCCGCGACCCGCCTCGCCCTGACCTGCGAGGGCGTGGACCCCTTGCAGGACCAGAACGCGATGGAGCTGGCCGCGATCCGCCAGTCCCTCGTCCATCTCCGCACCTTCCCCTGGCTGGCCGAGCGCGAGCGGGCCGGCGAGCTGGCCCTGCACGGCCTCTGGTTCGACGTGGCCGACGGTTCGCTGCGCGTGCTGGACGAGGCGAGCGGCGAGTTCAGCGCCCTGGACGACGCGCCCCTCACCTGAGGCGGCCAAGCGGCGGTCCCCCGGTGCGGCGGCGACATCATCGTCGCTCAAAAGGGCCCGCAGGATACGGACAGGGCGCCCCTCCGGGCGCCCTGCCGCTGGTGGCGACTGGCCTCAGGCGAAGACGAGATCCGTCGAAGCCGGGGCCAACCCGGCCAGCGCACCCACCTCGATCTCCGCGGCCTCCACCTCGGCGGTGACGGCGGCCGCATCCAGCCCCATCGCGCCCATCATCGCGTGGAAGACGTCCGTGTTGTCGAGGTAGTTCTGCCCCAGGCCCCGGAACTCGTAGTTCGCGAGCCCGGGATCGACCTTCGTCGCCGCCTCGGCCAGCAGCTCCGAGCCCGGCCCCTGGGCCCAGATCGGCACGAGCTCGTTCGTGTGGTTGCCCGTGTGCCAGCTCACGCCGGGGATCTCGCCCTCGCCGTTGTTCTGCACGGGCTGGAACGGCACCGTGGCGGCGTCCGGCCCGAGCAGGAGGCCGTTGCCGTGGTCGGTCGTGACGATGACCATCGTCTCGTCCCAGCTGCTGTTCGCCTCGACCCAGTCGACCACCGAGGCCACGGTCTCGTTGAAGGAGACGTGCTCCTCGATGATGCGGCCGGTGTCGTTGGCATGCGCGGCCCAGTCCACCGCGCCGCCCTCGACCATGAGGAAGAAGCCGTCCTCGTCCTGGCTGAGGACGTTCAGCGCGCCCTCGGCCATGGTGGAGAGCTCGGGCACGTTGTCGAGCCCGGGCGTCATGCCCTCGCCGTCGCGGCCCTGCTGCAGGGTCGTGCCGCTGCGGAAGGTGCCGAGGATCTTCTCGCCCTCGGCCAGCTCGTAGCTGCCATCGGCCAGCGCCGCGAACTGCGCCTCGCTGTCGATGAAGGTGTAGTCGGTGTTGCCGGAGAGGACCTCGGCGAAGGTCTCCGCGCCGCCGACATACTCGTAGTCCTCGCCGCTCGTCGGGATGCGGAACTCGCCGTTGGCGTCGTAGAAGGGATGGCCGCCGCCCATGATGACGGAGGCCTTGCCGCTCTCGATCATCTCCTTCGAGATGCCCTCGTAGTCGTTGCGGCTCGCGTTATGCGCCGCGAAGGAGGCGGGGGTGGCGTGCGACCACTGGACGCTGGTGACGACGCCGAGCGCGCGCCCGCTCTCGACCGCGTAGTCGCCGATATTCATCAGCGGCTGGCCGAAATTGTCGTAGCTGATTGCGTTGTTGTAGGTCTTCTCGCCGGTCGAGAGCGCGGTGCCGGCGGCGGCGCTGTCGGTGATGCCGCTGCGCAGATACTCGTAGCCCTCGAAGGCGGCGGGGTAGTCGCCGAACTCGCCCTCGGCCGTCGCCGCGTTCCACACCTTCGTCGGGTCGTAGCCGAGTTCGCCCTCGGCGGTGTTGGTGGGCGTCGTGGAGGTGTTGAGCGGGTAGGTGCTCATGTAGCCCTTGGTCGAGAAGCCGTCATAGGCCTGCTCGCCCAGCTTGCCGTGCTGGTAGTAGCTGGCGGCGTCCCAGGTTCCGGGGCTGGCGCCATCCGAGACAAGCAGGATGACGTTCTTCGCGGCGGCCTTCTCGTCAGCCATGTCGGGAGTCCCTTCTTCGTGCAGCAGGTGAGCGGCGCTGCCCGGGAGCGGGTAAGGTCCCGAGATGAAGCCTCGAAGACAGGCGGAATGGATTCGCGTTAACTTACGGCCGTGCATTAGTATCGAAGAAGTACCGGCGCCCCGTCACACGCGCGCATTCGGCCCAGGCCGTCCCGGCGATCTTAGCCCCTCATTCCGTCTGTCCTTGCCACCCCATCATCCCGCGCCGCGTTACTGGCGGAGGCCTCTCCTCTACTCGGCCGCCGGTTGCCGCCCCGGGCAGGGGCGCTGCATCCTCGTCCCGCCGGGCCGCGCGGCGATGGACAAACCCGCCCGCCCCGATCATCCTTCTCGCTCACGGATCCGGGAGGCGGAGTTGCCGCGAGACTTGCCCCGCAAGCCCGGCATGGAGGAGGCGAGCACCCTCTTCGCCGCCCTCCTCGAATCCCCCGCCGCCTCCCGCCCGGCAGCCGCGCCCCCCGGCCCAGAGGGCCATCGCAAGCGCCTGCGCGAGAAGCTCCTCCGCGCCGGGCCCGAGGCGCTCGCGGATTATGAGCTGCTGGAGATGCTCCTCTTCCTCGCCCTGCCGAGGGTGGACACCAAGCCCCATGCCAAGCGCCTCATGGCGCGCTTCGGCAGCGTCGCCCGCGTCGTCACGGCACCCGAGGCCGAGCTGCGCGCCGTGGAAGGCATGGGTGATTCCGCCATCGCCGCGCTCCGCACCGTGCAGGCCGTGGCGCTCAGGCTCCTGGCCGGGGAGGCGCGCGAGGCGCCGCTGCTGGGCGATGCCGCGCGCCTGACCGCCTATCTCACCGCCGCCCTCGCGCGGGAACCGGTGGAGCAGTTCCGCGTCCTCTTCCTCGACAGCCGCAACCGCCTGATTGCCGACGAGGTGCAGGGCCGCGGCACCGTCAACCACACGCCCGTCTATCCCCGGGAGGTCGTCCGGCGCGCGCTGGAGCTGCACGCGACGGCGCTGATCCTCGTGCACAACCACCCCTCGGGCGACCCCACCCCGTCGCGCGCCGACATCGAGATGACGGCCGAGATCGCGAAGGCGGCGGAGGTGATGGGCATCGCGCTGCACGACCACCTCGTCATCGGCAACGGCCGCCACCTCTCCTTCCGGCGGGAGGGGCTGATCTGACGCCCCGGGCACCTCAGCCCGCCAGCAGCGCCATCATCCGCTCCAGCTCCCGCAGCCCCGAGGCGCCGGTCTTGGCGAGGATGGAGCGGATCTGCCCGCGCACCGTGGCGACCGCCACGCCCCGCGCCTCGGCCACCGCCTCGGCCGAGACGCCGCCCACCAGGGCCGCCGCCACCTCCGCCTCCCCCTGGCCCAGCCCGAAGACGTCGCGCAGCAGCGGCACGGGAGGCGGCACGCCCGCCAGGTTGCGGACGAGGAGCAGCACGCGGCGCGGCGCGGAAGGGCCCGGCCCCCCGCCCAGCCGCCCGGGCAGGGGAATGGCGATCAGGGCCAGCGCCCCGCCATCCGCCGCGCTCAGCCGCATCCCGCCCCCGGGCGAGGCGCCGAGGGCCACGGCGCGCACCAGCCGCTCCAGCACCGCCCGGTCCGCCACCCGCGCGGCCGTGACGAGGGGCGGGCCGGCGGGGGCCCCGCACCGCTCCAGCCGCAGCGGACCGCCCGGCGCCGCGAGGGCCAGCGCGGCCCTGTTCGCCTGCACCAGCCGCAGCCCCGCATCCACCACCGCCCCGGCCATGGGCAGGAGGTCCAGCACCGCCGGCGCTTCCTCCGCGGCCTTCAGCCGGTGGCGCAGCCGCAGCGCCCGGCGCAGGTGCGGCAGGGCGAGGCCGAGCAGGTCCCGCTCCCGCACCCCGTAGCGCTCCGCATCCTCGGGCCGGTGGATGCCGAGGGTGAGGAAGCCCGCATCCCCCAGCGGCGAGACGTTGCCGACGAGGTCGAACATCCCGAAGCCGCGCATGAAGTCGTTGTAGATCTCGCTGCGCCGCACCTCGCTCTCGGAGACCAGCTCCGTGCCGATCATGGCCGGGGTGTCCGCGCCCATGCCCCGCGCGCGCATGAGGTCGAGATAGCCCTGGGTCCAAATGTCCCGCGCGCAGTAGTACTCGGCATAGAGCTGGAGGGCCTCGGGCGGGGCAGAGGCGAAGAGCGTGTCCACCTCCCCCCGCCGGGGGTCGCCGACCCAGAAGGTGGCCGTGCGGCCGCCCACCAGCGCCAGGAGGGCGTGCCCGACCGCGTCCCAGCCGCACTCGCCCATGGCGGCGTCGTAGGCGAGGCCTGCCAGGACGTGAAGCTCCCCTGCCTCCAACCCCCTCTCCTTCCCGGACGAGGGGATCGGAGCACGCTCGTTGCAGGCTGGCAATCAGGAGCCCGCGCCGCGCCCGGCCGCGGGCGGAGGGGAAGGATTGACCGGGCGCCCCCGGGCGGCCCAGGCTGGCGGCATGCGCGCCTCCCACGCCGCGATCCTCGCCACAGCGCTCCTCGCCGCATCGCCCGGCCTCGCCCAGAGCCCAAACCAGAGCCCCGCCCAGGGCGCCTCCCCGCCCGGCCGGCCCATCCCGGGCAAGCCCCCGCCGGCCGGCCCGGCCCCTGTTCCGCGCGGCGCGGCGCCGCCCGCCGGCAAGCCTCCGCCGCTGGAGGGGCAGGCGCCCCGTTCCGGAACGCCGGCCGGGAAGCCCCCGCCGCTCGATCCCCGCGACGTGCCGCCGCCCAACTCGCGCGAGGTCTCTGCCGGCGGCCTCGCCGCGATGGGCTGAGAGGCTACGATGCCAGGGGACGCCGCCCTCCCCTTCCGCGCCCTGGCGCGCAACAACGCCTGGGCGAACCACCGCCTCCTCTCCGCCTGCGCCGGCCTTTCCCAGGCGGAGTTCACGGCGCCGCGGACGGGCTTCTTCCCGAGCCTGCGCGCGACGCTGAACCACATCCTCGTCATCGACCGCTTCTACATCGACGCCATGGAGGGCGGCACGCTCGGCCCGGCGGCCTGGGCCGAGCCGGAGCCCTGCGCCACCCCCGCCGCGCTCCACCGGGCGCAGGCGGCGGAGGACCGCCGGCTGATCGCGGTCACGGAAGGGCTGGACGAGGCGGGGCTGGGGCGGATCGTGGCCGTCCATCGCGGCAGCCGCGTGCAGCGGGAGCGCATGGACCGGCTGCTGCTGCACCTCTTCCAGCACGGGATCCACCATCGCGGCCAGGCGCACGCGATGCTCAGTGGCACCTCCGTGGCGCCGCCCCAGCTCGACGAGTTCTTCGCGGAGGAGGAGGCCCCGCTGCGCGCGGGGGAGTTCGCCGAGCTCGGCTGGAGTGAGGAGGCGGTCTGGGCCGCCCGCCCCTGAGGCCCGCGCGCCGGCCGGCGCTGCCAAGCTCCGGGCGCCGGCCGGCCTACTGAGCCCCGGCCGGCGCCACCTGGCACCGGGCGGCGCGGCCGGGTTCAGCCGCCGCGGACGGCCGCGGCCACGCCGGAGGCGAAGGCGAGCGGGTCCGCCACCGGCCCCGAGGGGCGGTTGGGCATGGTGACCTGCACGCGCAGGAAGCGGCCGGCGGCCACGCCGACGCAGACCTGCCGCTCCACCCGCATCCGCCCGAAGCTGCCGTCCAGCGCGGCGCAGGAGAGGTTCCCGCCGCCGGCCGGCAGGCCCGAGCGGGAGGCGACGGAGAGCTGGCGCCCCGTCCGGTCCGAGGGGAGCGCCGTGGCTTCCGAGACCGCCCGCTCCACCTCGGGGGGCAGGTCGGCCTCGGTCACGGCGGGCCGGCCGAGGTCGTAGAGGAAGACATAGGCCACCGCGACGCGGCGGGGGGTGATGTACTCCACCACCTTCCCCGCGCCCGGATCGCCGGGGGCGACGTCCTGCACGGCGCCGCGCTGGAAGCCCGCCACCTCGGCGGGCAGGCGGGCGAGGACGGCTTCCAGGGGCGGCGGCCCGGGCGGGGGCGGGGGCTCGACCGGCGCGCAGCCCTCCAGCCCGAGGAGGCCGAGGCCCGCGAGGAGCAGCCCGCCCCCCGCGGCCAGGGCGCGGCGGGCGGCGCCGCGCGGCCCCGCTCCCCCCGTCACCCTCTTCGTCATCCGCCCCATCACGCCCCGGGCCCTAATGCGCCGCGGCCTCGTGGGGCGCGGGCACGGGAAGACCGAGGTTCAGCGTCGCATTGGCCATGATCACGCCCTCCCACAGCAGCTCGAAGCCGATATAGGCGATGAGCGCCACGCCGAGATAGGCAATCCACTTGTAGCGGTCCAGGATGCGGGCGAGCACGCCGCCCAGCAGGCCCATCATCACGATGGAGACGGCCAGGCCCACGATCAGCAGGGTGACGTTGGCGCGCGCCACGGCGGCGACGGCGAGGACGTTGTCGAGCGACATCGAGACGTCGGCCACGATGATCTGCCACAGCGCCGCCATCAGCGACTTGTCGTGGTGGGACGTGCCCTCCGCCGCTTCCTCGTGCTGCGCGCGGCGCAGCTCGATCAGGAAGTTGACCGCGATGTAGAGGAGGGCGAGGCCGCCCACGATGTCGATCCACCAGAGCGCGAGGAGCTGCTGCGCGATGAGGGAGAAGACGATGCGCAGCACCGCCGCGGCGACGATGCCGAAGAGCACGGCCTTGTTGCGCTGGCTCTCCGGCAGGCCCGCGGCGGCGAGGCCGATCACCACGGCGTTGTCGCCGGACAGGATGATGTTGAGCCACATGATCTCGAGAAGCTGTGGCAGCGCCGAGGTGATCGATTCCATGAACGTCTCCGGTCAGGCCGCGCCGGCGCCGGGTGGCACCGCGCGGCCTTCCTGCTTGAAGGGAGCCGGGCCTTACCGCCCGCGCGCGGAACCTAACGACGCCCCCCCGGACGCGAAAGCGCCGCCCGGTCTCCCGGACGGCGCCTTCAGCGTCAGATGACCTGCTCTTAACCGCCCCGCCATCATCGGGGGGGCGGCGGACCTCAGTGGCCCGTTCGCGGGGCCAGCGGCGTGCCGCTGAACCAGTTCTGCACCTCGCCCGAGCCGGACCAGATCATGTCCACTGCGACGTAGAGGATGACGAGCAGGCCCACCCAGGCGATCCAGCGATGCTTCTCCAGCAGGCGGGCGATGAAGGTCGCCGCCACGCCCATCAGCACCACCGAGATGGCGAGGCCGATGACGAGCACGTCCAGGTGCTCCTTCGCCGCGCCGGCCACGGCCAGCACGTTGTCGAGCGACATGGAGACGTCGGCGACGAGGATCTGGATGATCGCCTGGCCGAGCGTCTTCGTGGGCACGCCGGCATCCGCGGCGCCCGCATCGCCGCCGCTCACCACCTCGGCGCCCGCGTGCTGCTCGTGCGGCTGGCGCAGCTCGCGATACATCTTCCAGCAGACCCACAGCAGCAGCAGCCCGCCGAAGAGGGTGAGGCCGACGATGGCGAGGAGCTGGGTCGTGATCGCGGCGAAGCCGATGCGCATCACCGTCGCGGCGCCGATGCCCCAGAGAATAGCCTGGCGACGCTGGACCGGCGGCAGGCCGGCCGCCGCCATGCCCACCACGATGGCGTTGTCGCCCGCGAGCACGAGGTCGATCAACAGGACCTGCCCGAGGGCGATGAACCAATCCGCTCCCATCGGCGATGTGCCTCCCTTGCCGGTCGCCGACTGCGGACCCCGGCCAACAATGAATGCACCGCCGCCGCGGGCCGCGGGCCCGGGCGGAGGCGCCCGCCGCGACGTCGCGGCCGGACGGCGCATAAACAATCGGCAATGCCTGGGCAACCATTCATCCGGGCCGGTCTTCGCCCCTGCCCGTGATGTGAGCCCCGATGCGAGGTTGACGGCGCCCGGCCTCGCGGATACCGCCCCCTCGCCCCTCTCGGCCAAGGAAGGCCCGCCCGCATGGTTCCGCGCTACACCCGCCCGCAGATGGCCGCGATCTGGTCGCCCGAGGCCCGCTTCCGCATCTGGTTCGAGATCGAGGCGCTGGCCGCCGAGGCCATGGCCGATCTCGGCACCATCCCGCGCGAATCCGCCGAGGCCATCCGGCGCGAGGGCGACCGGCGCATCGCCGCCATCTCCCCCGCCGACCTCGAGCGGATCGACGAGATCGAGCGCGTGACGCGCCACGACGTCATCGCCTTCCTCACCTGGCTCGGCGAGACGCGCGAGGACGGGTCGGGCATGGGCGAGCACGCCCGCTTCATGCACCAGGGCATGACCTCGTCGGACGTGCTGGACACCGCGCTCAACCTCCAGCTGGTCCGCGCCGCTGACCTGCTGATCGAGAGCATGGACGCGCTGCTGGCCGCGCTGCGCCGCCGGGCGGAGGAGCACGCCCTCACCCCCACCATCGGCCGCTCCCACGGCATCCATGCGGAGCCGACCACCTTCGGCATCAAGCTCGCCGGCCACTGGGCCGAGTTCGCGCGCTGCCGCCGCCGGCTGGTGGCCGCGCGGGAGGAGGTGGCGACCTGCGCCATCTCCGGCCCCGTCGGTACCTTCGCCTCGGTCGATCCGCGCGTGGAGGCCTTCGTCGCGGAGAGGCTCGGCCTGCGCCCCGAGCCCGTCTCCACCCAGGTGATCCCGCGGGACCGCCACGCCGCCTATTTCTGCGCCCTCGCCGTGGCCGCCTCCGCGATCGAGCGGCTGGCCACCGAGGTCCGGCACCTCCAGCGGAGCGAGGTGCGGGAGGCCGAGGAATATTTCCACCCCGGGCAGAAGGGGTCCTCGGCCATGCCGCACAAGCGCAACCCCGTGCTGAGCGAGAACCTGACCGGCCTCGCCCGCCTCGTGCGCGGCTACGCCATGCCCGCGCTGGAGAACGTTGCCCTCTGGCACGAGCGCGACATCTCCCACTCCTCGGTCGAGCGCGTGATCGGGCCGGACGCGACCATCGCCCTCGACTTCGCCCTCGCCCGCGCGGCGGGGATGATGGAGAAGCTGACGATCTACCCCGAGCGGATGCGGGCGAACCTGGAGAGCCTGGGCGGCGTCGTGCACAGCCAGAAGGTGCTGCTCGCCCTTACCCAGGCCGGCATGAGCCGCGAGGACGCCTATGCCACGGTCCAGCGCAGCGCCATGGCCACCTGGGAGAACCTCGGCACCCCCGGCGGGCGGAGCTTCCGCGACAACCTGCTGGCCGACCCCGCCGTCACCGCCCTCATCGCCCCGGAGGCGCTGGACGGGGTGATGGACCCCCAGCGGGACTTCACCCATGTCCGCGCCACCCTCGCCCGGGTCTTCGCGGAGGCGTGATCGCCAAGGCGTGATCGTCCGGGGGCCGCGCCGCCGCAATGCGGCGCCCCCTGCCCTCGTTAAGCCCTCATGGACGCCCATCCTGCGGGCGTTCAGGCGAGAGGAGGAGAGGATGATGCCGTCCCCGTTCAGCATCCGTCGCGCCGCGCTCGCCGCCGCCGTGCTGGTGGGCGGGCTGGCGGGCGCCATGGCCGTGCCTTCGGCGGAAGCGGCGCCCCTGGCCACCCTGCCCGGCGCCGGCGCCGCCCTGCAGGAGGTGCAGTACTACTACGGCCCGCCGCGCCACTACGCGCCGCCGCGCTACTACGCCCCGCCCCCTCCCCCGCCGCCGGGCTACTACCGCCGCCACTGGCGCCGGCCGCCCCCGCCGCCGGGCTACTACGGCTACGCCCCGCCGCCGCCGCGCTACTACGCGCCGCCGCCGGGGGTGGGCCTCTACTTCCGCTACTAGCGCGGGAGCACGGGGCAACGGCTTGACCGGGAAGGGCCGCGCCCGGAGATTCCGGGGGTGACCGCCCGCATGCCGCGCCTCCTGATCCCCGTCGCGCTGGCCCTCCTCATCGCCCCGCCCGCCCTGTCGCAGGCACCTGCCGCCCCGCCCGGCGCCGCGGTGTCCTGCGAGGTGCCGCCCGACGCCCTCTCGGCCGCCACCTGCGCCGACCCCGCCGCCCGCGGGGCGGACCGTCGCCGCGCCCGCACCTACGAGGCCCTGCGCCACGCCCTCCAGCCCGTGCAGCGGCCGGGGCTGGAGACCGATGCGCGGGGCTTCGAGGCCTTTCTCGCCGCCAACTGCGCCCCGGGTGGCAGGCCCGATCCGGCCTGCCTCGCCCGCGCCCACGAGGCCAAGCGCGAGGACCTGCGCCGTTGGCTCACCGGCCCCGCGCTGGAGGAGGCCGACCGGGCCGGGGAGGAGGCGGAGGCGCTGGAGGGGCGCCTCGCCGCCGCCGGCATCCCCCCGGCCCCCGCGGCGCGGCGCGAGGCAATCGCCGCGCTCCAGGGGAGGGGCGGCCTCCCCGCGACGGGCTTCCTGGACGGGCGCACCGTCGCGCTTCTTCCCGCCGCGCCCGCCCGGCCATCCGGCGGGGCTGCGCCGCCCGCGCCCTCCGCCACAGCCCCGCCGCCCGGCACCGTCTGGCTCCCCCATTTCCCGCCCGCGCTGAACGAGCGCTACGCCCTCTCGGGCTGCGGCGCGGCGGGCACGGCCTCCTGGATTGGCAACGGGCTGCGGCTGGGCGGGCGGCCCGTGCCGGGGGAGACGGGCTACGAGATCTATGCCGACCCGCAGCGCTTCTACCTCCTGCCCCCGGGCGGCCCGGCGCGGGTCATCGAGGGGCTGCCGGATGGCAGCCTGCGCCTCTCCGGCACCATCCCGCCCGCCCTGGCCGCGCGCGGCATCCAGCCCGGGGCCACGCTGCGCCGCTGCGGGGAAGCCACCCGCCGCTGATGCCCCCAAAAAAGAACGGGGCGGCTCCCGAAGGAACCGCCCCGCCTCTCATGGCCCGCCGGGATGCCCGGCGCGCGGGTCAGACGTCGGTCTTGCGCGTCGGGTTGGCGCCCGAAACGTTCGTCCCGGCCGCGCGGTCGAAGCTGCGGCTCGCCTCGGTGCCCGGCGGGTTGCTGCCGGTCGCCGTGGACTTGGGATAGGTGGTGCTGTCGGCCCGGCTGACCTCGTTCTCGGGATGCGCGCCCGAGATGTTGGTGCCCAGCGTCTCGTCCACGCCGCGGGACAGCTTCGTGCCCGGGGGATTGCCCGGCGTGCCGTCCGGCGGGCTGCCGGCCATGCTGCCCGTGCCGATGTCCGAGGTCGAGCGCATGCGAGAGGCGTCGCCGCCCATGCCCGTCTCGTTCCCGGGATAGGCACCGGAGGTGTTGGTGCCCAGCGCCTGGTCGACGCCGCGCGAGGCCATGGTCCCCGGGGGGTTGCCCGGCGTGCCATCGGGGGTGGAGCCCGTCAGCGAGCCGGTCGTGCCCGTTCCCATGGTGCCGGTCCCCATGGAGGAGCCGCGGCCCATCTCATTGCCGGGATAGGCGCCGGAGGTATCGGTGCCCAGCACCTGGTCGGCGCCGCGCGAGGCCATGGTCCCCGGGGGATTGCCCGGCGTGCCGTCCCGCGAGCTGCCCGTCAGGCCCGCACCCATGCCCATGCCGGCCATGCCGGCGCCCAGGCCGGTCGCCGTGCCCATGCCCATGCCCATGCCCGAACCGCTGCCGCGGCTCGTCTCGTTCTCGGGATGCGCGCCGGAGACGTTGGTGCCGGCCACCTGGTCCACCCCGCGGGAGAGCATGGTGCCCGGTGGGTTGGCCGGGGTGCCCTCGGGCGCGTCGCCCGCATGCGGCAGGACCGAGCTCTCCTGGTAGCCGTTCCAGCCGGAGGAGCGGTAGTCCGCCTCGCGCGTGGTCGCGTCCACGGGGTTGTGGCGCATCATGATGCTCTCGGCCTCGGAGGCGCGCGCATCGTCGGTCCGCAGCGTCACGAGGCTGCCGCCGCGGGACACGCCCTCGGAGTACACATGCGCGTCGCGCTCCTCCACGCCCGCGCCGGTCAGGCTGCCGAGCAGGCCGCCCGCCGCCGCGCCCGCGCCCGCGCCGGTCAGCGCCGCCACCAGCCAGCCCGCCGCGACGATGGGGCCGATGCCGGGAATGGCCAGCGCGCCGATGCCGGCGAGCACGCCCGCGCCGCCGCCGAGCACAGTGCCGATGGTCGCGCCCGTGCCGGCGCCGGTGGCCGTCTCGTCACCATCCGCCACCGTGTCGGCATCGGCGCCGCCGGTGTTGTTGCTATCGCGCGCCACGACGCTGATGTCGTCGCGCATGAAGCCCGCGGCCTCCAGCGCGCTCACCGCGGCCTGGGCATCGGAGTAGTTGTCGTAAAGGCGGGCAATTGTCCGCATCGCCATGGGATTGATCCTTGAAAAGGGTTCTTGGGGGCCGGGTCGCGGCCGGGCGCCTCTCGGCGCGCCGGCGCGGTGCCCCGGGGTCAGCGGGCCGTGGTCAGCAGGCCGGGGGTCAGCGGGCCGGGGCGGCGCCCGTCACGACGTTGCCCTGGAAGTCGAGCCCGACCTCGGCGGTCTGGCCACCGCGCATCGCGCGGCCGCGCCACACGCCGGACTCGTCCTTCTTCAGCTCCTGCACCCCGGTGAAGCCGGCCGCCTCGATGCGGCTGCGCGCCTGGCCCTCGGTGAAGGAGTTGGCGCCGGCCGCGGGGGTGGTGGTGGTAGCCGGGGCGCTGCCGGGATTCTCGGTCCGCACTGCGGACTGGCCGCCGGTCATGCCGCCGCCCGTCGTCGTCGTGGTGCTGCCGGAGGTGCTGCCCAGGCCGGCGCCCTGGGTGGCAGTGCCCGCGCGGGACTGGGAGGCGGCGGGGCCGGTCGTCGTGCCCGGGGCGGCGGTGCCGCCGGGGGCCTGGGTGGCGGGCGCCATGGTCATGGCGGGCGCACCGCCGGTGGTGCCCTGAGAGCCGGGGTTGGCGGTGTTGCCCTGCTGGGCCAGGGCCGGGGTGGCCAGGGCCGCGGCGATGGCCAGGGCGGCGACGCTCGTGCGCATTGCGGTTTCTCCCAAAACGTTCTGCCCCATGGGACCGGCCTCGAGGCTCTCGCCTCTCTGGCCCTGCCCGGGACTTTCGGATCGAAGGCGCGACGTTCCGCACCTCGCACGGGGTTAACGCCGCAACGGCCCGGAGGGCGGCGCCCCTCACGCAGCCGTGAGTCCCCTCCTCGCCACGCCCCCGGCCCGCGCCGGAAGCGGTAGTCCCCCCGCATCGAGGCGGCAGTCCCCCGCGCCTGAGGCGATGGTCCCCCGCTCCGGAGGCTGTGGCCCCGGGCCGCCCCCCCTGCTATACGGCCCCTTCGATCGCCGCCGTGGCCGGGGCCGGAAGGCCCCGCTGCGGGCGGCTGAACAGGTTTCGGGAAGTCCCCATGGCCCGCAGGCGACAGCTCTACGAAGGCAAGGCGAAGGTCCTCTTCGAGGGCCCCGAGCCCGGCACCCTCGTCCAGTACTTCAAGGACGACGCGACGGCCGGGAACGGCACGAAGAAGGGCGTCATCACCGGCAAGGGCGTGCTGAACAATCGCATCAGCGAGTACCTGATGACGAAGCTCGGCGAGATCGGCGTCCCCACCCACTTCATCCGCCGGCTGAACATGCGCGAGCAGCTCATCCGCGAGGTGGAGATCATCCCGCTGGAGGTGGTGATCCGCAACATCGCCGCGGGCAGCCTCGCCAAGCGCCTGGGCATCCAGGAGGGCACCCGCCTGCCCCGCTCGATCGTCGAGTACTACTACAAGAACGACGGCCTCCAGGACCCCATGGTTTCCGAGGAGCACATCACCTGCTTCGGCTGGGCCGGCACGCAGGACCTGGACGACATCGTGGCGCTCGCGTTGCGGGTGAACGACTTCCTCACCGGCCTCTTCCTGGGCGTCGGCATCTCCCTGGTGGACTTCAAGCTGGAATTCGGCCGCCTCTACGAGAACGACGAGATGCGGATCGTGCTGGCCGACGAGATCTCCCCGGACAACTGCCGCCTGTGGGACTCCAAGACCGGCGAGAAGATGGACAAGGACCGCTTCCGCCGCGACCTCGGCAAGGTCGAGGAGGGCTACCAGGAGGTGGCCAAGCGCCTCGGGATCCTGCCCGAGGCCGGGATGCGCGACATGAAGGGCCCGGAGCTGATGCAGTGAGCGCCGCGAAGGGGCTGAAGGCCCGCGTCTTCGTCATGCCGAAGAACGGCGTGCTCGACCCCCAGGGCAAGGCGATCGGCCACGCCCTCGGCACCCTCGGCTTCGAGGGGATCGGCGAGGTCCGCACGGGCAAGGTGATCGAGCTGGAGCTGTCCGAGACCGATCCCGACGCGGCGAAGGCCGCCGCCGAGGCGATGGCCCGCAAGCTGCTGGCCAACACCGTGATCGAGTCCTTCCGGGTCGAGATCGCCTGAGGGCGATCCCGGGGCGGACGGGCATCCAGGGGCGATGATCAAGACCAGCCTCCTCATCATGACCGTGCTGACGGTCCTGATCGCGATGCTCCTCTCCTGGAGGGAGCGCCGCATGGCGGTGGCCCGCCCCGCGCCCCCCGCGCGCGGGGCGCGCAGGGGCCGCGCGCCCGGGCTGATCGCCCGCGGCAAGGCGGGGATCGACCGCTGGATGACCGCCGCCGCCATCGCGGCCCTCCTCACCATCGCCGTGCTCGGCGGACTCCACTGGCTCAGGGTGTTCCAGCAATGAACGCGACCATCCTTCTCTTCCCCGGCACGAACCGCGAGCGCGACATGGCGATCGCGCTGCAGCGCGCCACGGGCCGCAAGCCCTCCATCACCTTTCACCGGGAGACGGAGCTGCCCGCGGGGACGGACCTCGTCGTCCTGCCCGGCGGCTTCTCGCACGGGGACTACCTCCGCTGCGGCGCCATGGCGGCCCAGTCCCCGATCATGGGCGCGGTGCGGGACTTCGCGGCGCGGGGCGGCCACGTGCTCGGCGTGTGCAACGGCTTCCAGATCCTCTGCGAGGCTGGGCTGCTGCCGGGCGCCCTCCTCCAGAATGCGGGTCTGCGCTTCCTCTCCATGGATTGCGTTCTCCGCGTCGAGCGCGCCGGCACCCCCTTCACCGCCCGCTGGCAGAAGGGCGCCACCTTCCGCGCGCCCATGGCCCATGGCGACGGCAACTACTTCGCCGATGACGCGACGCTGGACCGGCTTGAGGGCGAGGGCCTCGTCGCCTTCCGCTACGCCGACCGCAACCGCAACGGCGCCGCGCGGGACATCGCCGGCATCCTCTCCCCCAACCTCCGCGTCCTCGGGCTGATGCCGCACCCCGAGGACCTCGTGGACCCCCTGATGGGCGGCGAGGACGGGCTGCCCCTGTTCCAGAGCCTCGCGGAGAGCCTCGTCTCGGCCTGAGGCGGTGGGGAGCGGTCCCCTACCCCCGCACGAGTCGTGCGAGGCCGTAGAGGACGCCCGCCCAGACCGGCACGGAAATACCGAGGCCGATGATGATCCCGCGCGCCGGGCTGCCGAGGTGATCCGGCTCCTCCAGGGAGGGGGCCTTGCCGGGCGCCTCGGCCGCGCCGGGCCTGGCCTTCCCGCGGAGGAGGGAGAGGAGTTCCGGGCTGGCCTCCCTGCGGCCGGGCCGCCGGCTCTCCTCCGCGGCGCCTCCCCCGGCGAAGCCGACCCGCTCCATCTCGCTGCTCTCGAGAGACATGCCCAGACCCCTGCGTTCCGTGCGCGCAGGATGGGGAGAGAGATGCTGCACAAGTCTTAACGCGCCCGGGCACGACCCCGTGCGCGTCGGGGGGGCGCGGGCTCAGACGCCCAGTTCGCGCCGGTAGCGCTCGAAGCAGGCGGCGCCGCATTCCAGCCGCATCAGCGCGCCCTCCGCGATGGCCGGGGCGAGGCCGGGATCGGAGGCGACGAGGGGGTGGATCGCCTCGGCGTTCCAGGCGAGAGCGTGCTTCACGTCCAGGATCGCGTGCAGGTCGAAGTAGTGCCGGTCGCCCGAGGGCACGCCCAGCCGCTTCAGCCCCTCCGCCACCAGCCCCGCGCGGGAGGGCGCGGTCTGCTCGATGATCCCCAGCGCGCCGACGGACTGGTAGGCGTAGCGGCGGTTGGCGGCGAGCCCGGCCATGACATTGGCCAGGGCCAGCGATTCCCACACCGTCGTCTCCACCCGCGGCTCCAGCCCGAGCCGGTGGGCGAGGGTCTCCAGCAGCGGGCCGTGCATGCCCTTGGCGTTGCCCCGGCCCATCTCGTCCCAGTAGTTGCGGGCGATCTCCAGCTTCGGGCGCTGCGGCAGCTTCACCTGGGTCAGCGCCGAGAGGTCCTCGAACCCCGCCTCCCCGGCCACCTCCTGGGTCAGGAACCAGCACATCTGCTCCCGCGTCGCCTTCTCGGCGAGCCAGGGGAAGAGGGGGTCGTTCTGGCCGGGGCCATCCCTCTCCAGCCCGGCGAACCAGGCGACGAAGCCGTCCGCGTCCCGCGGCGCCGCGGCCGCGCGCTCGGCGACGGCGGCGCGGCGGGCCTCCAGGAACTCGCCCTCCCGCAGGCTCCACTCGGCCATGTGCCGGATGTCGTCGCGCCAGTCGCCCGCCGGCAGGGCGGGGTCGAAGCGGCGGCGGTTGAACTCGGCGAGGCCGCGCTGGAAGTCGGCCTCGTCGCTCTCGGGGCGCGCCGTGCCGGTGGTGGTGGTGAAGAGGCCTTCTGGCACGTCGCTTATCCCTCCCTCGCGACCGTGAGCACCACGGCGGCGATGCGGTCGGCCCCGCGATAGGCCTCGGCCTCCAGCTCCTCGCCGAAGACGTCGGGGTCCATCTCGCGATAGGTCCAGGCCGCGTTCTCCCCGGCAATTCGGGCCAGGGCGGCGGAGCGGAAGGGGTCCTCCCCGTTCACGACCGCGGCACCGGTGTAGAGGACGAGGGCTCCGCCCGGCGCCAAGCGCTCCAGCGCCGCGTCCAGGATGGCGAGCGACAGCCCCGCCCCGAGCGGCCCGCCGCCGTGGCGGTAGGTGCGCTCCGCGGGGTCCACGAGATAGGGCGGGTTGGCCACGATCAGGTCGGGCGCCCCCTCGACGCCACCCAGCAGGTTGCTGTGCACCGCCCTCGCCCGGCCAGCGCCGTTCAGCGCCGCGTTAATGCGGGCGAGGCGGAGGGCCGCGCCGTTGATGTCACCGAGAGTGACCTCCGCCTCCGGCCATGCCCGCGCGACGAGGATGCCGCCCGGCCCCGCGCCGCAGCCGATGTCCACCGCCCGCCGCACCGGGCGCTGCCGCTCCCGCAGCGCGTCCTCGATCGCCCGGGCGAAGCGGTAGGTATCGGGGCCGAAGAAGACGGAGTCCGGCTCGGTGGTGGGATGGGCGGAGTGGAGGAAGGCCAGCCCGTCGAGGCAGGAGAGCCGCACCCGGCTCCGGAGCAGCCCGCCCGCCTCCTCCAACGCCCCGCCGGCGCGCAGGAGGTCGAGCATGGGCTCCGGCAGCAGGCCCGGGTGGAAAGGGCGGCTCCAGCCGAAGACGCCCCGGAGATCCCGCGCCTCCTCGTTGCCCGGCCGGGCATTCACCCGGGCATGGGTCGCGGGGGTGGGGGTGATGAAGGCGTAGCCCTCGGCCAGCAGCGCGCGGGCGAGGTCCAGGAGTGCCCGGTCTTCCGGCGGCAGGGGGATGGGGTCGGACATGCGGGGCCTCTACGCCCGGGCACGCCGCCGGTTTCCGCCCGCAACGAAAGCTCCCTACCGCGCGCCCTCCGCGCCGGGGGCCGCCTGCCCGCCGGCATCCTCCTCCCGCATCCGCTCGCGCATCCCGCCGCTCTCCCCCGCGCCGCGCGCCACGGGCCGGTGCACGTTGCCGGAGGTGACCGGCGAGGGCGGGCCGTCCTCCATCTGGGACTTCTGCACGGCGCTGCCGGCGAGCTGCTGGGCGAGGGCCGGCCAGACCTGCCCGCCCAGCACCGCCGCCTGCGCCTTCCAGCCCACGGCGTATTCCCGCACGGGGTCCACGGAGACGCGCACGATCGCCTCCGCCACGTCCTCCGGCGCGTCCATCATCATCATCCGCGCCTCGCGCCCGGTGTAGTTGCCGGCATGGACCCAGTAGGGCGTGTCCACCGCCCAGGGCAGGACGGAGGCGACCTTGATCGTCGTCGTCCGCGCCAGCCGCATCTCCTCGTTGATCGCGGCGCCGAGGCCGAGCAGCGCGGCCTTCGTCGCGGCGTAGCTCGCGTGATAGGCGACCGGCACCCGCCCCTCGACGGAGGCGATGTTCACCAGCGTGCCCCCGCCCTGCGCGCGGAACTGGCGCAGCGCGGCGTGGCTGCCCGCGATCGCGCCCTTCAGGTTCACGTCCACGATCCGCATGTGATCCTCGATCGGGATCTCCTCGAAGCGCCCGATGGAGGCGACGGCGGCGTTGTTGATCCACACGTCGATCTTGCCGAAGCGCTCCACCGCGGCCCCCGCCAGGCGCTGCACGGCCGCGGGGTCCGAGACGTCGGTCGGCACGACGAGGGCCTGGCCGCCCCCGGCCCGCACCTCGGCCGCCACCTCCTCCAGCAGCTCGGCCCGCCGCGCAGCGAGCACGACATTCGCCCCCAGCGCCCCCAGCCGAACCGCCACCCCGCGCCCGAGCCCGCTGGACGCCCCCGTGACCACATAGGTCCGCCCCGCGATCCGCCCCCTGTCCGCGGCGGAGGAGGAGGGCACGGCGCAGGCGGACAACAGCCCCCCGACGAGGGCGAGGGCGGCGAGGGGGAAGAGCGGAAGGGGCAAGGGCAGCACGGGGTGGCCTCCGGGAAACCCGGCGCGGCGCACCCGCCCGGGCCACAGCCCTTAACCCCCGGGCGGGCCCATCGTTCCACCGGCCGCCACGCGGCCCGGCCGGGCGGCCAGGAGGCCGCGCGAAACACCCGCCCCGCATGCGCCCCCGTGCCGGCGCCCGACGCCGCGCGCCACCCAGGGGGGACCGGGCCGGGGAATCCTCCCTCCCCCGGCCCTCAGCCAGGGATCAGCGCATCGGCGGCGCGTATTGCAGCCCGCCCTTGGTCCAGAGATTGTTGATCCCGCGCTGCACGCCCAGCGGCGTGATGTTGCGGTCCCACATCTCCCCGAAATTGCCGACCTGCTTCACGATCTGCACCGCCCAATCAGGCGCGACGCCGAGCGACTTGCCCAGGTCCCCCGTCACGCCCATGAAGCGCTGCACCTCCGGCAGCGGGCTGTTGCGGAAGCTGCCGATGTTCTCGCTGTCGATCCCCAGCTCCTCGGCCGTGAGCTGCGCGAAATGCGCCCAGCGCACGATGTCGAAGAACTTCCAGTCGCCCTTGCGGACCATCGTCCCCAGCGGCTCCTTCGAGATGATCTCGGGCAGCAGAAGGTACTGATCGGCGTTCGGCCCCTGGGTGTAGCGGAAGGCGGCGAGCGAGCTGGCATCGGTGGTGAAGGCGTCACAGCGCCCGGCGATGAAGGCGGCCCGCAGCTCCTCCAGGTTCTCGATCACCAGCGGGGTGAAGCGCATGCGGTGGACGCGGAAGTAGTCCGTCAGGCTCAGCTCCGTCGTCGAGCCCGGCTGCACGCAGACCGTCGCGCCGTCCAGCCCGCGCACGGAGGTGACGCCGGAGGCCTTCTTCACCATGAAGCCGGTGCCGTCGTAGAAGTTGATGCTCGCGAATTCGAGGCCGAGCGCGGCCTCCCGCCCCAGCGTCCAGGTCGTGTTGCGGACGAGCATGTCCACCTCGCCCGATTGCAGCGCGGTGAAGCGGTTCGTCGCGGTGGTGTTGATGAAGCGGACCTTGTTCGCGTCCCCCAGGATGGCCGCCGCCACGATGCGGCACCCATCGGCATCCAGCCCGCGCATCGCGCCCTGGCTGTCCGGCAGGCTGAACCCCGCCGTGGTGCCGGCCACGCCGCAGAGCACCGCGCCCCGCGAGCGGATGGCCCCCATCGTGTCCGCCGTCGATTGCGCCCCGGCGGCGCCCGCCGCCCCGCACAGCGCCGCGGCCCCGAGCACCGCCCGCCCGACCGCCGCCCGTAATCCCTTGATCATCCAGCCCGCATCCCATCCGAGAGGTTGGAAGACGCGCGACCGGCAGGTTCCCCCCGGGCCGTGTTCCCGGCCCAGCGGGGAGAGGCTAGCGGGCGGGAGGCCCGGATGCCAAGCGCGGCATCCCCGGCCCTCCCGCGATGAGGCGCGGGATCAGCGCTTGATGAACTTGAAGAAGCGGCTCTCCTTGCCGTCCGCCGTCTTGTCCTGATGCAGGAAGGCAAGCTTGCGATCCTCGAAGGTCTCGAAGAAGTCCTCCCAGGAGATCTCCTCCAGCTTGTCCTCCTTCGGGCCGAAATCGACGCGGAGGATGCCCTCCCCGTCCTCGCCCTCGGTTCCCGAGACGACGCTGGGGCGGCCGCCGCGTGACTCGATCCACTGCTGGATGACCTTGTGGTCGGTGGTGGTGTTGCCCTGGCTCATCGTACTCTCCTACTCGTTCTTTGCTTCACAGGGGTTGTCGGGTGGGGAACACAGGTAAAGAATGCTGGTTGCCTTACAAGGACGCGCTGACAAGCGATAAATATGACTCCAGAGATATCGGAATTTTCTTACGGTTTCGCTTTGACAAACGAGTTAGTGGGATGGTTGCCGGTATCGGCAGCGCCCATTTTCCCAAGCCTGATTGAGGAGGGACGGCAAGGAGGAGGATACGATGTAAAGTTGGAACTGCCCGCGATACCGATGTACCTCCAATTTAAACGTGCAGATTGCATGACGAGACGAAGTGTCTGGGAAATTCGAGATTATAAACTTGGGCTAGAGCTTCCTTTTTTTCGTTTTAAGATTACGGAGTCAGGAAAATCTAATCAGCACGAAATGCTGCTCCACCTCGATGATGGGGAAAATCTGGTCTATTACGTCGCACCTCGGTTCCATCGGTATCGAGAGATCAATGATGCCTGGAGCAACAACGCCGTTGCAAGCAGGTCTATCTTTGTCTCCCCTCAACAGATTGGCATTTTAAATGAAGAACCACATCATGTGGCATATGATAGCAATTCTGCCTATCTTTGTTCGGAACCGAGAGAGGTCAGATTTCAACATAGTGTCGAAGTTCTAGAACGGCTACAAAGCCTTCTTGAAAATGATGCTCGCCCCCTTGGCTCAAGGATTGGCGAAATCAAAAACTCAATGAATCGCGCTTTGATCCGCACTAGAGATCGTGCGGTCACGCGCCGCCAGGATACCAGATCTTCGTTTTTCGATGAAATGGAGGCAGCGTTGCTCGCAGAACCACGTTCCGAAACTAGGATGGAGGAGGCGACAGTACCTCGCATCCCAACGAGGCCCGCACGGCCGCTTTCACGCGAGATTGAAGAGTTGCGAGAAATATCAGACGCAGCCGCGAAAGTTTTCGGCGCACAACTCCTGCTGGTGCAGCCAAGGCGCTAGAAAGACAGCCAGAACCTTGACTTTTTTCCTATGTTGCTGTAGCTTCCTCCCATGCCCCTCCCCCACGCCCCCCGCCTAACCCCACCCGCCCCCTGGTCCCCCCTCACCGACCTCCAGTTCCACGCCCTCCTCCCCTACCTCCTCCCCCGCTCCCTGGCAGGCCGCAAAATAGCCGATCTCCGCGCCCGCATGGACGCCATCTTGCACCTCACCGCCACCACCGCCCCCTGGCGGGAGGCCCCGGCGGCCGATGGCACCCCGGCCACCGTCGCCCGCTACTACCGCCGCCTCACCCATAACGGGCTATGGGAACGTCTTCTTGTCGCCCTGGCCGAGGCCGCGCCGGGCCACCCCCTCCGCCAGATCGAGCACCTGATCGTCCGCGCCTGCCGCCGCGCCCACCGAATGCGCGGCATCGGGTTGCTCGTCCTCATCCGCCGCCTCGGCCTGCGCTCCGCCCTCAACGGCCCGCCCTGGCTGCTGCCCGACCCCGATTTGTCCGAAACCCTCGCCCGCGCCCCGCACCCCCTTGGAATCCCGCGCTCCCGGGCCGGAAGGCTGGCGCGGGCGGGGTATCTCCGGGCCGTTACCTGGCTCCTGAAGGCCGCCGAGGGCCGCGCCCGCATCCCGCGCAGCGTCCGCCTGGCCTGGCCGTAGCCCACCCATGCGCGCGGCAACCATCCCCACCCCCGAAAGGCCCCTGGACAAGCCGCGCCCCCCTGTTGACAACGCGCCCATGCCGAATGCCGCCGAAACCCCCGCGAATCTCCTGGAAGAGGCCCGCGCGCGCCAGCTCGCCGCGGAATTCGGCCTCAAGGGCGATGAGTTCGACCGCGTGCTGGCCATCCTCGGCCGCGCGCCCAGCCTCACGGAACTCGGCATCTTCTCCGTGATGTGGAGCGAGCACTGCTCCTACAAGTCCAGCCGCGTCTGGCTGCGGGAGCTGCCGACGAAGGCCCCCTGGGTCATCCACGGCCCCGGCGAGAATGCGGGCGTGATCGACATCGGCGACGGGCTGGCCGCCATCTTCAAGATGGAGAGCCACAACCACCCCTCCTTCATCGAGCCCTACCAGGGCGCGGCCACCGGCGTCGGCGGCATCCTGCGCGACGTCTTCACCATGGGCGCGCGGCCCATCGCCAATCTCAACGCGCTGCGCTTCGGGGATGTGAACCACCCCCGGACGAGGCAGATCCTGGATGGCGTGGTGCGCGGCATCGGCGGCTACGGCAACTGCGTCGGCGTGCCGACGGTGGGCGGGGAGGTGAACTTCCACCCGGCCTACAACGGCAACCCGCTGGTCAACGCGATGACGGTGGGCATCGCCCGCCAGGACCGCATCTTCCTCTCCGCCGCGGCGGGGGTGGGGAACCCCGTGGTCTATGTCGGCAGCAAGACGGGGCGGGACGGCATCCACGGCGCCACCATGGCCTCCGCCGAGTTCTCCGAGGATGCGGAGGAGAAGCGCCCCACCGTGCAGATCGGCGACCCCTTCGCCGAGAAGCTGCTGATCGAGGCCTGCCTGGAGCTGATGGAGACCGACGCCATCGTCGCCATCCAGGACATGGGCGCCGCCGGCCTCACCTCCTCCTCCGTCGAGATGGCGGGCAAGGGCGGCGTCGGCATCGAGCTGGTGATGGACAACGTCCCCCAGCGCGAGGAGGGGATGACGGCCTATGAGATGATGCTGAGCGAGAGCCAGGAGCGCATGCTCATGGTCCTCAAGCCCGGCGAGGAGCACGTGGCCGAGGCCATCTTCCGCAAGTGGGAGCTGGACTTCGCCGTGATCGGCCACCTGACCGATACGGGCCGCATCACGCTGCGCCACCGCGGCGTGCTGGAGGCCGACATCCCGCTCGCCCCGCTGGAATCCGAGGCCCCGCTCTACCGCCGCCCCACGGTGGAAACCCCGAAGCAGCCCGTGCTGGACGCCGCCTCCGTCCCCGACCCCGCCGGCATCCCCGCCGCGCTGCGGACCCTGGTGGCGAGCCCCGACCTCTGCTCCCGCCGCTGGATCTGGGACCAGTACGACAGCACCGTGGGCGGCCAGACCGTGCGCCGCCCCGGCGCGGCGGATGCCGCCATCGTCAAGCTGGAAGACAGCCCCCGGGCGCTCGCGATGACGACCGACGTCACCCCCCGCTACGTCGCGGCCGACCCGGAGGCGGGCGGCGCGCAGGCGGTGGCCGAGACCTGGCGCAACATCACCGCGACGGGCGCGAAGCCGCTCGCCATCACCGACAACATGAACTTCGGCAATCCCGAGCGCCCGGAGATCATGGGCCAGTTCGCCGCCGCCATCCGCGGCATGGCGGCGGCCTGCCGCGCGCTCGACTACCCCGTCGTCTCCGGCAACGTCTCCCTCTACAACGAGACGCGCGGCGGGGTGGCCAACCCCGTCTCCATCCTCCCCACCCCCGCCATCGGCGGCGTCGGCGTGATCGAGGATGCGCGGCAGGCCGTGGGCCTCGCCCCCCGCGCGGGGGAGGAGATCGTGCTGCTGGGCGAGACGCGGGGCCATCTCGGCCAGTCCCTCTGGCTGCGCGAGATCGCGGGCCGGGAGGAGGGCGCGCCGCCGCCCGTGGACCTCGCCGCCGAGCGCCGCAACGGCGACTTCGTGCGGGAGGCCATTCTCGCCGGCCGGGTCACCGCCTGCCACGACCTCGCCGATGGCGGGCTGCTGGTCGGCCTCGCCGAGATGGCGCTGGCCGCGGACCAGGGGCTGGCGATCGAGCCGGCGCCGGAGGGCATCCCCGCCCACGCCTTCTGGTACGGCGAGGACCAGGGCCGCTATCTCTGCGCCACCACCGATGCCGCCGCCCTGGTCGAGGCCGCGCGCGCCGCCGGCATCCCCGCCGCCCGCATCGCGCAGGTGGGCGGGGAGAAGGCCTTGGCGCTGCCGGGCCACCCCGCCATATCCCTGGACGAGCTGCGCGCGGCGCATGAGGGCACGCTTCCCGCCCTCATGGCCGAGCGCTGAGGAGAACGCAGCCGATGGCGATGCCCGCCGCCGAGATCGAGGCCCTGATCCGCGCCGCCCTTCCCGACGCGGAGGTGCGGATCGAGGACCTGGCGGGTGACGGCGACCATTACGCCGCCACCGTCATCTCCCCCGCCTTCAAGGGGCTCTCCCGCGTGAAGCAGCACCAGCTCGTCTATGCCGCCCTGCAGGGCCGCATGGGCGGTGCGCTCCACGCCCTCGCCCTCCAGACCTCCGCCCCCGAGTGAAGGGAACCCCCATGTCCGACAATCCCGTCTTCCAGCAGATCAAGTCCGAGATCGACTCCAGCCCCGTGACGCTGTTCATGAAGGGCACGCCGGTCTTCCCGCAGTGCGGCTTCTCCGCGCGGGTCGTGCAGATCCTCTCCCACATGGGCGTGCCGTTCCACGGCGTGAACGTGCTGGCCGATGGCGAGATCCGCGAGGGGATCAAGGCGTATTCCAACTGGCCGACCATCCCGCAGCTCTATGTGAAGGGCGAGTTCGTCGGCGGCTGCGACATCGTGACCGAGATGTTCCAGACCGGCGAGCTGGCCACGCTGCTGACCGAGAACGGCATCCCGCACACCGCGGCGGCGTGAGCAACGCGGCGCCCGGGCCCCAGGAGCCCGGGCCCGCTGCCGAGCCCGGGGTGCCGAAAGGCCTCTCGGGTGCTTCCTGGAAGGTCGCCCTCCTCGTCACCCTGCTGATGCAGACGGTGGCGGCCTTCCTGAACCAGTGCGTGCCGGTGCTCGCCCCGTTGCTGACGGGCAGCGCCGGCCTCCCGCCCGAGGCGGCGGGCCATCTCTCCGCCCTCGGCACGCTGGGCACCCTCGCCTTCCTCATCCCCGGCGGCCCGGTGCTCGCGCGGCTCGGCCCCGTCCGCACGCTGCAGGCCGGCGCCCTTCTCGCGGCGGTGGGGCTGGCGGTGGCGGGGGTGGGCGGGATGCTCGCCCTCGGCCTCTCCGCCTTCCTCGTCGGGCTGGGCTACGGCCCGACGCCCCCGGCCGGCAGCCGCATCCTCTCCGCCACGGCGCCGGCGCGGCATCGCTCCCTCATCTTCTCCATCAAGCAGGCCGGGGCGCCGCTGGGGGGCGTGCTGGCGGGGCTGCTCGTCGCGCCGGTGGCGGCGGCGAAGGGGTGGCCCGCGGCGCTCGCCCTCGCCATCGCCGTCGCCCTCGTCTCCGCGGCGATCATCCAGCCCAGCCGCCGGTCGCTGGACGTGGAGCGGGAGCCCGGCCGGCCGGTGCATCCCCGCGCGCTGTTCGGCCGCCATAACCTCACAGGGCCTTTCGCGGCGCTGCGGCTTCACCCCCTCCTGCCGCCGCTCACCCTGCTCGCCTGCTCGCTGGCCACGGTGCAGGGCTGCTTCTTCGCCTTCGCCGTGACCTGGCTGATCGAGACGCGGCACCTCGACCTCGTCCAGGCCGGCGCGGTCTTCGCGGCCATGCAGGCGGGCGGGGTGCTGGCGCGGGTGGTGCTGGGCTGGATGGCGGACCGCACGGGCAACGCCGCGATGAACCTCATCGGCCAGGGCCTCGGCGGGGCGGCGGTGGTGACGGCCTTCGTCCTGCTGCCGCCGCTCGGCTTCCTGCCCACCCTCCTGCTCGGGCTGCTCGCGGGCTCGCTGGTGGCGAGCTGGAACGGGATCTACCAGGCCGAGGTCGCGCGCCTCTCCCCGCCCGGGCGGGTGGCGGAGGCGACCGCGGGCTCCACCACCCTCTGCTTCCTCGGCTACCTCGTCCCGCCCGCGATCTTCGCGGCGCTGGTGACGGCGACGGGGAGCTGGCTCCTGCCGCAGCTCCTGGCCACCGCCCAGCTCGGGCTGGTGGCGCTGCTGGTCCTGCCGCGGCTGCGGCGGAGGCATTGAGGTGGCCGCGGGCGCGATGCCGGCCCGCGGCCGCCGGGGCTCAGCGCATCGGCAGGGCGTAGAGCAGCCCGCCGCGCGTCCACAGCTCGTTCGGGCCGCGGGCGAGGCCGACCTGCGTCTTCGGCCCCATGTGGCGCTCGTAGATCTCGCCGTAGTTGCCGACGGCCTTGACGATGTTCACCACCCAGTTCGGATCGAGCTTGAGGGACTGGCCCAGCTCCGGCGTCACGCCGAGCAGGCGGCGGGTGTCGGGGTTGGTGGTGGTGCGCTTCACCTCGTCCACATTCGCGCTGGTGACGCCGCTTTCCTCGGCCTGGATCACGGCGTTCACGTACCAGCGCACGAGGTCGTACCACTCGTCGTCCCCGCGGCGGACATAGGGGCCGTAGGGCTCCTTGGAGAAGCGCTCGTCCAGGATCTTCCACTCGGCCGGGTTGGGCATGGTGGAGCGGACGGCAGCGAGCTGGGAGGCATCCGTCCCGAAGGCGTCGCAGCGGTTGGCCTGCAGCGCGTCGGAGGCCTGGTCGTTCCGCTGGAACAGCACGGGGGTGAACTGCAGGTTGTTGCTGCGGAAGTAGTCCGCCGTCACCTGCTCGTTGGTCGTGCCCTGGATGAGGCAGATCGTCGCCCCGCCCATCTCGGAGGCCTTGGTGATGTTCGCGTTGGCGCGGACCATGAAGCCGTGGCCGTCGTAGAAATAGGGCGTGATGGCGCGGAGGCCGAGCGTCACGTCCCGCAGCATCGTGTGCGTGCTCGTGCGGAAGAGCACGTCGATCTCGCCCGAGCTGAGGGCGGTGAAGCGCGTCGAGGAGCTGAGCGGGGTGTAGCGGACCTTGTTCGGGTCGTTGAACAGGGCCACGGCGAGGCCGCGGCAGAGATCGACGTCCAGCCCCTGCCACACGCCGCGGGAATCCGGGATGGCGAAGCCCGCGACGCCGGTGTGGATGCCGCAGACGAGCTGGCCCCGGGCCCGGATGGCGTCCAGGCTGGCGCCGGCCCTGGCAGGTCCGGCCGTGGAGAACAGGGCCGCCGCCGCGGCGACGGTGGCGAGGATCGCGCGCTTCATCATGCTGTCAGGCCTTCGCTGATTCGTAGGGGGAGCGTGCGAAGCGGCGCCAGGGCAAGTCAACCGGCGAGGTGGGACCCCTGGCGGCCGGCGCGGCCATCTGCCCTGCGAAGCGGCAGCCCGCCTCTCGCCGCGCGGAGAAAAGCCCGCCCGGGCGGCGGGATGCCTCAAGTGGTGGCGACTGCGGGCCGGCGCCCCTGCCAGGCGACGGCGAGGACGAGGGCGAGCATCACCGCCGCGGTCAGGGCCGCCGGGATGTTCACCTGGTTCACCCCGAGATTGGCGGCGACCACGCCGATGAAGGCCCAGAGCAGCGCCCCCGCGAACCAGCCGGCATCCCGGCGCAGCAGCCAGGCCAGCGCCGCGGCCGCGCCACCGGCCGCGAGCAGGACCACCACGGCGGCGAGCGTCGCGCCCAGCCCGTGCTCGGGCAGCATCCCGGCCTGGCGCGCGGCGCTGGAGAGGTTCACGAAGCTCGCCGCCGTCAGCCAGCCCGCGAGCAGCCCGGTCAGCGGGGTGACGATCCAGCGCGGCCCCACCCCCGCCTCCGGCGTGTTGCGGGCGAGGAAGAGGGCCGTGAGCGCGCAGGCGAGGCTAACGAGGATGATGGCCAGCAGCCCGAAGCCGACGGAGCCCGTGATCTGGGAGGTGGTCTGCCACAGCGTGTTCGCCGCGAAGCTGCCCGCCAGCGGCCAGCCCGTGCGCCGGGCGAGCGCGCTGTCCCGGTTGGCCGGCAGGAACTGCCAGATCCCATAGGCGGCGGCGAGGGCGAAGATGAGGCCCCAGATCGAGAAGGCGTAGCCCGCCGGCACCACGGGGGTGCGGGAGGCCGCCGAGACGGCCGCCATGGAGGAGCCGATGCCAAGGGCCGGCAGGAAGGCGGTGCCGATCTGCACCCAGGGCAGGATGAGGAGGATGAGGCGGCGGAGCTGGTCCTGCGGCACGGCTGGCGGTTCCCGGAAACAAGGACGGCCGGAGGGTGTTCCCCTCCGGCCGTCCGGGCAACGCCTCAGTGAAGCGGATGGTTCAGCGCGAGTAGAACTCGACGACCAGGTTCGGCTCCATCTGCACGGGATAGGGCACGTCCGACAGCTTGGGGGCGCGCACGAAGCTGCCCTTCATCTGGCGATGGTCGACCTGGATGTACTCGGGCACGTCGCGCTCGCCGGACTGGGCAGCGTCGAGCACGGCGGTCAGGCCCTTGGACTTCTCCTTCACCTCGATGACGTCGCCGTCGCGCACGAGGTAGGAGGGGATGTTCACGCGCTTGCCGTTCACGGTGATATGCCCGTGGTTGACGAACTGGCGCGAGGCGAAGGGGGTGACCGCGAACTTCATGCGGTAGATCACGCAGTCCAGCCGGCGCTCGAGCAGCTCGATCAGGTTCTCGGAGGTGTCGCCCTTACGGCGCACGGCCTCGTCGTAGTACTTGCGGAACTGCTTCTCGCCGATGTTGCCGTAGTAGCCCTTGAGTTTCTGCTTGGCCATCAGCTGGATGCCGAAGTCGGTCGGCTTGTTCTTGCGGCGCTGGCCGTGCTGGCCGGGCCCGTACTCGCGCTTGGCGATCGGGGACTTGGCGCGCCCCCACAGGTTCACGCCCAGGCGGCGGTTGATCTTGTACTTGCTTTCCGCGCGCTTCGTCATGCGGCGGGTCCTTTCGCATCTGTCCGGGCTGGCGGCTGCCCCGGTTGATCCGGTGGCTCGTTGCCCGTGGTGTTGTCCCGGTAGTCCCCTCGCCCTGTGGCGGGGGGCGGGCGCGCGCCGCGAAGGGGGCCGAAGCCCCTGGGCACGTCCACGTTCCCGGGAAGAGCGGGGCCGATAGGCGATCGGGCGGCGCTTGTCAAACTCCTGGTCAAATCCCCCTGGTCAAATCCGGGGGCGCCGCCATAACCCGGGGCATGGGAACACGCGAAGACATCCTCGTCCTCGGCCTCACGGCGGGCGTCATGGGCAGCCTCGTCGGAGGGCTGATGCTGGCCATCGGGCTCGGCATGGTGGCGCAGGGCGTGCACCTCGGCTGGGTGCTGGTCATCCCCGCCGCCCCGATCGCCGGGGTGATCGGGAAGTGGCTGGCCGGGCGGCTGGTCCGGCGCCTCCAGGCCGAGGGGCGGATCTGATCCCCGCCGGGGCATTGTCCCATGTTGCCTGGATGACATAGCCTCCATCCGGGATGGCGCAGCAAGCGCCGCCCTGGAGGAAGTGATGACGTCCAATACCAGGTTGCGCACGGCCATGGCCGGCGCGCTCTCCCTCGCCTTTGCCCTTCCCGCCGCCGCGCAGTCGCCCGCGCCCGCCAGCTCGCCCGCCAGCCCGCCCGCCTGGGCGCAGGGCCGGTCGGAGGCGCAGGCGAATTCCCCCCTCGCCCCCCATGCCCCCCGGCTGACGGCCACGCCCGTCGAGCGCATCCCCGTCGATTCCATCCGCCTGCCCGAGGGCTTCCGCGCGGAGCTCTGGGCCTCCGGCATGCCGGGCGCGCGGATGATGGCGCGCGGGGAGGACGGCACCGTCTATGTCGGCACCCGCACCATCGGCCGCGTCTATGCCGTGAAGGAGGAGAACGGCAGCCGCAGCACGCGCGTCCTGGCCCAGCGGCTGGACAATCCGAACGGCGTCGCGGTCAAGGACGGCTCGCTCTACGTCATCGCGATGAACCGGGTGCTGCGCTACGACAACATCGCGCAGAACCCGAATGCCGAGCCGGTGGAGATGACGCAGGCCTTCGCCCTGCCCACCGAGGCGCATCACGGCTGGAAGTTCGCGGCCTTCGGGCCGGACGGCAAGCTCTACATGAACATCGGCGTGCCCTGTAACGTCTGCACCTTCGACGAGAACCGCCACGCGCTGATCGTGCGCTACAACCCCGACGGCTCGGGGCGCGAGGTGATGGGGCACGGCGTCCGCAACTCGGTCGGCTTCGACTGGCGGCCGGGCACCAACGTCCTCTACGCCAGCAACAACGCGCGCGACTGGGCGGGCAACGACACGCCGGAGGACACGCTGCACCGCCTGTCCCGCCCCGGCGAGCACCACGGCTTCCCCTACTGCTCGGGCGCGGCCTGGCAGGATCCCGGCCATACCGGGCGGAAGTGCTCGGAGTTCCCGGCGCCCGTCGCGCTGCTCGGCCCGCATACGGCGCCGCTCGGCATGCGCTTCTACACCGGCACCATGTTCCCCGAGGCCTATCGCGGGCGGGCCTTCGTCGCGCGCCACGGCTCGTGGAACCGCGACGCGAAGATCGGCTTCGACGTGGTGACGGTGACGCTGAACGCGGACGGGAGCGAGGGGAAGGTCGAGCCCTTCCTGACCGGCCTGCTGGACAGCGGCGCCAACAGCTTCGCCGGCCGCCCGACCGACGTGATGGTGATGCCGGACGGCTCGATGCTCGTCTCTGACGAGCATAACGGCGCGATCTACCGGATCTCCTACGGGCGGTGACGGGATTGCGTGCACTTATCACGGGGCTGGCGCTGATCGCGCCGGCCCTTCTCCTCACCACCGTTTCTCTCCCCGCCCAAGCGCAGGACGCGGCGGTGGCCCGGGGCGCGGCGATCGTCGCGGAGCGCAACTGCGGCGCCTGCCACGGGGAGCGCGGGGTCTCGGCGATCCCGTCCATCCCCTCCCTCGCCGGGCAGCAGCGGGAATTCGTCACGGTGCAGCTCGTGCTCTTCCGGGAAGGGCTGCGGGACGTGCCGGCGATGCAGAAGCCCTCGGAGGGGCTGACGGACGAGCAGGTGGAGGATCTCGGCGCCTATTTCGCCTCCCTCCCCCACTCGCCGCCGCCGGACCGCGCACGGCGGAACGTGGGTGCCTTCAACAACGGGGCGGCGCTTTCGAACCGGCTGCGCTGCGGCGTGTGCCACACGCCGACCCTGGTCGGGCAGAACCAGGTGCCGCACATCGCGGGGCAGCGGGAGGACTTCCTCGCCGCCACGCTGCGCGCCTATCGCGACGGGGTGCGCCACGGGTCGGACACGCAGATGAACGCGGCCGTCTACGGGCTGACGGACGCGCAGCTCGACGCGATCGCGCACTACGTCTCGCAGCGCTGAACCCTAGCCCGCGGTGGCGGCGCCCATCTCCCGATAGGTGAACTCCACCCCCGCCACGGCCGCATCCTGAACCGCGAGGTCCAGCAGGTGGTGGTGGGGGGAATGGGCGCAGGCGGGGTCGGTGGCGGCGGTGTCGCCGGTCAGGGCGAAGGCCTGGCAGCGGCAGCCGCCCCAATCCCTCTCCTTGTGCTCGCAGCCGCGGCAGGGCTCGGGCATCCAGCCCGTGCCGCGGAAGCGCTGGAAGGCCTCGGATTCCGTCCAGATCCAGGCCAGCGAGTGCTCCCGCACATCCGGGAAGTCGAAGCCGGGCAGGCTCTCGGCGGCGTGGCAGGGCAGGGCGCGGCCGGCGGGCGAGACGGCGATGAAGGACCGCCCCCATCCGCCCATGCAGGCCTTGGGGCGCTTGGCGTGGTAGTCCGGCACGACGTAGTCGATCACCAGCCGCCCGCGCAGCCTCTCCCGCGCCTCGGTGACGGTGCGCGTCGCGGCGTCGAGCTGGGCGCGGCTGGGGAGGAGGGCGTCGCGGTTGCGCAGCGCCCAGCCGTAATACTGCACATGCGCCACCTCCAACCGCCCCGCGCCGAGTTCCAGCGCGAGATCGATCAGCCCGCCGAGGCGGTCCAGGTTCTGCCGGTGGACGACGGCGTTGAGGGTGAGCGGCAGGCCCGCCGCCTCCACAGCGCGGGCGAAGTCGAGCTTGCGGGCATGGCCGCCGCGCAGCCCGCCGATGCGGTCGGCCGATCCGGCCTCCGCGTCCTGCACGGAGAGCTGGACATGGTCGAGCCCCGCCGCGGCGAGGGCGCGCAGCCGCTCCGCGTCCAGCGTCACGCCCGAGGTGATGAGGTTGCTGTAGAGCCCGGCGGAGGCGGCATGGGCCACGATCTCCGGCAGGTCCCGCCGGGCCGCCGGCTCCCCGCCGGAGAGGTGGAGCTGCAGCACGCCGAGCGCCGCCGCCTCCCGGAAGACGCGGCCCCAGGTGGCGGCGTCCAGCTCCGCCGAGGCGCGGGAGAGCTCCACGGGATTGGAGCAGTAGGGGCAGCGCAGCGGGCAGCGATGGGTGAGTTCCGCCAGCAGGCCGAGCGGGGGTGGGGGAGCGGTCATGCGGTGACAACGCCCTTGGCCTGCAGGTCGTCCAGCAGGGCGAGCACATCGGCCGCGATCGCCTCGCGCGGGGCGTGATAGCGGGCGGCGAGGTCGTCCACGATGGCGTCCACCCCCCGCGCGCCGTCCAGCAGGCGCAGGACCTCCAGGGCGATCTCGTCCGGCACGAAGAGGCGCTCGGGGCCGACCACCACCCAGCGGCCGCGCGCGGGGTCCTCGCGCAGGCGCATGCCGCGGGCGAAGCGGGGGACGGAGGCGGGGGAGAGGGTCACGGCACGAAGGCGCCGGGCGGCGGCAGGCCCGGGCTGACATAGGCGTGGTGCAGCGCGTCGAGCTGGGCCCAGAGAAGGTCGCACTTGAAGCGCAGCGCGCCGAGCACGGCCTCCTGCTCCTCCCGCGTGCGGGCCTCCCGCGTGACGTAGCCGAGCGCGAATTCCACGTCCTGCGGCGCCTGGGTCAGGCGGGGGGTGAAGTAGGCGAGCGTCGCCTCGTCCACGAAGTCGTAGGCGCGCAGCATCCCGCTCACCCGCTCGGAGATGATGGCGGGGGAGAACATCTCGGTCAGGGAGGAGGCGACGGCCTCCAGCACCGTGCGCTCCCTGACGAAATGCACATAGGCGTCCACGGCGAAGCGGGTGGCGGGCAGCAGGCCGCGCAGGGAGGTGACGTACTCGTCCTCCAGCCCCAGCCCGCGGGTGAGGACCAGCCAGCGCTCGACACCGCCGGGCTTGGTGCCGTCGCCGTCATGGTCCTCCAGCCGGCGCCGCCACTCCCGGCGGAGCGCGGTGCTGGGCAGCCGCGCGAGGAGGGAGGCGTCCTTCGCCGGAATGCTCGCCTGGTAGTAGTAGCGGTTCAGCGCCCAGGCCTGGACCTGCCCCTTGCTCAGCTTCCCCCCGTGCAGCAGCCGGTGGAAAGGGTGGAGGTTGTGGTAGCGCTCGGCGCCGATGGCGCGGAGCTGCGCCTCCAGCTCGGCGGGGGTGAGGAGCGGGGCGCTCAAAGCGTGATCTCCATGCCGTCCTCGGCGACTTCCCAGCCCGCCTCGGCCACCGCCGCGCGCTCGGGGCTGTCCGCCAGCAGGACGGGGTTGGTGTTGTTCAGGTGGACCAGCACCCGGCGGCGCACGCCGAGACCGGCGAAGGCGGCCAGCGTGCCATCCGGGCCGGAGATGGACATATGGCCCATCCGGGCGCCCGTCTTGGGGCCGGCGCGGGCGCGGATCATCTCGTCGTCGCGCCAGAGCGTGCCATCGAAGAGCACGGCGGCGGCACCGCGCAGGCGCTCGCGCAGCGCCTCCGTCATCATCGCGCAGCCCGGGATGAAGAAGGCCTCGGGCCCCTCCCCCGCCCGGATGGAGAGGCCGATCGTCGCCCCCTCCTCCCCCGGCTCGGCCTCGTCGCGGGTCTCCATGAAGAGGGGCACCTTGCCCGGCACGGGAAACGCCTCGACCGTCAGGCCGAGCGGGGCGCCCTCCGCGTCGGCGAGCGGCACGGGCCTGCCCAGCGGCAGCTCCCGGCGGGGTACGATGGCGGGGTTCAGCGCGCCGAAGATCGGGTTGGCGTCCAGCACGGCGAGCGACGGCGCGGTCGCGTGCAGCGCGAAGCGGTGACGCTCCCGCAAGGAGAGCAGCCCGGCCACCGTGTCCACCTCCGCCCCCGTCAGCACGGCGGCGGCGATGGGGGAGTGGCGCACCTCTCCCGGCGCGGGGCGGGGGTGAAGGGCGGGGGTGGCGGCGATCTGGGCCGTCAGCTCCGGCGCGGCATTGACCAGCACCCATCGCTCCCCATCCGCGCTGGCGGCGAGGGAGCACTGGGTCCGGGGCCGCGCCGCCGGGTCGCCGGCACGCGCGCGGAGGCAGCCGGGGCCGGCGGAGTTCCACTGGGGGAAGCCTCCGCCGGCCGCGGCGCCGAGCACGATCAGTCTCAGCATCGCGTCGCGACGCCCCCGCGAGAAAATCCCGAGGGCCGCCGGTGATCAGGCCGGGCGGTCAGACCTCGGCGCAGGCATAGGAGTTGATCTCCATCGCGACGGAGATCTCGACGATCTTGGGGGTCTTCCAGGCCATTTCGGTTCCTCTCGGTTGGGTCGCCATCCGGCGCCGGACGGTATTCCGGCGGATCGGGGGCCCGGCGTCAATCACTCTCTGCGCCGGGCCCTACCCGTCTATCTGGGGATCCACCGACGCCGGTCCACCCCGCGCAATGCGGCCGCGGGACAATTCGGTCACCACCCCGTGCAGCGTCCGCAATTCCTGCTCCGTCACCTCCCCCCGCTGGAAGAGGTGGCGGAGGTTGCGGACCATGCCCGGGCGCTTGGGCAGGTTGTCCAGGAAGCCGCAGGTGTCCAGCTCCCGCACCAGCCGGCCGAGGAAGCCCTCCAGCTCGCCCTTGGTGGCGACCCGCGTCTCGTTCGTCATCAGCGCGCGGGGCGGCGTGGGCTCGGCAGCCATCCACCACTCATAGGCGAGGATCATCACGGCCTGGGCGAGATTCAGGCTCATATGCACGGGGTTGAGGGGATAGCGGACGAGGGTGTCGGCCCGCGCCATGTCCTCGTTCTCCAGCCCCGCGCGCTCCGGCCCGAACAGGATCGCCGCGCGCAGCCCGCCGGAATTGATCTCCCGCAGGTCCTCGGCCGCCGCGCGGGCGGTGCGGACGGGGATGATGACGTGGCGCGGGCGGGGGCAGGTGGCGAAGACGCGCTGGCAGTCGGCCACCGCGTCATCCACCGTGTCGTGGATGGTGGCGGCGTCCAGGATGCGGTCGGCGCCGGACGCCGCGCGCCAGGCGACCTCCTGCGGCCAGCCGTCCCGCGGGGCCACGATGCGGAGGTGGAAGAGGCCGCCATTGGCCATGGCCCGCGCCACGGTGCCGATGTTCTGCGCCATCTGCGGGCGGACGAGGACCACGATGGGGCTCTCGCCCGGCGGGGGTTCCAGGGCGGCGCCGCCCTCTTTGCCAGTCATGCCAGGGGGGATGCCGCATCCCGCCCGCCCGCTGCAAGGGGCGTCACGGCAGGCGCGGGAGCGCGTGGGCGATGGTCCAGACCCCGCTCAGCGCGATGACGGCCACGGAGAGCCAGGGCACGTGCCGCCCCCAATCCGCCAGCCGCGGCGCCGCCTCCCCCGCCACGCGCAGCGCGAGCGAGGCGGCGAGGCCGACGCCGACGAGGACGATCGCCAGCCCCAGGCTGAAGGCCGCGACCGTCGCCACCCCCAGCCCGACCGCCCCGATGTTGAGGCAGAGCGCGAGCACGACGAGGGCCGCCGGACAGGGGATCAGCCCGCCCGAGAGGCCGAAGGCGATGACCTGCGCGTTCGTGGCGCGCGGCGTCTCGGCCGCGCCCGCGTCGCGTCCATGCCCGTGCGCCGCGTGGCCGTGGTCATGGTCATGGTCATGGTCATGGTGATCGTGGTCATGGCCGAAGCCATGCCCGTGGTCGTGGCTGTGCGTGTGCGTCGTGCCGTGGCGCAGCAGGCGCCAGCCCATCCAGGCCGCGACGGCGAGTGCCACCCCGCCTGCCGCGAGGCCGAGATAGGGCTCGTAAGCCTCGGGCAGGATCTCCCGCCCGAGCCAGAGCGCGCCCAGCACCAGCCCCCAGACCACCGCCGAATGCGCGATCGCGGCCGAGGCGCCGAGCAGCACCGCCTGCCCCGGCGTGCCGCGGGTGGCGACGATGAAGCCGGCCATCATGGACTTCGCGTGCCCCGGCTCCAGCGCGTGCAGGGCGCCGAGGAGGAGCGCGGTCGGCAGGTAGAGCCAGGCATGGCCGGAGGCGAGGGCGGCGGCGAAATCGGGCATCCCGGCCTATATCAGTCCCCGCGCGCGCCGTTCACAGGGGCCTCGCGCCCCGCCTCCCACTCCGCGCGCAGGAAGGAGAGGAGCAGGAGGTCCGTGCGCTCCCCGCCGGGGCCGAGATGGGCGCCCCGCAGCCGCCCCTCCTCCGCGAAGCCCAGCGCGGCATAGACGTGGCGGGCACGCGCGTTGCTCGCCAGCACGTGCAGCCAGAGGCGGTGCGCCGCCGTGCCGGTGAAGGCGTGGTCCGCCACGGCGCGGAGGAACCGGGCGCCGAGCCCCCTTCCCGGCTCGGCCATGGCGACGCGCTTGAGGCAGGTGTTGCCATGCGCGTCCGTCAGGTCGGAGAGGATGGCGAAGCCGGCCGGGGCGCTGCCCGCACCGAGCGCGACGAGATAGGCGTGGGAGGGCCCGGCCAGCGCCGCCCCGTGCTCCGCCTCCGTCCAGCGATTGATGAAGGCGTCATGGCCGGGGCTGCGCTCCACGGCCATGACGAAGGGGATGTCCCCCGCCGTCGCGCGGCGGAGGAGGGGACTGACGCGCGATGACGGGCGACCGGGCTCTTGCCGTCCTCCGGGGAGGACGGGACTCACGCGCGGCGACGGGCGACCGGGCCCTTGCCGTCCTCCGGGGAGGACGGGACTCACGCGCGGCGACGGGCGACCGGGCCCTTGCCGTCCTCCGGGGAGGACAGGCCTCACGCGCGGCGCCAGGTGGTCGTGCCCTTGCCGTCCTCCAGCAGGATGCCGCGGGCGGCGAGGTCGGCGCGGATGCGGTCCGCCTCCGCCCAGTCGCGCGCCGCGCGGGCGGCGAGGCGGGCCTGAATGGCCGCCTCGATCTCCGCCTCGTCTCCCGCCCCACCCGCGGTCGTCCCCTGGCGCCAAGCCTGGGGGTCGGAGGGCAGCAGGCCGACCGCGCGGGCCGCGATCCGCAGCGCGGCCCCGGCCTGGCCCGGCCGCGGGTTCCAGCCGCGATCGGCGCGGGAGAGCACGGCGGTCATGGAGCCGCCGACCTGCATCACGTTCTCCAGCGCGCGGAGGTCGCGCAGGCGGGCGATGACGAGGGGCGTGTTCAGGTCGTCGGCCAGCGGCTCCAGCGCCCAGGCGACCATGTCGGCCACCGTCGCGTCACCCTCCTCCGGCACGGGGAGGTCGCGGACGAGAAGGGCATAGTGGTCGTCCAGCTCGGCCCGCGCCTCCTCCAGCCGCTCGGCGGTGTAGTCGAGGGCGGAGCGGTAGTGGGTGCGCAGCAGCAGCAGGCGGAAGGCCTCGCCGGCCCAGGGGCCGCGGGCGAGGATGTCGCGCACGGTGAGGAAGTTGCCGAGCGACTTCGACATCTTCTCCCCGTTCACCAGCAGCATGCCGTTATGCATCCAGAGATGCGCGAAGCGCGTGCCGGGGAAGGCGCAGCAGGACTGCGCCACCTCGTTCTCGTGGTGCGGGAAGATCAGGTCGGCGCCGCCGCCATGGATGTCGATCTCCTCGCCCAGGTTGCGCCAGGCCATGGCGGAGCACTCGATGTGCCAGCCCGGCCGGCCGCGGCCCCAGGGGGAGTCCCAGCCCGGCGTCTCCTCATCGCTCGGCTTCCACAGCACGAAGTCGCCGGGATCGCGCTTGTAGGGCGCGACTTCCACGCGGGCGCCGGCCAGCAGCTCGTCCGGCGTGCGGCCGGAGAGGCGGCCGTATTCGGGATAGGAGGCGACGGAGAAGAGGACGTGCCCATCGGCCTCATAGGCGTGCCCGCCCGCGATCAGCCGCTCGATGATCTCGGTCATCTCCGGGATGCTCGCCGTTGCGCGCGGCTCCACGTCCGGCGGCTCGCAGTTCAGCGCGGCCATGTCGGCGTGGAAGTCGGCGATGGTGCGCGCGGTGATGGCGGCGATGGGCTCGCCCCTCTCCCGGGCGCGCGCGTTGATCTTGTCGTCCACGTCCGTGATGTTGCGGACATAGGTGACGGCCGGGAACTCGCGGCGCAGCAGCCGCGCCAGCACGTCGAAGACGACGACGGGGCGGGCATTGCCGAGATGGGCGAGGTCATAGACCGTCGGCCCGCAGACATAGAGGCGGATGTGGTCCGGGTCGATCGGGGTGAAGGAGACCTTCTCCCGCCGCGCGCTGTCGTGGAACTGGAGTTGCATCTCTCTTAGCCGATCGATCGCCGCAGCCGAACGGCCGCGCGCTCGCGGCCGATCAGGGGCAGGAAGGTCTTGAGGTCGGGGCCGTGCTCCTCGCCCGTCAGGGCGCGGCGCAGCGGAAGGAAGAGCGCCTTGCCCTTGCGGCCCGTCGCGCCGGAGACGGCGGCGGTCCAGCCGGGCCAGGTGGCCTCGTCCCAGGGCTCGGGCGGGAGCGCGTCGAGGGCGGCGCGGAGGAGGTCGCGCTCCTCCGGCTGCTCGGGCACGGTGATGTCGCCGCGCGCGACATCGAACCAGTCCCGCACCTCGGGCAGCAGGTCGAGATTGCCGCGCACGGCGAGCCAGAAGGCCTCGTCCGCCCCCTCGGGCAGGCGCTCGCGCACGGCGGCGAAGTCCAGCCCGTGCAGGTGCTTGCGGTTGAGCGCGAGGAGCTGCTTCGTGTCGAAGCGCGCGGGGGAGTGGGAGACGCGGGTGATGTCCCAGTCCCGGATGAGATCGCGCGGCGTGCCGGCCACGGGATCGCGCGAGGTGCCGAGCGCCGCGAGGTAGCCGGTGATGGCCTCCGGCTCGATCCCGTCGCGCCGGAACTGGCGGAGCGAGATGCTGCCGAGCCGCTTGGAGAGCTGCCCGCCCTCCGCATCCGTCAGCAGCGGCATGTGGGCGAAGTGGATGCGGTTGGGGCGGCCGCTCAGCGCCTCGATGATGTCGATCTGGATGCCCGTGTTGGTGACGTGGTCCTCGCCCCGGATGACGTGGGTGATGCCCGTCTCCAGGTCATCGACGACGGAGGTGAAGGTGTAGAGGAAGGAGCCGTCCGCGCGGATGAGCACGGGGTCCGACAGGCTGGGCAGCTTCACGTTCCGCTCGCCCAGCACCCCGTCCCGCCAGGACACGGTGCGGGTGTTCAGCTTGAAGCGGTAGTAGGGCTGCTTGCCGTTGGCGAGGGCGCGCTCGAGCTGCTCCGCCGTCATCTTCAGCGCGCCGCGGTCGTAGATCGGCGCGCGGCCCTGCTTGCGGCGCTGCTCGCGCTTGAAGTTCAGCTCCTCCTCGCTCTCGAGGCAGGGGTAGAGGAAGCCGGCCTTCTTCAGCTTCTCGGCGGCGGCGGCGTAGCGCTCCAGCCGGTCGGACTGGCGGAAGAACTCGTCCCAGTCGAGGCCGAGCCAGCGGAGATCCTCCTCGATGCCCTGGGCGTATTCGGGCTTGCTGCGCTCGGTGTCCGTGTCGTCCAGGCGGAGGGTGAAGGTGCCGCCGCGCTTGCGCGCCTCCAGCCAGTTGGCGAGCGCCGGGCGCGCGTTGCCGACATGCAGCCAGCCCGTGGGGCTGGGGGCGAAGCGGACCTTCACTCGCCCTCTCCCCCGCCCTCGCCGGGCATGTCCTCGTCCTCGTCCGCCAGGTCCTTGCGGGGGTCGAGGGCGCGCCAGTCGCGCTCGGTGCGGTTGCGCGGCGGCTTGGCGGCGAAAGCGCGGATCTCGGCGCCCGAGGTCCAGTGCTCCCCGTCGAGGTCCAGCGCTTCCGCGTCCTCCCCGAAGGCGAACCAGGCGGCGAGCACGGCTTCCGCGTCCATGCCGGGGCCGCGGCAGCGCTCCACGCTGTCGCGGACGTAGCGGCGGGCGAAGGTGGCGGCGTCGGCCACGGTGGCGAAGCCGCGGATCTCCTCCACGGGCTCGTCGCCGTTGCCGCCCGAGAGGTCCTTGATGCGGACGAAGGGGCCGGTGGGGGCGGGATGGGGCGAGTTGGTCATGGCGCCGGTTCGTCCTCGGTTTCGGTATCGCGCCGGTCCTGGCCGGACGCGCGGGGGCCGAACGCGCGTGGGGCGAGGTTCAGGCCGGGCGGAAGATGGCGGCGCTTGTAATCCTTGCGGGCGAGACTTTGCCAGGGGGTGAGAGATTGGGCGGGCGCCGGGAGGGGCGGGCCGGGTGCCACCGCTGCGGGCGGGAGGCGTTCCGGCGCGGCTGGAACCCCTTCCGCCCCGGCCGGGGAATGGATGCCGCGCCAGGCGGCGAGGTCGCGCCGCAGCGCCGGGGAGAGGTGCCACAGGGGGGCGAAGGCGCTGGGCACCTCGCTCGGCCCGGCGACGAGGGGGAGAAGCCCCTCCGCCTCGGCCAGGGCGTCGAGGGCGAGGCGGCGCAGGTGGCGGAGCGCCACATCCTCCCGCAGTCCCAGCGCCGCGGAGAGGGCAGCGGCGGCGGGGGCGAGGTCGGGCGCGCGCGCGGGGAGGCCGAGGTTCCGGGCGAGCGGCGCGGCCTCCCCCTCCATCAGCAGAGGGCGGAGATCGGCGGCGGGGAAGGCCTCGGCCGCGAGGGCGGCGAGGAGGGCGGCATCGGCGCCGCGTTCCAGCGGCAGGAGGATGCCGGCGGGCGCGTGGCGCGCCGCGTGGTCGCGCAGGGCGAGGAGAAGGGCGCGCCAGATCCGCTCCGCCTCCGGCATCGGCGCGGGGGCGAGCACGGGGAGGCAGCGCCAGGACGCGCCGTCCCGCACCCATTCGGTGAGGATGACGCCTTCCTCGAAGGGCCGCGCGCGAAGGGCCGGGGCGCGGTCCGCGTTCAGGACGAGCGCCGAGCCGTCATGCGCGCTCTCCCCCTCCGCACCGAGGCGGTTGAGCAGGACCAGGGGCAGCCCGTTCTCCACCACCCGGGCGAGGGCGGATTGCAGCACGCGCTCCTCGCCCCCCGTCTCGACGGGAAGGGAATCGGCGGCGAGCAGAATCTCTGCCCCCGTCTCGGCCAGGGTCTCGGCCACCATCGGCCCGCGCCAGTCGCGCCCGGCCATGAGGCCGAGGCGGATCTCGCCGAAGCCGAGGGGGCCCGGCACGGGGCCGGGATCGAAGCCGGGGCGGAGCTCGTGCGCCGCGCGGCGGGTGCGGACGGCGCCGCCCTCCAGCAGGTGCAGCCCCTCCCGCAGCCGGTCGCCCTCCCGCCACGGGGCGCCGAGGATGAGGGGCGGGCCGGGCTCGGCGGCGAGCCCGTCGAGCGCGACACCCAGCGCGGCGGCGAAAGCGGGATCGGCGGCGAGTTCCGCCGGAACGGCCCCGGAGAGCGAGTGCTCGGGCGCGAGGACGAGATCGGCGCCGAGGGAGGCGGCCCGGAGCCGCAGGGCGCGCAGCCGGGCGGCATTCGCCTCCGGCTCCGCCATGCGCGGGTTCATCCGGGCGAGGGCGAGGCGGAAGGTTCCGGTCATGGCCGGCGGCGGCGCGGCGGGTGGCCGCGCCCCCTCCCCTACCGGCGTTCGCGCAGGAGGAACTCGCGCCCGACCTTCACGCGGGGCACGCCGTCATAGGCGATGATGTCGGCCGTGGCGTAGGTCTCGCCCCAGGAATCCGGGATGAAGCTGCCCGTGCCGATCACGTCCATCGGCGCCCGCGCCTGGGCCATTACGCGGCACTTCGCCACGCCGAAGCCGGAGGAGGCGATGATCCGCACGCGCGGGAACCCCGCCTCGTCCAGCGCCTCGCGCATGCGCCAGATGGCGGCGGCCGAAACCCCGGTGCCGACGAGGTGGCGCAGCTCGCTCTCGCTGCGGTAGCGGCGGATGGCGCCCGGCGCGTGGCGCTCGATCACCGCGTAGGATTGCGCGGGGTCCAGCCCCTCCAGGAAGCGCCCGCCATGCGTGTCCAGCCGCACCGCGACGCGGCCGGCGGCGGCGAGATCGGGGAAGTGGCGGCACACGGCCAGGCCGTCCGTCACCTCCTGGCCGAAATAGTCGGTCAGGACGGTGAGGTTGAGGTCGGGGAAGGTCTCGTGGAACATCTCCGCCGCGCGGAGGGTGGAGCCGGCATAGCCGATGAGGGCGTGCGGCATGGTGCCCGCGCCGCGCACGGCGCCGTAGTAGTGGGAGGTCGCGTCGTTCGCGTTGCCGACGAAGCCGCGCGCCCCTTCCCGCTTGGCCGCGTTGCCGCCGACCGAGGCGGCATAGGCCATCAGCTCCTGCATCTCCGCCCCCGCGCAGTGGCGCGCCTCCATGGCGAGGAAATCGACATGGGGAAGTTCCAGGCACATCTGATAGGCGTTGTGCGCCGCCACACAGGCCGCGCCGAGCTTCTGCAGCAGCAGCGTCTCCAGGTCCGCCAGCTGGATGAAGGAGCCGGTGACGTAGACGATGGGCTCGCCCGCGCCGACCCAGGTGCCCTCCTCGTGCATCAGCTCGATGTCGAGCGCCGCGCCGCGCTCGGCCGCGACGCGGCGCAGCCAGTCCAGCATCAGCCCGGGCGCCGAGACGACGGGGCGGCGCAGGAAGATGGCGTAGGTGACGCGCTTGTCGCCGAAACGCTGCACCACGGCCTTCGTGCGCTTGAAGTAGACGTCGGTGCGGGCGGCGATGTCGGCTTCGAGCGGGGTGGTCATTGCGCGGCCTGCAGGCGGATGTCGGTGGCGCGGCGGGACTTCAGTTCCTCCGCCACGAGGAAGGCGAGTTCCAGCGACTGCTCGGCGTTCAGCCGGGGATCGCAGAAGGTGGCGTAGTTGCCCGAGAGGTCCGCCTCCGTCAGCCGGTGCGCGCCGCCCAGGCACTCCGTCACGTCGCGGCCCGTCATCTCCACATGGACGCCGCCGGGATTGGTGCCCTCGGCGTGGTGAATGTCGAAGAAGGCACGCACCTCCTGCAGGATCGCGTCGAAGGAGCGGGTCTTGTAGCGCCCCGCGCTGTGGGTGTTCCCGTGCATGGGATCGGTGAGCCAGGTGACCACGCGCCCCTCGTCCCGGATCGCGCGGATGAGCGGCGGCAGCTTCTCCTCGATCCCCTTCGCGCCCATGCGGGCGATGAGGGTGAGACGGCCGGGCGTGTTGTTCGGATTCAGCCGCTCGGTCAGGCGGAGCAGATCACTGATCTCAGTCGTCGGCCCGACCTTCAGCCCGACCGGGTTCGCGACGCCGGAGAGGAACTCCACATGCGCGCCGTCCGGCTGGCGCGTGCGGTCGCCGATCCAGAGGAAGTGGGCGGAGCAGGCGTAGTGGCGGCGCGGATGGGTGGAGGGCTCGCGCGTCATCGCCTCCTCGAAGGGAAGCAGCAGCGCCTCGTGGGAGGTGTAGAACTCCGTCTCCCGGATCTGCGGCGCGGTGATGCTGTTCATGCCGCAGGCGGCCATGAAGCGCAGCGTCTCGTCGATGCGCTGGGCGATGTCCGCGTAGCGGTCGGCGAGCGGGGAGCGCGCGACGAAGCCGAGGTTCCAGCGATGCACCTCGTGCAGGTCGGCGAAGCCGCCCGTGGCGAAGGCGCGCAGCAGGTTCAGCGTGGCGGCCGATTGCAGGTAGGCGAACTCCATCCGCCCGGGGTCGGGGGTACGAGCGGCGTCGGTGAAGTCGGAACCGTTGATGATGTCCCCGCGATAGGAGGGAAGCGTCTGGCCGCCCGCCGTCTCCGTGTCGCTGGAGCGGGGCTTGGCGAACTGGCCGGCCATGCGGCCGAGCTTCACCACGGGCAGCCCGCCGCCGAAGGTGAGGACCACCGCCATCTGCAGCAGCACGCGGAAGGTGTCGCGGATCGTGTTGGCGTGGAAGTCCGCGAAGCTCTCGGCGCAATCCCCGCCCTGGAGGACGAAGGCCTTCCCCTCACCCGCCTGGGCCAGGGCATGGGTCAGCCGGTCGCACTCGCCGGCGAAGACGAGCGGGGGAAATCGGGCGAGCTTCTCCTCCATGGCGCGCAGGGCGGCGCCGTCCGGATAGGACGGGACCTGGCGGATCGGCATGTCGCGCCAGGAGGCGGGGTGCCAGGAGGAGGTGGGCATGGAGTTGACGTGTCCAGTGTGGTCAGGCGCGCCCTCTCGCGGGGCGGTCGGGCACCATAGCGGGGGAAGTCGGGGGGGCAAGCACTAGCTGGCCCGGCCGTCGCGGCGCCCCTGGCGGGATGGGTGGTCAAGCATGGCGGCCACCCCCAGATGAACGCTTCTTCATCCCTTGCGGAGGGCGTCGTGAACAGACGGGCAGTCCTGGGCGGAGCGGCGGCGGCGATGGTCGCCGGAGGCGCGGCCGCGCATCACGGCTGGAGCTGGGCGGAGGCGGAGCAGGTGGAGCTCTCCGGCACGATCCGGGAGGTGACAATCGCCCCGCCCCACCCCGTGCTGCGGGTGGAGACGCCCAATGACGGCGTCTGGACGGTCGAGCTGGGCAACCCTTCCCAGACCAGCAGGGCCGGCTTCGTCGAGGGCGTGGCGCGTCCGGGCGATCGGATCACCGCCCTCGGCAACCGCGCGGAGAACCGGAGCGAGCGCCGGATGAAGGCCGTGCGCGTCACCGTCGGTGACCGCCGCCACGACATCTATCCCGAGCGCATCCGAGGCGGCTGATCGGGTTGGACCCGCTCGCGGCGCTGGCCGGGTGGCCCGTGGCGGCGGCGCTGCGGCGCTCGGCGGTCCTCTATCCCCTGGTAAACGCGGCGCACATCCTGGGGATCGGGCTGCTGGTCGGGGCGATCTTCACCCTGGATGCGCGGGTGCTCGGCGCCTTCTCCCGCGCGCCGCTGGCCGCGCTCGGGCCGCCGCTCGTGCGGGTGGCGGCGCTCGGCCTCGCCGCGGCGGCCGCGACGGGCCTCCTCCTCTTCAGCGTGCGGCCGGCGGAGTACCTGGCCAACCCGGCCTTCCAGGTGAAGCTCGGGCTCATCCTGCTGGGCTTGGCGAATGTGCTGGCCCTGAAGCTCGGGGCGGGGTGGCGCCGCGCCCTCGCCGGGGAGGCGCCAGCGCCGTCCGTCCGCGTGGCGGCCCTGGCCTCCCTGCTGCTCTGGACCGGGGCGGTGCTCGCCGGGCGCTGGATCGGCTTCCTCGGCTAGAGCATTTTCAAGCCGGGTGGAATCACCCGGCGGCTCGGAAAATGCGACAAAGCAGGAAGCTAGAGCGGTTGCCGTGAGCCACGGCGAACGGAAACCGCTCTAGGCGGCCGGCTCAGGCCGCCTTCGCCGCCCCCTCCCCCACGCGCCGGGTCGCCACCCGCATCGTCACCCACTCCTCCGCGGCCGTGGGGTGGATGCCGATGGTCGCGTCGAACTGCGCCTTGGTCAGCCCGTTCACCACGGCCACCGCGACCCCCTGCATCATCTCCGGCGCGTCCTCCCCCATCATATGGGCGCCCAGGATCACGCCCGTGCCGGCCTCCACCACCAGCTTCATCAGGGTCTTGCGGCCCGCGCGGCGGGTGATGGTGTGGCGCATGGGGGTGAAGCGGGTGGTGTAGATCTCGGCGGGGCCGCGCAGCGCCGCCTCCTCCTCCGACAGCCCGACGCTCGCGATGGGGGGCGCGGTGAAGACGGCCTTGGGCACGTTCTCGTAGGAGGCGCGGCGGGGCTTCAGGCCGAAGAAGCTGTCCGCCATGGCGTGCCCGACGGCGGTGGCCATGGGTGTCAGGTTCACCCGGTCCGTCACGTCGCCGATGGCGTAGATGTGGGGGATGTTGGTGGCGTGGTCGTCATCCACCGCGATGGCGGCGCCCTCGCGGCAGTTGATGCCCGCGGCGTCGAGGTTCAGCCCGCGGGTGGCCGGCTTGCGGCCGGTGGCGAAGAGGACGATGTCGGATTCCACCACCCGCCCGGAGGCCATGCGGGTGACGCGGGTCTCCCCTTCCAGGGTGATCGCGACCGGCGTCTCCCCGGGCAGGACCGTGATGCCGTCGGCCGCGAGGGATTCGGCCGCCATCTCCCGGATCTCATGGTCGAAGCCGCGCAGCGGCAGGGACTGGCGGAAGGCGAGCGTCACCTCGGAGCCGAGGCCGTGCAGCAGGGCGGAGAACTCGCAGCCGATATAGCCGCCGCCCACGATCAGCACGCGGCGCGGCCGCTCCTTCAGGGTGAAGAGGTCGTCGGAGATGAGGGCGAGGTCGGCCCCCGGGATCTCGGGCCGGACGGGGGTGCCGCCCACGGCGATCACGATGCGCGCCGCGCTCACCACCCGCTCGCCCAGGCGAACCTCGTGCGGCCCGACGAACTGGGCGTAACACTCGAAGACCTCGGCGCCGACGCCGGCCAGCATGCGGCTGTAGATGCCCGACAGCCGGGCCACCTCCATGTCACGGACGCGGACGAGGGTGGGCCAGTCGTGCTCGGGCTTGTCGAGGTTCTTCCAGCCGAAGGCGGCGGCGTCCTCGGCCCAGGCGCCGTACTCGGCGGCCTGGACCATGATCTTCTTCGGCACGCAGCCCACGTTCACGCAGGTGCCGCCCCAGAACCGGGCCTCGGCGATCCCCACCTTCGCCCCGTGGGTGGCGGAGATCCTGGCCAGCCGCACGCCGGCGCTGCCGCCGCCGATGACGAAGAGGTCGAAGTCGTAGGGGTGGGAGGCGCTCATGCCCGGGAAAATCGGGGCTCGACGCCGAGGGCGCAAGGGCGGGGCGGCATCAGCCGGACTTCGCCTCCCGGCGATTCAGGCCGAGGCCGAGCCAGAGCCCGGCGAAAGGGATGGCGGCGATCAGCACGAAGGCGAGCGCCCCGACGATGCCCCGTCCGAACCCCCAGGCCATCAGCACGGTGGGGATCACCGCCACCATGAGGTCGGCCCTGCTCGAAGGGCTCGCCCGCGCCCGGCCGGAAAGGCGCCTGCCCACCCACCAGAGCAGCGGCGGCAGGACGAGGAGGTGAAGGAGCAGGGCGAGGCCCGTCCATTCCGGGTTCACCCTCCCGAGGAGGAGGAAGATCCCGAGAAGGCCGAGGGCCGGGACGAAGGCGACGAGGATGAGAAGAAGGCGGTGCATGCCATCCCAGGGGCTCCTGGCGCCGGAGCCGTCGGGCCGCGATCCTGCCAGGGCGACCGCTGGATGGCGAGGGCGGGCGCGGCCTGCCGCCACGGGCGGCCCGAGCTTCCCGCCCTGCCCCGCACCGGGCAGAATGCTGCCCCCACGGCACGGGTTGAGCGCAATCCATGAACGAGGCCCCGGCGCCGCTCGCCGCCATGCTGACGCTCTCGGCCCGGAACAACGACATCGAGCGGGCGGGGATCCTTCTCGACTCCTTCGGGCGCTTCTGCCGGGACCGGCTGCGGCTGTTCGTCATCTGCCCCGACGACGCGCTGGGCCCGGTGCGGGACGCCTATCGGGGCTTCGCGAGCGAGACCCTGCAGCCCGAGTTCCTGGCGGATTCGGCCGTGCTCGCGCCATCGGTCCAGGCCGACCCGGCGGTGCGGGGCACGGTGCGGCAGATGCTGGCGAAGCTGGCCTTCGCGCGGCACTGCCCTTCCCCCTTCTACCTCACCCTCGACGCGGATGTGGCGCTGGTGCGGGAATGGGGCGTGGCGGAGGCGGTGCAGGGCGGGCGGGCCGCGGTGCAGAGGAAGGGGATCAAGCCCGACGACGCCTGGTGCAACGCCGCGGCGGAGCTGCTGGGCACGCCAATGGACTACGACACCACCATGGACGTGACCCCCTCCGTCCTCTCCACCGAGGGCGTCGGGGCGATGGCCGCCTTCCTGGAGGCGCGGCACGGCGACTGGCAGCGCGTGCTGGCCGACCAGCACCGGGACGGGCTGAGATGGACGGAGTACACGCTCTACTGGCACTTCCTGCGCCAGGCCGGGCTGCTGGAGCGGTATCACTCCCTGCCCGAGCGGTTCCGCCACTTCGTCCCGCGCAGCATCTGGCGGGCGCACGGGATCGAGGGCTGGAGCCTGGACCGCGCCCTGGCCGGCCCCGGCCATTTCGTGGTGCTGCAGAGCTCGACCGGGCTTCCCGTCGAGGAAGCCCGGGCGATGCTGCGGATGTGAGAGGGGGAGAGGCGGCGGGCGCCGCCCCTCGTCACACCCCGCCGATGAGGAGGTACTTGATCTCCAGGTAGTCCTCGATCCCGTACTTGCTGCCCTCGCGGCCCAGCCCGCTCTCCTTCACGCCGCCGAAGGGCGCGACCTCGCTGCTGATGATGCCCTCGTTGATGCCGATGATGCCGCTCTCCAGCGCCTCGGCCACGCGGAAGATGCGGCCGACGTCGCGGGCGTAGAAATAGGCGGCGAGGCCGAACTCGGTGTCGTTCGCCAGGCGGATGCCCTCCTCCTCCGTGCGGAAGCGGATGAGGGGCGCCATGGGGCCGAAGGTCTCCTCGCTCAGCACCTTAGCCGTGGTGGGCACGTCCGTGAGGATGGTGGGCTCGAAGAAGTTGCCGCCCAGCGCGTGGCGCTTGCCGCCGGTCAGCACCTTCGCCCCGCCCGCGGTCGCGTCCGCGATGTGCTCCTCCACCTTGGCCACGGCGTCGGCATTGATGAGCGGGCCCTGGGTGACGCCGGATTCCATGCCGTTGCCGACGCGCAGCGCCTCCACCGCCCCCTTCAGCTTCTCGGCGAAGGCGTCATAGACGCCCTCCTGCACGAAGATGCGGTTGGCGCAGACGCAGGTCTGGCCGGTGTTGCGGAACTTGGATGCCATGGCGCCCGTCACCGCCGCGTCGAGGTCGGCGTCGTCGAAGACGAGGAAGGCCGCGTTGCCGCCGAGCTCCATGCTCGTCTTCTTGATGGTTCCCGCCGCCTGCTGGAGCAGGACGCGCCCGACCTCCGTGCTGCCGGTGAAGGAGAGCTTGCGGACCATGGGGTTGGTGGACAGCTCCTCCCCCTGCTCACGGGCCGAGCCGGTGACGACGTTGCACACGCCCGGCGGCATGCCCGCGCGCTCGGCCAGCACGGCGATGGCGAGCGCCGAGAAGGGCGTCTGCGAGGCCGGGCGGATCACCCCGGTGCAGCCCGCGGCCCAGCCCGGCCCGGCCTTGCGGGTGATCATGGCGGCCGGGAAGTTCCAGGGGGTGATGGCGGCGAAGACGCCGATCGGCTCCTTCATCACCAGGATGCGGCTGCCCTGCTTGAAGGTCGGGATGGTGTCGCCGTAGATCCGCTTCCCCTCCTCGGCGAACCACTCGATGAAGGAGGCGGCGTAGGCGATCTCGCCCTTGGACTCCGTGAGCGGCTTGCCCTGCTCGGCCGTCATGATGGCGGCGAGGTCGTCCACGTTCTCCATCATCAGGGTGAAGAGGCGGCGCAGGATGGCCGCGCGCTCCTTCGCCAGCAGCGCGCGCCAGGCGGGCTGCGCGGCATGGGCGGCCTCGATCGCGCCGCGCACCTCCTCCCGCGAGAGGGAGGGAACCTGGCCGATCACCTCCCCCGTGGCGGGGTTCCGCACGGCGATCGTCTTGCCGGAGGCGGCCTGCACCCATCCGGCGCCGACGCGGTTGGCCTGCCGGAAAAGGTCGGGGTCTTTCAGGACGAGCTTGGCGGCGGTGTCGAGCATGGGGGGCTCCTTGGGCTTGGCCTGCCGAGGATGGGCCTGCTGGCCGGCGATGTCATCCCGGACGGGCCGGGGAGTCGCACGGACGAGAGCTCCGGCCGATCCGCGGCGGGGCTGGCAGGGGGGGGAAGCGCCGGCGGGCAGCCGTCCCGCGCGCGGGCTCAGCCCGGCGGCGCGCGGCCGATGACGGCCCGGAGCGGGTCGCTCCGCCTTCCGTCGAGGAGGGTGCGCGCCTCCACCGCCCCGAAGCCGGCCCGCTCGAGGTAGAGGGCGACGAGCCGGGCATGGTCGCCCTCCCCCAGCGCCTGCCAGATCGCGACGGCCTTGGTCGGGAAGCAGCGGTTGGAGAAGGTGATCACGAGCGGCGCGCCCGGCCGCAGGGCGCGCGCCACTTCCCGCAGCACGGGCACGGGGTCCTGGAGGTACTGGATCGAGACGCAGATCGCCGCGGCGTCCAGGCTGTCCGTCTCCAGCGGCAGGGCGGGGGCCGCGTTGAGGTCCTGGACGAACCAGCGGCCCAGGCGCGGGTTGGCGGCCAGCTCCTCCGCGTTCATGCCGTGGCCGATCACCTCGCCATAGGCGACCTCCGGCGGCAGGTGGCTCACCCAGCTGCCCATGAGGTCGAGGACCACCCCGCCCGGCGGCAGGATCTCGCGGTACAGGGCGGTGACGGCGGCGACCGCGGCGTCGTCGATATGGGTGACGAAGCGGGGCTCGCGGTAGAACAGGGTGTCCGGCGAGGGATCGGCCTTGCGGAAGGCCTCCGCCGGCAGCTCGGGCAGGCCGGTCACGCCGCCGGCCCTCCGGGGACTTGGCAGGGGAGGCCCGGGACGGGCGGGAGGCGGGTCTGAACCATCCGGCCTCAACGGGCGCCGGGAGTGGCCGTTGCGGCCATCTCCCCGGCCCGGTCACTCCACCGTCACCGCCTTGGCCAGGTTGCGCGGCTGGTCCACATCCGTGCCCTTCAGCACCGCGACGTGATAGGCCAGCAGCTGCACGGGGATGGCGTGCAGGATGGGGGCGACGAAGGGATCGACCTTCGGCACCACCACCACGCGTGAGGCGAAGCGGCGCAGCGCGGGCGCGCCTTCCTCATCCGTGAAGGCGATGATGCGGCCGCCGCGCGCCGCGGCCTCCTGAAGGTTGGAGGCGGTCTTCTCGAAGAGGGGCCCCGAGGGGCAGAGGGAGATCACGGGCACGGCGGCGTCGATCAGCGCGATCGGCCCGTGCTTCATCTCGCCGGCGGCATAGCCCTCGGCATGGATGTAGGAGATCTCCTTCAGCTTCAGCGCCCCCTCCATCGCGATGGGAAAGAGGCTGCCGCGGCCGAGGAAGAGCACGTCGCGCGCATCCCTGATCTCGGCGGCCACCGCCTCGATCTCGGCGCTGGCGTCCAGCAGCTTCGCCGCGTGCTCGGGCACCTCCAGCAGCGCGGCCGTCAGCCGCGCCTCCTCGGCGGCGTCGATCGCGCCTCGGCTGCGGGCGAAGTTTAGCGCGAGGCAGGCCATGACGGAGAGCTGGGCGGTGAAGGCCTTGGTGGAGGCCACGCTGATCTCGGGCCCGGCCACCGTCATCAGCGTCGCGTCGCTCTCGCGCGACATGGTGCTCTCCGGCACGTTCACGACGGAGACGAGGGATTGGCCGCCGCCCCTCAGCATCTTCATCGCGGCGAGGTTGTCCGCCGTCTCGCCGGACTGGGAGACGAACATGGCCGCGCCGCCCTCGGTGAGCGGCGGGTCGCGGTAGCGCAGCTCGCTCGCCACGTCGCAATCCGTGGGCAGGCGGGCGAGCGTCTCGAACCAGTAGCGCGCGGTGTTGCAGACGAGGAAGGCGGAGCCGCAGCCCGAGAGCCAGAGGCGCGGCAGCGTCGCGGGATCGAAGGGCAGCGCGGGGCGGGCGACGGCGCGCGTGGCGGGGTCGATATACTGGCGGAGCGTGTCGCCGATCACCGCGGGGTGCTCGTGCAGCTCCTTCTCCATGAAGTGGCGGTAGTTGCCCTTGCCGATGGCGGCGCCGGAGAAGGCGGTGGTCCTGACGGCGCGCGTGGCCGGCGCGCCCGCCGCGTCGAAGACCTCCGCGTCGTGGTCGCTGACCACGGCCCAGTCGCCCTCTTCCAGATAGGCGATGCGGCGAGTCAGCGGGGCGAGCGCCAGGGCGTCGGAGCCGACGAACATCTCGCCCTCGCCGTAGCCGATGGCCAGCGGCGCGCCCTGCCGCGCGGCGAGCAGCTTGCGCGGGTGGCCGGCGAAGATGGCGGCCAGGGCGAAGGCGCCGTGGACCCGCTTCAGCGCGCCGGAGAAGGCGGCCTCCGGCTCCTCCCCGCGGGCGAGGAGATGATCGACGAGGCGGGCGAAGGTCTCGGTATCCGTCTCCGTCTCGAACTCCGCGCCCTCCGCCTCCAGCTCGGCGCGCAGCTCGGCGTGGTTCTCGATGATGCCGTTGTGCACGACCGAGACGCGCGCCGTGCCGTGCGGATGGGCGTTGCGCGTGGTCGGGGCGCCGTGCGTGGCCCAGCGCGTGTGGCCGATGCCGGTGGTGCCGGGCAGCGGGTCCCGCTCCAGCACATCGGCCAGGTTGCCGAGCTTTCCCTCGGCGCGGCGGCGGTCGATATGGCCGTTCACCAGGGTCGCGATGCCCGCGCTGTCATAGCCCCGGTATTCCAGGCGGCGCAGCGCCTCCAGCAGGCGCGGCGCCGCGCCCTCCTTGCCGACGACGCCGACGATCCCGCACATCTCAGGGCTTCTCCTTTTTCGCCACGGGACGACGCTCTGCGCGGAAGGCGGCAGCGCGGCCCTCCTTGTTTTCCTGCCGGGCGCGGCCGAAGGCCATGGCATCCGGCGCGACATCGGCAGCGATGGTCGAGCCTGCCGCCACGAAGGCGCCGTCCCCCAGCGTCAGCGGGGCGACGAGGGTGGCGTTGGAGCCGATGAACACCCCCTCTCCCACCACCGTGCGGTACTTGCCGAAGCCGTCGTAGTTGCCGGTGACGGTGCCCGCGCCGATGTTGCTGCGGGCGCCCACGGTGGCGTCGCCGATGTAGGAGAGGTGGTTCGCCTTCGCGCCCTCCCCCAGCACGGCGGCCTTCAGCTCCACGAAGTTCCCGACCCGCGCACCCGCGCCGATCTCGGTGCCCGGGCGCAGCCGCGCGAAGGGGCCGATGGTCGCGCCTGATCGCAGGGTGCAGGCCTCCAGGTGGGAGAAGGCGTGGACCCTCACCTCGTCCTCGATCGTCACGCCGGGGCCGATGAACACGTCGGGGCCGATCGTCACGTCCTGTCCGATGACGGTGTCCCAGGAGAGGGTGACGCTCTCCGGGCGGACCAGCGTGGCGCCGCCGGCCATGGCGCGCTCGCGCAGCGCGGCCTGCACGGCGGCCTCGGCGGCGGCGAGCTCAATGCGGGAGTTGATGCCGCGGCACTCCGCCTCGTCGGCCTCCACGGCGACGGCCCGGAAGCCCTCGGCGCGGGCGGCGGCGACCGTGTCCGTCAGGTAGTACTCCCCGGCGGCGTTGTCGTTCCGCAAGGCGCGGAGCCAGGCGAAGAGGCGGGGCGCGGCGGCGCAGATGACGCCCACGTTGCAGAGCGTGATCGCGCGCTCCGCCTCCGTCGCGTCCTTCCACTCCGTCACGCGGGCGATGCCGCCGTCCTCATGCGGAATCACGCGGCCGTAGCGCGCGGGATCAGCCGGGCGCATGGCGAGCAGGGCGAGGTCCGCCCCTTCCCGCGCGGCAAGAAGCCGGCGCAGCGTGGCGGCGGGGATCAGCGGGTTGTCGGCGTAGAGGACGGCGACGTCCCCCTCGAAGCCCTCCAGCGCGGGCGCGGCCTGGAGGGCGGCGTGGCCCGTGCCCAGCCGCTCCCTCTGCACCACCGTCGCGTGCGGGGCGGCGGCGCGCTCCAGCGCGGGCATGTCCGGGCCGGTGACGACCACGATGCGGTCGAAGGCCTCCTCGCAGGCGGCGATGAGGTGGTTGAGCATCGGGCGCCCCGCGATGGGGTGCATGGCCTTGGGCAGGGATGATCGCATCCGGGTGCCCAGACCGGCGGCGAGGAGGATGGCGGCCCTTTGCATGGGGTGGATAAGCCCCAGCCCGGCCCCCGCCGCAAGGGCCGCCGCGCCTCAAGCTTCGTTGCCGGCTGTAACCCGCGGTGGCATGGGGGCGCGCATGGACCGCATCGCCCTCTTCGACCTCGACGGCACGCTGCTGGACAGCGCGCCCGACATCCACGCCGCGCTGGATCGGCTGATGGCCGCCCATGGCCGCCCCGGCTTCAGCCGGGAGGAGGTGCGGCTCATGATCGGGGACGGGGTGCCGGTGCTCATCCAGCGCGCCTGCGCGGCGCGGACCCTGGCGGACTCGCCCGGGCTCGTGGCCGAGTTCCTGGCGGATTACGAGGCCCATGCGGCGGACGAGACCCGCCCCTTCCCCGGCATCCCCGAGGCCCTGGCGGCGCTGAAGGCCGGGGGCTGGCGGCTCGCGGTCTGCACGAACAAGCCGGAGAAGGCCGCGCGGATCATCCTCGACGACCAGGGCCTCTCCCCCCTGCTGGAGGCCGTGGGCGGCGGGGACAGCTTTCCCGTCCGCAAGCCGCATCCCGGCCACCCCCTGGGCATCCTGGCGCGGATGGGGGCGGAGCCCTCCCGCGCCGTGCTGATCGGGGACCACCACAACGACACCCGCGCGGCGAAGGCGGCCGGGATCGCGGCGGTCTTCGCCGCCTGGGGCTATGGCGGGCCGGAGATGGCCGAGGGCGCGCCGGTCGCCGCCGCGCCGGCCGACCTGCCCAAGATCCTGGCGGGCATGCTGGCGGGGCTGCTGCCCGGCTGAGCCGGCCGCCCTAGTTGCTGGCCGAGCGGAGCTGCCCCGGCGGCCCGGCGCTGGCGAGGCGCATGGTGAGCGTGCCGAGCCAGCGGCTGGCATGCTCGACCCGCACCGGCACCACGGGCAGCCCCGGCGCCGGCTGTCCGAGCCAGGCCGTGCCCGTCTGGGGCCGCCGCGCGGCCTCGACATCCTCGCCCTTGCGGTAGCCCGCCATGTAGCGCCCCTCGAAATTGCAGCGGAGCGCGGTGCCGGACCACTCGTCCCGCGCCGGGGGGAAGCGCTCCTGCCCGCCGGTGCGGGCGGCCATCTCGGTCAGCCGGCGGCCGTCATAGACGCGTACCCCGCCGTTGCAGGTGCCGTCCCGCCGCACCTGGCGGACGAGCTGGGCGAGGGCGGAGAGGCTGTCCACCGTGTTGCGCTGCTGCGCCTCGGAGACGGGCTCGCGCTCCTCCTCGTTGGGGGGGACCATGACGCGGATCACGGGAGAGCCGTCGGGCCACTCCACCACCGTGCGGCGGGGCTCCCCGCGCCACACGCCCTCGGAGACATAGCGGCGGGGCCGCGCCCGGTCGCCCTCCCACACCCCCTCGACGCGGGCGAGGTTCTGCCCGCTGGCGAAGGCCGAGGCGAGGCCGCGCATGCGGGTGCGGAACTCCACGGCGTAGCCGCGGTCGGTGATGTCGAGGGTCGCCTGCAGCTCCATCAGGGTCAGCCCCGCCGCGTGGACGGTGTAGGTGGCCGAGACGGGCTGGGCCGCCGCGGGCAGCGCGGGGCCGAGGAGGGCGAGGGCGAGCAGCGCCGTGCGGCCGTGCCGATGGGGGGTCATGCCATGCCTTGCGTCGCGAACCGGTGAGAGATCGTGTCGCCGCGCGCATTCCGCCAGGGGCCCGCTTGACAGCGGCGGCCCGACGGAGGATATGCCGCGCCACTCCGGGCGCGTAGCTCAGCGGGAGAGCATTCGCTTCACACGCGAAGGGTCACAGGTTCAATCCCTGTCGCGCCCACCACCCCCCTCACGGGGCGGTTCCAGACCCGAATTCCCGATATCCCAGACAGGTTCGCCTACCCCCGCCCTCGCCCGCGCGAGTCGGCCAGGGAGAGGCACGCTCCCCCCGACCGTTTCTCAACGCGGCCCCTTACTGCGGCTGGGCCGGCGCTGCCGGGCGCGGCTCGCGGCGCTCGCCGCGGGCGCGGTGCGGGCGCACCTCCTCGCGGCTCAGCGCGCTGTCGCCGTTCGTGTCGCGGGCGCGGAACATCGCCTCGCCGAAGGGGCGCAGCTCGGCCAACGTCACCTTCCCGTCGCGGTCGGCGTCGAGGGCGCGGAAGAAGCCCCCGCCCCGCTCCTCCATCGCCGTGCCACGGCCGGCGGGCGGGCCGGAACGGTCGCCACGGCGGCCCATCTCGGCCCGCGCGTAGTTCCGGAACTCCTCCCAGGTCACGCCGCCGTCCTTGTCGGCATCGGCGGCGGCGAAGCGCGCGGAGAGGGCGGCCCAGCCCTCCTCGGCGGTCACGCGCCCGTCCCGGTCGGCATCGGCCTGACGGAAGAGCCCGTCGCCGCCGCGGCGCATCCCCTCCTGCGCCAGGGCCGGCAGGGCGGTGGCGCCGAGCGCGCCGGCCCCGAGGGTGACGGCCAGGGCCGCGAGCGCGATCTTGCGGGTTCGTGTCATGCGTCGTCCTCCTTGACGATGGGTGGAAGATGACACCGGGCGTGTAACAGACCGAGGCGTCCTGCGTGAGGAAGCGTGACGGCGCGGGGCATGCGGCTTCCTGACCATCGGCACACGACGACGTGACGTTTCTTTACGGCCGCTTAGGAATGATCCCGAAGAATGAGCTTGTCCGGCGGTGCCGGCACGAGAACCCGGGAAGCGACAGATGGCGACAATCATCGACCTCGAGCAGCGGAAGCGTTTCGCGGCTTTCGGCATCACGGAGGAGGACCTCGCGCTGCTGCGCGGCCAGGCCCGTTTCGCGCGCGAGCGGCTGCCCGCCCTGCTGACCGAGCTGCACGGCGCCTTCGCGGGCTGGCCGGAGATCCAGGCCGCGCTGATGAACCCCGCGGTGCACGAGGCGCGCACCGCCCACTGGGTCCGCGTGGTGTCCGGCGAGCTGGGCGAGGGCTTCATGGAATCGGCCGAGCACCTGGCATCGGCCTTCTACGCCCAGGGCGTGCCGAGCTACGCCGTCGCGATCTGCCACTCGACGGTGGGTGCCGCGGTCTGCGCCGCGCTGGGCATCGGCGGTGCCGGGACATCGCGCCCGGCGCTGCCCTCCCTTGCCTGGCTGCACGGAAAGGGTCGGTCCGGGGAATCGGCCGCGCTGGCCACAGCGCTGAACAAGGTCGCCTGGCTCGACCTGGAGGTGCTGCTGGAAACCTATGTCGCGGCCGAGCGCGCCTCGCGCCGTGCCACGCTGGACGCGCTGGCCGCCGATTTCGAGGTGACGATCCGGGGCGTGGCCGGCGGCGTGACCGACTCCTCGCGCCGGATGATCGCGGTGTCCGCGCCGATGGCCGAGGCCGCGGCGCGCACGACGGAGAGCTCGACCAGCGCCGCCGCTGCCGCCTCGGAGGCGAGCGAGAACGCGCGCACCGTGGCCGCCGCGGCCACCCAGCTCTCCACCTCCATCGCCGAGATCACCCGGCAGATGGGGCAGTCCTCGATGATGGCGGAGCGGGCGGCGGAGCAGGCGCGACAGACGGACGGGGTGGTGCAGGCCCTGGCCGAGGGCGCGAGCCGGATCAGCGACGTGGCGCGCCTGATCGGCGACATCGCCGGGCAGACGAACCTGCTGGCCCTCAACGCCACGATCGAGGCCGCGCGAGCGGGCGAGGCCGGTCGCGGCTTCGCCGTGGTGGCGAGCGAGGTGAAGCAGCTCGCCTCCCAGACCGCGCGCGCGACGGAGGAGATCAGCGGCCAGATCGCCGCCATCCAGGGCGCGACCGGCGCGGCGGTGGAGGCCATCTCCGCGATCGCCCGGGCCATCGCGGAGATGAGCGGCATCACCGCCGGCATCGCCGCCGCCGTGGAGGAGCAGGGCGCGGCCACGGCCGAGATCACCCGCAGCGTGCAGCACGCCGCCGGCGGGACCGAGCGCGTCAGCGAGCTGATGGACGGCATCCTCGGGGACGCGGCCGACACCTCCTCCGTGGCGGGCCAGATCACCGGCACGGCAGAGGAGCTGGCGGCGCAGTCCAGGGCGCTCGGCCGGGCGGTCGATGATTTCCTCCTGAAGGTCCGGGCTGCCTGAGGGAGGCTGCCGGAGCGGCCACCGGCCGCCCCGGTTCACCTCGCCCGCCCCAGGCTCCCCTAACCCCGCCGCGGCGTGCCGGGCTCGCCCAGGTCCCACCAGAGGCCGGTGAAGGCGGTCAGCCCCTCGCGAAGCATGGCGGGGATGACGTGCTCGTCCGGCCCGTGCTGCTTGCAGCCGTTGTAGGAGTGCGGAACCCAGACGAGCGGCGTGCCGAGCAGGTCCACGAAGACATCGCCCGGCAGCCCGCCCGAGGCGTTGGGCGTGACCTGCACGCGGGTGCCGAGGGAGCGCTCCATGCTCGCCTTCGTCCAGAGCACCCAGGGGTTGTCCGGCGCCGTGCGGCTGGCGGGCATGCGGATGCCGGCCCGCTCGATGGCCACCTTCTGCAGCCCGTGGGCGTCGAGATGGGCGCGCAGGGCGCGCTCGAACTTCGACGGGTCGGAGTCGCCGGTGTAGCGGATCTGGCAGGCGGCGCGGGCCTCCGGGGCCACGGCGTTCACCGGCGCCTCGGGCCGGCCGGAGGTCATGGCGAGCACGATGAAGGAGGCCCAGCCGTAGATCTTCTCGGCCGCGGTCAGGCCGGGCTCGCCCCAGCCCTCGTCGATCGTAGCCGCGCCCTCCCCGCCGCCCACGGGGCAGCCCTCCAGCGCCGCGCGGATCGGGGCGGGCACGGTCTCGCCGGGCAGCCAGTCGCGCACGAGAATCTTCCCGTTCCGGTCGGCGATGCTGGCGACCGCGTGGGAGAGAAGGATGGCCGGGTCGGTCGTCAGCCCGCCCCAGTGGCCGGAATGCACGCCGCCCGCGCGCAGCTTGACCACGAGGTCGAACATGAAGCTGCCGCGCGAGCCCGCCGCGATGGTCGGCAGGCCCGGCTCCACCCGCGGCCCGTCGGAGGCGATGAGCGCGTCGGCGGCCAGTTCCTCGCGATGCGTCTCGACGAAGGCGCGCAGCCCGCGCGAGCCCAGCTCCTCCGACATCTCCAGCACGAGCTTCACGTTCGCGCCCAGCCGGCCGCCGCGCTCGGCCAGCACCGCCTCCAGCGCGGCGAGGTTGACGATGTGCTGGCCCTTGTTGTCCGCCGTGCCGCGCCCGTACCAGAGCCCGTCCCGCTCGGTGATCGCCCAGGGCTTCAGCCCGGGGGCCCAGGCCTCCTCCATGCCGAGCACCGTGTCGCCATGGCCGTAGAGCAGCGCCGTGGGGAGGGAGGGGTCCTCGATCCGGCTGGCGACGAGGATGGGGCCGCAGCCCGCCTCGGGGTTCGGGTGGATGCCTGATTCGAAGCCGAGCCGCGTGATCCAGGGGGCGATCCCCTCCTCCAGGTAGCGGCGGAGGTCCCCGGCATGGGCGGGCGACTGGGAGGTGGAGGGAATGGCGACCAGCGCGGCCATGCGCTCGCGGAAGGCGCCGCTGTCGAACTCCGCCTGGGCGCGGGCGATGGCGGCCTCGCGGCTGGAACCGGCTGTGCTGGACATGGGCGGCGCCCCTCTCTCGCTGTGCAGCGCGGGAATAGGGCGGATCGGCGCCGGAGGGGAGGGCGGGCCCCTTCCCGCCAGGGTTCAGCGCGTCCGGGCCGGCGCGGAGCTGCCCCCCTTCGACCCCGCGATGGCGCCGCCGAGCAGCGCGCCGGCGATGGCGGGGAGGGCGAGGCCGAGGACGGGGGCGGCGAGGCCCGTTCCCGTATCGGGCAGCAGCACGGGGCCGGGCGTGCTGGCACGCGCGGCACGGGGCGGGATGGGCGTGCCAGTTCCCGTGCCGACCGGGCGGGCGGTGAGGCGTGGGGCGCTGCGGGAGGGAATGATCACCCCGCCCTCGGCGGGCACGGTGATGCTGCGGATCTCGCCCTGCGCCAGGCCGGGCGCCGGGGCGGAAAGGAGCGCAGGCACCGCGAGGGCGAGCGCCCTGAGCGCCGGGATCACGGGCCTGCGCCGCATAAGTCTCTCTCCTGCCCTATTGGCGGGCCCTATTGGCGGGTATGTCGGGGAAAGGCTTACAACCCCCCGTTGCGGAACCCTCGCCCCCTTATCACGATTCTGTCAACATCTCTAACGCCGCCCCAGGAGGTTGCGGGCGATGATGACCCGCATGATCTCGTTCGTGCCCTCCAGGATGCGGTGCACGCGGAGGTCGCGGACCAGCTTCTCCACCCCGTAGTCGTGCAGGTAGCCGTAGCCGCCGAGGAGCTGCAGTGCCTCGTCGGCCACGCGGTGCCCGGTGTCGGTGGCGAAGCGCTTGGCCATGGCGCAGAAGGAGCCGGCATCGGGGGCCTTGCTGTCCAGCTTCGCGCAGGCGCGCCAGAGGAGCGAGCGGGCGGCCTCCAGCTCGGTGGCCATGTCGGCGAGGCGGAACTGGGTGGCCTGGAAGTCCGACACGGCCTTGCCGAAGGCCCGGCGCTCCCGGACATAGTCCAGCGCGATGTCGAGCGCCCGCTGCGCCCCGCCGATGGAGCAGGCCGCGATGTTCAGCCGCCCGCCATCGAGCCCGGCCATGGCCATGCGGAAGCCCTGCCCCTCCTCGCCCAGGAGGGCACCGGCGGAGACGCGGGCGTCCTGGAAGGTCATCGTGCGCGTGGGCTGGGCGTTCCAGCCCATCTTCTTCTCGTTCGCGCCGAAGGAGAGGCCGGGGGTGTCCTTCGGCACGAGCAGGGCGGAGATGCCGTCCGGCCCCTCCCCGCCCGTGCGGGCCATGGTGAGGTAGAGGTCCGAGCTGCCGGCGCCCGAGATGAACCCCTTCGAGCCGTTCAGCACATAGCCCTGGTTGTCCCGCGCCGCCCGCGTGCGCAGCGCCGCCGCGTCGCTGCCCGATCCCGGCTCGGTCAGGCAGTAGGAGGCCAGGCGCTCCATGGTGACGAGGGAGGGGAGCTGCTCGGCCCGCTGGGCGTCGCTGCCCCAGCGGTCGATCATCCAGGCGACCATGTTGTGGATGGAGAGGAAGGCGGAGGTGGTCGGGCAGCCCGTGGCCAGGGCCTCGAAGACCACGGCGGCGTCGAGCCGCGTCAGCCCGGCCCCGCCGGATTCCTCCCGCACGTAGAGCGCGGCCATGCCGAGGGAGGCGGCCTGGCGCATCTCCTCCACGGGGAAGTGGCGCGTCGCGTCCCATTCCAGGGCGCGGGGGGCCAGCACGTCGCGCGCGAAGTCCTGCGCCACCTCGCGAAGCGCGCGGGTGTCCTCGGGCAGGTCGAAGGCGCTATCCAGGGGCATGGTACCGTTTCCTCGTTTGCGTCATCTGGCCGCGCTCGCGGCGCGCCGTCCAGTTCTCCTTATGGCGGCGGCGCTGCTCCTCCCGCCGCCCGCCCGCGCGGCCGCGCCGCTGACGGAGGAGACGGCGGCGGCCATGGGCAGCTTCATGCAGATCTGCGCGCGCCTGCTGACGGGTGGAGAGAGCCTCGCCGCCGCGCGGGAGGCCGGCTTCACGCCGCTTCCCGCGGATCGCGCGGCGCCGCTGCTGCGGGGCGCGCAGGGAGAGGTGCTGGCGGCGCGCGGCGGCTCGACCGGGGCGCTCGTGCTCATCCTCCTCACCCGTCCCCTCGCCTGCTCCATGCGGTTGCAGCGCATGGATGTGGAGACGGCGGAGGCGCTGTTCGTGCGGCTGGCCGAGGGCGTGGCGCGGCCGGGGCTGAGGGTCACGCGCGCCTTCGACGGGGAGGTGCCCGTGCCCGGGGCGCGGCCGGCGCGGCAGATCACCTATCGCCTCTCCACTGGCCAGCCGGGGCGGCCGGACTTCGCCCTCGCCTTCACCGGGGATGCGGACCCGGCGGCGGGCACGCAGGGCGTGCTGACGCTCGGCACCACCGCGCCGCTCGGGCGCGGAGCGCCCGGGGGGCGCTGAGCGCGCGGGGAACGCTGAGTGCGCGGGGAACGCCGAGCGCCCCGGGGACGCCGAGCGCCCCGGGGACGCCGAGCGCCGCCCCGGGAGCGCTGGGCTACTCCCCCGTGGCGAGGACGGCGGTCTCTCCCGCCACCATTTCCGGCAGGTCGTAGGCCATGTCGCCCAGCCGCTCGCGCATGATGGCGAGCACGGCGTCATGGGTGCGCAGCGCGTCCTCCCGCGTGTCGAAGAGGGTGACGGAGACGGCGCGGTCCGGCTCCGCCTCGTCGCGGAAGGAGTAGAAGCCGCGGAAGCCCTCCGCGCCCTCGATGGCCGGCAGGGTCTTCTTGCTGACGATGGAGTGCATCGTCTCCGTCTGGCCGGGCAGGCCGTGATAGGTGCGGATGACGGCGAAGAGCGGGCGGTGGCGGTCCCGTTGCTGCTCCTTCGGCGCCTCGACGTCGTGGAACACGGCCTCGCCGCTGATCGTCTCCGCTCCTTCGACGAGGCCGCGCATCCCCTCCCCGGCCCACTCGCGCAACCGGGCCATCGCCTCCTCCGCGCTCTCGCGGCTCTCGAAGATGCCGATGGAGTGGAAGGCGTCGCCCGCCTCGGAGGCGAAGGCGCAGTATCCCTTGAAGCCCGGCCGTCCCTGGAGCAGCGGCACGACGTGGTCCCGCACGCGCTGAACAACCTCATCCACGGGGCCGGCCAGGCGGGCCGTCTCGATCTCGACATACATGCGGGGCGCCCTCCTCGCGGAGGGTATACCGGCCAACCCGGCCCCACCCGCGCCGGGTTGCAACGCGCGGAGCGGCGGATCGTCCGTCCCCTGGCCTCATTCCGCCGCCACGGTGGTGCCCGCCGCCCCGGCGGTGTGCACGGCCGCGGCGGGCACGGGCGCGTCCAGCCGCGAGGCGATTGCGGCGAGGCGCGGGCGGGTGCGGGCGATGCTCGCCTCCTTCACCGGGCCGAAGCCGCGGACGCCGCCCCAGGCCTCGACCCACTCGCGCAGGGTGTCGCGGTTCGCCTCCTCCAGCCGGGGGAGCATCGCCTCCAGCCCCTCGCGGAACTCGCGGATCATGGCGCGCTCCGTGCGGCGCTCCTCCGTGCGGCCGAAGGGATCCAGCGCCGTGCCGCGCAGCACCTTGCCGTGGCGCAGCAGGGACATGGCGCGGAGCATCCAGGGCCCGAAGGCGCGCTTGGCCGGGCGGCCCGTGGCCGGATCGGTGCGGGAGAGGACGGGCGGGGCGAGGTGCAGCACCTTCCGTGTGGTGCCCGTGAAACCCCGGTCGAGCGAGGCCTGCCAGGCGGCATCGGCGTGCAGCCGCGCCACTTCGTACTCGTCCTTGTAGGCCATGAGGCGGTGGAGCTGCACGGCGACGGCCCGCGCCAGCGCCTCGTCCACCCCCGGCGCCGCCCGGAGGCGCGCGACGAAGCCGGCATAGTCCCGGGCATAGGCGGCGCTCTGATAAGCCGTGAGATCGGCCACGCGCCGGGCGATGAGGGCGTCCAGCGTCTCCGGCGCGGCGGGCTCGGCGGGGGCCTCCAGCGCGGCGGCGCGGCCGAGGGCGAAGGCCCGCCGGTTCCGCTCCACCGCCGTGCCATTCAGCTCCAGCGCCCGGTCGATGGCCGCGAAGGAGAGCGGCACCAGCCCGCGCTGGAAGGCCACGCCCAGGAGGTAGACGTTGAGGAAGATGGCGTCGCCCAGCGCCTCCTCCACGCGATGCGCGGCGGGCAGCGCCACGAGGTCGCGCGAGACGGCGCGCAGGTTGTCCAGGATCGCGCCGCCCTCCGAGCGCGGCGTGCCCAGGAGGAAGCCGGCGGTGGCCGCGATCTCGGCATTCACCACCCCCGCCGTGCGCTCGCGGGAGAGCAGCGGGCGGACGGCGGGGCCGTGCGCGCCGATGGCGTCGGCGGCGACCAGCAGGTCCGCCTGCCCCGCGCCGATGCGCGGCCCGGCGAGCGTCTCCGGCGCCGCGCCCTCCGCCCCGATGCGGATCTGCGCCTGCACGCCGCCGCCCTTCTGGGCCAGGCCGAGCTGGTCGATGGTGCGGACGGGGCGCCCGTCGATATGCGCCGCGGTGGCGAGGATGGCCGAGAGCGCCGTCACCCCCTGCCCGCCGATGCCGGCGAGCACGATGTTCCAGGCCTCCCCGCGCAGGGAGGGGAGCGCGGGCTCGGGGAGATCGGTGGGGGCGGCGGCGGCCTCGGGATGCGCTGCGACCTCCGCGCCCTCCAGCGTGACGAAGGAGGGGCAGAAGCCCTTGAGGCAGGAGAAGTCCCCGTTGCAGGCGCTCTGGTCCACCTGCCGCTTCTGGCCGAACTCCGTCGCCACGGGCTGCACGGCGAGGCAGTTGGACTGCACGCCGCAATCGCCGCAATCCTCGCACACCCGGGGATTGATGACGACGCGCCGGCCCGCCTTCGCCGCCGTGCCGCGCTTGCGGTGGCGGCGGCGCTCGGTGGCGCATTCCTGGTCGTAGATGAGGATCGTGACGCCCGGCGTCTCGCGCAGCGCCTTCTGCACGCTCTCCAGCTCGTCCCGGTGATGGAAGGCGACGCCGCGCGGCATGGTGGGGTCGCCCTGGTGGCGATCGGGATCGTCGGAGACGACGGTGACGGAGGCGACGCCCTCCGCCGCCATCTGGGCCGCGATGCGGGGCACGGTCATCTCGGCCTCCGGCGTCTGGCCGCCCGTCATGGCGACCGCGCCGTTCACCAGGATCTTGTAGGTGATGTTCGCCTTCGCCGCGACGGCCGCGCGCACGGCGAGGCTTCCCGAGTGCGAGTAGGTGCCGTCGCCGAGATTGGCGAAGACGTGGGGCGATTTCACGAAGGCCATCTGGCCGAGCCAGGGCGTCCCCTCCCCGCCCATCTGGGTGAAGACCTCGGTGGAGCGGTCCATCCAGGTCGCCATGTAGTGGCAGCCGATGCCCGCCATGGCGCGGCTGCCCTCGGGCACCTTCGTCGATGAGTTGTGCGGGCAGCCCGGGCAGAACCAGGGCTGGCGCAGGGCGATGGGCGCGCTCGCCGCGCCGGCCAGGGCGGTGAGCGCGGCCAGCCGCGCGGCCATGCTCTCCGGCCGCCCCTCCCGCGGCAGGCGCGCGTCCAGCGCGCGCGCGATGGAGGCGGCGTCGAGCTCCGACAGTTCGGAGAGCAGCGGCGCACCGTCGGCGTCGCGCTTGCCGGTGATGCGGGGTGCGCCGGGGGTGCCGTAGAGCGCGTCGCGGAGCTGGGCTTCAAGGAAGGAGCGGCGGTCCTCCACCACCATCACCTCCTCCAGCCCCTGGGCGAAGGCGCGCGCGGCCTCGGCATCCAGGGGCCAGGCGAGGCCGACCTTCCAGATCCGCAACCCGAGGAGGCGCGCCGCCGTGTCGTCGATGCCGAGGTCGAGCATCGCCTGGCGGAGATTGGCGTAGGCCTTGCCGCGCGCGGCGATGCCGAAGCGCGGGCGGGGCGAGTCCAGCACCACGCGGTCCAGCCCGTTCGCGCGGGCGAAGGCGATGGCGGCGGGCAGGCGCGTCAGGCGTAGCCGGCGCTCCTGGGCGAGCACGACGTCGCGCAGGCGGATGTGGCGTCCGTCCTCCCCCTCGAAGTCGCCCTCGGGGATGATCGGGCGCCAGGAGGGGTCGATGCGGAAGCTCGCGCTGGCGTCCATCGTGTCCGCCACGCATTTCATCCCGGCCCAGGTGCCCGCGAAGCGCGAGAGGGCGAGGCCCTTCAGCCCGAACTCCAGCACCTCGTTCACCCCGGCGGGGTCGAGGAAGGGGATCTCCAGGTCCATGAAGGCGTGGTCGGAGGCGTTGGCGACGGTGGAGGACTTGGCGGAAGGATCATCCCCCGCGAGCGCCAGCACGCCGCCCAGCGGCGCGGTGCCCGCCATGTTCGCGTGGCGGAGCGCGTCCCCGCTGCGGTCCACCCCCGGGCCCTTGCCGTACCAGATGGCGAAGACGCCCTCCTTCGTGCCGTCCCCGAAGAGCCCCGCCTGCTGGCTGCCCCAGGCGGCGGTGGCGGCGAGGTCCTCGTTCAGCCCGGGCTGGAAGACGACGCCCGCCTCCAGCAGCCGCTTCGACTGCTTCTGGAGTTCCTTGTCATAGGTGCCGAGCGGGCTGCCCCGGTATCCCGTGACGAAGCCCGCCGTGTCGTGGCCGGCGGCGCGGTCCAGCGCCCGCTGCTCCAGCGGCAGCCGCACCAGCGCCTGGATGCCCGTCATCAATACGGGGTCGGGGCCGGATTCCCACCGGTCCTCCAGACGCATCGTCGCGCGCTGCACGCTTCCCATGGACCACTCCCGGACGGGCCCTGCGCGGGGCTCGTTCTCTTCTTCCGATTGAAGCAGGATAGGCGGGAAAGGCCGGCGTTTCCTTCCGTTTTTCATGGTGCGCCGCCGAAGATGCGGAAGAAGCTTCCGCCTGAAGGAGGAAACATGGACGCCACGGACCGCCGCATCCTGCGCGCGCTGTCCCGCAAGGGGCGGCTCTCCAACGCCGAGCTCGCCGAGGAGGTGGGTCTATCGCCTTCCCCCTGCTGGACGCGGGTGAAGCGGCTGGAGGCATCGGGCGTCATCAAGGGCTACTCGGCCCTGCTGGACCAGGCGGCCCTCGGCCTTCCCGACACGGTGTTCCTGGAGGTGATGATGGAGAAGCACGACGAGGGTGCGCTCCGCCTCTTCGAGGAAGCCGTGCACGGCATTCCCGAGATCCTCGAATGCCACCTCGTCACCGGCGAGTACGACTACATCATCAAGGCGGCCGTCGGCGGCACGGCGGGTTACGAGAACCTTCTGCGCCAGAAGATCTACCGCCTGCCCGGCGTTCGCCACACGCGCAGCGCCTTCACCCTGCGCTGCCTCAAGCGGGAGATCTCGGTCGTGCCGTGAGGGCCCTGCGTCAGAGCAACTCCACGCTGATCGTCGTGGCGGTGCGGACCGGCTCCACATAGGGCTGCAACTCACCGATCGCGAGCGCCATCCCGAGATAGGGGACCGCACCGCTGACGACGAGGCCCGTGGAGTGGGCCAGTTCCGCGGCCGTGGCCGGACGCTCCAGCGCCGCCTCGTAATGCCCGGCGACCCAGGCCTGCGGGCTCAGCCCTTCATAGAGCGCGGTGTGCATCTCCGTTCCCATCAGGGTGGCGTAGAGGAGTTCGAGGTTACCGGGATGGTTCACAGCCGCTTTCCAGATCAGCAGGCTGGCCGGATCGGGAACGGTGTTCAGCATGGCGTCGTAGGCACGCACCACTGCCGAACCTGCGAGGTCCAGCACCCAGACGCCGCTCGCATGGGTCCGCTCAAAGGGCGCCGTCGCTTCGGGCAGCTGGGCGAGCCAGGCGGTGAGGTCAGGCAGGCTGACCCCCATCCGTAGCGACCAGTTGAGATAGGCTATCACCTCCACCGAGGGCGCCATGTCGAAGATGCTACGATAGATCGTGCCGAGCTGTCCGCTCGCATCCATTCCGGCGAAATGGCTCCGAGACTCATTCGTGCTGAGAAAGGTCTGGGCGAGAGCGGTGAGCGAGGTGCCGCCATCCAGCCAGCTCTCGAACACCCCCAGGTGCCAGCTGGTCGGGGAGAAGCCGATCGTCGCCTCGTAGATCCGCGCCACCACCGAGGGCCGCGAAGCCCCGTCCAGCTCCAGCCTGCCGTCGGGGAAAAGGACGCGCTCCACCGCACCCAGCCTTACCTCGCTTCCATCCGCCCAGTGCAGGGCCACGCCGTTCGGCGCCACCTCGATGCTCGCCAGTTCGGCGCTGGCATGCGTCGTCACGACCTCGCCGCTGGCCGAGTTGGCCGTGTCGGCGAGCGAGCGGCCGCGCCCGAGGACCTGCCCATCCGTCTGATGGGAGGCATAGGCGGCCTCCTCGGCCCGGCCGCCGCCGGGAGCGGGACCGATCTCCGTCTGTGCCTCGCCCAGGCTCTGGAGGAACCCAACGCGCGAGACCGTTCCGGTGTCGAGCTGGCTCTTCGCCGCCGTCAGCTCGGCTGCCGTGGGGTCCCGTCCCAGCGCATGATCGTAGATCCTGACGACGAAGTCGGCATTGGACTGTCCGGCGTGGCGTGCCTGGAACAAGCCGGTCGCCGAGAGATAGGTGTAGAGCCCGGCCAGGGAGACATGGCCACCGTCGAGCAGCAGGGACCAGCGGGCGAGCGCGGCCTGATCCGGCACCTGATCCAGCGCCGCATCATAGGCCTGCACGATGCTGCGCTGCGTCGGGCTCATCAGCCAGATGCCAGCGGGGTGCTCCGCCTCTGAATGAGCCGCAGCCTGGGGCGTGTCGATCAGCATCGCCGCAAGCCCGGCCATGCTCACGCCCACGCTGTTGGCCCAGAGAAGATACTCCATGGCCCCGGCCGAGGGCGCGTAGCCGATCACATCCTCGTAGATGAGCCGTATCTGCTGGGCGGTGCCGAGGCCGGCCACCCGCGCCTTCCAGGTTGCCGTGCCGAGCAGGGAGGCGGTGACGTCCGTCATCGAGATCCCCCCTGCCAGCAGCTTCGCGGTGCCGGCCACCGCACCGGCCTCCGGGGTGAAGCCGAGTATTGCCTCATAGGCGCGCAGGGCCCGGGCGGCAGGAGTGGCGCCGCCGAAGACGATCCGCCCCTCCGCAAAGGCAATTCCCGTCGTTCCGGCCAGCATCGTGGTCGTGCCGTCGCGCCAGGTGATGAGGAGGCTGTCGTCCGTGCCGCTGATGCCGGCCACATCCGCCGCGCGCTGGGCCAGCACCGCATTGCCGGTGGCGGACATGGCCGCGGTTGCCGTGTGCCCTCCCGGCGCGAGGGAAGAGGTGGGCGGCGGTGGCGGTGGCGGTGGGGGTGGCGGGGGTGGCGGCGGCGGTGGGGGTGGCGGCGGCGGTGGGGGTGGCGGCGAGACCCCGTCCTGGACGGAAACGAGGAGGCTCGGAGCCGCGAGGCTGCTGTAGCGACTGTCGGTGCTGGCGATGGTGATCCCGATGCCGGCCACCTCCGCCCCTTCCACCACGCGGTCGTCGATCGCGCTCACCAGGACGGCGCGCGGCGACGCCCAGTCGGCGGCGGTGAAGACGATGCTCACCATCGAGCTGGGCGTGCCACCACTGCCGGCGAGCAGCAGGTCCGCCCCGCCCGATAATGTCACCGTCACCGGCGAGCTGGGCTGGGACGCCAGGGCGATGGTGAAGCTGTCCCCTGCCCCTCCCTCGGCCACGGCGGTCTTCCCGCTCGTCTCGACGATGGAGAGGCCGGCGGGCGGCGGCGGCGGGGGTGGCGGCGGGGGAGGCGCGGGCGGCGGCGGCGCGGGGTCGTCGTCCGTGATGGCGACGTTGAGACCGGTCGATGCAAGCCCCCCGAAGGAGGGATCGTCGCTGGTGGCCCTGATGGTCACCGAGACGGTCTCCGCCCCCTCATAGAAGGTGTCGTTCACCGCCGAGACGATGACCGTGCGCGGCTTCGCCCAGTCTGCCGGCTGGATGACGAAGGTGATGGTCTTGGTCAGGGCTCCCGCCGCGCTGCGGGCGAGGTTGAGGTCCTCGCCCGCCGTGATCGTCACCGTCACGGTCGCGGTGGGGAGGTAGGAGAGGCTGACGGTGAAGCTGTCGGTCGCCCCGCCCTCGGCCACGGCCGCGTCGTTGCCCGTCTGCGCGATGACGATGGCGGCGGCCGGCGGGGGTGGCGGAGGCGGCGGGCTGGGCGGCGGCGAGGCGGGCGGCGAGGCCGGGGGAGAAGCCGGCGGCGAGGTCGGCGTCGTCGAGCCCGTCCCGCTCCCCGTATCCGTCCCGGTCGAGGGCGGCGAGGTGGCTGGGGGCGAGGTTGCAGGGGGCGAGGTCGCAGGGGGGGAGGTGACCGGCGGCGAGATCACCGGCCCGTCCTCGTTCGTGACGTTGAGAACCGTGACGGGAAGGCTGAAGGCCGCCTCGTTCAGCCCGTCCGAGACGCCGATCATCACCTCGCGCACCGTGCCGCCGAGCCGCAGCAGGTCCACCCCGTCCCGCAGCCGCAGCGTCCTGCCCACGATGTCGAAGAGGGCCGAATCCGGCCAGAGGACGCGGTATTCCAGCCGCGCGGCGCTGCTGTCGGGGTCGTCGGCGACGAGGTCGCCGATCGTGGCGCCGATATCCGTCTCGAGGACCGCGCCGCCGTTGCTGAAGCGCAGGTTGGCGGGCAGCGTGTCGTCCACGCCGAGCAGCGTGACGTTCCACGATCCCTCGACCGTCTGCCAAGCGCCGCCGGCGAGGACGGAGAGGCCGAAGCCCAGCACGGGATCGGCCCCGGCGGCATAGGCCTCGCGGTCCAGCGCCCCGATGGGCGTGACGACAACGCGGCCCGCGCCGTCGAGCGAGGCCTGGAACACCGAGGCGCCCGCCCCGGTGACGGCAACGTTCGTCACCCCCGAGACCCCGGACAGGGACAGGGTGGCGGACCAGTCTCCGGTCCGGTTGTTCTCCAGGATGGTGGCGGGCATCGTGCCCGCGGCCACGATGGGCATCGCCGGCTCCACTCGCGTCGTCTTGACGCGGTGGAGAGTCAGGCAAGTGGATTAAATCAGGGCTAATCCGGCCCGGCGCCCCGCAAGGGGCTGCCCCGCGTCAGGCGGCGGCGGCGCCCGGCTCGGGCGAATCGAGCAGTTCGCGCATCAGGCGCGCCCAGCGGGGCGCAGCGCCAAGGAAGCCGTCCAGGACGCGGACGGGCAGGCCTTCGGCATATTCCAGGGCGGTCACGGAGCGGGGATCCCAGCCGGAGGTGAGCGTGTCCACCAGATGCTCGCCCGGATGGGTGCCGACCATCGCCCGCACGCGCCGCGCGGCCACGAGGATGCGCGCCGCCGCTTCGTGGCGAAGCTGCTCGGCCAGGTTGTCATTGGCGATATCGGCCAGGGTCTCCAGCGCGGGATCCCGCATCGCGCGATCAGGCATCGTCTCACCTCACTCGGGTTTCTCGGGGATGAAGTCTCTTTCTTGCCGGGCCCGGTTAACACGGGCTGACCTTCCGGCACGGATCGCGCAAGGGCGGCAGGCACCGCCGGGACGCGCGCCGGATTCGGAACGACAAGGCTGGGAACGCTCTACCCCGTCGCCCGTTGCGGCTGGTGCGCTATATGGCGGGCCATGACCCGCGCCCTTCGCATCGCCGCCGCTCTCCTCATCCTCGCCCTCGGGGCCATGTGGGGGGCCGCGCTCATCGTCCGCCAGCCCGGGGAGGGGCTGGGCGCGGCCTTCGCCCGGCTGCTCGGCAACGCGCCGCCGCCGAGCGCGGGCGGGGTGGCGCTCCCGGCCGGGGTGGCCATCGGCGGCCCGTTCTCCCTCGTGGACGGCGACGGCCGGCCGGTGACGGAGGCGGACCTGCGCGGCCGGCTCGCCCTCGTCTTCTTCGGCTTCACCTTCTGCCCCGATGTCTGCCCGACCGAGCTCCAGGCCATCGGCCAGGCCATGGACCTTCTCGGCCCGCGGGCGGAGGGGGTGCGGCCCGTCTTCATCAGCGTCGATCCCGAGCGGGACACGCCGGCGCGGGTGAAGGACTACGTCGCCCTCTTCCACCCCTCCATCACCGGCCTGACCGGCACCTCCGCGCAGGTCTCGGCCGCGGCCCGCGCCTTCCGGGTCTACTACGCCAAGGTCACGCCGCCCGGCGCCTCGGACTACCTGATGGACCACTCGGCCTTCATCTACCTCCTCGGGCGGGACGGTTCGCTCAGGGCGCTGTTCCGCCCGGGGGCGACGCCGGAGGAAATGGCCGCCACGATCCGGGCGAATCTGGGCTAGCTCCCGACCGGGAAGCGGAGGGGTCGGCCCAGCCCCGCGCGCGGCGCGGTTGCGTCGGCGGGGCGGTTTGCGGCAATCCTCGGGCGCCATGCCCGATGCCCTCCCCTCCCCCTCCGCGCCCACGGGCCCGATCTCCCTCGCCAAGGAGAAGATCCGCATCCTGCTGCTGGAGGGCATCTCCGACAGCGCAGTGGCGACGCTGGAGGCGGCCGGATACACGAATATCCGGCGCGAGAAGAAGGCGCTGGACGAGGACGCGCTGCGCGAGGCCATCAAGGGCGTCCACCTCCTCGGCATCCGCTCCCGCACGCGGGTGACCAAGGCGGTGCTGGACGAGGCGGACCGGCTGATCGCCGTGGGCTGCTTCTGCATCGGGACCGACCAAGTGGACCTGGCCGAGGCGCGGCGCCGCGGCATCCCCGTCTTCAACGCGCCCTTCTCCAACACGCGCTCGGTGGCCGAGCTGGTGATGGGCGAGATCGTGATGCTGCTGCGCGGCATCCCCGGCCGCTCCAACGCGGCCCATACCGGCGTGTGGGACAAGTCCGCGGCCGACAGCCGCGAGGTGCGGGGCAAGACGCTCGGCATCGTCGGCTACGGCAATATCGGCGCGCAGGTCTCGGTTCTGGCCGAGGCCTTCGGCATGCGCGTGACCTATTACGACGTGATCCCGAAGCTGCCGCACGGCAACGCCCTTTCCATGCCCTCGCTCCGCGCGCTGCTGCAGGGGTCCGACGTGGTGACGCTGCACGTGCCCGAGACGCCCGCGACGCATAACCTCATCGGGGCCGACGAGATCGCGCTGATGAAGCCGGGCGCCGTGCTCATCAACAACGCCCGCGGCCGGGTGCTGGACCTCGGGGCGCTGAGGGCGGCGATGGAAGCCGGTCATCTCAGCGGCGCGGCGGTGGACGTGTTCCCGGAGGAGCCGGAGAAGAACACGGACCCCTTCGTCTCCACGCTCCAGGGCCTGCGCAACGTCATCCTCACCCCGCATATCGGCGGCAGCACGGTCGAGGCGCAGTCGCGCATCGGCGAGGAGACCGGGCGCAAGCTCTCCGACTATTCCGACACGGGCGCGACGCTCGGCGCGGTGAACTTCCCCGAGGCCGTGCTGCCCGCCCGCCCGCGCGGCGCGCGCTTCCTGCACGTCCACGGCAACCACCCGGGCACGCTGGCCGCGATCAACGAGCTGTTCACGCGGCACGGCGCGAACATCGCCGGCCAGTACCTCCAGACCGATGCAGAGATCGGCTACGTCGTGGTGGATGCGGAAGGGCTGCGGGACGCGCAGGCCGTGCTCGAGGAGCTTCGCGCGCTGCCCGGCACGGTGCGGGCGCGCCTCCTCTACGAGCGGAGCTGAAGCACGCCGGCCCATAAGGCCGGCACCATGAGAAAAGGGGGCGCCGGCCATGGCCAGCGCCCCCTTCCTTTTGCCCGGTCGGGCCGCCGCTAGTTGCGGCGCCCGCCCCCCTCTTCGCGCAGCCGCAGCGGCACGAAGCGCTGGCCCTGCTGGCCCTCGACGAGCAGCAGCGCGCTGGCGCGGTTCTGCCGGCGCAGCGCCTCCAGGCGGGACTGTACCTCCTGCGGCGTGTTCACGCGCTCCTGCTGCACCTCCACAATCACGTCGCCCGCGCGCAGGTCGCGCTCGGCGGCCGGGCCGTTCCCATCGACCTCGGTGATGAGCACGCCGCGCTGCTCCGGGCGGAGGCTGTAGCGCTCGCGGGCCTCCGGGGTGATCGGGCCGACCTTCAGGCCGAGGCCCTGCAGCTCCACCACCTGGCTGCGCGGCGCCGAGGGCTGGCCGCCGGCGCGCGCCTGGGCCTCCGCCTGGTCGGCGGGCAGCTCGGCGACGGTGACGTTGAGCGTCTCCTCGCGGCCGTCGCGCCAGACGGTCACGGGCGCCTCGGTGCCCACGCGCGTCTCGGCGACGATGCGCGGCAGGTTCCGCATCTCGCGGACTTCCTGGTTGTTGAAGCGCAGGATCACGTCGCCGTTGCGGACGCCGCCCTTGGCGGCGGGGCCGTCCTCCTGCGCGCGGGCCACGAGGGCGCCGCGGGCGCCGCCGCGCAGGCCGAGGCTCTCCGCGATCTCGTCCGTCACCTGCTGGATGTTCACGCCGAGCCAGCCGCGCCGCACGCGCCCGCCGTCACGGAGCTGCGCCACGATGCCGCGCGCGAGGTTGGAGGGGATGGCGAAGCCGATGCCGATCGAGCCGCCGGAGGGCGAGTAGATCGCGGTGTTGATGCCGACCACCTTGCCCGACATGTCGAAGAGCGGGCCGCCGGAATTGCCGCGGTTGATGGCGGCGTCCGTCTGGATGAAATCGTCGTAGAGCCCCTGGCGGATGTCGCGCGAGCGGGCGGAGATGATGCCGGCCGAGACGGAGGATGCGAGGCCGAAGGGGTTGCCGATCGCCAGCACCCAGTCACCGACCTGCGCGTCGTCCGAGTTGCCGAAGTCGACCGCGGTGAGCTGCCGGTCCGTCCTGATGCGGAGCAGCGCGATGTCGGTGCGCGGATCCGTGCCGACGAGATCGGCCGGCAGGGTGGTGTTGTCGTTCAGGACGACGTTGATCTCCGTCCCGCCCTCGACGACGTGGTTGTTCGTCACCACCAGCTTCTCGCCGGCATCGATGATGAAGCCGGAGCCGAGGGAGGTGCCGCGGCGCTGCTGCGGGCTGGGGCCGGGCCGGCCGCCGGGACCACCGGGGCCACCCGGGCCGGGCGGGCGGTTGCGCTCGAGGAAGTCGCGGAAGAACTCCTCGAAGGGGCTGCCGGGCGGGGCCTGGGGGGCGTCCGGCGCGTCGGGGCGCTGGGCGTTGCGCGCGGCGGGGCTGGTGCTGACCTGCACGCTCACCACGGCGGGGAGGAGCTGGGTGGCGAGCGGGCGGAAGGAGGTCGGCGCGTCCCGCATCGGGGTCTGGGCGAGGGCGGGCGCGAGTGGCGCCGCAGCGAGGGCCGCGATGAGGGCGAGGGTGGTCGCGATCGGGGTGCGGGAGCGCAAGAGGGTTATCCCTTCGGGCATCGTGTGGCCGGGACGCGGGACCGGAGGCGCGGGGCCGCGCCGGGGGGCGTCTGCCGGCAGATTGGACCATTCAGGGCAGGACGAAAGGCCCCGCCTGTTACAAAGGGCGACGGGGGCGATCACGGCTGGGTGGGGAAACGGAAACGGCCCGCCCCTTCCCAGGGGCGGGCCGCCACCACGTCGCCGCGCTTCCGGTCAGCGCGTGCTGCCCGGGATATCGCGGAAGTAACGGAAGAACTCATTCTCCGGGGAGAGGAGGAGGCGCGTCTCGCCACCCTCGGAGAAGGCCTCGCGATAGGCCTGCATGCTGCGCCAGAAGCCGAAGAACTCGGGGTCGCGCTGGAAGGCGTCCGCGAAGGTGCGGATGGCTTCCTGCTCGCCCTGGCCGCGCAGGATGTCGGCCTGGGCTGTCGCCTCGGCCAGCAGCACGGTGCGGTCGCGGTCGGCCGCGGCGCGGATGCGGGCGCCCTGCTCCGCGCCCTCGGCCCGCGCCTCGCGCGCCACGCGCTCGCGCTCGGACTGCATGCGCGAGAGGATGGCCTGAGTGTTCTCCTCCGGCAGGTCGGCGCGGCGGATGCGGACATCCTCCACCGCGATGCCGAAGCGGGCGGCCTCGCGATTCACCTGGTCCCGGATCTCGTTCATGATCTGCAGGCGCCGGGCGGAGAGCACGTTCAGAAGCGCTTCGTTACCGAGCACCCGCCGGAGCGAGGAGGACACGATGGAGGCGAGGCGGCCGCGGATGCCGTTCTCGGCCACGCCGACGGTCTGGAAGAAGAGCAGCGGGTCGGTGATGCGGAAGCGGGTGAAGCTGTCCACGATCAGCCGGCGCTGGTCGTTGAGGATCACCTCCTCGCCCGGCGCCTCGTAGTCGAGGAGGCGGCGGTCCAGCGCGATGACGCTCTGGATGAAGGGGATCTTCGCGTGCAGACCCGGCTCCTGGATCACGCGCTTGGGCTCGCCGAACTGCGTGATCAGCACCTGCTGTGTCTGGTGCACGGTGAAGAGCGAAGAGACAGCCGTGACGATCACGACCGCGGCCGCGATGGCGGCGAGGGTGAGGCGGTTCATCGGGCGGTCCCCTGCGGCACCTGTCGCGGCGCCTGGGTGGCGGCGGCACCGGCCGCGGGTGCCGCGGGATTGCGCGGCGGCGATGGCGGCGTACGCCCGCCGTCGAGATTCAGCAGGGGCACGAGGCCCTGCAGGCGATCATCCACGATGATCTTCGGGTTCTTCCGGAGGATCTCCTCCATCGTCTCCAGATAGATCCGGCGCACCGTGACATCCCGCGCCACCTGGTAGGAGGAGAGGACGGAGATGAAGCGCCCGGCCTCGCCGCGGGCGCGGGCGACCTGGCTGTCCTTCTGGCCCTGCGCCTCCTGCACCATCCGCTCCGCCTCGCCGCGCGCGCGGGGGATGATGTCGTTGCGGTAGGCCTCGGCCTCGTTGCGGGCGCGCTCGCGGTCGGCGGCGGCGCGCTGGACGTCGCGGAAGGCCTCGATCACGGCATTCGGCGGATCGACCTTCTGGAGCTGGACCTGGGTGATCTCCACCCCCGCCTTGTACTGGTCGAGCACCGCCTGGGTGCCGAGGCGGACCTGCTGCTCGATCTGGGCGCGCGCCTCGGTCAGCGCGGGCTGGATCGGGGTGCGGCCGATGACCTCGCGCATCATGCTCTCGGCGGCGGACTTGACCGTCACCTCGGGGTTGCGCGTGTTGAACAGGTACTCGCCGGCGTCGCGAATGCGCCAGAACACGGCGAAGTCGATGTCGATGATGTTCTCGTCGCCCGTAAGCATCATGCTCTCCTCCAGCACGTCGCGGCTGGGGGTGGGGCGCTGGGCGATGGCGCCCGAATCGACGGCGCTGCGGAAGCCGACATCGACGCGGTTGATGCGCGTCACGCGCGGCGTCGTCACGCTCTCGACCGGCCAGGGGATGCGGTAGTTCAGGCCGGGCGGGGTGGTGCGGTTGAAGGCGCCGAAGCGCATGACCACGCCCTGCTCATCCGGCTGGACGCGGTAGAAGCCCGAGGCGCCCCAGGCCGCGAGGGCGAGGACGGCGAGCACCGCCAGCCCCTTCCCGCCCGAGCCGCCCGCGCTGCCGGCGCGGCGGGGCAGCCAGCGGCGCACCGCCTCCTGCGCCTGGCGAATCGCATCGTCGAGATCAGGACCACGGCCGCCGCCACTCCCGCCCGGGGGCGGGGTCCCCCAGGGGCCTTGCGGACGGTTGCCGCCTCCGGGGGATCCCCAGGGGCTCGGTCCGCCGCTGCTGTTCCACGGCATGGGCCGTTCACTCTCCCTCAATGTCGGGGCGCCCCCTTCCGCTTGCGCGGGCCGGGGGCCGCCCATATGGCATTCGCGGCCAGCCTCACCCAAGCGGGGAAGGGGCCGCGCACAGGGCCATCTTGGCCGGGTCACGGGGGTTTTCAAGCGATGGTGAGCGGTCTGGAGGCGGCGGTGCGGGCGGCGCTGGCGGGCGTGAGGGAGCCGGCGACCGGGCGCGACATCGTCTCGGCCGGCATGGTCGGCGGGGTCGCGGTGCGCGACGGCATGGTTCAGGTCGAGATTTCGGTGCCCCGCGAGCGGGCGCGGGAGTTCGAGCCGGTGCGCGCCGCGGCCGAGGCGGCGGCGCGCGGGGTGCGGGGCGTGATCTCGGCCAGCGCGGTGCTCACCGCGCACCGGGCTACCCCCTCCCCTGCCCCGCAGCCGGCTGCCCAGCCAGGTCCCCAGGCGGGTCCCCAGGCGGGGCCGCGCGGCGGGATGCTGCTGGGCGAGGTGGGCGCGGTGATCGCCGTGGCCTCCGGCAAGGGCGGGGTGGGCAAGTCCACCACCGCGGTGAACCTCGCCGTGGCGCTGGCCGGAAAGGGCCTGCGCGTCGGGTTGCTGGACGCCGACATCTACGGCCCCTCCCTCCCCCAGATGCTCGGCGCGCATGAGAAGCCGCTGGCCGCGGGCAACCGCATCATCCCCATCGAGCGCTGGGGGCTGAAGGCCATGTCCATCGGTTTCCTGGTAGACCAGGAGACGCCGATGGTCTGGCGCGGCCCGATGGTGATGGGCGCGCTGGAGCAGATGATGTCCCAGGTGGAGTGGGGCGCGCTGGACGTGATGGTGGTGGACATGCCACCGGGCACGGGCGACACGCAGCTCACCATGTCCCAGCGAGTGGCGCTGCGCGGGGCGGTGATCGTCTCCACCCCGCAGGACGTGGCGCTGCTCGATGCCCGCCGCGGCATCCGCATGTTCGAGAAGGTGAACGTGCCCGTCCTCGGGCTGATCGAGAACATGAGCTACTTCTGCTGCCCCAACTGCAACCACCGCAGCGAGGTCTTCGGCCATGGCGGCGCCCGCGCCGAGGCGGACCGGCTGGGAGTGGAGTTCCTGGGCGAGCTGCCGCTGACCCTCTCCATCCGCGAGCACGCCGATGCCGGGCGCCCCGTGGTGCTGGCCATGCCCGATTCGGCGGAGGCGCGCGCCTACCGCGCCATTGCCGACCGGGTCTGGGCGAAGGCGGGCGGGGCCAGGGCGGGCGGGCCGCGGATCGTGGTGGACTAGAGCAGTTTCCGTTCGCCTTGGCTCACGGTAACCAATCCAGCCTCTTGCTTCGTCGCATTTTCCGAGCCGCCGGGTGATTCCACCCGGCCAGAAAATGCTCTAGCCGCCGAGCAGCCGGTCCGTCTCCTCCGCGCGCGGCATCGCATCCGCCGCGCCCGGGCGGGAGACGGCGATGGAGGCCGCGGCCGAGGCCCGGCGCATGGCCCCCTCCAGCGGCGCCCCGCAGGAGAGGGAGGCGGCCAGCACGCCGCACCAGCAATCCCCGGCGCCGGTGGTGTCGATCGCCCGGGCGGGGAAGGCCGGGATGGTGTGGCGCCCCCCGGCACCCGCGGCCTCGGCGCCGCGCTCGCCGAGGGTGACGGCGACCGTGATCCCGAGTGCGCCGTGCAGGGCGACGGCATCCGCCGCGCAGCCCAGCCGGGCGGCGAGCCAGGCGGCCTCGTGCTCGTTCGCCACCAGCAGGTGCAGCGCGCGCAGCGCCGCGGGGTCCAGCGGCCCGGCCGGGGCGAGGTTGAGGACCGGCAGCGCCCCTTCGGCCCGGGCGCGGAGGATGAGCGCGGCGTTCTCCTCTGGCGGCACCTCCATCTGCATCAGGACGATCTCGCCCGGCGCCAGCGGCGGCACCCCGGCCGCGCGGGCGAGCGCGTTGGCGCCGGGGGAGACCGCGATCTGGTTGCGCCCCTGCGGGTCCACGCAGATGGCGGCCGCGCCGGTGGGCGCCTCCACCTCGACCACCGCGGAGAGGTCGGCCCCGGCATCCCGGAGCGCCGAGAGGGCCAGGCCGGCCAGGAAGTCGCGCCCCACCGCGCCCGCGAAGCGCAGGGCGGCGCCGTCCCGCGCCGCCGCCACGGCCTGGTTCGCGCCCTTGCCGCCCGGCGCGGCCCGCCAGGCGCCGCCCAGCACGGTGCGGCCCGCCGCCGGCAGCTCGGGCACGGGGAAGACCAGGTCGGCATTGGCGGAGCCGAAGACGGTGACGCGCATGAGGACCGGCATGGCGCCGCCCCGCGCTCAGGGCAACCCGGGGCGCCGTGAACCCGTTCCTTCGTCCGATGCACCGCCAGGGCGCGGGCCGTGGAGGGTTGTGCGATGACGCGAGTGGCCGCGGCGGTTTTCCTGCCCCTTCTCTCCGTGCTGCTCGGCGGCGCCGTGATCCTCGCCACCCTTCTCGTGCCGCACGGGGCCCCGCTGCGCGCGGCCGGGCAGGCCTATCTCGGCTTCGCCCTGCTGGCGCTCGCGCTCTCCGTGCCGCTCGCGCGGGAAGTGGCGCGGCGGATGGTCACCTGGCAGGACCGGCTGACCATCCCCACGGGCTTCGACGTGCGCCGGCGCGGCGGGCTGGTCGTCTTCGTGCGCGGCTGAGCGCCCGCGCCGGCTTTCGCCGCCGCCCCCCTCCACCAGCCCCCTCCACCAGCCCTGGCCGGCCGGCCTCAGGCCTGCGGCGGCTGGCCGTTCGAGGCGGAGAGGCCGCCATCCACGGGCAGGTTCACGCCGTTCACGAAGCGCGCGTCGGGCCCGGCGAGGAAGGCGATGACATCCGCCACCTCCTCCGGCTGGGCGGGGCGGCCGAGGGGGATGCGCTCGGCGAACTTCGCCAGCAGCTTCTCGTCCCCCATCATGTCCTTCGTCATGTCGGTGACGGTCAGGCTCGGATTCACCGCGTTTACCCGTACGCCCTTGGGGCCGAGCTCCAGCGCGAGGGCGCGGGTGAGGTTCGTCACCCCGCCCTTGGCGGCGTTGTAGATGCTCATGTCCCAGTCCCCGCCTAGGCCGGAGACGGAGGAGACGTTCACGATGTTCCCGCCCGTCGCGACCAGGTGCGGGATGGCGGCGCGGCTGAGGAAGAACACGCCATCGAGGTCCGTGCCCATGACCTTGCGCCAGTCGGCGGTGCTGGCCTCGGCCAGCGGGCCGGTGACGACGGTGCCGGCATTGTTCACCAGCACGTCCAGCCGGCCGAAGCGCTCCAGCGCGCGCTCGACGAGGCGGGTGCAGGCCTCTTCCTCCGAGACATCGGCTTCGACGACGAGGGTCCGCTCGGGCGGCAGCGCGCCCGCCACCCGCTCCAGCTTCTCCCGCCCGCGGCCGGCGAGCACCACCGCGAGGCCGTCCCGCGAGAGGCGGCGCGCGGTGGCCTCCCCCATGCCGGACCCCGCGCCGGTGATGATCGCGACCCTGCCCTCGAACCCTGCCATGCCGGCCTCCTCAATTCCCATGGGGGAACGCGCGGGGAGGCGGCCGGCATCGCGGCGGTCAGGGCATGCCCGCCATGCCGGGATCAGCCATCGGCGCTGAGGTTCAGCCGCGCCACCATCTCCTTCTCATAGGCGGTGCGGCTGGCGATGAACCCGGCATAGGCGGCGCTGTCGAGATAGGCGAGCGGCATGTCCCAGCGCTCCCGCACTGCGGTGTTCTCCGGGCTCGTCAGCGCCGCGCGGAAGGCGTCGTGCAGGGCGCGGACGATGCCGGGGTCCATCCCCTTCGGCCCCGCGATGCCGTAGGGCGAGGTGACGGCGAGGTCGATCCCCTGCTCCCGCAGGGTGGGCACGGCGGGGAAGCGCGCGGCGCGCTCGGGGGACCAGACGCAGAGAAGGCGGAACTGCCCCGCCTCCACCTGCGGCACCCAGGCGGAGGTGTCGGCGATGCTGTCGATCTGCCCGCCCAGCAGCGCCGTCACCCCCTCCGTCGTGCCGCGGAAGGGCACGTGCACCATCTGGATGCCCAGCCGGGCGCAGAGGTCCTCCATGGCGATGTGGTTGCTCGTGCCGATGCCGCTGGTGGAGTAGGTCATCGTCCCCGGCCTCGCGCGGGCGGCGGCGACATAGCCCTCCCAGTCCCGGATCGGGCTGTCGGCCCGGACCACCACGCCGAAGAGCCAGCCGGTGAGGCCGATGACGGGGGTGAAGTCCGCCACGGGGTCCCAGCTCCGCGCGCGCGTCATGAAGGGGTGGCGCAGCACGGAGAGGTGGTGCTGGGCGAGGGTGTAGCCGTCCGGCGCGGCCTGGAGCAGCGCCTGCGCCGCCAGCAGCCCGCGCGCGCCGGAGCGGTTCTCGACGAGGACGGGCTGGCCGAGCAGCCGCGTAGCCACGTCCGCGAGGGAGCGGAGCTGGCTGTCCGCCGAGCCGCCCGGCGGCCAGGGCACGAGCAGCCGGATCGGGCGGTTGGGGAAGCCGGGCTGGGCGATGGCGGGCGCGGCGAGGCCGGCGCCGCCGAGCGCGAGCAGGGCGCGGCGCGGCAGGGCCGCTCGCGAACGATCCTTCATGGCGATCCTCCCGGGCGGGCGCCTTGTGCGGCGCCTCTGCCAGGCGGGGAGCGTGGCAGAAAGGGAAAGCCCTCCGCAATCACGGCCCCGCCCGGCACGCCTCAGGCGAGGCGCAGGCGCTCGATCAGCGGCTTGAACAGCGCGCGGTCGCGGGCGATAGCCGCATCGAACTCCCCCGCCTCGGCGAAGGCGAAGCCGAGATTGGCTCGCCCCATCGCCTCCCGGAAGCCCGGCTCGGCCACGGTGGCGCGGGTGATGGCGGCCAGGGCCTGCACCACCGCATCCGGGGTCGCCTTGGGCACGCCGAAGCCGCGCCAGGTGCCGAGGGAGAGGTCGTGGCCCAGCTCCTTCAGCGTCGGCACGGAATCATAGGGCGCCAGCCGGCTGTCGGACATGATCGTCAGCAGGCGCAGCTTGCCGCCCTGGACATGGGCGCTCACCTCGGCGGGGCTGGTGCACATGGCCTGCAGGTGGCCGCCGAGCAGCGAGACGATCCCGGGCGCGGCCCCCGCGAAGGGCACGTGCAGGAAGCTCACCCCCGCCTTCTCCGCCATGGCCGCGGCGGAGAGGTGCCAGATGGAGCCGACGCCGGAATCGCCCACCGTCATCTCGCCCGGGCGCTTGCGCGCATCGGCCAGGAACTCCTCCAGCGTCTTCCAGGGCGCCTCCGCCCGCACGACGATGGAGGCGGGGTCGGCGTTCAGCCGCGCGATCATGCGGAAGTCGTCGGGGGAGAAGCGGATCTGGTTGAGATAGGGGAGGATGGCCAGCTCGGCGATCACCACGGACACCTTGTAGCCGTCCGGGCGGGCGTTCAGCACCTCGCCCATCCCCACCGCCCCGCTCGCGCCAGGCCGGTTCAGCACGACGAAGGGATGGGGCGAGTGGCGGCGCACGTTGTCGGCGAAGGCCCGCGCGAGCGAATCCGTGCCGCCGCCCGCCGAGGCGGGGACGACGAGCTCCACGGGGCGCGTGGGGAAGTCGGCGGCGCGGGCGGGGGAGACGAGCCCCGATGCGGCGGCGAGGGAGGCGAGCTTCAGCAGCTCCGAGCGGCGGAGAGTGGGCAAGGCGGAGGTTTCCTCATTCTTGTATCTCTGGGGAAACGGAGCCTAGCGGGGGCCGCCCGCGGCCGGAAGCACCGGCATGCACCCCCTAGCGCGCCGTCGCGCGCCCCAGGGCGAAGCCGCCCACCAGCGCGCCGAGGATCACGGCCCAGATGTCGCCCAGCACTGCGGCGGCGATGGGCAGGATCACCAGCAGGGACAGCACGATCATCGCCACCCCGAGCCAGGAGGGTCCCCTACCCCGCAGCCGCGCGGCCCATCCCGCGGGCAGGGCGGGGGGGAGCTTGCCTCGCGCGGCGGGTTTGCGCGGCGCTATGGCCTTGCGCGGCGCGGCCGCGGCCCCTGGCCTGGCTTTGGCGGCAGGCTTGGCCATGGCGCAGCCCTGTCAGCCCTCGCGGCCGAGGATCGTCATCAACTCCCGCCACTCGCGCTTGGAGAGGCCGCTGCCCGGCTGGTCCGGCGCGCTTCCGTCCAGCATCCCGCGCACGGCGGCGAGCATCTGGGCGGAGAGGGTCACTGCGCCCTGGCGGTAGTCGCGGAAGGCCTCGTAGGTCAGCGGCACCCAGGCGCGCACCGTGTCGAGCATGGCCTCGGCGTAGACGCGGATCTCGTACTGCGCGTGGGCGTCGGCGCGAAGCGAGAGGAAGTTCAGGAGGTTGTGGAGGTCCGACTTCCAGTACCACTGGGTATAGGCGTTGAGGGTGAGGTTCATGCGGGCGAGTTCCCGCGCCAGGCCCTGCCGCCCCTCGTCGATCACGCGCCCCTCGGCATCCTCGTTCAGCATTTCGAGGTAGTGGTCGTAGTTGCGCGCCGCGTCCTCCCGCAGGAGGTCGAGCACGCGCGCGGCCTCCTCGCCCTCCAGCACGCTGCCCCGCCCCTGGCGGTTCACGGCGGACTGGGCCGCGAGCTGGTCGGGGGCGGGCAGGTAGAACTCGCGGTCGAGGATGGAGTAGCGGGCGGAGTACTCGTTCACGTTCGACATGCGGTGCCGGATCCACTGCCGCGCCACGAAGATCGGCAGCTTCACGTGGTACTTGATCTCGCACATCTCGAAGGGCGTGGAGTGGCGGTGGCGCATGAGGTAGCGGATCAGCCCGCGATCCTCGTTCGCCGCCTTGGTGCCGCGCCCGTAGGAGACGCGCGCGGCCTGCACCACGGCGGAGTCGTCGCCCATGTAGTCCACCACGCGGACGAATCCGTGGTCGAGCACGGGGAGGGGGCGGAAGAGCATCGCCTCCAGCCCCGTGGAGACGGGGCGGCGGGTCTCATGCCGCTGCGCCTCGGCCTCGGCCAGCTCCTGTCGCTGCGTCTCCGTAAGTTCCATCGCGGCCCCCTGCGTCGGGCAGGGGGTTTACCGGGGCTGGCGCTTCCCCGCCAGACACCCGCGGAGCGGCGCCGGACGGGACGCCAGGCGCTGCGATGTCAGCGCGTGTTCGGCGTGATGCTGCTGTTCGTGCTGTTGCCGGCCGGCAGCGGCCCGCTGCGCTGCTCCGGCGGCTGCGGGGTGTTGGTGCCCGAGGTCGGCAGGCCGGCGCGGCCCGATCCGGAGCCCGAGCCCATGCGGTCGTTGCAGCCCGCGACCAGGCCGAGAAGGAGGAGCGCCGAGGCGGCGCGCGGCAGGAAAGCGTTCATCGGAAACCTCGCTGTCTGTCGGGCCGTCGCCGAGAAACCGGGCGGCGCCGCTGGTGCAACGCCGGTGCCGCGCGAGGGTTCGGCCGCCGTCACGGCGCCTGGCAGGCGAAGCTCTCCGCCGCCTGCGGGTCGCCCCCGGTGTAGCGCGCCTCCTGCGGGTGGGGGCAGAGCGGGCGGCTGCGGCCGGGAAAGGCGTTTCCGCGCGCCACCAGCCGCTCCGGCGCCTCGCCCCGCTCCACCCAGGCCTCGATGGCCGACAGGGGGTCGAAGTCGTCCAGCGCCGGGCCGCCGCCGCAATGGGTCATGCCGGGCACGGTGAAGAGCCGCGCCCAGCCCGCCAGCGCCCCGTCCCCGCCATTGTCCCGCGCGAGGTCCCGCCAGTAGGCGCGGAGGTCGTCGGCGGAGAAGACGGGGTCGGCATTGCCGTGGAAGACGATCATCCGCCCGCCGCGCGCGGTGAAGGTGGAGAGGAGCGTCGCCACGGGGTCGTTGATGGCGCCGGTCCCGGCGGTGCGGGGCGCGTCCCGGTCGAAGTCGAAGGCGAGGAGGTCGAGATCCCTCACCGGCGGGGTCATGAAATAGAGGCCGAGCGAGCCGGGGGTGAGGGTGGCGGAGCGGGCATTGGGCCGCGCGCTCCCCGAGGTGCCGAGCTTCCAGGCCCGCCAGCCCGGGGAGGCGATACCGGGGTCCCAGGGCCAGCCGGCATAGAGCGCCCTTCCCTGCCCGTCCTTCGCCCCGGAGAAGACGCGGTCCAGGGCGCCGAGCTGGGCGTCCGTGAGGCAGGATTCGTTCTTCTCCCCCGCGCAGCGAAGCGCCGCGGGGTCGAAGCGGCAGCGGGACATGGCCTCCACCACCCCGTCCTCCAGCCCGTCCGCCGCGTCGCAGGCCTTCAGAATGGCGCCGCCCAGCAGGTTCATGTCGGCGGGGGTGAGCGCGTTGGCGAGCACGGGCCGCCCCTCCGCATCCCTCGGCGCGGCGGCGGTGAGGGCCTGGATGTCCCAGGCCTGGCCGATGGCCGCGCGGCTCAGGCGGAAGCCGGGATTGCCGGCGACGATGCCGTCGAACTCCGTGGGGAAGCGCTGCGCCGCCATCATGGCCGAGCGCCCGCCGTTCGAGCAGCCCATGAAATAGGCCCTTTCCGGCCCGCGGCCGTAGCGCGCCTCCACCACCCGCCGCGCCTCTCGCGAGACCGTGCCGATGGAGGCGTAGGCGTGGTCGATCCGCGCCTGCTGGTCCGTGCCGAAGGATGAGTCGCTGCTGTCCCGCCCCTGGTGCCCCGAATCCGTGGAGACCACGGCATAGCCCCGGTTCAGCGCCGGGCGCGCGGTGGAGCCGGAGACGGGAATGGCGCCGACCGCCTCGTTGATCACCCCGTCCTGCCCGCCGCCGCCCTGGAAGAGGAGGCGGCCGTTCCATTCCTGGGGCAGGCGGAGCTGGAAACCGGTGCCGAAGGAGGCCCCCTCCGCCCCGGTGCGGGGGCCGATCATCCCCTCCACCACGCAATGCGCCGGCAGCGCCGCCGCCGAGCGCGCCGCGCCGGTGAGGGCGGCGCGGCCGGGATTCTCGGTCGGCAGGGTGCCGGCGGGCACGGCCTCGGCACGGGTGATCCGGAGGTCCGGCCGGGCCAGGGCCGTGAGGGCGGCGCAGGCATCCTGCGCGAGGGCGGCGCCGCCCGGCGCCAGCAGGGAGAGGGCGAGCGCCCCGGCCAGCAAGGGGTGGCCTGCGTCCTGTCCTGGCATGCTGGCTCCTCCCGCGCCCCGTTCCGGTGGTTGGGGCCGGGTGGAGGATGTTATCAGCTCGGAGAGGCTGTCCAGCGGCTTCGCCCCGCGAGGGGCGGCCGGGAGAGAAAAAGATGTCCGGCGATTCCGCTTTGTCCGGCCGTCGCGCGGCGGCCCTCATCTGCATCCACAAGGTGGTGTGAGGCGCCAACCCCCTGGTCACGGGCGGCACGGCCCCCTATATTGATCGGTGCCGCCTTCGGGCGACTATGGTGATAAACGGCACGTGGAATAAGCGTTGTGGACCCGGGGGCAGTGCCCGGCGCCTCCACCATCCCTCCCCGCCTTATCAACGGGGGTTTCAGGGAAGCATGGGGGCGAAACAGGCTCGACGCGCGCGGTAAAGACGTGTCCTTTGCCCGGCATTGTACCGCCGTTATCGGGCTAAATCACAAGTGCCAACGATAATGGTCGCGAGACCATGGCGCTCGCTGCCTAGAGATAGGTAAGCGCCGTCCGGGGGGAACGGGGCAACAGAATCCCCCCACCTTTTCCAGCACTGATGGTTCCCCGTCCCTCCTCCGGGAGCGCGGCTCGCTTCACGCGGGGCGAGGGGGGCGCTAGGCCCGGCGCGCAACCTCTCCTATACCGGCGCTTTCCGGAATAGGCTCGGCCTGGATATCACTGCATGAGCGATCAAACGCCGCCCCCCGAGAGCCTGCTGCCCTATGATCGCTGGACCGAGGAGGCCATGCGGAACGTGGCGCTCCGCGCGCTGGAGTTCGCGGCGAGGAACGGGCTGCCGGGCGAGCACCACTTCTACCTCACCTTCCGCACGGACCACCCGGAGACGAAGGTGCCGGGCCATCTCAAGGCCCGCTACCCGCAGGAGATGACCATCGTCCTGCAGCACCAGTTCTGGGACCTGAAGGTGGACCGGGCGGAGCAGAAGGTCTCGGTCGGCCTCTCCTTCGGCGGGGCGGCGGCGAACCTGGTGATCCCCTTCGCCGCCCTCGTCGCCTTCTGGGACCCGCATGTGCGGGTGGGGCTTCGCTTCGGCGAGATGACTGCCCCGGATGCGGAGGGCGAGACGGTGCCCGAGGCCGTGGAGTCCGAGCCCCTCCCCCCGCCGCCCGAGCCCCAGGCCGAGAAGCCGGAGACGCCGGCCCAGGTGGTGAGCCTGGACGCCTTCCGCCGGCGCCCGACCCGGGAGTAGCGGGCGGGGCCCCGGCCCCCCTCGCGGCGAGCTTGCCTTCTGGCGCGCGGCCCGGCGCCGCGCTAACACGCCGGGGACCCCGCCGCGTGGCGCGCCCCGCCCCGCGCGCGGTTTCCCCCTCTCCGCCGCCCTGGCGGCGGTGTCCCGCCGCCCCGGCGGCCTCTCGCCGGCCCGCCCGGCGGACCTGACCCGGAGCGCCCCCGTGACCTCCCCCGCATCGATCCCCCCCGGCCAGACCCTCGACGCCCCCCAGCCCCCCGTCCCGCCCGGGCCGAGCAGCGAGGCCACGCCCGTTGCCACCCGCGACGGGGCCGAGGCCGATGCCGGCACCCCCGTTCCCGTGCGGAGCGGCAATTTCCTCTTCAGCACGATGTTCCCGCTGGCCGAGGACACCACTCCCTACCGCAAGCTCGACATCGGCGGCGTCTCCACCATCGAGGTGGAGGGCAAGACCGTCCTGAAGATCAGGCCGGAGACGCTGGAAGGGCTCGCCTTCGAGGCCTGCCGCGACGTCTCCCACCTCCTGCGCCCCGGGCACCTGCAGCAGCTCGCCAATATCCTGAAGGACCCGGAGGCCAGCGCGAACGACCGCTTCGTCGCGCTCGACCTCCTGAAGAACGCGAACATCGCGGCCGGCGGCAAGCTGCCGATGTGCCAGGACACGGGCACGGCCATCGTCTTCGGCAAGAAGGGCCAGCGCGTCTGGGTGGAGGGCGACGAGGAGGAGGCGCTCTCCTATGGCGTGCACCGCACCTATACAGAGACGAACCTGCGCTATTCCCAGATGGCGCCGCTGACGATGTATGACGAGGTGAACACCGGCAACAACCTGCCGGTGCAGTTCGACATCTACGCCTCCCCCGGCGACTACCACGCCGACGAGTTCGCCCTGCAGTTCATCCTCAAGGGCGGCGGATCGGCCAACAAGACCTTCCTCTTCCAGCAGACGCGCGCCGTGCTGAACAAGCCGAAGCTGCTCGCCTTCCTGGAGGAGAAGATCAGGACGCTGGGGACCAGCGCCTGCCCGCCCTATCACCTGGCGATCGTCATCGGCGGCACCTCGGCCGAGGCGAACCTCAAGACGGTGAAGATGGCTTCCACCCGCTACTACGACACGCTGCCGGAGCGCGGCAGCAAGGCGGGCCACGCCTTCCGCGACCGGGAGCTGGAGGCCGAGATCCACAAGCTGACGCAGAACATCGGCATCGGCGCGCAGTTCGGCGGCAAGTATTTCTGCCACGACGTCCGCGTGATCCGCCTGCCGCGGCACGGCGCCTCCCTTCCCATCGGCATCGGCGTCTCCTGCTCGGCCGACCGTCAGATCAAGGCGAAGATCACGCCCGAGGGCGTGTTCCTCGAGCAGCTGGAGCACGACCCCGCGCGCTTCCTGCCGGACCAGACCGAGGGGGTGCAGGAGGGCGGCGAGGTCGTGAAGATCGACCTGAACCAGCCGATGGACGCGATCCGCGCGGAGCTGTCGAAGCACCCGGTCTCCACGCGCGTGTCCCTCACCGGCACCATCGTGGTGGCGCGCGACATCGCGCATGCGAAGCTGAAGGAGCGGCTGGACTCCGGCCAGGGCCTGCCGGACTACATCAAGAACCATCCCGTCTACTACGCGGGCCCGGCGAAGACGCCGGAGGGGATGCCCACCGGCTCCTTCGGCCCGACCACCGCGGGGCGCATGGACAGCTATGTCGGCGAATTCCAGGCCGCCGGCGGATCGCTGGTGATGCTCGCCAAGGGCAACCGCTCGAAGGCCGTGACGCAGAGCTGCCAGAAGAACGGCGGCTTCTATCTCGGCTCCGTCGGCGGCCCGGCGGCGCGGCTGGCGCAGGACTGCATCCGCAAGGTCGAGGTGCTGGAATACCCGGAGCTCGGCATGGAGGCCGTGTGGCGCATCGAGGTGGAGGACTTCCCCGCCTTCATCGTGGTCGATGACAAGGGCCACGACTTCTACGACGGGCTGGAGTGATCCGGGCCGGGGCTGTTGGTCGCGCCTGTTGACCCCGCCTGTTGACCGGGGCCGTTCCGGTCTGCCATCAGCCCCGCGCGACATAGAGGGCGATCCGATGCGCCGCCTCATCTCCTCCGGATCGCGCTTCGAGCGCGAGATCGGCTACTCGCGCGCCGTGGTGGACGGGGACCTCGTCTTCGTCTCCGGCACCACGGGATACGACTATGCCACGATGACGATCGAGCCCGGCGTCGAGGCGCAGTGCGACAGGGCGATCCGCAACATCGCCGCCGCCCTGGCCGAGGCCGGCGCCGGGCTGGAGGACGTCGTGCGCCTCCTCTTCATCGTGCCGGACCGCGCGGACTGGGAGCCCTGCTGGCCCGTGCTGCGCCGCCATTTCGGGGAGATCCGCCCCGCTTCCACCCTCATCCATGCCGGGCTGCAGACGGATGAGATGAGGATCGAGATCGAGGCCACCGCGCGCCTCCGCACCCCTTCCTGAAGGACACCGAGTGATGCGCTTCGCCGTCGACCGCCTGGACCACCTCGTCATCACCTGCAACGACGTGGAGATCATGGCCAACTGGTACCAGCGCGTGCTGGGCATGGAGATGGAGAGCTTCGGCCCGCACAACCGCACCTCCGTCCGCTTCGGCGGCCAGAAGATCAACCTCCGCCCGAAGGCCGCGACGCAGGAGGACTGGTTCACGGGCGTCGGCTGCGTGCCCGGCGGCAACGACCTCTGCTTCATCGTCACCGTCATGGCCGACGATGTGGTGGCGCATCTGAAGGAGTGCGGCGTGGCGATCGAGGCCGGGCCGGTGGAGAAGGCGGGCGCGCTGGGCACCATCAACTCCGTCTACTGCCGCGATCCCGACGGCAACCTGATCGAGATCTCCTCCTACGGCGAGATGCGGTGAGCACGATCCTCGACACGCCGCGCCTGCTGCTGGATGGGGCGCGGCTGGAAGCCAATGCGAAGCGCCTGCGGGACCGCGCCGCGGCGCTGGGCGTCACCTTCCGCCCGCACTTCAAGACGGCGAAGTCGGTGGAGGTCGCGCTCGTCTCCCATGGCGGCGTGCCCGGCCCCGCCACCGTCTCCACGATCAAGGAGGCCGAGGCGCTGGCCGAGGCCGGGGCTTCCTCCGACATCCTGCTCGCCGCCACCGCCATCCCCGCGCGGCTCCCGCGCGCCGAGGCGCTGGCACGCCGCCACGGCACGCGGCTCATCCTGGTGGTGGACAGCCCGGAGATGGCCGGGATGCTGGACGCGGCCGCGGGCGCCCCGCACGAGGTGCTGGTCGAGGTGGATTCCGGCGAGCACCGCGCGGGCGTCGCGCCCGACCGCGCGCTGGCCGTCGCCCGCGCGATCCATGGCGCGCGGAACCTGCGGCTGGCCGGGGTGATGACCCATGGCGGCCATTCCTACGGCACCGCCGACCCCGCGGAGATCGCCGACATCGCCGAGGCGGAGCGCGCCTCCACCGTCCTCGCGGCCGAGGCGATCCGTGCGGCCGGGATGCCCGCGCGGGTCGTCTCCGTCGGCTCCTCCCCCACCCTGCTGCACGCGCGGCACCTGGAGGGGGTAACGGAAGTGCGGGCGGGCGTCTCGCTCTTCTGGGACCTCGCCCAGATGTCGCGCGGGATGTGCGGGTGGGAGGACCTGGCGCTCTCCGTCCTCTCCACCGTCATCGGCCACAACCCCGCCGGCCCGTCCCTCGTGCTCGATGCCGGGGCGCTGGCGCTCTCGAAGGACGTAACCGCCAACGCCTTCGCGCCCGGCACCCATTACGGCACCCTCGCCGATGCGGAGACGGGCGCCGCCCTGCCGCTCCATGTCCTCCACGCCTATCAGGAGCACGGGGTAGTGCCGGTGCCCGATGAATCCTGGTTCGCCCGCCTGCCCATCGGCAGCCTTGTCCGCGTCCTTCCCAACCACGCCTGCATGACGGCCGCCGGCGGCTACGGCGCCTATGAGGTGCTGGATGCCGGGGGGAACACGGTCGCGCGCTGGAAGCGGGTGGACGGCTGGCACTGAGGGCGGGGATGGCGGGGCATCTCGTCAAGCGCTCCTTCACCCTCGCGGGGCACCGCACCTCCATCGCGCTGGAGCCCGAGTTCTGGGCCGTGCTGGAGGAGGAGGCCGCCCGCCGGGGCGAGCCGCTGCTGCGCGTGGTCGCGGCGGCGGATGCGGCGCGGGACGACCCCTCCCTCCCTCTCGCCTCGGCGCTGCGCGTCCTGGCGCTCGGCCTCGCCCGGCGCTGACGAGGGCGCGTTTTTGCTTGCGACGGAACGCCCGCGCATCCTAACCAGGGGGCGCGGGTAGAAGCGGCCAGGGCCTCCTGAAGGGCGCCCGGGGCATTGCTCCACGATCGACATGGTCGAGGTGTCCCTTGCTCGCACTCCAACACCCCCCTGCTGAACGGAACCGGGACGGACATCCTCCGCCGCCGGCGCTTCGTGCTGCGCGCGGGGCGGAGGGCTGAGGGGCACCGGGCCAGGATCACCCCGCGCGCCGGATCCCCTGGCGCGCGGGACATCGGGGAGAGAAAGCGGTGAGCCGCCCGCCGGGCGCTCGGACATCCCTCCTCCAACCGGACCGTCACGGAGAAGAACAGGATGTCCTCCACCCAGGAATACGCGCTGCGCGAGCTGAACAGGGAGAAGACCTTCGGCGGCATGGGCACCACCAAGGCCCGCAACGTGCCGAGGATCGACCTCTCCAACTTCCAGACCCGCAAGGCCGAGATCGCCGACCAGCTCTGGGCGGCCTCCACCGACACGGGCTTCTTCCAGCTCGTGAACCACGGCATCCCGCAGAGGATGATCGACGAGGCCTTCGAGATGACGGCCCGGTTCTTCGACCTGCCGATGGAGGTGAAGGCCCGCCTCCCCATGGCGAAGGGGACGAATTACGGCTGGGAGTACAAGGCCCAGGTCCGCCCCTCCACGGGCACGGCGGACAACAAGGAGTCCTACCAGATCACCGTGCCGAGGATGGCGGGACTCTGGCCAAGCGGCGAGGAGCTGCCCGGCTTCAAGGCAACCATGCTCGCCTTCGAGCGCGCGAACTGGGCGCTGGGGATGAAGGTGCTGTCCCTCTTCGCCATGAAGCTCGGCTTCCCGCCGGACTTCTTCACCGAGGCGCATGACCCCACCTCGCCGGAGTACCAGTCCACCCTCCGCCTCATCCACTACATGGCGATGGAGGGGGCCAAGCCCGAGGACTTCGAGGGCTGGCGGGCCGGGGCGCACACGGACTACTGCTGCCTCACCCTCCTGCACCAGCGCACGGGCCAGGGCGGGCTCCAGCTCTGCCCGGGCAAGGAGGCCGGGGGCGGCGAGCTGGCCTGGACGGATGTGGAGCCGCTGCCGGGCGTCATCACCTGCAACATCGGCGACATGCTGATGCGCTGGAGCGACGACCAGCTCCAGTCCACCCTGCACCGCGTGCGGATGCCGCGGGCAGACGAGTATCTCGGCCCCCGCTACTCCCTGCCTTTCTTCTGCCAGGCCAACCGCGACGCGGTGATCCGGCCGCCCTCCGGCCGGGAGGCGCCGATCACGGCGAAGGACTTCCTGGACGGGCGCATCGCGGCCAACTTCGCGAAGCTGCGGAAGTAGCGGGGAGGCCCCTCCCCGGCCGCGTCACCGCTCCGCGCGCCAGCGCAGCCAGGCCGTGAGGTCGGGCAGGCGGCGCGGCCGGGCGGCGGGGCCGGTGAGGCGGATGCCCACCTCCGGCACGGGATCGGCGGGCTTCTGCGCGGCGGTGAGGTCGAGCGCCTCCCGCGCGAGGTCGATCTCGCCGCGGAGGGCGAGGGCCACCCCCTCCCCCGTCGCGCCGCTCTCGGCGAGCGTCGCGCGGCCGGTGGCGAGCGCGGCGCGGAGCGAGAGGGTCGCGAATTCCGTGATCCCCTCCGCGAGGGCGCGCCGAAGGGCGGGCTCGTCCCCCGCCTCCGCGGCGCGGCCGGCCGCGGCGGCGTCGAGGCCAGTGAGGGTGCCGCGCCGCACCGTCGCCGACGCCTCGCCGGAGAGGGTGGCGAGCAGGGCCGCGGGGCTGCTGCCCGTCGCCTCCAGCCGGGCGTCCATCTCCGCCTCCCCCGCGGTGATGTCGAGCGGGAAGCCCAGCACCGGGCCGGTCACGGCGACGCCGCGCATTCCGCCCTGGAGCTGAAGCCTCGGCGTCTCGCCCGAGGCGTCCAGCGAGGCCCGCCCGCGCAGCGCCCCGCTCCCCGGCACCGCCTCCGCCTCCTCCAGCGCCAGGACCCCGCCCGCGAGGCGCAGCCGCCCGCGGAGGTCGCGCAGCGCGGGCAGCCCATCGGGCTCGATCCGGCCGATGAGGAGGGCGAGATCCGCCTCGGCGGCGCGCAGGATGCCCAGGGGCAGCGGCTCCCGCCCGCGCAGGGTGAGCGGCGGGAGAGAGAGGCTCTCCAGAGAGAGGCGCCCGGTCAGGCGCGGGCGGGGCGCGTCCAGCGCGAGGGCGAGCTGGCCGTTCGCCCGCAGCGCGCCGAGGACGAGGTCGAACCGCTCCGCCGCTACGCCCTGCGGCCCCGCCGCCAGGGCCGCGACGAGGGAGAGCGAGCCCTGGCCGATCAGCTCCCCCGGCGCCGCGCCCAGCGCATCGGCCAGCAGGCGCGGGGCGCCGGGATGGCGCAGGGTGAGTGTGCCGCTGCCGCGCCGCCCGGGCAGGTCGAGCGTGCCGCCGGCCTCGATCCGCGCGTCGCCGAGATCGCCCGCGACCTGCAGGGCCAGGGCCTCGGGCGAGCCGCCCCCCGTGACGCGGAGCGTGACGGCCTCCTCCGCCAGCCGCCTGCCATCGGGCCACTCGCCGGGCAGCAGCGAGGCCAGGGCGCGAGCATTGGGGGCGGCGTACTCCAGGGCGGCGTCGGAGAGGCGCGGCGCCGGGCCGAGCAGGGCGGTGCCGGAGGCCGTGAGGTCGCCCCCGGCCACCCGCCCGGCGAGGCGGCGAAGGGTCAGCCGGCCGTTCTCCAGCGCGGCGTCGAGCGAGGCGCGCTCCAGCACCGCGCCGCGCCAGGCCGCGTGCTCGGCCGCGAGGCGGAGATTGGCGTCGATCCCGCCCAGGGCGCGGCTGGCCGCCGGCCATTCCAGCCCGGGGCGCAGCCAGCCCTCCAGGTCCAGCCGGTCGAGGGTGAGGCCGAGGCCGAGGGCGGGGCGCGCGCCGAAGCGGAGCACCCCCGCGCCGGAGACGCGGATGCCGTCCAGCGTGGCGGAGAGCTCGGGCAGGACGACGGAGCCGGGCTCCAGCACGAGCCGCGCCCGCCCCTGCCCCTCGCGCAGCCGGCCGGGGGCGAGCCAGTCGGCGCCCAGGCCGGTCACGGGGGCCAGCGCGTCCACCGTTCCGCGGAGATCTGTGCCGGAGAAGCGCAGCGCCGCCTCCAGCCGCTCCCCGGCGGTCGCGCCGTTCAGCTCCACCTCCGTGCCGCCGGGGAGGATGGCGGAGACATCGGTGAGGGTCAGGCGCCCGCTGCCCCCGCCCGTCTCCGGCGCGGCCTCGCGGAAGACGGCGGCGCGGAGCCGGCGGAGCGCGACGCCGCGGAAGCTCGCCGCCTCGGCCGAGAGATCGAGGCCGAGCGGCAGGGGCGAGGGCCGGCCGCGCAGGGCGGCGAGCCAGGGATCGAGCTCGATCCGACCGGCCAGCAGGGCGGCGTCGATCCGCGGCGCGGGGGAGAGGCGCAGGGTGATCGCGCCCCGCGCCGGGCTGCCGCCGATGTCGAGGGTCAGGTCGTCCGCCGTCAGCAGGTCGGCCGCGACGGTCAGGCGCCCCCGCGCGCGGAAGGGGCCGGGCGGGCCGGGCACGAGGAGAGAGAGGTCGGGCCCGGAGGCCTCGATCCCGCCCTCCACCGTGCCCTCGGGCAGCAGCACGCCGCGGGCCTGCAAGCCGGCATTGCCCATGGAGAGGTTCAGCTCGACCGGGGTGATGCCGTCATAACCCGGGCGGCCGATGCCGGTGGAGAAGCGCCATTCGAGCCCGCCCCAGGCGAAGCGCCCCTCGGCGCGGAGGGCCTGGGTGGGGTCCCCGGCGGTGAGCGCGGCCTGCACCCCGTCCAGCCGCAGCCCGCCGAGGACGACGCGGCTGTCCACGAGCTGGGCCGAGAGGGCGGAGAGGCTGGCGGGCAGGCCGGCGGCCTCGGCGGGCGGCCAGGGCAGGCGCAGCTCCGCCCCGACGATCGCCACCTCCCGCGGGACGATCCGCCCGAGGAGGAGGTCGCCCCCGTCCAGCCGCAGGCGCAGGGAGCTGGCGGCGAAGGCCAGCCCGTCCCCCGCATCGCCGAGGGTGACGCCCTCCGCCTCGACCAGCGGGTGGGGCAGCAGGCGCAGGCGCACGGGGCCGTGCAGGAGGACGGGCCGGCCGATCCGCGCGGAGGCGAGCTCGGCGAGCTGGTCGCGCCGCGCCGTCCAGTCCGTGAAGAGCGGAGCGGCCCATAGGGTGGCCAGCAGCGCGGCGAGGAGGAGCGTGACGGCGCCGCCGGCGAGGAGGGGGCGGCGCATGCTAGCGGGGGGCTCCCTTCCGGGCCGCCGCCCGGCCGGACGGCCCCCGGCCCCTCTCCCCGGCCATGGCACGCCCGGCACCCATGGCACCCGTGTTGGACAAAGCTCCTCCGCGCGGCCCGAACGCCCCGAATCCGTCCGCCCGACCATGCTTGAGGCCGGGGCGGCGAGCAAGGAAGCGCCGCGCTTCCGGTCCGGCCGGAAAAGGGGCATAGGCGTGCTGATCCTGGGAAAGCGGGGCTGGGTTGGGGTTCTGGGGCAAGATCATCGGCGGCGCGGTGGGCTTCGCCATGGGCGGGCCGCTCGGCGCCGTGCTCGGCAGCGCCCTCGGCCACGCGGCCGATGAGGGCGGGCTGGCCCAGGGCCTGCCGGGGGTCGACGGCGCGCGGATCGCGGCCATGCTCGGCTCGCGCGAGAGCCTCTTCGCCATCTCCGTCATCGTGCTCTCGGCCAAGCTCGCCAAGTGCGACGGGCCGGTGAAGCGGGAGGAGATCGACGCCTTCAAGCGCAATTTCCGCATCCCGCAGGAGAACATGAAGGAGGTCGCCCAGCTCTTCGACCGGGCGCGCGAGAATGCCGAGGGTGCCGAGCCCTATGCGGACCGCCTCGGCTCCACCTTCGCGGATGAGCGCCACGTGCTGGAGGACGTGCTGGCCGCGCTCTTCCGCATCGCGGAGGCGGACGGGGTGCCGAACCGGGCGGAGTTGGCCTTCCTCCACGCCATCCACGCGCGGCTGGGCCTGGATGCCGCGGCCTGGGACCGGGCGCGGAACGGCCGCCCCAGCACCGCCGGCCCCGCCCTCGCGCCCGAGGGGCCGGACCCCTATGCCGTGCTCGGCCTGCGCCGCGACGCGACCGACCAGGCCGTGCGCGACACGTGGAAGCGCCTCGTGCGAGAGCACCACCCGGACAGCGTGGCGGCCCGCGGCGTCTCCGCCGAGATCGTCCGGCGAGCCACCGGCAAGGTGGCCGAGATCAACGCCGCCTGGGACCGCATCAAGCGGGAGCGCGGGCTGTGAGGGCGGGAGGCGCGGCTTGACCGCCCGGCGCGGCCCCCGGAACACCCCCCTGGCCCGCCCGGCCATCCTGCGGCGCCCGGAGGGGGACGCGCTCCCCCTCGTGCCCACCGAATCGGGGCTGCGGATCACCGAGCTGCCCAGCCCCAACCAGGACGAGCGCCCACCGGGCGTGCCGGTGGACACGCTGGTCCTGCACTACACCGACATGGAATCGGGCGAGGCCGCCATCGCGCGGCTGCGCGACCCCGAGGCGCGCGTCTCCTCTCACTATGTCGTGGAGGAGGACGGGCAGGTCTTCCGCCTCGTGCCGGAGGAGCGGCGTGCCTTCCATGCCGGCCTCTCCCACTGGCGGGGGAACGAGCTGCTGAACGGCCGCAGCATCGGGATCGAGGTGGTCAATCCCGGTCATTCCCTCGGCTACCGCCCCTTCCCTGCCCTGCAGATGGCCGCGCTGGCCGACCTGATCCTCGGCATCCTCGAGCGCCACCCCATCCCCGCGCGGAACGTGGTGGGGCACAGCGACGTGTCGCCGGACCGCAAGCGGGATCCCGGGGAACTCTTCGACTGGAGGGGCCTCGCCTCCCTCGGGATCGGGCTCTGGCCGGAGGCGCTGCCCGGCGGCACCGGCCCCGGCGACCTCTCCCCCGTGCCCGGCGGCATGGAGCGCGCGGCGGAGCTGATGCGCCGCATCGGCTACAAGGTGGACCCCGCGCGGCCGGAGGTGGCGCTCATCGCCTTCCAGCGCCACTGGCGCCAGGAGGAGTGGGGCGGCCGCGCCGATGCCGGGACCCTCGCGCGGCTGGAGGCCGTGGCGGCGCTCGCCGAGGCGGGCTGACCGAGAGCCGCTTGCCGCCGCCCGCCCGCCCGCGAGCCGCTTACCGGCGGGCGCCCCGTAAGCCGCTATCAGCCGGCGCCACGCCCGCGGCTTGACCCCGAGGGGGTCGAGTCGCATACCCCCGGCCGCCAGACGGCCGGACGACCGCTGCCAGTCCCGAGAGGGGCGGTGGAGGAAAGTCCGGGCTCCATGGGAAAACGGTGCCGGCTAACGGCCGGCGGGGGCGACCCCAGGGACAGTGCCACAGAGAAGAGACCGCCCGCGCCGCCGAGAGGCGCTGCGGGCAAGGGTGAAACGGTGGGGTAAGAGCCCACCGCGCCCCTGGCGACAGGGGCGGCACGGCAAACCCCACCGGGAGCAAGGCCGAATAGGGATGGCCGGAGAGAGCCCGCGAGGGCTCGTCGCCAGGGGCTTCCCGCCCCGCCATCCGGGTTGGCCGCGAGAAGTCCCCGGCAACGGGGACTCCAGAGGAATGGTCGTCCGGTCCGCAAGGGCTGACAGAACCCGGCTTACAGGCCGTCTGGCAATTTCCTCTGAGTCCGACTCAGATTCCCCGTATAACCGATTGAAATGGTCAGAATTGTGGAGCGTTGCTCAACAGCAACACTTCGCCTTTGCGCTGCAATCATGCTTGTTGGCCCACTCCGACCCATGTTATCCCACGTCATCCCGCAAGGGCCCGGACCTGAGGGGGGCGAGGGGCTGGCGGGATGGTCGGGTGAGCCGGCGGGGTCGGGGGGCCTCGCCGGCCATCTGATTAAGGGGATCCACAGTCGCCCGGTGCGACCGCGAGGGGGCGGACGTCCAGCGGATGACCCAGTTCATGGGCACCTTCACGGGCAAGCTGGATCGCAAGGGGCGCGTGTCCGTCCCGGCCGCGTTCCGCGGTGCCCTGGAGCGCCTGGGCACGCTGGAGCTCGTCCTGCGCCGTTCCCACCGCGATGCCTGCGTGGAGGCCTGGCCGCTGCCGACCTTCGAGACCATGGCCGCGGGGCTCGAGCAGCTCGACGTCTTCTCCGACGCGCTCGACGACCTCTCCCTCAGCCTCTTCGCCGACGCCTTCCCGCTCCGCCCCGATGGCGAGGGCCGCGTGGTCCTGCCCGAGGACCTGATCTCCCATGCCGGGCTGACCGAGGCCGTGACCTTCATGGGGGCCGGCCGCTCCTTCCAGATCTGGGAGCCCGAGGCGGCCCGCCAGCGCGCCGAGGCCGCCCGCCAGCGCGCCCGCGAGCGTGGCCTGACCATTCCTGCCCCCCGCCCGGCGGGTGGCGCATGAGCGGCCTTCCCTCCCCCATGGTCGCCCCGGACCCCACCGAGGGCGGCCATGTGCCGGTGATGCTGGCCGAGGTGCTGGCGACGCTCGCCCCCCGCGACGGCGCCGCCTATCTGGACGGCACCTTCGGCGGCGGCGGCTACAGCGCCGCCATCCTCTCCGCTGCCGGCTGCACCCTCTACGCGATCGACCGCGACCCCGACGCCATCGCCCGCGGCGCCTCCCTCGCCGCGCGCTTCCCCGGGCGCCTGCACCTCGTCGAGGGGCGCTTCGGCGACATGCTCTCCCTCATGGCCGAGCGCGGGGTGGATGCGCTGGACGGCGTGGTGCTCGATCTCGGCGTCTCCTCCTACCAGATCGACCAGGCCGAGCGCGGCTTCTCCCTCCGCGCGGACGGGCCGCTCGACATGCGGATGGAGAAGTCGGGCCCCACGGCGGCGGATCTGGTGAATACCCTGCCCGAGCGGGAGATCGCGGATCTGCTATGGGAATTCGGCGAGGAGCGGCACTCCCGCCGCATCGCCCGCAAGATCGTGGCCGCGCGCGGCGACGCCCCCTTCGAGACGACGATGCAGCTCGCCGAGGCGATCCACGCGGTGATGCCGCGCGATCCCTCCGGCATGGACAGCGCGACCCGCAGCTTCCAGGCCCTGCGCCTCAAGGTGAACGACGAGCTGGGCGAGGTGGAGCGCGGGCTGGCGGCGGCGATCCGGCTACTGGCCCCGGGCGGGCGCCTCGTCGTCGTCTCCTTCCACTCGCTGGAGGACCGCATCGTGAAGCGCTTCATGCGCGACGCGGCGGGCCGGGCACCGGGTGCTTCACGATTCGATCCAGCCTCGCTCAAGAAAGTTGAGACGCAGGCGGAATTTTCCTTGTTGACCCCCTCCGCTCTGCGTCCATCCGTGGCAGAGTCATCATCAAATTTTCGTGCGCGGTCGGCTCGGCTCCGCGCCATCGAGAGGCGTGCCGCCGCATGATCCGACCGCTGACCTTTCTCTCCCTCATCGCCGCTGCCGGAGCGGGGCTTCACCTCTACGGCGTGAAGCACGAGGTCTCGCAGCTCGAGAAGACGCTGCGCGAGACGGTGAAGCAGACCGAGGCGGCGCGTGAGCGCACGGCGGTGCTGCGCGCCGAATGGGCTCTGCTGAACGAGCCGGAGCGCCTGCGCTCCGCCGCGCGCAACCTGCCGCTCGAGGTGATGCAGACGGCGCAGTTCATCCGCCCCTCCGAGATGGAGCGCCGCCTGCCTGCCGCGGTCGCCTTCGCCGGCGCGCCGAGCCTCTTCGCGCCGCCCGCCTCCGAGCGGACCGGCGCCTCGGTCGCCGTGGCCGTCGCCGCCGCGGCGCCGGGCCCGGCCCCTGCCGCGCCCTCCCCTGCCACTGCCCGCGCGGTCGCGCCGGCCTCCCCCGCCCCGGCGCCCGTCGCGCGCCTGGCCCAGGCGGCGCCGCAGCCCACCGCCAGCGTCTCCATCGTTCCGCTGCCGCCCGCCGCCGCGCCCGCGCAGGTCGCCGCCGTCCAGCCCCGCCCCGCCCCGGCCCCCGAGCGCCCAGCCCCCGAGCGCGCGGCGCCGCAGCCCGCCGAGGCGAAGGCCCCGGCGCGGCCCGCGCCCGCGCCGCAGGTGGCCGCGCTGCGCACGCCCGAGGCGAAGGCGCCCGAGCCGCGCGACCTTGCCCCGCGCCCCGTGCCGCGCCTCGCCGCTCCCGTCCGCCCCGCCGAGACGCGCCTCGCCGACCGCGAGATCGACCGTGGGATGAACCTCCCCGCCCCGCCGCAGTCCTCCGCCCTGCTGCGGACGGCGCTGCACATGCGCCCGAACAACCCCGCCGCGATGCCGGCGCCGCGTGCCTCCGAGCTGCCCTCGGGCACGGGCTCCATGCTCGGCGGCGTCGGGCGGCCGGTTCTCGCGCCGCCCGTGCCGGTGGCCAGCGCCAGCGCCGCGACCCTGGGCACCATCCGGTGAACCACCCCGCCGCCCCGGACCCGAACGCGACGATCGCCTACCACCTGCGCGAGCCGGTGCGGGCCTCGCGCGTCGGCGATCATCGCGGCAAGGGGCGCGCCTCGGGCCAGCCCGACCTGGCGCGCCGCGCGATGCTGGAGAAGAGCCGCGGGCGGCTGGTGATGGCCGCCGCGGGCTTCGGCCTCCTCTTCGGCGCCGTGGCGCTGAAGGCGACGATCGCGACGGTGATCGATCCCCGCGAGCCGCGCCGCGTCGCGCAGCCCCGGCCCTCCCTGGCGCCGACGAGCGAGCAGGCGACGGGGCGCGCGCCGATCACCGACCGCAACGGGGAGATCCTCGCGGTCTCGCTGCCCGTGACCGCGCTCTACGCCAATCCGCGACAGATCGAGAACCCGGCGGAGGTGGCGCGGCGCCTGTCGCGCGTGCTGCCGCAGCTCGACTCCTCCCGCCTCGTCGGCCGGCTCACGGGGGAGCGGCAGTTCTCCTACCTCGCCCGCGCGCTGACCCCGCGCGAGAAGCAGGCGGTGAACGACCTCGGCATCGCGGGGCTGCACTTCGAGGAATCCGAGCGCCGCTACTACCCGCAGGGCCGGGCGGCGGTGCACGTGCTGGGCAATGTGGACGTGGACGGCGCCGGCCTCTCGGGCATGGAGCGCTACCATGACGAGCGGCTGCGGGCGCGGCCGAACGAGCCGCTGCGCACCTCCATCGACATCCGCGTGCAGCTCGCGCTCCGCGACGCCGTGGCCAAGGCGATCGAGGAGTACACGGGCATCGGCGGCGCGGGGGTGGTGCTGGACATCAACACCTCCGAGGTGATCGCGATGGTGTCGCTGCCCGACTACGACGCGGGCGACATCGGCGCGGCGACGCCGGAGCAGCGCTTCAACCGCGTCACCGTCGGCACCTACGAGCCGGGCTCCACCTTCAAGCTGCTCACCGCCGCCGCCGCGCTGGAATACGGCACGGGCAACGTGAACTCGAGCAGCTACAACGCCGCCTCGCCCATCCGCTACGGCCGCTTCACCATCAGCGACTACAAGGGCAAGAACCGCTGGCTCACCTTCCCCGAGGTGCTGGCCTACTCCTCCAACCTCGGCGCGGCGCACATGGCGCAGGGCTACGGCCCGGCGCGGCAGCGCGAGTTCATGGGGCGTGTCGGGATGCTCGCCCGCCAGGGGATCGAGATCACCGAGACGGCGCTTCCCCTCGTGCCGCCGGCCAACGGGTGGAAGGAGATCAACATGATGACGATCTCCTTCGGCCACGGCATCTCCGTCACGCCGCTGCACGTGGTGAACGGCATCGCGGCCATCGCCAATGGCGGCATCCTCCGCACCCCCACCCTGCTGGCCCAGCCGCCGGGGGTGGTGCGCGAGGGCACGCGGGTGGTGAGCGAGCGCACCTCCGAGACCATGCGCCGCCTCATGCGGCTGGTGGTGACGGACGGCTCGGGCAAGGGCGCGGACGTGCCCGGCTACTTCGTCGGCGGCAAGACGGGCACGGCGCAGAAGACGGGCCCGCGCGGCGGCTACCTGCCGAACAAGCGCATCGCGGCCTTCGTCGGCGCCTTCCCCATGAACGCGCCGCGCTACGCGATCTACGTGATGGTGGACGAGCCGAACCCGAACGCCCGGTCCCACGGCTACGCGACGGCGGGCTGGGTGGCGGCGCCGGCGGCGGGCGCCGTGATCTCGCGCATCGCCCCCGTGCTCGGCCTCGTGCCGGAGAACCCGGTGGCGCCGGAGATCCTGCAATCCGTCAGCATCCCGCTGCAGCCCGGCCGCCCCGGGCCGCGCCCGGCCGCCCCGGCGCCCGGCAGCCCCGCCCCGCGCCCCGCGGCCCCCGCCGGCACCACCCCCGCGGTCGCGCCGCGCCCGGCGACGCCGGCCCCCGTGCCCTCCACGCCCACCATCCCGCCCCCGGTGCCGCTGCGCGTGACGGAGCTGGACGTGATGCGGGAGGGGGCGGTGAGCCGCATCCGCTTCTCCATCGCCGCCCAGGCTGCGACAATCCCGGCCGCGACACCTCCGGGCGCGGCGACTCAGAGCCATGAGGCTCGATGAGCTGATGGCCCGGCTGGACCCCATCGAGACGCGGATCGCGGATGGGGGGAACCGGCCGGAGGTGACGGCGCTGACGGCGGACAGCCGGCAGGTGGTGCCGGGCGCGCTCTTCGCGGCGCTGCCCGGCGCGCGCACGGACGGGCGCGCGCATATCGAGGAGGCCGTGCGCCGCGGCGCCGCCGCCGTGCTGGCGCCGGAGGGAACGGAGTGGCCGCCCGGCGTGCCGCCGCGCCCGATGGTCACCGCCGCCGACCCGCGCCGCGCGCTCGCGCTGATGGCCGCGCGCTTCCACGGCGCGCAGCCCGGCACGGTGGTCGCCGTGACCGGCACCAACGGCAAGACGAGCACGGCCGACTTCCTCCGCCAGATCTGGGCCGATACCGGCGCGCGCGCGGCCTCGATGGGCACGCTGGGGCTGGTGGCCGAGGGCTTTCCCCAAGGCCCGTCCCTCACCACGCCCGATCCCGTCTCGCTCCACGCGACGCTCGCCGCCATCGCGCGCGCGGGGGTGACGCATGCGGCGATGGAGGCCTCCTCCCACGGGCTGGAGCAGCGGCGGCTCGACGGCGTCGCGCTGGCGGGCGCCGGCTTCTCCAACCTCACGCGCGACCATCTCGACTATCACGGCACGATCGAGGCCTATCGCGGCGCCAAGCTGCGGCTCTTCGACACGCTGCTGGAGCCCGGCCGCCCGGCCGTGGTGAATGCCGACATGGACGGCGCGACCCTCGCCGCGCTGCGCTCCATCGCCGCCGCGCGCCGGCTGCGCCTTCTGACCGTGGGCGAGGCCGGCGCCGATCTCCGCCTGCTCCGCCACGCCCCGCTCGCCGACGGGCAGGAACTGGAGATCACGATCCTTGGCCGGCGCGAGACGCTGCACCTGCCGCTCGTCGGCCGCTACCAGGCGGACAACGTGATGGTCGCGGCGGCGCTCGCCGTGGCGACCGGCCTGCCGCTGGACCGCGTGCTCGGCGCCCTGCCCCGCCTTTCCGGCGTGCGCGGCCGGATGGAGCTGGCCGCGCGGCTGCCCAACGGCGCCGCCGTCTATGTCGACTACGCCCACACGCCGGACGCGCTGGAGCGCCTGCTCCTCGCGCTCCGCCCGCATGCCGCGCGGCTGCACCTCGTTTTCGGCGCGGGGGGGGACCGCGATCCCGGCAAGCGCCCCCTGATGGGCGCCGCCGCGGCCGGTGCCGACCGTGTGGTGGTAACGGACGACAATCCCCGCAGCGAGGACCCCGCCGCGATCCGCGCCGCCGTGCTGGCCGGTTACCATGGGGTGAACGGGCCCGGCGGGCTGGACATCGGCGGGCGCGAGGCGGCGATCGCCGAGGCCATGGCCGCGCTCGGCCCCGGGGACGTGCTGGCGGTCGCCGGCAAGGGCCATGAGAGCGGGCAGACGATCGGCGGCGTGACCCATCCTTTCGACGATGCCGAGGTGGTGCGCCGCCTCGCGGGGGCCGCGCGTTGAGCGCCGCGCTCTGGGATTCCGCCTCGCTGCGCGAGGCGACGGGCGGGGCCGTGCCGGAGGGCGTGGCCGTGACGGGCGTCTCCATCGACAGCCGCGGCACCGGCGCGGGCGATCTCTTCATCGCCCTGCGCGACGCGCGCGACGGCCACGACTTCGTCCCCGACGCCCTGGCCCGCGGCGCCGCCTGCGCCATGGTGGACCGCGAGATCCCCGGCGCCGGCCCGCTGCTGCGCGTGGGCGACACGCTGGCCGGGCTGACCGCGCTCGGCGCCGCGGGCCGCGCGCGCTCCCTCGCCCGCTTCGTCGCAGTGACGGGGAGCGTGGGCAAGACGAGCACGAAGGAGATGCTGGCGGCCGGCCTCTCGGCCTGCGGCGCGGTGCACGCGGCGGCGGCGAGCTACAACAACCACTGGGGCGTGCCGCTCACCCTCGCGCGCATGCCGGTCTCGGCCGGATACGGCGTGATCGAGGTCGGGATGAACACGCGGGGGGAGATCGCGCCGCTCTCGCGCCTCGCCCGGCCGCATGTGGCGGTGATCACCACCATCGCGCCCGCGCATCTCGGCCGCCTGGGCTCGATGGAGGCGATCGCGGAGGAGAAGGCCGACATCGCCGCCGGGCTGGAGCCGGGCGGCGTTGCGGTGCTGCCCGCCGAGGGCCCGCAGGCCGGGCTGCTGCGTCGGCGGGCGGAGGAGGCGGGCGCGCGCGTCGTCACCTTCGGCGAGGGCGGCGACGCTCGACTGGAATCCTGGGAGGGCGGGCCGGAGAGCCAGCTCTTCCGCGTGGCGCTGGGCGGCGAGGGCTTCGATGTCGCGCTCGGCGTGCCCGGGCGCCACATGGCGATGAACGCCGTCGCGGCGCTGGCGGCGGCGCGGGCGCTGGGGGCCGATCCCCGGCGCTTCGCCGAGGGGCTGGCGGGCTTCGCCGCGCTGGCCGGGCGGGGCGCGCGGGTCCTGGTCCGCGTGCAGGGCGGCGCGGTGCTGCTGCTCGATGAATCCTACAATGCGAATACGACCTCCATGCGCGCGGCCCTCGCCGTCCTGGCGGCACAGAAGGGAATGCGGCGCGTGGCCGTGATGGGTGACATGCTGGAACTGGGTGACGAGGGCGTCGCGATGCACGCGGCGCTGGCGGCGGATGCGGCGGGTTGCGCCGATGTGGTCTTCACCTGCGGCCCGCAGATGGCGGCGCTGTACGCGGCGCTGCCGGCCGGGAGGCGCGGCGCCCATGCCGCGGACAGCGCGGCGCTGGCCCCGATCGTGGCCGATGCGCTGCGTGCGGGGGATGCCGTGCTGGTGAAGGGCTCGCTCGGCAGCCGGATGGCGGGGGTGGTGCGCGCGATCAAGGCGCTCGACCATGCCGGGGCCGCGGCATGATCCCCGCCCTGCTCGCCGGGCCCGGCGACCTCATCATCTTCAACCTGCTGCGCTACGTCACCTTCCGCGCCGGGGCGGCCTGCCTGACGGCGCTCGTCGTCTCCATGCTGTTCGGGCCGATGGTCATCCGCTGGCTGCGCGGCTTCCAGCGCGGCGGCCAGCCCATCCGCGCGGACGGGCCGGAACGCCACCTCATCGAGAAGAAGGGCACGCCCACCATGGGCGGCGTTCTGATCCTCCTCGCCCTCTGCGTCTCCACCCTGCTCTGGGCGGACCTGCGGAACGGCATGGTCTGGGCGGTGCTGTTCCTCACCCTCGGCTTCGGCCTGCTCGGCTTCGCCGATGACTGGCTGAAGGTGACGAAGCGGAACACCAAGGGCGTCTCGGCGCGCGGCAAGCTGGTGGTGCAGTTCGGGCTCGGCCTGGCGGCGGCCATCGGCATCCTCTGGTTCCTGCCGCCCGGGCTGAACGACAGCCTCACCCTGCCCGTCTTCAAGGAGGCGATGATCCCCTTCAGCCTGTTCTTTCCCGTGGTGGCCATGCTGGTGATGGTCGGCGCCTCCAACGCGGTGAACCTGACGGACGGGCTGGACGGGCTGGCCATCGTGCCCGTGATGATCGCGGCCGGGGTCTTCGCGCTGATCGCCTATCTCGTCGGCAACCGCGTCTTCTCCGACTATCTCCAGCTCCACTTCGTGCCGGGCACGGGGGAGCTGGCGGTCTTCTGCTCCGCCCTCATCGGCGCGGGCCTCGGCTTCCTCTGGTTCAACGCGCCGCCGGCGGCGGTGTTCATGGGGGATACGGGAAGCCTCGCGCTCGGCGGCGCGCTCGGCGCCGTCGCGGTGGCGACGAAGCACGAGGTTGTGCTGGCCATCGTCGGCGGCGTCTTCGTGGTGGAGACGCTCTCGGTCGTCATCCAGGTCTTCTGGTACAAGCGCACGGGCAAGCGCGTCTTCCTCATGGCGCCGCTGCACCACCATTTCGAGAAGAAGGGCTGGGCCGAGCCCACCATCGTGATCCGCTTCTGGATCATCTCCATGATCCTGGCCCTCGTCGGCCTCTCCACGCTGAAGATCCGATGAGCACCCCCCTCCCCTTTTCCGGGCACCGGATCGCGGTGCTCGGCCTCGGCCGCGCCGGCCTTCCCGCCGCGCTGCGGCTCCGCGACTGGGGCGCCGAGGTCACGGCCTGGGACGACGGCGAGGCGGCGCGGGAGGCGGCCAACGCCGCCGGGCTGACCGTCGCGCGGCCGGAGGCCTTCGACCTCCTGATGATCTCGCCGGGCATCCCGCATCGCGGCCCGCGCGCGCATCCCGTCGCGCGGCGCGCGGCGGAGATCGGCGCGCCCGTGCTGGCGGATGTGGAGTTCCTCTTCCGCGCCGTGCGCGCCGCGGGCAGCCGGGCGCGCTTCGTCGGCATCACCGGCACCAACGGCAAGTCCACCACGACCGCGCTGCTGGACCACATCGCCCGCGCGGCGGGGATGGTGGTGGCGACGGGCGGCAATCTCGGCCCCGCGGCGCTGGACATGCCGATCCTGCTGGATCACGGCGCTTACATCCTGGAGATGTCCTCCTACTCCGCGGAGCGGCTGGACCGGGCGCGCTTCGATCTCGGCACGCTGCTCAACCTCTCGCCCGACCATCTCGACCGCCACGGGGACATGGCGGGCTACGCCGCCGCCAAGGCGCGGGTGATGCAGGGCAACGAGATCGCCGTCTTCGGCATGGACGACGCCGAGACCCGCGCTCTCGCCGCCGCCCATGAGGGCCGCGTGGTCCCGATCTCCGGCACCGCGCCCCAGCCCGGCGGGATCTGGGCCGAGGGCGCGCTGCTGCGCGACGAGGCCGGCCCGATCGCCGATCTCTCCCGCGCCGCCGCCCTGCCCGGCCCGCACAACGCGCAGAACGCCGCCGCCGCCACGGCGCTCGCCCTCGGCCTCGGCATCGCGAGGGATGTCGTGGCCGCCGCCCTCCTCACCTATCCCGGCCTGCCACACCGGCAGGAGCGGGTGGGCGAGGTTGAGGGCATCGCCTTCCTCAACGACAGCAAGGCGACGAACGCCGACAGCACCGCCTACGCGCTGGCCTGCCACGAGCGCGCCGTCTGGATCGCGGGCGGCGTGCCCAAGGCCGGCGGCATCGCGCCGCTCGCCCCCCTTTTCCCGCGCGTGGCCGAGGCGCTGCTGATCGGGCAGGCGGCCGAGGAATTCGCCGCGACGCTCGCCGCCCACGGCGTGCCGCACCGGATCGTCGCCACGCTGGAGGCCGCCGTGCCGGCAGCGCTGGACGCCGCGCGGCGCACGGGGAGCGGCGCCGTGCTGCTCTCCCCCGCCTGCGCGTCCTTCGACCAGTTCCGCAGCTTCGAGGCGCGGGGCGATGCGTTCCGCGCCCTCGTCGCCGATCTCCTCAACCGTGAAGCGGAGGCCGCCTGATGGCCCTGTCGCGCGCTGACACGTCCACCCTCGGCCGCTGGTGGTGGAGCGTGGACCGCTGGACCCTGGCGGCGCTGCTCACCCTCGCCTTCCTCGGCTACATCATGGTGCTGGCCGCGGCGCCGGCGGTGGCCGAGCGCATCGGCGCCTCCTCGCGCAACCTCTTCTTCGCCAAGCAGGTCTTCTTCCTGCTCGGCGCCTCCGCCGTGATGGCCGGCGTCTCGCTTCTCAGCCCGCGCGGCATCCGGCGCCTCGCCCTCCTCGGCTTCGCCGGCGCGCTGGTGCTGACGGCCGCGACCCTCGTGATCGGCGCGGAGGTGAAGGGCGCGCGGCGCTGGCTGAACCTGCCGCTGGTCGGCTCGCTCCAGCCCTCCGAATTCCTCAAGCCCTGCTTCGCCGTCGTCGCCGCCTGGCTGATGGCCGAGGCCAAGTCGGCGGGCCGGCGGGGCTGGGCGGCCTGGGGCATGGTGCTCGGCCTCTACGCCATGGTGGCGCTGGTGCTGCAGCGCCAGCCGGACATCGGCATGCTGCTCGTCGTCTCCGCCGTGTTCTTCACCCAGATCTTCGTGGCCGGGATCAACATGCTGGTCGTCGTCGCGCTGGGCGGGCTCGGCGCCTCGGGGCTGGTCGGCGCCTACTTCCTGTTCAGCCACGTCCAGAAGCGCGTGAACCAGTTCCTCTACGGCGAGGGCGGCGCGAGCTACCAGGTGGACGTGGCGCTGGAGGCCTTCGGCGCGGGCGGGCTGATGGGCGTCGGCCCCGGCGAGGGGCGGATGAAGAACGTGCTGCCCGACGCCCATGCCGACTTCGTCTTCGCCGTGGTGGGCGAGGAGTTCGGCCTCCTCGTCTGCCTCTTCATCCTCGCCCTCTTCACCTTCGTGGTGGTGCGCGGGCTGACGCGGCTGCTGGCGGAGACGGATCTCTACGTCATCCTCGGCGCCTCGGGGCTGCTGGCGCAGTTCGGGCTGCAGGCCTTCATCAACATGGCCTCCTCCCTGCACCTCATCCCGACCAAGGGCATGACCCTGCCCTTCGTCTCCTATGGCGGCTCCTCCGTCATCGCCATCGCGCTCGGCATGGGCTTCCTCCTCGCCCTCACGCGCAAGCGGATGAACCGGGCCGAGGAAGGGACCCTCCGGTGAGGGGCCCGGGGGCGCGGCCCGTCGTCATCGCCGCCGGCGGCACGGGCGGGCACTTCTTCCCGGCCGAGGCGCTCGCCGCCGCGCTGGTCAAGCGCGGGGAGCGCGTGGCGCTGATGACCGATGCGCGCTCCTCCGCCCTCGCCAGCCCGACCTTCGCCAATGCGGAGCGCTTCGTGCTCAAGGGCTCGGGCCTCGCGGGGCACGGCGTGCTCGGCGCGGCGCGCGGGGCGCTGGCCCTCGCCCTCGGCACGGTCGAGGCGCGCCGCCTGCTGTCCGAGCTGAACCCCTCCGCCGTGGTGGGCTTCGGCGGCTATCCCTCCGTGCCGCCCGTGCTGGCGGCGCGGCTGCTGCCGGCCGGGCGCCGGCCGGCCGTCGTGCTGCACGAGCAGAACGCCGTGCTCGGCCGCGCGAACCGCGCCCTCTGCCGCGGGGCGGACCTGCTCGCCCTTCCCTTCGAGGGCACGCGGCGGGTTCCCGCGGGCATCCGGGCGGAGGTGCTGGGCAATCCCGTGCGCCCCGCCATCGCCGCGCTGCACGGCGCCGGCTACGAGCCGCCGCGAGAGGAGATGCGGATCTTCGTCATCGGCGGCTCGCTCGGCGCGCGGATCCTGGCCGACGTGGTCCCCGCCGCCATCGCCTCCCTGGCCCCGGAGCTGCGGCGCCGCGTCTCTGTCGTCCAGCAGTGCCGGGCGGAGGACCTGGACCGCACCCGCACGGTCTATGCGACGGCGGGGGTGAGGGCGGAGCTGTCGCCCTTCTTCACTGACGTCGCCGCGCATTTCCGCGCCGCCCATCTCGTCATCGCCCGCGCCGGCGCCTCGACGGTCGCGGAGATCGCCTGCGCCGGCCGGCCGAGCATCCTCGTGCCGCTGCCGCACGCGATCGACGACCACCAGAGCGAGAACGCCCGTTCCCTTTCGGAGGCCGGCGCCGCGGAACTGATGCCGCAGAAAGGCTTCACGGTGGAATCCCTTGCCGCGTCGCTGAAAAAAGGGCTTCTGGCGCCGGAAACCCTGGACGAAGCGGCCCGCGCTGCGGCACTTCTCGGTAAACCCGATGCGGCCGAGAGGCTGGCCGACAGGGTCCTCTCACTCGTGGCCGAAATGCCGCAGCAACGCCCCTGGGGAAAAGCAGCCTGACATGCGCGCCCTGCCGCTGAACATCGGCCCCATCCACTTCGTCGGCATCGGCGGCATCGGCATGTCCGGGATCGCGGAGGTCCTGCACAATCTCGGCTACCAGGTGCAGGGCAGCGACATCGCGGAGGGCTACAACGTCACCCGCCTGCGCGAGGCCGGCATCGCCGTCTCCATCGGGCACGACGCCGCCAATCTGGGGGAGGCGCAGGTCGTCGTCATCTCCTCCGCCGTCAAGAAGGACAACCCGGAGGTCCAGGCGGCGCGCGCCCGCTTCCTGCCCGTGGTGCGGCGGGCGGAGATGCTGGCCGAGCTGATGCGGCTGAAGTGGTCCATCGCGGTCGGCGGCACCCACGGCAAGACGACGACGACGAGCCTCGTCGCCTGCGTGCTGGAGGCCGCGAAGATCGACCCGACCGTGATCAACGGCGGCATCGTCAACGCCTATGGCACCAACACCCGGCTGGGTGCGGGCGAGTGGATGGTGGTGGAGGCCGACGAGAGCGACGGCTCCTTCCTCAAGCTCCCCGCCGTCGTCGCCGTGGTGACGAATGTGGACCCCGAGCACCTGGATCACTGGGGCACGGCGGAGGCGATGAAGGAGGGCTACGCCCAGTTCGTCGGCAACATCCCCTTCTACGGCTTCGCGGTTCTCTGCGCCGACCACCCGGAAGTGCAGGCGATGATCCCGCGCCTCTCCGACCGGCGCCTGATCACCTACGGCTTCTCGCCCCAGGCCGATGTCCGGGCCGAGCGCGTGATCACCGACCGCATGGGCGCCACCTTCGAGGTGGTGGTGCAGGACCGGCTTAACCGCCGCTCCCGCGCCCTCAAGCCCTTCCGCCTGCCCATGCTCGGCCAGCACAACGTGCTGAACGCGCTGGCCGCCATCGCGATCGGCGTGGAGATGGAGGTGCCGGAGGAGACGATCCGCATGGCGCTCGCCACCTTCAAGGGCGTGAAGCGCCGCTTCACCCGGGCGGGCGAGGCCGGCGGCATCACGGTGATCGACGACTACGGCCACCACCCCGTCGAGATCGCGGCGGTGCTGAAGGCCGCGCGGCAGGCGGGCGCCCGGGACGTGGTGGCGGTGGTGCAGCCGCACCGCTACTCGCGGCTCGACGCGCTGTTCGACGAGTTCTGCACCTGCATGAACGACGCCGGCACGGTGATCGTCGCCGATGTCTTCGCCGCCGGCGAGCAGCCGATCGAGGGGCGGGACCAGGACGCGCTGGTCGAGGGCCTGCGCGCCCACGGCCACCGCAGCGTCGTGCCCCTGCCCGGCCCGGAGCACCTGGCCGAGATGGTGCACGCGGTCGCGCGGCCGGGCGACTACGTCGTCTGCCTCGGCGCGGGCAACATCACGAACTGGGCGCATGCCCTGCCGGAGCAGCTCGCCGAGCTGCAGGCCAAGAGCGGCCCGCGCCGGATCAAGGGCGCGGCGTGAGCGCCTCCGTCCACATGGCCGATGCCCCCCTTCCCCCGCTCCGCGGGCGCGTGCAGGCAGGGGCGGCGCTCGGGCCGGCGACGTGGTTCCGCGTGGGCGGGCCCGCGGAGCTGCTCGCGCGCCCGGCGGATGTGGACGACCTCCTGCGCCTGCTGCGGCGGGCGGAGCTGCCGATCACCGTGATCGGCGCCGCCTCCAACCTCATCGTGCGGGACGGCGGCGTGCGCGGGATCGTGCTGCGCCTCGCGCGCGGCTTCGGCGATGTCGAGGTCGAGGCGGACGGCGTGGTGGCGGGCGCCGCGGCGCTGGACGCCACCGTGGCCGAGCACGCGGCGGCGGCCGGCCTCTCCGGGCTGGAATTCCTCTCGGGCATTCCCGGCAGCATCGGCGGCGCGGTCGCGATGAATGCCGGGGCCTACGGCGCCGAAGTGGCGGACGTGCTGGACTGGGCCGAGATCGCGACGGCCGACGGGCTGCTGCGCGTGCGCGCCGCCGAGCTGCGCCTCTCCTATCGCCGCTCGCAGCTGCCGCCCGGCGGCGTCGTCACCCGCGCGCGGTTCCGCGCCGTGCCGGGGGAGAAGGCCGCCATCGCCGCCCGCATGGCCGCCATCCGCGAGAGCCGGGAGGCGACGCAGCCCGTGCGTGCGCGCACCGGCGGCTCCACCTTCGCCAACCCGCCGGGGCACAAGGCCTGGGCCCTGATCGACGCTGCGGGATGCCGCGGCCGGGTGCTGGGCGGCGCGCAGGTGAGCGAGAAGCACTGCAACTTCCTCCTGAACACCGGCGAGGCCACGGCCGCCGATCTGGAGGATCTCGGCGACGCCGTGCGCGCCGCCGTGCTGGCCCATTCCGGCATCTCGCTGGAATGGGAGATCAAGCGCATCGGGGAGCGCGCGGCATGAGCCGAGTCACGGTCCTTCTCGGCGGGTTGTCCAGCGAGCGGGAGGTGTCGCTCTCCTCCGGCCGCGAGATCGCCGCCGCCCTGCGCGAGGCGGGGTTCGAGGTGACGACGATCGATCCCGGCGCGGATCTCGGCGCGCTGGTGGCCGGCATCGCGGCTTCGCGCCCGGATGTGGTGTTCAACGCGCTGCACGGCCGCTTCGGCGAGGACGGCGCGATCCAGGGCGTGCTCGACTGGATGGGCATCCCCTACACGCATTCCGGCCTGCGCGCCTCGGCCGTCGCGATGGACAAGGCCGCCGCCAAGGCCGCCTTCGCCGCCGCCGGCCTGCCGGTCGCGCCGCACCGGCTGATCGGCGCCGCCGAGCTGGCCGAGGCCGATCCCCTGCCCCTGCCCTATGTGGTCAAGCCCGTGCGGGAGGGTTCCTCCGTCGGCGTCCACATCCTGCGCGAGCACGACAACCGCCGCGCGGAGATCGCGGCCTCCTGGTGCTGGGGCGAGATCATCGCCGAGCCCTTCATCCCGGGGAAGGAGCTGACCGTTGCGGTGATGGAGGACCGCGCCCTGGCCGTGACGGAGATCGCCACCGGCCACGCCTTCTACGACTACGACGCCAAATACGCCGATGGCGGCTCGCGCCACACCATCCCCGCCCCCGTGCCGGAGATCGTGCGGGACCGCGCGATGGAGGTGGCGGTCGCCGCTCATGCCGCGCTCGGCTGCCGCGGCGTCTCCCGCGCCGATTTCCGCTGGGACGATACCCGCCCCGGCGCCGAGGGGCTGGTACTGCTGGAGGTGAACACCCAGCCCGGCATGACGCCCACCTCCCTCGTGCCGGAGCAGGCCGCCTATCGCGGCATCGCCTTCCCCGAGCTCTGCGCCTGGATGGTGCGCCAAGCTCGCCACGATGGGGCCCGGCATGACGGGCTGGACCGAACCGCGAGGGGGCTGCGCGATGCCGCGTAAGCTCACCGCCGGCGTCCGCGCGCGGCCGGCGCCGCCCGAGCCCGTCCGCCCCAGCGCGCTGCGCCTCTGGCTGCGCCGTCGCCGCCCGATGCTGCGCCCCGCGGCCAAGGCGGGCGCGCTGCTCGGCCTCTTCGGCATCGCCGCCGTCTGGGTCGCGAGCCTCGATCCCGCGAGCAAGCTCTCCTCGGCCCTCGAGGGCGTGACGGCGAGCCTCGGCGCGCGGGTCGGCGGGCTGGTGGTGAGCGATGTCCGGGTGGAGGGCGTGCGGAACACCCCCTCGGCGCAGATCCGCCAGGCGATCGGGGTGCGGCCGGGCGACCCCGTGCTCGCCTTCGCGCCCTCCGGGGCGCGGGAGCGGCTGGAGGCCATTCCCTGGATCGAGGAGGCGGAGGTGCAGCGCCACCTCTCCGGCCTCGTCATCGTGCGAGTGAAGGAGCGGGCGCCCTTCGCGATCTGGCAGAACAACGGCCGCTTCGCCGTGATCGACCGCGAGGGCCGCACCGTCGCGACCGACCGGCTCGACGCCTTCGGCCCCCTGCCGCTCGTCGTCGGCGCGGGCGCGCACAAGACCGCCGCCGCCCTCCACGACATCCTGCGCGAGGCGCCGGACGTGATGGCCCGCACCCAGGCGCTGGTCCGCATCGGCGAGCGGCGCTGGAACCTGCGCCTGCACAGCGGCACCGACGTGCTGCTGCCCGAGGCGCATGAGGAGGCGGCGATCCAGCGCCTCGCCGAGATGCAGCGCCAGAACCAGCTGCTCGACCGCCCGATGCAGACCGTGGACCTGCGCCTGCCGGACCGGCTGGTGCTGCGCCCGGTGGCCCAGCCCGAGCCCGCGCCCGTGCCCGCCGCCACCCGTGCGCGGGCGGGGAGGAACGGGTGAACGCGGTGACGCGCCGCCCGGACGGTCCCGCTGCGGGGCCGGGGATCGCCCCGCCGCGCGGCCGCCACGCCCGCGCGCGCGCCGGCACCTTCGGCGTGCTCGACATCGGCAGCACGAAGATCGTCTGCATCATCGCGCGCCTGGAGCCGGACGGCCTCCCGCGCGCGCTCGGCTATGGCTGGCAGCGCTCCCACGGGGTGAAGGGCGGCAACCTCGTCGACCTCGCAGCCGCCGAGCGGGCCGTGCGCGCGGCCGTCGCCCAGGCCGAGGAGATGGCCGAGATCAAGCTCTCGGGCGTCATCGTCAACCTTTCCTGCGGCCAACCGGAGAGCCGGCAGCAGCACATCCAGTGGACGATCGGCGGCCGGGCCGTGACGGACGCCGACCTGCGCGCCATGGTCTCCGAGGGCCGGCGCCGCATGGCCGACGAGGGGCGCGAGGCGGTGCACGCCCTGCCGCTCGGCTTCACGCTGGACGCGACCCCCGGCGTGGCCGACCCCCGCGGCATGATCTGCGAGAGCCTGGGGATGCGGCTGCATCTCGTGGACGCGGCCTCCGCCTCCCTCCGCAACCTCGGCACCGGCCTCGCCCGCTGCGACCTGGAGGTGGAGGAGCCCGTCTCCGCCCCCTATGCCGCCGCCCTCTCCGCGCTGAACGAGGACGAGCGCGAGCTGGGCGCCGTGGTGATCGACATGGGCGGCGGCACCACCACGCTCGCCGTGCTGCACGAGGGCGTGCTGCTGCACACCGCGCAGGTGCCCGTCGGCGGCTGGCAGGTGACGAACGACCTTGCCCGCGGCCTCTCCACCTCGCTCGATCAGGCCGAGCGGCTGAAGACCATGCATGGCAGCATGATCGGCACGATCGAGGACGAGCGCGAGATGCTCTCCCTCTCCCAGGTGGGGGAGGACGGGGAGATGCTGTCGCGCGTGCCGCGCGCCCGCATGCTCAAGATCATCCGCCCGCGCGTCGAGGAGACGCTGGAGTTGATCCGGGACCGGCTGGCCGAGGTGGATCTCGGCCCCGATGCCGGGCAGCGCGTGGTGCTGACGGGGGGCGCGAGCCAGCTCGTCGGCGTGCGGGAGGCCGCAGCGCGCATCCTCGGCCGGCAGGTCCGGCTGGGCCGGCCGCAGCTCGTCCGCGGCCTGCCGGAGGCCTTCCACGCGCCCGGCTTCGCCACCACCCTCGGCCTCATCGCCTGGGGCGGGGGCGAGGGACGGCCGTCGCTCGATTTCGACAACTACCAGCAGGTATCGCGCGGCATTCTTTCGCGTTTCGTCAATTGGCTCCGGGACCGTGTGTGATGCATAAGGGCCCGGGGGCGATTCGTTTTCATCGCGTCTTCGAAGGGGGCTAGAACGATGACGCTGAACCTGACAATCCCGCGTCAGCAGCACACGGACTTCACGCCGCGGATCACGGTCATCGGCGTCGGTGGCGCCGGATGCAACGCGGTGAACAACATGATCGGCATGGGGCTCGACGGGGTCGAGTTCCTGGTTGCCAACACCGATGCGCAGCAGCTCGTCGCCAGCCGCGCCGAGCGGCGCGTGCAGCTCGGCCCGCACCTGACGCAGGGCCTTGGCGCGGGCGCCAAGCCCGAGATCGGCCGCGCCGCCGCCGAGGAGGCGACGGAGGATCTGGCCCGCCATCTCGAAGGCGTCCACATGATCTTCATCACCGCCGGCATGGGCGGCGGCACCGGCACGGGGGCGGCGCCGGTGATCGCCCGCATGGCGCGCGAGCGCGGCGTGCTGACGGTGGGCGTGGTGACCAAGCCCTTCGACTTCGAGGGACCCAAGCGCCGCCGCTCGGCCGACCAGGGGCTGGAGGAGCTTCAGCAGTACGTCGATACGCTGATCGTCATCCCGAACCAGAACCTCTTCCGCAAGGCCAACGAGCGCACGACCTTCGCCGAGGCCTTCAAGATGGCCGACGACGTCCTCTACATGGGCGTGCGCGGCGTGACCGACCTGATGGTCAATCCCGGCCTGGTCAACCTCGACTTCGCCGACATCCGCACCGTCATGGCCGAGATGGGCAAGGCGATGATGGGCACGGGCGAGGCCGAGGGCGAGGACCGCGCCGTGAAGGCCGCCGAGGCCGCCATCAGCAACCCGCTGCTGGAGGACACCTCCATGCGCGGCGCGCGCGGCGTGCTGATCAACATCACCGGCGGCTACGACATGACGCTGTTCGAGGTCGACGAGGCCGCGAACCGCATCCGCCGCGAGGTGGACGAGGATGCGAACATCATCTTCGGCTCGTCGGTCGACGAGACGCTGAACGGCCGCCTGCGCCTCTCCGTCGTCGCCACCGGCATCGACGCGGTGGACAGCAAGGCCGAGGCGCAGCCGGCCGAGCAGCCCCGCGTGGTGGCGATCGGCGGCGGCGCTCCGGTCGCCGCTTCCCCGGGCTTCGTGCCGGGCGCCCCGCAGGCCCCGGCCATGCGCCCCGCCGCGGTGCAGCCCGGCGCCGGCCGCCCGGCCTCGGTGATGGGCGCCCCCCGCCCGGCGGCGATGACCATGGCTCCCTCGGCCTCCGTCCCGCCGCCCGCGCCGGGCGCCGCCCCGCGCCTGCCCATGGGCGCCCGCCGCCCGGCCACGATCGAGACCGGCGCCGTCGTCCCGGTCGAGCCCGTGGCCGAGCTGCCGCCCGCGGTGCCCGTCCAGGCGCCGCCGGTGCACGCGGCCCCCGCGCCGCGCGTGGCCCCCGTCCCGCAGGCCTCCGCTCCCACGGGCGGTCTGGGCGGCATCTTCCGCCGCGCGACGGGGATCGGCGGTGGCATCCGCCGCGTCCTGCCCGAGGTGACCGAGGCGCATCACTCCCCCGCTCCTGCGCCCCGGGCGCAGGCCCAGGAGGACACGATGGGCCTGGACATCCCCACCTTCCTTCGCCGCCAGGGGAACTGAGCCGCCGCCCCATCCGGGGCGCCCAATCGGGGCGCCCGGTCCGTCCGATGATCGAAGGGCCTCGCCAGGATGCTGGCGAGGCCCTTCTTCCGTTCAGGAAATCGCGCCAGAACAATAACTTGCAGCGAAATATGAAGAAACAAGGGTTGACTGGAACTGGCCGTGCTGCGGTGCGACGTTCCCGCTCGCCGAGGCGTTGACCCCGGCATGAACAGGTTTCGCCGGGGTACTCGATGGACGGCTTCTTCCCGATCGGCACGCCACGCGCCCGCACGCTGAAGTCCGCGATCGGCTGCGTGGGCGTCGGCCTGCACTCGGGCGCGCGCGCGACGCTGACGCTGCGCCCCGCCGAGGCCGGGCAGGGCATCGTGTTCCGCCGCACCGATCTCGGCCTCGACATCCCGGCCCGCCACGACGCCGTGAGCGACACCCGCCTCTGCACCGCCATCGGCACGGGCGCGGCGCGGATCGGCACGATCGAGCACGTGATGGCCGCCCTCGCCGCCCTGGGCGTGACGGATGCGGTGGTCGAGGTGGACGGGCCCGAGATCCCCATCCTCGACGGCTCGGCCGCCCCCTTCATCTTCCTGATCGACTGCGCCGGCCTCGTGGATCTCGACGCCCCCGCCCCCATGATCGAGGTGCTCAGGACCGTCCGCGTGACCGATGGCGAGGGCCCGGACGCGGCCTGGGTGGAGCTTTCCCCCGCCGAGGGCCCCGGCTTCGAGGCGGAGCTGAGCATCGACTTCGGCGCCACTGCCATCGGCCGGCAGTCCCTCTCCCTCCGGGTGACCGAGGACGCCTTCCGCGGGGTGCTCGCCGATGCCCGCACCTTCACCATGGCCGAGGACATCGCGCGGCTCCGCGCCGTCGGCCTCGCCCGCGGCGGCTCGCTCGCCAATGCGGTGGTGGTGGACGGGCCGCTGGTGGTGAACCCCGGCGGGCTGCGCCATGCGGACGAGTTCGTGCGGCACAAGCTGCTGGACGTGGTGGGCGACCTCGCCCTGGCCGGCGCCTCGTTGCGGGCCCGCTTCCGCGGCCACCGCTCCGGCCACGCGCTGAACAACCGCCTGCTCCGCGCCCTCCTGGCCGATCCGCGCGCCTGGCGCCGGGTTGACCTCCCCGAGATGGCGGAGACGGCCGGGGCCACGGCCCGTCTTCCCATGGCGGCCGCCCCCGCCTGAGGGAATGCCCCTGGGCCCGGGGCGCCTCCGCGCCGGCCCAGGGCTGGTGTTCACGGCCCGGGACTGGCAAGGCCGGCCCGGGACCGCCAAGGGCCGGCCCGGGGATGCGTAACATCCGTTCCCGCCATGTCGCGCCCTCCGGGGCTGCGTGCTATAGAGCCGCCGCCATGACGATCCGTCGCCTCGCGATCATCCCCCTCCTCCTCGCCCCCCTCGCCCTCGGCGGTTGCGAGAGCCTGAACTTCTGGGACGGCAAGGATTCATCCTTGCGCCCGAAGGGCGTGAGCTACGCCGAGATGTCACCCGAGGCCCTCTACGCCGCCGGGCTGGAGGCGCTTCGGGCCGAGCGCTACGCCCCGGCCATCGAGGCCTTCGACGCGGTGGAGCGCGACCACCCCTACTCCACCTGGGCCACCAATGCCCGGCTGATGAGCGGCTATGCGGAGTATTCCCGCAACCGCTACACCGAGGCGCTGGGCCAGCTCGACCGCTTCATCCAGCTCCATCCCGCGCATCGCGACATCGCCTATGCCTATTACCTCCGCGCCCTCTGCTACTACGAGCAGATCGCGGACGCGCAGCGTGACCAGGCCGGGACCGAGACCGCCCTCGCCGCCCTGCAGGACGTGGTGAACCGCTTCCCCAACTCCACCTATGCCCGGGATGCCCGGCTGAAGATCGACCTCGCCCGGGACCACCTCGCGGGCAAGGAGATGAACATCGGCCGCTTCTACCAGCAGCGGAAGCTCTACGCCGCCGCGATCGGCCGCTTCCGCGCGGTGGTCGAGGGCTACCAGACGACGAACCACACGCCCGAGGCGCTGCACCGGCTGACCGAGATCTATCTCGCCCTTGGCCTGACCGAGGAGGCGCGGCGCACCGCCTCCGTCCTCGGCCACAACTACCCCGGCAATCCCTGGTACCAGGACAGCTACGCCCTTCTGGTGGCCGGCGCGCCGCCGGCCGAGGGGGCGCAGCAGCCGGGCCTCCTCCGCCGCGCCGTGGGCGCCATCTTCTAGGACGGGCGTGCTCGCCTCCCTCTCCATCCGCGACGTGGTGCTGATCGAGCGCCTGGACCTTCATTTCGGTCCGGGCCTCTCGGTGCTGACCGGCGAGACCGGCGCGGGCAAGTCGATCCTGCTGGACAGCCTCGGCCTGGCCCTCGGCCAGCGGGCCGAGGCCGGGATGGTGCGCTCCGGCCAGTCCCAGGCCGGGGTGGTCGCGGTCTTTCACCCCCCCGCCAGCCATCCCGCCCACGCCCTCCTGGCCGAGCAGGGCATCGAGTCCGAGGACGAGATCGTCGTCCGCCGGATCGTCACCACGGACGGCCGGTCCCGCGCCTTCGTGAATGACGAGCCGGTGGGCGTGGCCCTGCTGCGCCGCCTCGGCGCCCTGCTGGTCGAGGTGCAGGGCCAGCACGACCAGGTCGGCCTCGCCGACCCCGCCACCCATGCCGGGCTGCTGGACGCATTCGGCGGGCTCGACGCCCGCCGCAACGCCGTGGCCGACGCCTACCGCGCCTGGCGCGGCGCCGAGCGTGCGCTGCGCGACGCGCAGGAGGCCATCGCCGCCGCCCAGCGGGACGAGGAATGGCTGCGCCACGCCGTGCAGGAGCTGAACGACCTCGCCCCCGTGGAGGGCGAGGAGGACGCACTGGCCTCCGAGCGCCAGGGCCTGCAGGGCAGCGAGCGCCGGGCCGAGGCCATTGCCTCATCCCTGTCGGAATTGCAGCCGAGGGACCGGCGCGGGGGCGGGGCGCCGGCCGCCGCCCTCCGCAACGCCGCCCGGGCGCTGGAGCGCCTGACCCCGGCCTCGGAGGAGGTCTCGGCCGCCCTCGCGGCCCTTGCCGCGGCGCAGGACGCGCTGGCCGAGGCGGAAAACGTGCTGGAGCGACTGATGGGCGACGCCCAGCCCGACCCGCGCCGCCTGGAGCATGTGGAGGAGCGCCTCTTCGCCCTTCGTGCCGCCGCGCGGAAGCACCTCGTCGCCGTGGTGGACCTGCCCGCGCATCTGGCATCGCTGAAGGAGCGGCTGGCCAATCTGGATGCGGGCACGGGCCGCGTCGCCGCGCTGGACGCGGCGGCGAAGGAGGCGCGGGCGGCCTATGTCGCGGCCGCCGGCGCGCTCACCGCCGCCCGGCGCGAGCATGCGGAGAAGCTGGAGAAGGCGGTGGTGCGCGAGCTTGCGCCCCTCAAGCTCGACCGTGCCCGGCTGCATATCGAGATCGCGCCGCGCGAGGAGAGCGCCTGGGGCCCGGACGGGCAGGACCGCGTGACCTTCCTCGTGACCACCAATCCCGGGCAGAAGCCGGGGCAGCTGGCGAAGATCGCCTCGGGCGGCGAGCTGTCCCGCCTCATGCTGGCGCTGAAGGTGGTGCTGGCCCGCGGCTCGCCCGTGCCGACGCTCGTCTTCGACGAGGTGGACAGCGGCATCGGCGGCGCGACGGCCGCGGCGGTGGGCGAGCGGCTGGCGCGCGTGGCGGAGCGGCTCCAGGTGCTCGTCGTCACCCATTCCCCCCAGGTGGCCGCGCGCGGGGCGCAGCACTTCCAGGTGGCCAAGGGCGTGCGCGGGGACCGGGCGGAGACGCGCGTCACCCCGCTGGAGCCCGGCGCCCGGCGCGAGGAGATCGCCCGCATGCTGGCCGGCGAGCGCGTGACCGAGGCGGCGCGGGCGGCGGCAGACGAGCTGCTGGCCGGGGCGGCCTGACCTGTCATAACAGCGTGGCGGCGGCGCGGCGGGCCTCCCCCGCCAGCTTGTCGGCCAGCCGCGTCGGCTCCGGCAGGCGGTAGCCCGCCAGCCACTCGCCCACGAGTCGCAGCGCCGTCTCCTGCGAGACGCGGTGGCCGGTGGAGATGAGGAGCGGCTGCACCCCGCGCCTGCTCCGCAGCACCGTCGCGATCCGCTGCCCGCGCCACACCAGCGGCGCGGTGCTGCCGGCCTCCTCTCCCAGCTCCCCCTCCATCTTCCCGACCAGCACGGACTTGGCGACGCCGATCGTCGGGAGGTCCAGCACCACGCCGAGATGGGTGGCGATGCCGCAGCCGCGGGGGTGGCTGACCCCGTGCCCGTCCACGAGGATGAGGTCCGGCCGCCGCGGCAGCCCCGCCACGGCCTCCAGCACGAAGGGGATCTCCCGGAAGCCGAGGAAGCCGGGGATGTAGGGGAAGGCGGGGGCGCCCTCGGCCAGGCCGGTCGCGACAGGGCGGGAGCGGTTCTCCAGGCCGAGCAGCACGGCCATGGCGCGCACCCGATCCGGCGCGCCGCGCGGGGCGCCGGCGCAGTCCACCCCGGCGACGAGGCGGGGCTCCTCCAGCCGGTCCGCGGTCTCGGCGCGGGCGGCGATCTCCCGCTGGGCGGCGCGGGCGGCCTCCATCGTGGCGGGGCGGATCCAGTCCTCGGGCGTCATGCCGGGGACAACGCCGCGGCACGCCCCGCGGTCACCCCACCCCTGCTCACCCCCTGGGCGATCCGGCCGGGCGCCGCTATCTCCCGGGGCGATGAGCGCCACCGCCCCCCTGCCGCCCGAGAGCCTGTCCGAGGAGGAGGCCGCGCGGGAGCTGGAATCCCTCGCCCGCCGGATCGCCGAGGCCAACACCGCCTACCACGTCCACGACGCGCCGATCATGCCGGACGCCGAGTACGACGCGCTGTTCCGCCGGAACCAGGCGATCGAGGCGCGCTTCCCCGACCTCGTGCGGGAGGACAGCCCCTCCCGCCGCGTGGGAGACGCGCCGGCGGCGGGCTTCGCCAAGCTGCGCCACGGCACGCCGATGCTCTCGCTCGACAACGCCTTCGCGCCCGAGGACTTCGCCGAGTTCGCCGCCCGCATCCGCCGCTTCCTCGGCCTCTCGGCGGAGGAGGTGCTGCGCTTCGTGGCCGAGCCGAAGATCGACGGCCTCTCCGTCAACCTCACCTATGAGGGCGGCAAGTTCGTGCGCGGCGCGACGCGGGGCGACGGGACAGAAGGCGAGGACATCACCGAGAACCTGAAGACGCTGGACGAGCTGCCCCGCGAGCTGCGCGCACCCTTCCCCGACCGCATCGAGATCCGCGGCGAGGTCTTCATGACCAAGCCCGACTTCCTCGCCTTCCACGCCGAGCAGACGCGGCTCTTCGAGGAGCGCGAGAAGCGCCGCGAGGCCGGCGGCAAGGTGGGCGAGGCCGTGCGCATCCCCGTCAACCCGCGCAACGCGGCGGCGGGCTCGCTGCGCCAGCTCGATCCGCGCATCACGGCGAAGCGGCCGCTGAGGCTCTTCGCCTATGCCCAGGGCGCCTCCTCCTCGCCGGTGGCGGAGACGCACTGGGATTATCTCGCGCGGCTGCGGGAATGGGGCTTCCGGGTGAACCCGCTCTCCGAGCCTCTGCGGGACGAGCACGCGGCGGCGGATTTCCAGGCCGCGATGGGCGAGCGCCGGGCGGGGCTCGACTACGACATCGACGGCGTCGTCTACAAGCTGGACCGGCTGGACTGGCAGTCCCGCCTCGGCTTCGTCGGGCGCGCCCCGCGCTGGGCCATCGCCTGGAAGTTCCCGGCCGAGCGCGCGACGACGAGGCTGCTGGAGATCCAGATCCAGGTCGGCCGCACGGGCGCCCTCACCCCGCGCGCGATCATGCAGCCCGTCAATGTCGGCGGCGTCATGGTGCAGCACGCGACCCTGCACAACGAGGACGAGGTCGCCCGCCGCGACGCGCGCCCCGGCGACACGGTGGAGCTGCAGCGCGCGGGCGACGTGATCCCGCAGATCATCCGCGTGGTGGACCCCGACCGCCCCGGCCGCGCCGAACCCTGGCAGCCGCCCACAGCCTGCCCGGAATGCGGCAGCCCCGCCATCCGGCACGAGGGCGAGGTGGTCCGCCGCTGCACCGGCGGGCTGATCTGCCCGGCGCAGCAGGTGGAGCGCCTGATCCACTTCGCCTCCCGCAACGCGATGGATATCGAGGGGCTGGGGATCGAGAACGTCGTGCTGCTGCACGAGGCGAAGCTGGTGGAGACGCCGGCCGACATCTTCAGGCTGGGGAAACACGCCGCCACGCTCAGGGGATGGAAGGGTTGGGGCGGCTCGGCCAAGGGGGAGTCGAAGAAGGTCTCCAACCTCCTCGCCGCCATCGAGGCCCGGCGCAGCCCGAGCCTGGAGCGCTTCATCTTCGCCCTGGGCATCCGCCGCATCGGCGAGCAGAACGCGCGGCTGCTGGCCCGCCACTACCACACGGCTGGGGCCTGGCGGGACGCGATGATCGCCGCCCGCGTGGTGGGGAGCGAGGCGCGGGAGGACCTGGGCGGCATCCAGGGCATCGGCCCCTCCATCGCGCAGGAGCTCGTGGGCTTCTTCTCCGAGACGCGGAACGTGGAGGCGCTGGACGACCTCCTGCGGGAAGTGACGCCTGAGGCGGCCGAGGCGGTGGCGGAGGGCGCGCTCTCCGGCAAGTCCGTCGTCTTCACCGGCAGCCTGGAGACGATGACGCGGCAGGAGGCCGAGGCGCGGGCCGAGGCGCTGGGGGCGAAGGTGGTGAAGTCCGTCTCGAAGAAGACCGACTTCGTCGTCGTCGGCGCCGATGCCGGGTCCAAGGCGAAGAAGGCCGCGGAACTCGGCCTGGCGACGCTGACCGAGGCCGAGTGGCGGGAGATGGCGGGCTTCCCCGCCGCCTGATCAGCCGGGCACCGCCTCGAAGCGCGCGAAGGCGACCCTGTCGTCCTCCGCGTCCCGGCCGAGGGAGGGATGCGCCGCCCCCGCCCCGGCCGGCGGGGCGGGCCAGCGGCGAAGGTCCCGCATCCGCGTGGCGAAGCCCGCCTCCGCGAAGGCGGCGAGGATCTGCGACAGGCCGAGCCGGTTGACGTAGAGGCCGCTCCGCCCGACCAGCCCGCCCTCCCAGAAGCGGGGCGGGAAGCGCAGCGTGTTCAACGCGCCCCCGACATGGTCGTGGAAGTCCACGGCATGCACCCCGAGCGAGGCGGGGGAGGAGACGCGGCGCAGCTCCGCCAGCAGCCCGGGCAGCGCGTCCCGCCGGACATGCTCGAGCACCACGTCGGAGATGACGAGATCGATCGAGGCGTCGGGGATGGCCGCCAGCACCTCCGTGCCGCCGATGAGCTGGCGCGCGCCGCAGGCGGCCAGGGCGGCCTCCCGGCTCGCCACCCCGTCCAGCGCCGGGGCGGGCAGGCCGGCGGCGCGGGCGAGGCCGGCCACGCGGGCATAGGCGGCGGGGTCCTCGGGCGCGTCGTCCTCCACATCGGCGAAGAAGATCGGGCCGCAGCCGAGGGCGGCATAGGCCGGCGCGCGCGCGACCAGCCGCCCCGGGCCGATCTCCAGCACGCCCCGGGGCGCGCGGCCGTGCAGGGCGGTGAAGCGGGCGACATGGGCCATCGGCTCGCCCAGCACGCGGCTCTCGGCCTCGGCGACGAAGCTGTGGCGGTTCACCCCGGCCCGGCGCAGCGGGGCGCGGGGCAGGCGCAGCGCGGCGATGGCGAGCTTGGAGGCGAGCTTGGCCCACCAGGGCAGCGGGGCGCCGGCCGCGTAATCCGGCGGCACGATGTCCAGGCGCACCCCGTCATCCGTCATGTCCCGGCCGTGCCTCCCTGAGCGGCGGCCCTTCTCCCCCAGGGGCCGCCGCCGCGCAACGGGTCGCGCGGGGAGGCCCCTTCCCCTCTCGCGCGCTCAGCGCAGGGCGGGGCTCGCCCCGGGCTCCGCCACGGGCCGGGCGGCGCGGCTCGCGTTCCAGGCCAGCGCGCCCATCCCCACCACCACCACGGCCACGACGTAATGCGCCGCCGCGTGCCGGTTGCTCGCCATCAGCAGGGAGACGAGCAGCGGGGTGATGCCGCCGAAGACGGCATAGGCGAGGTTGTAGGAGAAGGAGACGCCGGTGAAGCGGGTGGCGGGCGGGAAGGCGTGCACCATGACGTAGGGCACCACCGTGATCATGCCGATCGCCGCCCCGGCGAGGGCGTAGAGCGGCAGGAGGTTCGCCACCTCCGCCTCCGTCCCGAAATAGAGGGCGTAGGTGGCGGCGATGAGGAACAGGCTGCCCGCGAGCCCCGTGCGCAGCGCGCCGAAGCGGTCCAGCAGCGCGCCGTAGATCACGGCGGCGGCCGTCAGCGCCGCGGTCGCGGCGACGTTGGCGCGAAGCGTCACCGCCGGGGCGAGGCCGTGCATCTTCTGGAACAGCGCGGGGGTCATGAGGATCACCACGACGATGGCCGCCGTCAGCATCCAGGTCAGCAGCATGGAAATGGCGACGGACGGCCCCTCGCCCCGCAGCACCGCCTTCAGCGGCATCTCCCGCGCCACCCCGGCGCGCTCGCGCATGGCCTCGAAGACCGGCGTCTCGTGCAGCCAGCGGCGGAGATACATGGCCATCAACCCGAAGACGCCGCCGGTGAGGAAGGGGATGCGCCAGGCGAAGTCCAGCACCTCGGCCGGGCCGTAGGCGGTGTTGATGGCGGTGGCCATCAGCGAGCCCAGCAGGATGCCGCCCGTCAGCCCGCCCGTGAGCATGCCGCAGGCGATGCCGACGCGGCGCGCGGGCACGTGCTCGGCCACGAAGACCCAGGCGCCCGGCGCCTCCCCGCCGATGGCCGCGCCCTGGAGCATCCGCATCACGAGCAGCAGCACCGGCGCGGCGGCGCCGATCGTCGCGTAGGTCGGCAGCAGGCCCATGATGAGGGTCGGCACGGCCATGAGGAAGACGGAGAGGGTGAAGACCTTCTTGCGCCCGAAGAGGTCGCCGAAATGCGCCATGACGACGCCGCCCAGCGGCCGGGCGAGGTAGCCCGCGGCGAAGAGGCCGAAGGTCTGAAGCTGGCGCAGCCATTCCGGCATGTCCGCGGGAAAGAAGAGCTGGCCGATGGCGTTGGCGAAGAAGACGAAGATGATGAAGTCGTAGAACTCGAGCGCGCCGCCGAGCGAGGCGAGGAAGAGGGTGCGGGCGTCCTGTCGGGTCAGGGAACGCGCGGCGCTGCGGGGATGGTCCATCGGTGGGGCTTCCGGAAGGGGGCGGCCCGGCAGAGGCTTTCGTCGGGACTTGGTGCGGCGCAATATTGCGTCGCGATCCCTGCCCCACCATCCCGAATCGGACAGGCGAGCCATGCCCAACCGGCATCAGCGGCCCTGATGCCCGGTTTCAGGAAAAGGCGTTCGACTTCCGGCCCGGTCGGGAACAATTCTCGCCCATGCCCGTGGACCCCGCCCTCCTCCTCGCCTGCACGCTGGCCAGCCTCGTTGTGGCGATCTCGCCCGGGCCGGACATGATGTTCGTGCTCGGCCAGACCCTCGCGGGCGGCACCCGCCGGGGCTGGGCGGCGGCCATGGGCATCTATCTCGGGGCGGCCGTGCACATCCTGCTCGCGGCGCTCGGGGTCGCGGCGCTGCTGGCGGCGGAGCCCGCCTTGTTCACTGCCCTGCGCCTGGCCGGCGGGGCCTATCTCCTCTGGCTCGGCTTCGGGGCACTCCGCGCGGCCTGGGCGGGGACGCCGGCCGGCGCTCCCCCCGCCGGCGCTGCGCGGCGCGTGCTGCTGCAGGGCGCGCTGACCAACCTGACCAACCCGAAGGTCGCGTTGTTCTTCCTCGCCTTCCTCCCGCAGTTCGTCTCGCCCAGCCCCGGGCGGGCGCCGGAATGGGCGCAGATGCTGATCCTCGGGCCGATCCTGCCCCTGGTTTCCGTGCCCGTCTTCGCGGCGATCATCGCCGGGGCGGCGGGGGCGGCCGGCCTGCTCTCCCGCTCGGCGCGGGCGGCGCGCTGGCTGAACGGCGTGGCCGGGGCGATCTTCCTCGGCCTCGGGGCGAGGCTGATCGTCAGCCGCGCCTGAGGTCCCGCTACAGCGGCGCGCAGGCCCTGCGCAGCCAGTCCGCCTCCCCACCCCCGAGGCCGGGCCCGACCTCCGCCAGCACCCGGGCGTGATAGGCGTCGATCCAGCCCCGCTCGGCCGGGGAGAGGGCCGCGGCGTCGATCAGGGCGCGCTCGAAGGGCACGAGGGTGAGGGTCTCGAAGCCGAGCCAGCGCTTCGGCCCCGGCAGGTCGCGCTCGGCGCGGACGAGGAGCATGTTCTCGATGCGAATGCCGTAGGCGCCGGGGAGATAGAAGCCGGGCTCGTCGGAGAGGATCATTCCCTCGCGCAGCGGGACGACCGCCGCAGCGCGGGAGAAGGCCGCCGGCCCCTCATGCACGGAGAGGAAGGCGCCGACGCCGTGCCCGGTGCCGTGATCGTAGTCCAGCCCCGCGTCCCAGAGCGGGCGGCGCGCGACGGCGTCCAGATGCGGGCCCGCGACCCCCTCGGGAAAGCGCGTGGCGGCGAGGGCGATCATGCCGCGGAGGACGAGGGTGTAGCGCGTCCGCAGCTCGGCCGGCGCGGCGCCGGGGCCGGTCCAGAGGGTGCGGGTGACGTCGGTGGTGCCGTCGAGATACTGGCCGCCGCTGTCGATGAGGAAGGATTCATCGGGCCGCACCGCGCGGTCGGTCGCGGGAGTGGCGCGGTAGTGGATGATCGCGCCGTGCTCCCCGGCGCCGGCGATGGCGGGGAAGGATTCCGCGCGGAAGCGGTCCTCGGCCCGGCGGAAGGCGAGAAGGCGCTCGGCCACGGCCATCTCGGTCAGCCCGCCCCGCGGCGCCTCGGCGGCGAACCAGTGGAGGAAGCGGGCCATGGCGCGCGCGTCCCGGCGATGGGCGGCGCGCGCCCCGTTCCGCTCCGCCTCCGTCTTGCAGGCGCGCGGCAGGCGCACGGGGTCGGGCGCGAGGATGGGGGTGGCGCCGGCCTCCCGCAGCGCCTCGCCGAACCAGGCCGGCGTCGCCTCCGGGTCGAGCCGCACGGTGCGGCCGCGCAGCGCGGCGAGCGCCGCCGGGAGCGACCCGCGCGGCTCGATGGAGACGCCGTTGCCCAGGGCCTCCCGCAGGGCCGGGCCCGCCTTGGCGGGGTCCATGAAGAGGGTCACCGCCCCGTCCTCCCGCAGCAGGGCAAAGGCCAGGGCGAGCGGGGTGTGGTCGAGGTCCCCGCCGCGCATGTTCAGCAGCCAGGCGACGGAGTGCGGATCGGCCAGGACGACGGCCTGCTGCCCGGCCTCGCGCAGCTCGCGCGCGATCGCCTCGCGCTTCTCGGCGGAGGAGCGACCGGCGAAGGCTTCCGGCCAGGGCTCGGCGGGGGCGGAGGGGGGAGCGGGGCGGTCGGCCCAGACCGCGTCCACGGGGTTGGCGGGGAGCGGGACGAGGATCGCGCCCGAGGCGGCGAGCCGGTCCAGCGCCGCCTGGGGATGCAGCCAGGGATCGTAGCCGACGCGCCGCCCGGCCGCGTTCGCCTTCAGCCACTCGGCCGGGGGCTCCTCGATGAGGTGGCGGCGCTCCCAGAGCGCGGGCTCGGTCTGCGCGGCGAGCTGGGTGGTGTAGCGGCCATCGGTGAAGACCGCCGCGCGGTCGGACAGGACGATGGCGAGGCCCGCGGAGCCGGTGAAGCCGGTGAGCCAGGCCAGGCGCTCGCCGGAGGGCGGCACGTATTCGCCGAGGAACTCGTCCGCGCGCGGGACGATGAAACCGTCTACTCCGGCTTCCCCCAGTTTCGCGCGCAGGGCGGCAAGTCGATTATTGGACGAATTTGTAACCAGCCCGTTAACCACGACATATTTCCTCAGGTTTCCATGCGCCCGGCGCATGGCTCAGCCACATGAACAACGCGACATTTGCCTCATAAGGAGGCCCATATTGCTGACACCGAAGGCAGCCGGGCAGCGGGGACAAGGGTTCCTGTGCGACAGGACTGCTCCCAGACGGACAGCGATCAATGAACCCCCGCATCTCCCAGGTGCAGAATCCCGCGCCGATGATGCCCTACCCCGCCAATCTCCGGCAGCTGAGCGATGTCGAGCTTCTGCGCCAGGCCAACGAGGCCCGCAACGCCGCCGCCATCTCGGGCCTGCAGCGCCTGCTCGCCGGCTTCGCCGGCTGGATGCAGCGCCGCCGCGCCGAGGCCGAGTTGCGCGCCCTGACCGACCGCGAGCTGGCCGATATCGGGCTGAGCCGCGGGGACATCCCCTACGTGCTGCGGGAGGCCCGCGAGGTCGCGGCGCCCGTCGCCCGCCCCGTGTCCCGCCCCGCGCCGGCGGCCGCGAACGACCGCATCGGGGGCCGCGCGGCCGCCTGACGGCCCGCTTCCTCCAAAAACCTACCAGGGCGGCGTCCCCCCTCCTGCCGCCCTGATGCCCGGCCCGCGCAGCGCCCATCCCCCCATGGGGCGCCGCCGCGGGCCGGTGCTGTTTCTAGCCCCTCTTCCGCAGGACCAGCGTGGTCCAGGGGCCGATGTTCAGCCGGCGATCCAGCCGCAGCCCGCCGCGCCGGTGCGCGGCCGCCACCATGTTCGCCTGGGTGCCGAGCAGCCCCGCCAGGATCGCCGTGCCGCCCGGCCGGAGGTGCCGCGCGAGGTCCCGCGCCATGGCGCAGAGGGGGCGGGCGAGGATGTTGGCGAAGACGAGGTCGTAGCCGCGCCGGGAAACGGCGGGCGACTTCCAGCCATCGGCCAGCTTCGCGCGCAGAAGCGGCTTCAGCCCGTTCATCGCCGCGTTCTGCTCGGCCACGCGGACGGACCAGGGCTCGATATCGGTGGCCAGCACGCGCCGGTGCAGCGCCCTCGCCGCGGCCATGGCGAGGATGCCCGATCCGGCGCCGAGATCGAGCAGGCGCAGCTCATCCTTCGGCAGCGGCCGCATCCGGCGCGACACGCCCTCGAAGGCGATGAGGCAGCCGCGGGTGGAGGCATGCTCCCCCGACCCGAAGGCGAGGCCGGCATCGAGCTTCAGCACGGTGCGGCCATGCACCTTCCGGTCCGGCAGATGCGTCGGGCGGATGAGGACGCGGCCGCCGATCTCCTGCTCCGGGAAGGCCTGGGCGGTGCGGGCGAGCCAGCCTTCCGATTCCACCGGGGCGCGCTGCGCCTGCAGGTCCAGCCCCGTCATCAGCGAGGCCAGGGCCAGGGCGGCGGTGAGATCGTCCTCCTTGGCCCCCTCCTCGCGGACGCCCTCCACGCGCCAGGTGTCGGTCTCCTCGTCGAGGAAGAGCGCCACGCTGCGGCACACCCGCTCCAGCGCGGCCTCCACCGCCGGCACGGCCTCCTCGGGCAGGGCGTCCAGCCAGACGGTTTCCAGGTTCTGCGCGTGGCGTCGCGACATCAGGCGCGCCCTCCAGGCTGGGACATCAGGCGCGCTCTCCGGTGACGGGCATCAGGCTTTCTCCACGAAGCTGTCGAGGACGCGCTTCGCGCCCGCCTTCTCGAAATCCACTTCCAGGCGGTTGTCGTCCACCGCGGTGACGCGGCCGTAGCCGAACTTCTGGTGGAAGACGCGCTGGCCTACCTTCATCGCATCGGCGCGCGTGGGACGCTCCTTCACCTCCCAAGCCCCCGCCTCGATCACGCGCGCCGGGCGCTGGGAGTGGACGGGGAACCCTCCGCTGAAGACGCTCGGCGCGTCCACCATGCGCGCGCGCTGGGCGGCGCTGCCCCCCTCGCGCTCGATCTCGCCGGGCGGCAGCTCGTCGAGGAAGCGGGAGGGAATGGCGGCGGACCAGTTGCCGTAGACCCGCCGGTTCGCGGCGTGGGAGATCACCGCCATCTTCCGCGCGCGGGTGATGCCGACATAGGCGAGGCGCCGCTCCTCCTCCAGCGACTTGGTGCCGCCCTCGTCCAGCGCGCGCTGGTGGGGGAACAGCCCCTCCTCCCAGCCCGGCAGGAAGACGAGGTCGAACTCCAGCCCCTTGGCGGCATGCAGCGTCATCAGCGAGACGCGCTCGCCCTCGGCGTTCTCGTCGTTCTCCATGACCAGCGCGACGTGCTCGAGGAAGCCCTCCAGCGTCGCGAACTCGCCGATGGCGCGCACGAGCTCCTTCAGGTTCTCCAGCCGGCCCGGGGCCTCGGCCGTCTTGTCCTGCTTCCACATCTCCGTGTAGCCGGACTCGTCGAGCATGGTGGCCACCGCCACCACATGCCCCTCCTTCGCCATCAGCGCGCGCCAGCGGTGGAAGCCGTCGAACAGCTCGCGCATGGCGGCGCGGGGCTTGGCGCGCATGGCCTCGGTGCGCGCCAGCCGCTCGGCCGCGATCGCCAGCGGCACGGACTGCTCCCGCGCGCCGACATGCATCTGCTGCAGCGCGCCGTCGCCGATGCCGCGCTTGGGAGTGTTGACGATGCGCTCGAAGGCGAGGTCGTCGCTCGGCTGGTGCAGCACGCGCATATAGGCCATGGCGTCGCGGATCTCGGCGCGCTCGTAGAACTTCAGGCCGCCGACGACGCGGTAGGGAATGCCGAGGGTGATCAGCCGCTCCTCGAAGGAGCGCGTCTGGAAGCCGGCGCGGACGAGGATGGCGACCTGGCCGAGCGGCACGCCCTTCCTCTGCGCCTGCTCGATCCGCTCGCCGACCATGCGGGCCTCCTCCTCGGAGTCCCAGAGCGACACCACGCGCACCTTCTCGCCCTCGGCGTCGTTGCGTCCCGTGCGGAGCGTCTTGCCCAGCCGGCCCTCGTTCTTCGCGATCAGGTGCGAGGCGGCGGCGAGGATGGGGCGGGTGGAGCGGTAGTTGGATTCCAGCCGCACGATCCGCGCGCCCGGGAAGTCCTTCTCGAAGCGGAGGATGTTCTCCACCTCCGCGCCGCGCCAGGAATAGATGGACTGGTCGTCGTCGCCCACGCAGCAGATGTTGTGGTGTCCCTGGGCGAGGAGGCGCAGCCAGAGATACTGCACGGTATTCGTGTCCTGGTACTCGTCCACCAGGATGTAGCGGAAGGCGCGGTGGTACTGCGACAGCACGTCCGGCTGGGTGCGCAGGATCTCCGTCATGTGCAGCATGAGGTCGCCGAAATCGGCGGCGTTCAGCGCCTTGAGGCGGGACTGGTAGGCCTCGTAGATCGAGCGCGCCTTGTTGTTGGCGAAGTCGCTGTCCTCGGCCGGCGTCACGCGGGCGGGCGTCAACCCGCGGTCCTTCCAGCGCTGAATCACGGCCATCATGCCCTGTGCGGGCCAGCGCTTCATGTCCACCACGGCGGCGTCCATCACCTGCTTCAGCAGGCGCATCTGGTCGTCCGTGTCGAGGATGGTGAAGGAGGAGGTGAGGCCGACATACTCGGCGTGGCGCCTGAGCATCCGCGCGCAGAGGGCGTGGAAGGTGCCTAGCCAGAGCCCCTCGGCGGGCCGGCCGAGGATGTGGGAGACGCGCTCGCGCATCTCCTTGGCCGCCTTGTTGGTGAAGGTGACGGCGAGCACCTGGTTGGGGAAGGCGCGGCGCGTCATGAGGATATGGGCGAAGCGGGTGGTCAGCACCCGCGTCTTGCCCGTGCCGGCGCCGGCGAGCACCAGCAGCGGCCCGTCCACCGTCTCCACCGCCTCGCGCTGCTCCGGGTTGAGCTTGGCGAGGTATTCGGTGGACGGGACCGCGAGGTCGCCGGGGTTGCCCTGGGGGGGGCTGAGATGGGGGGGCTGGGCTGGTGGGAACACGGGGGCGGCTATAGAACGGGACGCGAACCCGCGCCAAGCTTTCGGGAGTCGCCCTCCTGCCCCTTCGCCTCTTTCTCGAATGGTCCGCCCGGAACGGGGGCGCCCTGCTGGCGGTGGGGATCTTCGCGGGGCTGCTGACCCCGCCGCTCGCCGCCGCGCTGCGGGACGTGGTGACGCCGGTGGTCGCCTCCCTCATGACGCTCGTGCTGCTGCGCGTCGATCCGGCGCAGGTGGTCGCCTATCTCCGCCGGCCCGTGCTGGTGGCGGGGCTGCTGGCCTGGCTGCTGCTGGCCTGCCCCGTCCTCGCCTTCGCCGCCGCATGGCTCACGGGGCTGGCCACGGGACCGGGGGCGCCGCTCGGGGCGGCGCTGGTCATCATGGCCACGGGCTGCGCCGCCACCTCCTCCCCCGCCTTCGCCCGGCTGGTCGGGCTGGACGGGGAGGTCTCCCTGGTGGTGGCGGTGCTCTCCACCCTGCTCGTGCCCTTCACCGCCCCGCCGCTGGCCCTCGGGCTGCTGGGGATCGACCTCTCCATCTCCATGCCGGCGCTGATGGGGCGGCTGGTGCTGGTGGTCGGGCTTCCCCTGGTGCTCTCCCTCGTCATCCGGCGGCTGGTGGCGCGGGAGGTGCTGGAGCGCTGGGGGCGCGCCGTGGACGGCACGGTGGTGCTGCTCGTCGTGCTCTACGGCTTCGGGATCATGGACGGGGTGCTGGCGCGGCTGGTGGCGGCACCGGGCTTCGTGCTGGGGGGGATCGCGCTCGCCTTCGGGGGCTCCTTCGCGCTGAACGCGGCCACCGCCCTCGCCTTCCTCCCGGCCGGGCAGCGGGTGGCGCTCTCGGCCGGGCTGCTCTCGGGGAACCGGAACATGGCCTTGTACTTCGCGGTGCTGCCGGCGGCGACGGACCCGCGGATCCTCCTCTTCTTCGCCCTCTGCCAGTTCCCGCTCTTCCTCTCGCCCTTTCTCCTGCGCCCGGTCTACCGGCGCCTGCGCGTGGAGGAGTGAGGCGCCTCAGCCGCCCATCTTCGTCAGCACGAAGGCGGTGAGGAAGCCGAGGACGGTGATCAGGCCGGCATAGTTGTGGGCCGTCTCGAAGGCCTCGGGGATCATGGTGTCGGCCAGCATCGCGAGGATGGCGCCCGCCGCGATGGCGGTGACGAAGGCGATGGCGCCGGCGCCGGCGCCGGCCATGAACAGGTTGCCCAGCAGCGCCGCGAGGCCCGAGAGCAGGGCGATGCCGATCCAGACGCCGAAGACATAGGCCGCCGAGCGCCCGGCCGCCCGCATCCCCGCCGCGCTCGCCAGCCCTTCCGGCAGGTTGGAGAGGAAGACGGCCGCCACCGCCACGAGGCTCACCCCTCCGCCGGAGAGGAGGCTGACGCCGATCACCACCGATTCCGGGATGCCGTCCAGCAGGGCGCCGACGGCGATGGCCAGCCCGCTGCCGCCCTCCTCCGCCTGCTGGCTGCCGGAGCGCTTGCGGTGCCGGGCGCCGTAATGGGCGAGGGCGACATTGGCGAGGGTGTAGACGACCGCGCCGCCGAGGAAGCCCGCCGCGGTCGGGAGGAAGCCGCCGCGCTGCTGGGCCTGGTCCATCAGGTCGAAGGAGAGGGCGGAGATGAGGACGCCCGCGCCGAAGGCGGTGATGGCCGCGATGGCGCGCGCCGGCATCCGCACGAACCAGGCAAGCGCCGCGCCGATCACCAGCGCCGCGCCGCTCAGCAGGCCCCAGAGCCCGGCCTGGACGTAGATGGGCATGATCGCGCGGGCTCCGCCGGGGGTGGAGCCCTGAACGCGGGAGGGCGGGGGCGGTTGAGGCTCCCGCCCCCGTCTCAGCCCTGCGGCCGCGCGCCCAGGATATGGGCGATGGCGTAGGTCAGGTCCGGGCGGTTCAGCGTGTAGAAGTGGAACTCGTCCACCCCGTTCGCCTGGAGCAGCCGCACCTGCTCGGCCGCGACCACGGCGGCCACCATGCGGCGCGTCTCGGCGTCCTCGTCCAGCCCGTCGAAGAGCGTGCCCATCCAGTCCGGCACCTTCGCGCCGCACATGGCGGAGAACTTGGCCACCTGGGCGAAGTTCGTCACGGGCAGGATGCCCGGCACGATCGGCACGGTGATGCCGGCCGCGTGCGCGCGGTCGATGAAGCGGAGGAAGGTCGGGGCGTCGAAGAAGTACTGGGTGATGGCCCGCGTCGCGCCCGCGTCGATCTTGCGCTTGAGGTTGTCCAGGTCCTCGTCCGGGGAGGTGGCGGTGGGATGCACCTCGGGATAGGCGGCGACCGAGATCTCGAAATCGGCGATCCGCTTCAGCCCGGCGACGAGGTCGGCGGCATAGGCGTAGCCGCCGGGATGGGGCTCGTAGCCGGACTGGCCCGCGGGCGGGTCGCCGCGCAGCGCCACGATGTGCCGCACGCCCGCCTCCCAGTAGCCGCGCGCCACCTCGTCCACCTCCTCCCGCGTCGCGCCGACGCAGGTGAGGTGCGCGGCCGGGGTGAGCGAGGTCTCGCGCAGGATGCGGGTCACGGTCGCGTGCGTCCGCGCCTGGGTAGTGCCGCCCGCGCCGTAGGTGACGGAAACGAAGCGCGGCCGCAGCGGCTCCAGCCGTTTCACGCAGGCCCAGAGCTGGTTTTCCAGCGCCTCGGTGCGGGGCGGGAAGAACTCGAAGGAGAGCAGCGGCGCCGGCATGGCGGTGAGGGACGGCAGCGCGTCCACACGCGGGCCTGACAGCCAGCTCTGGAGTGTCTTGGCGGGGGGCGACATCTCGTTCATGGCGGCCGTCATAGAGCATCGCGCGTCCGGGCCGAAATGCCGAATTTCGCCCCGGCGGGGGCAGGCCTCCCCGCTGCCGCCCCACAACGTTCGCGCGAGCCGTCCCGCTCCTGGCGAAGGGCAACGACCCTCCCATATTTCCCGTCAGAGGCAGCGGGTGCTAACATCCGAAGGCCCCAGGATGCCCGAGCCGATGCGCCCTCCCCGCCCGCCCCTCTCCCGCCTGCTCGCCCCCTTGCTCGGCCTCGCGCTGCTGGGCGGGTCTCTCGCGGGCTGCGCCACGCGCCCGCCGGCCGACGACCCCGAGGCGCTGGAGGAGTTCCGCGCCACCAACGACCCCATCGAGCCCTGGAACCGCGCGATGTACGACGTGCACCAGGCCATCGACACGGCGGTGCTGCGCCCCGTGGCCGTCGCCTACCGCGCCGTGCTGCCCCAGCCCGTCCGCACCGGCGTCTCCAACGTGCTGAGCAACCTGCGCAGCCCGGTGATCCTGATGAACGACGCGCTCCAGGGGGAGACCGGGCGCTTCGGCACCACCCTCCAGCGCTTCCTGCTGAACTCCACCGTCGGCATCGGCGGCATCCTGGACGTGGCGAAGGATCTCGGCCTGCCGCCGCATACCGAGGATTTCGGCCAGACCTTCGCGGTGGCCGGGGTGGAGGAAGGGCCCTTCCTCTTCATCCCCATCCTCGGCCCGAGCAACCCGCGCGACCTCGCCGGCTTCGCCGCCGGCATCGCCGCCGACCCCTTCACTTGGCTGACCTACGGCAACCGGGACCTGGCGGACACGCTGAACTACATCCGCGCCGGCACCACCGTGGTCAGCACCCGGGAGTCCCTGCTCGACACGCTGGACGACGTGCAGCGCACGAGCCTCGACCCCTATGCCACGCTCCGCAGCGCCTACCGCCAGCAGCGGGCGCGGGAGATCGCCAACCGCGCCGGCACCCCCGACGCGCCGCAGGGCCTGGGCACCGGGCTCGGCAGCACCCCCTCCTCGCCCCAGCCCTGAGGCGGTCGCCCCCCGGGGAAGCCGCCCGGCATCCCCGGGGTGCCGCTTGGCACCCCCGAGGCGCCGGGGGGAACGGAAACCTCCCCCGGGCGTTGAGGCGGCAACGCCCAGGCCCCATTTGCGGCGCGGCCCGGCGCATCGTGCCGCGCCGCCCAGAGAACGAGACCCCCGCCCCGATGCCCGATGTGACGCTCGCCCGCCGCCTCTTCCTCGCCGCCCTGCCCGCACTGATGGCGGGGCCGGCCCTTGCCCAGGCCGTGGACACCGGCCGCGCGACGACCTTCATCCAGGCCACCGGCCGTGAGCTGGTGGCGGCCATCAATGGCGGCGGCTCCGTTGCGCAGCGCCGGCAACAGGTGGCGGCTATCCTGCGCCGCGCCGTGGACGTGGACGGGGTAGGCCGCTTCATCCTCGGCCGCTACTGGCGCCAGGCGAGCCCGGACGAGCAGGCGGAGTACATGCGGCTCTTCGAGGAGACGCTGATCCGCAACCTCTCCGCCCGCTTCGGCGAGTACCAGGGCGTGCGCTTCTCCCTCGGCCGCACCCAGCAGCGCGCCGAGGACGACACACTGGTGAACACGATCGTCGAGCGCCCGAACACCGCCGCCTTCTCGCTCGACTGGCGGGTGGGCGAGGTGGGCGGCCAGCCCCGCGTCGTGGACGTGATCGCCGAGGGCACCTCGCTCCGGCTGACGACGCGCAGCGAGTACTCCGCCGTGATCAGCCGCAACGGCGGCCGCGTCTCGGCGCTGCTGGACGCCATGCGGAACCAGGTCTCGCAGCTGGCGGCGCGCGAGGGGCGCTGAGGCCCTAGCCCAGCGCCAGTTCCCGCTCGACCAGGCGCACGAGAAGGCTTGCCCCTACCGGCAGCAGGTCGTCGTTGAAGTCGTAGCGGCCGTTATGCACGGGGGTGCGGCTCGTCTCCGCCTCCCCCGCCTGCCCGAGCAGCAGGAAGGCGCCGGGCACCTCGTTCAGCATGTAGGCGAAGTCCTCCCCCGCCGTGAGGGAGGGGAGATCGCCCCTCACCCCTTCCGCCCCCACCACCTCCGCCGCCACCCCGGCCGCCAGCGCCGCCTGGGCCGGGGTGTTGATGGTGGGCGGGTAGGAGAAGCGGTGGTCCAGCTCCAGCCGCACGCCATGGGCGGCGGCGATGCCCTCCACCACCTGCCGGAACAGGGCGGCGAGCCGGTCATGGGTCTCGGGCAGGAGGGTGCGGATGGTGCCGCGCATCTCCACGGTTTCCGGGATCACGATGTCCGAGGTGCCGGCATGGAACTGGCCGATGCTCAGCACGGCCGTGTCGTGCGGGCTGGTGCGGCGGCTCACCAGGGTTTGCAGGGCGCTGTAGATCGCCACCGCGCAGGGCAGCGGGTCGAGCCCGTTCTGCGGCTCGGCGCCGTGGCTGCTCTTCCCGTGCAGGCGGATGGAGAAGTAGTCCACCGCGGCCAACACCGTGCCCGGGCGGACGGCCACCGTGCCGAGCGGCAGGCTCGGATGGTTGTGTAGGCCGTAGACGGCATCGCAGGGAAAGCGGGTGAACAGCCCGTCGCGCACCATCTCCAGCGCGCCGGTCAGCCCTTCCTCGGCGGGCTGGAAGATGAAGTGGACGGTGCCGGGGAAATCCCGCGTGGCCGCCAGGTGCTTCGCGGCGCCGAGCAGCATGGCGGTGTGCCCGTCATGGCCGCAGGCATGCATGGCCCCCGGGTTGGTGCTGCGATGGGCGAAGTCGTTCAGCTCCGGCATGGGCAGGGCATCCATGTCGGCGCGCAGGCCGACGGCGCGGTTGCCCGGGCGCTTGCCGCGCAGCACGCCCACCACCCCCGTCCTGCCCAGGCCCCGGTGCACCTCGATGCCCCAGGATTCCAGCCTTTCCGCCACGATGCCGGAGGTCCGAACCTCCTTGAAGCCGATCTCGGGATGGGCGTGGAAGTCGCGGCGCCAGTCCTTCATCTCCGCGCGGAGGGCCTCGATCGGGGCGAGGGTCGGCATCGGGATCTCCTTGCTGCGGTGCAGGAGGATGCGGCGGCGCCGGCCGGCGGGCAACCTCGCCTATCGCAGGCTCTCGAAGACGAGCATGCGGTTGCCGGCGTTGCGGAACTCCCCGGCCTCCGCCATGCCGATATCGGTCATCACCGCGCGGGAGGCCGCGTTCGTCTCCCGCGCGATGCCGATGATCCGGCGCAGCCCGGCCGCGTGGCCGAAATCCAGCGCGGCGCGCGCGGCCTCCCGCGCGTAGCCATGGCCGCGGCAGGAGGGCCAGAGGGCGTAGCGCAGCGCGACGCCGCGCCCGTCCGGCCGCTCCATCAGCCCGGCGATGCCGAGGAACTCGCCGTCCTCGGTGCGGTGGACGGCCCAGGTGCCGTAGCCCCGGACCTCCCAGAAATCGATGTCGTCCTCCAGCTCCTCCTCCGTCCGCTCGGGGGTGCGGGTGCCGTGGAGCATCAGCGAGAAGGCCTCCGGATCGGCCTTCAGGCGGACGAGATCGGGAAGGTTCTCCTTCCCGACGGGGAGGAGCGTCAGCCGCGGCGTGCGGACGACGCGGGAGAGGACGAGGTGCCCGGCGGCCGGTTGCACGGCTGGCGTGGCTAGCGCGTCAGCGGCCGGTACTTGATCCGGTGCGGCTGGTCGGCCGCGGCCCCCATGCGGCGGCGCTTGTCCGCCTCATAGGCCTGGTAGTTCCCCTCGAACCACTCGACATGGCTGTCGCCCTCGAAGGCGAGAATGTGGGTCGCGAGGCGATCGAGGAACCAGCGGTCGTGCGAGATGATGACGGCGCAGCCGGCGAAATCCGTCAGCGCCTCCTCCAGCGCGCGGAGCGTGTCCACGTCGAGGTCGTTGGTCGGCTCGTCCAGCAGCAGCACGTTGTGCGGGTTCTTGAGCATCTTCGCCAGGTGCACGCGGTTGCGCTCGCCGCCCGAGAGCACGCCGACGGGCTTCTGCTGGTCGCCGCCCTTGAAGTTGAAGGCGGCGCAGTAGGCGCGGCTGGGCACCTGGCGCTTGCCCATGGTGATCAGCTCCTGCCCGTCGGAGATCTCCTTCCAGACGGTGTTCTTGTCGTTCAGCGTGTCGCGGCTCTGGTCGACATAGCCGAGCTGCACGCTGTCGCCGATCACCATGGTGCCGGCGTCCGGCTCCTCGCGCTTGGTGATCATCTTGAACAGCGTGGTCTTGCCCGCGCCGTTCGGGCCGATGACGCCGACGATGCCGCCCGGGGGCAGCTTGAAGGACAGGTCGTCGATCAGCAGGCGGTTGCCGTAGGCCTTGCGGATGTTCTCGGCCGTGATGACGATGTTGCCCAGGCGCGGCGCGGGCGGGATCTGGATCTCGGTGGGATCGGGCGCCTTGTCCAGGCTCTTCTGCAGCAGCTCCTCATAGGCCTGGATGCGCGCCTTGCTCTTGGACTGGCGCGCGGCCGGGCTGCGGCCGATCCACTCCTGCTCCTCGGCGAGCTGGCGCTGGCGCGTGCTCTCCTCCTTCTCCTCCTGGGCCAGGCGCTTGCGCTTGGCGTTGAGGTAGGCGGAGTAGTTGCCCTCATAGGGGATGCCCCGGCCGCGATCGACCTCGAGGATCCAGTTGGTCACGTTGTCCAGGAAGTAGCGGTCATGGGTGACGATCAGCACCGCGCCCTCGTACTCGCGCAGCGTCTTCTCCAGCCAGGAGACGCTCTCGGCGTCCAGGTGGTTCGTCGGCTCGTCGAGCAGGAGCAGGTCGGGCTTCTCCAGCAACAGCTTGCACAGCGCCACGCGGCGCCGCTCGCCGCCGGAGAGATGGGTCACCTTGCTCTCGGACGGCGGGCAGCGCAGGGCGTCGAGGGCGATGTCGACGGTGCGATCGAGGTCCCAGCCATTGGCGGCGTCGATCCGCTCCTGCAGCTCGGCCTGCTCGGCGAGGAGCGTGTTCATCTCGTCCTCGGACATCTCCTCGGCGAACTTCATGCTGATCTCGTTGAAGCGATCGAGATCGGCGTTGAGCGAGCCGAAGGCGGCACGGACGTTCTCGCCCACGGTCTTGTCCGGATCGAGATGCGGCTCCTGGGACAGGTAGCCCACGCGCACGCCCTCGGCCGCCCAGGCCTCGCCGCCGAACTCCTTGTCCTGCCCGGCCATGATCCGCATCAGCGTGGACTTGCCGGCACCGTTCGGGCCGAGCACGCCGATCTTCACCGTGGGCAGGAAGGACAGGGTGATGCCCTTGAAGACCTCGCGACCGCCCGGATAGGACTTGGTCAGGTCCTTCATGACGTAGATGTACTGGTAAGCGGCCATGGTGGGGGCTCCGGAGGCGTGCTGCGGCGGGGGTTCTAGCCGCCGCACCCCCGCGCGCCAAGGCTCGGCAGGTTAAGGGGGGCGGGGCTCGCCGGGGTTTCAGGAAGGGTTCAGCGCCATTTCGGCAAGCGCTCGCGCGAGGCGCGGGTGGGGGCGTGGAAGTCCGGCGGCTTGCCCGCCACCCAGCCCAGGAAATCGGCCAGGCGCGGCTCGGCGCGCAGAATATCGGGGTCGGTGAAATGGCGGGCCAGCTCCGTCTCGGTGAAGCGGGCATGGATCGCCTGGTGGCAGATATGGTGCATCAGCACCGTGCCGCGATGCGTGCCGCCCTTCAGCCGAGGCGTCAGGTGGTGGCGGCTGGCGCGGGCGCCGGGCGGGATGGGGCGGAGGCAGAGCGGGCAGGTCGCATCCCCCGCGGGCTCGGGGGGAGGGCCGCGCTCCTGGCGCGCGGCGCGCTTCTCGTGGCGGCGGGACACACGATTGATATGGGAACGGGGCGCCGGGGCGTGAAGCCCCGCTCCTTCCTGGCCAGCCCCCCGGCGGGGCGGTAAGAAGCGCGGCCCCTCTCTCCGGACAGGCCATGCAGGACCCCATCCTCTTCGCGCTGACCGTGCTGCTCATCCTCGGCACCCCCGGGCCGACCAACACGCTGCTGGCGGCGGCCGGCGGCACGGTCGGCTTCCGCCGGGCCCTGCCGCTCGTCCCGGCCGAGGCGGGCGGATACCTCATCTCCATCCACGCGATCGGGCTCGCCCTCGGGCCGGTCATCGCCTCCCGGCCGGAGGTGGCGCTGGGGCTGCGGCTGGCGGTCGGGGCCTATCTCCTCCTCCTCGCGGCGAAGCTCTGGCGGCGGGGGGCGGTGGACCTCTCCACCGCGCCGGTCACGCCCCGGCAGGTCTTCGTCACCACCCTGCTGAACCCGAAGGCGATCGTCTTCGCCCTCGGCGTGATCCCCTTCGGGGCGGAGCGCTGGTGGCCCTACACCCTCGGCTTCCTCGGGCTGCTGGCGGGGGTGGCGCTGGCCTGGATCGCCCTCGGCGCCGTGCTGGGGCGCGCGGCGGGGGCGGTGGGCCGGGCGGGGCTGGTGCCGCGCGTCGGGGCGGCCGCCGTGGGCGCCTTCGCGATCCTGCTCGTGGCGGGGCCGCTGCTGCGCTAGCCCGGTTCAGGCCGCGTCCGCCGCGCGCTTGCGGAGCGGGCGGGCGAGGTTGGCCCCGGCCGGGATGAAGCCGAGGGCCGAGAGGAAGGCAGCGCCCCTGTCCTCGCCCTCCGGCGGGGCGGCCTCCAGCGTCTCGCAGCCGCCGGCGCGGGCGGCCTGGGCGCCGGCCTTGATGAGCAGGCGGCCGATGCCGTTGCGCCGCTCCTCCTCCGCCACGGCGAGCGCGGTGATGCGGGCGAGCGGCCGGTCGGCGGCGAGGGAGGGGTGCCGGTGCAGGGCGATGACCCCGATCGCCGCGCCGTTCCAGCCCGTGGCGACCAGCACGGAGGAGGCGGGGTCCTTCAGCAGCACCTCCAGCCGGTTCGCCATCTCCCGCGCCGTGCCGCCGAGCATCCCGGCGAGGTCTCCCGCATCCGCCGGCAGGGCGGACCGGATCTCCACCCCGTAGCGCGTTCCACCCGCCATAATCCCTCCAGCGAACCCCACTCCCCGGCCCGCGTTGAGGGCGGCGGGGCGGGCGATCCGCCCGGTCAGATAGGAATAGATCAATGCAGAAGCACGGTTCCGCCACCTGGGAGGGCGGGTTCAAGGACGGGCGCGGCACGATCTCGCTCGAGAGCGGGGCGATGAACGCCCATCCCTACGGCTACGCCATGCGCTTCGAAGGGGTGAAGGGCACGAACCCGGAGGAGCTGATCGGCGCCGCCCATGCCGGCTGCTTCACCATGGCGCTCTCCGCCATCCTCGGCGGCGCCGGGCTGACGGCGGAGCGGATGGAGACGAAGGCCGACGTCACGCTCGACAAGGTGGGGGACGGCTTCGAGATCACGAAGATCCACCTCACCCTGCGCGCCAAGGTGCCCGGCACGGACGATGCCGGGTTCCAGGAGCTGGCGGCGAAGGCGAAGGCCGGCTGCCCCGTCTCGAAGGTCCTGAAGGCAGAGATCTCGCTGGACGCGACGCTGGAGAGCTGAGCCCTCCGCCCGCGCCGCTTGACAGGGCGGCGCGGGCTCCGTCGCATGGGCGCCCCGAGCGACGGAAAGGCGGCCCGATGACGACACGACGCACCCTTCTCGGCGGCGCGGCGGCCGGCACCCTGCTGCGCGGCGCGCCCGCCATCGCCCAGGGCGACGCGGCGCATGTGCTGCGCTTCATCCCCCAGGCCGACGTGACGACCCTCGATCCGCTCTCCACCACCTCCTATGCCGTGCGGAACCACGGCCATATGTGCTGGGACACGCTCTACGGACTGGATGCCGACTACCGCCCGCAGCCGCAGCTCGCCGAGGGGCACGGGGTGGAGGATGACGGGCGGCGCTGGACCTTCACCCTGCGCGAAGGCCCGACCTTCCACGATGGCGAGAGGATCCGCGCCGCCGACGCCGTGGCCTCCATCCGCCGCTGGATGGTGCGGGACACGCATGGCCAGACGCTCGCGGCGCGGATGGAGGAGATGCGCGCCCTCGACGACCGGCGCTTCGAGATCCGCCTGCGCCGCCCCTTCGGCGTGATGCTGGAGGCGCTGGGCAAGTCCTCCTCCTATCCCTGCTTCATCATGCCCGAGCGCTTCGCCGCCACCCCCGCCATGACGCCGCTGACGGAGATCGTCGGCTCCGGCCCCTACCGCTTCGTGGCGGAGGAGCGGCGCTCGGGCGCGCAGGTCGTCTATCGCCGCTACGACCGCTACGTGCCATCGCCCGTGGGCCGGCCGGGGGTGACGGCCGGGCCGAAGATCGCGAGCTTCGAGCGGATGGAGTGGCGCCACATCCCCGATCCCGGCACCGCCTCGGCCGCGCTCCAGGCCGGCGAGGTGGATATCTGGGAGCGGATGCACAACGACCTCCGCCCCGTCCTCGCCCGGCGGCGGGACGTGGTGATCGACCGCGTGGAGACGAGCGGCACGGTGGTGATGCTGCGCCCGAACCACCTCCACCCGCCCTTCGACGACCCCGCCGTGCGCCGCGCCGTCTGGCCCGCCCTGGCCCAGGCGGACTTCATGCAGGCGATCATGGGAGGCGACCGGAGCCTCTGGCGCGATGGCGTCGGCCCCTTCCCGCCGGGCACGTCCCTCGCCTCGGATGAGGGCCTCTCCGTCCTCACCTCGCCGCGGGACATGGCGGCCGCGCGGGCGGCCCTGGCCGCAACGGGCAAGGCGGGGGCGAAGGTCGTCATGCTCGACCCCGCCGACCAGCCGAACAACAACGCCCTCACTCTCGTCGCCATCGACATGATGCGGAAGATGGGCTTCGAGGTGGAGGACGCCGTCTCCGACTGGGGCTCCATGCTCCAGCGACGCGGCAACAAGGCCCCGCCCGCCCAGGGCGGCTGGAACGCGGTGGTCGTGCTGTTCGGGGGCGACGACCTCTCCAACCCCGGCGGCCATCCGCTGCTGCGCGCCAATGGCGGCGATGCCTGGTTCGGCTGGCCGAGCAGCCCGCGGCTGGAGGCGCTGCGCGACGAGTGGCTGGAGGCGCCGGACGCCGCCGCCCAGGCCCGCACCGGGCGCGCCATCCAGGCCCAATTCTTCCAGGACGTGCCCTACTGGCCGCTCGGCCAGTACTTCATCGACTGCGCCCATCGCCGCGGGCTGGCGATGGAGCGGCGGGGCATGACCCTGCCGCTGAACGTCAGGCGGGGCTGATCGCCCCCCTCCCCCTTGCCCATGGCGGCCGGGGCTTCGATCTTGGGCGGGACAGGAGACCCGCCGATGGACCTCGCCCCCTCCCCCACCCCTTTTCCCGCCACCGCCGCCGCCCCCGATGCCCGCATGGACCGGCTGGCGGAACTGGCCGTGAAGGTCGGGCTCGGGCTCGTCCCGGGGCAGGAACTGGTGATGACGGCGCCGGTAGAGGCGCTGCCCCTCGCGCGCCTTATCACCGCTCAGGCCTACGAAGCCGGCGCCTCGCTGGTGACGACGATCCTCTCGGACGAGAGGTCCTCCCTGCTCCGCTACCAGCACGCGCGGGACGAGAGCTTCGACGCTGCCCCCGGCTGGCTCTTCGAGGGCATGGCCGCGGCCTATCGGGGGGGCGCGGCGCGGCTGGCCATCGTGGGGAGCGACCCCTCCCTCCTCTCCGGCCAGGACCCCGCCCGGGTGGCGCGGGCCAACCGGGCGCAGAGCATCGCCTACCGCCCGGCGCTCGACCTGATCGTCGACAGCCACATCAACTGGACCCTCGTGCCCTTCGCCCATCCCGCCTGGGCGCGGGCCGTCTTCCCCGGGGAGAGCGAGGAGGGCGCGGTGGCGCGGCTGTGGGACGCGATCTACGCCACCACCCGCGTGGACGAGCCCGACCCCATCGCCGCCTGGGCCGCGCATAATGCCGGGCTGAAGGCGCGGCAGGACCGGCTGAACGAGAGGCGCTTCCACCGCCTGCACTTCCGCGGCCCCGGCACGGACCTGATCGTCGGGCTGGCCGAGGGCCATGCCTGGATGGGCGGGGCGAGCAAGGCGAAGAACGGCGTCTACGGCAACCCGAACATCCCGACGGAGGAGGTCTTCACCACCCCCCACCGGGCAATGACGGAGGGCACGGTCTCCGCCACCAAGCCGCTCTCCCACCAGGGCACGCTGATCGAGGGCATCCGCGTGCGCTTCGAGGCCGGCGCCATCGTCGAGGCCCATGCCACGCGCGGGCAGGAGGTGCTGGAGCGGATGATCTCCACCGATGCCGGCGCGCGCCAGCTCGGCGAGGTGGCGCTGGTGCCCTCCTCCAACCCCATCGCGCGCAGCGGCATCCTCTTCCTGAACACCTTGTTCGACGAGAACGCGGCCAGCCACATCGCGCTCGGCCAGGCCTATTCGAAGTGCTTCGTGGACATTTTCCCCGAGGATGAGCTGGTCCGGCGCGGGGCGAATCGCAGCCTCATCCATGTGGACTGGATGATCGGCTCCCCCGAGGTGGAGGTGGACGGGCTGGACACCGGGGGCGAGCGCACGCCGCTGATGCGCGGTGGGGAATGGGTGGACTGACCGCCCCGGTCATACCGGATGCCTTCGGGCCGGATGACTTCGGGCGGCGCCTCGGCTAGAGCCGGGGGGATGCGCCGCCCACGGCACCACCTTCTGCGCCTTCTCGGCCTGCTGCTGCTGCTCGGCTGGAGCGCGGCGACTGTGCCGCACGCGCGGGCGCTCGCGGCATGGGGCGGCGCGATGCGGGTGGAGCTGTGCAGCGCGCACGGCCCCCGCTCCATCCTGGTGGACCGGGACGGCAAGCCGGTGCCGCGGGAGATCCCCGCGGATTGCTGCGACCTCTGCCCCACCCCCACTGCCGCGCCCCCTTCCGCCCCCGCTATCCCGCCGGCCCCGGCGGGCCATGCGCTCGTCACCGCCGCGCCGGACCGGCCGGGGCTGCCGCCCCTCCCGCCCCGGGCACCGCCCCAGCTTCCGCGCGCCCCGCCCATCGCCTGATCGAACCCGCACCGCTCACGCCGGGCGCCGCCGCGCGCCCGGAACCAAGAACCGGGACCTTCAGGACAAGATCATGACCATTCACCGTCGCGCCGTGGCCGGGCTGGCCGCGCTGGGCGCCCTCGCCCTCACCTCCCCGCTCGCCGCCCAGGGCCCCGCCCCGGGCATCACCGTCGAGCAGCCCTGGGCCCGCGCGGCCCTGCAGGGCGGCACCGGGGGCGCCTTCCTCACCCTCCGCAACGCCGGCAGCGCGCCGGACCGGCTGGTCGCCGCCTCCACCCCCCTCGCCCGCACGACCGAGATCCACGAGACCGTGCGCGAGGGGGATGTGATGCGGATGCGCCCCACCGCCGGCATCGAGGTGCCGGCCGGGGGCAGCGCCGCCCTGCGGCCGGGCGGGGCGCATGTGATGATGATCGGCCTCACCGAGGCGCTGCGCCCGGGCGCGACCCTCCCCCTCACCCTCCGCTTCGAGCGGGCGGGAGAGGTGCAGGTGACCGTCGCGGTCCAGGCGGCCGGGGCCTCGGCCCCCGCGGCGCACCACCACTGAGGGGCGCCCGGCCATGAACACCCGTATTCTCGCCGCCTTCGGCCTCCTCGCCGCCCTCTCCGCCCCCGCCGGCGCGCATGTCGTGCTGGACCGGGCGGAGGTGCCCGCCGGCACCTATGCGCGCATCGCCCTCCGCGTCGGCCATGGCTGCGGCGGCGCCGCGACCACCGCCCTGCGCGTGACGCTGCCGCCCGAACTGGCGAGCGCGCGGCCCATGCCGCATCCGGGCTGGACTATCGTCATCGGCCCTGACCCCGCCTCGGGCACTGCCGCCGCCCCCAGCGGCAGCACCGCCCCTGGTGGCAGCACCGCCCCGGGCGGCCACGCCGCCCATGCGGGCCACGGAACCCATGCCGGGCACAGTGTCGCCGGCGGTCAGGCCGCCGCGGGCGGCCATGGCGGCCACGCGGCCGCGGCCGGGCCAAGGGAGATCGCCTGGACCGGGGGCCGGCTGGACGACGCCCATTTCGACGAGTTCGCCCTGCTGGTCCGCACCACCGCCGAGCCGGGCACCGTCCTCGCCCTGCCCGTCGTGCAGGAATGCGAGGGCGGGAAGGTCGCGCGCTGGACGGAGCGGCCCTCGCCGGGGGAGCGGACAAAGGAGCCAGCGCCGCTGCTCCGGGTGGTGGCGGGGCGCTGACGCCCCGGCGCGCCTACTCCTTCCAGGGATGGGCGCGCCACAGCCCCTGCAGCTCCGACCGCAGCGCCGCGAGCGCGGCGCCGTACTCCTCCGGCCCGAGATAGCGCAGGGGCAGCGCCTGCTGCGTGGCGAGCTGGCGGAACTCCGGGTTCTCCATCGCGGCCCGCGCCGCCCCGGCCAGCCGCTGCAGCACCGGCCCCGGCACGCCGGCGGGGGCGGCGAGGCCGCGCATGGAGCCCTGGATCACGTCGAAGCCCTGCTCGCGGAAGGTCGGGGTGTCCGGCGCCTCGGACCAGCGGGCGGGCGCCATCTGGCCGAGGGCGCGGGCCAGGCCGCTCCGCATGTCGGCGATCGCCTCGCCCACATTCATGCTCGCCATGGTGATCTGCCGGCCGACGAGGGCGTTGCGCACGGGGGCGGCGCCGGCGAAGGGCACATGCGTCATCCGCACCCCCGCCAGCCGCTCGAAGGCGAGGGCCGCGAGATGGTCGTCCGAGCCGATGCCGGTGGTGGCATAGGTCACGTTGTCCGGATTGGCGCGGGCGAAGGCGACGAGGTCGGACAGCGTGCGGAACCGGCTGTCCGTCGGCACGACGAAGGCGCCGGGATCGTCCACCACGTTCGCGACCGGCGCGAAGTCCTCCAGCTTGTAGCGCGCCTGGCGCTCGATGGGGATGGAGAGGATGTTGGGCGTGTTGATGAAGCCGATGGTGTAGCCGTCCGGCTGGGCGCGGGCCATCTCGCTCCAGCCGATCTCGCCCCCCGCGCCGCCGCGGTTGAGCACGACGATGGGCTGGCCCAGCTCGCGCTCCATGAAGCGCGCGAGGGTGCGCGCGGCGACATCCGTGCCGCCCCCCGCGGGGAAGGCGACGATGAGGGTGACGGGCCGCTCCGGCCAGGCGGCGCGGGCGGGGCGTGCCGCGAGCAGGGCGGCGGACGCGGCGAGGGTGGCGAGCTGGCGTCGTTGCATGACTTCCTCCGGGGCGGCCGCATCGTTTCGGTGGCACGGCTTGCCAATACCGGGTGATCGTGACGATGCTTCCCCACGCCGCCAAGACGGCACGGAGGGAATCGACGAGACTGGCGGGGCCGCGCGGCCCTGTGCCGCGATCTCTCCCTATCCATCCCGCTTCGGCGGATCGCCAGGAGAGTTCCCGCATGACCATCGGCCTCCGTATCGCCGAGGCGCGGCCCGAGCCCGACGCCGCCCTCATCGCCCGTGCGGCGAAGCTGCCGGTGGCCAATATCGGCGACGTGATGAACCGGCTGCAGGCGATGCGCGGCGGCTTCCTCGCCTATGGCGGGCGGCGGACCTATGTCGGCCCTGCGCTCACGGTGAAGGCACGGCCGGGCGACAACCTCTTCCTCCACCGCGCCATGGACCTCGCGCGCCCGGGCGAGGTGATCGTCTGCGACGGCGGCGGGGACCTGAACATCGCCGTCGCGGGAGACCTGATGATCGGCCACGCGGAGAAGCGCGGCGTCGGCGCCATCGTGATCGATGGCGCGGTGCGCGACATCGAGGGGCTCCGCAAGATGGACATTGGCGTCTGGGCGCGCGGTGCCAATCCCTCGGGCCCCTACAAGGACGGGCCGGGCGAGATCGGCTACCCCGTCGCCTGCGGCGGGCAGGTGGTGATGCCGGGCGACCTGATCGCGGCCGATGAGGACGGCGTCGTCGTCATCCCGCGCGCCGAGGCCGCCGCTGTGATTGAGGCCGCCGAGGCGCATGCGGCGAAGGAGGCGGAGACCACGGCCGCGATCCGCGGCGCCGGCTGGCCGCGCGGCTGGGTGGAGGAGACGCTCGCCGCCAAGGGCGTGGCCGTCACGCGATGAGGCATGTCCCCGCGGAGCGCGTCCGGCGCCAGATCCTGGGCGTGCTGCGCGCCTGGGGCATGGCGGACGACCTCGCCGCCACCACCGCCGAGGCGATGGTGGAAACCGATCTCATGGGCATCGACAGCCACGGGCTCTCGATGCTGATGATGTATGAGAGCTTCCGCGGGAACGGCCAGCTCGACCTCGCCGCGCGCCCGCGCGTGGTGCTCGATGCCCCGGCGACGGCGCTGGTGGATGGCGGCGCGAATCTCGGCCATCCCAATGCGGACTTCGCGATGCGCCTCGCCGTGGAGAAGGCGAAGGCGGCGGGCATCGGCGCGGTGGGCGTGCGCAACTCCCACCATTTCGGCGCGGCCGGGCACTACGCGCGCATCGCCTCCTCGGCGGGGGTGATCGGGATGATCACGAGCTCCGCGCGCACGGTGCTGATGGTGCCCACGCGCGGCACGCTGCCCCTGCTCGGCGCGAACCCCATCGCCTTCGCCGCGCCCGCCTTGCGGAACCAGCCCTTCGTGCTGGACATCTCCTCCACCACGGTCGCGGCCAACAAGGTGAAGGTCTACGACCTCCAGGGAAAGCCGATCCCCGAGGGCTGGGTGGTGGACGAGGCCGGGCGGCCGGTGACGGACTCAGCCCGCGCCATGGAGATCATCTTCAAGGAACCGGGCGGCGGCGTGACGCCGCTGGGCGGGGCGGAGGTGACGGGCGGGCACAAGGGCTACGGGCTCGGCGTGATGGTGCAGGTGCTCTCGGCCACGCTGACCGGCGCCGCCTTCGGGCCGCTACGCAATCCCACCCGCAAGCCGGGCGATCCCGACGATGTCGGCCACTTCTTCCTCGCCATCGACCCCCGCGCCTTCCGGCCGGAGGGCGGCTTCGAGGAGGAGATGGACGCGATGATCGACGCGCTGCACGCCACCCCGCCCGCCGATCCCGCGCGCCCCGTGCTGGTGGCGGGCGATCCGGAAGCGGCGGAGCGCGAGAGGCGGCTAGCGGGGGGCATCCCCGTCCCGCCCGCGCTGGAGCGGCACATCCGCGCGATCTGCGAGAGATCGGGTGCGCGCTACGAACTGAGCGACGACTAGGGCGCGAAGCAAGGGAGGAATGAGGATGGAGCGGATCAACCGCCGGGCTCTCCTGGGCGCTGCCGGCACGGCGCTGGCCTGCCCGGCCCTGGCGCAGCGCATCGGGCCCTGGCAGCCAACGCGCCCGATCCAGTTGAATGTCGGCTTCGCGCCGGGCGGGGGCAGCGACATCATCGCGCGCACCATCGCCGAGGCCTGCGCGCCGCTGATCCCCGTGCCCCTGGTGGTGGTGAACCGCCCCGGCGCGGGCGGGGCGCTGGCGGCCGAGTTCGTCGCCCGCGCGGCGCCGGACGGGCACACGCTGGTCATGCATGGCGGCAGCGAGAGCACCTCCATCCCCGCCCATCGCGAGGTCCCCTACGACCCCAAGACCTCCTTCCGCGCCGTGATCCGGCTGACGCGGAACGGGCACCTCCTCGTCTGCAAGGGAGGTGACGCGCCGCGCTACGCCGATTTCCGCGCGGCACTGGCGGCGGCCAAGGCCGATCCGGGCGGGCTGGCGCACGGCTCGGCGGGGGTGGGCACGCTCTCCCACTCCATCTTCATCCTGCTGGAGCGCGCGGCGGAGGTGCAGTTCCTGCACGTGCCCTATACCGGCGGAGGCCCCGCCCTCCAGGCCTTGCTGGCCGGGCAGACGCAGCTGAACATCAACGCGACGGACGAGCTGGGCTCGCAGGTCACCTCCGGCACGCTGAAGGCCCTCGCCATCGCCTCCGAGGCGCGCGCGCCCGCCTATCCGGACGTGCCGACGATGCGCGAGCTCGGCTACGACATCGTGGCGGACAACATGAAGGGCTGGGTCGGCCCCGCCGGCATGACGGACGAGATGGTGACCTACCTGCACGATCGTTTCCGCCAGGGCATGCAGACGCCGACATGGCAGCGCTTCATGGAGCGGGTGGGCGAGGCGGACGGCTATGCCGACGGGCCGACCTTCCAGGCCTCGATGGACCGGCTGCTCGATTCCATCCGCGCGGCGATGAGGAAGACCTGATGGCTGTGGACCGTATTTCTCCCCCTGCGCCTGCGGGTTTCGTCGGGCTCGGCGTCATGGGGGCCGCGATGGCGGCGAACGTGGTGAAGGCGGGCTTCGCCCTGGCCGTCTCCAACCGCAGCCGCGGCAAGTCGGAGGCGCTGGAGGCCGCGGGCGCGCGCTGGGCCACGACGCCGGCCGAGGCCGCGCGCGGGGCCTCCGTGATCGGCCTCTGCCTGCCCGACACGCCGGATGTGGAGGCCGTGCTCTTCGGCCCCGGCGGCGTGGCCGAGGGCGTGGCGCCGGGCGCGGTGGTGATCGACTTCAGCACCATCGCCGCCGCCCCCGCCGCCGGCTTCGCGCGCCGGCTGCTGGAGGAGCGCGGCGCCCATCTGCTGGACAGCCCCGTCTCCGGCGGCCCCGCGGGGGCGCGGGACGGGACGCTTACCTGCATGATCGGCGGCGATGCCGGCGCCTTCGAGGCGGCGCGGCCCTTCCTGGAGGCGGTGGGCAAGACCCTCACCCATCTCGGCCCGCCCGGTGCGGGGCAGGTCTGCAAGTCCGCCAACCAGCTCATGGTCGCGGCCACCATGCAGGCGGTGGCGGAGGCGCTGGCCCTCGGGCGGAAGGCGGGGCTGGACCCCGACCTCATGCGTCAGGCGCTGCTCGGCGGCTCCGCGCGCTCCTTCGTCATGGAGAACCACGCCAAGCGCATCATCGAGCGCACCTTCCAGCCCGGCTTTCGCGCCGAGCTGATGCGCAAGGACACGCGCCTCTCGCTGGCCGCCATGCGGGACCACGGCGTCTTCGCCCCCGCCACCGCCATGGCGGCGCAGATGATGGAGGCGCTGGTGAACAGCGGGCGGGGCGGGCTCGATTCCTCCTCCCTCGGCGCGCTGGTGGCCGAGCTCTCGGGGCTGAAGGAATGACCCTGCACCTCCTCTCCACCCTCGCCGTGGCGGGGGCGATGCGCGGCCTGCTCGGGCGCTGCGAGGCGGCGGCGGGGATGCGGGTGACGGCCGACTTCATGCCCACCCTCGGCCTGCTCGCCCGCATCCGCGGCGGCGAGCGGGCGGATGCCGTGGTCCTGACGGCCGAGGGGGTGGAGGAACTCATCGCGGAGGGCGTGCTGGACCCGGCGAGCCGGGCCGACCTCGTCCGCTCGCATATCGGGCTCGCCGTGCGGGCGGGCGAGCCGCATCCGCGCATCGGCACGGTGGATGAGTTGAAGGAGGCGCTGCTCGCCGCCCCCTCCGTCGCCTATTCCCGCACGGGTGCGAGCGGCATCGCCTTCGCCGCGCTGCTCGGACGGCTGGGCATCGCGGAGGCAGTGAACGCGCGGGCAACGATCGTCCCCTCCGGCTTCACGGCGGAGCCGCTGGTGCGGGGCGAGGCCTCGCTCGCCGTGCAGCAGGTGAGCGAGCTGCTGGCCGTACCGGGGATCGAGGTGATCGGCCGCCTGCCGCGGGAGGTGGAGACGGTCGCGGTCTTCACCGCCGCCGCTTTCCGGGGCGCGGCACAGCCGGAGGCGGCCGGGCGTCTGATCCGCTTCCTCGCTTCGGGGGAGGCAGCGCCGGCCCTGCGGGAAGCCGGGCTGGAGCCGGTGGCGGAGGGGCTGGCCTCCGCGCCGCCCGCGCCGGATAAGGGCTGATCCCCTTCTGGAATGGTGATCGGCATGGGCGCGTTCAGGATCCTCGGCATTTCCGGCAGCCTTCGGCGGGGGTCGCACAACACCGCCGCCCTGCGCGCAGCGGCGGAGCTGGCGCCGGAAGGCGTGGAGGTGACGATCTACGAGGGGCTGGGGGACATCCCGCCCTATAACGACGACCTCCGCGCCGGCTCGGGAAATCCGGCCCCCGTCGAGGCGTTCCGTCAGGCGATCCGCGCGGCGGATGCGGTGATGATCGCGACGCCGGAATACAACTACTCCGTTCCCGGCGTGCTGAAGAACGCGATCGACTGGGCCTCCCGCGGCCCCGACCAGCCCTTCGACGACAAGCCGATCGCCATCATGGGCGCCTCCCAGGGGCTGCTCGGCACCGCGCGGGCGCAGTACGACCTGCGGAAGATGTTCGTGTACCTGAACGGCCATCCGCTGAACCGGCCGGAGGTGTTCATCGGCCAGTCCGGGCAGAAGGTGGATGCGGAAGGGCGGGTGACGGACGAGACCAGCCGCAAGCTGATCGCCCAGCAGGTGGCCGCGCTGCGGGACTGGGCGCTGCGGCTGCGGGGCTGAGGCCCCCGTTTACTCGGCGCTCTCCCCCGGCTTAGGTTCTATCCTGGGATGCTTCACCGCCGGAGAGCGGTGCCGGGAAAGCCGGTCTGGGATAAAGGAGAGCGCGCTTGGCCTACGCCTTGCAGCAGCTGATCAACGGCGTCGCCCTGGGGATGATCTACGGGCTGATCGCCGTGGGCTACACCATGGTCTACGGCATCATCGGCATGATCAACTTCGCCCATGGCGACATCTTCATGGTGGGGGCCTTCATCTCCCTCATCTCCTTCGTGCTGATCAGCTCGGGGGGATGGGCGGCGGGGCCGGGGGCGATCCTGCTCGTGCTGCTCGTCTCCATGGCCGTCACCGCGCTCTACGGCTGGTCGGTGGAGCGCGTGGCCTACCGCCCGCTGCGCGGCTCCTTCCGCCTCGCGCCGCTCATCTCGGCCATCGGCATGTCGATCGTGCTGCAGAACTACGTGCAGGTGGCGCAGGGCGCGCGGGTGAAGCCGATGGAGTCCATCGTCACCGGCGGGGTGGAACTGTGGCACGGCAACGGCTTCGCCGTCTCCATCTCCACCATGCAGGCGATGATCGTGATCGTGACGCTCGTCGTGCTCGCGGTCTTCACCTGGCTGGTCACGCGCACCCCGCTCGGCCGCGCCATGCGCGCCTGCGAGCAGGACCGGAAAATGGCCGGGCTGCTCGGCATCGACACGGACCGCACGATCAGCATCACCTTCGTCATCGGCGCGGCGCTGGCGGCCGTGGCGGGCACGATGTACCTGCTGCGATACGGGGTGATCGACTTCTACATCGGCTTCCTCGCCGGGGTGAAAGCCTTCACCGCCGCGGTACTCGGGGGCATCGGCTCGCTGCCCGGGGCGGTGCTCGGGGGGCTGCTGATCGGGTTGATCGAGACCTTCTGGAGCGCCTATTTCTCCGTGCAGTACAAGGATGTCGCGACCTTCGCGATCCTCGTCATCACCCTCATCTTCATGCCCACCGGCCTGCTCGGCCGCGCGGAGGTGGAGAAGGTATGAGCGGCGTGGCCGTGCCGCACGAGGGCGGCGTGCCGCATAACGACGATGGCGTCCCCGATCCCGGCGAGATGACGGGTATTCCCCGCACCGCCGCCCCGCCCCCGCCCCGCCCGCCGCTCGCCCACGCGCTGCGGGACGCGGGCATCGCCGCCCTGGTGGCGCTGGGGCTGTTCATCCCCCTGGTCGGGCTCCGCACGGATGTCGGCCCCTCCGGCGGCGGGCTCTTCATCCGCACGCGCTGGACGGATGTGGCGATCATCGTCGGCCTCGTCTTCGCGGGCCGGCTGGCGCTGAACCTCTGGGAGAGCCTGCGCCCCGAGCGGCGCGCGCCCACGGCCCGCCGCACCGCGCTGCTCGGGCGCATCGGCCTGCTGGTCGCGCCGGTCCTGCTCGGCTTCGCGATCGCCCTGCCCTTCCTGCCGGGCACCTCGCGCTACGTGCTCGACCTCGGCATCCTCGTGCTCACCTACGTCATGCTCGGCTGGGGGCTGAACATCGTGGTCGGGCTCGCGGGGCTGCTCGACCTCGGCTATGTCGCCTTCTACGCCGTCGGCGCCTATTCCTACGCACTGCTCTCCACCACCGTCGGCCTGTCCTTCTGGATCTGCCTGCCGCTGGCAGGGCTGCTGGCGGCCTTCTGGGGCGTGCTCCTCGGCTTTCCCGTGCTGCGGCTGCGCGGCGACTACCTCGCCATCGTGACGCTCGCCTTCGGCGAGATCATCCGCGTGGTGCTCATCAACTGGGTGTCGCTCACGGGCGGGCCGAACGGGATCTCGGGCATCCCGCGCCCCTCCTTCTTCGGCCTCTCCTTCAGCGCGGGCGGCGGGCCCGGCTCCTTCTCCGACTTCTTCGGGCTGGAACCCTCCCCCACCCATCGCGTGGTGTTCCTCTACTACCTCATCCTGGCGCTCGCCCTGCTGACGAACTGGGTCACGCTGCGCCTGCGCCGCCAGCCGCTCGGCCGCGCCTGGGAGGCGCTGCGCGAGGACGAGATCGCCTGCCGGGCGCTGGGCATCAACGTGACGAACACGAAGCTCACCGCCTTCGCGATCGGCGCCATGTTCGGCGGCTTCGCCGGCGCCTTCTTCGCCACGCGCCAGGCCTTCGTCTCGCCCGAGAGCTTCACCTTCATCGAGAGCGCGATCATCCTCGCCATCGTCGTGCTCGGCGGCCTCGGCAGCCAGCTCGGCGTGGCGCTGGCCGCGCTGATCATGATCGGCGGCTTCGAGGCGTTCCGGGACCTGGAGGAGTGGCGCATGCTCGCCTTCGGCGCGGCCATGGTGGTGATCATGGTCTGGCGGCCGCGCGGCATGGTCTCCACCCGCACGCCCTCCATCTCGCTCGGCAAGCGGAAATCCATCTCGGGCGATCTCGTCGGGGAGGGCCACGGATGAGCACGCCCATCCTGCCCACGCCCATCCTGGAGGTCCGCGACCTCGTCATGCGCTTCGGCGGCCTCACCGCCGTGGACCGCGTCTCCTTCGAGGCGGCGCGGGGCGAGATCACGGCGGTCATCGGCCCGAACGGCGCGGGCAAGACGACCGTCTTCAACCTCATCACCGGCTTCTACACGCCGAGCGCGGGCGAAATCCTTCTGCATGGCCGCGACGGCCAGCGGCCGCTGCACGCCACGCCCGGCCATCGCATCGCCCAGGCCGGCGTCGCGCGCACCTTCCAGAACATCCGGCTCTTCCCGGGGATGACGGTGCTGGAGAACCTTCTCGTCGCGCAGCACAACCGGCTGCAGGCGGCGACCGGCTTCGGCATCGCCGCCGTGCTCGGCCTCGGCGGCTATCGCGCAGCGGAGCGGGAGGCGGTGGAGCGCGCGAAGCACTGGCTGGAGGCGACCCGCCTTCTCGACCGCGCCGACGACGCCGCCGGCAGCCTGCCCTATGGCGCGCAGCGGCGGCTGGAGATCGCGCGGGCCATGTGCACCGATCCCGTCCTCCTCTGCCTGGACGAGCCGGCGGCCGGGCTGAACCCGCGCGAGTCCGAGGAGCTGGCCGAGCTGATCCGCCTCATCCGCACGGGCGGCTGCTCCATCCTGCTGATCGAGCACGACATGGGCGTGGTGATGAACATCTCGGACCACATCGTCGTGCTCGACCACGGCAAGAAGATCGCCGACGGCATCCCCGCCGCGATCCGCGCGGACGAGAAGGTGATTGCCGCCTATCTCGGCACGGGAGACGACGACGAGGCGCCCTCCCCCGCCGTGGAGGGCGCGGCATGAGCGCGGCGCTTCAGAACCGCGCTCCCTCGGCCGCGATGCTCCGGCTGGAGGGCGTGACCGCCGCCTATGGCGCGGTGGAGGCGCTCCGGGACGTCTCCGTCCATGTCGATCCCGGCGAGATCGTCACCCTCATCGGGGCGAACGGCGCGGGCAAATCCACGCTGCTGATGACCATCTTCGGCAGCCCGCGCGCGCGCACCGGGCGCATCCTCTTCGAGGGGCGCGACATCACGGGCATGCCGATGCACGAGATCGCGCGCGCCGGCATCGCCCAGTCGCCGGAGGGCCGGCGCATCTTCCCGCGCATGACGGTGCGCGAGAACCTGCTGATGGGCGCGCAATCCTTCGGCGTCGATCCCGCGCCCGGGCTGGAGCAGGCCTTCACCCTCTTTCCCCGGTTGAAGGAGCGGGAGGCGCAGCGCGGCGGTACGCTCTCGGGGGGTGAGCAGCAGATGCTCGCCATTGCCCGCGCGCTGATGTCGAAGCCCAGGCTGCTGCTGCTGGACGAGCCCTCCCTCGGCCTCGCGCCGCTGGTGGTGCGCGGGATCTTCTCGGCCATCCGCAGGCTGAACGCGGAGACCGGGCTGACGGTGCTGCTCGTGGAGCAGAACGCGAACCAGGCGTTGCGGCTGGCGCATCGCGGCTACGTGCTGGTGAACGGCCGCACGACGCTGGAGGGCACGGGCGCCGAGCTGCTCGCCCGGCCGGAGGTCAGGGACGCCTATCTCGGAACCCATTGAAGCCGGGGCAGGCCACGCCCTAGGCTCCGCGCAACCATTCCTTATGGAGGCTTCACCAAGATGACGATCCAGCGCCGCACCCTTCTGGGCGCCACGGCCGCCGCTCCCGCGATCCTGGCCGCGGGCGGCGCGGGGGCCCAGGCCCGCACGGTCCGCATCGGCATGGCCGGGCCGCTGACCGGCTCCAACGCCACCTTCGGCGCCCAGATGCGCGAGGGCGCGCAGCAGGCGGTGACGGACATCAACGCCGCCGGCGGCATCCTCGGCCAGCAGGTGGTGCTGGAGACGGGCGACGACGCCTGCGACCCGCGCCAGGCGGTGTCCGTCGCCAACCAGCTCTCGGGCCGGCAGGTCCGGGCGGTGATCGGCCACTACTGCTCCGGCTCCTCCATCCCCGCCAGCAAGGTCTATGCGGAGGAGGGCGTGCTGCAGATCAGCCCGGCCTCGACCAACCCGCGCTACACCGACGAGGGCGCCTGGAACACCTTCCGCACCTGCGGGCGGGACGACCAGCAGGGCGCGGTGGCCGGCAAGTACATCGCCGACACCTACAAGGGCAGGCGCGTCGCCGTGCTCCACGACAACTCCGCCTATGGCAAGGGGCTGGCGGACGAGACGAAGAAGGCGATGAACGCCGCCGGCACGACGGAGCAGATCTACGCCGCCTACACCCCGGGCGAGCGCGACTACAACGCCATCGTCTCCCGCCTGAAGTCGGCGAACATCGACGTCATCTATGTCGGCGGCTACCACACCGAGGCCGGGCTGATCGTGCGCCAGGCCAAGGAGCAGGGGATGAACGTCACGCTCATCGGCGGTGACGCGCTGATGACGAACGAGTTCTGGCAGATCAGCGGCGCGGCCGGCGAGGGCACGCTGATGACCTTCTCCTCCGACCCCCGCAAGCGCCCGACCGCGGCCGAGGTGGTGCAGCGCTTCCGCGCCCGCAACGTCGATCCCGAGGGCTTCGTCCTCTACACCTATGCCGCGACCCAGATCTGGGCCGAGGCGGCGAAGAAGGCGAACTCCGTCGATCCGCGCCGGGTGGCCGAGACGATGAAGTCCTCCGGCCCCTGGCAGACCGTGCTCGGCCCCATCTCCTTCGACCGCAAGGGCGACGTGACGGTGCCTGACTACGTCTTCTATGTCTGGAAGAACGGCACCTACGCCGAGATGTCTTGAAAGCACTGATGCAGCGGACCATCTTCGTTCACGTCAACAACATGAAAGGAGGTGATCCGGTGTCTCATCGCATCAACCAGGTCCTCGTGGCCGCCACTCGGATCACCGTGCAGGGCTGAACCCGCACGGGTCACCAGGTGACGCGGGCCGCGAACCGGCCACGCGATGGGAAGGCCCCGGCGGGAAACCGCCGGGGCCTTCTGCGTTCCGGGCTTAACCTATTGCGTGTCTCCCCTGCCACACCGGCCTCCCCCCCCGCGGGTTCGGGGGCAACCCGCGCCGGATGCCCCCGTTCCCGGCCCGGGCCAGTACGGCCAGGAAGGAACGCAGGACCATGTCCGGCTACACGCAATCGCAATCATCCACCCCCTCCATGCCCGAGGGGGCGCCGGTGCTCCGGCACCGCATCTCCTGGGGCGCCATCCTCGCGGGCGCGCTGATCGCCATCGCCGTCGGGGCGGCGCTGAACATCCTCGGCCTCGCCATCGGCGTCACCACGGTGGATGTCCAGGCCGGCGACACGCCCTCGGCCGGCAATCTCGGCATCGCGGGCGCGGTATGGCTGCTCGTCTCCAATCTCCTCGGCCTGGCGCTGGGCGGCTACGCGGCGGCCCGCCTGTCCGGCACCGCCGACCGCTCGGATGCGACGCTGCACGGCGCGGCCGTCTGGGCGACAGCCTATCTCGTTTCGGCCGTGCTTCTGGGCAGCGCCATCTCGGGTGCCGCCAGCACCGCGGGCAGCGCGCTCTCCAGCGTGGTGGGCGGGGTGAGCCGCGGTGCGAGCCAGGCCGTGCAGGCCGCCGCGCCGGCGGTCGATCCGGAGGCCCTGGTGGAGCGCGCTCGCGTCGCCCTGTCCGGCCCCTCCGATCCCGCGCGCATGACGACCGAGCAGCGCGGCGCGGAGATCGCCCAGCTCATCGGCAAGCGCGCCGTGAACGGCAACCTCTCGGGTGACGACCGCACGCGGCTGAACCGCCTCGTCGCCGCCGAGGCCGGGATCAGCGAGCAGGACGCCGCCGGCCGCGTCCAGGCCTATGAGGCCGAGGCGCAACGCACGGCGCAGGAGGCCGCGAACCGTGCCCGGCAGGCGGCCGATGCCGCGGCCCGGGGCGCGTCCATCGCGGCTTTCGCGATCTTCGGCGCCCTCGTCCTCGGGGCCCTCGCCGCCATCATCGGCGCGCGCACCGGCACGCGGGACCTCATCCACCTGAACAGCCGCCGCGCGGCGGTCTGAGAACCGGGGAGGCGCGCGGCCCCGGCGGCGCGCCTCTCTTCGCGGCTACTCCGGTATGCCCACGGGGTGGTAGTTGCGAGAGAACCAGATGAGGGCCGGGCGCTTCGCGCCGAGGCGGATGGCCTGGACCCGGGCGAAGACGACGCTGTGCGTGCCCTTCTCCACCACTTCCTCCACCACGCAGTCGAGCGCCGCCACCGCTTCCTCCAGCGCCGGCGCGCCGGTCTGGAGAACCGTCCAGCTCCCCTCGGCGAAGCGCGCCGCCTGATCCGCCCCGGTGAAGCCGGCGAAGGTGTTGGACAGGAGCTCCGCGTCCCCGGGCAGCACGTTCACGCAGAGCACGCCGTTGGCCTGCACAGCGGGGTTGAGGCTGCTGGTCCTGTTCATGCAGACGAGGAGCGTCGGCGGGGAATCAGTCACGCTGCACACCGCGCTCGCGGTGATGCCGACGCGCCCGGCGGGGCCATCCGTGGTGACGATGGTCACGGCGGCGCCGAGCCGGGCCATGGCGTCGCGGAACTCCTGCCGGCTGGGCTCCATCACGCAACTCCTGGGAAAGCGATGCCCGTCGATATCGCGCCGATCGGGCCTCTTTCATAGGGCCGGGCTGCCATGCGCGGCGCCCTGCCCTACATGGCCGGGATGAACGCGCGCCGCCCTCCCCCACCCCAGGCCCCCCGGCGCGCAGCCCTCGCCGCCCCCCTCCTCCTCCTGGCCCGCCCCGGACAGGCCGCGCCGCCCGACGCCTGGGCGGCGCTGGCCCAGGGAGCGCTGGCCCCGATCCTCGCCTCGGTGGCCGCGGCGGACGGCCCGGTCCTGCTGAAATCCTTCACCACCGAGGGCGGGGAGGATTTCGACCGCGTCCATGCGGAAGTGGCCTTCACCTACGACAACGCCCTGGCCGGCCTCGCCCTGCTCGCCGGCGGGGAACGCGGCGGTGCCTCCCGGATCGCCGAGGCGCTGCGCCTCTGCGCGGAGCAGGACCGGCACTGGGCGGACGGGCGGCTGCGCAACGCCTATCCCGCCGGGCGGGTGTTCCCCGAGGCGCCGCGCAGCGCCCGTCCCCCGGGCTGGTGGGATGCCTCCCGGGGCGCCTGGCTGGAGGACGGCTACCAGGCCGGGAGCGCGGCCGGGCCGATGGCCTTCGCCATCCTCCTCTGGACCGCGCTGGGCGATCCGCCCCTTCGCCGAGCCGCGGAGCGGGCGGCGGACTGGCTGGAAGGGCTGCGCGCTCCCGCCGGTTATCGCGGCGGCACGATCGGGCACGAGCCCTCGCCCGATCCCCTGCCCTGGGTGAGCACGGAGCAGAACCTGGACCTCGCCATCGCCTTCGCGCGCCTCGGCCGGGCCGATGCGGCGGCCCATGCGGCGGGCCTCGTCCGCGCCATGTGGCGGCCGGCGGAGGGCCGCTTCGCCATGGGCCTCACCCCTGAGGGGGCGGTGAACCCCGGGAGCGCGCTGGACGCCAATCTCTGGCCCGCCCTCGCCTGGCACGGCGGGGGCTTCGAGGCCGCGCTGGACTGGGTGCTCGCGCGCCACGGCCTGCCCTCCGGCGCCCCGCCGGAGGAGATGGAGGGGCTGGACTTCAACGACGACCGCGACGGCATCTGGCTGGAAGGCACGGCCCAGGCCGCCCTGCTGCTCCGCCGGCTCGGGCGGGCGCCGCTCGCCGCCCGCTTCGCCGCCACCCTCGCCCGGCACCGGCGGCGGGACGGCTGGATCGCGGCGGCCAGCATCCCCTGGCTCACCACCGGCCTCGGCACGGGGCTGCGGCCCGGGGTGGCCGATTTCCTCTATCCCTCCCGCGGGCATCTGGCCGCCAATGCCTGGGCGGCGCTGGCGGCGCTCAATGCCAGCCCCTTTGGCCCCTGAGGTCCGGCGATCGGCTGACGGGGAACGGCGCACCCTCGCGCGCAGAAACGGGACGGCGAGCCGGGCCGCTCCCGGACCTTCCCTCCTGGCCCCACGCCCCCTGCCGGTCTAGCCTTCCTTCCCGGAGGAACCGCGATGACGCCGATGAGCCTGGAGGCCCTGGCCGCCGCCGTGCCGGACGGGGCGCTGCTCGCCCTGCCGCCCGACAACTCCCTTCCCTCGGTGGCCCTGGCCAAGGCGCTCGTGCGGCGGGGCGCGAAGGGGCTGCGGCTGCTCGGCGTTCCCGTCTCGGGCTTCGCGACGGACCTGCTGATCGGCGCGGGCTGCGTGGCGGAGGTGGAGACGAGCGCGGTCTCCCTCGGCGAGGCAGGCTTCGCGCCGCGCTTCTCCGCGGCGGTCCGGGCCGGCACGATCACGGTGCGGGACGCGACCTGCCCCGCCATCCACACCATGCTGCAGGCCGCCGAGAAGGGCGTGCCCTTCATGCCCCTGCGCGGGTTGATCGGCAGCGACATCCTCGCGCACCGCCCGGACTGGCGCGTGGTGCGGAACCCCCTCTCCGACCGGCCGGACCCGATCGTGCTGCTGCCGGCCCTGCGGCCCGACGTCGCGGCCATCCATGCCGTCATGGCGGATTCGGCGGGCAATGTCTGGGTGGGGCGGCGGCGGGAATGCGCCACCCTCGCCCATGCCTCCCGCCGCCTGCTGGTGACGGTGGAGCGGGTCGTGCCCGGCAACCTCCTGGAGGACGAGCGCCTCGCGCCCGGCACCATCTCCGCCACCTATGTCGAGGCCGTCGCGGTTGCGGAGCGCGGCGCGCATCCCGTGGCGCTGCTGGACGAGTACGGCTTCGATGCCGCCCATGTCGCAGCCTATGCCCGCGCGGCGCGCACGGAGGAGGGCTTCCGCGCCTGGCTGGCCGAGCACGTCCTCGGCGAGAGCGCGCTGAGGGCCGCGGAGTGACCGGCCCCGCGCGGCCGGAGGAGCGCCTGGCCGCGGCGCTGGCCCGGCTGATCCTCGATCCCCTCGCCCCGCCCGCGCGCCACATCGCGGTGGGCGCGGCCTCGCCGATCCCGGCCGCGGCCTGCTGGCTCGTGGCGAAGCTCGGCCACCCCGTGCGCCTTTCCCTCCTGCACAAGCGGAGCGGCAACCCCTTCACCGAGGGGTCGCGGGAGCTGTTCGACCTGACGGGACAGGGGCGGATCGACCTCTTCTTCCTCGGCGGCGGGCAGATCGACGGGGAGGCGAACATCAACCTCATCGGCACGGGCGAGTGGCCGGGCATGGGCGTGCGCTTCCCCGGCAGCTTCGGCTCCGCCTTCATGTACCTGATGACCCCGCGCACGATCCTGTTCCGGGAGGAGCACTCCCCCCGCGTGCTGGTGCCGCGGGTGGATCACCTCTCCGCGCCCGGCACCTCGCCGCCCCAGGTGTTCCGGCGCGGCACGGCCCAGGCCCTGGTGACCGGCCGCTGCGTCTTCCGCTTCGACCCCGCCCGCGCCCGCTTCGCCCTAGAGAGCGCCCATCCCGGCGAGACCGCCGCCTCCATCCGCGCGGAGACAGGCTTCGACTACGACGCGCCGGAGGACGTGCCCGTCACCCCCGATCCCACGCCGGAGGAGCTGGCCCTGCTGCGCGGCCCCGTGCGGGACGAGATGGCCGAGACATACCCCGATTTCTGCGCCCGGCTCTGGGGGGCGCCCGCCACCGCTTGAGCCCGGCCCGCCAGGGGCGCAGAACGAGCCGAGGAGGACAACACCCATGACAGACGCGCTCCCCCAGCCCGAGACGCGCGCCGCGAGCCCCGGCGCCCTGGCCGGGATCAAGGTCATCGACCTCACCCGCGTGCTCGGCGGCCCCTACTGCACCATGATCCTCTCCGACCACGGGGCGGAGGTAATCAAGATCGAGCCGCCGCAGGGCGACGAGACGCGCGCCTGGGGCCCGCCCTTCATGGACGGCGCGGCGAGCTACTTCCTCGGCGTGAACCGCAACAAGCGCGGCGTGGCGCTGGACCTCTCCCGCCCCGAGGGGCGCGAGGTGCTGCTGCGCCTGCTGGAAGGCGCGGACGTGCTGGTGGAGAACTACAAGCCCGGCAGCATGGAGCGGTGGGGCATCGGCTACGAGACCCTCTCCCAGCGCTTCCCGCGCCTCGTCCACTGCCGCGTCTCCGGCTTCGGCGCGGAGGGGCCGCTCGGCGGGCTGCCGGGCTACGACGCGGTGGTGCAGGCCATGGTCGGGCTGATGTCGATCAACGGGGAGCCCGGAAGCGGCCCGCTGCGGATGGGCACGCCGGTGGTGGACCTCGCCACCGGCCTCTACTCCACCATCGGCATCCTCATGGCGCTGCAGGAGCGCGAGCGCTCCGGGCGCGGGCAGTACGTGGACATGACGCTGCACGACTGCGGCATGGCGCTGCTGCACCCGCAGGCCGCGAACCACTTCCTGAACGGCAGGCGCCCCGCCGCGACGGGCAACCCGCACCCCAACATCAGCCCCTACGCCAAGTTCCGAACCCGGACCTGCGAGATCTTCGTCGCCTGCGGGAACGAGCCCGCCTGGCGCAAGTTCTGCGCCTTCCTCGGGCTGGAGGACATCGCCGAGGACCCGCGATTCGCCACCAACGGGGACCGCGTGGTGAACCGCGGGGCGCTGGACACGATCCTGGAGGCGCGTCTGATCACGGAGGACGGCCACGCCCTTTGCGAGCGCATGCTCAAGGCCGGGCTGCCCGCCGGGCCCGTGCTCTACGTGGACGAGGCCGTGGCGGCCCCGCACACGGCGGCCCGCGAGATGGTGGCCGAGATCGGCGAGTTCCGGGCGCTGAACACCCCAATCAAGCTCTCCCGCACGCCGGGCGGGGCGCGCACGGCGCCTCCCCGCTTCAACGAGCACGGGGAGGAGGTGCTGGCCGCCGCGGGCTACTCGGCCGAGGAGATCGAGGCGCTCCGGGAGGAGGGCGTGCTGGTGGCCAAGCCCAGGGGCTGAGCAGGGGCTTGCGCCAGATGGAACGGAATCTTCAGGGATAGGGGGGGAGAATGGCGGCCCTTGCAGGAGAGGTCGCCCCTTCCATGTCACTGAACTCGCTTCCCATCCGGGGCAAGCTGCTCGTTACCTTCGGCCTGATGTTCGCCCTCATCCTCGGCCTGGGCGGGCTGTCGATCCACCAGTTCGGCGTGATGAACGCCGCCACCCGCGACATCCGGGACAACTGGCTCCCGGGCGTCGCCGCCATCGGCGAACTGAAGACGATCATCAGCCGGGAGCGCATCCGCGCCGCGCGCGTGATGGCGACGGATGACCCCGCGCAGCGTGCCGGCGCGCTCAACGACACGACGCAGGCCGGGGTGGCGGTCCAGGCCGCGCTGAAGGCCTACGAGGCCCTCGTCTCCTCCCCGGAGGAGCGGAAGATCTTCGAGAAGATCCAGGCAACCTACCGCACCTACTCGGAGTTCGTGCGCCCCCTGCTGGCCCGGCATGACGATCCGGCGGCGATGGCCGCCTTCAACGGACCGTCCGCGCTGCAGTTCCGCGCCTTCCTCGAAGCGGCCGACCAGGCGAGCGCCTTCAACAAGGCGGGCGCCGCCACGGCCGGCGAGGAGGCGGAAGCCGCCTATCGCCGAGCGCTCTGGACATGCCTTGGCACGCTTCTCCTCGCCGCGATCCTGTCGGGCGCGAGCGTGGTCTGGCTGACCCGCAACGTGGCGGGCGGGATCGGGAACCTCTCCGGCTCGATGCTGCGCCTCTCGCGCCGGGATTACGGCTTCGAGCTGGGCGAGGTGTCGCGCACGGACGAGATCGGCGAGATGGCGCGCGCCGTCATGACCTGCCGCGACGGGCTGCGCGAGGCCGATGCGCTCGCGGCCGCCCGGGCCGAGGATGAGCGGGTCAAGGCCGAGCGCTCGGCCCGCATGGACGCGCTCGTGCGGGACTTCGAGGCCGGGACGGCCGACGTGCTGCGCGGCGTGGCCGCCGCCGCGACCGAGCTGGACGCGACGGCGGGCGAGATGGCCGGCACGGCGCAGGAGGGCATCTCGCGCGCGACCTCGGTGGCGGCCGCCTCCGAGCAGGCGAGCGCGAACGTGCAGACGGTCGCCGCCTCCGCGGAGGAGCTTGCCGCATCGATCGCCGAGGTCTCCCGCCAGGTGACCAGCAGCGCCGAGGTGGCGCGCCGCGCGGCGGACGAGGCGCGGGCGACGGATGCGGCCGTCCACGGACTCTCGGAAGCGGCTCGCAGCATCGGCGACGTGGTGCGGCTGATCTCCGACATCGCCGGGCAGACGAACCTGCTGGCCCTCAACGCCACGATCGAGGCGGCGCGGGCCGGCGAGGCGGGGCGCGGCTTCGCCGTGGTGGCGAGCGAGGTGAAGAACCTGGCCGCCCAGACCGCCAAGGCCACGGAGGAGATCAGCAGCCAGATCGCGGCCATGCAGGCCGAGACGGAGCGCGCGGTGGGGGCGATCGGCGGCATCGTGGAGACGATCGAGCGGATTGGCGGCATCACGACCCAGGTCGCCTCCGCCGCCGAGGAGCAGTCGGCCGCGACCCGCGAGATCGGCCGTGCCGTGGCCGAGGCCGCCGCCGGCACCCAGGACGTGTCGCGTCACACGGCAGGGGTGACGGAGGGGGCCGAGCGCACCGGCGCCGCCGCCGACCAGCTCCGCGCCGCCTCGGGCGAGCTCTCCGAGCAGGCCGAGCTGCTGCGCAGCCGCATGGACCGCTTCCTCGGCGAGATCAGGCGGGCCTGACCCGGAGCCCTGCCGCCCCTCTAGGCGGCAGGGCTCTCCGCCTCGGAGGGCATGGCAAGGCGCGCTGCCTCCAGCTTCTGGCGGTAGGAGCGCAGGGAGAAAGGGATCATCCCCATATAGACAAAGCCCGCGGCCGCCAGCGCGGCCCAGGGCTCGGCCACCAGCAGCGCCGCATAGGCGGCGGCGCCGAGCATGAGCAGAAGCACGGCCTGGCGGGGGATCTTCACCTTCTTGAAGGACCAGGTCGGCAGGGTGCTGACCAGCAGCCCCGCGATCGCCACCAGCAGGACGGTGGAGAAGACCGGGTGGCGCATCGCCGCCGCCAGCCGGTCGAGCCCCCAGCCCTCGAAGGTGAGGGCGGCGAAGATCGGAAAGAGGGCTAGGCCGGCGCCGGCCGGGGCGGGAACGCCCGTGAAGAAGCCCGCCGGGCGGGGCACGGTGCCGGGCGCGGCCGGGGCGTCGATGGCCGCGTTGAAGCGCGCGAGGCGCAGGGCCATGCAGGCCGCGAAGAGCAGGCAGGGAATGAAGCCGAGCCCGCGCGCGTCGTGCAGCGTCCAGAGGAACAGGATGAAGGCGGGCGCCACGCCGAAGCAGAGGAAGTCCGACAGGCTGTCGAACTCGGCCCCGAAGCGGGAGGTGGCCTGGAGAAGGCGCGCCAGCCGCCCGTCGATGCCGTCGATGAAGGCGGCGACCACGATCAGCGTCACCGCCGGTTCCCAGCGGGCCTCGATGGCGAAGCGGATCGCCGTCATGCCGGCGCAGAGGCCGAGCATCGTCAGCAGGTTCGGCAGCAGCCGGTTGAAGGACAGGCCCCCGAGCCGCGGCCGCTCCCTCGGACCGAGCTTGCGCGGGGTGAAGCGGAAGCGGCGCGGCGCCTGTCCCATTCCTCTATCAGGCTCCTGCTGGCTGCGTGGCCGTGGGGTGGGAGAGATCGGCCATGACCGTCTCGCCCCCGATCATGGTCTGGCCGACCTCGACGATGGGGCGAACGCCCTCGGGCAGGTAAAGGTCGGTGCGGCTGCCGAAACGGATGATGCCGAACCGCTCGCCGCTGCGGATCTGGCTGCCCTCCCGCACATCGCAGAGGATGCGCCGCGCGATCAGTCCCGCGATCTGCACCACGGCGTAGTCGCGCCCGTCCGGGATGCGGACAGCGAGGGCGTTGCGCTCGTTGTCCGTGCTCGCCTTGTCGAGGGAGGCGTTGACGAAGGCGCCGTGCCGGTAGGCCACCCGCGTCACCGTTCCCTCCATGGGAACGCGATTCACGTGCACGTCCATTACCGAGAGGAAGGTGGCCACCCGCCAGCGCGGGGCGGGGCCGAGCCCCAGCTCCTCCGGCGGCACGGCCGGCTCGATGGAGACGATGTGCCCGTCCGCGGGCGCGACGAAGAGGCCGGGCTTGCCCGGGGTGACGCGCTCGGGGTCGCGGAAGAAGTAGAGGCAGAAGCCGGTGAAGGCCGCGCCCAGCCAGAACAGCCAGCCTCCCAGCACCGCGCCGCCGAGGACGGCCACCGCCGCCCCTCCGATGAGGAAGGGTCGCCCGGCGGGGTGCGGGGGGGCGAGGACGAGGCGCAGGTTGTGCGCGAGAGACATGGCGATCCAGGAAAGTGGGAAGGTCCGGTTATGGTTGCTCGGAGCCCCCCGGACAACCCTGCGCCTCCCTTTCGGCGCCCGGATGCGCCTAGGGCACCGCCAGGACCTGCCCGGGATAGATGCGGGCGGGGTTGCGGATCTGCTCCCGGTTGGCGCGGTAGATGACGGTGTAGCGCGTGCCCTGGCCGTAGGCCTCGCGCGCGATGCGCCAGAGATTCGCGCCGGGCTGGACCACCAACCGCCCGTCCCGGACCGTGCCGGGCGGGAGGATCTCGCGCTGGAAGGGCACCTCGATGCGGCTGGCCACGCGAACCGCCCGGGGCCCCACAGGGTCGAGCTGGTCCACCCGCAGCATGTGGCGCCCTCGCGCCAGGCCGGCGGAGGGGATGAGCGACCAGCGCCCGGCCGGATCGGCCTGCGCGTCGCCCAAGTGGCGGTTGTCGGCGTAGATGCGAAGGCGGACACCGGGCGGGGCGTTCCCGGCGAAGCGCATCGCGCCGGCCTCGTCGTAATCCACCACGTCCAGCCCAAGCGGCAGCGCGGGCCCATCGGACCGGCCGAGCAGCCGCGGGGCGCCCGCGGCCGTGGGCGGGAGAAGGAGAACGAGCGGCCCCTCCGCCCTTCCCTCTTCCCGCGCGACCCCATCCGGGGTTGCTCCCGCCACCTCCGGCCCGGCTGGCGCCGGGCCGACCACGAGCACGGTGTCGGCGCCCATCATCTCCTCGCCGCCGGGCAGCCGCGCGGCCAGGGAGAGCTCGCGCGCCCCACTGCCCAGGGGCTCGGCGGGAAGGATGACCCATTCGCCGCGCGAATCGGCGCGGGCCCGCCCGATCTCGCGCCCGCCTTCCCGCAGCACGACATCGGCGCCCGGCGCGGCGCGGCCGGCGACCACGACCGTGCCCCGGGCGCCCATGCGCACCACGTCGAAGCGGGGCGGCTCGGGCAGCCGGGCGGGCCTGGCCTCCCCGGCGGGGGGCAGGGATGTGGGGCGCGCGCCTCCCTCCGCCCGGGTCGGGGCCGGCGCGGGCGGGGCCGCGGCGCGGTCTTGCAGTCCGTAGAAGGCACCGCCCCAGAGAGCGGCCGCCAGGACCGCAGCGCCACCGACGATCCATAGCCGCGAGGCATCTGTCATGGAGTCGTAACTAGTGCGCCCGCCCCCCATGCCACAAGGGCACACTCGCCTGGTGCTCCGTTACCGAGGACCTCGCCCTGGGCGCGCGCCACCGCCGCCCCCTATCCTGCCCCGGCAGGAGAGGAGGACCAGGAATGGCCGAGTCGGATGGGGTGCGGGTGAAGGTGTGGGACGGCTGGATCCGCCTCGTTCACTGGGGCGTGGCCGCGCTGGTCGGCTTCTCCTGGTGGAGCGCGGAGACGGGCCGGATGGACTGGCACTTCATCTCCGGGGAGGTGATCCTCGCCCTGCTGCTCTTCCGGCTAGCCTGGGGAATCGTCGGGTCCGACACGGCCCGCTTCTCCCGCTTCCTGCGCTCGCCCATGGCGGGGCTGAGGCATCTCCGCCACATCGGCCGGCGAGAGCCGGACACCGAGATCGGGCACAATGCGGCGGGCGGCTGGATGGTGCTGGCGCTCATCGGGCTGCTGCTGGTCCAGGCCGGATCAGGCCTCTTCACCGATGACGGCATCCTCACCCGCGGCCCGCTCGCACGCGCCGTTCCGCCGGAGGTGTCGGATGCCGCGCGCAGCGTCCATCTCGGCGCCTTCAACCTGGTCCTGGCCGCGGTGGCGCTGCATGTCCTGGCCGTGCTGGCCTATGCCGTGCTGAAGCGGCAGGATCTCGTGCGGCCCATGGTCACGGGCTTCAAGCGGCTGCCCGCCGGCTGGGCCGGCCGGGGGCCGCGGATCGGCAGCCCCTGGCTCGCCCTCATCCTCCTCACCCTCGCCGCGGGGGTGGTGGCGGCCATCGCCCGGCAGGGCTGAGGCCGCCGGAGGGGATCAGCGCCCGCGGTAGTTGCGGTGGCAGGCGCCGCAGGTGCCGCCCATGTTCCGCACGGCGGCGCCCGTTGCCGCGGCATCGCCGCTCGCCGCCGCGGTCCGCAGCGCCTCCGCGGCAGTCACCGCATTGGCCGAGGCGCGCTCGAACCCGTCCCGGTCCGACCAGACGGCCGGCAGGGCGCGGGAGCCATTGCCGTCGGAGCCCTGGGGGAAGAGCGCGGGGAAGCCGCGGAAGAAGGTGACCATCTCCTCGGCACGGGGGGCCACCTCGCGCGTGTCGCCGCCGTCCTTGGCGACGTTCCCGATGGCTTCGAGATTCGCCTGCATCCGCTTCAGCCCTTCCTTCCGGGCCGTGACGGGGTCGGTCTGGGCGAGTGCCGCGCCTGCGGCGAGCATGGCCGCGAGGGCGGCGGCGGAGAGGAGGATCTGTCTCATCGGTTGTCCCGGTTGGATTCGCGAGAAGAGCCTAGCGGCGCTTCGCCGCCGGAACGATGGGGCGGGAGCCAGCATTTTTCCCTTCCGGCCCGTTTTCAGGCCGCGTCGGCCACTGGGCACCCTTGCCCCGCCCTCGGCGGGGCGGTATACGCCGCCGCCCGGACGCCGTCGTGACGGAGCGTAGCTCAGCCTGGTAGAGCACTGTGTTCGGGACGCAGGGGCCGGAGGTTCGAATCCTCTCGCTCCGACCATCGACGGCTCTGGAAAGCCCCGCACGGAACCCCCGTGCGGGGCTTTTCCATATCGCCCTCCTCCACCGTGGCTGCGGCGCAACAGGCACGCCGGATCGTTACGCGGCCCGCCCGGCCCCATGGAGAGTGGCACAGCCCTCGCTAGGGATCCCTGCACCACGCAAGCGCGTGAGGGGGAGATTTCATGAGGACCAAGACTGTCCCGGCCGCGGCTTTCGCGCTGGGCCTCTCGCTCGCGGCCGGGACGGCCGGGGCTTTCGAGCTGGAGAGCGCGGGGCTGACCATCGGCATCACGCCGACCGTCTCCAGCGACTACCTGTTCCGCGGCGTCAGCCAGACCCAGAACCGCCCGGCCGTGCAGGGCACGATCGACATCCAGCACACGAGCGGCCTCTATGTCGGCGCCTTCGCTTCCAATGTCACCTTTCTCAACACGAACGCCCGCCAGGAGATCGACGCGCTGGCAGGCTGGCGCACGAGCCTCTACGGCGTGAGCCTCGACCTCGGCGGCATCGCCTACACCTATCCGGGCTATCAGAACGGGCCGGGCTTCTACGACCTGCAGTATTTCGAGCTGGCGGCCAAGGCGAGCTACGAGGTCCCGTCCCTGCCCGTTCCGGTGAAGGTGCTCGGCGCGGTGAACTACTCGCCGAACTACCAGGCCGAGTCCGGCACCGGCTTCTATGTCGAGGGCGGCGTGGAGGTCTCCCTCCCCTACGACTTCACCCTCGCCGGGCGCGCCGGCTATCAGTGGATCCAGAACAACGCCCGCTGGGGATCGCCCGATTTCGCCAACTGGAACGTCACCCTGGCCTACAAGTTCTCGGACTTCGTGCTGACGGCCGGCTACTACGACACGAATCTGAGCCGCGGCGAGTGCTTCGGCGCGCAGAAGATCTGCGAGGCGCGCGCGATGGTCTTCCTCAGCCGCACCTTCTGAGGCCGGTTCGGAACCCGGGCGGCGCGGGCCTTACTTTCGCGCCGCCCAGAGGATCAGGCGCAGGGCGGGCCATACCCAGGCCAGCCCGGCCGCGAGGAAGTAGAGCGCCTGCCACGCCCAGTGGCGCGGCACGGCATCGGCCAGGGCCACGGCCAGCCCCACATAGAGCAGGAAGCCCAGGATGCCGACCGTGGCGGCGATGGGGACGCGCGACATAGCCGCGCTGGTGCCGCATTCCCGGCCGCGCGCCAAGCCCCCTGATGCCCCTGCCCGCGGTTTGCCCCGCGGGCCCGCGGCGGCCTATGAGGCGGCCGCCCTTCCAGAGACGGAGCCCGCGCAGTGACCACCAGCCCCGCCGATGCCCCACGGCTCGACCTCAAGGACCATATCCGCGGCATTCCCGACTTCCCGAAGCCGGGCATCCTTTTCTACGACATCTCCACCCTCCTGCGGCATGGCCCGGCCTGGAAGGAGGCGATGCGCCGCCTGGCCGACATCGTGCGCCCGCACCGCCCCACCCTGCTGGCCGGCATCGAGAGCCGCGGCTTCCTGGTGGCGGCGCCCCTCGCGCTCGAGCTCGGCCTCGGCTTCGTCATGCTGCGCAAGCGGGGCAAGCTCCCGGGCGCGATCATCGGGCTGAACTACGCGCTGGAATACGGGACCGACCGGATCGAGATGCAGGCCGATGCCGTCCGCCCGGGCGACCGCGTGGTGGTGCTGGACGACCTCCTGGCCACCGGCGGCACCCTGGCCGCGTGCATCGCGCTCCTCCGGCAGGCCGGGGCGGAGGTGCCGGCCGCCGCCGCCCTGATCGAGCTCACCTCGCTCAAGGGCCGGGCCAGGCTCGGCGACACGAACTTCGAGGCGCTGCTGGCCTATGAGGGCTGAGACGGTGCGGGATTGCCACAATCCCGCCCCACCCGCCCCGCAGCGTCCGGCGCCATGACGGACGAATCCTCGCCGCGCCCGCGCCTTCCCTCCCCCGTCCTCGGACGGCGAGCGGCGGGCATGGCGGCGCTGTCGCTCGTCCTGCCCGCCCTCCGGCCAGGTCGGGCGCGGGCGCAGGCCCAGGATACCGGCGTCGTGCTGGTACCCGGGCCGGAAGACGCCGCGCCGGCACGCTGGGCCTCCCGGGCCGCGGCGGCCCTCTCCCGCGGGCTGCACCGACCGGGAGCCTTGCGGCTCTCCCATCTCGGAGGCCCCGACGGCGTGACCGCCGCGAACCGCTTCGCGACGCTGGAGGGCGCCGAGAGCGTGCGCTTCCTCGCCCTCCCCGGCTGGGCCTGCCATGTGCGGCTGACCGGCGCCACCCGCGCGCGCTTCGAGCCGGGCGCCTGGATCCCGCTGCTCGTCTCCTGGCACGGCGCCGTGCTGGCGGGGCGCGGCCCCCTGAACGCGCGCGGCCCGGCCCCGCTGCGCGTCGCCATCCCGTCCCCGGATTCGCCGGAGGCCGCGGCGCTCGCCGCCCTTGACCTTCTCGGCATCCCCGCTCGCCCTGTCCCGGGCATGGCGGAGGCGGCCTTCGCGGCGGGGGAGGCCGACGCGCTCATCGTCAGCGGCGCCGATCCGGTCGCACGGGCGAGCATGCTCGGCGCCACGCCCTGGTGCGCCCTCGGCCAGGTCGGCGAGGGAGAAGCCGGGGAGCTCCCCGTCCTCACGGGCGAACCCTCGTCGCTTCGCGGCGTGCTCGCTGCCGCGGCAGGGATGCAGATGCGGGCGGCACTCGTCATGCCTCCCCTCACTCCGGCAGACACCCTGGCCGCCTGGCGCCGGGCAGCGCTGCGCTGGCAGGAGGAGGAACGCTCCCAGCCGGGCGAAGGCCATGCGCTGACGGGCACGGCCGCCGCGGCAGCCTTCGCCCTTGCAGTGCCGCCCCCGGATGCGACGCTCACCTACCGGAGCTGGCTGGAGCGGCGCCTGGGCTGGCGTGCCGCCTGACATGAACCACGTTGCGCGGCAGCGTCAGGCGAAGAGCGCGAGAAGGCTGGACCCGCTGCCGCCCGTCGTCCCGCCGCCGGCAGCGGCCATAACATAGCGCTCGGTCAGCTTTGCCGCCTGCTTCGGGTCATTAAGGGTGGACAGGTCGATGCGGGACGTGATTGCCCGAGCCTGGGTTTCCACGCCCTGGATCGCGATGGTCTGCGGCAAGCCAAGGGCGCCGGTGACCACCCGGCGCAGCACGGCATCGCCCAGCACCTCATAGGCTGTCAGCTTCGTGCCGCTCGCCATGCGCTGCTTGAAATAGAGCGCGTCGGAGATGCCACCTGCCTGCTCGTCCTGCGACAGGCGCCACTGATAGGCCTTGAAGCCCTCCGTGATCGTCTTCTGGATCGTGGCGTCGCGCAGTCCATCCAGCCCGCGTGTCGCAAGGTTGAGGGTGTTGGCCGCGCTCTTCCACCGGGAGTCCGTCGCGGCAAGCTTCGCGGCGACGGAGTTCGTATCCTTCGGATCCGACATGAGAGCGCGCACGGCCAGCCCCGGCGTGCTCACCGCGTCAGGCAGGCCGAGGGCGGGAAGCAGCACCTCGGCCACACGCGGATCGCGCAGCGCCGCTTCCACCGACTTGGCGCGGGAGACGCCCTCGGTGAAACGGGTGAGCGCGAGCTTGACCGCGCCCTCCTTCGCGATCTGGGCAACGCCCTTCGCCTCGGCCCCGCTCGCGGCGGCACGGCGCAGCGCCAGCACGGCCGAGCCGGCGTCGGCGGCACTGGCCCCTCCCGCCGTGCCACCGAGGATCGCGAGGGCGAGCGAGCCAGACATCTCAGCCGCCCGTCGTGAGCCCGGCCGCGATGCTCTCGTTCACTTCGATAAGGAAGCCGAGATCCGGCTTATCACGCTCCATCTCGCGCAGGACGGTACGACCGACCGAGACGATCGAGGCACGCAGCGCCGGCGGGAGCGCGTTGTTCGGGTCGAGCAGCACACCCTCCACCGCCAGCCAGAGGCGACGATTGTCGGCCAGTGCACGAATAGCCCGCAGCCCGACCTCCGGTCCTGTACCCTGCGCCGCGCGCAGCGCGCCGGTGACACGGCGGAACACATCGGCCTCCTGCACTCGCGGCGGCATACCTGCCCTCGCCACGCGGTAGGCCAGCGCTGGGTTCTGATGCATCATCATGCAGTCGTCTCCTCCGGCGTGGGTCTCACGGCCTGAGGGGGTGCAATGCCGAGTACAGCCTCTTCATGACGCATCACGCGGCGGGCGAGCTTCAGCGCCGTGTAGCAATCATCCTCCTCCGCCGCGGTGAGCGCCCGGTCGAGCATGGCGGAAGCGAGGTTGGAAGTGGTTGCCGCCTGGAACTCGGCGATGAGGCCGCGCGCAGCCTCCAGCCCGCGCTCGCGCTCCTCCTCGCTGCCGATATAGGCGGTCTGCAGGGCGAAGTAGATGCGACGGGCGGGCGTATCGGCCGCCTCGGGCGGCAGGATCTGCTTGCCGAAGAGGAAGCGCGCCTTCGCTGTCAGTTCGATGCGTGTTCGGTTCCTGAACCGGATAGGGGCACCATTGACGACCATGAGGTCGCCTTGGCGCAACTCTAGAACCAGCGTGGACACGGTCTTCGCGTTCCTTCGTGGCTTGCGATGCGGCGCACCGGCCTTGCGCGGCTGCCGCACCGCCGCCGAGGGCGTCTCGCCGCCCGGCGCGATGGAGGGGGGACGGGACGGGGTGCCGTGGATCTTTCACGGCACCCCACCGTTCAGCGGAAGAGGCTGAGCAGGCTCTGAGGAGCCTGGTTCGCGATGCTGAGGGACTGCGTGCCGAGCTGCTGCTTGATCTGCAGCGCCTGCAGCTTCGCGCTCTCCTTCGCGAGATCCGCATCGACCAGCGCGCCGAGGCCAGTCTCCAGCGAAGCCATCTTCTCCTTGTTGTAGGAAATCTGGCTCTGAAGATAAGTATTATTATTACCGAAGGTGTTCATCGCCGTGTTGATGAGATTCATCTTCGTCGTGAAATCACCACTGGCACTAAGGGCGGTTGTCGCCCACGCGGTACCGGCCGTGAGGGTGCCAAGTTCCAGCGTTGCCCCATCCACCGCCGTCAGCGTGTAGGCGGTACCTTTCTCATTGCGCACCGTGGCAATGTTGCCATCGGTGGTGCTGAGAAGACTGCGGCCGTTATAAGTCGCATCCTCGATATAATTTTTAACCTGGCTCTGGAGAGATTTGTACTGCGCCTCGTACTGGGTACGCTGGTCACTCGAAAGCGTACCATCGGCCAGCTTGACGAGCACGGCGCGGACGTTGCTCATCGTCTCCGAAACCTTGGTCAAGCCGGAGAGCGCCGTACTGAGCACGCCCTGCACGCCGCCGATCTGCTCATTGGCGGAGGTGAGGCCGGAGATGTCCGCCCGAACCGACTGCGCGACCGCGAAGGCCGCGCCGTCGTCCTTCGCGTCGGCGACGCGGTATCCGGTGGAGATGCGCTTCTGGGTCACAGCGAGCGCATCGTTCGTGCGGTTGAGCGTCTGCAGCGCGATGGAGGCGCCGGTGTTGGTGTTGACCGAGTTCAGGGCCATGTCTTGCCCCTTTCCTGTCCGCGGCAGCCTCTCCTTGGCTTGCCGCCTGTTGCGATCCGCATCTTGCGGTATGAAGTGATCCTGACACCCCTGCGGTTAACGCCGGTTGAATCCGGCGCTTCAGCGCAGGAAGTTTGTCAGGGACAGGCCCGAGAGCCTGGATAGCGCCTGCCAGGAGGCCTGGAGGCGGGTCTGGGTGTCTTGGAGGGCGGTGAGCGTGGCGGCCAGGTCCACCTCCTCCACATCAGCGAGCTGCGCGTTGAGCGAGAGCTGCAGCTCACCGTGCCGCGTCTTGGCCGCCTCCAGGCGCGACTCGGAGAGGCCGAGCGCACCGGCCTCCTCGCCGAGCGCCGTCATGGCGGACTTCAATCCGGTCTTCACGCTCGTCATCACGGCGTCGAAATCCGCTCCCGTGGCGGCCTTGTCGGCGGTGAGCCCGGCCAGGGTCATCAGGCCGCGCAACAGGTCGCGGGACCACCCCCCCGCCTCGCTGCCCGCCGTTGTCGCCTCAGCGTTGCGATTCGCGAAAAGGCCGGTCTCGACGCTCTCCCCGTCCCCGGTCAGGGTGCTCCGGCGTGCCTCGTTGAGGCCCCGGCCCGGGTCTAGAAGGTAGTTGGAAAAGGGCGTTGCCCCAGGGGCACCGTCCTTTGCGGCAGAGAGGGTGGCCGCGAGGACGGCAGCGCTGTTCCCGGATGCCAGGGAACCCGCGGCGGCCACGATCTTCGTCGCCATGGGCGTGGCCATGATGGCGCCCGGGTTGGGAATCGGCGGGTTCGCGGAGTCGGCGCCGTTGAAAAGATACTCGCCCCCGTGCTTCTCGTTCAGCAGGGCCGCGACCTGCCCGATCGCCTGCCTCGCGCTGCTGGCGAGCGCGCTGATCCGGGTGCTGTCGGCGCTGCTGACCTTGCCCGCCTGGGTCAGGAAATCCTCCGCGATCGAGGAGAGGCCCTTCAGGGCCCCTTGCGCGGCGCCGGTCCGGCCGAGGGCACGGTCGATCGTCGTCGCGTGCACCTCCCGGCGGGAGATCTCGCCGCGAAGGTTGATGGCCCGCCGCGCGTCCCCGGCGATGTCGCCGTACCAGGTGCCGCGCTTCCCATCCGCGGACTGCGCGGTGAGCTTCTCGACCTGGGACTTGATATTGGAGGACTGGCCGATCAGCTGGGCCAGCATACCGGATCCAATGCCTGAGATGGCCATCACCGCACCGCCTGGAAGAGGGTGTCGTACATGCCCTGCACCGCCGAGAGGAGGCGGGCATTGGCCGAGTAGGTCGTCTGCAAGGAGATCATCGCGGCCAGCTCCTTGTCCATATCCACCCCCGATTGGGCGGAGAACCGGCTTTCCAGCGCGGCGAGAAGGTCGCCCGACATCTTGCCCGCTTCCTCTGCCTCGGCCCGCACGGCCGTCTGGGTCGCCACGAGCTGCGAGGCGTAGTCGCCGAGGCTGCGCGCGGAACGCAGTGAGGAGGAGAGGTTCCCGGCGGGGCCGAGGGAGAGCGTGGCGAAGCTGGGATGAGAGGTCCCCGCGGTGACCTCGGTCCCGAAGGTCTGGTTCAGCACGCGATCCAGCAGCGTGGTGAAGTCGGCGGGTCCGGTCGCGCCGTTGGGGGTGAAGGCCGTGGCTCCCCCCGCACCGGACGCGACGGAATGGGTCCCGTCCCGGACAAGCCTTGGGCTTTTCTCGACGTCAGTGTTGACCCTGAGCGAGCCGGCGAAGCCGATCCAGTTGCCAGTCTTATAGTCGCTGGAAGGATCAGGCACCTCCTCTGCCGCCCCGGTAAAGAGCCTCAGCCCCTGCCGGTCGAAGCGCGAGGCGAGGCTGGCAGCCGAGATGTCCAGCTCGGCCTGGGCCAGCGGCAGCTCGCGGTCGCGCAGGGAGACATAGGCCGCGAGCGTGCCTTCCCCGAGCCGGGCCGTCACATCCGTGTTGCCGAGCCTGATCCCTGGCAGCGTACCCCCGGTGCCGTAATAGGCCTGGGGACCGACCAGCATCGGATCGGTGGAGAAGGGCCCCTCGGCTGAGCGCAGGGGCAGGTTGAGGCCGCCCGACGTGATGAGGGTGATCCCGCCATCGGGCTGCGGCAGGGCGCGGACCTGCATGATGGAGGCGATGGTGACGACCGCCTGGTCGCGCTGGTCCTCAAGGTCCGCCGTGCTCGCACCCCGGGCGCGCAGCGGCAGGATCTGGTCGGTGAGATCGGAGATCCGGCGGAGCGCGTCGTTCAGCGTCTCCACATCCTTGACCATCCCGTCCTGCGCGGCCTGGCGTGCGGTCCCGATCGCCGTGGACACGGTGTTGTAGCGCTCGGCAAGGTCATCCGCCGCGTCCACGATCCTGGCCTGGAGCAGCGGGTCGGAGGGATCGTCGCGGAGGGACACGAAGGCATCGCCGAGCGCCGCCGTCAGGTCGCCGATGGAGTCGCCCGTCGCACCATGCGCCGTCTCGACGCCCTCCAGGATGCCAGCCCGCGCCGTGGAGGCAGCGCTGCGCGCACGGGCGAGATTCATCTCGGTGACGAGCGCCGTGTCCACGGCCCGCGCCGATTCGGCGCTCCGCACGCCGGAGAGGACGGCGCCGGCCACGACCGACTGCCCCTGGACCTCCTTACGGGTGTACCCAGCCGTCCCGGCATTGGAGATGTTGGACGCTGTCTGGGCGAGCTGCCTGTTGACATGCGACAGGCCGCTGCGCGCGATGGACAGGGCGAGGTCGAGGCTCATCCGCTCCGCTTCCCCGGCCCGGCCGACCCCGCCTGGGGGCTGCTGGCCGTGCCGTCATGGTTGATTCCGCGCCGCGAGGGGCGCGTGCCGGCCGCCGCGATCAGCGGCGCATGTTGATGGTGTCCTGCAGCAGCTCGTCCGCCGCCGTCACGATCTTCGTGTTCGCGGCATAGGCCCGCTGCGCCAGGATGAGCTTCGAGAACTCCGAGGCGATGTCGACATTCGATCCCTCCAGCGCGGAGGTGACGATCTTGCCGCCGCCGTTGGAGGCGGCGTCGTTCACCCGCGCCTCGCCGCTCTCCTCCGTGCGGAGATAGGCCTGCCCATCGGTCTTCTGCAGCTTGTCCGGGTCGGAGAAGGTGACGATGGGCACGCGGCCGACCGTGCGGGCCTGGCCATTGTCGTAGTTCACGGTCAGGTCGCCGTTGTCGCTGAGGGAGACGGACGAGAAGCTGCCCTGGGGCACGCCGTTCTGCGAGATGTCGCGCAGCGTGTACTTCGTGCCGGCGTACTGGGTGACGCCTGAGGGTTCGCCGAAATTCCCGAGGTCGAGCTTGATCGGCTGTGGCCCTTGTCCGAAATCCGCGGAGAAGGTCACGATGGCGGGGTCCCCCGCCTTCGTCGCGCTTCCGGCGAGAGTGCTGCCCACCACCGCGCCGAAGGAGTCGATGGTGCCGGCAGCGGTCGTCGATCCGCCGGTCGCGCCGAAGTTCACGTCGATGGTGCGGGTGGGTGCGGGCGTCGTCTTGTCGTCCGGGATGGACATGGTGAGCTGCCACTTGTTCGTGGCTGTCTGCTTCCACGTCATATCCACGGAGTGCAGCCGCCCGAGGCTGTCATAGATCTGGATCGTGGCCTCGGCGGGCGTGGTGGTGGAATCCGCGGGAAGATTGGCCGAGAGGGTCACATTCGTGGTCGGCACGGGGTTGTAGACGGACTGGTCGACCTGGATCGGCTTGATGTTGGAGCGATCCGGGTTGCCCTCGGCATCGGCCGTCCATCCCTGCAGGTAGTAGCCCTGGCCATTCACGAGATAGCCGTCGCTGTTCATGCTGAAGTCGCCCGCGCGGGTGTAGAAGGTGCGGGAGTCGAAGGTGGTGTCGCCATTGAGCGAGCCCGTCGCGCTCGCCACCGCGAACATGCCCTGCCCGGCGATCGCCATGGCGAGCGGGCTCTCGGAGGACTGGACCGAGCCCTGGATGGAAGTGGTGTAGTCCGGCCGCGCGGTGACCGATCCCGGCTGGTTCACCTGGGCCGTGGAGCGCGTGATGTAGGACACGAAGTTCGTGTCCGTGCGCTTGAAGCCGGTGGTCTGGCTGTTGGCCACGTTGTCCGCGACGTTGCCCAGGGCTCGGGCCTGGGCGGTGAGGCCGCTGATGGCCGTGGTCATCGAGGCGTAGAGCGACATTTGGGGCTCCGTAAGGATGCGGGCGGCCGGGCCGTCCTGTCCCACCTGGCGCAACCGGCATGCCAGGGCACGGGAGGTTTTTCCGGTGCTGTCGCTGCCGGTGGGCGGCAAGAGATGCCGCCCCGGCGGCCAGCGCTGCCGGTTGCGGCATGCCAGGGCGTGGCAAGGCCCTTGCGGAATGGTCAGCCGGCCGCCCCGTGCTGGCCAGAGGAGCCGATCATGGACGCGCTGGAGATCCCGACGACGACCGCACCGATGCGGGGTGCCGCCGCGCCCGTGCCGGCCGGTGGCCAAGCGGGCGCCTTCGCCCTCACCCTGGGCGGGTTCCTGGCAGTGCCGGGAACGGCGACGGGCGATGGAGGCTCCGCGGCGCAGCTTGCTCCGGGCATGGCGGCTGGGTCGTCCGGGAACCCTGCCTTCCCCCTCGCCGAGGGGCTGGCCGTCGCTGCCGAAGCCCCTCCTGCCGGCGTGGCTGGCGGCAAGCCGCCGACCGGAACGGTGGCCGCTCCGTCGCTCCCCCAGCCGATGGCCGGCGGCGGCCTTCCCCTCGCGGCGGAGCACGCCCCGGCAGGGCCTGCCTCCCAAGCGACTCCGCTCGGGCAGGCCGTCGAGGCACCCTTGCTGACGCCCTCAGGCGCTGTGGACGAGGAGCGCGCGGGCGAGGAGACGCCCGGTCTGGAGGCCGCGCCGGTCACGCAGCCCTTGCCCGACATCGCCGCCCTCCCGGCCGTCCCCCAGCCCGTGGCTGCCGCCGCGCCCATGGTGCCGCCGCCACAGCCTGAGCCGGCCCAGGAGGAGGCGCTCGCCGCCTCCCTTCCCACGGCCAGGCCGCTATCGGCCGCCGCCCCGCGCAGGGCAGCCCCCTCGCCTTCCCCCTCACCCGGCTCGGCCTCCGCCAGCCCTGGGGATGAACTTCAGGAAGAGGTGCCGGCCAGCCCCGGCACCCCACCGCCCCAGGAAGGGGCGAAGCCGGAACAGGAGGTTTCGGCCCGGGCATCCCGGACAATTCGTGCAGGACGCACGGAAGCGCCGCACGGCGCGTTGCAGCAAGGCCCTCTCCAGGACGGAGAGGGAGCCGCGGCGGGGACGAAGCCGGCTAATATGGCCACGGCCCCGCTCGGTGAGGCCTCTGCGGCCGCACCCGCCGGAGATGCCGCCTCGACACCGGGCTCGAACGCCCCTGTCCAGGCTGCGCCGGCGGCGGCGGAGCCCTTCCCGGCCGCGCAGCCCGTCATCCCTCCCGCCGCTACCGCCATGCCGGCCCAATCCGTCTCTCCGCCGGAGGTGGAGGCCCCTCGCTTCATACCGCGCCTCGCGCCGGCGCAGCAGGTAGCACCGGTCGCCATCGCGCTCGCGCTGGGGGGAGGTACGGATGGCCGCATCGCCCTGAGCCTCGACCCCGTCGAGCTCGGGAGGGTGGAGGTGACGATCGAGCGCGCCGGCGAGGCCGCGCTCGTGCACGTGGCGGCGGAGCGGCCGGAAACCCTGGCCCTGCTCGCGCGGGACGGGGCCGCGCTGGACCGGGCGCTGGGGGGCGCCGGGATCGGCGGCGATGCTGGGCGCAGCCTCAGCTTCTCGCTGCTCGGCGGGGATGCCGGCGGAGGAGCCGCCCAGGGAGGGCCGGGCAACGGCGCCGATCCGGGCGGGCGGCGTCCCGGCCAGGGCTGGCGCGGGCAGGATGCCCATGCCGGGCCCGGCGAGCCCGGAGGGGACCGGCGGTCCCTGCTCGGCCTGCTCGACATCGCGATCTGAAGGAGGGCCGAATGGCTGTCTCGAGCACTACCAGCACCGCATCCACCACCGCGGCCTCGGCCTCGGCCGGCGCGCGCACGCAGCTCGCGGGGAACTTCGACAACTTCCTGACGCTGCTGACGACGCAGCTGAAGAACCAGTCGCCGACGGACCCGCTCGACACGAACCAGATGACGGCGCAGCTCGTCCAGTTCTCCTCGGTCGAGCAGCAGATCGCGATGAACAAGAACCTGGAGCAGATGGTCTCGCTCCAGCAGGCGGCGCAGCTCACCGCCGCCGCGCCGATGCTCGGACAGCGGGTGGAGGTGGAGGGCGACACCCTGCCGCTGCAGGACGGCAGCGCCACGTTGCGGCTCCCGGCCGCCGGCAATGCCCGCACGGCCCGTGTGGCGGTGCTGGACAGCAGCGGCAAGACGCTGCGCGAGGCGCAGGTGACCCTCGGCACGGAGGCGCAGAACTGGGTTTGGGACGGGCGCGACTCCGAGGGGAAGAAGCTGGCCGACGGCGCGTACAAGGTTGCGGTGACCGGCGCGGATGCGAGCGGAGGCACCGCGGCGACCTCCTTCACCGTGATCGGCACCGCCACTGCCGCCGAGCGCTCGAACGGGGTGCTGCAGCTCCGCATGGGGTCGGCCTCCTACGGCTTCGACAAGGTGCGCTCGCTCAGCAGTGGGAGCTGAGGGAGCGCCCGGTAACCACCCGTTAACCCCCACCCGGCAAAGATTGCCGGGCCGGCAGAAGGCCGGAAGCAGGGGGCCGCAACATGCGCCATCGCGCCACGCGCCAGCGCTACACGCCGGGAGGGTCCCGGTACCCGGCCGCACCCGCCCGGGCGGAGGCCCGCTGAATGGCCGCTGTCCTCGCCCAGTTCCGCGCCCTCGGTCCCCTGCGCCTGGGTGCCATGGCGGCGGTCGCGCTGATCGTGCTCGGGCTTCTCACCTGGCTCGGGACCCGCGCGGGGCAGCCGAGCATGGCGCTCCTCTATTCCGAGTTGGACCCGCGCGATGCGGGGGCCGTGGTCGCCTCGCTCGACCGGCAGAAGGTGCCCTACCGCCTGGGCGCCGGCGGCACGACCATCCTCGTCCCGGAGGAGCAGGTTCCTCGGCTGCGGCTTTCCCTGGCGCGCGAGGGCCTGCCCGCCGGCGGCAATGTCGGCTGGGAGATCTTCGACCGCGGCGAGAGCCTGACGACGACCCCCTTCCAGCAGGACGTGAACCGGCTGCGCGCGATGGAGGGCGAGCTGTCCCGCACCATCCGCGGCCTCGCGGGCGTCCGCGCCGCCCGGGTCCATCTCGTGCTGCCGCGGCGCGAGGCCTTCTCGCGCCAGACCGCCGAGGCCCAGGCGAGCGTCGTCCTCACCATGCAGGGCGTGCAGCGGCTGGACCGCGAGGGGGTGCAGGCGGTCCTTCACCTCGTCGCCACCGCCGTGCCGGGCCTGCTGCCGCGCAACGTCTCCATCGTGGACAGCCGGGGCGAGCTTCTTGCCCGCGGCGGGCAGGCGCTGACCGGCCCCGCCGCGGCCGCGACCCAGGAGGAGATGCGCCGCGCCGAGGGCCTGCGCATCGCCCGTAGCGTCGAGGAGATGCTCGAACGGAGCCTCGGCCCCGGCCGCGTGCGCGCCGAGGCAACGGCCGAGATGGATTTCGACCGCGTCCAGACCACCGAGGAGCGCTTCGACCCCGAGAACCAGGTGGCCCGCAGCGTCCAGAGCAGCCAGGAGCAGTCCCGCGGCGGCGATGGCGGCAATGTCTCCGTCGCGAACCAGCTTCCCGGCGCGGAGGCCGCGGGCGGCGGTGGCGGCAGCCAGGAGAACAAGTCGGAGGAGACGACCAATTACGAGATCGGCAAGACGGTGCGCAGCACGGTGCGCGAGCATCCCGTGCTGCGGCGCCTCTCGGTCGCCGTGCTGGTCGATGGGGTGTGGGAGGGCACGCCGCCCGCCTTCCGCGAGCGCAGCCCCGAGGAGCTGGCCCGGATCGCGGCGCTGGTGCGCAGCGCGGTCGGCTTCGACGAGCGGCGCGGCGACCGGGTGGAGGTGGTCTCCATGCGCTTCGCCCTGCCCGAGGGCGGGGACAGCCCGGCGGATGCGGGCATGTTCGGCCTGGGCATCGGCCCGGCGACCGCCGCGCGGCTGGTCGAATCGGCCCTCTACGCGCTCGTCGCGCTGATCGCGCTCCTCCTGGTCGTGCGGCCGATGACGAAGCGGCTGACGGCCACGCTGGTCCCGCAGGCGGCCCTGGCCGGTGCCGCCGGTCCCGGGGGCGCGGCGATCGCCGGCGCCACCGGTGCGGCCGGCGCGCTGCCGGGCGGCGCTGCGCCGGGGGCCCTTGCCGGGCCTGCCGCGGCGGGTGCGATCGCCGGCCCGGAGGGCGCCGCGGTCGGCGACGAGATGGTCACCATCGGCAACGTGCAGGGGCAGCTCCGTGCTTCCTCGGTCGCCCGAGTGAATGCGCTGATGGAATCCTACCCTGATGAGGGGCTTGCCGTCGTCCGACGCTGGCTCGCCCCGGAGGAGGACTGATGGTTAAGCTCAACGGGCCGCAGAAGGCCGCGATCCTCCTTCTCACCCTCGACGAGAGCCATTCCGAGCGGCTCTTCGCCAAGCTGCACGAGGACGAGATCAAGGACGTCTCGACGGCCATGGCGACGCTCGGCGCCATCGACGCCGCGGTGGTCGAGGAGTTGTGCAAGGAGTTCTCCGAGAGCCTCGGGGCGACGGGCAAGCTGATCGGCTCCTACGAGACAACCGAGCGGATGCTCCTCAAGACGCTGCCAGTGGACCGCGTCGCGCAGATCATGGAGGAGATCCGCGGTCCTGCCGGGCGCACCATGTGGGACAAGCTCGGCAATGTCTCGGAGGCCGTGCTCGCGAACTACCTGAAGAACGAGTACCCGCAGACCGTCGCCGTGGTGCTCTCCAAGGTGAAGCCGGACCACGCGGCGCGCGTGCTCGCCCTGCTGCCCGAAGGCTTCGCCATGGAGGTGGTGATGCGGATGCTGCGCATGGAGACCGTGCAGAAGGAGGCGCTCGAAGGTGTCGAGCGCACGCTGAAGGCGGAGTTCATGAGCAACCTGGCCCGCGCCAGCCGCCAGGACAGCCACGAGGTCATGGCCGAGATCTTCAACAACCTCGACCGCGCGGCCGAGGGCCGCATCATGGCCGCGCTGGAGGAGCGCAACCACGAGAGCGCGGAGCGCATCCGCGCGCTGATGTTCACCTTCGACGACCTCGCCCGCCTGGACGGCCCCGGCGTGCAGCTCCTTCTCCGCAGCGTGGACAAGGACAAGCTCGCCCTGGCCCTCAAGGGCGCGAGCGACACGCTGAAAGACCTGTTCTTCCGCAACCTGTCCGAGCGCGCGGCGAAGATGCTGAAGGACGACATCGCCTCCCTCGGCGCCGTTCGCCTGCGGGACGTGGACGAGGCGCAGGCCATCATGGTCGCCACGGCGAAGGACCTCGCCGCCTCCGGGCAGATCCAGCTCGAGGACGGCCAGGACGAGATGATCTCCTGACATGGCGCTCTTCTCCCCCGGCCTGCGCGGCCTCGTCCTTCCCGATCTCGACGCCCCGGCCGTCGCCCTGCCGGCGGCGCCGCCGGAGCCCTCCCTCGACGAGCTGCTGGCAGCCGCCCGCGAGGAGGGCCGCGCGGCCGGGCTGCGGGAGGGCGAGGCCCGAGGCCGCGCGGCCGAGCAGGCCTCCCGCGACACCCTGGCCGACGAGGCCATCCGGATCGCGCTGACCCATCTGGACCAGGCGCAGGAAGCTGCCCGGCAGGAAGTGGAGCGGCACGCCCACTCGCTGGCGGCGATGCTGGCGGACCTGGTGGACGCGGCCCTGCCCGGCGCCGCCGCGCGCGAGGCCCCGGCGCTGCTGGAGCCCCTGATGCGCGCGCTGGGCCCTGTCGAGGACGCGCCCGATGGCGCGGTGCTGCGGGTGCCGCCCGCCCTTCTCGATCACGCCCGCGCCCGCTTCGGCGGAACGGGCCTTCCCATCGAGGCCGACCCTGCCCTGCCCGAGGGTGATGCGCGCATCACCTGGCGCCATGGCGGCCTCGATCTCGACCTTTCTCGCCGCCGCGCCGCGATCCGCGACGTGCTGGCGGCCCTGCGACTCTCCCAGGAGAACGATGCATGAGCAGCAACGGATTCGAGCCCGTCGCGGCGAACGAGGCCGCCGAGCCGCGCCCGCCCGGCGCCAGCCAGGGCCTGGACGCCGTCTACGACATCCCCGTGCAGGTCAGCGCCGTGCTCGGCCGCGCGACGCTGCAGGTGAGCCAGCTCCTGAAGCTCGGCCGCGGCGCCGTGGTGGAGCTGGACCGCAAGCTCGGCGAGGCCGTGGACATCTACGTCAACAACCGCCTCGTCGCCCGCGGCGAGGTGGTGATGGTGGAGGACAACCGGCTCGGCGTGACGATGACCGAGATCGTGAAGGCGGACCGCCCGGGATGACCCGCCTCCTCATCATCGGCAGCCTGGAGGCGGAGCTGGGCCAGGCAGCGCGCATCGCGACGTCCCGCGGGGCGCGCCTCCGCCAGGCGGACGGCGTCACCTCCGGCATCGCCATGGCGCGGACCGAAGGGTTCGACCTCATCCTCTGCGACGTGCTGCACGACGTGTCCTGGCTCGTCGCCTCGCTGGATGCGGAGCGGATCGTCTGCCCCGTGGTGGCCTGCGGCCGCAACGCCGACGCCGCCGCCGCCGTCCGCGCCATCCAGGCCGGGGCGAAGGAGTTCCTGCCGCTCCCGCCGGATGCGGAGCTGATCGCGGCCATGCTCCAGGCCGCGGTGGGCGAGGTCCAGGGCCCGATCCATCGCGATCCCGCCATGGCCGCCGTGCTGAAGCGCGCCGAGGGCGTGGCGCGCGCCGAGGCCAGCGTGCTCGTCACCGGCGAGAGCGGGACGGGCAAGGAGGTGCTGGCGCGCTACATTCACAGCCACTCCCGCCGCGCCAACGGCCCCTTCGTCGCCCTCAACTGCGCGGCCCTGCCCGAGGCGCTGCTGGAGAGCGAGCTGTTCGGCCACGAGAAGGGCGCCTTCTCCGGCGCTGTCGCCGCGCGGCGGGGCAAGTTCGAGCAGGCCGATGGCGGCACGCTGCTGCTGGACGAGATCGGCGAGATGGACCCGCGCCTGCAGGCGAAGATCCTGCGCGCCCTGCAGGAGCGCGAGATCGACCGCCTCGGCGGCGCCGGTCCGGTGAAGGTGGATGTGCGCATCCTCGCCGCCACCAATCGCGACCTCGCGGCCGAAGTGGCGGCCGGCCGCTTCCGCGAGGACCTGTTCTTCCGCCTGAACGTGGTGGCGCTCCGCATCCCCGCCCTTCGCGACCGGCCCGACGACATCCTGCCTATCGCCGAGCACTTCGCGCAGCGCTACGCCGAGGCGAACGGACTGCCTCACCGCCGCTTCGCCCCCGCCGCGCGCGCCGCGCTGCTCGGCCATTCCTGGCCCGGCAACGTGCGCGAGCTGGAGAACACGGTGCATCGCGCCGTGCTGCTGGCCGAGGGCGACGAGATCGGTGCCGAGGCCGTCGAGCTGCATGTTCCCGCGCCGCGGGCCGCGGATGCCGCCCTTCCCGCGCTCCACGCCGAGCCGCAGGCCGCGCGCCCGCCGGGCGTCGCCGCCCTGGTCGGCCGGCGCATGGAGGATGTGGAGCGGGACCTGATCCTGGAGACGCTGACGCACTGCCTGGGCAACCGCACCCGGGCGGCGGAGATCCTGGGCATCTCCATCCGCACGCTGCGCAACAAGCTTCACGAGTACCGCGCGGCCGGCGCGCCCGTTCCCGTGGCGCCGGGGCAGATGCCGGTGGCGCCCTTCCCCTACGCCTCGATCGGCTGATCCGACATGACACTGCCCCCCTGGCTTCAGAAGCTCGGCGGATCCACGGACGTCGCGCTGGCGATCGGCGTCGCCATGCTCATCGTCGTGCTCGTGGTGCCACTGCCGGTTCCGTTGCTGGACGCGGGGCTCGCCCTCTCCGTCACCCTCTCCGTTCTCGTGCTGATGACGGCGCTGTTCCTGCAGCGGCCGCTCGACTTCACCTCCTTCCCCACCATCCTGCTGCTGACGACGCTGCTGCGCCTCGCGCTCAACGTCGCGACCACCCGCACCATCCTCACGCACGGGCACGAGGGGCCGTCCGCCGCGGGGCACGTCGTCTCGGCCTTCGGCGGCTTCCTCATGGGCGGGGACGTGCTGGTGGGGCTGATCGTCTTCGCCATCCTGCTCGTCGTGAACTTCATGGTCGTGACCAAGGGCTCGGGCCGCATCGCGGAGGTCGCGGCGCGCTTCAGCCTGGACGCCATGCCGGGCAAGCAGATGGCGATCGACGCCGACCTCTCCTCCGGCCTGATCGACGACAAGGTGGCCCGCCAGCGCCGCGCCGATCTGGAAGCCGAGAGCGGCTTCTACGGCGCCATGGACGGTGCCGCGAAATTCGTCCGCGGCGACGCGATCGCGGGGCTGATCGTCACCGGCATCAACCTTCTCGGCGGCATCGCCATCGGCGCCGGCCGGCACGGGCTGCCCTTCCTCGACGCCATCTCCACCTTCGCCTCGCTGACCGTGGGCGACGGCCTGGTGTCGCAGATCCCGGCGCTGCTGACCTCGGTGGCCGCGGGCATCGTGGTCACGAAGGGCGGAACCGAGGGCACGGCGGACAAGGCGATGGTGAAGCAGCTCGGCCTGGCCAAGCCGCTCTGGATCGCCTCCGGCGCCGCCGTGCTGATGGGCCTGCTGCCGGGCATGCCGCTCGTCCCCTTCCTCCTGCTCGCCGGCGGCTTCGCGGCCGGCGCCTGGAACCGCCGCAAGGCGGATGTGGTGGCCGAGGCGACCGCCTCAGCACCGCCGGCCGTGGCGCCCGAGGCGCCGATCGCGGAGACGCTGCGGATCGACCTGCTGCGGATCGAGCTGGGCTACGGGCTGCTGTCGCTCGCCGCCGGCGAGGGCCCGCGCCTGACGGAGCAGATCCGCAATCTCCGCAAGACCATCGCGCAGGAGATGGGCTTCGTCCTGCCCAGCGTGCGGCTGCAGGACAACCTGCATCTGAGCCCCCATGAGTACGTCGTGCGCGTCAAGGAGATCGAGGCGGGCCGGGGCGAGCTGCGCCTCCCTCTTCTCCTGGCGATCGATCCTTCCGGCACCCGCCCCGACATGCCCGGCGAGCCCTGCGAGGAGCCGACCTTCGGCCTGCCGGCCCTCTGGATCGAGGAGCAGCACCGGGAGGAAGCGCTGGCCCGCGGCTGCACCGTGGTGGACGGCGCGGGTGTCCTGGCCACGCACCTGACCGAGATCGTGCGGGACAACATGCCGGAACTGCTGAGCCATGCCGAGGCGCAGAAACTCATCGACGACCTGCCGCACGAGCACACGAAGCTCGTCGCCGACCTCATCCCGAACCAGATCACCACGGGCGGGGTGCAGCGCGTCCTGCAGGCCCTCCTCGCCGAGCGGGTCTCGATCCGTGACCTGCCGACCATCCTGGAAGGCATCCAGGAGGCCATGGCGGCCGGTGCGCGCGGCGTGCCGTCGCTGGTGACCGTGGTGCGGGCGCGCCTCGCGCGCCAGCTCTCCGACGCGGCGCGGGGCCCGGCCGGCTACGTGCCCCTGATCGCCCTCTCGGCCGAGTGGGAGCAGGCCTTCGCCGAGGCGCTGGTGGGGCCGGGGGACGAGCGGCAGCTCGCCATGGCCCCTTCCCGCCTGCACGACTTCATGGGCCGGGTGCGCGACGCCTTCGACCGGGCCACCGCCCAGGGCGAGAACCCTGTGCTCGTCTGTAGCCCGGCGGTGCGCGCCCATGTGCGCGCGATCGTCGAGCGCTTCCGCCCCTCGACGGCGGTGATGGCACAGACGGAAATCCATCCCCGTGCGCGCATCCGCACGATCGGGGCCGTATGACCTTCACCCCTTCGTAACCCCGGACAGGCCAGCATCCTCCCATGCGGCTTCGAGTCTTCCGCGCAGCCAGAATGGCAGATGCCATGGCGGAGTGCCGCCAGGCACTCGGCCCTGACGCGCTCATCCTCTCAACCCGGCGCACGGCCGCCGGGGTCGAAGTCACGGCCGCGCTCGAGCCGCAGGAGGAACTCCCTCCCCCGCTCCCGCCTCTTCCCGCCGCCCCGGCGGCGCCGGACCCCCTCGGGCGCCACAACCTCCCGACGGCCATGCGGGCGCGGCTCGGCGCGGGCGGTGTTTCGGCCCTCGCGGCGGCGCTGCGCTTCGGCGCCCTGCCGGATGGGGTTCGGCAGCCCCTGGCCCTGGTCGGCCCCCCCGGCGCGGGCAAGACCCTGAGCTGCGCGAAGCTCGCCACCCGCCTCGTGCTCGTCGGTGCGTCGCCGCTGGTCGTGACGGCGGACACGCAGCGCGCGGGCGCGACGGAGCAGATCGCGGCCTTCACCCGCGTGCTCGGCATCCCGCTCGCCCTGGCCGGCACCGGCGCGCAGCTCGCGGCCGCCCTCGGGCGCCGTGCGGGCGGCCAGCCGATGCTGCTCGACACCGCCGGATGCGATCCCTTCGATCCCGCGCAGGCGGAACAGCTCCTGGCCCTGCTCCGCGTCACCGATGCCTCGCCGCTCCTCGTCCTCCCGGCCGGCCTCGACCCGGAGGAGGCGGCGGAGACCGCTCGCGCCTTCGCCGCGCTCGGCGCCCGCCATCTGCTGCCCACGCGCCTCGACGGTGCGCGGCGGCTCGGCGGCGTCCTGGCCGCGGCGCTCGCCGGCCCGCTCGCGCTGACGGAGGCCGGCACCGGCCCCGGCGTCGCGGACGGCCTCACCCCCCTCACCCCTGCCTGGCTCGCGGAGCGCCTCACCAGCCCCGCTCGCCGGGTCCAGGCGGCAGCACAGGAGGCTGCATGAGCACGCCCCGCCTGATCGGAGTTGCCTCGGGCAAGGGAGGCGTCGGGAAGACGGTGCTCGCCATCGGCCTCGCCCAGGCCCTCGCGCGGTCGGGACGGCGGGTCCTGCTGGCCGATGGCGACCTAGGCCTCGCGAATGTGGACGTGCAGCTCGGCCTGGATGCGCGGCACGACCTGATGACGGTCCTGTCGCGCGATGTGACGCTGGGGGAGGCCGCGCTGTCGCACGAGGCCGGCTTCGACGTGCTGCCCGGCCGGTCCGGCTCCGGCGCCCTGGCCGCCCTCGATCCCGGCTGGATCGACCGCCTCGTCGCGCTGCTGCGCGGCTCCGCCTACGACGAGGTGGTGCTGGATATCGGCGCGGGGCTGGACCCCGTGCCCCGCCGGCTCTCCGCGCTCTGCGACACGCTGCTCGTGGTCGCGACCGACGAGCCGACGAGCCTGACGGACGCCTATGCCGTGATGAAGCTCCTCGCGCGCGACGCGCCGGGCGCCGATGCGCGGGTGGTGGTGAATCTCGCGGTGGATGCGTCGGGGGGCGCCCGCACCCATGCGGCGCTGGACCGTGCCTGTCGCGGCTTCCTCGGCCGCGGCGCGCCCCTGGCCGGCGTGGTGCGGCGCGACCCGAAGGTGCGGGACGCGATCCGCCATCAGACGCCGGTGCTGACGCGGCACCCCGGCTGCAATGCAGCGCGGGACATCGAGGCCGTGGCCGGCGCGCTGCTGGCCCTGCGCGCCGCGGCCTAGTCCCGGCGCAGGACGAGGAGCGTTCCGGCGACCGGCGCGCCGCGCTCCTCGCGCAGGGTCACGTCCTGCAACTCGACGACCCGCAGCCGCGTCGCCTCGGCGAGGGTCAGGACATGGGCGGGGTCGTGGCGGTAGCGCATGCCCTCGCCCAGGGCGAAGGGCGCGCCCTGCCCCGTCTCCACGCTGAAGGCGGCGTGGCCACCGGGGCGCAGGGCGGCCGCCATGGCATTCAGCGCCGGCGCCAGGTCGCCGAGGTAGTTCAGCACGTCGGCCGCGGCCACGAGGTCGTAGGCGCCGCGATGGGCGATGAGGAACTCCACCAGCTCCGCCTCCTCCAGCGCGTCGTAGATGCCGCGCCGCCGGGCGGCGTCCAGCATCCGCGGGGAGAGGTCCACCCCCGCCATCCGCCGGGCCCAGGGCCGCAGGGCCTCTCCGGACAGGCCGGTGCCGCAGCCGGCATCGAGGACGTCGAGCGCCGCCTCGGGCACCAGCCCGGCCTCGCGCAACAGGGCCGTCAGCGCTTCCGGCGTGCGGTAGCCGAGCGTGCCCGTCAGCTCCGCCTCGAAGCGCGGGGCATAGGTGTCGAAGAGGTTGCGGACATAGGCGGCCGGGGGCTTCGGCGGGGCCTTGCCCTCGCCGAGGGAGGCGAGGAGGAAGCGCGCCTGGGCCGCGACATCCCCGCCGGCGGAGAGCGCGCGGCGGGCGGCCTCGGCGGCCGGGCGCGTTGCCCCCGCCTCGCGCAGGCCGTGGGCGAGGGCGAGCTGGGCCTCGGCGTCCTGGGGCACCAGAGCCACCGCCTCGCGCAGATGCGGCATCGCCTCCCCCACCCGCCCGAGCGCGCAGAGAGCCTGGCCGAGGTTGCGATGGGAGACGGCGTCGCCCGGCCGCTTCCCCACGGCCTTGCCGAGCACGGTGACCGCCTGCTCGAGATGCCCCGCCTCGGCGAGGGTCGCGCCATGGGCGGCGAGGAAGATCGGGGATTCCGGGTCCATCGCCACGGCGCGGGCGGAGAGGACGAGGGCCGTCTCCATGTCGCCGAGCTGGCGGGCCGCAATGCCGACGAGGTTGGTGGCGTTGGGCTCGTCCGGCACCAGCTCCAGCGCCCGGCGGTAGAGGGCGAGCGCGCCCTGGATGTCGCCGATCCCGTGCCGTGCCGCGCCCTCCCGCACGAAGGCCATGGCCCTCTGCCGGGGGTCCTGGGGCGTGCTAGGCTGCTGCATCGGGTGCTCCGGAAAGGCCGGCATGGAGGGACTGATCCGCCAGGGGCGGGACCTGCGCGTGGATCTCGCGCGGGGAATCGCGCTGTGGTTCATCCTGGTGGACCACATCCCCGGCAATGTGCTGGGACGGCTGACGATCCGCAACCTGCTCCTCTGCGACGCGACGGAGGTCTTCGTCCTGCTCGCGGGCTATGCCGCCGGCATCGCCTATGGCCGGCAAATGGAGCGGGAGGGGTGGCTGCGCGCCGGGGCCCGCGTGGCCGGGCGGTGCTTCAACCTCTATGTCGCCCACATCTTCCTCTTCGTCGTCTTCACCGCCCAGGTCGGCTACTCGGCCGCGACGCTCGATGCGGGGGCCTATCTCGACGAGATGCATCTCGACCCCTTCTCGGACCGGCCCTACCTCGCCCTGCTGAAGGCGCTGCTGCTGACCTACCAGCCCGCCTTCCTCAACATCCTGCCGCTCTACATCGTCGTGCTCGGCCTCTTCGCGCCCGCCCTGCCCCTCCTGCGGCGGCCCTGGCTGCTGCTCGCCGCCTCGGCCCTGCTCTACGCCGTCGCCCGCGCGGCGGGGCTCAACCTGCCCTCCTGGACAGGGGGCGGGTGGTTCTTCAACCCCTTTGCCTGGCAGCTCCTCTTCGCCATCGGCGCCGTGCTCGGGCATCACGGGGGCACTGGCGGCGTGCCCTGGCGGCGCCCGCTCGGCGCGGCCTGCGCCCTGGTCCTGCTGCTCTCCTTCGCCGCGACCCTGGTGATCTATCTCCGGCGGGACCTGATCGTGCTGCTTCCCCTGCCTGTCGCGACCGTGGTGGACGCGGTGGACAAGTCGGCGCTCCACCCCTTCCGGCTGCTCTCGATCCTCGCCCTGGCCTATCTCGTCGCCCATTTCGTGCCACGCGGGGCGCGGTGGCTCGGCAGCGCGCCGGCGCGCGCCTTCGTGCTCATCGGGCAGCAGGGGCTGCCGGTGTTCTGCGCAGGGATCTTCCTCTCCTTTCTCGGCCGGCTGGCGATCGAGTGGTCGGAAGGCTGGGCGATGCAGCTGGGGGTGAACGCCGCCGGACTCGGGGCGATGGTCGCGATCGCCGCGGTGGTCGCCTGGTCCGGCGCGCGGCCGCGGAGAGCCGCCTTGCCCGGTCATGCCGCAAGCGATACGGCTTGAGCGCCATGCGCCGCCCGGCCGCTCGATTCGCCCTCCTGATCGCCCTCTCCCTCGGGACCGGGGGCGCCTGGGCCGCGCCCTGCGGAGCGCCGGACGAGCTGATCGAGCCCCAGCCCCTGCCCGCCGTCGCGGCCGCCGTCGCGGCCGGGCATCTCCCCCTTCTCGTCGTCGGCTCGGCCAGCGTGAACGCTCCCGGCAGCAGCGGGGCGGAGAGCGCCTATCCCGCCCAGCTCGAGACGCTGCTCGGCGGCGCCTTCCCCGGCACGCGGGTGGAGGTGACGGTCCAGGGCGGGCGCGGGATGACCGCGGCCGACCACCTCGCCCTTATCCGCGACGCGCTCGGCCAGCGGCGCCGCGCCCTCGTCCTCTGGCAGGCCGGCACGGTCGAGACGGTGCGCGGCACGGATGTGGGGGAGATGACCGACCTCCTCCAGGCCGGCGCCGAGCGCGTGCGGGAGACCGGGGGCGATCTCATCCTGCTCGACCCGCAATGGTCGCGCTTCCTGCGGGCCAATGCCGATGTGGAGTCCTATCGCGACGCCCTGCGCGCCGCCGCGGCCGCCACCGGCGCCGGGCTGCTCAGCCGCTACGCGCTGATGGGGGCCTGGGCCGAGGCGGGCACGGTGGATATCGAGAGGGCGCCGCGCGAGCTGAAGGTGGCGGAGGTGGACAAGCTCAACCGCTGCCTCGCCCAGTCCCTGGCGGAGCTGATCACCCAGGGCGTCGCGGAGGCGCGGCGTTAAAGCGGTTCCGTTCGCCGTGGCTCACCGCAACCGCTCCTGCTTCCCGCTTTGTCGCATTTTCCGAGCCGCCGGGTGATCCCACCCGGCTCGGGAATGCTTCAGCCCTCGGCTTCCCGCGCGCGGTGAACCGTGTCGGCCAGGGCGCGAAGGGCCTCCGGCACCCCGGCCCCCGTCGCGCCGGAGATCAGCAGCGGCTCCTTGCCCGCGGCGCGCGTCAGCGCCTTGACGCGGGATGTCCGTGCTTGCGGGGTCATGGCATCGGTCTTGTTCAGCGCCACGATCTCCGGCTTCTCCGACAGGCCGCCGCCATAGCCCTCCAGCTCCGCGCGGACGGTGCGGTATGCCTCGGCCGGGTCGGCCTGGGTGCCGTCGATGAGGTGCAGCAGCACGGCGCAGCGCTCGATATGGCCGAGGAAGCGGTCGCCCAGCCCGGCGCCCTCATGCGCGCCCTCGATCAGGCCGGGGATGTCGGCCAGGACGAACTCCTCGGTCGCGGAGAGGCGCACGACGCCGAGCTGGGGGTGCAGCGTAGTGAAGGGGTAGTCGGCGATCTTCGGCCGCGCCGCCGAGGAGGCCGCGAGGAAGGTGGACTTGCCCGCATTCGGCAGCCCGACCAGCCCGGCATCGGCGATGAGCTTCAGCCGCAGCCACACCCAGCGCTCCTCGCCGGGATAGCCCTTGTCGGCGCGGCGGGGGGCGCGGTTGGTGCTCGTCTTGAAATGCGCGTTGCCGTGGCCGCCATCGCCGCCGCGGCAGAGGATGGCGGTCTGGCCGGGCTTGGTGAGATCGGCCAGCACCGTCTCCTTGTCCTCGGCCAGGATGACGGTGCCCACTGGAACCTTCAGTACCACGTCGTCGGAGGCCGCGCCGGTGCGGTCCGAGCCCGCGCCGTTGCCGCCCTTGCGGGCCTTGAAGTGCTGGGCGTAGCGGTAGTCGATAAGGGTGTTCAGCCCCTCCACCGCCTCTGCGAGCACGTCGCCGCCGCGGCCGCCATTGCCGCCGTCCGGCCCGCCGAACTCGATGTACTTCTCGCGCCGGAAGGCGACCACGCCGTCCCCGCCGTCACCGGCCTTGAGGTAGACCTTTGCCTCGTCGAGGAACTTCATTGTCGGACCTTCAAACGAAAACGGGGGCCGCGGAGGGCCCCCGTGATCCGCAGCGCAGGGCTGGGAGCTTACTCAGCCGCGACGGCCAGCGGCTCCACCGACACCGCCACGCGGTTGTCGGCCTTGCGCTCGAACTTCACATGCCCGTCCACGGTGGCGTGGATGGAGTGGGTGCGGCCGACCAGCACGTTGCGGCCCGGCATCATCTTCGTGCCGCGCTGGGTCACGATGATGTTGCCGGCGCGGACGGCCTGGCCGCCGAAGAGCTTCACGCCGAGGCGCTTGCCGGCGGAGTCGCGCCCGTTGCGGGAGGAGCCGCCGGCCTTCTTATGAGCCATCTCTCAGATCTCCTGTTTCAGCGCCGGCTCAGGCCGGGAAATCGCCGATGCGCAGCACGGTGAGGTGCTGGCGGTGGCCATTCTTGCGACGGCTGTTCTGCCGGCGGCGCTTCTTGAAGATGATCACCTTGTCACCGCGCTTCTGCTCCAGGACCGTAGCGGTCAGGGAGACGCCGGGGACGGTTGGCGCGCCGAGGGTCAGGCCGTTCTCGCCGCCAATGGCCAGCACGTCGTGGAAGGTTACCGTCGCGCCAGCCTCGGCGTCCAGCTTCTCCACGGTCAGCACGGCATTAGGCGTCACACGGTACTGCTTCCCGCCGGTGCGGATCACTGCGTAGGTCATGGGGGCGGGTCCGCCTTCGTCTCGGCTCGTCGGTCGTGCATGAACCGGCATGGCCCGCGCCCACACAGGGGGACCCCACCGGAGAGGGGCGGCGTATAGCGGGGGCTGGGCTTCGGAGTCAACCATCGGATGCCGGAAGGTGCGTTGCGTCCGGCCACGAGGGGCATTATAGGGCCGTCCAGGCGCTGGAGAGGTGCCAGAGTGGCCGATTGGGCCGGTCTCGAAAACCGGAGTAGGGGCAACCCTACCGTGGGTTCGAATCCCACCCTCTCCGCCAACCCACGCGTTTAAACGGTTGAAAAGACTGCTTTACCTGGCTTGCTGGTTCTGTCGGCCCACGTCTCGGCCCACATCATGCTTGCGGCCGCTCGGGCGAGCGCATACCATCAATTTTCAGCCTGTTGCCCGCGTGAGACCGGCCGAGACTTACGAGGCTGGAATCAAAGTGCAGCGGGCGTACGCTCGCAGGGTGGACCGTAGCGTCATTTCGAATCGCGCTTGCTCCGCCAGTTCCCATACGAATCGCACTCTCCGCCTGACCAGACCGCGCCGTGAGGGCCAGGTTTCCTGCGGGTTTTGGCCCTGACCTTTGCACTGGCGCGACTCCGAGGCGGCCGGAAGTCGCTCTCCGGAAGCCATTCCTCTCCCGACCTCTGCACTTAGCCGATTTATTACGGATTTCAGAAAGCTAGGTTTGAGGCGGGTTTTGAGGCGGTAGGGTGGGCCACTGATTCGAACCCACGGATACGTTGCGAGAGGGACTCGACGCAAATTGCGCCCGGCGCTGCAAGCCGTAGTCCATCGCCGCGGTGGCGATCACCGCTTCCAGCCGCGCCGCCGCCGTCGAGCGGGGCTGGACGCTTGAGGTCGGCGCCGCCAGGGCGGCCACCCGCCAGCGCTGCAGGGCACTGCGTTGCATGGACCGGCTTGCGGGCGCAGTAGGCCCCGGGCTGGTCCGCATTCACAGGATGCGGACATACTCTGGGCGTCCGAGTTCGAGCATGCGGTTGAGTGTGCGGACGGCGATGGCCACTTCTGTCGCGCGGCGCCCGTCGGTACGCGAGTGCAGTCCACCGCTGAGGACGCGCTTGAACCTGCTGATGTCCGCCTCGACCAGGGCACGCCAGTTGTAGCCCGAGACCTTCTGCCAGCCCATACGGCCGCGCTCGGCGATCATCCTGAGGTGCTGGTCCCGCTGGGTCGGCGCCGTCTCGGCCGTGGCGCTCGGCACGGCACTCCAGCGGGGTGGCACAATCACAGCAGCAGCGGGGTGCCGCGCCGCTATCTCACAGTAGACGCCGTCCTGGTCGTAGGCGCCGTCGGCGGTGAACGAGGCGATCGGGGCTGCGACCTGGTCGAGCAAGGGACCAACCTGCGAGGCGTCATCGACGTCGTTGGCTGTCAACTCGGCCGCGACGATCCGCCCTGTGTCGGCGTCCACACCGATGTGCAGCTTGTGCCACGACCGGCGTGTCCTGGTCCCGTGCTTCTCAACGAGCCACTCGCCCGGGCCACATACTCGCAGCCCAGTGCTGTCCACCAGCAGGTGTATGGGGCGGGTGCCGGGCTGGAGCTGCGGCACCTCCAACGTCTCGGCCCGGCGGCTGAGGATGGTGTGGTCCGGCACGGGCAGGTCGAGACCGAGCAGGGCGATGATGGAGCCGATCAGGCCTTCAGTTTGACGCAAGGCCAGGCGGAACACGGCCCGGAGCGTCAGGGCCGTGGTGATGGCCAGCGCCGAGTAGTGCCGCTGTCCGCCCCGCGTGGTCCGGGGCTCGGCCTTCCAGGCCGCGATCTCGGCCTCCGCGAACCACACTGTCAGACTGCCACGTCCGCGCAGGGCGGCGTCGTACTTCGCCCAGTTCGTGGCCCGGAACCGCTGCTTCGGAATGTGCTGGCGACGCTCGGCATTGGCCTTGAACGACACGCTGCGCTCTACTGAAGGATGACGGGCCGTCGCCCCCTCAGAAACCCAACCCACCCAGACGGCCAGACCGATCCGCGCACCACAGTGACAGGCCCGGCCGCCGTGCCTCAGGAAACCGCGGACACGCCCTGCGGATCCGTCCCGCGCAGGGCGAAGACGGTAGAGTAGAAAACCAGATCTCCGGCCTCAACGCCGAGCACGGCCAGGGCCGGGCCGTGGCGCGCCTGCACGCCGCGCAGGGTCGCGGCATCCGTCGCCTCGATCAGAAGGAGACCCGCGAAGGTCGCGTCGCCGCCGCGCAGCGCTTTCTCGCCTGTCTCGACTGCCGTGCCAGCTCTGTCGACCGCGAGCAGGCGGACGGCGCAGACCCGGTCCTCGGCCGCGATCGCCAGCACCGGCTCCGCCTCCCCCCTCGGGGCGCGGCCGAGGCGCAGGGCGAGGAGGAACCCGCCCTGCCCGCTGCCGGCCTCCGCCACCACCCGCCCGCCGCCGCGCGCGAAGTTCCGCAGCACTGGCATGATGCGCGACGACCACGGCGTCGGCGCGTTCAGCCGGGCGAGGTAGTCCGGGCTCGTCAATACCGCCGGCGCCGCGAGCTCGTACAGGATCAGGTAACGCCGGACGCCGGCGAGGTCGGCGCGGAGGACGCGCGCGGACCGGAAGCCCGGGACACCCACCCGCTCCGCCGTATGCTCGCGCGTCAGCCAGTGCAGGTAGTCGGTTTCCTGCTCCTCCGCCACGTCGCTCCAGATCGCGAGCAGCCCGACCGCCACCGCCGGCTACTCCATCCTGATGTTGCGACGGCGGATCAGGTCGCCCCAGCGCCGCGCCTCCTCCGCCTGATAGGCCGGGAAGGCCTCCGCCGTGCCGGCGTAGATGTCGATGGAGGCGCCGTCGAGGCGTGCCTTGACCTCCGGCATGGCGAGGATCCGGCGGGACGCGTCGGAGAGCGCGGCCACGATCGCGGGCGGCGTGCCGGCCGGCGCAAAGAAGCCGAAGTCGTTCGTGGCGCGGTAGCCGGCCAGCCCGCACTCGGCCAGGGTGGGCACGTTCGGGATCTGCGGGCTGCGCGCCGCGCTCGTCACCGCCAGCGCGCGCAGGTCGCCGGACTGGATGTGCGGGATCGCCGTCACGGTGTCGATGAAACCCATGGTCGTCTCGCGCCCGAGCACCGCCTGGACCTGCAGCCCGCCCGAGCGGTAGGCGACGTGCAGCATCTCGGTCCCGGACATGTCGAGCATCAGCTCGGGGGCGAGGTGGGCGATGGTGCCGGCCCCGGCCGAGGCGTAGGTGAGCTTGCCCGGCTGCGCCTTCGCCGCCGCGATCAGGTCGGCGTAGGTGCGGATGTTGCTGGAGGAGTGGACGCAGACGAACATCGCGTTGCCGGCAAGCAGGCTGATCGGCGCGAAGCCGTTGTCGCTGTCATAGGGCAGCTTCTCGAACAGGAACGGCGCAAGGGCGAAGGTGCCGGTGGGCGAGACGCCGAGGGTGTAGCCGTCCGGCCGCGCGCGGGCGACGGCGCCGTGGCCCACCGTGCCGCTGCCGCCGGCGCGGTTCTCCACCACGAAGTTCCCGTTGAGAACCGTGGAGAGGTGCTGCGCCAGCAGCCGCGCGACGAAGTCGGTGGAGCCGCCCGGCGCGAAGGGAACGATCATCGTGACCGCCCGGTTCGGGTAGCCCTGGGCCGCTCCCTGACCTGTCCCCTGACCCGCTCCCTGTGCCCGGGCCCCGCCGATCGCGGACAGGGCCGCGGCCCCGCCCAGCCCAGCCAGCAACGCACGGCGGCGCGGCGGCGGGTTCGTCCCGCCCTTCCGGTCCTCTTGCATCGTCACTCTCCCTCTCTGCTGTTCCTGGTATGGGGAACCGGCGGGCGAAGCCTGCCGGGCGGGCGCCTTCATTCGAGAAGGTCGCGCAAGGACCGGATGGCCGTGACGTAGCCGCGGGCGCCGAGCCCCGCGATGACGGCGGTCGCCACGGTGGAGACGAGCGAGCGGTGGTAGATTGCCTCCCGCTTGTGGATGTTGGAGATGTGCAACTCGATGATCGGGCGGCCGAACATCTTCAGCGCGTCGAGCACGGGGATCGAGGTGAAGGTGAGCCCGGCCGGGTTGATGACGATGCCGGCGGCGTCGGAGTCCGTCGCCTCGTGGATCCAGTCCACGAGCTGCCCCTCCCAGTTCGTCTGGCGGAAGACGACCGGCGTGTCGCCAGCGGCCTCGTGGCACATCGCCTCGACCTCGGCGAGCGTCGTGCGCCCGTAGATCTCCGGCTCGCGCTTGCCGAGCCGGTTAAGGTTGGGGCCGTTGAGCACGTGGATCGGGCCGCTCACTGCCGGCGCTCCCGAGAGGCCCAGCGCCTCGCCGCGCCCGGATCTCCGTGGCCGCCCCGGCCACGCTCGCAAGTCCACGGTCTCGGCAAGCTCTGTCTCCTCGGCCCGGCGGGTCATCGGTGCGCCTCGTCCCTCTCTGCGTATCAGCCAACCACCTGCCGATCAAGCAACAAAGCCGCGAATATCCGATGAAACGTGGATACGCTGATGATTCCCGATTTGGCGCGCAATTCGTTTTCGTGCAATCTAACGCGGAAAGGGAGGTGCACTTGGCCCGCAACGCCATTTCGGCCCCGGAAGAGGAGACGGTCGGAGAGGCGGCCTATCGCCGGATCCGGAGCGACATCGTGTTCGGGCGCCTAACGCCCGGGCAGAAGCTCGGCCTCGACCGCATGCGCGACACCTATGGCGCCAGCATCAGCACGCTGCGCGAGCTGCTGAGCCGCTTGGCCTCCGAAGGGCTGATCGTCGCGGAGGGGCAGAGGGGCTTCGAGGTGGCCCCGGTCTCGGAGGAGAACTTCCGGGAGGTCACCTCCCTGCGCTTCCTGCTCGAGGCGCACGCGATGGAGAGGTCCTTCGCCGCCGGCGGGCTGGACTGGGAAGGCGGGGTGGTCGCCGCGCACCACAAGCTCGCCGCCGTGGAGCGCCGCCTCCTCGCGGGGCAGGAGGCCGAGGTGGAAACCTGGAAGCGCTACGACTGGGAGTTCCACCGCGCGCTCATCGCGGCATGCGGCTCGAAGCTCCTGCTCCAGGCGCACGAGGCCATCTACGACCGCTACCTGCGCTACCAGATGGTGGCCGTGGTGTTCCGCGGCGAGGAGGCGGCGGCGGAGCACCGGCGCCTGCTGGACAGCGCCCTGGCCCGCGACAGCGTCGCGGCGCGCCAGGCCCTGGCCGAGCACCTCGAGGGCTGCGTCGCCCACGTCTCGCAGACGGGGTCGCTGGCGCGCTTCGCGGGCGAGCCGCGCCGCGCCGCGGAGGCCGGCGCCCCCTCCCCGCCGCGGGCTCCGCGCGGGCGCCCGCCCGGCCGGGCGGCGCCCCCGCGCGGCGCTACCGCTCGGTCGCGAGCTCCGGCAGCAGGCGGTTGACGACGGAGTAGTTGACGGCGGTCCAGAACTCCGAGCCCTCGCCGGCCAGCTCGCTCTCATGCGCCTCGATCGCCGCGTGGTCCGGCGTGACGAGGTAGTCCTCCACGTCGTTCACCGAGGCGAAGGCGAGGACGGAGATGCCGTCGATCGTGCCTCCCTCCGGGTCCTCCTGCGTCGAGCCGATGTTGTGCAGCTGGGCGTAGCGGCGGACATGGGCGTGCGTCGCCGGCTTCGAGAGGACGACCGCGGCGTGCTCGTCCAGCCAGCGGCGCTGGAACGCCTCGCGCGTCAGCTCCGGGCGGCGCTTGTGGATCTTGACGAGGCTGATCGGGTCGCGGTGCCGGGGGCTGGGGATCAGGATGTACTCCCGCGTGATCTCGCGCGTGACCATGCGAAAGGCGGTGCGCTCGTCCGCGATGATGCGCTCGGCGTACTTCTCCTGGCCGAGCGTCTTCCGGATGTCGCCCTCCTCGGCGTAGGCGATGTAGGCGAGGCCGTCCCAGCGCGGGCGGCGATAGGCCGGGACGCGCGCGTAAGGGTCGGCCACGAGCCTCCCCGCCTCGTCCGTCATCGCCGCGTAGGGCGGGCGGAAGAAGGAGGAGGGGCCGCCTGGGATGCGGTGCAGCTGGTCGTAGCGCAGCACGGGCTGGGAGGTGCTGCCCGGCTCCTCGTAGGCGAATTTCGGGCCGTGGATCTTCCGCCAGTACTCGTCCCAGTGCTCGAAGGCGAGGTTCGGGTCCGGCTCCAGCGCCAGCCGGTCGGGGTGGCGGTCGGGGTGCTCCACCTCCCGCCCGTCCCGGTCCATCGAGGCCTTCGGGTCGTGCGGCCGCTCGCTCCACGGCGTGCGGTCGACGCGGGAGACAAGGGTGGGCGTGACGATCAGCGGGCGCGTGGTGGTCCGGTAGCCGCCCTGGTAGGGTGGCCGGTGCGGCATGTCCGACCGGGTGAAGGCGGTCCGGTCCCTCGGTTCCGTCATGGCTGGCTCCTACTGCCCTCCCGCCCCAACGCGGATAGGCGCCCGCATCCCGCCCGGTCGCGGGTTCTTGACCCACCCCGGCCATCCTCCGGCGGCTTCGGAGAGGCCCGCCCCTGGTGCGGCGGGAACCGCCCTCCCAGTTCCGCCCCCCTGAACAGCTTACGGGACTGAAGAGCATGGTGGGATCGGCACTGATCGCGGGCGTCAGCGGCATCGTGGGCAATAACCTGGCCCGGCGCCTGATCGGCCAGGGCTGGCAGGTGAGCGGTCTCGCCCGGCGGCCTCCGAACGACATCGATAGGCTGCGGGCCGTCGCGGCCGACCTGCTCGACCCGGCCGGGCTGCAGGCGGCGCTGCGCGACGAGCGCCCGACCCATGTCTTCGTCACGACCTGGCTGCGCCAGCCTACCGAGGCGGAGAACATCAGGGTCAACGCCGCCATGGTGCGCAACCTGCTGGACGCGCTGCGGGCCGGCGGCAGCGTCCGGCACGTGGCCCTCGTCACCGGCCTGAAGCACTATCTCGGCCCCTTCGAGAACTACGGAAAGGGCCAGCTCCCCGCCACGCCCTTCCGCGAGGACCAGCCGCGCCTGGACATCGAGAACTTCTACTACGCCCAGGAGGACGAGGTCTTCGCAGCCAGCGCGCGGGACGGCTTCGGGTGGAGCGTGCACCGCCCGCACACGATCATCGGCTACGCCCTCGGAAACGCCATGAACATGGGCGTGACGCTCGCCACCTACGCCACGATCTGCCGCGAGACGGGGCGCCCCTTCCTGTTTCCCGGCTCCGCGGCCCAGTGGAACGGGCTGACCGACATGACGGATGCGCGGCTCCTGGCCCGCCACCTGGAATGGGCATCGACCACCCCGGCCGCGCGGAACGAGGCCTTCAACGTGGTGAACGGCGACGTCTTCCGCTGGAGCTGGATGTGGGGACGCATCGCGGAGTGGTTCGGCCTCGAGCCCGCTCCCTTCCCCGGCCAGGGCACGCCGCTCGATGCGCAGATGGCCGACGCCGCCCCTATCTGGCGGGAGATCGCGAAGCGGCACGGGCTGGCCGAGCCCGATCTCGGCCGCCTCGCCTCGGCCTGGCACACGGATGCCGATCTCGGCCGGCCGATCGAGGTGGTCACGGATATGGGCAAGAGCCGCCGCCTCGGCTTCCTCGACTACCAGGCGACGGACGAGGCGTTCTTCGACCTGTTCGGCACGCTGCGCCAGGCACGGATCATCCCCTGATCCAGGCCACCGCGCCCTCCCGCACGGGGGGCGCGGGTGCGCGTCGGCGATGCCTGGCGACTGGGCCATGCGAGACGGAGCAGAGCGCGGTGGCGGCGGGGCCGGGCTCGTCGGGTCGTCCCCGGCCGGCCTCGCGTGCCCTCGCCTTGCCTGGGAATCGCACCACCGGCCTTCCTGGCGTGTCGGAGCAGATTGTCGATGAGAAACAGGGCGCCTAGCCTGCCGCGATGAGGAACGCCGACAAGGACGGGGGAAACGCCCCCGCGGCCGCCATGCCCCTGACCGCGGGCAGCCGCCCCGCGCGCCTGGCGGTGCCGGACGGGGCCACGGACTGCCACATCCACGTCTACGATCCCCGCTTCCCCTACGATCCGGCCGCTCAGCTGTGCCCCGGCCCGGCCACGGTCGAGGACTACCGGCGGCTCCAGGCCCGCCTCGGCACCTCGCGCTGCGTCGTCGTGCAGCCCTCCTCCTACGGCACCGACAACGCCTGCCTCCTGGACGCGCTCGGCCGGCTCGGCCCGGCGGCACGCGGCGTCGCGGTGGTGGACGCGGCGGTGACGGACGGCACCCTGCGGGCGCTCGGCGTCACCGGCCTCGCGCGCGCGCCGGAGCTGCCCGACGCGCCGCCGGTCGCGGACACGCTGCCGGGCTTCGAGACGGGCACCTGGGTCGGTCTCTTCGCGCCGGCCGGCACTCCGGCGGCGATCGTCGCGCGCGTTGACGAGGCCACGCGGAAGGTCCTCTCGGCCGAGGCGACGAGGGCGCGACTCGCCGAACTGGGCATGCAGCCCCTCCTCGCGGACCCGCAGGCCTTCGCGGGCTACCTGCGCCAGGAGATCGACAAGTGGGTCGGGGTCGTCCGGCGCGCCGGGATCACCGCGGAGTGAGGTGATCCGGCCACCCCCCGGGAGTCCACCCCGGCCCGACGATCGCTCTTCCGGTGACCGCCGGGCGGAAGCGCCCCGTCGTGACGTCGCGTCCGGGCGGGCGGCCTTGAAGTAGGCGACCGGGCGTCGTACGCGCGCTGGCACCGTCAACTTGTTGGCGACTGCGTTGCATGGACCAGCATGAAGGCAGCGGAGCACCATCGGCGTGTCTGTGGTCACGCGAGCCGGACATACTCTGGGCGTCCGAGTTCGAGCATGCGGTTGAGTACGCGGACGGCGATGGCCACTTCTGTCGCGCAGCGCCCGTCGGTACGCGAGTGCAGTCCACCGCTGATGACGCGCTTGAACCTGCTGATGCCCGCCTCGGGCATTGTCACGTTGCGGGAGGGTGGCCGGAACGAAGCGGCTGGGCGAAGCTGGCCGGATGACGCCAGAGCCCGCCACCTACCCCGGCTATCGCTTTCCGGCCGAGGTCATCCGGCACGCCGTGTGGCTCTACCATCCCTTCAGCCTCAGCCTACGTGATATCGAACTGATCCTTGCAGAGCGGGGCATCCTCGTCACGCACGAGAGCATCCGGCGCTGGGTGCCGAAGTTCGGGGCCGAGTTCGCCGGGAGGCTCCGCAAGCGCCGGCCACGGCCCGGGGACACCTGGCACTTGGACGAGATGTTCCTGAAGGTCAACGGCGATTGACCTTAAACCTGGAAACTGGTCCGGGCTTTCTGAGAGTTTTCCGGCAGGGATGTTGACCTGAAGGAGGACGGTCCGGTGAGGAAGAGCCACTACACGGAAGAGCAGATTTCTTTTGCGCTGAAGCAGGCGGAGCTGGGCACGCCGGTGGCGGAGGTCTGCCGCAAGATGGGCGTCTCGGAGGCGACCTTCTTCCGCTGGAAGCAGAAGTACGGCGGGCTAGGCCCGTCCGAGCTGCGCCAGTTGCGGCAACTGCAAGAGGAGAACACGAAGCTGAAGAAGCTCGTGGCCGATCTGAGCCTGGACAAGGCGATGCTGCAGGAGGTTCTGGCAAAAAACGTATGGCCCGCCCCGTCCGCAAGGGCTTTCACGACCTGGTCTGATCAGTCTACGCCAACGTATCCGGTCACAAGGCACATCGGCCCTGGC
>NZ_JACIJD010000002.1 GCF_014199205.1 Muricoccus pecuniae | reverse complement strand
CCTGGAAGGCCGACACGTCAACGCAATGACACGCGGTCAATCCCAGACAAGGGTCAGGCCCTCCAGGCCACACCGGTATACTCACAGTCCCAGCAATCGCCTTTCCGGCTCATCGAGCAGAGCATGCCGCGCCTGGCGAGCAGGCGGCGGTAGTCATGGGCAGCGTACTGGCTGCCACGATCCGCATGGTGCAGCAGTCCTGGCCCTGGCTTGCGGTTGGTGATGGCCATCCGAAGGGCCGCGAGGGTCAGTTCCTGGGCCAGGGTGTCGCGCATGGCCCAGCCGACCACCTTGCGCGAGAGGAGGTCGAGCACGACAGCGAGGTACAGCCAGCCCTTGCCGGTAGGTATGTAGGTGATGTCGGCCAACCAGACCTTGTTCGGCCCGGAGGCAGTGAACTGGCGATCCAGCAGGTTCGGGGCGAGTGGGAAGGCGTGGCTGCTGTCTGTTGTCACCCGGAACCGTCGTTTGGTGCGCACCCGAATGCCGTGCCGGCGCATCAGGCGAGCTACCCGGTTCCGGCCTACCCGCTGCCCCTCGGCCTGCAGGGCCGCATGGACGCGCGGGCTGCCGTAGCGGCGCCGGCTGTCGGCATGAACTCGGCGGATGTCCTCGAGCAGGAGCCGGTTTGCTGCACTCCGAACGCTCTCGGGCCTCCTCCGCCACGCGTAGTATCCGCTGGCGCTCACCTCCAGCACCGAGCACATGACCCGCACCGCGAAGACGGTCCGATGGTCCTCGACGAAGCGGAACCTCATCTCGGCGGGCCCGAGAAGATGCCGATGGCTTTTTTGGGGATGTCGCGCTCCATCTGCGCCCGCTCGAGTTCCTTCTGCAGACGCCGGATCTCGGCCTGCTCGGCGGACACCGCCAATCCCGTCGTGGCGGGACGCTCCGCAGCCGTGGCCTGACCAGCCACAGATCCGAGCCGACCTCGCCAGTTCCGCAGCATCGAAGGCTGGATCCCGAGCTCGTTCGCCACCTGCATCAGCGGGCGGCCGCTGCTCGCCAGCAGCCCCACCGCCTCCCGCTTGAACTCCTCCGTGAATTCGCGTCGCGTCTTGGTCGTCATCAGCACACCTCGCTCCCTCAGGAGCTTATCCGAGGTGTCCACCAACCCGGGGGAGGGTCATCTGAGAACGGCCCCCGACAGCTTCCGGGCCGGGCAAGAACCCGCGGCACGGCCACTCCGCCGGAAGCAGAGGATCGGGCACCGATGTCCTGGGACGGCCACGGGCGGCTTCGCCATGCAAACACGTCCCCGCAGCACCATATGGGAAGTTCGAGGTAGCCCTGCCCGGCTGGATCGAGACCCACAAGGAGAGCGATCCGATCATGATCACCTACACGGTTCAGCAGGACGGCACGACCTGGAAGATCGTCCAGGGCACGTCCGCCTATCTCGGCTACAGATCCGAAGCCTCGGCCACCCGGGCGGCCATCGCGGTGGCGTCGAAGCTCGGACTGAATGGCGAGGCGACCTTCGTGGATCTCGCGATGTTGGACGGCACCTCGAAGCGCCTGTTCGCCTCCGATCCTGAGCTACCCACGATCGACAGCATGATGGACGCCGCGCAGGGCCTTTCAGCCCCTGCGCACAGCTGAGCGGAAGCCCGCCGGACGCACAGGGCGGCGGCCTCTCGGTTAAGGCGAGGTGGCTGGCGGTGAGCCAGCCCCGTGCTTCTCAAGTCCGGGGCCACGCGCGACCTGCGCCGCCCTTCCCATCGTTGCCTACCGCCCCCCCTCGGGCACGGTATCGGCCATGGTGGCATTGCGGCGGCCCATCGGCTGCTCCGGTCCTGCGGTCGTGTCCTTCCCGGTCTGCCGTTCCATCTCGGCGTCCAGTTCCGCCCCGGCCAGCACGATGGCTGCCGACAGCCAGATCCAGGTCATGAAGCCGATCACCGCCCCGAGCGAGCCGTAGGTCTCGTTGTAGCTGCCGAAGTTGGTGACATAGAACGAGAAGGCGGCCGAGCCGATCAGCCAGGCGATCGCCGCGAAGGCACCGCCCCAGCTCACCCAGCGCCACTTCGCGCTGTCGCGGCTCGGCCCGTACCGGAACAGCATGGCCAGCAGCACACCGATGGCGACGAGCAGCAGCGGCCAGCGCAGCAACCGGATCAGGAAGTCCACGGTGGGACCGAGCCCGACGAAGCCCAGGATGATCGGGAGCACCACCACGGCGCCCATGGCCAGCAGCACGAACAGGATCGCACCGAGGGTGAAGGCGAGCGTGACGGCCGTGCGTTTGAGGAAGCCGCGCTTCTCCTTCTCCTCGTAGACGATGTTGAGGGCATCGAAGACGGCCTTGGTGGCCGCATTGGCGCTCCAGAGGGAGGCGGCGAGGCTGATCGCGAGCCCGAAGCCCAGCTTGCCGCTGCCCTGGTCCGCGACACGGCGCACCTGTTCCTCGATGATCTCCATCCCGCCCCCCGGAACCACGCCCGAGAGCGCGGCGAGGTGCCTGGAGATGTCACCGGGATCGGCGAACAGGCCGTAGAGCGAGACGAGGGCCGTCACGGCCGGGAACAGGGCGAGAAGTCCGTAGAAGGTGATGCCCGCCGCTTCGGTCAGCAGCCTGTCTTCCGATATCTGCTGGAAGGTGCGCTTCAGGATGTCCCACCAGCCGGCAGCGGGGATCTGGGAGGGCGTGTCCGCGGAACGTCCCTTGCCTTCCTCCCCCGGCACCGCGGAAGCCGTGCGGGCCGGCGCTGCCCTCCGGGGAGACGTAGTCTCCCGGGGAGACGTAGTCTCCCGGGAAGGCCTGGCCCGGGAACCGCTACCGCCCTGGATGCCGGACAATACCAGCCCAGCGGCCGCGAAAGCAGCGGCGCGAAGTGGTGCCGGCCATCTGTCTGTTGCCGCCATTGGTTCCTCGATCGCAGTGGGTCCTATCTTCCCGTTCGTCCCGGCGCGGCCCGGCAATCCGGGCGGGAGGGGTCGGGAAAACAGGTGAGCAGGTCATCGATGCTGCCCCGGGCAGGCGAGCACGGGCGGGCCAACCTCATGGATTCCATAGCGTCCGCGCCTCCCTGCCTGGCGGTGACGATGGCACCCGGGCATGGCCCGGTCGTCCGGGGCCAGCCGGGTTTCAGGGCTGATAACACCTCACGTCGAGGCGAGTTTGGCGCCGACAGCGAGGGAATTTCGTTCCCCCGACATGGCTTGACCTTGTCACGGCGGCGGGCCCCATCTGGCCTGGGACAGAACAGCAGGGAAGGACGGGACCATGCGTTTCCACATCAGCAACATGAACTGCGATGGTTGCGCGAAGGGCGTGGCCGCCAGCATCCAACAGGCCGATCCGCGCGCCAGGGCGGAGTTCGACCTCGAGCGGCGGGAGGTGACCATCGGCGATGCCAGCGCCCCGGCGGAGAGGATCGCGAAGGCGCTGTGCGATGCTGGCTGGAAGGCGGAACCCCTGCCGGCGTGAGCGGCGCCTCCGCCGCTTGCCTCGCCCGGGGAGAGGGTCGCTCCTCGCCGCGGGCCCAGGCGCCGCAATGCCGGGGACGGCTGCGCTGCCGTGCCGGGCTACCGAGGGCCGGGGCGGCACGGGGCGGAGAGACGCCCCGCCCCTCCTCCCTCAATCCGCGCGGATGCCCGCGCGCCGGATCACCGGCTCCAGCGTCCGCTTCTCCTCGGCGATGAGCGCGGCGAAAGCCTGGGGCCCCTGCCCGCCCAGGATGGTGCCCTGCTCCGCCAGCCTGCCCCCCACGCCCGGGTCCGCCAGCGCCGCCGCCACCCCCTCCGCGAGCGCGGCGATGACGGGCTCCGGCGTGCCCGCCGGGGCGGCCATGCCGAAGGAGGTGCCGAAGACGAAGCTCACCCCCGCCTCGTTCATGGTCGGGATGTCAGGCAGTTGCGGCAGGCGCCCCTCCGTGGCCACGGCCAGCGGGCGCACGGCTCCCCCGCGGATATGGCCGAGGATGTTCGGCACGTTGTCGATCACCAGGTCGATGTTGCCGGCGATGAGGTCCGTGATGGCCGGCGCCGCGCCGCGATAGGGGATGTGCTGGATGTCCGTGCCCGTCGCGCCCTTGAACAGCTCCAGCGCGAGGTGAAGGCTGCTGCCCGCCCCCGCCGACCCCGCGGTGAGCCCCCCCGGCCGCTCCTTCGCCGCGGCCACCAGCGCGCCGATATTGCGCCAGGGCCTCGCATTGGCGACGCAGAGCACCTTCGGCGTCGTCGCCAGCAGGGTGACCGGCGCGAAGGCGGTGTTCGTGTCATAAGGCATGGAGGGGTAGATGAACGCGTTCACCGCCAGCGGCCCCATGGATGAGGCGAGTAGCGTGTAGCCGTCCGGCGCCGCCTTCGCGACGAGGTCCGCCCCGATATTGCCGCCCGCCCCCGCGCGGTTGTCCACCACGAAGGGCTGGCCGAAGCGCGCCGCCAGGGATTGCGAGACCGAGCGCGCCAGCGTGTCCACCAGCCCGCCCGGCGGGAAGGGCACGATGACGCGCACGGGCTTGGTGGGCCAGGGCGTCTGCGCGCGCAGCGCGGGCGCCGCGACCGCGCCCAGCGCGGCGCCGAGCGCGACGCGGCGGGTGATGGCGTTCATCCTCATCCTCCTCCCTCTTGCCCGGCTCAGTGCGCGCCGGGGGTGGCGGAGGGCGGCGCCTTGGCGGCAGGCGGGAAGGGGTACTGGCCGGGCTGCGTCTCCACCGTGATCCAGCGCAACTCGGTGAACTCCGCGATCCCCGCGCGCCCGCCGAAGCGGCCGTAGCCGCTGGCCTTGGTGCCGCCGAAGGGCATCTGCGCCTCGTCATGCACGGTGGGACCGTTGACGTGGCAGATGCCGCTCTCGATCCGCTGGGCCAGCGCGATGCCGCGCGCTACGTCCCGCGTGAAGATCGCGGCGGAGAGGCCGTACTCCGTGTCGTTCGCCACGCGCACCGCCTCCTCGGCGTCGGCCACGCGGATCATGGCGACGACGGGGCCGAAGGACTCCTCGGCGTAGAGCGCCATCTCGGGCGTCACGCGGTCCACGATGGAGGCGGGCATGATCGTGCCGCGACGCTCCCCGCCGCCGAGCAGGGTGGCGCCCTTAGAGGTCGCGTCCTCGATCAGCCGCTCCACCTTCATCGCCGAGGCCTCGTCCACGACCGAGCCGAGGAACACTGTCCCCGTCCGCGGGTCGCCCACCGGCAGCGTCGCCACGAAGTCAGCGAGGCGCCGCGCGAACTCGTCGGCCACGCTCTCCACCACCACCAGCCGCTCGGTGGACATGCAGATCTGGCCCTGGTTCATGAAGGCGCCGAAGGCGGCGGCCTTCACGGCCTCGTCCAGGTCCGCATCCTCCAGCACGAGCATCGGCGCCTTGCCGCCGAGCTCCAGCAGCACGGGCTTGAGATGCCTCGCCGCGTGCATCGCCACGATGCGCCCGACCTTGGTGGAGCCGGTGAAGTTGATCCGCCGCACCGCCTTATGCGCGATCATCGCCTCCACTACCGCGGGCGCATCCTCGGCGGAATGCGTCACCACGTTCACCACGCCCGGGGGAACGCCGCCCTCGCGCAGGGCCTGGGCGATGAGGCTGTGCGTGCCGGGGCAGGTCTCGCTCGCCTTCAGCACCACGGTGTTGCCGCAGGCGAGCGGCAGGGCGAGCGCGCGCACGCCGAGAATGACCGGCGCGTTCCACGGCGCCATGCCGAGCACCACGCCGACCGGCGCGCGGATGGACATCGCCAGGCAGCCCGGCTTGTCCGAGGGGATCACCTCGCCCGTGGTCTGCGTGGTCATCGCCGCGGCCTCGCGCAGCATGCCGGCGGCGAGATGAACGTTGAACCCGGCCCAGCCCGCCGTCGCGCCGATCTCCTCGGCCATCATGCGGATGAAGTCGGGCGCCTTGGCGGCGAGCGCGTCGGCGGCCTTGAGCAGGATGGCGCGCCGGGCATTGGGGCCGAGGGCGGACCAGGCCGGGAAGGCCGCGGCCGCCGCGTCGCAGGCCGCCTCCGCATCCGCCACCGTGGCCGCGGCGGCGCGGGTGGCGACGTCACCCGTCACGGGATTGCGGCGCTCGAAGGTGGCGGCGCCGGTCGCGGGGCGGTCGCCCTCGCCGATGATCAGCGGTACGTCGAGCATTCTTGTTCCTCCCGTCAGTGCTTGTCGTAGAGCGAGGCCACGGCGCTATCGAGCGCGACCTCCACGAGGAACGGGCCGCACGCGGCCATGGCCTCGGCCAGCGCGGCGTCGAGTTCCTCGGGCGTCCCCACGGCGCGGCCGGGGCAGCCCATGCCGCGCGCGAGGGAGACGAAGTCGATCCCCGGCAACTCGATCCCCGGCGCGTCCCGCACCTGCAGCACGCGGGAGAAGGAGCGCATGGCGCCGTAGCCCGAGTTGTTCAGCACGATCACCGCGAGGGGCAGCCCCTCCTGCACCGCCGTCCAGAGCGCCTGGGGCGAGTACATGAAGGAGCCGTCGCCGATGAGGCAGACCACCCGCCGCCCGGGGCTGGCGAGCGCCACGCCCACCGCCGCCGGCAGCCCGTAGCCGAGGCCCCCGCTCGCCATGGTGAGGAAGCCGCCCCAGCGCCGGACCGGCATCTGCGCCTGCATCGCCGGGCGGTGGGAGGGCGCCTCCTCCACGAGGATCGCGTCCTCCGGCATGGCGGCGTGCAGGCGGTGCAGGGCGTAGGGAGCACTGACCGGCGTGCCCGCCTCTGGCGCGGGCGGGCGCGGGCGCGGCGCCGGCAGGGGGCGTGCCGCCTCCGGCAGCAGCGCCGCGAGGGCGGGGATGCCGAGGCGCAGGCTGCCGAGGATGGCGGTGCCCGCCGGGGCGGATGAGGCGGCCTCCGCATCCGTCGTCATCTGGAAGATCGGGATGCCCTGGTGGAACAGCGCGCAGTCCCCGGGCACGTGGAAGGTGAAGACGGGCGCGCCGATCACCAGCACGAGGTCGTGCGCGCCGAGCGCGTCCGACACCGCTTGGGGCGCGGCGGGCAGATGACCCGCGAAGAGCGCGTGGTCCTCGGGGAAGGAGAGGCGCGAGGAGAAGGGGCTGGCCAGCACCGGCGCCCCGATCCGCTCCGCCAGCGCGACGAGGGCGGGGCCGGCGCCCTCGGAATCCACCTCCGGCCCCACCACCACCACGGGGCGCCGCGCACCGGCAATGGCCCGCGCGGCCTCCTCCAGCGCGGCGGGATCGGGCGAGGCGTCGGGATACCAGGCGCGCGGGAGCACGGGGTGGCAGGGGGCCGACCAGTCGTCGGACGGGATGGAGACGAAGGTGGGGCCGTAGGGGCGCTGGGTCGCGATGCGATGCGCCTGGGCGATGGCGGCGGGCACGTCCTCCGCCCGCGCGGGCTCGATGCTGAACTTCACATAGGGCTTCGGGAACTGCGCCGCGTCGGTCGCGCCGAGGAAGGGCAGGTTCGGCAGGAGGGAGCGCGTCTGCTGCCCCGCCGTCACCACCAGCGGCGCGCCGTTCCGATAAGCGGTGAACAGGTTGCCCAGCGCGTGCCCCACGCCTGCGGCGGAGTGCAGGTTCACGAAGGCGCAGCGCCCGGTGGCGCGGGCGTAGCCGTCGGCCATGCCGAGCACGCTCGCCTCCTGAAGCCCGAGGACGTAGCGGAAATCACCGGGCCAGCGGTCGAGGAAGGCGAGTTCCGTCGATCCGGGGTTGCCGAAGGCCGTGGTCATGTCCAGCGCGCGCAGCAGGTCGAGCGTCGCCTCGCGCACCGTGGTGCGCGTACGCACCGTGGTGCGGGTGCGCACCGAGGTGCGGGTGGTCGTTGCGTCCATCAGGTCTCGTCCGTGTCCAGCCCCGCGACCAAGCGGCGGAGCGTGTCGAGGAAGGCGGCGCGGTTTTCCCCGCCCACCAGCCGGTCCAGGGCCGCGTCATGGGCGGCGGCATGGGCCGTCAGGGCCGCGAGCGCCGCCTCCCCGGCCGGGGTGAGGGTCAGGGCGTAGCTGCGGCGGTCCGCATGGGCGCGGTCCCGCCGCAGCAGGCCGCGCCGCTCCAGCTCCGCGAGCTTGGGGGTGAGGGTGGACTTGTCCCGCCCGATCGCGGCGCCGAGGGCGGTCTGGGACAGGCCCGGATTGTTGTGGATGATGACCAGCGCCGCGAAGTGGCCCGGCTTCAGGCCGGAATCGCCGCTGCGACGGGCGAAGGCGGCGAAGGAGGCCTCCTGCGCCAGGCGGAGATGGAAGCCCAGCGTGTTCTCCAGCAGCCCGAGCCGCAGGGGACCCCGCCCCCCGTGCAGGAGGCGCAGCGCCGGCTCTTCCCCGTCCCGGGGCTCCGCATGCCCGGCCGCGCGCGACGGCCTTGCCCGCGATGGCTGCGCCATGGGGCCGCTCCTCCTCCCGGCGCGTCGTGGATCGCGCGCCCCTTGAGGGGGATCGTAGGAGATCAAACTATTTGCATGCAAGCACGATCGCGCGGCACCGCCGGCCCGCAAGCCTGCGGGCCAGCATCGCGCCGCCTCAGGAGCGGGGCGTCAGCCCTCGGCCAGGGCGAGCAGCCGCCGGCGAACCTCGGGCCAGACCTCGGGATTCACCAGTCGCGGCGGCGTCTCGCCCCGGAGCAGGCCGATGATCTGCTCCGCCCCCCAGGCCGCGACGTTCCGGCGGGCCTCGTGCGACACGCCGGCCGTGTGGAAGGTGGCGACCACGTTGTCCATCCGCAGCAGCGGGGAATCGAGCGGCGGCGGCTCCGGCTCCCACACGTCGAGCCCGGCGCCGCCGAGATGGCCGGAGGCGAGGGCCCCGGCGAGCGCCGCCTCGTCATGGATGCCGCCGCGCGCGGTGGTGACGAAGAGCGCCCCCGGCTTCATCGCGGCGAAGGCCTCCGCGCCGAACATGCCGCGCGTCGTCGCGTCCAGCGGGCAGTGGAGGGAGACGATGTCCGACTGGGCGAGCAGCGTCGCCATCTCCACCGCCTCCGCGCCGCGCTCCGCGATCGTGGCCTGCGGCAGGAAGGGATCGACGGCGAGGACGCGCATGCCGAAGCCCTGCGCCATCCGCGCGACGAGCCTTCCCGTCTGCCCGAGGCCGACGATGCCGAGGGTGGAGCCGCTCACCTCGTGCCCCATCAGCGCCTCGCGCGGGAAGCCGCGCTCGGTCCGCAGCCGGCGGTCGGACAGGGCGATCTTCCGCGCCACGGCGAGCATGAGGCCGATCGCCATCTCCGCCACCGAGAGGGCGTTGGCCCCGATCTGGTTCACCACGGCCACCCCCGCCCGCGTGCAGGCGGCGGCATCGATCGTGTCGTGCCCCGCGCCGTTGGAGGAGATGACGAGAAGGTTCGGGAAGTCCCGCAGGAACTCGTCCGTGACGAACCAGCGCCGGGGCAGCTCGTTCCGCGCGGGCGAGACGTGGAAGACATGGGCGCGCCCCACCATCTCCGCGAGCGCGCTCTCCGGCCCGCCGAGATCGCCGACCTCCAGCCATATCTCCGGCTCGGCGCGGAGCCGCTCGTCGAAGACCGGGTTGATGGGCAGGTTGAAACGGCAGACATGTCTGATCGCCATCGTTCTCGGCATCCCTCCCGCGACGGGACCGGCGCGCGCCGTCCCCTGCCCTCTTATCGGAGCGGGCCATCCCCGCGGCAAGCGCGCCCGCGCCGGGCGGCTCGCTTGACCCCGGGGCGGAACTGCCGGATGTCGGGGAGGCCGATGGAAGGGAGGGCGCCGTGTCCGATCAAGCGATCAGGCTGACCGAGCTGGCCCATGGCGGCGGCTGCGGCTGCAAGCTCGCCCCCTCCGTCCTGCAGAGCCTCCTGGCGGACCAGCCCCTCGCCGGCCCCTTCGCCAACCTGCTCGTGGGCGCGGAGACGGCGGACGACGCCGCCGTGTGGAAGGTGGACGACAACCTCGCCGTCATCGCCACCACGGACTTCTTCATGCCGATGGTGGACGATCCCCGCGACTTCGGGCGCATCGCCGCGACCAACGCCATCTCCGACATCTACGCCATGGGCGGCAAGCCGGTGATGGCGCTCGCCATCCTCGGCATCCCCGTCAGCAAGCTCGCGCCGGAAACCGTCAGGCAGATCCTACAGGGCGGCGCCTCCGTCTGCGCGGAGGCGGGCATCCCCGTGGCCGGCGGGCACTCGATCGACTCGCCCGAGCCGATCTACGGCCTCGCCGTGATCGGCCTCGGCCACCCCGACCGCATCCGGCGCAACACCGGCGCGCGGCCGGGGGACGCGCTGATCCTGACGAAGGGGATCGGCGTCGGCATCTACTCCGCCGCCATCAAGCGCGGCGCCCTGCCCCCGGGCGCCTATGAGGAGATGATCGCCTCCACCACCCTGCTGAACCGCGTCGGCGCGGAGCTGGCCGCCGATCCCGCGGTGCACGGGATTACCGACATCACCGGCTTCGGCCTGCTCGGCCACGCGCTGGAAATGGCGCGGGGATCGGGGCTGACCCTGAACATCGAGGGCGCCGCCGTGCCGCTGCTCACGCAGGCCGCCCCCCTCGCGCGGGAGGGCTTCGTCACCGGCGCCTCGCACCGCAACTGGGACAGCTACGCCGGCGGGGTGGAGCTGCCCGGGAGCCTGCCCGACTGGCAGCGCGCGCTGCTGACCGACCCCCAGACCTCGGGCGGCCTGCTGATCGCTTGCGCGCCCGAGACGGCCGAGGGGCTGGTGGAGCGGATCCGGGCGGCGGGCTACCCGCTCGCGCGGCGCATCGGCGCGGCCGTGCCCGGCGCGCCGCGCGTGGTGGTGACATCGGAACTCGCCGCGCGTTCATGAGCGGCGGGAAGAGGAGGAACAGGATGCGCGTTCTACCGGCCATGACGGTGCTTCTGGCGGGGCTGGCCCTCGCCTCCCCTTCCCTCGCGCAGAATCGCCCACCCTCCTCCCAGAGCCTGAACTCCGGCGCCGGCTGCCCCGGCGGCGGCAACAAGGCCGAGGCCGCGACCCCGCCCGCCCGCGGCAGCGGGGACGGCACCGCGCCCGGCAACACCGGCTCGACGGGCTGGAGCGGCGGCACGGGCGGCTCCTTCATCGGCACCAATCCCCGCGGCGCGGTGGCCACCTCCCCGACCTGGCAGCCGCCGACGGCGCGCGGCCTGGACCCCCTGACGGCAGCCCCCGCCGCCGTCTGCTGATCCCGGGCTGCTTGGCGGGCAGCGGGAATACCTCCTAGCCTGGGCCGCGGACCCGGAGGCGCTTTCGGCCCTGGGGTCCGTCCAGCACATCAAGGGAGGACATCCATGCCCCATTCTCGCCGCCATCTCGGCCTCCTCGCGGCGGGAGGGTTCGGCGCCGCCGCGCTTCTCGCCAAGACGGTCGCCGCCCAGGCCCCGAACGAGGCCGCCGTCACCACCGCCGTCGAGTCCCTGCGCCAGGCGATGGTCGCGGCCGACCGGGCGAAGCTTGAGGCGCTGACCGCCCCGCAGCTCAGCTACGGCCACTCCTCCGGCCGGCTGGAGGACCAGGCGCAGTTCGTCGCGGGGATCGTGGAGGGGCGGAGCGTCTTCCGCTCGATCAACCTCTCCGAGCAGACCGTCTCCGTCACCGGCGATGTCGCGGTCGTCCGCCATATCCTGACGGCCGAGACGATGGATGGCGGCCGCCCGGGCAATGTGCGGATCGGCGTGCTGCTCGTCTGGCAGAAGCAGGGCGGCGACTGGAAGCTCCTCGCGCGGCAGGCGGTTCCCCGCCCGGCCTAATGAGGGTCAGTGCGGCTTCATTTCCTCGATCTGAAGCCGCAGCCCCTCGGCGTTGAAGAACTCGCCCTCGCGGATGAGGGAACGGTCCTCGTGCAGCTTGCGCGTCAGCGCGGCCAGCCGCGCGCGGGCCTCCCCGTCCTCCACCAGCCCTTCCCGCCCCGCGCGGTAGAAGACGGCGCCGGACCAATCCACCCCGGCGCCGGCGAAGAGCGCGACCATGTCCGGCCAGCGCGTCTCGTCCCCCACCACGTGCAGCCAGGCGGAGCGCAGCGGCTCCACCGTCCGCTCGGTGATGCGGACGAGCACGAAGAGCATCGTGAAGGAGCCCGCCTCGGCGAAGGTCTCGATCAGCCAGTCGTCGAAATCGGTCTCGGCGGGGGCGGTCATGCGGCCTCGGGAGATGGCGCCCCTGGGGATGGCGCCTCTGGGGATGGCGGAAGAGAATGGGAGTCGAACCCACCCGGAGCAGTCTCGCTGCCCCACCCGGATTTGAAGTCCGGACGCCCCACCGGGGACGATTCTCCTCCAAGGCCATCGGCGGGCGGGCCGAACAGGTCGGCCCTGTGCGGATTGATGCGCCGGAGGTCGCCGCGGCGCAAGGTCACGCCGTGCCGGTCGAAGAAATCGAGGATCTGGATGGCGACCTTCCGGCCGTTGTCCACCCGGTCCCGGAAGGCGGCGGCGGTGATCCAGCCGTCCTCCGCCCGCCGCTCCACGTCCCGCGCGAGGCCGACCATCTCCGCCGTGGTCGCGCGGAGGAAGAAGTGGTCCTGGGCGATCCCGTCCACCCGGCCCAGCCGCGCGCAGGCCTTCAGCACCCGGCGTATCCCGGCCTCCGGCAGGTCGAATAGGTTGGAGATGTCGCGCACCCGCGGCGGGCGGAACCGGGCCTCGCCGCCCAGCAGGGGCTCGATACGGGCGTAGAGGGCCTCGTCCTCCGGGTCCAGCCGCACCTCATGGCCGGGCAGGCGGAGGAAGGAGCCCTCCAGCACCACCGCGCCCGCCCGCGCCTCGCGCTCCAGCGCGGCGCGGAAGGCCGGGGCGGGAAGCCGGGGCTGCACGAGCAGGCGCAGCCGCTCCCGCCCGATGCCCTGGAGATCCGGGTTCTCCTCGTGGAAGCGGCCGATCTCGCGGAGCAGCGCCTCCCGGAACGCCTCCCACCGCGCGTGGGAGAGGGCGTGGCGCAGCCCGCCGGCCTCCAGCACCACCGCGCCGAGCCCGGCGAGAAGCGCCGCACCCTCGGCCGCCGTCATCGCGTGGTCGCGCGCGAAGCCGTTGGCCTCCACGAGATAGGGCGGGACCTCCAGCAGCCGCGCGAGGGCACGCGCGGGCGATCCTTCCGACAAGGCTTCGAGTTGCGCGATCCGCTCCGGCGTGCGCCGCTTGCGGGCGGGGGCGCGGAGGTCGAGAAAGCGGCCGCCGCCGACCGTCCGCTGCGCCGAGACGTCGCGCAGGATGAAGCGGTCCCCCACCGCCGCGGCGAGCGGGCGGTCGAGGACGAGCTGCACCATTCCCACCCCGCCCGGCTCGATCGGATCGCCGAGCGGGACCAGCCGCGCGCCGACCTCCGCGCTCCCGTGGTGCAGCCGCGCGGGAAACCAAGTGCCGACCGGCTTCGGCTCGCCGGCCAGGACGCGGAAGCTCGCGTCGATGCGATCGGTGGGCGCGTGCAGCGCGGGGTCGAGCACGATGTCGCCGCGCGACACGGCCTCCTTGCTGATCCCCTCCCCCGCGAGGTTGAGGGCGCAGCGCTGCCCCGCCACGCCGCGCGTCGCCGGGCGGTTCTGCGCGTGAAGGGAGCGCAGCCGGGCCGGGATGCCCGAGGGGCTCACCATCACCGCATCCCCCACCGAGACGGCGCCGGAGAGGACGGTGCCGGTGACGACCGTGCCCGCCCCGGCCAGGGTGAAGCTGCGATCGACGGAGAGGCGGAAGGCGCCGGTCTCGGGTGGGGCGGCGATTTCCGCCTCGGCGCGGGAGAGGGCCTCTCGCAGCGCCTCCATCCCCTCCCCCGTCCGCGCGGAGACGGGGAGGACGGGCGCGTCCTCCAGCGCGGTCCCGGCCAGGGCCTCGCGGATCCCGGCCGCCACCTCCGCGCGCCGCACCTCGTCCGCGAGGTCGGCCTTGCTCAGCGCCACCAGCCCGCGGCGAATGCCGAGCAGGTCCAGGATGGCCAGGTGCTCGCGCGTCTGCGGCATCACCCCGTCATCGGCGGCGACGACGAGCAGGGCGAAGTCGATCCCACTGGCACCGGCGAGCATCGTGTGCACGAAGCGCTCGTGCCCCGGCACGTCCACGAAGCCGAGCCCGCTGGGGAGATAGGCGAAGCCGAGATCCACCGTGATCCCGCGCGCCTTCTCCTCCTTCAGCCGGTCCGTATCCACGCCCGTCAGGGCGCGCACCAGCGCGGTCTTGCCGTGGTCGATATGGCCGGCGGTGCCGACGATCATGCCGGCGCCTCCGGCAAGGGCGCGGCGGCGCGGCGCCCGGCCTCCGCGATGCCGGCGGGATCCAGCGCGGCCCGGACAGGGCCGACGAAGGGGCGTGCGAGCGCGCTGCCACCGGCCTCGGCGCGCATCAGCCAAGCCAGGGCCTCCACTGCATCGGTCGCGACGCCGGCGCCGAGGTGATGGGCGGCGCCGAGCATCGCCTGACCGTCCGCATCGCCCCGCTCCGCCGCCCGGCGCCACCAGCGGGCGGCCTCGGCGGGGTCGCGCTCCACGCCCAGGGCGTGGTGGTGCAGCATGCCCAGCCGGGTCATGGAGGCGGCCACGCCGCCCTCCGCCGCGAGCAGGGCCCAGTGCCGGGCCTCGGCGGGGTCGGCGGGCATCACCTCGCCCTCCAGCAGCATCCAGCTCAGCATGTCCTGGGCGGGGGCGTCCCCGGCCTCGGCGGCGCGGCGGTAGAGTTCGGCGGCGCGGGGGAAGTCCGTCTCCACCCCCTGCCCGCCGCGGAGATAGAGCGCCGCGAGGTTGCGCTGCGCGGGGGCGAAGCCGGCCTCGGCGGCGAGGGCCAGCCATTTCCGCGCGAGCGGCGCGTCGGCGGGGACACCTAGCCCCTCGGCGAAGCAGGCGCCGATATTTCCCTGCGCGCGCGCATTGCCCGCCCGCGCCAGCGGCTCCCACAGCGCGAGGGCGCGGGTGTGATCGCCCTCCCGGAAGGCGGCCATCGCCTCTTCCATCGGGTCCGGCGCGGGGGACGGGGCCGCGCGCCGGAAGCGGTCAAGCCATCCCATGCGGGAGGGACAGGGAGGAGAGGTTGGCGAGGAAGCCCGCCTCGTCCGTCAGGCAGCGGAGGTCCAGCACCAGGGCGCCGTCCTTCATATGTCCGATCACCGGGCGCGGCAGGGCGCGGAAGGCAGCGGCCAAGGCCTCCAGGTCCCGGCCACGAGGGGCGGAAATGCGGAGGCCGGCGCTGGCGATCGTGTTCAGCGGCAGGGCACCCGAGCCGATCTGGCTGCGACACTCGCAGACCTCCACCCCGTAGGCGGGGGAGAGCAGCGGGCTGAGCTGCGGCTCGATGCGCCGCGCCTGCGCCTCGATCTCCCCGGCGCGGCGGGAGAGGAGATGCAGCGTGGGCAGGCGCTCGGCCAGCCGGTCGGGATCGCGGTAGAGCTTCAGCGTCGCGGCCAGGGCGGCGATGCGGATCTTGTCCACGCGCAGCGCGCGCTTCATCGGGTTGCGGTTGATCGCCGCGATCAGGTCCCGCCGCCCGACGATGAAGCCCGCCTGCGGCCCGCCCAGCAGCTTGTCCCCGGAGAAGGTGACGAGATCCGCCCCCTCCTCCACCGCCTCGCGCACCGTGGGCTCCCGCAGCAGCCCCCAGCGGGAGAGATCGACCAGCGTGCCGGACCCCAGGTCGTTCAGCAGGGGCACCCCCGCCTCCCGCGCGATGGCGGCGAGTTCCCGCCCGCCCACCTCGGCGGTGAAGCCCTCGATCCGGTAGTTCGAGGTGTGGACCTTCAGCACGAGGCCGGTGCCCGCATGCAGCGCCGCGCGGTAGTCCCGGGGATGCGTGCGGTTGGTGGTGCCGACCTCGACCAGCTTCACCCCGGCGCGCGCCATGATGTCGGGCATGCGGAAGGCGCCGCCGATCTCGATCAGCTCCCCGCGCGACACCACCGCCTCGCGCCCCGCCCCGAGCGTGTTGAGCGCGATCAGCACGGCGGCGGCATTGTTGTTGACGAGGGTGGCGTCCTCCGCCCCCGTCAGCTCGCAGAGGATCTCCCGGAGGTGGTCGTCGCGCTCGCCCCGCTTGCCGTCCGCGAGGTTGAATTCCAGCGCGACGGCGTCCCGCATCGCGTCCACCGCCGCCTCGATCGCCGCCTCGGCCAGGAGGGCGCGGCCGAGATTCGTGTGCAGCACCGTGCCGGTGAGGTTGAAGAGCGGGCGCAGCTTCGAGCGGTCCCGCTCCTCCAGCCGGTCCGCGGCCATGGCGGCCACGATCTCGGCGCTTCCGGGCGGCACGCGGCCGGCGCGGGCCTCGGCCAGCACGGCGCGGATGGCCTCCGTCACCTCGGCGCGGCCGAAGCGCTCGATCAGGGGCAGGAGCTGCGGCAGGCCGAGCACCCGGTCCACCGACGGAAGGGCGCGCAGGGCGGCGTTGCCCTCCATGGGGGTCAGTAGCCCAGCAGGAAGGGATCGAAGCCCGCGCGCCGGTACTCCGTCTCCCCCATCATCATGTCCAGGCCGAGGCTCGCCACGTCGTCCGCCACCGGCTCCAGCGAGGGGTTCCGGTCCTGGTAGAGGATCTTCACCCAACTCCGGCATGAGTCGCAGGTCTCGGCCTTCACCGTCGCCTCCTCCCCCTCCGGCGACTTGTAGCCGACGCCTTTGGTGGAGCCGCAGGCGAGGCACTTCACCCGCACCTCGTTCCACTGCGTGCCGCAGCAGGAACAGGCGGCGTAGCGCGTGCCCTCCGCCCCCGGGCGGCCGACGACCATGGAGGAAACCGGCGGCCCGCCGCAGACGGGGCACAACCCCGTTTCCACCGGCACCAGCCGCTCCGCATCCAGCGTGGCGGCCAGCCTCGCCGCATGGACCTGCACGGCGGCCGAGAGAAAGAGGTGCGCCGGCAAGGCATCGAAGGGAATGGAATCGGCCATGATATTGCCGAGCATCTCCTCCACCATCTCCGGCGTGGTCCGGCGCAGCCAGGCCAGGGCGTCGGAGGCCTGGCGCGGCATCTCCACCGTCTCCATCGCGGGGAGGAAACGGTCGATGGTGGCGCGCAGCGCGGGATCGGCGGCCAGCGCTGCACGGTCCAGCGGCGGCATCCCGTTCGCCCGCGCGCGCTCGACCTGCTCGGCGGGGATCGGCTCCGGCGCGGGAAGCTTGGCGGCGAGTTCGGCCTGCACCCCGCTCAGCCGGGCGAGGAAGCGCAGGTAAGGGGCCATGGCCCCCTCCTGCGCCAGCGCGTCGAAGCGCTCCGCGCGCTGGCGGAAGAGGAGCGGCGGGTCCGGCAGTACCGCGAAAGCGGGCTTGAGAAGTCGCCCGATTTGGGATGGATCGGGCTGGATCGTACTGAAACCTGACATCTCACCTCACGGGCCGGACCGGCCACCAGCTAGCCACTTACTCGGCAGGGCCGATCTTCCGCTGCCCCACGATCTCCCGCAGCCACTTGCGGTGGTGGCGCCAGGCCCAGCCCGCCGTCACCGAGCCCCGCGTCATCGCCCGCAGCGTGCCGCGCGTCCAGAAGGCCGCGTAGACGTGCAGGATGAAGACGCAGATGATCAGCACCGCCGCGATGGCGTGAACAAGCACCGCCACGCGGCGCGTCGGGATGGAGCTGTAGGGGGCGAAGTACTGCTCCCAGATCAGCAGCCCACTTCCGATCAGCACGAGGATGAGGAAGCTCATCCCCCAGAAGATGAACTTCTGCCCGGCATTGTACTTGCCGAGTTCGGGCAGGTTCTCCTCATGCCCCGCGATCACGTCCTTGATCTTGGAGAGCCACACCCGGTCGTCCCGCCGCGGCAGGTTGGCCTTCCAGAGCTGGGCGAAGAGGATGAAGAAGCTGATGAAGAGCAGCACGCCGATCCAGGGATGGACCGCACGCGTGTTCTGCCCACCGCCGAACAGCCCCGTGAGGAAGAAGAGCGAGGGGTAGAACAGCGCGAGGCCGGACAGCACCAGGAGGATGAGGCTGAACGCCGTCACCCAGTGGTTGATCCGGGCCCCGATGCCGTAGCGCCCCACCGTGGACGGACGGCCCGGGTGAAGCGTGTCCCCGGGCTGAACGCGCTCGACCATCACGCGCGCTCCTCCGCCGGCGGGGGCGGCTCGGCGCCGCCGGTCTTGACCAGCTTCTCGGCGTTCTCCTCATCCTCGCGCGACACGCGGTTTGGCCGGGTGAACACGCCGTGGATGAGGCTGCCGGCCGCCATGAAGCCCATGGCGGCGAGGCCGACATACTTCGTCAGCCCCTTCCAGGTCTGGACGACGGCCGAGATCTTCGGGTCGTCGGGGAGCCCGGCATAGATGTGCGGCTGGTCGTTGTGATGCAGAACGTACATCACATGCGTGCCGCCGACGCCCGGCGGGTCGTACAGCCCCGCATTCGCGTAGCCACGCGACTTCAGGTCCGCGATCCGCCCCTCGGCGTGCCGCTTCATGTCCTCCTTCGTCCCGAAGACGATGGCCTGGGTCGGACAGGCCTTCGCGCAGGCCGGTCCCTGGCCGACAGCCACACGGTCGGAGCACAGGGTGCACTTGTAGGCCCGGTGATCCGCCTTCGAGATGCGGGGGATGTTGAAGGGGCAGCCCTTCACGCAGTAGCCGCAGCCGATGCAGTTCTCGTGGATGAAGTCCACGATCCCGTTCGTGTACTGCACGATCGCGCCGGGCGCCGGGCAGGCCTTCAGGCAGCCCGGATCGGCGCAGTGCATGCAGCCATCCTTGCGGATGAGCCACTCCAGGTTGTCCGTCGAGGGGTTCACCCATTCCGTGAACCGCATCAGCGTGAACATGTTCTCGGTGAGGTCGTGGGGGTTGGTATAGGCCCCAACGTTCTCGCCGACGGCCGGCGTGGTGTCGTTCCACTCCACGCAGGCCGACTGGCACGCCTTGCAGCCGATGCACTTGGACACGTCGATCAGCTTGGCGACCGGGGTGAGCTGCCGCTGCGGGGGCGGAAGCTCATCGGTCGCCGAGCGGCGGATGAGGTCGCCCTGGCCAAGGTTGCTGGCCATAGGCTGCACGGGCGGGTTGCTGACCGCCGTGCGAGGGCTGTCGCTCATGACTGCACTCCCGGGGCCGTGGTGGGTTCGAGATTCACCAGGAACGCCTTGTAGCTCGGCGTCTCGATATTGGCCTCACCCACGAAGGGCGAGAGCGAGTTCGGGCCGAAGCCCTTCTTCGCCGCGCCCACGAAGCCCCAGTGGAGCGGGATGCCGACGACATGCACCACCTTGCCGTCGCAGGTCAGCGGGCGGATGCGCTTGGTGACCACCGCCTTCGCCTTGACCGACCCGCGCTTGGACCAGACGCGCACCCAGCCGCCATTCACCACGCCCCGCAGCGCCGCCAGCTCCTCCGAGATCTCGACGAAGAACTCGGGCTGCAGCGCGGCATTCACCCGGTTGTGCTTCGTCCAGTAGTGGAAGTGCTCGGTCAGCCGGTACGAGGTCGCCGCGAAGGGGAACTCGTCCGAGGTGCCGAACTGCGCCACGTCGCTCTGGAAGATGCGCGCCACCGGATTGCCCCGCATGCGCGGGTTGAACACGTTGGCGACCGGGCTCTCGAAGGGCTCCATATGGGAGGGGAAAGGCCCGTCCCGCATAAGGCCGCGCGAGAAGAGGCGCGAGACGCCCTCCTGGTTCATGATGAAGGGCATCACCTGGTCGGGCCGGGCGTTCGGCGCGATGTCCGGAACGTCGTAGCCCGTCCACTTCGTGCCGTCCCACTCGAGCAGCTTGCGGGAGGGATCCCAGGGCTTGCCCTGCAGGTCGGCCGAGGCGCGGTTGTACAGCGTGCGCCGGTTCAGCGGCCAGGCGAAGGTCCAGCCGAGATAGGCGCCGGTGTCGTCGGGATCGTGGTTGTCCCGCCGCGCCATGTTGTTGCCCGCCTCGTTGAAGCAGCCGGAATAGATCCAGCAGCCGCAGGCGGTGGAGCCGTCGTCCCGCAGCTGCGAGAAGTTGGTCACCAGCTTGCCGGCAGGCACCAGCACCCTGTTCGGATCGGCGGGGTCGCGGAGATCGGTCAGCGCGCGGCCGTTGATCTCCTTCGCCAGCTCCTCCGGCTCGGGCTCGTTCGGATCGTGGTAGTTCCAGGAGAGGTTCAGGATGGGGTCGGGGAACGGCCCGCCCTCCTTCCGGTACAGCTCCCGGATGCGCAGGAAGATCTGCGCCATGATCCAGGTGTCGTGCTTCGCCTCGCCGGGCGGCGAGCCGCCCTGCCAGTGCCACTGCAGCCACCGCCCGGAATTGGTGAGCGAGCCCTCCTCCTCCGCGAAGCAGGTGGTGGGGAGCTGGAACACCTCCGTGTTGATGGAGCGCGTGGCGATGTCGTTGTACTCGCCATGGTTTTCCCAGAACCGCGCCGTCTCCGTCTCCAGCGGGTCCATGGTGATGAGGAACTTCAGCTTCGACAGCGCCGAGGTCACCTTCCCCCGGTTGGGGAAGGCGAGCACGGGGTTGAAGCCCTGGCAGATATAGCCGTTCACCCGGCCCGAGTTCATCAGCTCGAACACGCGCAGCACGTCATAGGCCGGCACATCGAGCTTCGGCAGGTAGTCATAGGCCCAGCCATTGTCGGCGCGGGCGGCGTCGCCCCACATCGACTTCTGGAAGCTGACCATGAACTTCCGGTAGTTCTGCCAGTAGCTCGTCTGCCCCGGCCGGAGCGGCCGGAACTGCCGGCTGCTCATATAGGTCTCGAAATCCGTCTCCTTCTCCGTCGGCATGTTGAGATAGCCGGTGAGGAGGTGGGACATGAGGCCGAGATCGGTCAGTCCCTGGATGTTCGAGTGGCCGCGCAGCGCATTCATGCCGCCGCCGCGCACGCCGATATTGCCCAGGATGAGCTGGAGCATCGCCATGGCGCGGATGTTCTGCGCGCCGTGCGAGTGCTGCGTCCAGCCGAGAGCGTACATCGACGTCATCGTCTTCGTCGGCGACGAGCACTCGGAGATCATCTGGGCCACGCGCAGGAACTTGTCCCGCGGGGTGCCGCAGATGCGCTCGACCATCTCGGGCGTATAGGCCGAGACGTGCTCCTTCAGCAGGTTCCAGACGCAGCGGGGATGCTGGAGCGTCGGGTCGGTGACGGCGAAGCCGTCCTCCCCCATGACATAGTCCCAGCTCGACCGGTCGTAGTCGCGCTTCTCCTCGTCATAGCCCGTGAACAGGCCGTCGCTGTACGCGTAGCCGTCCTTCACGATGTAGGAGGCGTTGGTGAACGCCTTCGTGTACTCCCACTGCACCTTGTCGTTCTTGATGCAGTAGTTGATCACGCCGAGCAGGAAGGCGATGTCCGTTCCCTGCCGGATGGGCGCGTAGAAATCGGCGACGGACGCCGTGCGCGTGTAGCGCGGGTCGACCACGATCAGCTTGGCGCCGCGCTGCGCCTTCGCCTCGGTCACCCACTTGAATCCGCACGGATGCGCCTCCGCCGCATTGCCGCCCATGACGACAACGAGGTCGGTGTTCTTGATATCGGTCCAGGCATTCGTCATCGCGCCACGGCCAAAAGTCGGGCCCAAACTGGACACCGTAGGGCCGTGTCAGACGCGCGCCTGGTTATCGAATCCGACGATCCCGAGGGACTTGGCGACCTTGAAGGTCGTCCAGGCCGTCTCGTTGGTGGTGGCGGAGGCGGCGAGCATGCCCGTCGTCGTCCACCGGTTGACCGGAATCCCGGCGTCGTTGCGCAGGACGAAGTTGGCGTCCCGGTCGTCCTTCATCAGCCGCGCGATCCGGTCCAGCGCCGCGTCCCAGGTGATGGGCTCGAAGCGGTCGGAACCGGGCTTGCGGTGCATCGGCCGGGTGAGCCGCGTCGGGGCCTGGACGAAGTCCTTCAGCGCCGCGCCCTTGGGGCAGAGCGTGCCGCGATTGGTTGGATGATCCGCGTCGCCCTCGATATGGACGATCTCCGCCCGCTCGCCCTTCCGCACGTCACCCTTGGAATAGAGGATGATTCCGCAGGCCACCGAGCAGTAGGGGCAGGTGTTGCGCGTCTCCGTGGTGTTCGCGAGCTTGAGGGGCCTGACATAGGCCGCGACGGCGGCTTCCGCCTCGCTGAAACCCATTGCCCCGAGTGACGTGCCCGCAACACCCGCGCCGGCGGCCCTGAGGAAGCCGCGTCGCGAGAGTTCCATGTTCATCTGGCCCTCCCACAAAACGAAATGTTCTTACCGTAGAAACCCTGCATTTAAGTTAAATCGGCATCCTTCAACAAGCCTCCGTTGCGTCAACACTCGCGATTCCCCTTTGTTGCGAACCACTTGCGAACAGGAAGGGCTACCGATATATCCGGGCGGGAACAGCGGTGGGTGCAGCCATGCGTCGTCTCCTCCTGCAGAACACGCTGGGAAGCGCCGTCATGGCCGGCCTTCTCTCCCTCGGCCTTCCCGCCCGGGCGCAGGAGGGGCCGACCGTCTTCGCTGCGGCCAGCCTCACCGACGCGATGCGCGCCCTCGGCGAGGCCTGGCGCAGCCGGGGCAACCCCGCGCCGCGCTTCTCCTTCGCCGCCTCATCCGCCCTCGCGCGGCAGATCGAGCAGGGCGCGCCCGCCGACCTCTTCGCCTCCGCCGACGAGCCCTGGATGGGCTATCTGCAGGAGCGCGGGCTGGTCGCGCAGGGCACGCGCGTCTCGCCGCTGGCCAACGCCCTGGTGCTCGTCGCCCCGGCGGACAGCGCGGCGGGGCCGGTCGAGCTCACCCGCGGCACCGACATCGCCGCCCTTCTCGGCAGGAGCGGGCGGATCGCGACGGGGGACCCCGCCCATGTTCCCGTCGGGAAGTACGCCCAGGCCGCGCTGAGCTGGATGGGCGTGTGGGAAGCGCTCTCGCCCCGCCTCGCGCGCGCCGACAACGTCCGCTCCGCCCTTCTCCTGGTCGAGCGGGGCGAGGCGCCGCTGGGCATCGTCTACGCCACGGACGCGGCGGCCTCGCGCGGGGTGCGCGTGATCGGCACCTTCCCCGCCGGGAGCCACCCGCCCATCACCCTCCCCTTCGCCCTCACCCGCCGCGGGGCGGACAACGAGGCCGCGCGCGCCTTCCTCACCTTCGCCACGGGGCCGGAGGCGGCGGAGACCTATCGCCGCCTCGGCTTCGCGCTCCGCACGGACTAGCCCCGCGGTGCTGACGCCGGAGGAATGGGAGGCGGTGCGGCTCAGCCTCGCGGTCGCGCTGCGCTCCGTCCTCTTCGGCCTTCCCCCGGCGGTGCTGGTCGCTTGGCTCCTGGCGCGCGGGCGCTTTCCCGGCAGGGCGCTGCTCGACGCGCTGGTCCACCTTCCCCTGGTCATGCCGCCGGTGGTGGTGGGCTGGCTGCTCCTCGTCACCTTCGGGCTGCGCGGGCCGGTGGGCGGGCTGCTCGACGGGCTATTCGGGATCCGCCTCGTCTTCACCACCGCCGGCGCCTCCCTCGCGACGGCGGTGATGTCCTTTCCCCTCATCGTGCGCGCGGTGCGGCTCAGCCTCGATGCGGTCGATCCCGGGCTGGAGGCGGCGGCGCGCAGCCTCGGCGCGGGGCCGCTGGACCGCTTCGCCACCGTCACCCTGCCCCTCATCGCGCCCGGCATCCTCTCCGGCGCCATCACCGGCTTCGCGGCGGGGCTCGGCGAGTTCGGTGCGGTGATCACCTTCGCCTCCAACATCCCGGGCGAGACGCAAACCCTGCCGCTCGCGATCTACAGCGCCACCCAGACCCCGGGCGGCGAGGCGGTCGCGGCGCGGCTGGCGGCCGTCTCCTTCACCCTGGCCATCGCCGGCCTGCTGCTGGCCGATCTCGCGGGCCGGCGCCTGAGCGTGCTGCTCGGCCGTCCGCCCCGCTGATGCTGGAACTCGCGCTGCGCCACCGCTTCCCCGGCCCGGGCGGCTTCCTGCTCGACGCGGATTTCGCCTCGCCCACGCCGGGGGTCACGGCGGTGTTCGGCCCCTCCGGCTGCGGAAAGTCCACCCTTCTCCAGGCCGTGGCGGGGCTGCTGCGGCCGGATGCCGGGCGGGTCGCGCTGGACGGCGAGGTGCTGCTCGACACCGCCGCCGGCATCGCGGTTCCGGCGGAGAAGCGGCGCTGCGGCGTGGTCTTCCAGGACGCGCGGCTCTTCCCGCACCTCTCCGTCAGGACGAACCTGCTCTACGGGCTGCGCCGGTCCCCGCGCGGCCTGCCGGGGCCGGGGCTGGAGGAGGTGGTGGATCTCCTCGGCATCGCCCCTCTCCTCCCCCGCCGCCCCGCCGCGCTCTCGGGCGGGGAGCGGCAGCGGGTGGCTCTCGGCCGCGCCCTTCTCTCCCGCCCCCGGCTGCTGCTGCTCGACGAGCCCCTGGCCGCGCTGGACGCGCCGCGCCGGGCGGAGGTGCTGCCCTATCTCGCCCGGGTGCGGGACCGGTTCCGCCTGCCTATGCTCCTCGTCACCCACGCGCTGGACGAGGTGGACCGGCTGGCGGACCACCTCGTGCTGATGGAGGCCGGGCGCGTCCTCGCCGCCGGCACGGTGGAGGCGCTCTCGGCGCGCACCGACCTCCCGCTGCTCGCCGGGCGGCGGGATGCGGGGGTGGTCCTCGCCTGCGCCGTGCTGGACCACGACGCCGCGCGCGGCCTGACCCGGCTGGGCTTTCCGGGCGGCGAGCTGCGCGTTCCCCTCCGGGACGAACCGGTGGGCACGGCGCTGCGCGTGCGGGTCCGGGCGCGCGACGTCTCGGTCGCCACCGAGGAGCCGCGCGGCCTCTCCGTGCAGAACGCGCTGCCGGCCGAGCTGGAGGCGATCGAGCCCGCCGCCCCGCACGAGGCGATGCTGCGGCTGCGCGTGGGTGGCGCGGTGCTGCTCGCCCGCGTGACGGGTGATGCGGTGGCGCGGCTCGGGCTGCGGCCGGGCGTGAAGGTCTGGGCGCTGGTGAAATCCGTTGCCTTCGCGGGCACGCCCAACCCGCCGGCAGCGGGCTGAGGAACAGGCTTCGGCACCCGGCCGGAACTGGGAAGGCACCGCACGATGATCTCGGAGGATTTAACTGGGAAACCGGCCCGGGGCCGGAGAGCCCTTCCCTCGGAAGGGTGGCTGGAGCGGGCGATGGGAATCGAACCCACGACATTCAGCTTGGGAAGCTGACGTTCTACCTCTGAACTACGCCCGCGCCGCACCACCACACCTAGCGCAGCCACCGCCCGCGCGCAATCCGGGCGGTAGCACGACTTGCCCGTGGAGGGGTGGGGCACTAACTTGGCGTGGGCGCCGTATCCACGGTGTCCAGCTCGCGATTTGTCGGCCAGCTTGCGGCGAGCCTAAAGAAACGCGCTAAACGGCCGTGGCGGGGGCTCTCCCCCGCCCGACCGGGCCATCCGTGACTGTGATGGAACGCCCGCGATGCCCAGGACCCTTCCGGACCTCCCGCTCCGCCCCGCCACCCTGCTGGTGCGCGGCGGCCAGAACCGCTCCTCCTTCGACGAGATGTCCGAAGCGGTGCACCTCACCTCGGGCTTCATGTACGAGAGCGCGGCCCAAGCCGAGGACACCTTCCTCGGCACGGTGAAGCACTACCAGTACTCCCGCTTCGGCAACCCGACGATCGAGGCGCTGCAGGGCAAGCTCGCCGCGCTGGAGGGCGCCGAGGCCTGCCGCGTGACGGCCTCGGGCATGGCGGCCGTCCATTCGGCGATGCTGGCCCATTTGAAGGCGGGGGACCGGGTGGTGGCCTCGCGCGCGCTCTTCGGCTCCTGCCACTGGATCGTCTCCACCCTCCTGCCGCGCTACGGCATCGAGACCGTCTTCGTGGACGGCACCGATCTCGACCAGTGGCGCGACGCCTTCCGGAAGCCGGCCGCGCTCGTCCTGCTGGAGACGCCCTCCAACCCGATGCTGGAACTGGTGGACCTGCCGGCCGTCGCCGAGATGGCCCATGCCGCCGGGGCAATCGTAGTGGTGGACAACGTCTTCGCCACGCCGCTGCTCCAGAAGCCGCTCACCATGGGCGCCGACGTCGTCGTCTACTCCGCCACCAAGCATTTCGACGGCCAGGGACGCGTGCTCGGCGGCGCGGTGCTGGGCTCGGCGAAGTGGGTGGACGAGGTGCTGCAGCCCTTCATCCGCAACACCGGGCCGAGCATCTCCCCCTTCAACGCCTGGGTGATCCTGAAGGGGCTGGAGACGCTGCACCTGCGCCTGCCAGCGATGTGCGCGAATGCGGCGAAGGTGGCGGACTTCCTCTCCTCCCGCCCGGAGGTGTCGCGCACCCTCTACCCCTTCCTCGACAGCCACCCGCAGCAGGCGCTGGCGAAGCGCCAGATGTCGGCCGGCGGCTCGCTCGTCACCTTCGACGTGGAAGGCGGGAAGGAGGCGGCCTTCCGCGTGCTGGACGCGCTGAGGCTCATCGACATCTCCAACAACCTCGGCGACGCGCGCAGCATGGTGACCCACCCCGCCACCACCACCCACATGAAGGTGGGCCCGGAGGAGCGCGCGCGGCTCGGCATCACGGATGGCACCGTGCGCTTCTCCGTGGGGCTGGAGGACGTGCAGGACCTGATCGACGACCTCTCCCAGGCGCTGGACGGGCTGCGCGGCAAGGGCGGCGGCTCCGTCGGCGTGGCGAAGGCCGCCGGCCCCGCGCGCTGATCGGGACCCGGCGCGGCGCGCGGTGGACGCGGTGCCGCGCCGGGTGGCAGGCTGCCCCGCACCGGGGCAGGCAGGAAGAGGAGAAGGGGGCATGAGCGAGGCCGGCGCCTTCACGGCCGTCACGCGGGGGCTGCGCGTCACGGTGCGCACCTTCTACCTCGCGGACCAGTCGAACCCGGAGGAAGGACGCTACGTCTGGGCCTATCGCGTCCGCATCGGCAATGAGGGGCGCGAGACGGTGCAACTCATGAAGCGCAGCTGGCAGATCACGGACGCGCTCGGCCGCACGCAGCACGTCCACGGCGACGGGGTAGTGGGGGAGCAGCCGGTCCTCGAGCCCGGGGAGGCCTTCGAGTACACCTCGGGCACGCCGCTCGCGACCCCTTCGGGCTTCATGCGCGGCCGCTACCACATGGTCGTGCCCGATACCGGCGAGACCTTCGATGCCGAGATCCCCGCCTTCAGCCTCGACAGCCCGCATGGCCAGGTGACGCTGAACTAGGGCCCGGCCGCGGGGAAGGCGCACCGGGCGCGGACCCGGCCAGCTTTCCCTGCGCTTCCCCCCGCCCCATCATGGGACGACTGCGCCAGCCGCCGGCACCACTGACCGGCACAGTCCCCGTGCCCCCGAGGATACACGACCGTGACCGATCCCCTGCCCGAGACCCAGGCCGCCGCGGAGGACCCCGTGCCCGTTCCCGCGGACCTCGCCGGCCACCCCCGCCCGACCCAGGCCGAGGCCGAGGCGGCCGTCCGCACCCTCCTCCTCTGGGCCGGGGACGATCCGGACCGGGAGGGGCTGCTGGACACACCCAAGCGCGTGGCCAAGTCCTATCGCGAGCTCTTCGCCGGCTACTCCACCGATCCCGTCCAGCTTCTCCAGCGCTCCTTCGAGGAGGTGGCGGGCTATGACGAGATGGTCGTGCTGCGCGACATCCGGCTGGAGAGCCATTGCGAGCACCACATGGTGCCCATCATTGGCCGGGCGCATATCGGCTACCTCCCGCGCGGGCGGGTGATCGGCATCAGCAAGCTCGCGCGGGTGGTGGACGCCTTCGCCAAGCGCCTGCAGATCCAGGAGAAGCTGACGGCGCAGATCGCCAATGCCATCAACGACGTGCTGGACCCCCTCGGCGTCGCCGTGGTGCTGGAGGCCGCGCACCAGTGCATGACCACGCGCGGCGTCCACAAGCACGGCGTGACCATGGTGACGAGCACCATGCTCGGCGCCTTCCGCAAGGATCACGCGACGCGGCGGGAGTTCCTCTCCATCATCAACGGCCGCAGCGGCACCTTCGAGGGTTGAGGCGCGGGGAGAGACGCCCCGCGCCCCGCGATCAGCAGTCCCGGCGGTAGTAGCCGGCCGAACGCTCGGCCCGCGCCGCGTCCCCATAGCTGCCGGTGACCGCGGCCTGCTGCTGCGCGCCGGCGGCGGCAGCATAGGCCTGGCGGCAGTAGGGATCGGCGGGCGCCGCGGCATAGGCCCCGGCGGGCGGCACCGCGCGGTACTCGCCCTGGCCCACATAGGCGGGCATCGGCGTGGCATAGCCCGGCGCCGTCGCATAGGGCTGGGGAGCGGGCAGGTAGCCCGGCTGGGCGACATAGCCGGGCTGAGTGGCATAGCCCGGCTGGGTGACGTAACCGGGCTGCGTGACGTAGCCGGGCTGGGCGACGTAGCCCGTCGTCACCGGGGCCGCCCCGTAATAGGAATCCGCCGGATCGGGCGCGCAGGCGGCGAGGCCCAGGCCGAGCGCGAGGGCCGGCACGAGAGCAACGGCACGGATGCGGTTCATTGCGTTTCTCCTTCGATAGAAGAAGCGCGCCATCCCGCCTCCGGGTTGCGGTCAGCCCCGGGGCAGGTCCTGGCGCTGGATTCCCTCGGGCGTGTCCACCGGCGCCACGGGGGCGGTGGGCGTCGTCTCCAGCAGCCAGTCGCGCAGGTTGCGCCGGACCTGGAGCTCGAACTCCACGTTCAGGTCCTCCATGGCGCGGATCACCACCGTCTCGGCGGCGCGGGCACGGGCGGCGGCGCTGCTGCCCGTTCCGCTCATGGCGCGGCGCGCCTCGGCCTCGGCGAAGGCGACGCGGCGGTCGGCGTCCAGCACCTCCACCCCGGCGCGGAGCAGCACGGAAACGGAGTCGCCGGCCCAGGCGAGGCTCGCGGCCTCCACCACGAAGCGGGCGCGGTTCGTGGTGCCGGAGGGAATGATCCGGTCCCGCCCCATCCGCGCCACCTCGGCGGCCGGCACGATCGGCGCGGGCGGGTCGGCGCGGAGGCCGGCGGGGTTCTCCACCACCTCCATGTCGGCCACGTTCAGCCGCAGGGGCGTGAGCCAGGCATAGCCCTCGATCCGCGGCACCGGGGCGGGCGGGGGCTCCCGCCCTCCGCAGGCCAGCAGCAGCAACGGCGCGCCGAGCGCGAGGCGACGTGCGATCATCTCTGCGGGGTCCTCCGGAAAGCCGGCCACCGCGTTAGCCGATCAGGCCCGCCCGGCGCCACCCCTCACCTCGCTCCGGTCGAAGCGGAAGGCGACGTTGCAGAACTCGCAGTTCATGGTGATCTGCCCGTGATCGGCCATGTCGTCGAGGTCGCTCTCGGGAAAGCCCTGGAGCACGCCTGCCAGCCGCGCGCGGGAGCAGCGGCAGCCATAGGAGAGCGCGCGCGGGCGGTCCAGCAGCAGGCCCTCCGCGTGGAAGAGGCGGTGCAGCAGCATGTCCGAGGCCAGGGCGTCATCCAGCATCTCCGCTTCCGTGACCGTCGCGGCCAGGGTGGTGGCGGTGAGCCAGGCGTCGTCGGCCTCCTCATTCGCCAACCCATCGATCCCGCCCTCGGCGGCCACGCGCTCCAGGATCAGCGCCGTGGCGCGCCAGCCCCCCGGCGTACGGCGGCAGGACAGGCGCACGAAGGCCTGGAGCTGCTCGGAGGTGCGGAAGTAGCTGTCCGTCATCTCGGCCAGGGTGTCGCCCTCAATGGCGACGATGCCCTGGTAGCGGTCCATGTCCGGCCCCTGGTCGCAGGTGAAGGCGAGATAGCCCTTGCCCAGCAGGTCGCCCGCCTCGCCCATGGGGGAGCCCTCGGCGCGGGCATAGCCGCGGAGCTCGCCGGCATCGGTGCAGTCGGCCAGCAGCATCGGCACGGGGCCGTTGCCCTTGGCCTGGAGGGAGAAGGAGCCGCGGAACTTCAGCGCCGCGGCGAGCCCGGCGGTCAGCGCCAGGGACTCGCCCAGCAGGCGCGACACGTCCTCGGGCAGCTCGTGGCGGGCGATCAGCGCATCGGCCAGCACGCCGAGCCGCACGAGGCGGCCGCGAACCGGCCGCCCCTCCAGGTGGAAGGGCAGGATGGCGCGGGGAACGACCATGTCCGGCACGGGCGGCCGGTCATGGTTCAGGAAATCGGGGGTCTCGGAGGGGCGGGTCACGTCTTGCACCCGCCCTAGATAGTCAGCCCGGGCCCCGACCGACAGGGCCGGGCGCCCGCGCCGCGTGCATGGCGCCCCGCCCCGCCAGCGCCCTCAACGGGGGACGCTCAGTAGAGGGCGTTCTGGGGGATGCCGTCCTGCATGTTGTCCACCACCCCGCGCACGCCCTCCACCCGGTGGGCGATGGCCTGGAGGCCGCGCCGGACGGCCGGGGAGCGGGCGAAGCCCTGGAACTCCACCATCCCGTTCTCCACGGAGACGAAGGTGAAGACCGTGTCGGCCCAGGGCTGCTCCCGGATCTCCCTCAGCACCGCGTCCCGGATGCGCTCGTCCTCGGCCCCGACGCCCAGCTTCGCCGGCGGGACGAGCAGCGCCTGGAGCAGGTCCGCGCGGGAGACGATCCCCACCAGCCGGTCCCCGCGCAGCACGGGCACGCGGCGGATGCCCCGCTCCTCCATGATGTGGGCGATGTGCTCGGCCGAGGTGTCCTCGTCGACGGTGATGAGGTCGCGCGTCATTACGTCCTCGGCGAGCATGCCGTGCACCTGGGCGTAGCGCTCGGCATCGCGGTCGCGGTTGCCGAGGAGCCGGTGCAGCAGGCCGGGCCGGCGGTCCTCAGCGCCGGCGAGGCGGCGGATGAGGTCCAGCTCGGTCACGATGCCGAGCAGCCGCCCGTCATTGCCCGCGACAGGAACGGCGGAGAAGCCGCGCTCGGCCAGCAGGCGCGCGAGGGACGAGACGGGCATGGAGGGGGGAACGCAGACCACCTCGCGCGTCATCAGGTCGCGGGCGGAAAGGGATTCCATCAGGGCGGCGGACATCGGATGCCTCCAGGGCGCTTGTGCCTGGGGCCAGACTGATCCTGCGCCCTTGGACCTGCCTTGATCTGCGTCAACCCTCGCGGATGCGGCGCACGGCCTGGGCCAAGCCCTGCTCCAGCGCGCCGCCCTGGCGCGCGATGCTGTCGGCAGCATCGTGCAGCCGCGCCAGCCCGTCGCGCGCCGCGGTCATCTCGGCCTGCACGGCCTGCGCCTCGCTCGCCGCGCCATCGGCATCGTCGGAGGCGGCCGCGGCGGCACGGGCGATGTCCCGGGTGGCTCCCCCCTGCTGCTCGACCGCGGTCGCGATCGCGCCTGTCACGGCCTCCATGCGCGCCACCACGGCGCCGATCTCCTGGATCGAGCGGACAGCCCTCTCCGCCTCGCCCCGCATCCCCTCGATCTGGCTGCCGATCTCATCCGTCGCCTTGGCGGTCTGGCTGGCGAGGGACTTCACCTCGCTCGCCACCACGGCGAAGCCCTTGCCGGCCTCGCCCGCCCGCGCCGCCTCGATCGTGGCGTTGAGGGCCAGCAGGTTCGTCTGCCCCGCGATGTCGCCGATCAGCCGCACCACCTCCCCGATCCGGGTGGCCGCCCCGGTCAGCCCCGCCACCGTCTCGTCCGAGGCGCGGACGGCCGCGACGACCTCCTGCGAGACGGCGGTCCCGGCCTGCACCTGCCGCGCGATCTCGGCGACGCTGGCCGCCAGTTCCTCCGCGGCCGCGGCCACGGTGGTGATGTTGCTCCCGGCCTGCCGCGCGCGGTCCGACGCGCCGTCGGCCAGACGGCCTGCCCCGTCCGCCGCCGCCGAGGCGCCGTCCGACGAGGCGTTCAGCGCGCGCACGGCCTCGCCCAGCCCGAGCACCACGCCGCCGAGCGACCGCTCCAGCCCGTCCGCGATCTCGCCGCGGGCCGCCTCCCGCGCGCGCTCCTCCTCCTGGCGGCGGGTCCTGGCCTCCTGCTCCAGCGCCGCGTTGCGGGTGGAGGCCTCCTCCAGCGCGGAGACGGCGCGCGCCAGGTCGCCCAGCTCGTCGCGCCGATCGAGGCAGGGCACGGGGCCCTGGTGGCGCCGTCCTCCCGCCGCATCGCGGAGGATGCGGACGAGGTTCCGCAGCGGCCGCAGCGTCCAGGAGATGGCGAACCAGCCGAGCAGGCAGGCCAGCAGGCCGCAGCCCGCGGCCGTCAGCAGCGAGGCCCGCTGCGCCTCCGCCACGGCCGCGAGCGCCTGGGCCAGCGGCACGCCGACGAAGAGGATCCCGACCTGCCGCCCGGCGGCGTCGCGCAGCGGCTCGTAGATGGTAAGGTGCGGGGTGCCGAGAATGTCGGCCCGGCCCTGATAGGTGCGGCCGGACCCGATGACGGTGTCATGGACGGGTCCCGGGGCGAGCTTCGTCCCCACCCCGCGCGTGCCGTCGGGGCGGCGCACATTGGTGGCCACCCTGACGTCGCCGGCGAAGATGGTGGCCACGGCGCCCCCGATGCGCTGCACGCTGTCCACGATGTCGTCGCGGCCGTTCAGCGCCGTGTTGCCGACCAGCAGGCGTCCCTCCTCCAGCCGCGCACCCTCACCCTGCCGGGCGACAAGATCGCGCAGGAGGGCGAGGTTGACGGTCAGCGAGCCCTGGGCCGCCTCCATCTCGCGCTGGTCGAGCCGCTGCTGCATCACGGCTTCGAGCACCGCCACGGCGGCCAGCACGGAGACGAGGAGGATGGCGATCAGCCGCGGCACGAGGCCGAAGCGCGCCGAGAGACGGGTCAGGATGGAGGGCAAAGCAGGGTCCTCTGGTCGGTCACCCAGAGAATGCGTGAGCCTTCTTAACCCCGCGTGAAACGCCGGAGGGCTGCCCTATCCCGCGCCCAGCGCCCAGAGCAGCACGCCCTTCTGCGCGTGCAGCCGATTCTCCGCCTCGTCGAAGACCACGCTCTGCGGGCCGTCGATCACCTCCTCGGTGATCTCCTCCCCGCGATGGGCGGGCAGGCAGTGCATCACAATGGCATCGGGCGCCGCGTGGCGCATCAGCGCGGCGTTGAGCTGGTAGGGCGCGAGGAGGTTGTGGCGGTTCGTGGTGGCCGCATCCGGCTTCTCATCGGACATGGAGACCCAGGTATCCGTCACCACGCAGCGCGCGCCGCGCACGGCCTCGGCGGGATCGCCTGTCTCCTCGATCCGCGCGCCCTCGCGCCGCGCCCAGGCCACGAGATCGGCCGGCGCCCGCAGCGCCTCGGGCGTCGCGAGGCGGAGGGTGAAGTCGAAGCGCGCGGCGGCCTGGATGAAGGACTGGGCCACGTTGTTGCCGTCTCCCGTCCAGGCGACCGTCTGCCCGGCGATCGGGCCGCGATGCTCCTCGAAGGTGAGCACGTCGGCCATGATCTGGCAGGGATGCGACACGTCGGTCAGCCCGTTGATCACCGGCACCGTCGCGTGCTCCGCCAGGCCGCGCAGCTTCGACACGTCGTCCGTGCGGAGCATGATGGCATCGACGTAGCGGGAGAGGACCTTGGCGGTGTCGGCCGGGGTTTCCCCGCGGCCGAGCTGCATGTCCCGCCCCGAGAGCACCACCGCGTGCCCGCCGAGCTGGGTGATGCCCACCTCGAAGGAGACGCGCGTGCGGGTGGATGGCTTCTCGAAGATCAGCGCCACCGACTTGCCCGCCAGCGGCTTGCCGCCCACGCGCCCGGCCTTCGCCTCGCGCGCGAGGTCGAGCATGCGGCGGAGCGTCGGCGCGTCGAAGTCCATGATCTCGAGGAAGTGGCGGGGGGCTGCGAGCCCCCCCTCCACGGTCTTCAGGGCGGCGCTCACTTCGCCGCCGCCTTCGCCTCGCCCGGCGTCATGCGCAGGCAGGCGCGGTCGAGCAGGCGCAGCGCCTCGTCCGCCTCGGCCTCGGTGATGATGAGCGGCGGCGCGACGCGCAGCACGTTCATCCCCGCCGCCACCGTCAGCAGGCCCTCCGCCACGGCGGCGCCCTGCATTTCGGAGTTGGAGACGGCGTCCTGCAGCCGGAGGCCGAGCAGCAGCCCCGCGCCCTGCACGCCCGCCACCACCTTCGGGTGGCGCTCCGCGAGGCCGAGCATGCCGCGCCAGAGATGGCGCGCGACGCGGTCCACGCCGTCGAGGAAGCCGGGCGCGAGGATCACGTCCAGCACGGCATTGCCGGCCGCGCAGGCGAGCGGGTTGCCGCCATAGGTGCTGCCATGGGTGCCGGGCTTGAGGTGCACCGCCACCTTCTCCCGCGCCAGGGTGGCGCCGAGCGGGAAACCGCCGCCGATACCCTTGGCCGAGGAGATGATGTCCGGCTCGATCCCGGCCCATTCATAGGCCCATAGCTTGCCGGAGCGGCCCATGCCGGTCTGCACCTCGTCGAGCGCCAGCAGCAGGCCGAACTCGTCGCAGACGGCGCGCAGCTCGCGCAGGAAGCGCAGGTCGGCCGGGCGCACGCCGCCCTCGCCCTGCACCGGCTCGATCATGATCGCCGCCGTCTCCTTCGTGATCGCCTGCCGGACGGCGTTCATGTTGCCGAAGGGAACGTGATCGAAGCCTTCCACCGGTGGGCCGAAGCCCTCCAGGTACTTCGGGTTGCCGGTGGCCGAGATCATGGCCAGCGTGCGGCCGTGGAAGGCGCCCTCGAAGCAGATGGTGCGGAAGCGCTCGGGACGGCCCTCGGCGGCGTGGTATTTCCGCACCGCCTTCACCATCGCCTCGTTCGCCTCGGCGCCCGAATTGGAGAAGTAGACGCTGTCCGCGAAGGGAGTCGCCTCCACCAGCCGCGCGGCGAGGCGCTCGGCCTGCGGCACGCGGTAGAGGTTGGAGGTGTGCATCACCCGCCCCGCCTGCTCGGCGATGGCGGAGACGAGATGCGGGTTGCCGTGGCCCAGGCTGCTGGTCGCGATCCCGGCCCCGAAATCGAGGAATCGTCGGCCCTGCGCGTCCCACAGCCAGGCGCCCTCGCCCCGCTCGAAGGCGAGGTCGGCACGGTTGTAGTTCGGCATCAGGGGGGGGATCACGCGGCGTGGCCCTCCGGTAGCCCCGCGGGCGAGGCGGTTATCGCGGCGCCGGGCGGGAAGCCGGCGAGGATGCAGGAAAGCGAATCACCGGTCAAAGCGTGACAGGGATGCGAAACGCGAGGGGCGGCGGCCCTGCGGCCACCGCCCCCCCTTTCTGCGCGCGGGCTGGCCGCGCGCCGCGATCAGCGGCGGTTGCGGCGGCGCTCGGCCGGCGTCGGGCAGGTGCTCGGATCGGTCGTGCCGAGGGCGCGGGAGACCTGCGTGCCCGGCGGGTTGCCCGGCGAGCAGTCGTCCTGCCGCGGATAGGCACCCGAGACATCCGTGCCGGCCGCGCGGTCGAAGGCGCGCTCGGCGGCGGTGCCGGTCGGGTTGCCCGGGCGGCCATCGGCCGGGGTGCGGTCGCCGGTCACGGAGTCGACCGCGCGCTGCGTCGCGGTGGAGGGCGGGTTGCCCGGCGCGCCGTCGCGGCGGCCGGCGGTGTTCAACGGGTCGCTGCTGCAGGCCGCGAGGGCACCGAGGGTGAGGGCGAGCACGGTGGCGCGGAAGGTGGTGGACAGCATCGGATGCCTTCTCCGGTCGGTTGTTCTGATCCCGCATGTCTCGCCGGGACCTGTGAGGGCAACGCGACATCCCGGCGGTGGTTCCGCTTTCCGTTGCGTCATCTTTTCATTTTTGAGCACCGTGTCGCATGGCACGAAACGAGAAAGGGGTCCGGACGCCTTCGCGTCCGGACCCCCGTCAATGCCGCAGGAAGAAGCCGATCAGCCGCGGCGCGCGGCGTCGTAGGAGTAGGCGGGAAGCGAGGTCAGGCTCTCCCGCGTCGCGCCGGTGATCGTCCAGCGGTTGTCGGCCGCCGACCAGCGGAGGTCGGACATCGGCACGGCCACGAGCTTCGCACCGATCCCGAGGAAGCCGCCGACCGAGACGATCGCCATGGGCGAAGAGCCGCCCGAGGCGAGGACGAGGTCATCCACCGAGCCGATGGCCTCGTTGCGCTCGTTGTAGACGCTGGAGCCGATGATGCGGCTCGCCCGGTCCGTCTGCGCCATCGGGGCCGTGGCGGCGGTGCCGCCGGAGGCGGTGGCTGCCGCGCCACCCGAAGCGGCACCCGCCGTGGCGCCGGCCGCCGGCATGCTGCCCGGGCCGTTGGGGTTGGCGGGGGCATTACCGGCCGCCTGGTTCTGCAGCGGCACGCTCGTCGTGCCGGCGCGGGCCTGGCCGCCATCGGGGGTGGCGTTCACGGCGCCGGGCTGGGTCTGGCCGGGGCCCTGGGCGCCGCTCGCGCCACGGTTCACCGCCTGGTTGCTGCCCATGGCGCCGGGATTGGCGTTGGCGGCGGCGGGCTCGTTCTCGCGGTCAGCGGCGGGGCTGCGGCCCGTCGTGCTCGCGCGGGTGCCGTCGGTCGCCGGCCCCTCGTTCTGCGGGAAGGCGCCGGAGATGTTGGTGCCGAGCGCGCGGTCCACGCCGCGGCTGACCGCCGTGCCCGGCGGGTTGCCGGCGGTGCCGTCCGGCTGGTTGTTCGTGTTCGCCGGATCGCCGGCGCGCTGGTTCGCGCCGCTGGCGCTGTCGGTCGCGCGGTCGGCGGCGCGGCCGAGCGCGGTGCCGGGCGGGTTGCCGGGGGTGCCGTCAGGCCGGTTCTGGGTGTTCAGCGGGTCGCCCGCGCGCTGGTTCGCCTCGGCGGCGTTGTTACCGGCACGCTCCGTCGCTCCGCTCACGGCATTGCCCGCGCGCTCCGCGGCCCGGCCGACCGCCGTGCCCGGGGGATTGCCCGGCGTGCCGTCGGCCGGGGTGCGGTTGCCCGTCGCGGCATCGGCCGCGCGCTGGGTGGCGGTGGAGGGCGGGTTGCCCGGCGCGCCGTCGCGCGGCTGGGACTGGCTCTGGGCGAATGCCGGGAGGGCGAGCAGGGCAGCAGCAGCGGTGAGGCCCATCAGGCTGGACTTGTAGGATCGATTGGTCATCGGCGTCTCCTTACGGCGTCGTCTGAGTCGTGCGGCTGGAACGCCCGCCGGCGAGGGGGGGTTGCGGCACTCGCCTTCCCCTCGCCGGGCCGGCGGCGCCGTGGCAGGTTCTCCCGATGGCCGAGGACCCTTCGCCCCCGAACCGGCGCAAGCGGGAGCGCCGCCCGCCCGGCGCCGGCCCCGCCCCCACCGAGGCGCGGCTGCACGAGGCCGCGCTGAACCACCTCGCCCGCTTCGCCGCTACCGAGACCGGCCTCACCCGCGTGCTGCAGCGCCGGGTCGCGCGTTGGGCGCAGCGGGCGGAGCGCGAGGGGATGGCGCCCGAGGCCATCGCCCCCATCGTCGCCCAGGGGCGGGCGGCGGCGGCGAGCGTGGCGAGGCGCATGGTCTCCGCGGGGGCGGTGGACGACGCCGCCTTCGCCGCCTCCCGCGCGCGCCGCCTCTCCCGCGCCGGGCGGTCCCGGCGGGCCATCGCAGCGCATCTGGCGGCCAAGGGCGTGGGCGGGGAGACCGCCGCCGGGACGCTGGAGGAAGCGGCGACGGACGAGGTGACGGCCGCCCTCGCCCATCTTCGCCGCCGGCGCCAGGGCCCCTTCGATCCCGACCCGCCGGAGGAGGCGGAGGCGCTGAGGACGGCGCGGATGAAGGCCATGGGCGCCCTCGCCCGCGCCGGCTTCCCGCGCGAGGTGGCGGAGCGGGCGCTCGACCTCGACCGCGCCGAGGCGGAGGCCCGGATCATCGAGTCCCGCCGCGGCTGAGCCGGCGGGGAGCAGCAAACCTCCCGCGCTCCCCGCGTTGATCCCGCGGAGGCCCCGACGGCCTCCCACGCAGCACGATGAATCGGAGGTCCGCCGTGGCAACCAGCCATTCAGGGAACGAGGGCAAGAAGTCCGACAGCGCCGCCGGCAAGAAGGGCGTCTCGCAGGAGACGGTCGGCAGCGGGAAGGAGCACGACCCCAACAACTTCGCCAACAACCCCGAGCGCGCCTCGGCCGCCGGGAAGAAGGGCGGGCACAACAGCCACAAGAACGACTGAGGCACCGCCTCCGGGAGGGGGCGCCGCATGGCGCGGGCGCCCCTTCCCGCCTATAGGGCGCCCATGCGCGTCACCTTCACCTCCGCCGGTATCAAGCGCGGCGTCGGGCGCGGCGTGCCGTTGCTGCTCGGGATCATACCCTTCGGGCTGGTGGTTGGGGTCATCTCGCTGGGCAAGGGGCTGAGCCTCGCCGAGACCCTACTGATGAGCGGGCTCGTCTTCGCCGGCGCTTCCCAGCTCCTGGCGCTGGAACTCTGGACGAACCCGCCGGACATCCTCGCCGTCGCCCTCGCGGCGCTGGTGGTGAACATCCGCATGGTGCCGATCGGCGCCGCCCTCTCCTTCTGGTTGGACCATCTCCGGGGCTGGCGCCTCTGGGGATCGCTCTTCCTCACGGTGGACCACTCCTTCGCCCTCTCCGTGGCGGAGAACAGGGCTGGGGGGCGCGATGCGGGCTTCCTCTTCGGCCTCGGCGTCTTCACCTGGCTCGGCTGGGTGGCCGCGGCCGGGGCGGGGCATGCGATGGGCACGGTAGTGGCGCTGCCTCCGGACCACCCGCTCTTCTTCGCGGCCACGGCGAGCTTCGTTGTCATCCTCGTCGCCCTCTGGCGCGGGCCGCGCCAGGACCTGCCGCCCTGGATCCTGGCGGCGGCCACCGCCCTGGCCGCCCAGGCGCTGCGCCTGCCGCCCCCGGTGCCGCTGCTGGCCGGCGCCTTCGCCGGCGCCGCGCTGGGAGCCTGGCAGGAGACGCGGGCGCGCGCGGCATGACGCTCCGCCTGGATGTCACCCTGGCGATCCTGGCCATGGGGATCGTCACCTATCTCTGCCGCGCCGGGGGCTACGCGATCCTTCGGGCCGTGCGGACCCCGCCTTTCCTCGACGCCCTGCTGCGGAACCTCCCCGCGCCGCTCTTCGCCGCCTATGTTTCGCTGGCCCTCTCGCGGCAGGACCTCGCGGCGGCGCTGGCGAGCATTCCCTGCGCGGCGGTGCATGTGCGGTGGGGTAATTTCGGGCTGTCCATCGTGGTCGGGGTCGCGGCCATGGCGGCGCTGCGCTGGGCCGGGCTCTGAGAGCCTCCTTGACCGCGCGCCTCGGCCGGCCAACATCGCGCGCCGAAGCAAAGGCCGATCGCATGTCAGAGATTCACGTTATCCACGAAAATCCCGAGTGGCTTCCGCCGCTCGCCCGCGCCTTCGATCAGCGCGGCCTGCCCTGGACGGAGTGGAACCTCTCCGCCGGCAGCTTCGACCTTTCCCGGCCGCCGCCCGAGGGCGTGTTCTACAACCGCATGTCGGCCTCCTCCCACACGCGCGGGCACCGCTACTCCGCGGAGCTGACGGCCGCCGTGCTCGCCTGGCTGGAGCGCTACGGCCGCCGCGTGGTGAACGGCCCCCGCGCCCTGGACCTGGAGATCAGCAAGGCCCGGCAATACGCCGCGCTGGAGGCGGCCGGCGTGGCCGTGCCCGGTACGGTGGTGGTGCGCGGCGAGGCGGGTGACGTGGTCGAGGCCGCGCGCCGCCGCTTCGGCACGGGCCCCCTGATCCTCAAGCCCAATCGCGGCGGCAAGGGGCTGGGCGTCCGCCTCTTCGCCGATGCCGACGCGCTCGCCGCCTTCCTGGCCGATGCGCCGGAGGATGAGCTGCCGGCCGACGGGCTCTGGCTGCTGCAGGACTACATCCGCGCCGCCCGCCCCTTCATCACCCGCGCCGAGTTCGTCGGCGGCCGGTTCCTCTACGCGGTGGAGGTGGACACCTCCTCCGGCTTCGAGCTGTGCCCCGCCGATGTCTGCGAGGTGCCCGCCCCCTCCGCCGCCATCGGCGACGCCGCCTGCCCCGTGGGCACCGCCCCCGCCGCGGCCGCCCCGCGCTTCCGCGTGCTGCCCGAGGGGATCGATGCCGCCCAGCGGGAGCGGCTGGAGGGCTTCCTGGCCGCGAACGGCGTGGAGGTGGCCGGCATCGAGTTCATCCGCACGCCGGAGGGCGAGGTGCTGACCTACGACGTCAACACCAACACGAACTACAACCCTGATGCCGAGGCGGCGGCGGGGCTGGCCGGCACGGACCGCTCCGGCCCCGGCGCCATCGCGGCCTTCCTCGGCGCGGAGCTGGCGCGGACCCGCCGCGCCGCGGCCTAATCCCCCGGGGCCGCCGCCTCCATGAAGGCGGCGGCCTCGTCCAGCGCCTGCCGGGCCTCGGGCATCGGCAGGGCCATCCAGACGTGGCACAGGCCGTCATACTCGCGGAAGATGAGGTCGGCCCCCTCCTCCGCGGCCTTGTCGCGCAGCCGGCGGGAATCGGCGTTCAGCATGTCCCGCGTGCCCGTGAACACGGCGATCGGCGGCAGGCCCCGCAGGGAGCCGTAGATCGGGCTCACGCGGGGATCGCGGAGGGAGAGGTCCCGCGCGTACCACCGCCCGGCCATCCTCGCGGCGGGGATGGCGAGCATGGGGTCGCGCGCCTCGGCGGCGACCACGCCGGGGTCGTCTGTGACGACGTCCAGCCAGGGCGAGAGGAGCACCAGCCGCGCCGGCAGCGCCTCCCCTGCGTCGCGGATTTCCTGGGCCAGGGCGAGCGTCATGCCGCCGCCCGCCGAATCGCCCATCACCGTCAGGTTCTCCGCCCCGTGCCTCTCCGCCAGCGCCGCGTGCAGGGGGCGGACGAGGGCGAAAACGTCGCTCCAGCAACGGGCCGGCGCGAGGGGGTAGATGGGGATGCTCACCGTCGCGCCCGTGCGGTGGATGAGCCCCTCGATCACGCGCCAGTGAACGTCCAGGAGGTCGAAGACATAGGCGCCGCCATGGAGGTAGAGGATGTGGTGGCGGCTGTCCCCCTCCCTCGGGGCAGCGGTGATCAGCTCGTAGCCGCCGAAGCCCTGCCGCTCGATCCGCAGCCGCCTCTCCCTCGCGGCGCCGGGGCTGGCGGGCCCCCTTGCCTGGATCATCCGCACCCGCTCGGGAAGGCGCGCCGTATCCCGCGCCTTGTCCTTCATGCGGGTGGCCCGGACGAGGGCCATCACCAACCAGGCGCGGAAGCTCGGCACTCGTGTCACCTCATCATCACGGGATCAGAGCCCCGCGAAGAGCTCCGTCGAGAGGTAACGCTCGGCGAAGCTCGCGGCGATGCCGACCACCAGCCGCCCCTCCATCGCGGGATCGCGCGCCACCTCCAGCGCCGCGTGCAGCATGGCGCCGGAGGAAATGCCGATCGGGATTCCCTCCTCCCGCGCGCAGCGGCGGGCGGCGGCGATGGCCGCGCGCTCGGAGACGGGGATCACCGCGTCCATCCGCTCCAGCTCCAGCACCGCCGGGCGGAAGCCGGCGCCGATGCCCTGGATGTCGTGTGGCCCGGGCTCGTCGCCCGAGAGAACGGCGGATTCGGCGGGCTCCACCGCGATCACGCGCAGGCCGGGCCGCCGTGGCTTGAGGGCGCGCGCGATACCCGTCAGCGTGCCGCCCGTGCCGACGCCGCCCACCACCGCGTCCACCTCTCCCCCTGTGTCGGCCCAGATCTCCTCGGCCGTCGTGCGGGCGTGGATGTCGGGATTGGCGGGGTTGTCGAACTGCCGCGGCATCCAGGCGCCGAGGGTGGAGGCGACCACCGCCTCGGCCCGCTCGATCGCCCCGGCCATGCCGCGCCGGGCCGGGGTGAGCACCAGCTCCGCGCCCAGCAGCGCCATCATGCGGCGGCGCTCCTCGCTGGCGCCGTCCGGCATGACGACCACCAGCCGGTAGCCCTTGGCGGCGGCCACGAAGGCGAGGGCAATGCCGGTGTTGCCCGAGGTCGGCTCCACCAGGGTGGACCGGCCGGGCTCGATGAGGCCGGCGCGCTCGGCCTCCTCCACCATGGCGAGGCCGATGCGGTCCTTCACCGAGGCCAGGGGATTGAAGAACTCCAGCTTCAGCGCCAGCCGCGCGGCCAACCCCTCGGAGGCTTCCAGCCGCGGCAGGCGCACGAGCGGCGTGCCGCCCACCGTCTCCAGTACGCTGCCATAAAGGCGCCCCCGCGGCGGATTGGATCGGTTATCGGAGGATGCAGACATGACAGGGGCTTATCCCGCGGGGGCGGGATGACGTCCATCGCCGATCCACGCCGGACGAATGGTTCATGCCAGGAAATGCACGAAAATCGACTGTTCCATTTCGTTGACCCACGGCCGCCGAGGGGCAAATCTAGGGCCATGCCAACCAGCCTCGACAGGGGGTTCCAGATGGCGCCGGCACACAGGATGGCGGAGCGCTGTCGGCGCTGAGCGCCCGGCCAGACCCTCCCAGCATTTTCCCCTTTCCCAGGCCCGATGATGGCCAGGAGACGGACGCCATGACCCGCACCGCCCACGCCCTGCGCGCCCTTTTCGCGCGCCTCTTCCCGCGCGCCCCGATGCCGCCGCGCCAGTCCGAGATCGAGCGCGCCCTGCTTCGTGCCATGGGAGGGCTGTGAGAGTGCTCGCCTCCCGCCCCATCAGCGTGGACGGACGCTTCGTCGGCGTCGCCGTCGCGCGCGAGAAGGACTGGCTCTTCCTCGCCACCGACCCCGTGCTCGAGGACCTGGAAGGCGCGGCCTTCCCCGATCCCTCCGAGGCGGCGCGCGTCGCGCGGCTCGTGCTGATGCGCGGGCTCGGCCTGCGTCAGGCGGCCTGACACCCCGCCCCGCGCGAGGCGGCGGAGGCGGCTACCACATCGTCTCCTTCGCCCGCGCGGCCCAGCCGGAGTCGTAGGGCTCGCCCCCCACCTTTCCCTCGCTCAGCGAGGCCAGGATGCGCCCCGGCGTGGGCAGGCTGCCCGGCGCCACCTGCGCCCCGGCCTCCCAGAGCCGGGCGCGGATCACGGCCCGGGCGCACTGGAAATAGACGCTCTCCACCGCGATCACGATCACGCTGCGCGGTGCCCTGCCCTCTACCGCGAAGCTCTCCAGCAGCGCGGGGCTGGCCGAGACACGCGCGCGGCCATTCACGCGGAGCGCATTGCCATGGCCGGGGATGAGGAACATGAGCCCGACGCGCGGGTCGCGCAGGATGTTGCGCAGCGAATCGATCCGGTTGTTCCCGCGCCGGTCCGGCATCAGCAGCGTGCGCTCGTCCGCCACCCGCACCAGCTCCCCCGGCCTGTCGCCGCGCGGGGAGCAGTCGAGGCCCTCCGGCCCGCTCGTCGCCAGCGCCGCGAAGGGCGAGGCCTCGATCATCGCTCGGTATTCCGGTGTGATGACGGGTACCTCCTTCACGGTGGAGGCGTCGTTCGGCACGCCATAGAGGGCCTCGAGCGCCTCGATGCTGTCGATCATGTCGGGCATGGGGTGTCCTGCTCGCGCTGCTCGCCGGAGCCTAGCCCGCCATCCCGCCACGGCGAAGCCGCGGGCCGGGGCCTGGAAATCCACGTCATTCCAGCGTAGATAACCAGCATGGAACAGTCCCTTCGCCTGCTGCGGCAGGACCGCGCGCTGACCGCCATCTCGGTGCTGCTGGACGTCGCCTTCCACGCCGGGCGCGGCGCGACCGGGCCCGTCGCGGGCGGGGCCGAGGTGGCGGACCGGCTGGGTGCCGCCCGGCGCGGCATCGAGCCCGTCTTCCAGGCCCTGTCCCGCGCGGGGCTGCTGGAAGGCGTGCGCGGTCCCCGGGGCGGCTACCGCCTGGCCCGCCGCCCGCGGGACATCCGCCTGTCCGAGGCCGTCGCGGCCGTGGCTGAGGGGACGGAGGGCGGCAGCGACCTCGCCGGCCCGCTGCACGAGAAGGTGGTGGGACCGCTCTGGGCCGAGCTGGACGAAGCCCTGCGCGAGCGACTGGAAGGCCTGACCCTGGAGGACCTGCTGCGCCGCGCCGGGGCCGCGGGGCTTCAGCGCCCGGCGACCGAGCCGCTCAACTTCACGATCTAGCGCCCGAGCATCCCCCGCGCCGCCGCCCGCCCCGTGGCGAAGCAGGCGGTGAGCAGGTGCCCGCCCGTCGGAGCCTCCCAGTCGAGCATCTCGCCCGCGGCGAAGAGGCCGGGGATGCGGCGCAGGGCGAAGTTCTCGTCCAGCCCCTCCCAGCGCAGTCCGCCCGCGGAGGAGATGGCGCGGTCGAGACCGGCCACCCCGGTCACGCGCAGCGGCAGGGCCTTGATGGCGCCCTCCGGCGGCCCCGCGCCCTCGCGCAGCAGCGCGATGGCGGCGGGGGAGAGGGAGAGCTGCCGGCGCAGGTGGTTCGAGAGGGACTGCCCCCGCCGCGGCGCCGCCACCCGGCGCGCGACCTCCTCCGCCGACAGATCCGGGCGGAGGTCGAGGGTGACCCTTGCCTCCCCGCCCGCCGCCACGGCATCCCGGATCGCGGCGGAAAGGGCGTAGACCACGCCGCCTTCCAGCCCGCGGACCGTGATGAGCGCCTCCCCGCGCAGGCTTCGCCCGCCGAAGGAGAGGGCAATGCGCTTGAGCGGCTCCCCGGCGAAGCGGTCCCGCAGATGCGTGGACCAGTCGATCAGGATGCCGCAATTGGCGGGGGCGAAGGGCGTGACGGCGACCCCGCGGGCGGCCAGCACCGGCGCCCAGCCGCCATCCGATCCCAGCCTCGGCCAGGAAGCACCGCCCAGGGCCAGCAGCGCCGCATCCGGGCGAAGGCGGAGCGGTTCGCCCCCCGGCCGGTCGAAGGTGAGCGCGCCCTCCTCGTCCCAGCCGGTCCAGCTGTGTCGGCTGAGCAGCGTTACTCCGCGCGCGCCCAGCCGCGCGAGCCAGGCGCGCAGCAGCGGCGCGGCCTTCATCGCGCGCGGGAAGACGCGGCCGCTGGTGCCGGCGAAGGTCGGCTCGCCCAGCCCCTCGCACCAGGCGCGCACGGCCTCGGGCGGGAAGGCACGGATGGCCGGCTCCAGCCGCTCGCGCGCCGCGCCGTAGCGGGAGAGGAAGGTCTCGAAGGGCTCGGTATGGGTCAGGTTCAGCCCGCCGCGCCCGGCCATGAGCAGCTTGCGCGCGGGGCTGGGCATGCGGTCCAGCACGGTGACCGCGACGCCCGCCTCGGAGAGGATCTCGGCCGCGGCCAGCCCCGCGGGGCCGGCCCCGATGATCGCGGCCTTCACGCGGGGACGGCGCGCGGCCGCCCCGCCGATGACGCCCCGATCAGCCCTCGCGCTCGGCGAGGAGCATCTTCACCTTGCCGATCGCCTCGGCCGGGTTCAGCCCCTTCGGGCAGGTCCGGGCGCAGTTCATGATCGTGTGGCAGCGATAGAGGCGGAACGGGTCCTGGAGCTGGTCCAGGCGCTCGCCCATGTACTCGTCCCGCGAATCCGCGATCCAGCGATAGGCCTGCAGCAGCACGGCCGGGCCGAGATAGCGGTCGCCGTTCCACCAGTAGGACGGGCAGGCGGTCGAGCAGCAGAAGCACAGGATGCACTCCCACAGCCCGTCGAGCCGCGCGCGCTCCTCGCGGGACTGGCGGCGCTCCTCGTCGGGCGGCGCGGCGGTGTCGGCCTTCAGCCAGGGCTCAATCATGCGGAGCTGCGCGTAGAGCTGCGACAGGTCCGGCACGAGGTCCTTCACCACCGGCATGTGCGGCAGCGGATTGATCCGCACCTCGCCCACCACGTCCTCGATCGGCTTGAGGCAGGCAAGGGTGTTCAGCCCGTCGATGTTCATCGAGCAGGAGCCGCAGATGCCCTCGCGGCAGGAGCGCCGGAAGGTGAGGGTCGTGTCCACCTCGTTCTTGATCTTGATGAGCGCGTCCAGAACCATCGGGCCGCACTTGTCGAGATCGATCTCGTAGGTGTCCATCCGCGGGTTCTCGCCCGTGTCCGGATCCCAGCGGTAGATCTTGAAGGAGCGCACGTTCTTCGCGTCGGGCGCGGCCTTGTAGGTCTGGCCGGTCGAGACGGTGCTGTTTCTCGGGAGCGTAAAGGTCGCCATGGGTCCGGGGCTTCCTAGAGCGCGAACGCCGGGGGCGTGCGCGCGATCCAACGGGGGAAGGGAGCGTGGAGAACCACGCCCTAGTAGACGCGTGCCTTGGGCGGGAAGACCTGCACCTCATTGGTGAGGGTCCGCATCTTCACGTCGCGGTAGTCCAGCTTTACCTGGTACTTGTCATTCACCCAGGCCAGCGTGTGCTTCATCCAGTTCTGGTCGTCGCGCTCGGGGTAGTCCTCATGCGCGTGGGCGCCGCGGGACTCGTGCCGGGCCTCGGCGCCGACCACCGTGGTCAGCGCGTTGCCGATCAGGTTGTCCAGCTCCATCGCCTCGACGAGGTCGCTGTTCCAGATGAGGCTGCGGTCCTTGATGCGGATGTCGTCATAGCCCTGGGCCACGACGGCCATCTTCTCCACGCCCTCCTTCAGCAGCTCGGAAGTGCGGAACACCGCGGCATGGGCCTGCATCGTGCGCTGCATGTTCACGCGCAGCTCGGAGACGGAGGTGCTGCCCTTCGCATGGCGAACCTTGTCGAGCCGGGCAAGCGCGTTCTCCCCTGCGCCCTCGGGCAGCGGCGCCTGGGTGGCGCCCGGCTTGAGCGTATCCTTCGCGCGCAACGCGGCAGCACGGCCGAACACGACGAGGTCGAGCAGCGAGTTCGTGCCGAGGCGGTTCGCGCCATGGACGGAGACGCAGGCCGCCTCGCCCACTGCCATCAGGCCCGGCACCGTTGCGTCCTGGTCGGCCGCAGTGGGGCGCAGAACCTCGCAATGGATGTTCGTCGGAATGCCGCCCATGTTGTAGTGGACGGTCGGGAGCATCGGGATCGGCTCCTTCGTCACGTCCACGCCGGCGAAGATCTTCGCCGTCTCGGAGATGCCGGGCAGGCGCTCGTGCAGGAGCTCCGCGCCCAGATGCTCCAGGTGAAGGTGGATGTGGTCCTTCATCGGGCCGACACCGCGGCCCTCGCGGATCTCCATCGACATGGCGCGGGACACCACATCGCGCGACGCCAGGTCCTTCGCGGTCGGCGCGTAGCGCTCCATGAAGCGCTCGCCCTCGGAGTTGGTGAGATAGCCGCCCTCGCCGCGCGCGCCCTCGGTGACGAGGCAGCCCGAGCCGTAGATGCCGGTGGGGTGGAACTGCACGAACTCGTTATCCTGCAGCGGAAGGCCAGCGCGCAGCACCATGCCGCCGCCATCGCCCGTGCAGGTATGCGCGGAGGTGCAGGAGAAGTAGGCGCGCCCGTAGCCGCCGGTCGCCATCACCGTCGTCTGCGCGCGGAAGCGATGGATCGAGCCGTCCTCGAGGTTCCACGCCATGACGCCGCGGCAGGCGCCCTCCTCGTCCATGATGAGGTCGAGGGCGATGTACTCGACGAAGAACTCGCAGTTGTGCTTCAGCGACTGCTGGTAGAGCGTGTGCAGGATCGCGTGGCCCGTGCGGTCGGCCGCGGCGCAGGCGCGCATGGCCGGCGTCTTGCCGTAGTTCTGCATGTGGCCGCCGAAGGGCCGCTGGTAGATCTTGCCGTCCTCCGTGCGGGAGAAGGGCACGCCGAAATGCTCCAGCTCGATGATCGCCGGCACGGCCTCGCGGCACATGTACTCGATCGCGTCCTGGTCGCCGAGCCAGTCCGACCCCTTCACGGTGTCGTACATGTGCCAGCGCCAGTCGTCCTCGCCCATGTTGCCCAGTGCGGCGCCGACGCCGCCCTGCGCCGCCACCGTGTGGGAGCGGGTGGGGAAGACCTTGGTGATGCAGGCCGTCTTCAGGCCGGCCGCACCCATGCCGAAGGTGGCGCGAAGGCCGGCACCGCCGGCCCCCACCACCACCACGTCATAGGTGTGGTCCACAATGCGATAGGCGCCGCCGTTGATCCCGGGGCGCGGAGGCTGGCTGATGGCGTTCATCGCGGGCTCTCGTCGGTCCTCGCGCCGGCTTCGGCGCATGTCTTGGCGCCCTGCGGGGCGCGGAAATCACCGCCCGTTCGGGCGCAGATGTCGTCGCCCGTTCGGGCGTGGAAGCGATGGCCCCCTCGGGCCGTGGCGCCGTGCCGGCGATGGCACGGCGGGAGGGCGCCGGAGCACCCTGAACCTATATGGGAAGCCCTTGCGCGACCGGAAGAGAGAGGCCGCGCAGGGCGCATCAAACGGCGAGCCGGATGATGGAGAGCGCGGCCAGAAGGGCCAAAAGGGTGAGCACGGCCTTGATGGCCATGTTCACCACCATCACGCTCCGGTCGGGTCGGATATAGTCCTCCACCACCACCTGCAGGCCCTGGGCCGTGTGGTAGAAGCCGATCGCCGTGAGCACGACGAGCAGCACGGCGTTGAAGGGACGGGCGATCCACTCCGCCATCACCTCCCAGGGCTCGCCCGCGCGGATAGCGATGGAGAAGGCGAACCAGATCATCAGCGGGGTGAGCGCGATGGAGGTCACGCGCTGCATCCACCAGTGATGCGTGCCGTTCTTGGCCGAGCCGAAGCCGCGGACGCGGCCGAGCGGCGGCTGGAGGCGGGTCTGCTGCTCGATCATGCGCCGGTTCCCCTCACGATGCCCAGGCGACGATGGCGACGATCCAGGTCAGGACCGTCATCACGGCGGTGCCGGCGATGACGATCCAGCCCGTGCGATAGGTCGTCGGGATGTCGTAGCCGTAGCCGAAGTCCCACATCAGGTGCCGGATGCCGGCGAGGATGTGGTACCAGGCGGCGGCGGTGATGCCGAACAGGATGGGCACGCCGATGAAGCTGCCCATGAAGCCCGCCATGCGGCCATAGGCCTCGGGCCCGGCCGCCGCGGCGGCGACCCACCACACGAAGAAGATCAGGCCGACCGACCAGGCCGCGCCCGAGATCCGGTGCATGATGGAGAGGGCACTGGTCATCTGCAGCATGTCGTAGACCTGCAGATGCGGGGAGAGCGGCCGGCGGACGGTCGTTCCGTCCGTACGGCGGCCGATCATGAGGGCTTCGCGCGCGTCGTTGGAATGGGCCATGCGGCGTCCTGAAATCCTGCCGGGCGCGGGACACTTCCGCGAACGGCTGCGCCGCTTTTATGGTGCGCCACGGCAAAGCGTCAATCGCACGAAATCAAAGCGTTGCGAAGCGGTCGCAACTGGAGACCGCCCCCGACCTCCAGCGCCTTGTAACCACGCGCTTCCCGCCGCAGCCCTTCAGCCACGAAGGGCGCCCCGGCGGGCGAGCTCCTCGGCGATCTGCACCGCGTTCAGCGCCCCGCCCTTCCGCTGGTTGTCCCCCGCGCACCAGAGGGCGATTCCGTTCGGGACCGTCGAATCGGCCCGGAGACGGGAGATGAAGACAGGGTCCTCCCCCACGGTCTCCAGCGGGGTCACGTAGCCGCCATCGTCACGGCGATCGAGCAGGGTGAGGCCCGGGGCGCCCCGTATGGCCTCCCGCGCCTCCGCCTCGTCCAGGGGACGGTCGAAGACCGCGTTGATGGAGAGGCACTGCCCGATGAAGACGGGCACCCGCACGCAGGTCGCCGCCACCGTCACCCCGCCGAGCAGCCGCCCGGCATCCTCGGCGATGGCCTCCTCCTCCTCCGTCAGCCCGTCCTCGCCGAAGGCGCCGATATGGGGGATGAGGTTGAAGGCGATAGGCTTGGTGAACTGCTCCGGCGTGGCGGTGTCGTTCACGAAGACGCCGCGGGTCTGGCTGAACAGCTCGTCCATCGCGTCCTTCCCGGCGCCGGAGACCGGCTGGAGCGAGGTGACCACCACCCGCACCAGCCCTCCCAGCGCCTGGAGGGGGTGCAGCGCCATGGCCAGCAGGATCGCCCCCGCCACGGGTGAGGCGACGACGCGCGGATTCGCGGCCAGCACGCCGGGATTCACCTCCGGCACCACCACGGGCGCGTCCGGATCGCCCATCCCCGTCACGTCCACCACCGCGCAGCCCGCGGCCACCGCGCGGCGGGCGAGGGTCGCGGGTGCAGGCGTGCCGGGGGCCAGGAAGAGAAGATCCGTCGCGGCGAGGTCGTGCCGCTCCACCGCGCCCACCCTCAGGTCCGCTTCGCCGAAGGAGAGCGAGCCCCCCACCGCGCGCCCGGAAGCGAGGGCGGCGAGGGAGACGGTGGGGAAGTCGCGCTCCGCCAGGGTCTTGATGATCTCGCGCCCCACCTGCCCCGTGGCGCCGGCAACCGCGATCCGATGAGCCATTCCGCAATCCCTTCCCGCCGGCACCCCTCGCCGTCACGGCCGCCGGGAGCGGCGCGCGGCAGATAGGGTCGGGCGGCCCGGTTCCGCAAGCCGGGGCCGCCCTGCCCCCGTCAGGCGGCGCGCACGGCCCGCAGGAAGCCCGCGGACTTCTCCCGCAGGATGCCCGTCTGCCCCGCCAGGATTTCGGTGGCGGCCAGCATGCCGCCGGCGGCGCTGCCCGTCTCCTCCGCGGCGGTGCGCACGCCGGCGATGGCCCCGTTCACCATCTCCGTACCGTCCGCCACCTGTGCGGCGCTCCGGGCGATCTCCTGCGTCGTCGCGCCCTGCTGCTCCACGGCGGCGGCGATGGCGGTCGCGATCTCGCTCGTGCGCTCGACCGTCTCGCCGATGCCGCGGATGGCCTCCACGGCCCCGGCCGTGGCCGCCTGCATCTGCTGGATCTGGGCGGAGATCTCCTCAGTGGCCTTGGCGGTCTGGCTGGCGAGGGACTTCACCTCGCTCGCCACCACGGCGAAGCCCTTGCCGGCCTCGCCCGCCCGCGCCGCCTCGATCGTGGCGTTGAGCGCCAGCAGGTTCGTCTGACCCGCGATGTCTCCGATCAGCCGCACCACATCGCCGATCCGGGCGGCGCCATCCGCCAAGCCGCGCACGGTGCCATCGGTCGCGCGCGCCTCGGCGACGGCACGGGCCGCCACATCCGCGGCCTCGGCCACGCGGCGCGTGATCTCGGCGATGGAGGCGGCCATCTCCTCGGCCGCGGCGGCCACGGCGCCGACCTCGTTCCCCGCGCGGGCGGCGACCTCGGCCACTTCGGCGGCCTCGCGCCCCGAGCGGCTGGCGCTCCCATGCACCAGCCCGGCGGAGCGGCGGAGCTGCTCGGCCTGGCCGGCCAGGTTCTCGACCACGGCGCCGACCTCGGCCTCGAAGGTGTCAGCGAGCCGGGCCTCCTCGGTCACGACGCGCCAAGTGAGCATCGGGCCGGCAAAGGCGCCGCGCCCGTCGGTGATCGCGCTGGCCTGGAGGTCCACGACCTCCTGCCCGATGACGAGGCGGGCGCGGTGCGGCAGGGCGGAGGGGTTGGACAGGACCGGCCCCAGGGCGGAGAGGCCGGCCAGCGGCAGCTCCCCGAGCGACTTCCCGAGCACGGGCTCGCTCACCCCCAGCCGGGCGAGCACCGTGCCCATCTCGGCATTTGCATGGGTGACCCGCAGCGCGGGATCCACGGCCATCAGACCCAGCGGCATCTGCTCGATCATCTGGGCCTGGGCAAAGGCGCGCCCGACCGTGCCGCGCAAATCCTCGAGCGCGGCCGCGATCCGCCCCGTCTCGTCGCGGGAGGCGCGATCCCGGGCCTCGGCCGCCCCGCCCGGCGCGGTGTCGCCGGCCGCGATCGCCCGCACCCGCACGGCCGCCCGGCGCAGCGGCGCGCCGATCGCCCGCGAGCTGGCCCAGGAGGAGAGGAGCAGGATCACCGCCACCGCGCCGCCGATAGAGAGGGTAAAGTCCGCCATGCTCTCCACCGAGGTCTCGACGGAGGCACGGCGCAGGGAGGCGTCCTGGCGCAGGAGGCCGGTCGCCTCGCCGAGCGCGCCCTGCACGGCCGCGGATGCCTTCTCGGCCTCCTCGTCGTGCAACTTGCGGATCTCGGCCAGCACCGAGAGGATCGTCTCCGCCCCTTCGGCGAGGCCGGAGGCGACGGCGCCGATGCGGGTGATGTCCTCCTTCAGCCGGTCCGACATCCCGGCGGACAGGGCGCCCCGGAGATGGACGCGCTGCTGCGCCGCGGCCCGGCGCACGCGGCGCGCCTGCGCCTCCTCGCCCGTGATGAGGAAGCGCTGCACGGCGAGGCGCACCTCGTTCACCGCGTTGGAGAAGGTCATCAGCCGGCTGCGAGCATCCTCGACCCCGCTCCGGTCCGACAGCTCGAATTCGAGGCTGCCGAGCACGGCCTCCATCGCCTGGTCGAAATCCACGGCCTGACCGTAGAGACGCTCGTCCCGCGCCCCGATCATGCGTCCGCGCAGCTCCAGCATGCGGGCAACTGCCGCCTCATGCGCGCGCATGGCCGGGATCGCCGCCTCGGCCGCGGTGCGGGCGGCGGAGGGGGGCAGCGCCCGCACGGCTTCCTCGGTCCGTGCTCGCGCCTCGGCCATGCTGGAGCGGGCCGCCTCCGCCGCGGCGCGGGCGGCGGACAGGGTCTGGGCGCTGCCCAGCTCGGCCGTGGCGGCCGGGGCCTGGGCGGCGCGCGCGCCCGCCTGCTCCATGAGGGCGAGCACGCCGGCGGCCTCCTTCAGCTGGCCCTGCTGCCGCGTGACCTCGCGCGCCTCCACCCAGACGAGGCCCACGAGGCCGCTCAGAAGGGTAAGCGTCAGTCCGGCGCTCGCCCCGAGCTTCCGGGCGACCGAGAGGTTCTGGAAGGCGCGCATCCCTGGCGATCTCCTCGTTGTGAGCGTCACCAATCCTACGGGCCGAATGCCTAACCGCTGGATAAGGCCAGCTTGCGCGCGAAGGGTCGCGGGAGCAGATGGCGCGGCGTGCTGCACATCATCAAACTGGCCGTGGGGCCGAAGGACGTCGATGCGCTGGAGCGCGGCCAGGCGCTGCGCGCCCGCGGCCCGGAGGGGCTGCGCCACGTCACGCGCATGACGCCCCGGCGCGCGCCGGAGATCCTGGAGGGCGGCTCCATCTACTGGGTGGTGGCGGGGGTGCTGCGCGTGCGCCAGCGAATCCTCGCGATCGAGCCCGTGAAGCGGGCGGACGGCACGGGCGCCACAGCGCTCATCCTCCAGCCCGGCCTCGTCCATGTCCGCCCCCGCCCGGTGAAGGCCTTCCAGGGGTGGCGCTACCTCGAAGCCCATGCGGCACCCCCGGACCTCGCGGAGGGCGAGGCGGCGGTGGAGGGAATCGAGGAACTGCCGCCGGCGATGCGCCGGGCGCTTCTCGACCTCGGCCTCCTCTAGAGCGGTTTCCGTTCGCCGTGGCTCGCGGCAACCGCTCTCGCGTTCTGCTTTGGCGCATCTTCCGAGCCGCCGGGTGATTCCACCCGGCTTGAAAATGCTCCGGCCCAGCCGTTCCCGCCCGCGCCCCGTCCCGCGCGCCCGGCCGGAGCCCTGCCCGTGACCTCCCGCCGCGCCCGTGCTAGGGGCGCCCGACCCATGGCACGCCTCCGATGCTCAAGCGGCTGACCCGCCACCCCCGCTTCCTCGCGGCCGCGGCCCGGCTGCTGGGCCTCTACATCGCCCTCGTCCACCGCACGACGCGCTGGACGCTGGCGGGCGACGCCGCCATCGCGGCGCTCCAGGCCCGGCCCGGCCCGATCATCCTCTCCTTCTGGCACGAGCGGATCGCGCTCGGCCCCCGGCCCTGGATCGGCATGCAGCGGCTGGTGCCCGCGCTGCGCCCCAAGCGGCCTCAGGTCCTCGTCTCCCAGCACCGGGACGGCGTGTTCATCGGCGAGGTCGTGGCGCGCTTCGATCTCGACATGATCTACGGCTCCACCTCCAAGGGCGGCAGCCAGGCGCTGCGAACGATGCTGAAGATTCTCCGAAAGGAGGGCGTCGTGGCCATCACCCCGGACGGGCCGCGCGGGCCGCGCCGGGTGGCGGCGCCGGGGGTGGGGCAGCTCGCGGCCGTGTCGGGCGCGCCCGTCCTCCCCTATGCCGCCGCGACCACGCGCGGCTTCCGCCTGCGCTCCTGGGACCGGATGCTCATCCCCCTGCCCTTCTCGCGCGGGCTGATCGTGCTGCACCCCCCCTTCACCGTGCCGCCCCACGCCGCCGAGGCCGGGCGCGCGGCCGTGGAGGCGGCGCTCACCGAGGTCTGCGACGCCGCCGATGCCTGGGCCGAGGCGCGGCGCGCGGGGCGCGGCGGCGAGGCCGAGCTGGCCGCCGCCCAGGCCATCGCGCGCCGCGCGCCGCCCGCCTTCCCCGCACCCCCGGCAGGGCCCGGGACGGAGGCGGCTTGACCCTCGCCGGGGATTCCCGCCCGGCGCCGCCGGCTTGAGCGACGCAACCCTTCCCGGTGGCTGGCGCGGCACGCTGCCGCTGCTCGCCTGGCGCGCGGCGACCGGCCTCGCCGCGCCGCTCCTGCCGCTCTGGCTAGCCCGCCGCGCCAGGCGCGGGAAGGAGGACCCCGCGCGGCTGGGCGAGCGCCGGGGCGAGGGCGCGGACCGTCCGCCCGGCCCGCTGCTCTGGCTGCACGGCGCGAGCGTGGGGGAGAGCCAGTCCGCCCTGCCGCTGATCGAGGCCCTCGCCGCCTCCCGTCCCGCGCTGCGCTTCCTCGTCACCACCGGCACGGTCACCGCCGCGCGGCTGCTGGCGGAGCGCCTGCCGCCCTCTCTCGCGCCCCGGGTGCAACACCGCTTCGCCCCGCTCGACGTGCCCGCCCATGTCGAGCGCTTCCTCGATGGCTGGCGGCCGGACGCGGCGGTGTTCATCGAGAGCGAGATCTGGCCGAACCTCATCCTCGCCGCCGCCGGGCGCGGCGTGCCCATGGCGCTGGTGAACGCGCGCCTCTCCGCCGGCTCCGCCCGCGGCTGGGGGCGGGTGCCCTCCGTGGCGCGGCGGCTCTTCGGCGCCTTCCGGCTGGTGATCGCGCAGACGGAGGACGATGCCGCCCGCCTGCGCGCCCTCGGCGCCGAGGGGGCGGAGGCCTGGGGCAACCTGAAATTCGCCGCCCGCCCCCTTCCCGCCCCGGAGGCGGCGCTGGCCGCCCTGCGCGGCGCCATCGGTCCCCGCCCCGTGCTGCTGGCCGCCAGCACCCATCCCGGGGAGGAGGCGCAGGTCGCCGAGGCGCACGCCCTGTTGGCCGAGCGCCTTCCCGAGCTGCTGACCATCCTCGCGCCCCGCCACCCCGAGCGCGGCCCGGCCCTGGCGCGGGAACTCGATGCGCTTCCCCTCGCGCTGCGCTCGCGCGGCGAGCTGCCCGGCGCGGACACGGCGCTCTACGTGGCGGACACGCTGGGCGAGCTGGGGCTGCTCTACCGCCTGGCCGGGGCCGCGCTGATCGGCGGCTCCCTCGTGCCCCATGGCGGGCAGAACCCGCTGGAGGCGGCGCGGCTCGGCTGCCCCGTTCTGCTCGGCCCGCACACAGCCAATTTCACCGCCATCGTGGACCGTATGATCGAGGCCGGCGCGGCCCTCCGCGTGGCCGGCCCCGCCGCGCTGGCCGAGGCCGCTGCTGGCGTGCTAACGCATCCCGAACGGGCTCGCGCCATGACCTCGGCCGCCGCCCGGATCGCGGCGGATGCGGGGGCGCTGCCCGAGCGGATGGCCGCCGCGATCGAGACCCTCCTGCCCGCCCCCTCCGGGACCGGGCGGGATCAGGAAAAGGAAGCCTGACGGCACCATGCGTGCCCCCGATTTCTGGACCGGGGATGGCGGCGGGCTCGCCCCCATCCTGCTCTCCCCCATCGCCGCCCTCTATGCCTCGGCCACCGCGCGGCGCGTGGCCAGGCCGGGCTGGCACGCCCCGGTCCCCGTGATCTGCTGCGGCAACGCGACGGCGGGCGGCGCGGGCAAGACGAGCCTCGCCCTCGACCTCGGCCAGCGCCTGGCCAACCGGGGCGTGGCCGCCCACTTCCTCACCCGCGGCTATGGCGGCACGGAGCGCGGTCCGATCCGGGTGGAGCCGGGCAAGCATGACAGCCGCGCCGTGGGCGACGAGGCCCTGCTGCTCGCCGCCGAGCAGCCGACCTGGGTGGCCGCGGACCGCGCCGCCGGCGCCCGCGCCGCGGTGGAGGCCGGCGCGCAGGTCATCGTCATGGATGACGGGCTGCAGAACCCGACGCTGGAGAAGGACCTCTCCTTCCTGACGATCGACGGCTCCTACGGCTTCGGCAACGGCCGGGTGATCCCGGCCGGCCCGCTGCGCGAGCCCGTGGCCAATGCCGCCGGCCGCGCCCGGGCCGCCGTGCTGATCGGCGATGACGAGACCGGCGCGCTGGCGCATCTCCCCCCGGGGATGCCCGTGCTGCGCGCCCGCACCGTGCCCGGGCCGGAGGCGGCGCAGCTCTCGGGGCAGCCGGTCTTCGCCTTCTGCGGCATCGGCAATCCCCGCAAGTTCTTCGCGACGCTGGCCGGGGCGGGCGCGAGCATCGCCGGCCGCGCCTCCTTCGCCGACCACTATCCCTACGACGCCGGCGACATGCGCGACCTGATGGCCGAGGCCGACCGGCTGCGCGCCATCCCCGTGACCACGCGCAAGGACTTCGTCCGCATCCCCCCCGCCTTCCGCTCGCGGGTGACGGTGGTGACGGTGACGCTCGCCTGGGACGAGGCGGCGCAGCTGGAGGCGATGCTGGACCCGCTGGCCGGGCGCGTGCCCGTGCCGGCCTGATCCGGGCGGCGCAATCGAGAATGCGTCACGATTGCGCCTAAATATCTGTTTTTCTTGGCCTTCCCTTGAAGCCCGATCCGGGGCTAGCTAGAGGGATGAAGCGCTTCGAGGACCTCACGGAGGCCGAGACCCTCGCCCTCGCCATCGCGAACGAGGAGGAGGACTCGCGGATCTACGCCACCTTCGCCATGCGGCTGCGCGGCGACTACCCCGCGACCGCCGCCGTCTTCGACGGCATGGCGGAGGAGGAGAACGAGCACCGCCGCTCCCTCCTCGCCCTCTACGAGCGCAAGTTCGGGCAGGAGCTGCCCCTCATCACCCGCCAGGACGTGCGCGGCTTCCTCCGCCGCAACCCCGTCTGGCTGGCCGAGGAGCTGCGGATCGACGTGGTGCGCAGACAGGCCTCGATCATGGAACTGGAGGCCGGGCAGTTCTACGCCCGCGCCGCCGAGCGGGCGCGCGACACGGATGTCCGCCGCCTTCTCGGCGACCTCGCCCTGATCGAGCAGAAGCACGAGGCGGTGGCCGAGCGCCTGGCCGAGACGCATCTGACGGAAGCCGCCCGCACGGGGGAGGACGAGACCAAGCGGCGCCTGCTGGTGCTGCAGGTGGTGCAGCCCGCCCTGGCCGGGCTGATCGACGGCTCCGTCTCCACCCTCGCCCCCATCTTCGCCGCCGCCTTCGCGACGGGGAACACGCACGAGACCTTCCTCGTCGGCCTCGCCGCCTCGGTCGGCGCGGGCATCTCGATGGGGCTGACCGAGGCGATGTCGGATGACGGCGCGATCACCGGGCGCGGCCGTCCCTGGATCCGCGGCCTCGCCTGCGGCCTCGCGACGGCGGTGGGCGGGCTGGGCCATGCCCTGCCCTACCTCATCCCCGACTTCTGGACGGCGACCGCCGTCGCCGCGGTGGTGGTGGTGGTAGAACTCCTGGCCATCGCCTGGATCCGCTGGCGCTACATGGAGACGCCCTTCGGCTCGGCGCTCGTGCAGATCGTGCTGGGCGGGCTGCTCGTGCTGCTGGCGGGCATCTTCATCGGCAGCGGCTGAGACGGCCCTCGTCATTTTGCGCGCGGGCCGAAACCGGCGGTTGTTGCGCCGCGATACCGGACCATGCGCCGCGCTTCTTCTTCTCTGCTCGCTCTCCTCCTGGCGGCCTGCGCCTCGGGGGCATCCGGTCCGGGAGGCACGGGTTCCTCCGGGGCCTCCCGCTCCCCCGGCCCCGGTGCCGCACGCCTCGCCTCCGTTGCCGAGCGGGAGTGGCGGGCCTGGGGGCGGATCGCCGTCGACGGCTGGCCCGTTGCCCTGGAGCGCACGCCGGACGCGACGCCGGAGCTCTTCGAGCGGCTGATGACCTACTGGTCCGCCACCCCCGAGGGACCGGAGGTGGTCACCGCCCATCGCCTCTTCCGCGACACGATCACCGCTCCACTGGCCGAGGCCGCCTCGCTGGATCCCGTCTCCGGCCTGCCCTTCACGGTGGTGCCGGCGAACGTGGCCATCTCCAGCTTCAACCACCCTGCCTGGTCCGCCGCCTTCATCAGCTTCGCCATGGCCGAGGCGGGAGCCCCGCGCGCGGATTTCGACCCCTCCGCCAGCCACGCTCTCTATGTGGACCGGCTGATCGCGGCGGCGCTGGCCGATCCCGAGGGCGCCGCCTTCCTGCCGCGCGGCCCCGCCGAGCACGCCGCCCGCCCCGGCGACCTCCTCTGCGCGGACCGCTCGGCCGCGCCGCTGCCGGACTGGCCCTCCCGCCTCGCCGAGGCCGGGAGCTTCCGCCCGATGCACTGCGACATCGTGGTGCGCGCGGGCGGGGGAACAGTCGACATCATCGGCGGCAACGTGCTGGACGTCGTGCTGCGCCGGCGGGTGCCGACGGATGCGGCGGGCCATGTCCTGCCCCCGCCGCCCGATCGCCCACCCTTCTTCGTGATCTTCGAGAACCGGCGGTAGCGCCGCCCGGCTTTCTGCCGGATCAGGTCCCCCGGCTTCCGGCCGGATCAGGTAAGATAGCGCGCGCGCAGGTGCTCCATGAAGGCCGAGGGGTCGAGCGGCCGGCCGGTTGCGGACGTCATCAGCTCCTGGAAGCCGAGGAGCGATCCCCTCTCATGGATGGAGACGCGGAGCCAACCTACCAGCGGGGCGAAATCGCCCCTGCCCAGCGCCTCGTCCAGCCCGGGCACGGCGATGCGCGCCGCCTGCATGAGCTGTGCCGCCGCCATGGCGCCGAGGGTGTAGGAGGGGAAGTAGCCGAAGGCGCCGTCGTGCCAGTGGATGTCCTGCAGGCAGCCGCGCGCGTCGTCGGGCGGGATGATGCCGAGCAGCCCCTGCAGACCCTCGCCCCAGGCACCGGGCAGCTCGGCCACGCGGAGATCGCCCGCGATCAGCGCCCGCTCCAGCCGGAAGCGCAGGATGACATGGGCGGGGTAGGTGATCTCGTCCGCCTCGACTCGGATGAAGCCGCGCCCCACGCGCCGCCAGAGCCGGCCGAGATTCGCCCCGGCATAGGCGGCGGGATCGCCCCCGAAGGCGGCGTGCAGCTCGGGGCCGAGCCAGGAGAGGAAGGCATCGGAACGGCTGGCCTGCATCTCGATGATGAGGCTCTGCGATTCGTGGGCAGCCATGCCGGCGGCCTCGCCCACGGGCTGGCGCGCATAGGCCTCGGGCAGGCCGCGCTCGTAGAGGGCGTGGCCGGTCTCGTGCAGGATGCCGAGCATCGCCTGTCCGAAGGCCTCCGGCGTGTAGCGCGTGGTGATCCGCACGTCGGTCGGTGTGCCGCCGCAGAAGGGGTGCGCGCTCTCGTCCAGCCGGGCGTGGTCGTAGTCCAGCCCCGCCCGCTCCGAGAGGCGGCGGCCGAGGGCGCGCTGCACCTCCACCGGGAAGGGGCCCTGCGGCTCAACCGGCGCGGGGCGGGAGGCCTGGACCTCCTCGGCCCGCGGCAGCGCCTCGGCCAGGAAGGCCTCGTAGGCGGCGAAGACCGGCTCGACATCGGCGGCGAGGATACCGGGCTGGTAGGTGTCCATCAGCGCGTCATAGGGCGAGAGGCCGGTGGCGCCGGCCAGGGCGGCGGCCGTCTCCCGCTGGAGCGCCACCACCTCCTCCAGCCAAGGGCGGACCGCCGCGAAGTCGGAGCGGGGCCGCGCCTCGCGCCAGACCTTCTCGCAGGCGGAGTTCGCCCGGGCCGTCGCCTCGACGAGATCGGCCGGCAGGGCGGTCGCGCGCCGGTGGGCGCGGCGCATGAGGGCGAGGTTCGCCTCGCCCCAGGCCCCCTCCGCCCCGGCCGCGGCAAGGTCGCCGGCCACTTCCGGCGCGACGAGCATGGCGTGGGAAACCCCCGCCAGCACCGCGAGCTGCTCCCCCCGCGCCGCGCCGCCGCCGGGCGGCATCATGGCGGAGGCATCCCAGCCGAGCATGGCCGCGGCCTCGTTGAGGGTCGCGATACGGGCGAAGCGATCCTTCAGGCGGGCATAGGCGGTCGCGGAGGTGTCGCTCACGGGTCGTCCTTGCGGAGGCAGAAGGCGATGAGCACGCCGACGAGGGAGGCGGCGAGCCCGTACCAGGTGATGGCGTAGCCGAGATGGGAGTTGGTGGGCCGGGGCAGCGTCGCGGCCGGCTGCGGCAGCGCGTTCCCCGCTTGGCCGGGCCCGACGAGGGCGACGAGCAGATCCGGCATCGCGTCCGGCAGGCCGAGCGCGGCGCCGATGGCCCGGGCGTCGGCGGTGTAGAAGCGGCGCCCGACCGTGTCGTCGGTGGCGGCGAAGAGGTCGCGCGGGTCGGGCGGGGAGACGTAGCCCGTGACGGTGACGGGCCCCTCCGGGCGCTCGATCCGCACGCCCTGCCGCTCCAGCGGAACCCAGCCGCGATCGACCAGCACGGGCGGCAGGCCCTCCGCCTCCAGTGGGGTGATGAGGCGCGTGCCGAGGGTGGGGCCGCGCACCTGCACCCCGAGGATCGCCTCCAGGTCGTAGCGGAAGCGGCCGGTCACCTGGACCTTGGTGAAGGGAGCGGGCGAGGCGGTCAGCGGCACGGGCGGCCCGGCCTCGGCGGCCGCGATCCCGGCGAGGAGGTCGGTCTTCCAGTGCAGCCGCCTCACCTGCCAGGTGCCGAGGGCCAGGAGGATCGCCAGCACCGGGATGGAGGCCAGCACGGCCGGAAGGATGCGGCGCAGGCGGGGCGTCATGCGGACCTCTCAACGACGAACCCCGCCCGGCCGGCCGAAAGCTCTCGGCGGGCCGGACGGGGCTCGGGTAACGCGCCGGGGGGCGTCAGTGCTGCGCGATCTCGCCCGCGCCCCAGAGATAGACGACGACGAAGAGGAACAGCCACACCACGTCGACGAAGTGCCAGTACCAGGCGGCCGCCTCGAAGCCGAAGTGCTTGCGCGGCGTGAAGTCCCCGCGCAGGCCGCGGAAGAGGCAGACGGCCAGGAAGATGGTGCCGACGATCACGTGGAAGCCGTGGAAGCCGGTGGCCAGGAAGAAGGTGGAGGGATAGATGCCGCCGCCGGAGAAGGGGAAGGGCGCCTCGGCGTACTCCACGGCCTGGAGGAAGGTGAAGAAGAGGCCGAGCAGCACGGTCAGGAGCAGGCCCTGGATCATGCCCTTGCGGTCGCCCTCGACCAGCGCGTGGTGCGCCCAGGTCACCGTGCAGCCCGAGAGCAGCAGGATCATCGTGTTCAGGAAGGGCAAGCCGAAGGGATCGAAGGTGTGGATGCCCTTGGGCGGCCAGGTCGCGACCTCGGCGCCCGAGACGTGCTCGGGATAGAGGGCGAAGTGGAAGAAGGCCCAGAAGAAGGCGACGAAGAACATCACCTCGGAGGCGATGAACAGCGCCATGCCGTAGCGCAGGCCGATGCGCACGATGGGGGTGTGCAGGCCGGGGGTCTTCGCCTCCCGCACCACGTCGCGCCACCAGAAGTACATGGAGGCGATGACGCCGAGGAAGCCGACGCCCAGCACCCAGTGGATGTTGTAGTGCGCGAACAGCACGATCCCGAGCAGCAGCGCGCCCGCGGAGAAGGAGGCGGTCAGCGGCCAGGGGGACGGGTCGACGAGGTGGTACGGATGCCGGTTCGGCGGCGGCGGCTCGCTCGGATCGAGGGTGACGTCGGCCGTGGTGGTATCGAGGGAAGCCATCGCGCGTCCTGGTGAAGCGGGGCCGGGCCCCGGAAGGTCTCGTCGCATCAATCCCGCAAACGGCCGCGCGGATCAAGGGTTGGACCGGCGCATCGCGCCCCCCTCACCTCAGGGTGTCGCGGTGCGACCCACATGCGGCCCGGCGCTGGCCAGGGCGCCGTTGCGCTCGGCATCCGCCAGGGTGCGGAAGAAGGTGTAGTTCAGGGTGATCGTGCGGATGTCGCGCGTGTTCGGGTCCTGCGCGATCGCGGGGTCCACCCAGAAGCTGACGGGCATCTCCACGGACTGGCCGGGCTGGAGGGTCTGGGCGTCGAAGCAGAAGCAGGCGGTCTTGTGGAAGTACTTGCCCACCACCTCCGGCGTCACGTTGTAGGTCGCCACACCCTCGACGGGGCGGTTCGCCTCATTGGCGGCGCGGTAGAAGGCCAGCCCCTGATCCCCGAGATGGACGGGCATGGAGAGCTGGGCAGCCTCGAACTTCCAGGGCAGGGAGGGATGGGTGTTGGCGGCGAAGCGCACCGTCACCTGCCGCTCGACCGCGCCCGGCGCGGCCTGGCCACCGGCCTGGACCGTGCCGTTATAGCCGGTGATCCGGCAGAACATGGCGTAGAGCGGCACGGCCGCGAAGGAGAGGCCGGCCATCCCCGCCACGGTGGCGAAGGCGGCCAGGGCGACGCGGCGGTTCCGGCGAGCGATGGAGTCGTTCATGTCGGCCCTCAGATGCTCCCCTCCCTCCCCTTCCTCAAGAGACGGAGGAGGTCAGCTTCGCCATGGTAATGGCATAGAAGATCACGACCAGCGCGACGAGCACGACGAGCAGGGCGATGTTACGGCCGCGCCGGCGGCGCACGAAGGCGGCCGCCTCATCATCCGACATCTGGGCAGGTTCCATCAGCCGAGGACTCCGGCGGCGCGCAGCCAGTGATCGAGCGCAATGGCGGCGAACAGGCCGGCAAGGTGCAGAAGGGAGAAGCGGAACGCCGCCTTCGCCGCCCGGTCGCCGACGAGGCTCACCCCGGAAGCATCCTGCGGCTCGGTCAGCACACGCCAGGCATGGAAGAGGAAGCCGGCGCCGAGGGAGAGGGCGTAGGCACCGTAGACCCAGCCCGCCTGCCCCATCAGCACGGGCAGCAGCCCGAGCGGGGCCAGTACCAGCGTGTAGAGCATGATCTGCCGCCGCGTCTCCCGGGCCCCGGCCGCGACCGGGAGCATGGGCACGCCGGCCCGGGCGTAGTCGTCATGCGCCCAGAGGCTGAGGGACCAGAAATGCGGCGGAGTCCAGGTGAAGACGATGGCGAAGAGGATGAGGGGCAGCACGTCCACGCCACCCGTTACCGCGGCCCAGCCGATCACCGGGGGGAAAGCCCCGGCGGCGCCGCCGATGACGATGTTCTGCGGCGTCCGGCGCTTCAGCCACATGGTGTAGATGAACACGTAGAAGAGGATCGACCCGGCGAGCCAGGCCCCCGCCACTGCATTGGTTGCGAGGCCCATCATCAGCACGGAGAGAACCGAAAGGGTGATGCCGAATGCCAGGGCCGCCCCGGGCTCCACCCGGCCCGCCGGGATGGGGCGGCGGGCGGTGCGGCGCATCACCGCGTCGATGTCGCGGTCGTACCACATGTTGATGCAGCCCGCGGCCCCGGCCCCGAGCGCGATGCAGAGGATGGCGACGGTGCCCAGCACGGGATGGATGTGCCCGGGGGCGAGCAGCAGGCCGATCAGGCCGGTGAACACCACCAGCGTCATCACGCGCGGCTTCAGGAGCGCGACCCAGTCGCGCAGCTCCGACCAGTCGGCGGAGATGGCCCCGGAAGATATGGAAAGGGGGGCCGTGGCCCCCCTCCGGATCAGGTCACTCATGGTGACGCCTCATATCGTCCCGAAGCGGCGAACCGCAACGGGGAACTGCCGGGATTAGCGAATGCGCGGCAGCTCATCGAAGGTGTGGAAGGGCGGCGGGGAGGAAACCTGCCACTCCAGCGTCGTCGCGCCCTCGCCCCAGGGGTTCGCCTCGGCCTTCTGCTTGCGCGCGAAGGTCAGGTACACCGTGTAGACGAAGACGAGGAAGGACAGGCCGGAGATATAGGCGCCGGCCGAGGCCACCATGTTCCAGCCCGTGAAGGCATCGGGGTAGTCGGCGTAGCGGCGCGGCATGCCCTGGGCACCGAGGAAGTGCATGGGGAAGAAGGTAATGTTCACCCCCACGAAGGTCAGCCAGAAGTGGATCTGACCCCAGCGCTCCGGGTACTGGTAGCCGCTCATCTTGCCGATCCAGTAGTAGAACCCGGCATAGATGCCGAAGACGGCGCCCAGCGACAGCACGTAGTGGAAGTGGGCCACGACGTAATAGGTGTTGTGCAGGATCTGGGTGACGCCGGCATTCGCCAGCTTCACGCCCGTCACGCCGCCGACGGTGAAGAGGAAGACGAAGCCGATGGCGAAGAGCATCGGCGTCTTGAAGGAGATCGACCCGCCCCACATCGTCGCGATCCAGGAGAAGATCTTGATGCCCGTGGGCACGGCGATGATCATCGTGGCGGCCATGAAGTAGGCCCGCGTGTCCACCGAGATGCCCGAGGTGAACATGTGGTGCGCCCAGACCACGAAGCCGACCACCCCGATCGCGACCATGGCGTAGGCCATGCCGAGATAGCCGAAGATCGGCTTGCGGCTGAAGGTGGACAGCACATGGGAGACGATGCCGAAGGCCGGCAGGATCATGATGTAGACTTCGGGGTGGCCGAAGAACCAGAAGAGGTGCTGGAACAGCACGGGGTCGCCGCCACCCTCGGGCTTGAAGAAGGCCGTGCCGAAGTTCCGGTCCGTGATCAGCATCGTGATCGCGCCGCCGAGGACGGGGACCGAGAGCAGCAGCAGGAAGGCGGTGACCAGCATCGCCCAGACGAAGAGCGGCATCTTGTGCAGCGTCATGCCCGGGGCGCGCATGTTGAAGATGGTCGTGATGAAGTTGGCCGCGCCCAGGATGGAGGAGGCACCGGCGAGGTGCAGGCCGAACAGCGCCATGTCGACGCCGGCGCCGCCCTGGTACTGGATGTCCGACAGCGGCGGGTAGAGGGTCCAGCCCGTGCCGGCGCCGCCCACGAAGAGGCTGGCCACCGTCAGCAGGAAGGCCGGGACGATCAGCCAGAAGGAGATGTTGTTCAGCCGCGGGAAGGCCATGTCCGGCGCGCCGATCATGATCGGCACGAACCAGTTGCCGAAGCCGCCGATCAGGGCGGGCATGACGACGTAGAACACCATCACCACGCCATGCGCGGTGACGGCCACGTTCCACATCTGGCCGTCGGCGAAGAACTGCATGCCCGGGGCCTGCAGCTCCAGCCGCATCAGCATCGAGAGGCCGATGCCGACGAAGGCCGCCACCACCGCGAAGATGATGTAGAGCGTGCCGATGTCTTTGTGGTTGGTCGAGAAGAACCAGCGCGCCACGAAGCCTGGCGCGTGGTTGTGGGCGTCGTGCCCGTGTGTGTCGTGCGCGGCGTGCGCCATGTTGCTCTTTTCCCCTCAGGCCGCCTTAACGGCGGGCCTCCGCGGAGTGGTCGGTGATGGAAGCGACGGGGCCGCCCAGCGCGGCGACCGAGGTGGTGCGGTCCCGCTCCGGCCAGCCGGGGCCGTTGCCCTCGGCGAAGCGGGTGCGGGCCTGGGCCACCCAGGCATCGAATTCGGCGCGCGGCACGGCGCGGACGGCGATCGGCATGAACCAATGGTTCGTGCCGCAGATCTGGTTGCACTGGCCGTAGAAGGTCCCCTCCCGGTCGGCCCGGAACCAGGTCTCCATGGTGCGGCCGGGGATCGTGTACTTCTGCACGCCCAGCGAGGGCACGAAGAAGGAGTGGATGACGTCGTGGCCGCTCGTCATCACGCGGATGGTCGCGCCCACCGGGATCACCAGGGGGTTGTCCACCGAGAGCTTGGCGATCTGGCCGGGACGGATCTCGGCGTCGGCGATGGGGTAGCTGTCGAAGGCGAAGTTGCCGTGGTCGGGATAGGCGTAGTGCCAGTACCACTGCCGCCCCTGGACGGAGATCGTCATGTCCGCGTCACGCGCCCGGTCCTCGTAGTAGATCAGGCGGAAGGAGGGAATGGCGATCACCAGCAGGATCAGCACCGGCACGACCGTCCAGGCCACTTCCAGCATCGTGTGGTGGCTGACGCGGGACGGGTTGGGGTTCCGGCTCGCGCTGTAGCGCCACATCACATAGGCCAGCAGGGCGGCCACGAAGATCGTGATCGCGACGATGATGTAGAGCACGAGGTCGTTGAAGTCGTGGATGGCCACCTTCACCGGCCCGAAGGCCTCCTGGAGGCCCGTGCCCCAGGGCACGGGGGCGCCGACCGCCTCCCCCGTGGGGGCCGGAGCGGGGGACTGCGCCATCGCGCCGGTCCCGGCCGTCAACATCAAAGCCAGGGCTGTTGAGAGAATCCGCCGCATTCCGCCGTCCTGATCCGGTGTTCCGCCCGGGCGCACCGCGCGCCGGGCGACCACGCGCCGCTCGAAAACCTGTGCCGCCCGGTGCGTCCCGCGCCGGCCGAACGCCGCCCCGCGAAGCCGCGGGTCCCAGCGCAACCGGACACTAATCACGGGCCGAGCCAGGGCACAAGATTGGGGCTCGCGCCCGGGTTGGAAGAGGGTGATCTTCCTTGCGAATCCTTCTCACCCCGGAGGCGCAACCTCTCCCTCCGCCTCGCCCTCGGCGACATGGTCCACCATGTCCGTCAGCATCGAGCGGATGTGCTCGTCCATCACGGCGTAGAAGACCTGCCGCCCCCGCCGGTCAGCCTGCAGGAGGCGCGCGGCGCGGAGGAGCCGGAGGTGGTGGGAGACGAGGCTGCCCGAGATCCCGATGCGGTCCGCCATCTCCCCCACGGAGGCCGGGGCGTCGAGGCAGGCGAGGATGATGCTCAGCCGGGTGGGGTCACTCATCAGCCGGAACATCTCGGCCAGCTCCACCACTTGGTCGTCGCCGATCCTGCCCCGCACCGCCAACGTCTCCCCCTTCGGAAAGGGCCGAGTCTCGGGGCAAGGGGGCGCCCTGTCCAGGGTGGCCGCTCCGCGCGCCCAGGGGTCAGACGGAAACGACGCGGAGCCCGGCCCTCTCGGGGCGCTGCAGCGGCGAGGGGCCGGGACCATCCTCAGCCGCCCATCTCTCCAAGACCCATTGCGCCCGGCCGGACAGGGCCAGGGGTTCCGCCGGGGTGCCGGCCAGCCTGGCCGTCCAGCCCGCCCTGTGAGTGACCAGATCCGCCCCGTCCCGCAGGGCGGACAGAAGGGTGTGGGCCCAGCGCGGGGCCACGGGCGCCCCGGGCGCCGCGATCAGCACCGGCACCCCGGGGGCGTCCAGCGCAGCGGCCCAGTCCGAGGCCAGCCGCAAGGCGAGGGGCAGATCCCCAGGGCCGGGCTCGATCCGGAGGGGAAAAGGCAGCTCCGGCGCCATGGATTCGACGATCTGCCGGACATCCGGGTGATCCGACACAACCAGCACGGCGAGGGCTCCGGCAGCCATGGGCACGTCCCCAGCCCCGCGCGACCGCGCGAGGGAGAAGAGCAGGGCCCGCAGCCCCTCCGCCCTCCCGCGCGGAACGGGCACGATCACCACGGCCGCGGGCGTCACCGTGCCCGCCCGCTGATGCTTAGTGGGTTCGTGGAAGACCTGGGGTGCCGCACGCGTCGGAAGATGGGCCAGGGTGTTCATATCGCGATAGGACAACGCGCTTCCTTACAATGACATTAACGCGGCAGGCGGCGGAAAGGCATGTTTCCGGCCGTATCGCGCCGCGGGGCCTTCCGCCGGCGGCCCTCCTGCGCCATCTCCGCCCTATGCTTCGCCGCCAGATGCTCCCCCTTCTCTCCCTGCTCGCCCTCGCGCCGCCCGCCCTGGCGCAGGCGCCGGCACCCAGCGCCCGCGACCGGGCGGACCTGCAGCGGGTGGAGGCCTACCTGAACGGGCTGACCACGCTCCGCGCCCGCTTCATCCAGATCGCTCAGAATGGCGCGACCGCCCAGGGAACGGCGCTCATCTGGCGTCCGGGACGCATGCGCTTCGACTACGATCCGCCCGAGCCGCTGCTGCTGATCGCCAATGCCGGCCAGTTCCTGCACTACGACAAGGAGCTGCGCCAGCCCTCCATCGTCCCGGTCGGCTCGACCCCGCTCGGCATCCTCCTGCGCGACCGCATCACCCTCTCGGGAGACGTGACGGTCTCCGCGGTGCAGCGGGAGCAGGGGCTGCTCCGGGTGACGCTCTACCGCACGGAGAACCCGGCCGAGGGCCGCATCACCCTCGTCTTCGCGCAGGAGCCGATGGAGCTGCGGCAATGGCTGGTCGTCGATGGCCAGGGGCGCACGACCCGCGTCACCCTCTCGGCGATCGAGACGGGGCTCCGGCTCAACCGCGCGGCCTTCGACTTCAACGACCCCCGCTTCATGGCCAATCCCGTGGACAACAACTAGGCACGGCCCTGCCTTGTGCGTTCCGTGGCGCTTCCTCCTTGAAGGCGCCACGCCGCGACTGCAACATAAGTGTCCATGCGCCCCCTGATCGGTATTTCCTGCTGCGTGAAGCCCTTCGGCCCCTCGGGGATGCCGAACCACGCAGCATCGGACCACTATGTGCGCGTGGTGCTCGGCCCCGTGGGCGGGATGCCGGTGCTCCTCCCCGCCGCGGGCGAGGACGTCTCGCGCGAGCTGCTCTCGCGGCTGGACGGGCTGTTGCTCACGGGCAGCCGCTCGAATGTCTGCCCGGTCTACTACGACGGCCCTGACCACGCGGAGGGGACGCCCGAGGATCAGGCGCGGGATGCCACCACCCTTCCCCTCATCCGCGCGGCGATCGCGGCCGGCGTGCCGTTGCTGGCCATCTGCCGCGGTTTTCAGGAACTGAACGTCGCCCTCGGCGGCTCGCTCGACCAGCGAGTGCAGGATCTGGAAGGGCGGATGGACCATTCCACCCCCACGGACCAGACGATCGCGCGGGTGAGGACCGGCAAGGCCCATCCTGTCCGCATCGAGCCCGGCAGCAGCCTCGCCCGGCTCTGGGCGGGGCTGGACTACGATGCCGGCACCGTGCCGGTGAACTCCCTCCACAACCAGGCCGTGCGCCGCCCTGCCCCGCGCCTCCGGCCGGAAGCATGGGCGCCGGACGGCACGATCGAGGCGGCGAGCATCGAGGACGCGCCGGGCTTCGCGCTCGGCGTCCAGTGGCACCCGGAATACGACTGGGAGCGGGACGCCCTGTCCCGCCGCATCTTCGACCGCTTCGGGCAGGCGGCCGTCAGCCATGCTGCGCGCCGGAACGCCGGGGCGGGCCTCCCCACTCCCATCGCCGCAGAGTGATGAGTCGTAACGCGGGGAGAAATGCAACGCTGGCGAAGTTAAGCGTTCTCACGCTGCTGTGATTGAAACGGTAACCCGCGGCTTTGCATTCTGCCTGTGGATATGAGTAATGTTCCGTCGTCGGCTGAGAAGCCGGCGGTGGCCCGGTATCCCCTGCCGGTTCACCCGACCATCAATACTCCGATCGGAACTAGCGTGTTACGGCGCCCGGTGACCCCCCTCACCGGGCGCCACTTCTTTGCGCCGTCCAGTTCTTGCGCGGCCCAGGCCATCCGTTCAGGCCCGGTCGTTCCGGACAGCCCCGCTATCCCCGCTGCCGCACCGGCCCTATACCCTTTGGCCGTTCCCGGAACCGGATCGGATCGCTCCATGGCCGACTATGTCATCGCCCCACCTCCCGTCGCCGCCATTCCCGTGCGCGGCGGTGGGCTCTTCCCCGTGCGGCGCATCTTCTGCGTCGGCCGCAACTATGCCGAGCACGCGCGCGAGATGGGCAGCGACCCCGACCGCGAGCCGCCCTTCTACTTCACCAAGCCCGCCGATGCCGTGGTGACCGGCGGCGCCGACATGCCCTACCCCACCATGACCAAGGACCTGCACCACGAGATGGAGCTGGTCGTCGCCATCGGCGTGGGTGGGGTCGACATCGCCGAGGCGGACGCGCTGAACCATGTCTGGGGCTACTGCGCCGGCCTCGACATGACCCGCCGCGACCTCCAGGCCGAGGCGAAGAAGGGAGGGCGCCCCTGGGACATGGGCAAGGGCTTCGACCAGTCCGCGCCGATGGGCGAGCTGGTGCCGGCCGGCTCCTTCGACCCGGGCAAGGGCAGGATCGAGCTGAAGGTGAACGGCCAGGTCCGCCAGACCTCCGACCTCTCGAAGCTCATCTGGTCCGTGCCGGAGGTGATCGCCAACCTCTCCCGCCTCGTGCGCCTCGCCCCCGGCGACCTCATCATGACCGGCACGCCGGAGAACGTGGCGGCCGTGCAGCGCGGCGACGTGCTGGAAGGCGTGGTCGAGGGCGTCGGCACGGTCACCACCCGGATCGTCTGATCCAGCCCGTGTCCGCACCGGCATTGGTGGCCGCGCCCCTTCGCGTGGCCACCTGGAACATCAACTCCGTCCGTCTGCGCGCGCCCCTGCTGCGCGCGCTGGTGGACGAGCTGAACCCGGACGTCCTCTGCCTCCAGGAAACGAAGACGCCGGACGAGCACTTCCCGCACGAGGCGGCGGAGGCGCTGGGTTTCACCCACCGGATCATCACGGGGATGAAGGGCTACAACGGCGTCGCCGTCCTCTCCCGCCTGCCCCTCACCCGCTTGCCGGACGGGCGGGACTGGTGCGGGAAGGGCGACTGCCGCCATCTCGGCGTGGCGGTGGACCTGCCCGGCGGCCCGCTGGAGGTGCACAACTTCTACGTCCCCGCCGGCGGCGACGTGCCGGACCCCGCGGTGAACCCGAAGTTTGCCCATAAGCTGGACTTCGTGGCCGAGGTCACCGCCTGGACCGCCGCGCGCGGCCCGGCGCACCGCTCCGTGCTGGTCGGCGACCTGAACATCGCGCCGCTGGAGCACGATGTCTGGAGCCACAGGCAGATGGTCGGCGTTGTCTCCCACACCCCCGTGGAGGTGGAGGCGATGGCGGGCTGGCAGAGGGCGGGGAACTGGTACGACGCCCTTCGCCACTTCGTACCGGAGGACCAGAAGCTCTACACTTGGTGGTCCTACCGCGCGAAGGACTGGCGCGCCTCGGACCGGGGGCGGCGGCTGGACCACATCTGGGTCAGCCAGGACCTTGCCGGCGCGCTCCAGCGGCACGCGGTGCTGAAGGACGCGCGCGACTGGGCGCAGACCAGCGACCATGTCCCCGTGATGCTGGAGATCACGGTCTAGCCAGACCGGAAAGGCGGGCAGATCCGGGGAAGGTCGTCGCCTTCCCCGGACCGGAAAGCCAGCGGCGCTAGGCGGTACGGTCCGCCATGGCCGGCTTCTCGCTCGCCAGCGCGGCCTGCGCCGCCGCCAGGCGCGCGACCGGCACGCGGTAGGGCGAGCAGGAGACGTAATCCAGCCCCACCGTCTCGCAGAACTGAATGGAGGCGGGGTCGCCGCCGTGCTCGCCGCAGATGCCGAGCTTGATGCCCGGCCGCGTGGCCCGGCCCTTCTCGGCGGCGATCTTCACCAGGGCGCCCACGCCGTCCACGTCGATGGAAACGAAGGGGTCCTTCGGCAGGATGCCCTTCTCCACGTAGAGCGGCAGGAACTTGCCGGCGTCGTCGCGGGACAGGCCGAAGGTGGTCTGGGTCAGGTCGTTCGTGCCGAAGGAGAAGAAGTCCGCCGTCTCGGCGATCCTGTCGGCGGTCAGGCAGGCGCGCGGCAACTCGATCATGGTGCCGACCATGTACTCGATCGTCGTGCCCGTCTCGGCGAAGACCTCCTGCGCAATCTTGTCGATCTGCGCGTGGCTGATCTCCAGCTCCTTCTTGGTCGCGACCAGGGGGACCATGATCTCGGGCACCGGCGCCTTCCCGGCCTCCTTGGCGACGATCACCGCCGCCTCGAAGATGGCGCGGGCCTGCATCTCCGCGATCTCCGGATAGGTCATCGCGAGGCGGCAGCCGCGATGGCCGAGCATCGGGTTCGCCTCCGACAGGTCCGCCGCGCGGCGCTTCATGGTGGCGAGATCGGCGCCCAGGCTCTCCGCCACCTCGGCCAGCTCCTCCTCCTTGTGGGGGAGGAACTCGTGCAGCGGGGGGTCGAGCAGGCGGATCGTGACGGGCAGCCCCGCCATGATGCGGAACAGCTCCACGAAGTCGTCCCGCTGGAAGGGCAGGAGCTTGGCCAGCGCGTCGCGCCGGCCGCCCTCGGTCTCGCTCATGATCATCTGCCGCACGGCACCGATGCGCGAGGGGTCGAAGAACATGTGCTCGGTGCGGCAGAGGCCGATGCCTTCCGCGCCGAACTTACGGGCGGTGTCGGCGTCCAGCGGGGTCTCGGCGTTCGCGCGCACCTTCAGGCGGCGCACCTTGTCGGCCCAGCCCATCAGCGTCTCGAAGTCGCCCGAGAGCTTCGGCTCCACCATGGCGACCGTGCCGACGAAGACCTCGCCCGTCGCGCCGTCGAGCGTGATGGTCTCGCCCGCCTGCACCTGCACCCCGCCGGCGGCGAGGATCTGGGAGGCGTAGTCCACCACGATGCCGCCGGCGCCGGCCACGCAGGGCCGGCCCATGCCGCGCGCCACCACCGCCGCGTGGCTCGTCATGCCGCCGCGGGTGGTGAGGATGCCGCGAGCCGCGTGCATGCCGTGGATGTCCTCGGGAGAGGTCTCAATGCGGACGAGGATGACGCTCTCGCCCTTCTGGGCGCGCGCCTCGGCTTCGTCGGCGGAGAAGACCACCACGCCGCTCGCCGCGCCGGGGGAGGCCGGCAGGCCGCGGGAGAGGAGCCGGCGCGGCGCGTTCGGGTCGAGCGTGGGGTGCAGGAGCTGGTCGAGCGAGCCCGGGTTCACGCGGCGCACCGCCTCGGCCTGGTCGATCAGCCCCTCATTGGCCATGTCCACCGCGATCCGGAGGCTGGCCGCGGCCGTGCGCTTCCCGTTGCGGGTCTGCAGCATGTAGAGCTTGTTGCGCTGGACCGTGAACTCGATGTCCTGCATGTCCGCGTAGTGCTTCTCGAGCCGCTCGCGCACCGCGACCAGCTCGGCATAGGCGGCCGGCATGGCCGCCTCCATGCTGCGCTCGCCGGGCTTGGCGCGGGCCTCGCTCATCGGCTGGGGCGTGCGGATGCCGGCCACGACATCCTCGCCCTGCGCGTTGATGAGGTACTCGCCGTAGAATACGTTCTCGCCCGTGGAGGGATCGCGGGTGAAGCACACGCCCGTCGCGCAGTCGTCGCCCATGTTGCCGAAGACCATGGCCTGGACGTTCACCGCCGTGCCCCAGTCCACCGGGATGTCGTGCAGGCGGCGATAGGTGATCGCGCGCTGGTTCATCCAGGAGCCGAACACGGCTCCGATCGCGCCCCAGAGCTGGGCCCAGGGCTCCTGCGGGAAGTCCGCGCCCGTGACCTCGCGCACCATGTCCTTGTAGCCGGCGGCGACGTGCCGCCAGTCCTCGGCCGTGAGATGCGTGTCCTCGACGACGGCGCGGGCGAGCTTGGCGTCCTCGATGATCTCCTCGAAGCGGTGGTGGTCCACGCCGAGCACGACCGAGCCGTACATCTGGATGAAGCGGCGATAGCTGTCCCAGGCGAAGCGCGCGTCGCCGGAAGCGGCCTCGAGCCCCTCCACCGTCACGTCGTTCAGGCCGAGGTTGAGCACCGTGTCCATCATCCCCGGCATGGAGACGCGGGCGCCCGAGCGCACGGAGACGAGGAGCGGGTTCTGAGCGTCGCCGAAGCGGGCGCCCACGGCCTCCTCGATGCGCGCGAGCGCGGCCTTCACCTGCGCGTCGAGATCCTCGGGATAGGCGCCCTTGTTCTCGGTATAGAAGGTGCAGACCTCGGTGGTGATGGTGAAGCCGGGGGGAACGGGCAGGCCGATCAGGGCCATCTCCGCCAGGTTCGCGCCCTTGCCGCCCAGCAGGTTCCGCATCTCCGCACGGCCGTCATTGCGGCCGGCCCCGAAGCCGTAGACCCAGCTCTTCATGACCTCATCCTCAGCCTTCGATACGCGCGATATCGGCCACCTCGTCCATGGCGCCGCGAAGCAGCGCCAGCAAGCCTAGCCGGTTCTCCCGCAATTCCCTATCCGGATCATTGACCGTGACCCCGTCGAAAAAAGCGTCCACCGGCGCGCGGATTGGCGCAAGGGCCGACATGGCGGCTGCGAAGCCCTCCTGTGCCAGCGCCTCCCGGACGGCCGGGCGCGCGGCCTCGATCGCCGAGGCAAGGGCGATCTCCTCCGGGGCACGGAGCAGGTCGGCGCGGATCGCCGGAGCGTAGGCCCGCCCGTCCCGCTTTTCCTCAATTTTGAGGATGTTCGCGGCGCGGCGATAGGCCGCCAGCAGGTCCGTTCCCTCGGCGGTGGAGAGGAAGTCGCGCAGTGCGTCGGCGCGCGCCAGCAGCCGGTTCAGGTCGTCGTCGCCCGAGCGCCCGAAGGCCGCGGCCACGAGATCGTGACGCAGCCCCTCCGCCCGCATCTGCACACGGAGCCGCTCGGCCAGGAACTCGACCACCCCCTGGGCGAAGGCGGCGACCATGGGAGGATGGGCCGATTCGGCCGGCGGCTTCCAGCCCGCATTCATTCGCTCGGCGGCCACCGCCATGCCGAACTCGGGCGTCGCGGTCGTGCCCTGGGCCATGGGGTAGCCGAAGAAGGCCTCCGCCACCGCATCCGCCAGCGGCAAGCGCAGCCCGTTCTCCCGGACGATGCGGATGACGCCGAGCGCCGCGCGGCGCAGCGCGTAGGGATCGCCCGAGCCGGTCGGGCGCTCGTCCGCGGCGAAGAAGCCGGCGAGCTGGTCCAGCTTGTCCGCGAGGGCGACGGCCACCGCGACAGGCTCGGATGGCACGGCGTCGCCGGGGCCGAGGGGGCGGTAATGCGCGCCGATCGCCTCGGCCACGCGCGGGTCCTCCCCGGCATGGAGCGCGTAGTAGCGGCCCATCACGCCCTGGAGCTCGGGGAACTCGCCCACCATGCCGGAGGCGAGGTCCGCTTTGGCCAGCCGCGCGGCGCGGGCGGCGAGGCCGGGCTCCGCGCCCACCATCGGCGCGATGTGCCGGGCCAGCCGCTCCAGCCGGCGGACGCGGTCGCCCTGCGTGCCGAGCTTCGCGTGGAACACCACGGAATCGAGCTTCGGCAGGAAGGATTCGAGCGGCTGCTTGCGGTCCAGGTCCCAGAAGAAGCGGGCGTCGGAGAGGCGGGCGCGCAGCACGCGCTCGTTGCCGCCGATGATGGCGCCGCCGCCGTCCCTGGCCGCGATGTTGGCGACGAGGGCGAAGCGCGCGGCGGCGCGGCCGTCGGGGTGACGGAGCGCGAAGTAGCGCTGGTTCACCCGCATGGTCGTCCGCATCAGCTCAGGCGGCAGGTCCATGAAGGCGTCGTCGATCCGGCCGAGAAGCGGCACGGGCCACTCCACCAGCCCGGCCACCTCGGCCAGCAGCCCGCGGTCCGGCACCACCTCCAGCCCCTCCGCGGCGGCGAGGGCGGCGATCCCGCCCTCGATCATCCGCTCGCGCTCGGCGGCGTCGGGAATGACGGAGCGCTCGCGCAGCCCCGCCTCGTACTCCGCTGCGGAGGCCACGGCGAAGGCGCCGGGCGACTGGATGCGGTGCCCCTCGGTGAGGTCGGCGGAGCGGAGGCCGTGCGCCTCGTCCGCCCCCTCGCCGAGAGCGAAGGGCACCACCTCTCCATCGAGCAGGAGGAGGATGCGCTGCATCGGGCGGACCCAGATGAGGTCCGAGGTGCCCCATCGCATCGACTTCGGCCAGGGAAAGCGGCGGATGAGGGCCGGGACCGCCTCGGCCAGCACCTCGGCGCTGGAGCGCGCGGGGTTCCGCAGCCGCAGGAGGAAGGAGGCGCCGGACTTCTCCGGGCGGGCCAGGATCACCAGCCCCTCCCCCTCATAGACCGGCGTGTCGGAGGGGCCGGCGGCGCCGCGCATGGCGGCCACCGCGTCATCGGGGAGCGCGTGCTTGCGGGCGAAGCCGCCCAGCGCCGCCTCGGGGGCGCCGAGGCGCGGCCCCTTCTCTTCCCGCTCGCTCGCCGGCGTCTCGCCCGGGATCTGCGCGACGAGCGCGATGCGGCGCGGGCCGTAGAGGGTGCGGACGCCGTCGAGCGACAGCCCGGCGGGCCTGATCGCCTCGCCCAGCAGCCGCGCGAGGGCCTCGGCCGCGCGGGCCTGCATGCGGGCGGGGATCTCCTCGGAGAGGATCTCCAGTAGAAGCTCGGCCATCAGGCGGACTCCCCGGCGAGCCAGCCCTCGCAGCAGCGCTTCGCCAGCGCGCGCACGCGGCCGATATAGGCGGCGCGCTCCGTCACGCTGATGGCGCCGCGGGCGTCCAGCAGGTTGAAGCTGTGGCTCGCCTTGATGCACTGATCATAGGCGGGCAGCGGCAGGTCCTTGTCGCAGAGCGCGTTGCACTCCTCCTCCGCCTCGGCGAAATGGCGGAACAGCGCGGGGATGTTCGCGTGCTCGAAGGAATAGGCGGAGAACTCGCGCTCGTTCCGCAGGAACACGTCGCCATAGGTGAGGCCGGCCGAGTTGAAGGCGAGGTCGTACACGTTCTCGACGCCCTGGATGTACATGGCCAGGCGCTCCAGCCCGTAGGTCAGCTCGCAGGAGGGCACGGCGCAGGGGATGCCGCCGACCTGCTGGAAGTAGGTGAACTGCGTCACCTCCATCCCGTCGCACCAGACCTCCCAGCCCAGGCCCCAGGCGCCGAGCGTCGGGCTCTCCCAGTCGTCCTCCACGAAGCGGATGTCGTGGAGCATGGGGTCGATGCCGATGGAGCGGTAGCTCTCGATCAGCAGGCTCTGCGGGTCCGGCGGGCTCGGCTTGAGGATGACCTGGTACTGGTAATAGGCCCCCAGACGGTTCGGGTTCTCGCCGTAGCGCCCGTCGGAGGGGCGGCGGCTGGGCTGCACATAGGCGGCCCGCCAGGGCTTCGCCCCGAGCGCGCGCAGCGTGGTGGCAGGATGAAAGGTGCCCGCGCCCATCTCCATGTCATAGGGCTGCAGGATTGCGCAGCCCTGCTTCGACCAGAAGGCGTGGAGCGCCAGGATCATGTCCTGGAACGGGAGCGGCGTGGCGGTCATGCAGGGGCGATCATCGGGCTGGGGAGGCGTTCCTTGGCGCGGCCGGTATAGGGGCGCCCGCCGCACCCCCGCAAGGAAGCCCCCCACCCCGGAGCCGGCCCAGGCCCCGCAGCGAAATGGGAATAATTTCAGTTCACGCGCGCCAGGGCGAGGGTGCCATAGGCCGTCAGAAGCATCCCGGCCGCGAGGTTGGCGTGGAGCAGCAGTTCCGGCCGCAGCCGCGAGCGCAGCAGCGCCACGCCGCCGCTGAGCAGCATCCACCACAGGCTCGCCGCCGCGAACATGCCGAACAGGAGCGCGGAGGCCGCGGCCGGCGAAGTGGCCGTCGTGCCGGCGATGGGCGAGAGCAGCGAGAAGATGAGGAGCAGCGACATCGGGTTCGCCGCGTTGAAGGCGAGCGCGGAGAGATAGGCCGAGGCGCAGGAACGCGGCGCCTGTCCGGGCGCGTCCTCCGCGACGTGACGGCGCATCAACATCCTCGCTGCCATCAGCAAGAGAACGATTCCGGCCGCGATCGACAGCACCCTCCCCGCCCGCTCCATCCACGGCGCGGCGCTCTCCATCCCGAGCACCACGGCCGCACCGTAGGCGATGTTCACTGTCGCCGCGCCGAGCCCGGTGCAGAGGCCGACGCGCATGCCCGAGGCGAGAGTTCGCTGGATGCAGAGAATCCCCATCGGGCCGATCGGGACGGCGATGGAGAATCCCACCGCCAGGCCGAGCAGGAGCGGCGTGTTGCTCATCAGACTTCCCTTTGTCCTGTCGCGGGCGGGCCAGGGCACGGAATCCCCCCGCGGAGGTGCCGGCGCAGCCGCGCCATTCACCCCCGCCCGCCCGATCGATGTAGGAATTCTGACCTTTGTATTCGAACAAATCAAGAACGATTCGGGTGGGGCCGAGGGCCTGGGCGGGCGCCACCGATCAAGGCTTCATGAGCGGCCCGCCCCTCGGGGTCAAAGGCCGATACGCCCCCAGGCCGCCCGCGCCTCGGCCGCCACGATCGCGCCCTCCACCGCCGCCGACGGATCGAGCGCGGCGCCGGAGAGCAGGCGCCAGGGCAGGCGCGGGCGGCGGGCGCCGAGGGGCACGATCCGGGCAGCCTCGCCGAAGCGGCGGGTCACCTCACCGCGCAGGTCGCCCAGACGGTCCACCAGCCCGAGCTCCAGCGCGCGGCGCCCCGTCCAGAAGCGGCCGGTGAAGAGCGGCTCCTCCGCCCCGCGCAGCCTCTCCCCGCGGCGCGATTCCACCCAGCCGACGAACTCGCGGTGCAGCCCGCCCATCAGGTCGCGCAGCCGCTCCTGCTGCGCGGGGTCGACGGGGCGGAAGGGGTCGAGGAAGGACTTGTCCTCCCCCGCCGTCACCAGCCGCCGCTCGATGCCGAGCCGCGCGATCGCCTCCTCGAAGCCGAAGCCGGCGGAGATGACGCCGATGGAGCCGACGATGCTCGCGGGGTCCGCCACGATCTCGTCCGCCGCGCAGGCGAGCCAGTAGCCGCCCGAGGCCGCCGCATCCTCCACGCAGGCGATGACGGGCACGCCTTTCTTCTCCGCGAGTTGCCGGATGCGCGCGGCGATGAGGGAGGATTGCGCGGGCGAGCCGCCGGGCGAGTTCAGCGCCAGCACCACGCCGGCCAGGCGCTTCAGCCCGAAGGCGCGCTCCAGCACGGGGTCCAGCGCGGCGGCGGAGAGGGTGGGGCCGGCCAGGCCGTTCGCGCGCGGCGCGATGACGCCGGCGAGCCGCACGACGGCGACGCGGGGGGAACGATCGAGGAAGGGAAGCTTCATCAGCCAAAGGTCGCGCCGAGTGCGGCGGCTTCAAGGCGCTGCCCCAATGATGCCGCTTGCACGCCCGAAGCGATCGCGGGATCACATCGGCATGACCGTCCCCAAGCGTGATTTCCTGGCGATTCTCGCGGTTGCCGCCGCCATCGGGCTGATGCTGCTCTACCGCTACCTGCAGGTTGAGCCGCGCGAGATGGGCGCGCTCTGCCTCGACCTCGCCAGCGCGCCCTTCGCCTGCAAGCCGCGCGCGGTGCTGCTCTGGCTCCAGCACTGGCAGCTCTGGGGCGCGGGGGCCATGGCGCTCGGGATCTGGGCCTTCATCGGCGCCCCCTTCGCGGTGCGCGCGGCGGCCGTGGCGCTGGGCGTGACCGCGGTGCTGAACTTCAACGCCACCTGGGGGATGATCGGCGCGGCGCTGGGCGGCTGGGCCTGGGTGGAGGCGAATGCGCGCAAGGCGGTCGTCACCCCGCTCCGGGGCCGGTGACACCGCGCGACCTTCCCTGGCGCGCGGTGGAAGGCGGGCTGGAGCTTCGCGTGAAGGCCCATCCCCGCGCGAGGCGGCCGGGCCTGCAAGGGCTGGTGCCCGGGGTGGACGGGCCGAAAATCAAGGCGGCGGTGAACGAGGCACCGGAGGACGGGCGCGCGAACCGCGCGATCCTCGCCCTTCTGGCCGAGGCGCTCGGCCTCGCCCCCTCCCGCCTCTCGGTCACGGCGGGTGCGGCGTCCCGGGAGAAGACCGTGCTGGCGGAGGGCGACCCCGCCGCCCTGGCCGCGAGGCTGGCGGAACGTCTCGCCTGAAGGGGGCCTGAACGGCGAAGCGCCGGCCCCCTCCCCCGCGCTGCGGGATCGGAAACCGGCGCCCCTTGCCCCTGGTGGATCGTCCGAGGCGAAAGAGGTAACGCCTCAGGCGGCCATGCGGTTGACCTTGCTCTCGGCGAGCATAGTCAGCTTCTTGTCCGTCGCCTTCTCCTCGGCGAGGTTCTCCTCCAGCACCGAGGCGCAGTCGGCGCGGCCGAGCTGGCGGGCGAAGGCGACCAGCGTGCCGTAGCGGGTGATCTCGTAGTGCTCCACGGCCTGGGCGGCGGCGAGCATGGCGGCGTCGAGCACCTCCTTGTCGTCCACGTCGCCCATGATCTCCTGGGCTTCCTCCAGGATGCCGTCCATGGCGGCGCAGGTGACGCCCTTCACGGGCTGGCCATGCATCTGGAAGACCTTCTCCAGGCGGGTGATCTGGTTCTTCGTCTCCTGCAGGTGCAACTCGAAGCCCTGCTTGAGCTGAGGATCCGTCGCCTTGTCGATCATCTTGGGCAGCGCCTTCGTGATCTGGTTCTCGGCGTAATAGATGTCCTGCAGCGTGTGGACGAAGAGGTCGTCGAGCGTCTTGATGGGCTTGGAGAAGAGGGCCATGGCGGTCTGCCTTCCTGCGCGTGATGCGGGGAGCCCGGCCTGGGGGGACCGGGCCGATGTCGCACAGGGAACGCCCTGGCGGGGCCCCGCGTTGCGCCCCGGCCCGTTTCGCCGGGCAGCACCCGCCCGCGCGCGGCCGGCGATGGGGTGACGGATTCGCCTCCCTCCCCTCCCCGCACCGCGCCTATCGTCCTCCCCAACGCCTGCCGGCATGAACCGGGGCGCGCGGGGATGTTCAGGAGATGAGCGGGATCACCGATCCTCTGGTCGCCGACCTCGTGGAATGGGCGGCGCGGCGGCCGCGCAGCCTCGCCGAGCTGAACGAGGCCTGGCGCACCTCCTGCCCGCGCCTGATGGTGTGGGAGGAAGCCTTCGAGAAGGGCTTCCTGGCGCGGGCGGAACCGGTGCGGGTCACGCCGCTCGGGATGGCGCTCCTCGCCGGGAGCCGGGGGGCGGAGAGGCAGGGGCAGGCACCCGCGCCGCCCGGCTGAAGGGCTTCAGCCGTAGGAGGGGCGGCAGGGCGAGGCCGATCGCGCAGGTGCTCCAGCCCATGGCCTGGAGGTTGTGCGGCCCCTCCATCACCGCGCTCGCCACGGCGCAGGCCGCGAGCACGCCGCCCGCCAGCCATTCCGCCCAGCCGCCCCCCGTGCGCGGAAGGTCCCGCAACAGGGCGCGCGCGACCACCGCCACGAGCGGTACGGCGAAGGTGGGGAAGGGGAAGTCGCGGTAGCGGGGGTCGAAGAGCAGCATCATCTGCAGCACGGCCGCGGTGACGATGAAGAGGAAGAGCAGGTCCTCGAAGGCGAAGCCGCGCCAGTCCCGCGGGCGGAAGCGGCCGCGGAAGACCGAGCGAAGGTTAGCGCTGGCCTGGGCGCCATTGCGCGCGGGCTCCACCCTGTCCCCCGAGAGCCGCGCGCCCGCCCGGCGCAGCAGCAGTGCGGCGAGAAGCGACTGGCCGAGGATGTTCACGACGAAGGCGAGCTTCAGATGCTCGTCGAAGGCGTAGGGCCAGCCGCCGCACCAGGCATAAGCCAGGGCGTTGCCCAGCGCGGCCGAGAGCACCGCCAGCGCGGCGCGGAAGGCGCGGGGCCAGGCGCGGGCGGTGGCGGCGAACATGCCGGCGCCGAGCAGCAGTGCCGCGCCCGCGTACCAGGCCCACCACGGGTTCTCCCGCACGGGGCCGGAGAGGTCGAACTTCGGCTGCCGGTCCGCCGTCCACAGCCCCCAGGCGGCGCCCACCGTGCCCTCGTTGCGGTACTTCCAGACCTGGTCGAAGGCCTCGATGAGATTGTAGTCGAAGCCCTCCTCCTGGCTGAGCGCGATGAACTGGCGGAGGAACACCGCCTGATCCACGCGGGAGGGAACCGCGCCCTCGCGCCAGCGGCCGGCGCTAGGCCAGCCGATCTCGCCGATGGCAATGGCCTTGTCCGGGAACATCGCCTTCATCCGGCGATAGACGTCGCGCACATGGGCCATGGCGACGTCCACGCCCAGCGGCTCGTCCTCCCAGTAGGGGAGGATATGGATGGTCACGATGTCCACATGGCGGGCCAGCTCGGGGAACTGGGCCCAGAACTCCCAGACATCGGCATAGGTCACGGGCTGGCGCACGGCCGCCTTCACGCGGTCGATCTGGCGGGCCAGCTCCTCCACCGGCAGGTCGCGGCGCAGCAGCACCTCGTTGCCGACGACCACGCGCTCCACCACCTCCGGGTGCTTGTTGGCGGTGGCGATCAGGGCGGCGATCTCGCGGTCGTTCCCGCGGAGGTCGCGGCCGAGCCAGGCGCCCTTCCACATCTTCACCCCGTGCCGCCCGGCGATCTCAGCGGTGTCGTAGGCGCCCTCGATGCTGGCGTAGCTGCGGATGGCGCGCACGCGCGGGGCGATGAGGCGGATGTCCTCATCCACCTCCGCCGCCGTGGGGAAAATGTCGCGCAGCGGGCTCTGCCCCTCCCGGAAAGGGGCGAAGGAGACGCTGTTGAAGCGCTCGGCCGTCATCGGCACCTCGCCCGCCCTTTCCCGGTTGGGCACCCACCAGAGGAGGGCGGTGGCGAGCGCGGAGAGGATCAGCGCGGCGGCGACGGAGCGGGATACGGGCATGGCGCCCCACCTCTAGCCCCCGCCTGAGGCTCACGAAAGGCGGCGCGCGCCGCAATGGCGCCCCATTGGCATCCTCACCCTTCCGTCCCAACTGCCCCCGGGGCAGGGCACTGCCCCGGGACAAGGCAGGAGAGAGAGCATGGCCAGGGACGGGTTGAGCGACGATGCAGTGAGGGACCTCCTGCTGCGGACGCGCCGGATCGCGGTGGTCGGCGCCTCGGACAAGCCGGGGCGCGCCTCCAACGGCGTCTTCGCCTTCCTTCTCCAGCGCGGCTACAGCGCGATCCCGGTGAACCCGGCGCTCGACGGCCGCAGCATCCACGGCATGCAGGCCGTGCCCTCCCTGGAGGAGGCCGCGCCGCTCGACATGGTGGATGTGTTCCGTCGGAGCGAACAGGCCGGGGAGGTGGTGGACGAGGCCATCCGACTCGGCGCGAAATCGGTCTGGCTCCAACTCGGCGTCTGGGACGACGCGGCGGCGGAGCGGGCGCGGGCGGCCGGGATAGCGATCGTGATGGACCGCTGCCCCGCCATCGAGTGGGGCCGGCTCGGCCTGCCTTCCCGGGTGCCGGCCGGCGCGGTAGATTAACATCTTGAAAGGTTTGCCGCGGCGGGCCATCTCGCGGCCGTCGTGGGCATCTGCCCGCAACGAGGAGTTATGAGGGACATGACCGAGGAAGAGCGCCGCATCATCACCGGCTATGTGGAGCGCGTCGCTGGCGCCGCGCCGCAGCCGGCCGCGACCTCAACCGGCCCCTGGGGTGGCCGCAGCGTGCCCAGCACGCAGCCGCGCCCCAGCCTGCCCCCCGTGGACCCGGAGGCGGACCGCCTGATCGGCGAGCTGTTCACCCGCTACCCCGAGGCGCGTTACCGCATCACCCAGACGGCCTTCGTGCAGGAAGCCGCGCTGGTCCAGGCCCAGAACCGCATCCAGGAACTGGAGTGGCAGCTGGAGAACACGCAGAACCAGGCGCAGGCCAACCAGGGGTCCCGCGGCGGGCTGTTCGGCGGCATGTTCGGCGGCGGCGGGAACCGGCAGGTGCCGATGACCCCCCGCCCGCAGCCGATCCAGCCGCCCATGGGCGCGATGAACCCGGCCATGATGCAGCAGGGGGGGCGCGGCTCCGGCTTCCTCGGCACGGCGCTGACGACCGCGGCGGGCGTGGCCGGCGGCATGGTGCTGGGCAACGCGCTGATGGGCATGTTCTCGGGCGGCGCGGCCCATGCGGCCTCCGGCGTGTCCGATGCCGTCTCCGGTGCCACGGGCGGTGCCTTCGGCGAGCAGGCGGTCGATACCCCCGCAGCCTCTCCCTGGACCGATCCGGGCGGCGCGGGCAACGACGCCTCGCCCGTCTCTGATAATGGCTGGGGTGGCAATGACGCGGCCGGCTTCGACCAGGGCGCCGGCTATGACGATGCCGGTGGGTTCGACGACGCCGGCGGCTTCGACGAGGAAGTCTGAGCGATCAGCCCTTCTCATCGATCCGGCGGGTAGCACCGCCGAATCGTCATTGACCCCGTCGGGGCGCAGGTCCAGCCTGCGCCCCGATGCGCGTTCCGGACCTCGATCTCGATCTTCTCCGCTGCTTCGTGCAGGTGGCCGAGCGCGGCGGCTTCACCGCGGCGGCACCCGCCCTCGGCCTGACGCAATCGGCCATCTCGCTCAAGATCCGGCGGCTGGAGGAGCTTCTGGGCAAGCGCGTGCTGGAGCGCACCAGCCGCAGCGTCGCCCTCACCCCGCAGGGGGAGACCCTGCTCGCCTATGCCCGCCGGATGCTCGCGCTGAACGAGGAAGCGGTGCGGCGGCTCGTCGCCCCGCCCGTCTCCGGCCATCTGCGCCTGGGCGTGGCGGACCACTTCGTGCCGCGCAACCTCGCCCCGCTGCTCGCCCGCTTCTCCCGCTCCCATCCCGGCATCCGGCTGGAGGTGGAGGTCGGCCGCTCCCACGAGTTGCGCCGTGCCATGGAGGCGGGCGCGCTCGACCTCGTGCTCGGCAAGCGGCGGGACGGGGAGAGCGAGGGCACGATTCTCTGGACCGAGCCGGTTATCTGGGCCGCCACCCCCGGCTGGACCCCGCCCGAGGGACGGCCCCTGCCCCTCGCCATGCTCCCCGCCGGCTGCATGTTCCGGGACCGGGCGCTCGCCGCCCTCGCCCGTGCGGGGATGGGATTCGAGATCACCTACACCTCGCCCAGCCTCCTCGGCGTGGCGGCGGCAGCGCAGGCAGGGCTGGGGGTGACGGTGATGGGCGCCTCCGGCCTGCCGGACGGGCTGATTCCCCTCCCCGGCCTCCCGCCCCTGGGCACCGCGGAGATGGCGGTGTTCGGCGACCTCGCCGGCCTCGCGCCGCTGGCCGGGCCGCTGGTGGAGGCCATCCGGGAGACGGTAGGCGGGCCCGCGCCGCTCGCGGCGTAACGGCGGCGGGAGCGCAGGAGAAGGAAGGTTGACCCCCGGCCGGGGCGGGGCGCAGTTTCCGGCCATGACTCAGGCGACCCCGGCCGGCGAGGCCCCGAACGAAGCCCCGGACAGGGACTGGCGCATCATCGGGCTGATCGGCACGGGGCACTTCCTCTCCCACTTCTACATGCTCTGCCTCGCGCCCCTCTTCCCGATCTGGCGGGAGGAGTTCGGCGTGTCCTACGCCGTGCTCGGCCTCTCGGTCGCGCTGATGAGCGCGGTGACAGCGCTGCTGCAGACCCCCGTGGGCTTCCTGGTGGACCGGCACGGGGCGCGGCCCTACCTCGTCGGCGGCACGCTCATCATGGCCCTCTCCATCTCGGCCATGGCGCTGGCGCCCAACTACTGGGTGATCCTCGGCCTCGCCGTGCTGTCGGGCATCGGCAACTCGGTGATCCACCCCGCGGACTACGCCATCCTCGGCAGCAGCATCGGCGAGAAGCGGATCGGCCGCGCCTTTGCCATGCACACCTTCACCGGCAATCTCGGCTTCGCCCTGGCGCCGCTGGCGATCGGGGCGATGACGCAGGGGATGGGGCTGGGCTGGCGGGCGGCGCTGCTGACGGTCGGGCTGCTCGGCGTGCCCGTGGTGGCGGCGATCCTGCTCCAGTCCGGCATCCTGAAGGACCAGGCAAGGCCGAAGAAGGGTGGCGCCCCGATCGGACGGCAGGTCCTGCTCTCCCGTACCATGCTGATGTTCTTCGCCTTCTTCCTTCTCTCCGCCATGGCGGGGGTCGGGGTGCAGTCCTTCCTGATCGCGACGCTGGACCGGCTCTGGTCCACCCCGCTCGCCGTCGCCTCCATCACCCTCACGGCCTATGTCGCGGGGGCCACGGGCGGGGTGCTGATCGGCGGCTGGTACGCGGACCGGCACAGCAGCCACTTCACCTTCGTCACGGGGCTGACGGCGCTGGCCATCATCCTCTTCCTGGCGATGGGCCTCGTGCCGCTGCCCGATCCCCTGCTTCCCGTGGTGGCGCTCGCGGCGGGCACGGCGCTCGGCGCCTCCCGCACGCCGCGGGACGTGATGGTGAAGCACGCGGCGCCCCCGGGGCAGATGGGCAAGGTCTTCGGCTTCATCTCCTCCGGCCTGCCGCTCGGCGGCGCCATCACCCCCGTGCCCTTCGGGCTGATGCTGGACAACGGGGTGCCCTGGCTCGTCCTTCCCTGCGTGGCGCTGCTGCTGCTGCTCTCCCTTCTCTGCGCCGGCACGGCGCGCGGGGGGGCGCTGCGCGCATCCCGGAGCACCGTCCCCGCCCCGGCCGAGTAGGTATCGACATGGCGGGGTCCTTCGACCTGGCGCTGGAGGCGCTGGGCTGGATCGGCACCGCCGCCTTCGCCACGGCGGGCGCCCTCGCCGCCGCGCGGAAGAGGCTGGATCCCGTGGGCTTCCTGCTCGTCGCGGGGGTCACGGCCTTCGGTGGCGGCACCCTGCGCGACCTCATGCTCGGCCTGCCCGTGGCCTGGCTTCTCCGCCCGGACCTCGCGGGGCTCGCGGCCCTCTGCGCCCTGCTGGTCTTCCTCTTCGCGCCGGGGGTCGAGCGGCGCGTGGCCCTGCTGCTCTGGGCCGATGCGGCGGGGATGGCGGTCTTCGCCGTGCTGGGGGCCGAGGCGGCGTCCCGCGCCGGGGCCGCACCCTGGGTCTGCGTGCTGATGGGGGTGATGACCGCGAGCTTCGGCGGCCTCATCCGCGACGTGATCTGCGGCGAGATCCCGCTGATCCTGCGGCGGGAGATCTACGCCACCGCCGCGGCGGCCGGGGCGGGCGCCTTCCTCGCGCTGGGGGCGCTGGGCACGGGGCGGGCGCTGGCGGTCGCGGCCGGGGCGGGCACGGCCTTCCTCATCCGCGCGGCCGCCCTGGGCGGGGGCTGGTCCCTGCCCGCCTATGGCGGCCGGCCCGCGGAGGGCTCGGCCGATCCGGAACCCCGGAAAGAGGCCCGGAAAGAGAAAGGGGCGGAAGCGCCGCCGCGCCCCGCCCCTCCCCCGGCCTGAGGGGTCCCCCGCTCAGTCGCCGCTGCGTGCCCCACCGGGTAGCGAGACCACGGGGGCCGGCTGCGGCCCCGCGCCGGCCATCGGCTTCGGCCCCATCGCCTGGCGCAGCTTCACCGGGTCCAGCTCGCCCTCCCAGCGGGAGATGGCGAGGCAGGCCACGCCGTTGCCGATGAGGTTGGTCAGGGCGCGCACCTCGCTCATGAACTTGTCGATGCCGATCAGCACGGCGAGCGCGGCGATGGGGATGTCGGGGATGACGGAGAGGGTGGCCGCCAGGGTGATGAAGCCCGCCCCCGTGACGCCCGAGGCGCCCTTGGAGGTGAGCATCGCCACCAGCAGGATCGTCAGCTCCTGGCCCAGCGTGAGGTCCGTGTTCGTGGCATAGGCCAGGAACATGGTCGCCAGCGTCATGTAGATGTTCGTGCCGTCGAGGTTGAAGGAGTAGCCGAGCGGCACGGTGATGCCGACCACCTTCGGCGAGGCGCCGAGCGCCTCCATCTTCCGCATGATCTGCGCCAGCACGGATTCCGACGAGGAGGTGCCGAGGACGATCAGCAGCTCCTCGCGGATGTAGGCGATGAAGCGGAAGATGGAGAAGCCGCAGAAGCGCGCGATGGTGCCGAGCACCACGACGACGAAGAACAGGGCGGTGAGATAGAAGGTCGCCACCAGCTCGCCCAGCCGCAGCAGGGAACCGAAGCCGTAGGCGCCGATGGTGAAGGCCATGGCGCCGAAGGCGCCGACGGGCGCGGCCTTCACGACGATCGAAACGATGCCGAAGAAGATGGCCGAGAGGGAATCGACGCTGTGGGAGATGGGCTCGCGCAGCTTGTCCGGCAGGGCGTTGATGGCGAAGCCCGTCAGCACGGCGAGCACCAGCACCTGCAGCAGGTCGCCATTGGCGAAGGCGCCGACGAAGGTGTCGGGGATCAGCGCCATGAAGTGCGAGACGACGCTGTCATTCGCCGCCTTCTGCGCGTAGCCCTGGATGGCCGCCGCGTTCATCTGGCTCGGATCGATGTTGAAGCCCGATCCCGTCTTGAAGATCTTCGCGACGCAGAGGCCGATGACGAGCGCGAAGGTGGAGACGATCTCGAAATAGGCGAGCGCCTTGATGCCCACGCGGCCGACGCTCTTGGCGTCCCGCACGGAGGCGATGCCGTGGACGATGGTGAAGAACACCACCGGCGCGATCACCATGCGGATGAGCTTGACGAAGCCGTCGCCCAGCGGGCGCAGCGCCGCGCCCGTCTGCGGCCAGATCACGCCCACGGCGACGCCGAGGACGATGGCGATGAGCACCTGCACGTAGAGCAGGGAGAGGGCGCGTCTGATCATGCGGGGTTCCGTGCCGGGCCGGAAAACAGGCCTGCCCTGAGATTGGCGGGGCTTATGACAGACGACTTATAGAGGACAGCGCGCAACTCGCTCGCCCGCTCCGCGCGCCCGGCATGCCTCATCGCGCGTTGCTGAAGAACGTGACACCGCCTTCATGCGCGAGCGGGCGCCGCTCAGTGCTCCTCGTAGATCGCGGCGCCAAGCAGCCCGGTATGCGGCCGCATCACCTGGGTGATGGGAATGCCCCCGAGATAGCCGGCGAAGCGCCCCTTGCCGGTGAAGCCGCGCACCAGCGCCTCCCGGTCCAGCAGCGGGCCGAGATTCCGGCAGAGCCCGCCCGTGACGTAGACGCCGCCCTCGGCCAGCACCGTCAACGCCATGTCCCCCGCCGCGGCGCCGAGGATGGCGGAGAAGATGCGGGTTGCCTCCAGGCAGAGGTGGTCGCCCGCCCCGGCCGCCTCTGTCACCTCCTTGGGCGAGGCGAAGCGCAGCCCCTCGCCCCGGATCTCCGCGAGCCCGTTCGCGATCCGCAGCAGGCCAGGGCCAGAGAGAAGGCGCTCCACCGAGACATGGCCGAACTCACGGCGCAGCCCGTGCAGGATGCGCTCCTCCGTCTCGTCCTGGGGGGAGAAGGAGCTGTGCCCGGCCTCGCTCGCCAGCACCCGGGCGGCGCCCCCGCCGCCGAGCAGGAAGGCGACGCCGAGGCCGGTGCCGGGGCCGATCACCACGCGGGGGGCGGCCGGATCGGCCTCGCCCGGCTTCAGCTCCCGCAGGTCCGCCGTGCCGAGGCCCCGGATAGCCGAGGCCTGGGCGACGAAGTCGTTGATGATCACCAGGCGCCGCAGGCCGAGCCTCTCCCGCGCCTCGGGGATGGTGAAGCGCCAGGGGCTGTTGGTGAAGGCCACCTCGTCCCCGAGCACGGGGGTGGCCACGGCGAAGACCGCCTCCTCCACCGCGCGCCCGGCCAGGTAGGCCCCCGCCGCCTCGATCAGCCCGGGATGCTCCGCCACCGAGAGCTTGCGCTCCTCCCGCGGCGCGCAGCCCGGCTCGCAGAGGGCGAAGCGGGCGTTGGTGCCGCCGATATCGCCGACGAGGCGCATGGTCATGCCCTCTCCCGCACGGCCGGCGCGGCGGGAACCTCGCGGATGCGGTCCCGAAGCGCGACGACATCGGCACGCCGGGGATGGGCGGTGCCGGGGCTGGAGACGGCGGCGGCCCCGGCGGCCACGCCCCAGGCGAAGGCGTCCTCCGGCGGGCTCCCCCGGACCAGGGCAAGGGTCATGGCCGCCAGGAAGCTGTCGCCCGCCCCCACGGCGCCGCGCACGGGCACGTCCAGCGCGGGCAGGCGCAGGCTGCGCTCGGCACTCGCCAGCAGGGCGCCGTCCCGCCCAAGGGTGACGGCCACGAGCCGGACGCGGCCGGACCGCGCGAGCGCGACGGCCTCCCGCTCCAGCGCGCCGGGCTCGGCCAGCGGGCCGCCCGCCAGCGTCTCGAACTCGCCCTGGCTCGGCTTGATCAGCTCGATCCCGCCCCGCTCCACGGCGGCGCGCAGCGCGGGGCCGGAGGTGTCGAGCACGAAGGGCAGGCCGCGCGCCCGGGCGGCCTCGATGGCGCGGGCGTAGAAGTCCTCCGGCACGCCGTTGGGCAGGCTGCCGCTGGCGACGAGCCATCCCGGCTCGGCCTCCGCGACCGCCGAGAGGGCCGCGCCCCATTCGGCCTCCGTCACCGCCGGCCCCTCGGGCACGAAGCGGTATTCCTGGCCGCTGCCGCGGTCGAGCACGGTCTGGCTGATCCGCGTTCGGCCCGCGATGGGGACCGTGCGGCGGGGCACTCCGGCCTCGTCCAGCAGCTCGTCAAGGAAATGGCCGGTCACCCCGCCGGCGAGGATCACCGCCCGCGTCTCCCCGCCCAGCTCCCGCACCACGCGCGAGACGTTCACCCCGCCGCCCCCGGGGTCCTGGCGCTCGTTGGAGGTGCGGACCTTGTGGATGGGGCGGACGGCCTCGGCCTCGCTGGCCAGGTCGATGGTGGGGTTGAGGGTGAGCGTCGTGATCACGGCGGGCATGGGGGCGGCGTCTCTCCTGGGCCGGTCGCGATGGTCGGGCGGCCTTCACCCCCGCAACGCGGGGAGGCGCGGCTTCTTTGCCTCCGGGACCAGTCTAAGCGCCGCCGCCCGACCGTCCAGCCGGGGCCGCCCGGTCAGACCGGCCCGAGGCCGAGCAGTTCCGCGTAGCGCGGCGTGGCCTTCAGCCCGGTGCCGGTGAGGACGACCACCACCCTCTCCCCCGGCCGCACCCGCCCATCGGCCGCGAGCTTGCCGAGGGCCGCCACCGCCTGGGCGCAGGTCGGCTCGACATAGATGCCGCTCCGCGCGAGGCCGAGGGAGGCGGCGGCGATCTCCTCCTCCTCCAGCAGCACGCCGCCGCCGCCGCTGCGGCGAAGGGCGCCCAGCACCTCGGCCGGGCGGATGGGCTGGGCGATGGCGGTGCCCTCCGCGATGGTGGGGCGCGGCGGCTCGGGCGGCAGGCCCAGCGCCGCCCGCGCGATCGGGCCGCAATTCGCCGGCTGGGCGGCGTAGAGGCGCGGGAGGCGGGAGATGGCGCCCGCGCGCAGCAACTCCCCGAAGCCGATGTCGCAGCCGAGCACGTTGGACCCCGCGCCGCAGGGGATCACCACCGCATCGGGCGCCACGAAGCCGAGATCCTCCCACAGCTCGTAGGCGAGGGTCTTCGTGCCCTGGAGGAAGAAGGGGTGCCAGTTGTGGCTGGCATAGAAGAAGCCGGAGGACGGGTCGTTCCCCTGGCGCAGCGCCTCCTCCGCGCAGTCCTGGCGGCTTCCGGGGGTGAGCTGGATCTCCGCCCCCGCCGCGCGGGACTGCACGGTCTTGGCCGGGGAGGTGCTGTCGGGCACGAGGATCCGCGCCCGCATCCCGCCGGCGGCGGCATAGGTGGCGATGGCCGCGCCGCCATTGCCCGAGGAATCCTCCAGCACCGCCGCGATCCCCTGCTCCCGCAGGAGGGAGAGCATCACCGAGGCCCCGCGGTCCTTGAAGGAGCCGGTGGGCATCAGCCACTCGCATTTCAGCAGGGCGGGGAAGCCGTCGAGCGCGCGGGAGAGCAGCGGGGTGCGCCCCTCCCCCATCGCGATCGGCTCGCGCGGGCGGAAGGGCAGCGCGGCGGCATAGCGCCACAACCCGGGCGCGGCTTGGTCGATCCCCTCCCACGCGATGCCGGGCAGGTCGGTCAACAGCAGGGGCTGCCCGTCGTCGCCGCGCCAGCGCGGCGCCTCCAGCGGCCAGGTCTGGCGGGTGCGGGGATCGAGATAGGCGGTCACGGGGCCCTCTTCGCGGCGGGGGCGGCACCCTGTCTTGCGGCCGCCCCGCCGGCAAGGGATACCGCTCCCATGATCGCACGCACCGATGCCGAGGCCGTCGCGGCCCTCGCCGCCGACCTCATCCGCATCGACAGCCGCTCCTTCGTCTCCAACCTCGCCATCGCCGAGCGGGTGGAGGCGGCGCTGCCCGGCTTCGAGATCGAGCATCTCGACTTCACCGACGCGAACGGGGTGGGCAAGCGCGCCCTCGTCGCGCATCGCGGCGGGCCGGGCGGCCTCGCCCTGTCCGGCCACATGGACACGGTGCCCGACACGGGCTGGCAGGAGGACCCCTTCTCCGCCCGCGTGGACGGGGAAGGGGTGATGCACGGCCTCGGCGCGGCCGACATGAAGGGCCCGCTCGCGGCCTGCATCGTGGCGGCGCTCGGCATGCCGGCGGACCATCCGGTGACGCTGCTGATCACGACGGACGAGGAGACGACGAAAGCGGGCGCCGCAATCATCGCCGAGGAATCGGCCCTCGCGCGGCGGGCGGCCCTGCGCGGCATCGTGGTGGCGGAGCCCACGCGCCTCGCCCCCGTCCGCGGCCATCGCGGCACTGTCAACTTCGAGGCGGTGGCGAAGGGCAGCCAGGCGCATTCCTCGACCGGCCAGGGGGTGAACGCGAACCTCGCCCTCATTCCCTTCCTCGCGGAGATGCGCGCCCTGCACGACCGGCTGCGCGAGGAGCCCGGCTTCCGCGACCCCGGCTACGACCCGCCCTTCCCCGACTTCAACATCACCGTGGACAACCACGGCACGGCCATCAACGTCACCGTGGCGCGGGCGACGGCGCGGATGAAGTTCCGCTACTCCCGCCGGCTGGACCCCGCGCCCGTCATCCGCGCGGTGGAGGAAGCGGCGGCGCGGGCCGGCCTCTCCCTCACCCTCGTCGTGGACGGCTCCCCGCCCGAGCTGCCCGAGAACCATCCGCTGGTCCGCTCGGCCATGGCGGCCACGGGACAGGCGGCGCGGACCGTTCCCTTCGGGACGGACGCCACGCGGCTGAACGCGCTCGCCCCCTGCATCGTGCTGGGCCCCGGCGATATCGGCGTCGCCCACTCCCCCGGGGAACGGGTGCCGCTGTCGGAGCTGGCCGCCGCCGTGCCGCTGTTCCGGCGGCTGCTGCGGGAGGGGAGCGCGGCCGGCTGAGGGCGTTGGAGCTCGCCCCGCCTTAACAATTGTTTGTCCGACGGGACAAAATGGACCGGGCGCAATGTTTTCCGCCCGGCGCTGCGAACTCGCGCACGCTCCCTGGCGTTGGGGCCACGGCTTCAACCAGACCAAAAGCGGCGAAGCCAGAGCACGGAGATCGCAGCATGATCAATCGACGCGTGATCGGGATCGCCCTCGCGGGCGCGGGACTCGCGGGCTGTGCCGCCACGGCGCAGCAGGCGGCGGCCCCCCAGGCCCCCATCGGTGCCGCCCCCTCGGGGCTGCGCAGGCAGGCCCTCCAGGGCGGCGCCTTCCTGATGCAGACCGCGCAGCTCGGCGCCAGCAAGGCGCAGCGCGCCGACCTGCGCCGCTGGGCGCCCTTCGAGGTGAGCGAGCAGCAGGGCCTGGTGCAGGCTATGAGCCTGATGGGCGAGGCCACGACTCCCCCGCCGCTGGTGGGCGAGAAGGCGGCGATGCTCCAGCAGCTCCAGTCCGCCAACGGCGCCGCCTTCGACCGCGCCTTCGTGATGGCGCAGGTCCAGGGCCACCAGGAGGCGCTGAACACCTACACGGCGATCGCGCAGGACAGCGCGGCCCCGCCGGCCGACCGCGCCATCGCCCTGCTGGCGGTGGACCGCATCCGCGAGCACCTGGCCTTCCTGCAGGCCGTTCCGGCCCGCGTCTGACCGGTTCCGGAAGGGCCGCCCCCCGCGGGGCGCGCCCCTTCCGGTGCGTCAGCGATTCTCCCCGGGCTGCCAGAGCGGGTCCTGGCCCATGTTCAGGCTCCGGGAGAGGACGAACAGGTGGTCCGAGAGGCGGTTGAGGTAGCGCAGCGCGTTGCCGTTCACCGCCTCCTCGGCCGCCAGCGCCGCCACCGCCCGCTCGGCCCGCCGGGCCAGGGCGCGGGCGAGATGCGCATGGGCCGCCGCCGGCGTGCCGCCCGGCAGGACGAAGGAGCGCAGCGGCTCCAGATCCTCGTTCATCGAGGCCAGCTCCCGCTCCAGCCGCAGACACTGCGCGGCCGAGACCCGCAGCCCCTCCTCGCCCGGCACGGCGAGGTCGGCGCCGAGATCGAAGAGATCGTTCTGGATGCGGGCGAGCATCGCGTCCTCCTCCTGCGCGGTGTGCAGGCGCAGCAGGCCGATGGCGCAGTTCGCCTCGTCCACCGCGCCCAGTGCCTCGATCCGCGCGGCGTGCTTCGGCAGGCGCGTCCCGTCGCCGAGAGAGGTTTCCCCGGAATCGCCGCCCCGGGTGGTGATGACGTCCAGCTTGACCATGCCTTCTCCTAATCCAGCCTGAAAACGACGCGGTAGTCCCGGCTTCCCCAGACGGGGATGCCATCCCGCAGCGCGGGCACGAAGCGGCAGCGGCGGATCCCGCGCTGGGCGGCCTCGTCCAGCGCGAAGGAGCCGCTGGGCTCGACCAGCCGCGCCTCGACCACGCGGCCGTCATCGGAAACACGCAGCCGCAGCCCCACGGCGCCGGTGATGCCGCGCTGCCGCTCGGAGGGCGGATAGCCGATCGCGTCCTGGCAGCCGGCCTGCGGCGCGCCGACCACGCGGCTCTCCCCGGGGGCGCCGGCCGTGCCCGCATCGAGACGGACGGAACCCGCGGCGGGCGGGCGCTCGGCCGGGGTGGCAGCGGGCACCGCGGCAGCAGGTGGCGCCGCGGCGGGCGCGGGAGGGGCGGGGCTGGCACGGGGCGGCGCGGGCGGGGCCGGCGGCATCGGCAGCGGCAGGGGGTCCGCCGCAGGACTAGGCGGTGCGGGCGGGCGCCGGGCAGGCGGTGTGGGACGGGTTTCCGCGAGAGAGTCGGGGGGAGGCGGCAGGGCCGGCGCGGCTTCGGCGGCGGGTGGCGGCGCGGGTGCGGCAGCTGGCGGCGCCTCGGCCGTCGGCGGCTCCGCCGGGGCGGGCGCGGCTTCGGGCAGGGATGGCGCGGGCCGGGGCGGGGCGGCCTCCGCCGGCACGGGCTGCTCCGGCAGGTCGGGAGAGAGGGTTTCGGCCCCTTCCCCTGTCCCGACCGGCCCTTCCCAGAGCAGCGGCGTGCCCTCGACGATCCGGGGCTCGGGCAGGGTTTCCGGCTCCAGGCGGAGCAGCAATGCGGCCAGCGCCGCCGCGTGCAGCGCCGCCGCGACCCACCAGGCGAGGTCGCGGCGCCGCGGCCTGCGCCCCCTCGGGCGCCAGAAGGGCGCGGCGGCGGGGGCGAAGGCCCAGGGCCCGGCGGGGGCCTCGGCGCTCAAGGCCCGGGAATCACAGCACGACCACCCCGCTGTGCTTCGCCTTGCCCTCCGGCTCCACATGGATGGAGATCACGGCGTTGCCGAGCCTGTCCTTCAGCGCCGCCTCGATGCGGTCGCAGATCTCATGCGCCTCGGCCACCGGCATGGCGCCGGGGACCACGAGGTGGAACTCCACGAAGGAGATGCGCCCGGCCCGGCGGGTGCGGAGGTCGTGCGCCTCGATCGCGCCCTCCGCATTGGTGGAAACGAGGGTGCGGATGGCGGCCACCTCCTCGCCCCCCAGCCCCTCGTCCATCAGCCCGCCCACGCTCTCGCGCAGCAGGCGCCAGCCGGAGAAGAGGATCATCACCGCCGTCACGCCCGCCAGCAGCGGGTCGAGCCAGAGCAGCCCGGTGGCCGCGACCAGCCCGACGCCGATGATCACCCCGGCGGAGGTGACCACGTCCGACATGAGGTAGTGCGAATCCGCCACCAGCGCCGGGGAGCCCAGCCGCTTGCCGCGCCGGCGCAGCACCGTGGCCCAGGCCGCGTTGATCACCGTGGCCACGGCCGAGAGGGCGAGGCCCACCACGGGCTGGTCCGGCACGCGCGGGTTGGCCCAGGCCTGCCACACCTCCTGCAGGATCATGGAGGCCGCGACGAGGATCAGCGTCCCCTCCAGCACCGCCGAGAAATACTCGATCTTCGTGTGCCCGTAGGGGTGGTTCTCGTCGGCCGGCATGGCGGAGTAGCGCACGGCCGCCAGCGCCGCGCAGGCCGCGGCGACGTTCACCACCGTCTCCAGCATGTCCGCGAAGAGCGCGGTGCTGCCGGTCAGCCACCATGCCGCCCCTTTCAGGGCGAGCACGGTGAGGCCGGTGCCGAGGCTGGTCCAGGCTGTGCGTTCGGTCGGGCTCATCGGCCCCCGAATAGCCCGCCCTCCCCTAGACCGAGAAGTACTTCGCGCGGGGATGGTGCAGCACGATCGCGGAGGTGGATTGCTCAGGATGCAATTGCCATTCGTCCGAGATCGAGACGCCGATCCGCTCGGCCTTCAGCAGGCGCAGCAGGGGCTCCTGGTCCTCCAGCTTCGGGCAGGCGGGATAGCCGAAGGAGTAGCGCCCGCCCCGGTAGCCCTGGGACAGCATCCTCTCCATGTCGCGCGCGTCCTCGCCGGCATAGCCGAGCTCGGCGCGGATGCGCTTGTGGACGTATTCCGCCATGCCCTCCGCCATCTCGACCGAGAGGCCGTGGAGATAGAGGTAGTCCTGGTAGCGGTTCTCCTCGAACCAGTCCCGCGCCATGTCGCTCGCCTTCTGGCCGACGGTGACGACCTGCAGCCCGATCACGTCGCGCCCCTCCGGCCCGTCATCCACGTCGCGCACGAAGTCCGCGATGCAGTCGCCATCCTCCTTCGGCTGCCGCGGCAGGGTGAAGCGCGCGGCCTCGGTGGTGCCGTCCTCCTCGAAGAGGATGAGGTCGTTCCCCTGCCCCGCGCATTTCCAATAGCCGTAGATCGCCTGCGGCCTGAGGATTCCCCCCTCCTCCGTGATCTGCAGCATCCGCCGCAGCACGGGGCGCAGCTCCTGCTTCGCCCAGCCGAGGAAGTCGTCCAGGCTGCGGCCCTGCTTCCGGAAGCCCCACTGGAACTGGTACAGGCTGCGCTCGTTGATGAAGGGCACGATCGCCTTCTGCGGCGCCTCCACCACCCGCGCGCCCCAGAAGGGCGGGGTGGGAACGGGCTCCTCCGCCGTCAGGCGCCGGCGGCGCCCCTGGGCATAGCCGATCTCCACGGGCGCGAAGCCGCGGGCATCGGCGGTGCCGAGGGTGCGGCGCTCGCTCCTGCCCTTGCCCGTGCGCTTGGCCTGGAGCGCGGCGAGGTAGTCGTCGAAGCCGTTGCCCATCACCTTGTCCATCAGGTGCAGGCCATCGAAGGCGTCCCGCGCATAGGCGACGCGGCCGGAGGCATAGGCGCGCACGCAGTCGTCCTCGACATAGTTGCGCGTCAGCGCCGCGCCGCCGAGCATGACGGGGATATCGACGCCCTGGCGCGACATCTCCTCCAGGTTCTCGCGCATCACGACGGTGGACTTCACCAGCAGGCCGGACATGCCGATGGCGTGCGCCTTGTGGTCCCTCGCGGCCGCCACGATGTCCTGCAGCGGCACCTTGATGCCGAGGTTCACCACCTTGTAGCCGTTGTTCGTCAGGATGATGTCGACGAGGTTCTTGCCGATGTCGTGCACGTCGCCCTTGACCGTGCCGAGGACGATCGTGCCCTTCTCCTGCCCCTCGATGCGCTCCATGTGCGGCTCGAGATAGGCGACGGCCGCCTTCATCGTCTCCGCGGATTGCAGCACGAAGGGGAGCTGCATCTTGCCCGCGCCGAACAGCTCGCCCACCACCTTCATCCCGTCCAGCAGAATGTCGTTGATGATGGAGAGCGGGGCGATGCCCTTGGCCAGCGCGTCCGCGAGCTCCTCGTCCAGCCCCTTGCGGTCGCCGTCCACGATGCGGTCCTTCAGGCGCCCCTCCACCGTCTCGGCCTTGGCTCGCTTGGCGGTGTCGGCGGCCTTGCGGCCGGCGAAGAGCTCCAGCAGAGCCTGGAGGGGATCGTAGCCCTCCGTACGGCGATCGAAGATCAGGTCCTCGGCGACCTTCACCTCCTCGGCGGGGATGAGGTGCAGCGGCTTGATCTTCGAGACATGCACGATCGCGCCCGTCATGCCGGCCCGCACCGCGTGGTCGAGGAAGACGGAGTTCAGCACGTGCCGGGCGGCGGGGTTCAGGCCGAAGGAGATGTTGGACAGGCCGAGGATGATCTGGATGTCCGGGAAGCGCTCCCGGATCATGCGGATGCCCTCCAGCGTCCACAGCCCGAGCTTGCGGTCGTCCTCGTTGCCCGTCGCGATGGTGAAGGTCAGGGGGTCGATCATCAGGTCGCCCTGCGGCAACCCGTACTTGTTGCAGGCGAAGTCCACGAGGCGCTCGGCGATGCGGAGCTTGTCCTCCGCCGTCTTGGCCATGCCCACCTCGTCGATGGTCAGCGCGATGACGGCGGCGCCGAACTTCTTGGCGAGCGTCAGGCGGTCATGCGCGTGCCCCTCGCCGTCCTCGAAGTTGATCGAGTTTATGATGGGCTTGCCGCCATGCAGCTTCAGCGCGGCTTCGATCACCGGCGTCTCGGTGGAGTCGATCACGAGCGGCGCGTTCACCGAGGAGGTGAAGCGCGTGACCACCTCGTTCATCTCCGCCATCTCGTCGCGCCCGACGAAGGCGGTGCAGATGTCGAGCGAGTTGGAGCCCTCGCCCACCTGCTCGCGGCCGATGGCAACGCAGCCGTCCCAGTCATGCGACGCCTGACGCTCGCGCCAGGCTTTGGAGCCGTTGGCATTGCAGCGCTCGCCGATGGAGAAGTAGGCGTTCTCCTGCCGCAGCGCGACGGCGCCGTAGAGGGAGGCGACGGAGGGGATCCAGACCGGCTTGCGCGCCACCGGCGCCGGGCGGTGGCTGGTGCCGCCCAGCTTGCGCAGCATCGCGTCCAGCGCGGTGATGTGCGGGATGGAGGTGCCGCAGCAGCCGCCGATGAGGTTCATCCCGTCCTCCAGGACGAAGCGCTCCATCCAGCTCGCCATTTCCGCAGCGCCGAGGGGGTAGTGCGTCTTCCCGTCCACCAGCTCCGGCAGGCCGGCATTGGGCTGCACGGAGATCAGCCCGCGCCAGTTCTGCGAGAGCCAGCGGACGTGCTCGGCCATCTCCTGCGGGCCGGTCGCGCAGTTCAGCCCGATCAGCGGCACGTCCAGCGCGTCGATCACCGTCGCGGCGGCGGCGATATCGGGGCCGACGAGGAGGGTGCCGGTGGTCTCCACCGTCACCTGCACGAAGATCGGGATGTCCGACTTCGCCTCGGCGATGGCGCGCTTGGCGCCGTTCACCGCGGCCTTGATGAAGAGCGTGTCCTGGTTCGTCTCCGTCAGGATCGCGTCCGCGCCGCCCTCGATCAGGCCGCGGCACTGCTCGGCCAGCGCCGCCTCCAGCGCGTCATAGGTGATGTGGCCGAGGCTCGGCAGGCGCGTGCCCGGGCCGATGTCGCCGATCACCCAGCGCGGGCGGCCGTCGGCGAAGCCCTCGCTCGCCTCGCGCGCCAGCTCCACGGCGCGGCGGTTGATCTCGCGCGCGCGGTCGGTCAGGTCGAACTCGCCCAGCGTCACGGGGCTGCCGCCGAAGGAGTTGGTCAGCACCATGTCCGCGCCGGCCTCGAAGTATCCGCGATGGATCTCGCGCACGAGGTCGGGGCGGGAGAGGTTCAGTACCTCCGTGCAGTTCTCCTGGCCCCAGTAGTCCTTCTCGACATCGAGGGTCAGCGCCTGCACCCGGCTGCCCATGGCGCCGTCGCAGAGCAGCACGCGGTCGCGAAGGGCGTCGAGCAGATGCGGTCGGGACATGTGTCGTTCTCTCAGGCGGGCTGCGCGGCGGTGGCGCGATGCGCCGACCACAGGCGGACGTTCAGGTCGGTTCCGGGGGATCCGGCGATCTCCACGGGGGAATTCAGCGCGCAGCCGGCATCGCCGAGCCAGCCGGCCATCTGCGCGTCGTCGAAGCCGGGCCAGCGATGGGCGTGGCGCTCCATCAGCTCGCCGCGGGAATGGGGGGCGAGGTCCACCACGAGCAGCACGCCGTCGGGGGAGAGGACGCGCGCGGCCTCGGCGAGCGCGGCGGCGGGGTCCTCGGCGTAGTGCAGCACCATCTGCAGCGTCACGGCGTCGAAGCCCGCCTCGGGGAAGGGCAGGCGGTACATGTCGGCCTGGCGCACGGTGCAGCGCGGGGCGAGGCCGCGCTCGGCGAGCCGGCCGCGGGCGAGCGCCAGCATGTCGCGGCTCGCATCCACGCCGAGCGCCGCGTCGCAGCGCTCCGCCACGAGTTCGAGCAGCTGCCCCGTGCCCGCCCCGATATCCAGCAGGCGCCCGATGCGCGCGGGCAGCGCGTCCAGCAGCGCCGCGCCGACGGAGGCGGCGGGCAGGCCGAGGGCGCGCATCTCGTCCCAGTCCGCCCCGGCCTCCCGGAAGGCCTCGGAAGCGGCCCGCACGCGCTCCGCCCCGAGCCGGGCGGCGAGGCGGCGGTCGGCGGCGAGGAGGGGATCGTCCTCCGGCAGCCGGGCGAGGATGGCGCGCGCCAAGTCCGCGCGGGGGGCGAGGGAGAAGTAGACGTTGGAGCCCTCCGGCAGCCGCTCCAGCAGCCCGGCCTCGACCAGCAGCTTCAGGTGGCGGGAGAGGCGCGGCTGGGACTGGCCGAGGGCGGCGCAGAGATCGGTCACGCAGAGTGCCCCGCGCGCGCAGAGCGCGAGCAGCCGCAGCCGGGTCGGCTCGGCGGCGGCACGGAGCTGGGCCAGGGTCTCTTCCATGGGCTTGTAAATGACATAACGATATCTTTATGTCTATCGGAAAGGAGTCGCCGATGCCCGTCTTCGCCGATGGAAGGATCCCCGTCACCGTGGTGGCGGACAAGGCGTCCCTCGCTGCCAGCCTCGCCGCGCGGCCGGGCGCCGCCTTGCTGGCCGAGGCGCGGGGGGCCGCCCTGCCCGAGGGCGCGGTCCATGCCCTGACGATCGAGGACGCGCCCGAGCAGCACCCCGCGGCCTGCGCCTGCTGCGCGGGGCGGCCGTCCCTCGCCGTCGCCCTCGATCGTCTCTTCCTGGCGCGGGTGAAGGGGCAGGCGCGGTGGTTCGACCGGGTGGTCGCCCTGCTGCCCGACGAGGAGGCGCGTCAGGCCCTCGCCTCGGCACTGCGGGAGGATGCGCTGACGGTCAGCCGCTACCGGCCGGAGGCCTGAGCGCCGGGGTCAGCCGGCAAGGGTGCGCTCGCCCTCGCCCAGCGCCTTCTGCATGTAGACCACGTCCACCCAGCGCCCGAACTTGAGGCCGACGGCCTTCAGCGTCCCGGCCTGCCTGAAGCCGAGGGAGAGGTGCAGGCCGATCGAGCCGACATTCTCCGAATCGCCGATCACCGCGACCATCTGGCGGAAACCCGCCGCTTCGGCACGGCGAAGAAGCTCGGCGACCAGCGCCTTGCCCACGCCCTGGCCGCGCACGTCGTCGCGCACGTAGATGGAGTCCTCCGCCGTGTGGCGATAGGCGGAGCGGGGGTGGAAGTTGTTGAAGTAGCCGTAGCCGAGGATCGTCCCCTCCTCCTCGACCACGATCCAGGCATGGCCGGCGGCGCCGATCCGGGCGAGGCGGGCGGCCATCTCCTCCGCCGCGGGAGGCTGCTCCTCGAAGGTGCCGGTGCCGTGCAGCACGTGATGGGCGTAGATCGCCGCCATGGCGGGAGCGTCGTCGGGCGTGGCGTCACGAATCGGCATGCACGACCCCTAGAGCAGAATGGGCGGCGGGGAAATCACCCCCCCCTGCCCCGAATCGGCCATCCCAACGGCGCGTCAGACCGGCAGCCCCATCCTCTCCGCAACCCTCTCCGCGAGGGCGAGCAGCGCCCGGTCCCGCCCGGGTGCCGCGACGAGGGAAAGGCCGACCGGGGCGCCGTTCGCCCGGCCCGCGGGGATCGAGACCTCGGCGAGACCGGCCATGCCGGCGATGGCCGTGACCCCGATGGTGATCTCCCGCACCCAGAGCTGCTCGGCCGGCGAGGAGTCCAGCCGCGGCGCGACGAGGGGCGAGGTCGGGTAGGCCATCACCGCGCCGCCGCCGAGAAGCCCCAGCAGGCGCCGGCGGAACCGCTGGCGGAAGGCACGGGCGGCCGCGGCCTTGCCCGGCTCCAGGTCCCGCGCGAGGGCGAAGCGCTCGCCCACCCCCGGGCCGAATCGGGGCGATTCATGCGCGATCCATGCGCCCAGCGTCGCCCAGGCCTCCTCGGCCTGGATGCAGCGGAACTGCTCGTAGAGGAAGGGCAGCGCGTGCGGCACGGTCGAGACCTGCACGCAGGGGCCCAGGATGCTCTCCACCGCCTCCAACGCCGGCTTGAGGGCGGTGGCGACCGCGGGCTGGGCGTTCACCCAGGCTTCCTGCACCCGCAGCGGCGGGCCGAGCGGGCCTTCCCCGCCCTCGGGCAGCAGCACCTCCCCGGCGCGGCGCAGGGCCGAGGCGCGGGCGGCGAACCAGCCCGCCGTGTCGAAGCTGGGCGCCAGCTCTCGCGCGCCCACGAGCGAGACGGCGCCCCAGGAGGGCCGGATGCCGTAGATGCCGCAGTAGGAGGCCGGGATCCGCACGGAGCCGCCGGTATCCGAGCCGAGGGCGATGTCGGCCTCTCCCCGCGCCACGACCGAGGCGCTGCCGCAGGAGGAGCCGCCGGGGAAGCGGTCCGGCGCCGCCGGGTTCAGCGGGGTGCCGTACCAGACATTCTCCCCCGTCAGCCCGAAGGCCAGCTCCACCGTCTTCGTCTTGCCGAGAAAGCGCGCCCCCGCCTCGGCGAGGGCGAGGACGGCCGTCGCGGTGGCGACGGCCGGGGGATGCGTGCGCGCCCAGTCCGGGTTGCCGTAGGTGGTGGGGTGGCCGGCGACGTCGAACAGGTCCTTGGCGGCGAAGGTCAGGCCCGCCAGCGGCCCGGCCGGGGCGTGCGGCAAGGCCGCCCTCTCCCCCGGCATGAAGCCGCTGCAGCGATCCTCGTCCGCCATTCATCCCCGCCTCTGGTGGTGCCGAGGAATGCTGCGGCAGGGGCACCCTCCTGTCTACCGCCCGGAACGCGAGTAGCCGCGCCATCCGGAACGGCGGCGGCGCGAACCTGCCGCCCGCCGGAGCCGGAATGCAACCTCAGCGGGCGCGCAGGAACTCCGGCACGCGCAGCAGGATCAGCTCGTTGTCGTCCGCCCGGGTCAGGTGGCGGCCGGCGCTGAAGGGCAGGTTGTTGTCGTTGCCCACGATGATGTGGTCCGCATCCACCACCGCCACGTTCTCGATCGTGAAGAAGGGGAAGGCGAAGCGGTCGCGCGGCGCGTCGGGGGCGATGTCGCCGCGCTGGCGGGCGACGCCCTCGGGGTCGCGGATGGCCATGAGGTCGATATGGCCGATCTTGCGCACGAAGCCCTCCGCATCGGCCTCGCCGAGATCGACGAGCGAGATCCGCTTCACCTTCGCCGGGCTGTGGAAGCAGGCGGGCGGGGCCGTGCCGGCGGTGCAGGCGCGGGCGGGATCGCCCTCCCCGTCGTCGCGCTCGATCACCAGGGCGCGGCGGTCGTCCACCATGTTGAAGTCGCCGATCGAGGTCGCGCCCTCGGCCAGGCGGAAGCGCAGCACCCGGCCGGTCCAGGCGCCGCGGGCGGTGTCGAACTCGACGATGCGGAGGAAGGGGCCCTCCGCCGCGCCGGCCCCGGCGAAGAGGGGCTTCTCCAGCAGGGCGTAGAGGCGGCTGCCGTCCGGGCTCGCGGCCAGGCCCTCATAGCCGCCGCTGCGCTGGGCCTCGAAGGCGACCGTCGCCGTCGGGCTCGCGGGCAGGGAGAGGTCGGGGTGGTCGGGGCTGCGGATGGGGCGGCCGTCCACCACCGTCTCCACCACGCGCTGCACCCGGCCCTCGCCATCGACCTGGATGAGGAAGGGGCCGAACTCGTCGCCGATCCAGAAGCCGCCGCCCACGGGCTGGATGCTCTCGATGTCGAAGTCGCTTCCGGTGAGGTAGCGGCGCTCCGTCCCCTCATGCGCGATGCGGAAGGGCACGCGGCGCTCGGGGTCCGAGAGGAAGATCGTGCGCTCCACGGCCACGGCGCCCGTGCGGAAATCCGGGCGGATCTTGTGGAGCATCAGCAGCGCGTCCGGGGAGTTGCGCTTGTTGCCGAAGCCGTTGTCCGTCAGCACCCAGTAGGCGCCGGGCTCGCCCCCCACGGGCTTGATGCCGGAGAAGCCCTGCACGGCCTGCCCCTGGAAGGGAAAGGAGAGGCCGGTCGGGCGGCCGTTCGGCGCGGGGCCGGTGGTGCCGGCGATGCTGCCTGCGGCGTCCACGCGGCGGTTGCCAGGGCCCGCGAACTTCCCGGCCACCCTTGCATCGGCCGGGGCATCGGCCGGGGGCTGCACGAGGGTGTTGGCGGGCAGGATGGCCTGCCCCTCGAGCACCGCCTCGAAACGCTGGTCGGCCCGGGCGGCACCGGCCAGGGCCAGCAGGGCGGCGGATGCCATGAGGATGGCGCGCATGTCTCTGATTCCCCCAAGAGGTCGGGCCGGGGGTTAGGGCCGCCGCGTTGCGCCGGTTTGACAGGGAGATGACGAAGCCGTGTCGCCGCGCCCCTCAGGCGATGGCGGCGCCGAGAAGAAGGCAGGCCGCCGCGCCGAGGCTCAGCCCCCAGCGCAGCCGGAGGTAGGGGCCCGGCACCAGCCCGCGCCGCGCCGCCAGCGTCTCGGCCAGCGCCGTGGCGAGGAGGATGGCCGCCAGGGCGAGCAGGCCCGGCCCGAGCGGGAGGAGCAGCGCCACCCAGGCCAGCAGGGACGGCACCACGCCGAGCCCCATGCGCCCCCAGGCCGCCCCTTCCTCCCCCGGTGCCGGGTGCAGCGCCAGGCCCCAGTGAACGGCGCCGAGGAAGGAGGCGATCGTCGCCCCGTAGGCGAGCAGCGCGATGAGGGCGAGGCTGCGCCACTCCGGCAGGAGGAGCGCGGCCAGGGCCAGCCCGGCGAAGGGGATCAGCCCCGCGGGGCCGAGGATGCGGGCGGGGCTGGGCAGGGCGTCGTTCATGCCGGGCATCTCGTGCCGGGGCGCCTCACCGCAAGCCCTGTTGCAAGCCCCGCCGCAAGCCCCGCCGCTCAGCCCTCCGCCACCCAGGGCAGCGGCGAATGTGCCGCGCGGGCGAGCGGCGCCAGGGGGCGGCCGTCCGGCCCCCAGTTGACCTCGTCCAGCCAGGCGGCGACCGCCTCGCGCCGGGCCGGCCACTCCTCCGCCAGGATGGAGAACTGCGCCGTGTCCCGCAGCCGGCCCTTGATCACCTTGATCGCACGCAGCGTGCCCTCGTAGCGGAAGCCGAGCCGGGCGGCCGCGGCGCGGGAGGGCGCGTTGAGGGCGTGGCACTTCCAGACGAGCCGGCGGTAGCCGAGATCGTCCATGGCGTGGCGCATGAGCAGGAACATCGCCTCGGTCGCGGCGCGCGTGCGCTGGAGCCGGGGGGAGAACCAGATATGGCCCAGCTCGATCGCCGCATCCGCCGGGAAGATCTCCATCAGCGTCAGCCAGCCATCGGCCGTGCCGGTCGCCTTCTGCCGGACCGCCCAGGCCATGGGGTCGTGCTGGGCGGCGAAGGCGGCGACGTGGCGGCGCATGGCGCCCTCGTCCGGGAAGGGGCCGTAGCCGAGATAGGCCCAGCCCGGCTCCGCCCCTGGCGCCCGGGACGCCTCCCACAGCTCCGCCGCGTGGCGGGTGTGCAGGGGTTCGAGCGTCACGCTCACCCCCTCATGGGGGGTGCGGGCCGGCAGGGGCCGGGGCGTCGGGTCGACCTCGGGGCCGAGGGGCGGCGAATCGGGCATGGCGGGATGCTGACGGGGCATGGGCGCACCCACAAGTTGCCGCATTGCACAAGCGGCGCCCTCACCCCATACCGTCCCGCCATGCCGAACGACGCCTCCCCCTCCAAGACCGGACCGGACCCCAAGCGGCCCGCCATGTCCGCCTTCCTGAACGAGACGGTGCTGGATGTCCGCCACTGGACGGACCGGCTCTTCTCCTTCCGCTGCACGCGGGACCCGGGCTTCCGCTTCCAGGCCGGGCAGTTCGCGATGATCGGGCTGATGGTGGACGGCAAGCCGCTCATGCGGGCCTATTCCGTCGCCTCGCCGCCCTGGGAGGAGACGCTGGAGTTCCTCTCCATCAAGGTGCAGGACGGGCCGCTCACCTCTCGGCTGCAGAACATCCGGCCCGGCGACACGGTGCTGATCAACCGCAAGCCCGTCGGCACGCTGCTGCTGGACAACCTGCTGCCCGGCAAGCGCCTGTGGTTCCTCTCCACCGGCACGGGGCTCGCGCCCTTCATGTCCCTCATCCGCGAGCCCGAGGCCTATGACCGCTTCGAGAAGGTGATCGTCACCCACACCGTGCGCGAGGTGGAGGAGCTGGCCTATCGCGAATACATCACCAAGGACCTGATGGAGCACGAGTTCCTGGGCGAGATGGTCCGCGAGGGCCTGGTCTACTATCCCAGCGTCACCCGCGAGGAGTTCCCGACGCGCGGCCGGATCACCGAGCTGATGGACAGCGGCAGGATCTACGCCGATCTCGGCCTGCCCCCCCTCTCGCCCGAGGACGACCGCCTGATGCTCTGCGGCTCGCCCGAGATGCTCGTCGACACCCGCGCGCGCCTCGAAGCGATCGGCATGCGCGAGGGCAGCGCCCATGAGCCCGGGCACTTCGTGGTGGAACGCGCCTTCGTCGACAAATGATCCGGGCCCCGACGAAATTGTTGCACCGGGGTTAGTTCCTCGGGCAGGCTCCCCGCGGACGCGGCCGATAGATGCCGCGCCGCAAGGGAGCTTCGATGTCCGAGAAGAAAGGGGCAGGCCGCCGCGGCCTGCTGCGCGCCGCCGCCGTCGGCGCAACCGGTGCCGCCGTTCTTGCCACGCCGAGCGTGAGCCGCGCCCAGACCACCACCCTCCGTTTCCAGTCCACCTGGCCGCAGCGCGACATCTTCCATGAATTCGCCCAGGACTATGTGGAGCGGGTGAACCGCATGGCCGGCGGCCGGCTGCGGGTGGAGCTGCTGGCGGCCGGCGCCGTCGTCGGCGCCTTCCAGGTGCTGGATGCCGTGCATGCCGGCACGCTGGATGGCGGGCACGGCGTCGCGGCCTACTGGTTCGGCAAGAACAAGGCCTTCTCGCTCTTCGGCACCACCCCGCCCTGGTTCGGGGACGCCAACCAGATGCTCGGCTGGTTCTACCACGGCGGCGGCGAGGCCCTGTACAAGGAGCTTCTGCACGACGTCCTGAAGGTGAACGTCGTCGGCTTCCTCTCCGGCCCGATGCCGACGCAGCCCTTCGGCTGGTTCAAGAACCCGATCGAGCGGCCCGACCAGATCCGTGGCCTGAAGTACCGCACCGTCGGCCTCGCGGCGGATCTGATGGCGGAGATGGGCGCGGCCGTCGTCTCCCTTCCCGGCGGCGAGATCGTGCCGGCGCTGGAGCGCGGGGTGATCGACGGGGCGGAGTTCAACAACCCCTCATCCGACCGCGTCCTCGGCTTCCCCGACGTGGCCAAGGCCTACATGCTCCAGAGCTACCACCAGCGGGTGGAGAGCTTCGAGATCCTGTTCAACCGCCAGAAGTACGAGAGCCTGCCAGCCGAGCTGCAGGCCATCATCCGCCACGGCGCGGAGGCGGCCTCGGCCGACATGTCCTGGAAGCTGCAGGACCGCTACTCCAAGGACCTGCTGGAGATGACCCAGCGCCAGGGCGTGCAGGCCCGCCCCCTGCCCCGCCCCGTGCTGGACGCGCAGCTCCAGGCCTGGAACGCCGTGATCGCGCGGCTGGAGGGCGACAACTCCACCCCTACCAACGGCCCCTTCTTCAAGAAGGTCTGCGACAGCCAGCGGGAATGGTGCCGCCGCGTGGGCAACTTCTTCCTGCGCTACGAGGCGAGCCAGGTCGTCTCCTACAACCACTTCTTCACCAATCGCGGGTGATGCCGCCGGCGGGGCCGCGCGCCCCGCCGGTCGCTCGCCGTTGAAGGAGCGTCATGCAGCGCATCCTGCTGGGGATAGACCGCCTCTCCACCATCGTCGGCCAGGTCTTTGCCTGGTGCATCGTCGCTCTCACCCTCGTCGTCACCTACGAGGTGGTCGCCCGTTACGCCTTCCGCGCGCCGACGACCTGGGGCTACGACGTGAGCTACATGCTCTACGGCACGCTGTTCATGATGGCAGGGGCCTATGCGCTGTCGCGCAACGGGCATGTCCGCGGCGACTTCCTCTACCGCATGTTGGCGCCGCGCCGGCAGGCGACGCTCGACCTCGTTCTCTACATCCTGTTCTTCTTCCCCGCGATCTTCGCTTTCATGATCTCCGGGCTGCACTTCTTCGAGGAGAGCTACCGGCAGAACGAGCGCTCCATGTTCTCGCCGACGGGGCCGGTGATCTGGCCCTTCAAGTTCCTCATCCCGCTCGTCGGCTTGCTGCTGCTGCTGCAGGGGCTCGTGGAGGTGGTGCGCTGCATCCGCTGCATTCGCGAGGGCGAGTGGCCCCAGCGCCTCTCGGACGTAGAGGAGCTGGACCAGCTTATCCTCGCCCAGGCGGAGGCGCGGGGCGCGGAGGCCCTGGCCGCCGATCTCGCGCGCGGCCGGGACGTGGGAGTGAGCCCGCCGGCCGAGGCGGCACCGAAGGAGCGCGCGGGCGACCAGCAGGACGGCCGTTGAAGCAACCCGAACCCGAGCGAGACGACGCCGCACGATGAGCGATCCCGCCCTCGGCCTGACGATGCTCGGGCTGTTCCTGTTCTTCATCCTGCTGGGCTTCCCCATCGCCTTCACGTTGATGGCGATGGGGCTCGCCTTCGGCTATCTCGGCATGGGCGACCGCGTCTTCGACCTGCTGGTGCAGCGCACCTACGCGGTGATGGCGAACGACGTGCTCATCTCCGTCCCGCTCTTCGTCTTCATGGGCTACGTCATCGAGCGGGCGAACATCCTCGACCGATTGTTCCGCGCCTTGCAGATGGCATCGGGCAACATTCCCGGCAGCCTCGCCGTCGCGACCCTCGCCACCTGCGCGCTCTTCGCCACGGCGACCGGCATCGTGGGCGCGGTGGTGACGCTGATGGGGCTGCTCGCCTTCCCCGCCATGCTGAAGGCCGGCTACGACGTGCGGCTGGCCGCGGGCGTCACCTGCGCGGGCGGGTGCCTGGGCATCCTCATCCCGCCCTCGATCATGCTCATCCTCTACGGCGCGACGGCGGGCGTCTCGGTGGTGCAGCTCTACGCCGCGGCCTTCATCCCGGGCGTCGCGCTGGCCATCTGCTACATGCTCTACGTCATCATCCTGGCGATGCTGAAGCCGCAGGTCGCGCCGCCCCTGCCGCCGGAGCAGCGCAACGTTCCCACCGGCCAACTCGTGATCGCGCTCGTCACATCCTTCGTGCCGCTCGCCCTCCTGATCGCGGCCGTCCTCGGCGCCATCCTGATGGGGCTGGCCACGCCGAGCGAGGCGGCGGCGATGGGCAGCCTCGGTGCTGTCGTGCTGGCCGTGGTCTACCGCGCCTTCACCTGGGCCAAGCTGCGGGAGAGCGTGTACCTGACGGCGCGCACATCGGCGATGGTGTGCTGGCTCTTCGTCGGCTCCTACATCTTCTCCTCGGTCTTCGGCTATCTCGGCGGCCAGTCGGTGGTCGAGGAGTTCGTGAAGTCCCTCCCGCTGAACTCCTTCACCTTCATGATCCTCGCCCAGGCCATCATCTTCGTGCTCGGCTGGCCGCTGGAATGGACGGAGATCATCGTGATCTTCGTCCCGATCTTCCTGCCGCTGCTGGACGATTTCGGCGTCTCCCCCCTCTTCTTCGGGGTGATGATCGCCCTCAACCTCCAGACCTCCTTCCTCTCGCCCCCCGTCGCCATGGCGACCTTCTACCTCAAGGGCGTGGCGCCGAAGCACGTGCGGCTGGAGGATATCTTCGCCGGCGTGATGCCCTTCATCTACATCGTCGTGGCGACGATGGTGGTGATGTACTTCGTGCCCGAGCTCGTCACCTGGCTTCCCGAAACGCTCTATGGCGGCACCACCGCGGGAGACCCCGCCCTCGCCATCGAGGCCCCGCCCAGCGGCGGCTTCACGGAGGAGGAGGTGATGCGCGAATGAGCCGCACCGCGCGCGCCGCCGGCTGGATCGCCGAGGCCTTCTCGACCGGCAATCCCCTGGCCGAGCTGCCCGATGAGATCGCCCCCCGGCGCCGCTCGGAGGGGGAGCGGGTCGCCCTGCGCGCCATCGAGTCCCTGGGCCTGCCGCCCTGCGGGCTCCGGATGTCGGGGGGCATCGCCGGGCCGCTGATCGAGGGCCGCATCCTGCCCGACGGCACCGCCGTCGCCGGGTTGCGCCACCCCGTCGTCACCGCCGCCCTGCTCGCCGTGCTGGCCGAGCCGCTCGACCCCGGGAGCGACGCGCTGCCCGCCTTCGCCGCACTCCACCCCGCGCTCGACGTCGCGGACCACCGTTTCACCCAGCCGCCCCGGAGCGCGGCTCAGCGGGCGGCGGATCTCGCGGGGCTGGGCTTTGTCGTGGTGGGCGCGCCCCTGGCACCGGAGGAGGAGCTGCGGCTCGGCGCGGCGCCGGCGAATCCGGCGGAGGTGCTAGCCCCGGTCGCCGCCGCCGCGCGCCGCCTGGGCGGGTTGCCGGCCGGCGCCCTCCTGGTCGCCGCGGGCCTCTCCGCCCCCATCGCGGCCGACAGCCACGGCCTGCTGCGGCTGGATTTCGGAGTGGGATCGGTAACGGCACGATTCCCGTGAGGTTTTACAAAGCAAAGAGAAAGAATTTACAGGCGTAACGACGAGAAAGTTGCACAAGGTTGCGCCTTCTTAAGGAATCCGTCTGGCGGCGCGGCACGATGCTGATCTAGCCTCTCCGGGACGGGTCTGCGCGACGGCTCGTCCCCGCCCGGCCGTCATCGGCCCGGCGTGGCAACCGAGGTCCGGGCAGCGTCGCGCCCCGGGGGGAATTCAGGACCAAGTGAACACATGAGCGCCACCTATTCGACAAGCGCCGCGGCCGAGAGGAACCGGCCGATGACGCGCGAGGAGAGGAAGGTCATCCTCGGCTCCTCACTCGGCACCGTCTTCGAGTGGTACGACTTCTATCTCTACGGCAGCCTTGCCGGGCTGATCGGCACCCACTTCTTCAGCCAGTACCCCGAGGGCACGCGCAACATCTTCGCGCTGCTGACTTTCGCGGCCGGCTTCCTCGTGCGCCCCTTCGGCGCCATCGTCTTCGGCCGCATCGGCGACCTCGTCGGGCGCAAGTACACCTTCCTCGTCACCATCCTCATCATGGGCGCCTCGACCTTCATCGTCGGCCTCCTCCCGGGATCGGAGACGATCGGCATTCTCGCCCCCATCCTGCTCATCGTCCTGCGCTGCCTCCAGGGCCTGGCGCTCGGCGGCGAGTATGGCGGCGCGGCGACCTATGTGGCGGAGCACGCGCCGAACGGGCGCCGCGGCTTCTACACCTCCTTCATCCAGATCACGGCGACGGCGGGCCTGTTCCTCTCGCTGCTGGTGATCCTGGGCACCCGCACCTGGATCGGCGAGGCGGAGTTCGCGGCCTGGGGCTGGCGCATTCCCTTCCTGCTCTCCGTCGTGCTGCTCGGCATCTCCGTCTGGATCCGCACGACGCTGCATGAGAGCCCGGCCTTCAAGAAGATGAAGGAGGAGGGCACCTCCTCCAAGGCGCCGCTGTCCGAGGCCTTCGGCCAGTGGAAGAACGCCAAGTGGGCGCTGCTCGCCCTGCTCGGCCTCACCATGGGCCAGGCGGTGGTCTGGTACACCGGCCAGTTCTACGCGCTCTTCTTCCTCGGCTCGATCCTGAAGGTGGACGGGGCGACGACGAACCTGCTGATCGCCTGGTCGCTGCTGCTGGGCTCGGGCGGCTTCGTCCTCTTCGGCTGGCTGTCGGACAAGATCGGCCGCAAGCCGATCATCCTCGGCGGCTGCCTCCTGGCGGCGCTCACCTACTTCCCGCTGTTCAAGCTGCTGACGGCGGAAGCCAACCCGGCGCTGCACCAGGCGCAGCAGACCATCCCGGTGCAGGTGCTGACCGATCCCTCGACCTGCTCCTTCCAGTTCAACCCGGTGGGCACGGCGCGCTTCACCCAGCCCTGCGACATCGCCAAGGCGGCGCTCGCCCGGGCCTCGGTGCAGTACTCGGTGCAGGCGCTGCCGGCGGGCACGCCGGCGTCGGAGACCGCGATCCGCATCAACAACGGCACGCCGATCCGCGCGACCGACCCGACCTTCGCGCAGCAGCTCTCGGCGGGGCTGACCTCGGCGGGCTATCCGGCGGCGTCCAACCCGACGGTCGTGAAGATGTCCGGTCCTTTCGACATCTTCCGCGAGCAGCCGGCGGTGCTGATCGGGGTGCTGACCTTGCTGGTGATCTACGTCACCATGGTCTACGGCCCGATCGCGGCGGCGCTGGTGGAGCTCTTCCCCACCCGCATCCGCTACACCTCCATGTCGCTGCCCTATCACATCGGCAATGGCTGGTTCGGCGGCCTGCTGCCGGCGACCTCGCTCGCCATGGTGGCCCAGACCGGCGACATCTACTTCGGCCTCTGGTACCCGATCGTCATCGCCCTCGCGACGGTGGTGATCGGCGCGATCTTCATCCCGGAGACGAAGGATCGCGACATCTTCGAGGCCGAGGAATCCGGCACCAACGCGACCAGCGCGCGGGCCTGATCCCTCCCGCCTGAACGGAACGGGGCGCCGGGAGAGATCCCGGCGCCCCTTCTCTTTTCCGCATCTCCCCTTGCGCGCGGGCCGCCGCCCGCTCCAACCTTCCGGCAAGCGAACGGGGAGGGCGACATGCCGGACGGTGCCGCGGGGCTCACCGCGCCGATCCTGCTCCGGGAGAGCGCCGGGGGTGTCGTCACCCTCACCCTCAACCGCCCCTCGGCGCGGAACGGCCTCTCCATGACCCTGCTGGAGGCGCTCGGGGGCGCCCTCCGCGACATCGCCGCCGATCCCGCCGCGCGCTGCGTGGTGATCGCGGCCGAGGGGCCCGTCTTCTGCGCCGGCCACGACCTCAAGGAGATCACGGCGCATCTCGCCGACGCCGATGGCGGCCACGCCTTCTTCGCCGAGGCGATGGCGCGCTGCGCCGCCGTGATGCAGGCCATCCCCGCCCTGCCCCAGCCCGTGATCGCGGCGGTGGGCGGCATGGCCACCGCCGCCGGCTGCCAGCTCGCCGCCGCATGCGATCTGGTGGTTGCGGCCGACACCGCGCGCTTCTGCACGCCGGGCCTCGATATCGGCCTCTTCTGCTCCACCCCCGCCGTCACCCTCTCCCGCTCGGTGGGCCACAAGGCGGCGATGGAGATGCTGCTGACGGCCGAGCCGGTCGGCGCGGAGGAGGCGCGGCGGATCGGCCTGGTGAACCGCGTCGTGCCCGCCGCGGCGCTGCGCGCGGAGGCGGCGGCGCTGGCGGGGCGGATCGCCTCCCGCTCGGCGCACGCTGTGCAGCTGGGCAAGCGCACCTTCCATCGCCAGGCCGGGCTGCCGCTGGCCGAGGCCTATGAGCTGGCCGCCGCGGCGATGGTCGAGAACCTGCTGGCCGAGGACGCGGCCGAGGGCATCGGCGCCTTCCTCGCGAAGCGCGCACCGGAATGGAGGCATCGCTGATGGACACGAACCCGCCCCTCTCCGCCAAGGCCGCCTATGACGCCCTGCCCCGCACGGCGGCGAATCACCGGGCCCTGACGCCACTCCTCTTCGTGGAGCGCGCGGCCGCGGTCTTCCCCGACCGGACCGCGGTGATCCACGGCGCGCAGCGCTTCACCTGGCGCGAGCACAGGGACCGCTGCGTGCGGCTCGCCTCCGCCCTCGCCGCGCGCGGTATCGGGCGCGGGGACACGGTGGCGGCGCTGCTGCCGAACATCCCCGCCATGATCGAGTGCCACAACGGCGTGCCGATGACGGGCGCGGTGCTGAACACGATCAACATCCGGCTGGACGCCGACACCATCGCCTACATCCTGGATCACGGCGAGGCGCGCGCGATCGTGGTGGACCGCGAGTTCGCGCCCCTGCTGGAGAAGGCGCTGGAGATCGCGAGCGCCCGCCCCTTCGTCATCGAGGTGAACGACCCCGAGGCCCCCTTCGGCCACACGCTCGGCGGGGAGGACTACGAGGCCTTCATCGCGGGCGGCGACCCCGCCTTCCCCTGGCAGCCCCCCGCCGACGAGTGGGACGCCATCGCGCTGAACTACACCTCCGGCACCACGGGGCGGCCAAAGGGCGTGGTCTATCACCACCGCGGCGCCTATCTCGGCGCGATCGGGGACCTGCTGGCCTGCGCCATCGGCCCGGCGCCCATCTATCTCTGGACGCTGCCGATGTTCCACTGCAACGGCTGGTGCTTCCCCTGGGCCGTGGCCGCGGTCTCCGGCACCCATGTCTGCCTGCGCGCCGTGCGCGGCCCCGTGATGTGGGAGCTGATCCGCGCGCATGGCGTCACCCACATGTGCGGCGCGCCCATCGTGCTGCAGACGCTGGTGAACGACCCCAACCGGGTTCCCGGCACGGGCCTCTCCTTCGGCGTGGCCGGCGCTGCCCCGCCCGAGGCCGTGCTCGCCGCCGCCGATGCCGCCGGCGTCACCGTGCGCCACATCTACGGGCTGACGGAGTGCTACGGCCCCTCCGTGGTGAACGAATGGCACGCCGAGCACGACGCGCTGCCCGCGCCGGAGCGCGCGGCGCTCATGGCCCGCCAGGGCGTGCGCTACGTCACGCTGGAGGCCTTCGACGTGCTGGACGGCGCCGACAACCCCGTGCCCGCCGACGGCGCGACGATGGGCGAGGTGGCCATGCGCGGGAACACCGTGATGAAGGGCTATCTGAAGGACCCCGTCGCGACCGCGAAGGCCTTCGCCGGCGGCTGGTTCCGCACGGGCGACCTCGGGGTCAAGTACCCCGACGGCTACGTTCAGCTGAAGGACCGGGCGAAGGACATCATCATCTCCGGCGGCGAGAACATCTCCTCCATCGAGGTGGAGGACGCGCTCTACAAGCACCCCGCCGTCGCGGTCGCCGCCGTGGTCGCCGCGCCCGACGAGAAATGGGGAGAGGTGCCCTGGGCCTTCGTCGAGCTGAAGCCGGACGCTGACGCCACCGAGGCCGAGCTGATCGCCCATGTCCGCGAGCGGCTGGCGGGCTTCAAGGCACCCAAGCGCATCGTCTTCCAGGAGGTGCCCAAGACCTCCACCGGCAAGCTGCAGAAGGTGCCGCTGCGCAAGGCCGTGAGGGAGGGGCTGGTGGAGGGCTGAGCCAACCCGGGAACTGCGGCGGCGTTCCTCCCGCGACGACAGGAGAAGCCCCCGCATCATGCCCGACCAGGCCAGCGCGCTGACCGTTGCCGGACACGGCGCCTCCGAGCTCACCCATGTCGTGCTCGATGCCTACAATGCCGAGCTGCGGGACAAGGAGGGCTTCATCGGCGACCGCGCGAGCAAGCGGGCCTTCCGCGCGATCCTGGAGGAGTGGCGGGACCGGCTCCGCAAGCTCGGCGACGAGGACCCGCTGGGCGATGACATCGAGGTGTCGAACCGCCGCCTGGAGAAGCTGCTCCACGACGAGCGCCCGGAGGCCGCGGCCCTCGTCCACGGCGTGATCGAGGAATTCGCGCAGGAGCTGGCCGGCGTCACCCGCCGCTTCCTCCGGCTGAAGGGGTGGAAGGACACGCAGCGCATCGCCGTCGGCGGCGGGATGAGCGGCAGCCGGGTGGGCAAGCTCGCCATCGGCCGCGCCTCCCTGCTGCTGAAGGCCGATGGGCAGGGGGTGGAGCTGGTCCCCATCACCCACGAGCCGGACGAGGCCGCGCTGATCGGCGCCGCCCATCTCGCGCCGAGCTGGATTTTCGCCGGGCATGACAGCCTGCTCGCCGTGGATATCGGCGGCACCAACATCCGCGCGGGGCTGGTGGACCTGAACCTGAAGAAGGCCCCGGACCTCGCCGCGGCCCGCGTCGTCGGGCTGGAGATCTGGCGGCACCGGGACGAGAAGCCGAGCCGCGAGGCGGCGGTGGAGCGCATCGCCACCATGCTGCGCGGCATGGCGTCCCTGGCGGAATCGAAGCGGCGGGCGCTCGCGCCCTTCATCGGAATCGGCTGCCCCGGCATCATCGAGCCGGACGGCTCCATCGACCGCGGCGGACAGAACCTGCCGGGCAACTGGGAGGACCCGGACTTTCACCTTCCCAGCGCCGTCGCCCGTGCAATGCCGGAGATCGCCGGCCATCCGCCGGTGGTGGTGATGCACAACGACGCCGTGCTGCAGGGGCTGAGCGAGATCCACAACATGCGGGACGTGGAGCGCTGGGGCGTGCTCACCATCGGCACGGGGCTGGGCAACGCGCGCTTCACCAACCGGCACCCGGACTGACGGCGCCGCCGGCAGGCTGTAGAAGCCTCCCCGCCCTGGACTGAACCTCGCGGAGGCGCTTGCCGGAATGGCCTGGAGACGCAGCATTCTTCTCGGGGCCGCGCTCGCGCCGCTCCTTCCCGCCCTCCCGCGCGCCGAGGCCGCCCTCGACGGGGAGGCCCTCTCCCGCGCCCTGCAGCGAGCGGAGAGGGAGGGCGGCGGGCGCCTCGGCGTGGCCGTGCTCGACACCGCCACGGGCGCGCGCTTCGCCCGGCGCGGGGAGGAGCGCTTCCCCGCGGCCAGTACCTTCAAGTTCCTCCTCGCCGCGGCCATCCTCGCGGCCGCGGATGCGGGGCGCGAGCGGCTCGACCGCCGCCTGCCCATCGCCGCCTCCGACCTCGTCGAGTACGCGCCGGTCACGGGCAAGCATGTCGGGCCGGAGGGGCTGAGCGTCGCGGAACTCTGCGAGGCGACGATGGTCTGGAGCGACAATCCGGCCGCGAACCTGCTCCTCCCCTCCCTCGGCGGCCCCGAGGGGCTGACGCGCATCGTGCGGGGCTGGGGCGACCCCGCTTTCCGGCTGGACCGGTGGGAAACCGCGCTCGGCGAGGGGCGGCCGGGCGATCCCCGCGACACCACCACCCCGCTGGCCATGCTGGGCAGCATGCGGCACCTCCTACTCGGGGATACCCTCTCCCCGGCCTCCCGCGCCCGGCTGACGGATTGGCTGGTCGGCTGCCGCACCGGGGACGCGAAGATCCGAGCGGGTCTGCCGGCGGGATGGCGCTGCGGAGACAAGACCGGAGGCGGCGGCCACGGCACGAACAACGACATCGCCGTGCTCTGGCCGCCCGGCCGCGCGCCGGTCCTCGTCGCGGCCTATCTCACGGAGAGCGCGGCCCCGCTGGAGGCGCGGAACGCCGCCCTGGCCTCGGTGGGGCGCGCGGTGGCGGCGGCGGTGGGGTGAGAGCCCCGGAGGCGCCCCGGCCCTATTCGCCGCCCCCGCCCGGCAGCGCCCAGGGCCGGGGAGGCGTGTCCCCGGCGATGTAGAGCGGATGGCCGGGCTGCCCGTCCGCCGTGACCTTCAGCGCCATCGGCTGCGCCCCGGCCCGCGCCAGGATCGCGGCCAGTTCCGCCGCGCGCCAGCGCAGGGGCCTGGGCGGCAGGCCCCAGGCCACCACCAGCCGCTCGGCCCGCGCGGCCCAGTCGGCGATGGCGGCGTCGTTGCCGGGGCCGACGGGGTCCTCGGCCTCCAGCAGCATGGCCGGCTTCGTCGCGCGCAGGGCGAAGGCGTTCAGCACCACCATGGCGCCGAAGCCCCAGCGGCGGGTGAAGTCGCGCGCGCGGCGGACGGTGGGATCGTCCACCGTCTCGTCCGCCGTGCTCGGATTCATCATGATCCAGGCGCAGACGCCGGGGCTGCCGAAGGGCAGCCCGTCCCAGCGGCGCTCCAGCACGGTGCGGTAGCGGCCGTCTGCCGAGAACTCGGCGCGGCTGACCACCTCCTCCCCGATCCGCAGCCGCACCTTGCCGCCGGGATCGTGTAGGTCCTGCGGGCGGGAGGTCACGCGCCTCGCCTCAGCGGGCGCTGGCGCTCGCCTCGGAGCGGGTGGCGCCGACGCGGGTGGCCAGGGCGGCCGCCATGAACTCGTCGAGGTCGCCGTCCAGCACCGCGGCCGGGTTGCCCTTCTCCACCCCCGTCCGGAGGTCCTTCACCATCTGATAGGGCTGCAGGACGTAGGAGCGGATCTGGTGGCCCCAGCCGATATCGGTCTTGCCCGCCTCGGTGGCGGCGGAGACGGCCTCGCGCTTCTGCAGCTCCAGCTCGTAGAGGCGGGCGCGCAGCATATCCATGGCGATGGCGCGGTTGCGGTGCTGGGAGCGGTCCTGGGTGGAGGCCACCACGATCCCCGTGGGGATGTGGGTGAAGCGCACGCCCGACTCCGTCTTGTTCACGTGCTGCCCGCCGGCGCCGCTCGCGCGGAAAGTGTCGGTCCGCAGATCCGCGGGATTGATGTCCACCTGAATCTTGTCGTCGATCACGGGGTAGACATAGACCGAGGCGAAGCTCGTCTGCCGCTTGTCGTTCCCGCCGAAGGGCGAGATGCGGACGAGGCGGTGGACGCCCATCTCCGTCTTCAGCCAGCCATAGGCGTTCGGCCCGCTCACCTGGATGGTGGCGGACTTGATCCCGGCCTCGTCGCCCTCGCTCTGCTCGGTGATCGCCACCTTGTAGCCGTGCGCCTCGGCCCAGCGCGTGTACATGCGGAGCATCATCTCCGCCCAGTCCTGCGCGTCCGTGCCGCCCGCGCCCGAGTTCACCTCGACATAGGCGTCGTTCGCATCGGCCTCGCCGGAGAGAAGGCTCTCGATCTCGCGCCGCTTCGCCTCGGCGGCGAGGCGATGGAGGTCGGCGACCGCGGCATCGGCCGTCGCGGCGTCGTCCTCCGCCTCAGCCAGCTCGATCAGCTCCAGCGAGTCCTGGACCTCCCCCTCGAGCTTGCGCACGCCCTCGATCTGGTCGGCCAGGCGGGTGCGCTCGCGCATCAGCTTCTGTGCGGCCGCCGCGTCGTTCCAGAGGTCCGGGTCCTCGGCGCGGGCGTTCAGCTCGTGCAGCCGCACGACGGCGGCATCCCAGTCCAGGTGGCGTCGCAGCAGGGCGACGCTGTCGGCGATCTGGCCCTTCAGGCCCTCGGCATCGGCACGCATGGTTCAGCGGGTCCTGTCGGATCGTCGCGGCGGCGCGCCGCGCCAGGATTCGCGCAAGCGCCGATCCGATCCTCTTGAAAACGAAACGGACATGGCATCCCAGATGGGATCTCCGGGGGGCCCCTAGTAGAGCCCGCCCAGGCCGCTGTCCACGGCCGAGGCCGTGGTCCCGCCCCCGCCCCCTCCGGCGCCCGAGGCCTCGAAGCCGCCCATGGGCGGGCGGGCCGCGCTCTCCGTGCCCGGCCGGAAGGGCTCCAGGATGGACTGGCCGTTGCTGGTGGAGACGCGCACGAGCGCGACGCCCGGGGGGGCGCGGAACGGCACGGGGGGGCTGTCCTTCAGCGCCGCCGCCACCACCTCCCTGAAGATGGGCGCCGCGTTGCCGCCGCCCGTCTCGCCCTCGCCGAGGGAGTGCGGGTCGTCGAAGCCGACCCAGACGGCGACGACGATGTCGGGGGTGAAGCCGACGAACCAGTTGTCGAAATAGTCGTTCGTCGTGCCCGTCTTGCCCGCCACCGGGCGGTTCAGCCCCTTGGCGGCCTCCACGCCCGTGCCGCGCGCCGTCACGCCCTGGAGCAGGGAGACCATCTGGTAGGCAGCGATAGGGTCCACCACCTGCGGCCGCTGGTCGGCAAGCCGCGGCGGCCCGGCGGAGAGGTCGGCGTTGCAGCCCTCGCAGCGGCGCGCGTCGTTGCGCCAGACCACATGGCCGAAGCGGTCCTGCACGCTGTCGATCAGCGAGGGGTCCACCTTTTTTCCGCCATTGACGAAGGCGGCGTAGCCCGCGGCCATCCGCATCACCGTCGTCTCGCCCGCGCCCAGCGACATGGAGAGCACGCGCGGCATGTTCTGGATCACGCCGAAGCGCCGCGCCGTATCGGCGACCTTGCCGATGCCGACCTCCTGGGCGAGGCGCACCGTCACCTGGTTGAGGGACTTCTCGATGGCGGTGCGCATGGTCACCCAACCATTCGAGTTGCCGCTGTAGTTGCCCGGGCGCCAGATGCCCTGGGGCGTCATCATCTCGAAGGGCGCGTCGAGCAGCTGCTGGTTCGGGGGGATGCCCTGCTCTAGCGCCGTGACATAGACGAAGGGCTTGAAGGACGAGCCGGGCTGCCGCATCGCCTGGGTCGCGCGGTTGAACCAGGACTTCTCGAAGTTGAAGCCGCCGGCCATGGCGAGCACGCGGCCGGTGGAGGGGTCGAGCGCGACGACCGCGCCCTCCACCTGCGGGATCTGGCGCAGCGCCAGCCTCTCCGCACGGGCGGCATTGCGGCCCCCGGCAGGGGCGGCGGGGATCGTCTCCACCATCACCACGTCGCCGGGCGCGACCACGTCCCCCATCCGGCGGGGTGCCGGGCCCATGCGGCCGTCCCGCACCGGGCGGGCCCAGCCGGACACGTCCTCCAGCACGAGGCGGCCCTCGCGGGGCTGGGCGGGGGCGCGGGCCGCCGGGCGCTCGGCCCAGCCGAGCCGGGCCTCGCGGTTGTTCACCTCCAGCACCACGGCGAGCCGCCATTCCGGCAGCATGCCAGGCACGCGCTGCACGCCCTCCAGCGCCGGCATCCACTCGGCGGGGGCGGCCGAGACCTTCGCCACCGGGCCGCGCCAGCCGCCGCGGCGGCGGTCATAGTTCAGGAGGTGGTCGCGCAGCGCCTTCTCGGTCGCGGCCTGGAGCGGGGGGTCCATGGAGGTGCGGACCACCAGCCCGCCCATATTCGTCTGCTCCTGGCCGAAGCGGGCGTTCAGCTCGCGCCGCACCTCCTCGGTGAAGTACTGGCCGACGGCGACCATGTCCGGCCGCGCCCGGCCGCGGGCGATGATGGGCTCCGCCTTCGCGGCATCGGCCTCCTCGCGGGTGACGGCGCGGTCCTCGGCCATGCGGTCCAGCACCCAGTCGCGGCGCTCCTTCGCGCGCTCGGGGTAGCGGGCGGGGTTGTAGTTGTTCGGGGCCTTGGGCAGCACGGCGAGGAAGGCGGTCTCGCCCAGGGTCAGCTCGTCCAGCCCCTTGTTGAAGTAGTTCTGCGCGGCGGCGGCCACGCCATAGGCCTGGGCGCCGAGGAAGATCTCGTTGAGGTAGATCTCCAGGATGCGGTCCTTGCTCATCGCGGATTCGAGCCGCTGCGCCAGGATCGCCTCCCGCACCTTCCGCATGACGGTGCGGTCGTTGCCCACCAGCATGTTCTTGGCGACCTGCTGGGTGATGGTGGAGGCGCCGATGCTGCGCCGCCCCGAGCCGAGCTGCTCCAGGTTGGTGAAGGCCGCGCGCGCCACGGCGATGGGGTCCACGCCGCCATGGGTCCAGTAGTTCTGGTCCTCCGCCGAGACGAAGGCCTGCTGCACGCGCCTGGGGATGGCCGCGATCGGCACGAAGACTCGGCGCTCCAGCGCCATCTCCGCCATCAGCCGGCTATCGGCCGCGAAGATGCGCGACATCTGCGGCGGCTGGTAATCCGCGAGCCAGGCGTGCTCGGGCAGATCGGCGGTCGCGGTGCGCCACATGCCGTAGCCGGCGATGCCGCCCACCACCACGCCGACCATGCCGAGGCCGAAGACGAAGCCGACCGTCCGGCGCAGCCAGATGGCGCGGCGCGGGCGCCGCTTGCCCGGGCCCGGCGGGGGCACGGCGGCCGCATCCACCGTGTCCGCCCCGGCCCGCACGCCGCGCTCACCCACCAGCGGCCGCTCGGCACGGAGATCTCTGGAAGCCATTCTGTGAACCCCATGGCCGCGGGAGAAGCGGCCCAAACCCTGTCTCTATATCTGGGACGCGTTGCGGGCGAATGACAGACCCGTGCCCCCGACGCCGAGCCGCCACATAGCACACCCGCCTTGGAAACAACGCGTTAAGCAGGCCCGCCCCTTCTCACCCGACCGAGGCGACGCCCAGCCCCGGCCGCACGAGATAGTCCTCCACCGCCCCGGCCAGGGCCGTGGCGACCAGCGCCCGGTGCTCCGGCCGCTTGAGCTGCGCCTCGTCGGCCCGGCTGGAGAGGAAGCCGATCTCGACCAGCATGGAGGGGATGTCGGGCGCCTTCAGCACGGCGAAGGCCGCCTGCCGGTGGGTGTTGGGCAGCAGCGCCACCCGCGGGCGCAGCGCGCCCACCGTCATGTTGGCCAGCCGCACGGACCCCTGCCGCGTCTCCTGCCGAACGAGGCTGAGGAGGATACGCTGCACTTCGGCCGGGACGGTCGGCAGGTTCAGCCCGCCCGCCGCATCCGCCGCGTTCTCCCGCCGCGCCAGCGCCGCCGAGAGGGAGTCGGAGGCCGTCTCGGAAAGGGTGTAGACGCTCGCCCCCCGCGCCCCGGGGGCGGAATCCGCGTGGATCGACACGAAGAGCGCGGCCCGGTTCCGGCGCGCGAACTCCACCCGGCCGGCGAGGGGCACGAAGACGTCCCGCGTGCGGGTGAGCAGCACGCGGCACTTCCCGCCAGCCTCCAGCCGGCGCTTCATCTCCTGCGCGGCGGCGAGGACGATGCGCTTCTCCTGCGTTCCCGTGGCTCCGATCGCGCCGGGGTCCTTGCCGCCATGGCCGGGGTCCAGCACCACCACGGGGCGGGCCGTGGGGGCGGCGCCGCTGCCCTGCGCGATCGGGCGGCCCGGCCCGGCCATGCGGGCGAAGGCGGCGCCGGGCCCGGGGCGGATGGAGAGGACGAGCGCCCCTCCCTCCCGCCCCACATCCGGGGCGGCCACGGGCCCGTGCAGGTCGAGGACCAGGCGCCGGGCGCGCGGCTCCCAGCGGAGCGCCCGCACGGGGCCGGCACCGGCCAGGGCGCGCGGGCCCTCCCATTCGTGGCGCGGGAGGCTCAGCACGAGCCGGGCCGGCCGCGCCTCCGCCACCAGTCGCCACGGGCCGGACGCGGCGCCGGGCAGAACGAGCCAGGCGGCATCCCCATCGGGCCGCAGGCTGGCGCCATCGGCCGCCGCCGGGCGCGGTGCGGCAAGCGCGGCCAGCACGGCCGCCAGCAGGCCGCGGCGAGACAGATCCGGTCGCATCCCCTCACCCTCCCCCTTGAATTCGTCAGGCATCCCCTTGGCCGAGATAGTACCATCGGCCCATGCGGCAGAGCGTGACGGAGGGAAACAGCCCCCGCCCCGGCCCCCTTCCCCGGTGGGTGTGGCGCGGAGCACACAGCGCCTTGCTCCCCGGTGCCCCCCTGCGTATGGTGCCTTGCCCCGGCGGCACGCCGCCGGTGGAGGGTTTCGGGTGCGGCCGTTCAGGGCCGCCGGTCCAACGGGATTGGACGCCCGGCCACGCCACGCCCCGGACGGGGCCGCCGCCAGCGCCGGTTCCCCGGCACGGCGAGCCGGCCCGGCACCCCGGGCGCCGCGCGGTCCTCCCCCTCTCCGGCGCGCGCCACGCGGCGCGACAGGGCCGAACGCCCCAGTTCCCTGGGGATGACGGACCGCGCGCCAGTCGCCGGCCCCTCCGCGCGCGCAGTCCTGCGCCGCCAAGGGCCGCGCAGGGCACGCGGAACCGCCGGGCACGCCACGTGTCCATGAACAGCACTCAGGGCGCCCCAAGGGGCCGCCCGCCACGGGAGAAAGGACGGATGACGGCGATGCCTCGCACCAAACCGCACCGCGCCGCTCCCGGTCCAGCAACCCTCACCGCCGCCGGCTGCCATACGCCCCGCGCGGCGCGGAGCTCCGCCTTCCATGACCAAGCGCATGCTGATCGATGCATCCCACCCCGAAGAGACGCGGGTGGTGGTGCTGGACGGCAACCGTCTTGAGGACTTCGACCTCGAGACCCAGAACCGCCGCCCGCTGAAGGGCAACATCTACCTCGCCAAGATCGTCCGCGTGGAGCCGAGCCTCCAGGCCGCCTTCGTCGAGTACGGCGGCAACCGCCACGGCTTCCTCGCCTTCGGCGAGATCCACCCGGACTACTACCAGATCCCCGTCGCCGACCGGCAGCGCCTGATCGAGATGCAGGCCCAGGAGGAGGACGAGGAGTACCCCGAGGACGAGATCGAGACCGCCGCCGAGCGCATCGCCCCCGCCGACGACGCCGACCTGATCGGCCGCCAGGGCCCTCCCCAGGAGGCCCAGGGCGAAGCCGGGGCGCCCGCCGCCGAGGCCGGCTCCGGGCTGGAAGCTGCCGCCCCCGCGCAGCCCGGCGAGACGCTCGACGAGAGCGGCGCCACCGCCGACACGACGCCCGCCGCCCCCCAGCCTGAGCCGGAAGCTCCGGCCGGCACCGCCGCCGATGGCGAGACGGGCGGCGGCGAGGACGGCGCCCCGGCGCCCGAGGGCACCCCCCGCGCCCAGCCGATGTCCATGCATGTGGACCGCGTGAGCGAGGGCGACCCCGTCGCCGAGCCCTCCGAGGACGAGAACGGCCACGGCGTCGAGACCGTGACCGAGGCCGCGCCCCCGCCCGAGACGATCGGCGGCGAGGAGCGCGGTGACGAGAACGGCGAGGATGAGCGCCGCGAGCGCCGCATCCCCTCCCGCTTCCTGCGCCACTACAAGATCCAGGAGGTGATCCGCCGGCGGCAGATCATCCTCGTCCAGGTCGTGAAGGAGGAGCGCGGCAACAAGGGCGCGGCGCTCACCACCTACATCTCGCTTCCCGGCCGCTTCTCCGTGCTGATGCCGAACTCGCCCAAGGGCGGCGGCGTCTCGCGCAAGATCACCTCGGCCGGCGACCGCAAGCGCCTGCGCGAGGTGATCGACGAGCTGGGCCTGCCGCGCGGGATGAGCATGATCGTCCGCACCGCCGGCGCCCAGCGACCCAAGCCCGAGATCCGGCGCGACGGCGAGTACCTGCTGCGCCTCTGGGACGACATCCGCGAGCGCACCCTCGCCTCCACGGCTCCCGCCCTGGTCTACGAGGAGGCCGACCTCCTCAAGCGGGCGATCCGGGACAACTTCGCCAAGGACATCGAGGAGATCCAGATCGAGGGCGAGGACGCCTTCCGCCAGGCCCGCGAGTTCACGCGGATGCTGATGCCGCAGAACGAGCGCAAGATTAAGCTCTACCGCGAGCCCGGCATGCCCCTCTTCGCCCGCGCCGGGGTGGAGCAGCAGCTCGACGCGATGATGTCGCCCACCGTGCAGCTCCGCTCGGGCGGCTACATCGTCATCAACCAGACCGAGGCCCTCGTCTCCATCGACGTGAACTCCGGCCGCGCCACGCGCGACCGCCACATCGAGGACACGGCGCTCCGCACCAACCTTGAGGCGGCGGACGAGATCGCGCGCCAGCTCCGCCTGCGGGACCTGGCCGGGCTGATCGTCATCGACTTCATCGACATGGAGAGCAGCCGCAACGACGCGATGGTCGAGCGGCGCCTGAAGGAGGCGCTGCGCCACGACCGCGCGCGCATCCAGGTGGGCCGCATCTCCCATTTCGGCCTGATGGAGATGTCGCGCCAGCGGCTTCGCCCCTCGCTGACCGAGCACTCCTTCATCACCTGCCCGCACTGCCAGGGCCTGGGCATCGTCCGCTCCGACGAGAGCTCGGCGCTGCACGTGCTGCGCGCCATCGAGGAGGAGGGCGCCAAGCGCCGCGCCGCCGAGATCCTCGTGCACTGCGCGCCGGCGGTGGCGATGCACATCCTCAACCGCAAGCGTGAGCGTCTCGCGGCGGTGGAGGGGCGCCACGACATGTGCGTGGTCTTCGAGCCGGATGTGGAGATGAGCGCGGCCCAGCACCGCATCGAGCGCATCCGCCCGCAGACCCAGCAGGCCCCCGCCCCCTCCGCCGCGCCCGCGCTGCGGATGGACTACGCGCCCGAGCCGGTCTTCGTGGCCGGCGGCGGCGGAGACGAGGAGGACGAGCCCGCGGTGGCCGAGGAGGCCGATGAGGGGGCCGAGGCGACGAGCGCCGAGGCGCGCGCGGACGCCAATGGCGAGCGCGGCCGCCGCCGTCGCCGTCGCCGGCGCAATGGCCGCCGCGAGGAGGGCGGGTCCCCCGAGGCCGAGGGCTCCGAGGCCGCGCAGGACGATGAGTCCGGCGAGGCCGAAGAGGGGACCGCCGCCGCCGCGGAAGGCGAGCCCGTCGCCGAGGACGCCGCCGAGGCGGCACCCGAGGAAGCCCGCGCCGCCGGGGACCGGCCGGAGGGCGATGCCCGCCGCCGCCGCGGCCGCCGGGGCGGTGGCCGCTTCCGCCGCGACGAGGCGCCGCGCCCCGGTGCAGAGGAGGCTCCCGCCCCCTATTCCGGCCCGACGCCCGCCGATCCCTTCGGCGGGGGCTACGACGCGCTGATGGATGCGATGGACGCCGTGGAGGAGGCCGAGGCCGTCCCCCGCGCCGTGCGCGAGATCCCCATCGCGGCCTCCCCGGCCGAGATCCCCTCCGCCGGCATGGCGGAGGAGCCTGCCGCCGAGAACGCGGCACCGGCCGTGGTTCCGGTAGAAGAGGCGCCCGCCGCCGAGGCCGCACCGGCCGCCATGGAGGCTCCTGCCCCCGAGGCGCCGGCCGCCACGGACACCCCTGCCCCCGCGGCTCCGGTCGCTACGGACGCCCCTGCCCCCGCGGCGCCGGCCGAGGCCTCCCCGGTTCCGGCGGCCCCGGAGGCGGCATCCACTCCCGAGCAGCCGGCCCCGGCCGAGCCGGTGGTGGGCGCGATCGTGCAGCCCGTGCTGCTCGGCACGGACAATGCCCCGGAGGCCCCGGCGAAGAAGGGATGGTGGCGCCGCTGACCCGGCGCCGCCGTTCAGGTCGCTCCCGGAGGGGTTGACGTGGCCGACGAGATCTTCGCGCCGCTCCGGGCGGGGACGCTCACGCTGCGTGCCCTCCGCGCCTCCGACGCTGCCCAGCTGCACCGGCTGGTGAATGACTGGGAGGTGGCGCGCATGCTCGCGCGCGTCCCCTTCCCCTATCCGCGCCAGCTGGCCGACGAGTGGATCGCCTCCACCCGCGCCCAGATCGAGGCGGGCACGGCCTGGCACCTCGCCATCACGCGGGACGACGCGCTGCTCGGCTGCGTCGGGCTGACCACCAGCCCCGACGCGCCGCGCCACGCGGAGCTCGGCTACTGGGTCGGCCGCCGCCATTGGGGAGAGGGCATCGGGCCGGAGGCCGCCGGACGAGTGGCGCGCTGGGCGCTGGCCAATCTCGACCTCGACGTGATCCACGCCTCGGCGCTGGAGGAGAACAAGCGCTCCGCCGCCGTCCTCACCCGCATCGGCTTCGTCGAGGACGGGATGGCGGAGCAGGACTTCACCGCCCGCAACGCCCGCCTTCCCGTGCGCCGCTTCCGGGCGGGCCGGGCAGAGCTTTCCGCCCCGCCGCCCGAGACGCCTCCGGCCGAAACCCCCGCCCCCGCCGCGCCGGAAGCGGCGCCGGGCGTGCGGCTGCTGCTCGTGGCCGCCTGCGCGCTGATCGATCCGGACGGCCGCGTGCTCCTGGCCCGCCGCCCCGAGGGCAAGCCCATGGCGGGGCTGTGGGAGTTCCCCGGCGGCAAGCTCGCCCCCGGCGAGACGCCCGAGGTCTGCCTCATCCGCGAGCTGAAGGAGGAGCTGGGGATCGACGTCTCCGCCGCCTGCCTCGCCCCCTTCGCCTTCGCCTCCCATCCGCTGGAGGGCCGGCACCTGCTGATGCCGCTCTATCTCTGCCGCCGCTGGAACGGCACAGTGGAGGGGCTGGAGGGGCAGGCGCTCGCCTGGGTGCGGCCCAACAAGCTCTCCGACTACGCCATGCCGCCCGCGGACAGGCCGCTGGTCGCGCTGCTCAGGGATTTCCTCTAGCCCTTGACGCGCGCCGCCATCGCGCGACCCTGGCGCGCGACACGCCAGGGAAACACCGGATGACCCAGCCCACCGCCGCCCTGCTCATTATCGGCAACGAGGTGCTCTCGGGCCGCACCCAGGACGCGAACCTGAAGTTCATCGCGACGCGGCTCGGCGAGCTTGGCATCCCGCTCCGCGAGGTCCGGGTGATCCCCGACGTGCCGGAGACGATCATCGGCACGGTGAACGAGGTCCGCGCGCGCTTCACCTATGTCTTCACCACCGGCGGCATCGGCCCGACGCATGACGACATCACCAGCGAGTGCATTTCCCGCGCCTTCGGCGTGCCCTGGGAGGTGCATGAGGAATCGCGCCGGATCATGGAGGCCGACTACGCCCGCCGCGACCCGCCGGTCGCGATGAACGAGGCGCGGCTGCGCATGGCCACCCTTCCCCGCGGCGCGACGCCCATCCTCTGCTCCGAGACCTCGGCGCCCGGCTTCGTCATGGGCAACGTGCATGTCATGGCCGGGGTGCCGCGCATCATGCGCAGCATGTTCGAGGTGGTGGCGCCGACGCTGCAGGGCGGCACCCCCGTGAAGTCCCGCGCGCTGCACGCGACGGGGCTGCTGGAAGGCGCGATCGCGGCCGGGCTCTCGGCCATCCAGTCGCGCTTCCCCACCCTCGACATCGGCTCCTACCCCTATTACCGCGAGGGCGGGAACGGGGTCGCGCTCGTCGCCAAGGGCACGGACGAGGCGGCGCTGGAGGCGGCGGCGGGCGAGATCGCGGCCCTCATCCGCGCCGACGGCAAGGAGCCGGTTGAGGGCGAGCCGGCCCCGGCCTGAGAGGAAAAAAGGGGAGGAGGCGCTATCCCTCTTCCCGCCGCGCCAGCCGCACGGCGACGTGGCCGCGCATCACGCGCGGGCTCGGCATCACGAGCATGCAGTCGTCATGCGGCGTGCGGATCTCCGCCCCGCCATCCCGCGCGATCAGCGTGCCGGCGCGCGGGATCACCGCGCCGCCGCGGAAGTCGTCGGTGAAGGCGAAGCGGCGCGAGGTGGCGGCGACCGCCCGCGTCACCGTCCAGATCTCGGGCGCAGCGGCGGGCCGGCGGGGCGCGTCCATGCCCAGGGCCCGGAGGAACCCCCTCGCACAGGCCTCGGCCACCGCCTCGGTCCCCGGCTCCCAGTGCGGCCCGGCCTCGGCGAGCAGCGCCACGCCGCGCGCGCGGGGCCCGGCGAAGGCGGCGTGGTCCATCAGGCGCGGGCCGTCGGGATGCGGCCCGTCCAGCACCACCGTGGCGGGAAGCCCGGTCGCGGCGGCCATGGCCCGGGCCTCGGGGGAGTGGCCGGCCAGGATCAGCGGCTCCGAGGGCCAGAGCATGGAGTGCAGGTCCAGCAGGGCCTCCGCCGCCTCCACCACCGGGCGCAGAGCGCGGGCGCGGCGCAGTTCCAGGCTGTCGCGCGGGCCGTCGAGGATGGCGGGGCTCCAGACGCGGTTGAGGTCCTCGTCCAGGTAGCGGGAGAGGGTGGGGTCAGCGGGGTCGAAGCGGGCGAAGGCGTCGAGATTGGCGAAGACGAGGGTGAGCGTGCCTCGCAGCGGCCGCACGCCTTCCCGCAGCCAGCGCGCCAGCACCGCCGCCCCCGCGAACTCGTTACCGTGGACGAGCGAGACGATCGCGGCCCGCGGCCCCGGCAGGCCCGATTCGAGGCGCCAGACGCCGGGGATGCCGGTGTTGCCGCGCGCCGCCTCCCTCAGGTCGGGAACCGGGACGCGCACGGGGAAGCCTTCGTCCAGGACGGGGAATGCCGGCCGGCGCCGCGCCGTGGCGGCGTCCTCCGCTCCTGCCGGGCGCCCCTCCGGCTGCCCTGTCTGCCGAGGGCTTGTCACCATTCACGGTCTCCGGCGGCCAGTCTATACGCTGACCCTCCGGCCGCAATCCGGCGGTCCCCCGGGAGGGCAGCGGCTTGGACCTGCGCGCGCATTTCTCCCGCTTCCTCTCGGCGGCGCCGGGGCGGCTGCACTTCGCGGCCCATAGCCACCACCCCTGGCCGGACGTGACGCGGGAAGCCCAGCTCCGCGCCTGGGACGAGGCGGCGCGACTGCAGGACGGCAAGTGGGAAGAGGTGCTCGGCCCTCTCCTGGCCTCCTGCCGCGCCCATGTGGCCGGGCGTCTCGGCCTGCCCGATCCCGCGACCCTCGCCTTCGCGCCGAACACGCACGATTTCGTCCGCCGCATCCTCTCCACCCTGCCGGTTGGCCGCGTCCCGCGCGTGCTGACCACGGATGGCGAGTTCCACTCCTTCGCCCGCCAGGCGGCGCGGCTGGAGGAGGAGGGGCTGCTGAGCGTCACGCGCGTGGCCTCCGAGCCCGGCGCGGAGTGCGTCGCGCGGCTGGCCGAGGCCGTGCGGGCGGGCTTCGACCTGATCTGGGTGAGCGAGGTCTTCTTCCATTCCGGCTACGCGCTGGGCGGGCTGGAGGCCCTGGCCGGGGCGGCGGGAGAGGCGGTGCTGGTGATCGACGGCTACCACGCCTTCATGGCGCGGCCGGTCGACCTCTCCCCCATCGCGGACCGCGCCTTCTACACCGCGGGCGGGTACAAGTACGCCATGGCGGGCGAGGGCTGCTGCTTCCTCCACTGCCCGCCGGGCTGGCTGCCGCGCCCGCGCGACACCGGCTGGTTCGCCGCCTTCGGGGCACTGGCCGAGGGCGACGGCCGGGTGGGCTACGCCGCCGACGGCAACCGCTTCCTCGGCGCCACCTTCGACCCTTCCGGCCTCTACCGGCTGGACGCGGCGATGCGCTGGCTGGCGGAGCAGGGCGTGACGGTGGGGGACATCCACGCCCATGCCCACGCTCTCCAGGCGCGCTTCTGCGCGGGGCTGGAGGGGACGTGGCTGGACCCCGCGCGCCTCGCCGTGCCGCTCTCCGAACCGCGCCGCGGCAACTTCCTCGCCTTCGACCTCGACGACGCAGAGGGGTGGCAGGACCGCCTCGCCGCCGCCCACGTCGTGACGGACCGCCGCGGCCGGCGGCTGCGCTTCGGCTTCGGCCCCTACCAGACCGCGGAGGAGGTGGACGCCGCGCTGGAGCGGATCCGCGGGCTGGGCTGAGGCTTCAGGCCGCGAAGCCCTCCATCGGGATGGGCGGCGCGCGCCCGGCCAGGAGATCCGCCACCACCCGCGCCGACCCCATGGCCAGGGTGAAGCCCAGCGCCCCGTGGCCGATGTTCAGGTGCAGGTTCGGCAGCCCCGGCGCGGGGCCGAGGACCGGCAGGCCGGTCGGCGTCGCCGGGCGCAGGCCGGCCCAGGGGTTCAGCGTCCGCCAGTCCGTCGCCTCCGGAAAGGCTTCCCGCGCCTGACGCACCAGCAGGTCGAGGCGGGAGAGGTCGAAGCCCGTGTCGTAGCCCACGAGGTCGGCCATGCCGGCCACCCGCAGCCCCCCGCCGAGCCGGGCATAGACGACCTTCCTCGCGAAATCCGTCACGCTGATCCGCGGCGCCGCGCCATCGGCCAGGATAGGCAGGGTGAGGCTGTAGCCCTTGAGCGGATAGAGCGGCGGCCGCAGGCCGAGGGGCGCCAGCAGCCGCGTGCTCCCCGCGCCCATGGCCATGACGACCGCCTCCGCCTCTTCCACCCCCGCGCCCGTCTGCACGCCGATGACGCGCCCGCCTACGGCCAGGATCTGGCGCACCTCCGTGCCGAAGCGGAACGCGACGCCGAGATTCCCCCCGCGCATCGCCGCCTCCAGCCCCGCGCAGAAGAGCCGGCACTCCGCCGCGTCCTCCCCGCGCGTGAGGATGCCACCGGTGAGGCGGTGCGCGATGCCGGCGAGCGAGGGCTCGGCCGAGAGGCATTCCTCTCGCGACAACGCCTCCTGCTCGCTGCCCAGGCTCCGCTGGTAGTCCAGCAGGCGCCGGGCCGCGTCGAAGCCGGCCGGGTCGGAATGGACCACCAGCTTGCCCGCGTGGCGGAAGGCGCAGTCGATGGCCTCCTCCGCGATCGCGGCGCGGGTGAGGTCGCGCGAGAGGAAGGAGAGGCGCAGCAGGCGGCGCGTGGTGCGGTCGGCCGTCTCCGCGTTGCAGGCCGACAGGAAGCGCGCGCCCCAGGCCCATTGCGCGGGGTCGAGTCGCGGGCGGAAGCGGACAGGGCTGTCCCGGTCCAGCAGCCAGCCCGGCAGCTTGCCCACCACCCCCGGCCCCGCAAGCGGCGCGACATAGGAGTAGGAGAGCTGCCCGCCATTGGCGTGGCTGCTCTCCAGCGCGACGCCGGAGCGGCGGTCGAGCACGGTCACCGCATGGCCGTCGCGCGCGAGGAGATAGGCGGCGGCCAGCCCGGTCACGCCGGCGCCGAGGACGAGAACCTTCATGCCGCCATCATCGGCCGGGGATCGCCTCCCGGCTACAGCCGCCCGCGCACCGTCCACAGCTCGGGGAAGAACCGGCGCTCCAGCGCGCGGCGGAGATAGGTAACGCCGGCCGAGCCGCCCGTGCCCGTCCGCATCCCGATCACCCGCTCCACGGTGGTGACGTGGCGGAAGCGCCATTGCTGGAAGGCGTCCTCCAGGTCCACCAGCTCCTCGGCCAGCTCGTAGAGGTCGAAGAACTCGCTGCTGCTGCGATAGACGCGCTCCCAGGCCGCGACCACGCCCTCGTCCTCGGCATGCGGCCTGGAGGGATCGCGGTTCAGCACCGCGTCGGGCACGGGGATGCCGCGCCGGGCGAGGAGGCGCAGCGCCTCCTGGTAGAGGGAGGGCGAATCGAAGGCCGCGCGCAGCCGCGCCGCCAGCGCGGGGTCGTGGGCGTGGGGCTTGAGCATGAACTCATCCCGCGCGCCGAGGAGGATCTCCATCAGCCGGTACTGCCAGGACTGGAAGCCCGAGGACTGGCCGAGCACCTCGCGGAAGGAGAGGTAGTCCGCGGGGGTCATGGTGGAGAGCACGTCCCAGGCCTCGACGAGCTGGCGCTGGATGCGCGAGACGCGGGCCATGCCCTTGAAGGCCGGGCGCAGCTCGCCCGCGCGCACGCATTCCGTCGCCACCTCCAGCTCGCGGATGATGAGCTTCATCCAGAGCTCCTGGACGTGGTGGATGACGATGAAGAGCAGCTCGTCATGCCTGTCCGAGAGCGGCTTCTGCGCGGAGAGCAGCGTGTCCAGGTCGAGATAGCCGCCATAGGACATGCTGCGGGAGAAATCGGTCGCGAGGCCGCGCCCTTCCTCCTTCGCGTGCTCGGGCGCTTCCCCGGGCGGCTCAGCCACGGCGCCGCGCCTCCGCCACCAGCCGCTCCAGCTCGGGCAGCTCCACGGCGCCGGGCACCAGCGCGTCCCCGATCACCAGGGCGGGGGTTCCCTCCAGCCCCAGGCGCTGGGCGAGGGCGATGTTGGCCTGCAGCCGCTCCTGAATGGTCGGGTCGTCCATGTCCCGCCGCAGCCGCGCCCAGTCGATGCCGGCGCGCTGCGCCTCGGCCTGGATCACCGCCTCGGTCGGCTCGGTCCGCAGCTTCAGCAGCGCGTCGTAGAGCGGCTCGTACTTGCCCTGCTTCTGGGCTGCCAGCAGCGCGCGGCTGGCGAGCACGCTGTTCGGCCCGAGGATCGGCAGGTCCTTCAGCACCACGCGGATGTTGCGGTCCCGCTGCAGCAACGCCTGCATGCTGGGATAGAGTGTCTTGCAATAGGTGCAGCGCGCATCGAAGAACTCGACGATCGTCACGTCGCCGCGCGGGTTGCCCTTCACGGGGTCGGCGGCGTTGTTGAACAGCGCGTCGCGGCTGGCGGCCAGGGCGTTGCGGCGCGCGCCCTCCTGCTCCGCCCGCTGGGCCTCCTGCATCGCCCCGATGGCGTCGCGCAGGATGGTGGGGTCGGTTCTCAGCGCCTCCCGCAGGATGGAGACGATCTCCTCCCGCTGCTCCCCGGAGAAGCCCTGGGCGAGCGCGGCGCTGCCGCCGAGAAGCAGGGCGGCGCCCGCCATGAGGATGCGCTTCATCGTCTGTCCCTTCGCCGAAGCTCGTCCTCGGCCTTCCGCTCGTCGGAGGTGAGGTTATCACGGCGCGTCGCGTTCCGCAGGTCCGCGGCGCGCAGCCGGGCGGGGCCGGGAGGAAGACCCTTCTCGGCGCGGGCGGCGCGGAAACGGGCCTCGGCCGTGTCGCCCTCGGCCATGGCCTGCTCCGCCAGGGCCAGCTCGGCATTCGGGATGTCGTCCAGCCGGGCATAGGCGGTGGCGAGCTGGCCCCAGGCGAAGCCGTTGTCCCGGTCCGCCCGCGCCGCCGCCAGCAGCTCCGTCGTGGCGCGGCGGAGGGAGGCGGCGTCCCCTCCCCCCTCCATCAGGGCGCGACCGTAGGCGGCGCGGATCAGCGGCTCGTTCGGGGCCAGCCGCAGGGCGGCGGCCAGCGGCGCCACGGCCTCGGCCGGGCGGCCGCCCTCGAACAGCACCTGGCCCTTGAACTCGAGCAGCCAGGGGTTGGCGGGCTGCTCGCGGATCGCGGGCTCCAGCAGCTCCAGCGCCGCGTCGGTGCGGCCGGAGCGGTACTGGGCGATGGCGCGGGCGTAGCGGCCGGGGGCGGTGTCGTCGTTGAGGTAGCGGCGCCAGCTCGCGGCGGGGGCGTCCACGAAGCCGTTCAGCTTTGCCCGCACCATGGCGAAGCGCGCCTCGAGGGCCGGGGGCAGCCCTCCCTGCCGCGCCCGGCCGCGCGCCATCTCCTCCCGCACGAAGTCCAGCCTGTCGCGCGAGAGGGGGTGGGTGCGGAAATACGGGTCCTGCCGGCCGACGGCCAGCAGCTCCTGGTCCAGCAGGCGGCGCAGCAGCCTCTCCATCCCGGCACCGGACCAGCCCAGGCGCTCCAGCAGGACCATCCCCGCCTGGTCCGCCGCCTGCTCCTGCGTGCGGGTGAAGGCGTAGAGGCTGCCCATGGCGCTCGCCTGGCCGCCGAGCATCAGCCCCATGGCGGCGTCCGACGACCGCGCCGCCACCCCCGCCCCCGCGCCGAGCAGCATGGCGGCGACCGAGCGCAGCATGGCCAGCCGCATCTCCTCCGGCAGCCGCGCGAGGTGCCCGCCGGAGATGTGCCCGACCTCGTGCGCGATCACCCCGGCCAGCTCGCCCGCCGACTCCGCCCCCTGGATGAGGCCGGTATGGATGTAGAGCCGGTTCCCCTGGGCGACGAAGGCGTTGATCGCCCTGTCCTGGATGATGGTCAGCTCCACCAGCCGGCGGTCCACCCCAGCGGCCGCCAGCAGGGGGTCGAGGAAGGCGCGGATGAGGGATTCGGTTTCCGCGTCGCGAATGGTCGAGACCGGGCCGCGCCCCCCACCCCCTTGCGCCCCTGCGGTGCCCGGTGCCAGGAACGCGGCCATGACCAGCACGGCGGCAGAGATGGCCCGGAACAGGATGGCGAGTGCGCGTGGCTTCCGCATGGGCGGCACCCTATTCCGGGTGCCTCCCCGCCGGCCAGCCATGGCGGCGCTCGCCCTCTCCCTCGCGGCCCTGACCGGCTGCTCCACCGTCGAGCGGGTGGGCAACGCCCTCACGGGCGGCTCCTCCGCCCAGCCGGGGCAGCAGGGCTATGTCCGCGGCTTCCTCGGCAATGTGGCGGCGGAGGAGCCCCGCGCGGCGATCGTGGCGCGCGACGTCCTCTCGGCCGGCGGCTCGGCGGCGGATGCGGCGGTGGCGGCGGGCTTCACCCTGGCCGTGACCCTGCCCTCCCGCGCGGGGCTGGGCGGCGGCGGCGCCTGCCTCGGCTACGACCCCCGCCGCAACGAGGTGGAAGCCTTCCTCTTCCAGCCCGGCGCGCGCGCGGCGGTGCCCTCGGGGGCGGACCGGCCGGCGGCGGTGCCGATGATGGCGCGCGGCCTCTTCGCCCTGCATGCCCGCCAGGGCCGGCTGCCCTTCGAGCGCACCATCGCCCCGGCGGAGGGGCTGGCCCGCTTCGGCACCCCCGTCTCCCGCGCCTTCGCCACCGACCTCGCCGCCGTCTCCGGCCCGCTCCTGGCCGATCCCGTCTCCCGCGCCGTCTTCGCGCCGGGCGGCAACCCGGTGGCGGAGGGGACGCCGCTGGCTCAGCAGGACCTCGCCACCACCCTGGCCGCCCTTCGCACGGCGGGGGTGGGCGACTTCCACCAGGGCGGGCTCGCCCGCCGCGTGGAGGAGGCCAGCGCCGCGGCGGGCGGCTTCCTGACCGTGCCGGAGATGCGCGCCGCCGTGCCGCAGGCCGTGCCGCCCGCGCAGGAGCGGCTGGGCGCGGATGTCCTCTCCGTCCTCCCCGCCTCCGCCGATGGCGGGGCGACGCTCGCCGCCTTCCGCGCCGCCGCGGCGGGCGGGGCCGCCCCGGCCGTGGCGGGGAGCTTCGGCGCCAGCACCTCCCTCGTCGTCCAAGACCGGGACGGCGGGGCGGTGGCCTGCGCCTTCACCATGAACAACCTCTTCGGCACGGGCCGGATGGTGCCGGGGATGGGCTTCCTGCTCGCCCCCGCGCCGGGGATGGGCAGCGTGCAGGCGCCGCCGCTGGGCGCGATCCTCGTCGTCAACACGAATGTGAAGACGATGCGCTACGCCGGCGCCGGCTCGGGCCAGGGCGCGGCCCCGGCGGCGGCGGGCGGTCCCGCCGCGCTGCACCTCTCCCGCCGCGCGCCGCTGCTCCAGGCCCTCTCATCCGGCGCGCCGGAGCCCGGGCGCGGGGTCGCCGTCTCCTGCCAGGGGAGCGTCTCCGCCGCGGGCTGCTCGGGGGGCGCCGATCCCCGCGGCTTCGGCCTCGCCGTCGGGAACGACTAGCTTGGCCGGGCTGAAGGTCGGGCGGGGCGCCCACGCCCCCGCCTTCCTCGTCATGGACGTGATCGCGGCCGCCAATGCGCGCGCGGCCGCCATCCCCCCGGGGGAGCCCGGCATCCTGCGGATGGAGGTCGGCCAGCCCGGCACCGGCGCCCCGCGCGGCGCCGCCGAGGCCGCGATCCGCGCCCTGCGGGACGGGCATCCCATGGGCTACACCGAGGCCTTCGGGCTGCGCTCCCTGCGCGAGCGCATCGCCGCCCGCTACCGCGACCACTACGGCGCCGCCATCCCGGCCGAGCGCATCGCGGTGACGGTCGGCGCCTCGGGCGCCTTTCCCCTCGCCTTCCTCTCCGCCTTCGACACGGGGGACCGCGTGGCCATGGCCGCGCCCTACTACCCCCCTTACGCGAACATCCTGACGGCGCTGGGCATGGTGCCGCAGCTCCTGCCCTGCGACGCCTCCACCCGCTTCCAGCCCACCGTCGCCATGCTGGAGGCGCTGGATCCCCGCCCGGCCGGGCTGATCGTCGCCAGCCCCTGCAACCCCGCGGGCACGATGCTGGCGCCCGATGAGCTGGCCGCCATCGCCCGCTGGTGCGAGGCGAAGGGCGTGCGCCTGATCTCGGACGAGATCTACCACGGCCTGTCCTACGGCATGGCCGAGGAGACGGCCGCCGCGCATTCGGCCAGCGCCATCGTGGTGAACAGCTTCTCCAAGTATTTCAGCATGACGGGCTGGCGCGTCGGCTGGCTCGTGCTGCCGGAGGATCTCGTCCGCCCGGTGGAGCGGCTGGCGCAGAACCTCTTCATCTCCGCCCCGCACGTCGCCCAGGTGGCGGCAGAAGCCGCGATGGACTGCACGGAGGAGCTGGAGGCGAACCGCGCCGCCTATCGCCGCTCCCGCGACCTGCTGCTCGCCGGCCTGCCGGCGGCGGGGTTCGACCGGATCGCGGCGGCGGACGGCGCCTTCTACATCTGGGCCGATATCGGCCAGCTGACGAATGACAGCCCCGCCTTCTGCGCCCGCATGCTGGCCGAGGCCGGGATCGCGGCCACCCCCGGCGTGGACTTCGACCCCGGGCGCGGCGCGCGCTTCCTCCGCTTCAGCTATTGCGGCCCCGAGGCGGACATGGCCGAGGCGCCGGAGCGGCTACGGCGGTGGCTGAGGCCGTGAGGACGCCGCCGGCCAAGCCTGCGACTGCCATCACGGGCCTCGCGCCCCGCTCCGCGCGCCTCATCCGGGGCCCGGGCCGCTCTAGGAGGAGCGAGGCGGCAAGGGCCGCGCGCCGGAAGAGCCTGTAGCCCCCGATGGCTGCCCCACCCCGCTGGAGCCGGTTGCGCGCGGCCTGGCCGGACCTGGCGCTGCTCGCCTTCGCCGCGCTCCAGCTCTGGCCCTTCCTCAGCGCCTTCCACCAGTCGGCGGACGACAATTTCTGGCAGCTCGCGGTGCTGACCACGCTGGACCGGCCGGCCTCCCTGATCGAGGAGGTCCGCAAGGCGGCGCAGGAGCAGGGCCGCATCGGCATCTATCCTGCCCTCATCCTCGTCATGCTCGGGGCGATGCTGCAGGAATATGCCTGGGGGCGCGTCCTCATCGTCGCGCTCTTCGGCTTCCTGATCCTCGCCTTCTGCCACCTCCTCGCCCTGCGGTTCCGGCTTCCGCTCACCCGGCCGGCGCTGCTGGCCACGCTCTGCATCACGCCGATGGTGGCGCACCACCTGCCGCCGAACGCCTACCCCCTGATGCTGACCCTGCCGCTGCTCGGCCTCGTCGCCCTGCATGTCCACCTCGCCCGGAAGGATTTGCCCCGCGCGGGCGGGATGGCCGCGGCCCTCGGCCTCGCGGCGCTGATGCTCGTGCTGGAATACGCGCTCATCGCGGGCAGCGCCCTCGCGGCGCTCGCGGTGCTGACCTCCCCGCCGGGGCAGCGGCGCCACGCGCTGCTGCTGCACGGGACGGCGCTGCTCGCCTCGGCCACGGTCTATCTCGGCTACCGCCTCGCCTTCCCGAGCGACTACTCGGGCAACATGCTCCAGGCGATCGACCTGTCCGAGGTTTTCCGGCTTCAGCTGCGGCACATGGTCAGCGGCACGGTCTTCCCCTACCTGCCCCGGGCGGCGGCAGGGCGGATGGACCTCGCCCTGGCCTTCCTCCTCCTGCTCGGCGGGGCCCGGGCCGCCGCGCGGCTGCTCCCGCCCCTCGCCCGCGATCTCCGGCCTCGCCTGGCGCTCGGCCTGCTGCTGTGCTGCGGGGGCTGGATCTGGCTGAACACGCTCTTCCACGCGCTGACGCCGAAATACCAGAGCTGGTGCCGGATGGGCGACTGCGCCTATGTCGATTCGCGCCTCGCGGGGTTGGGCGTGGGCGTCGCGGCGGCGGTGGGCCTCGCGGGGCTGCTGCACCTTCTCCGGGCCCGGGGCGCGACGCTGCTCTGCGCGGGCCTGGTCGGCCTCGTCGCGTCCCTCACCTTCCTGCACAACCGCGCCTCAGCCCGGGAGATGGCCGGGAGGGAGCGCGCCTTCGGCGTGCTGCGCAGCGCCGCCTGCCATCCGGAGGCCGGGATCGGCCGGGACGAGGCGGTGCTGCAGACCCTCGCCCGCACCGTCTGGTGGCACCAGCCGCCCGCCCGGGTGCCGCCCGCCGAGGCCTATCTCGCGGCCTATGCGGAGAGGCTGGACCGCCTGGGCCTCTCCTGCCGCCCGATTCCCTTCGCGCCGCGGCCCTGGCCGGTCGAGTTCCTGGGCTGGTCCGTTCCCGAGCCGACCGGGCGCTGGTCCATCGGGCGGGCGGGCCTCATCCTCCTCACGGGGCGCGAGGGTTCCGGGGGCATGGTGCTGTCCCTCTCGGCGCATGTTCCCAGCGGCGGGGCGGAGCAGCGGGTCCGGGTCCGGACGGACACGGCCGCGGGCTGCGGCTTCCGGCTGGGAGCCCCGCCGCGCGAGGTCTTCGTGCCGCTGGAGCCCGGGCGGCAGACGATCCTGGTCATCGAGACGCCGGATGCCGTGAGCCCCAGCACGCTCCGGGAGAGCGAGGACCCCCGCCGCCTCGGCGTGTTCCTCTTCGGCATCCGCGGGCTGCGGGACGGGGAGGCGGCGCCGGACGGAATCGACCTGCGCCGCTGCCCGGCGGAAGGCGAGTAGGCGCAGCGCCAATCGGCCGGGCCGGACGCGCCGCGTGAAACGCGGGCACGCCAAGTCCGGACCGCCCTCGCCCGAGGGCCTTGCCTGTCCCTCGCGAACCTGTTGTCTGCGGCCCAGACCAGCGCTTCCGGGTCCGCCCGCCCGGCCGCGATCCGCTCCAGCCGAAAGTCGCCTCCATGGAACGCCGTTCCCTTCTCGCCCTGCCGGCCCTGGCGGCCCTCGCCCGCCCGGCCCTCGCCCAGGCCCGCCCGGTGCGGCTGATCGTGCCCTTCCCCGCCGGGGGCGCGACGGACGCCGTATCCCGCCTCTTCGCCCCGCTCCTGGCGCAGCGCCTGGGCGCGACGGTGGTGATCGAGAACCGCCCCGGGGCCGGCGGCGTGCCGGCGGCGGAGGTGGTGGTGCGCGCCCAGCCGGACGGGTTGACGCTGCTGCTCGCCACCTCCTCCATCCACTCCACCGCGCCGGCCACCGGCGCCAACCTGCCCTATGACGTCGAGCGGGACTTCACCCCGCTCGCCCTCATCGGCGCCTCGCCCTCCCTGGTTCTCGTCTCGACCACCGTCCCGGTGAACGACCTGCGCGGCCTCATCGCCTGGGCGAAGACGCGGCGTGGGGCGGTGAACTACGGCTCCTCCGGCGTGGCCACCACGCCGCACCTGAACGGCGCGCTGCTCGACAGCCTGGCCGATCTCGGCATGGTCCACGTGCCCTATCGCGGCACGGGCGCGGTCTATGCCGAGCTGCGCCGGGGCGACGTGCACGTGCTGCTGGACGTGCCGGCCACCGCCGCCACGCATATCCAGGCCGGCACGGTGAAGGCCCTGGCCGTCACCTCCGCAGAGGAGACGCCGCTCGCCCCCGGCACCCCCACCGGCGAGTCCGCGGGCCTGCCGGGCCTGGTCTCCGAGACCTGGTTCGGCATCTTCGGCCCGGCCGGGATGCCGCCCGCCCTCGCCGCCCGCATCACCGAGGCCTCCCAGGCCGCCATGGCCGAGCCGGAGCTGCGGGCGCGACTTCTCGGCCTGGGCGTCGATCCCCGCGCGGGGGACGGCACGGTCCTGGCCGCCGCGGCCCGGACCGAGCGCGAGCGGTGGACGGAACTCGTCCGCCGGCTGGGCATCCGCGCGACGGACTGAGCGCGGGCCGCGGGGGAAGGCCCTGCCCTCCCCCGCCACCGGTCGTCAGTCGGGCTTGATGTTCCGCGCCCGGATGATGCCGCCCCACTTCTCCGTCTCGCGCTTCTGATAGGCGGGGAAGTCCTCCGGCTTCCCGCCTACGGGGCGGATGGCCATGGTCGCCAGCTTCTCCCGCACCTCCGCGCTCTCGAGCGCGCGGGCGAAGGCGGCCTGAATCCGGGACCCGAGCGCGGGCGCCACGCCCGGCGGCGCGAAGAGCGAGAAGTCGGTGGAGGATTCGAAGCCCGGCACGGTGGCCGCGATGGGCTTCACCTCGGGCGCCGCGGGGTCGGGCTGGGGGGAGGACACCGCGATCGCCCGCACCGCCCCCGCGCGCATGGGCTGGAGGGCGGAGACCGCGTCCACCGCCGAGAGCTGCACCTCGTTGGCGATCAGCGCCTGGAGCGCCGGCGCCCCGCCGCGATAGGGAACGTGGAGCATTTCCACCCCCGCCTCGGCATTCAGCAGCTCCACCGCGAGATGGGCGGAGGAACCGGCGCCGGAGGAGGAGTAGCTGATCTTGCCCGGCTGCGCCTTGGCCAGCGCGATCAGCTCCGCGATGTCGTTCGCGCGCACGGAGGGGTGGACGCAGAAAAACTGCGCGTTCGTCGCCAGCAGCCCGATGGGCGTGAAGCCGCGATCGTTGTCATAGGGCAGGCTGTTCAGCAGGAAGGGCGCCATCGCGTAGGTGGAGTTGGTGCCCAGCAGCAGCGTGTAGCCATCGGGCTGCGCGCGGGAGACGCTGCTGTGCCCCACCGTGCCCGAGGCGCCGGGCCGGTTGTCCACCACCACGGGCCGGCCGAGATCGGCCGAGACGCGCTGCGCCAGCACGCGGGCCAGCGTGTCGGTGGAGCCGCCGGGCGCCCAGGGCACCACCAGCGTGACCTGCCGCTGCGGCCACTCCGCCGCGCCGCTTCCCTGGGCGCTTCCCGGGCTGCTTCCCTGGCCGGTCCCCTGGGCCCGCGCCGCGGTGCCGATCGTCATGCCGAGGGCGGCGAGCCCCAGGCCACGCTTGGTGAGCATCGGATGTTTCCCCTTGGGGCGGCCCACCACCGGGCCGCCTGTTGGGGGCAAGATGCTGTGAAGGATTCCGCCGCGCAAGGAGCGCGACGCCCTACCTCACATGGGCGTCGAAGGCCGCGCCGATGACGCCCGGCGGGGCGGTGCGGCCGGTAAAGAGGCGGAAGCCGTCCTCCGCCTGCCCGACCGACATGGCCCGGCCCGGCATCACCGCGCAGCCCTTCGCCCCCGCCGCCGCCAGCAGCGGCGTGACGGGCGGGTGGTACACGGCATCCGCCACCCACATCCCGGCTTCCAGCAGCGCGGCGTCCACCGGGCTGGAGGTGTCCGGCAGCATCCCGGCGGGGGAGGCGTTCACCACGCCCAGGGCGCCGCGCATCGCCGCCGGCACGGAATCGTCCGGCACGAAGCGGCCGCTGCCCCAGCCCGAGGCCTCCGCGGCCAGGGAGGCCGCGCGGGCGGGGTCCTGGTCCACCACGCGCACCTCCGGCACGCCCGCCCTGGCCAGCGCCCAGGCGATGGCGCGACCAGCCCCGCCCGCGCCGATCAGCACGGCGGGGCCGGACTTCGCCGCCTCCCCCACCGTGCCGAGCAGCCCGGCGAGGAAGCCGGTCGAATCCGTGTTGTGGCCGGTGAGGCGCCCGTCCCGCACGGTGACGAGGTTCACCGCCCCCACCTGCGCCGCGCCGGGGTCCAGCGCGTCGAGAAAGGGGATTACCGCCTGCTTGTAGGGGAAGGTGACGTTGATGCCGGCGAAGCCGATCAGCCGCACCCCGTCCAGGATGCGGCGGATCACCCCTTCGTCGGCCCCCGCCACCTCGATCAGGTGATAGCGGACGTCGAGCCCGACCGCCGCGCCCGCCGCCTCCATCATGGCGGGTGCCGCCGAGTGGGAGATGGGGTGGCCGAAGAGGCCGAGCAGGACGCGGTTCGAGGTCGCCACGGGAATCAGGACCGGTAGGAGCCGTTGATGTCGATGTAGCCGTGCGTCAGGTCGCAGGTCCAAACCGTGGCTTCGCCGCGCCCGAGGCCGAGATCCACCTCGATGTCGATCTCCCGCCCCTTCATGTGGGCGACGACGGGCGCCTCGTCATAGCCCTCGACCACGCCGCCGTCCCGCGCCATCCAGACCCCGCCGATGGCGACGGAGAGGCGGTCCCGGTCCGCCGGCTCGCCCGCCTTGCCGACGGCCATGACGATCCGGCCCCAGTTGGCGTCCTCGCCGGCGATGGCGGTCTTCACCAGGGGGGAGTTGGCGATGGCCATGGCGACGCGCTTGGCCGAGCTGTCGGAGGTGGCCCCCTTCACGCCCACGCGCACCAGCTTCTGCGCGCCCTCTCCATCGCGCACGACCTGCAGCGCGAGGTCGAGGAGGAGGGCGTCGAGCTGCGTCTGGAACTCGTCCAGCGCGTCCCCGGGGAAGGCCGAGACGCGGTCGTGCCCGGCCTGCCCCGTGGCGAAGAGCAGCACGGTGTCGGAGGTGGAGGTGTCGCTGTCCACGGTGGTGCGGTTGAAGCTCGCCTCCACGCCGCGGCGGAGCGCGGATTGCAGCGCGGCGGCGGGAATGGCGGCGTCCGTCGCCACGAAGCAGAGCATCGTCGCCATGTCCGGCGCCACCATGCCGCTGCCCTTGGCGATACCGAGGATCGTCACCTTCGTGCCGTGGATCGTCGCGGTGCGGGCGGCGGCCTTGGGGAAGGTGTCGGTGGTCATGATGCCGCGCGCGGCATCGGCCCAGCCGGTCTCCTTCAGCGTGGCGTGCAGCGCGGGGAGCGCCGCCGTCAGCTTCGCGTGCGGCAGGACCTGCCCGATCACCCCCGTGCTGGCCAGGAACACCTCGGAGGGCGCCGAGCCCACGAGGGCCCCGGCAGCGGCGGCGGTGGCCTCCACCGTCTCCACCCCGGCGCGGCCGGTGAAGACGTTCGCGTTGCCCGCATTCACCACCAGGGCGCGGGCCGTCTCGCCCTTCAGCGCCTGCCGGCACCAGTCCACCGGGGCGCCGGGGCACTTGTTGCTGGTGAAGACGCCCGCCACCGTCGTGCCCGGGGCGAACTCCATCATCATCACGTCGGGCCGCCCCTGGTAGCGAAGCCCGGCCGCCGCCACGCCTAGCCGCACGCCCTTCAGCGGCGGCAGCGGCGGGAGGTCGACCTTGAGGGGGGAGACGGGAATTGCCTGCGCCATGCTGCCCGCCCCCTCAGCGCCGCTGGGCCGGGGCGGGCGGCGCCGCCGGCGGGGACGCGCCCTCGATCAGGCTGGGCGCGCGCTGGGGCGTGCCGTCCAGGTTGAAGCGCTCCACCTTCGCCGCGTTGCGGATCCGCTCCACCGCGGCGTTCACCGTCTCCTCGAAGGCGGCCTGGCGCAGCGCCTCCTGGCTGTCCTCGAAGCTGGCGGCGGGGGCGGTGCGGCGCTCCTCCACCTTGATGACGTGCCAGCCGAAGGAGGTCTGGACGGGCTCGCTGATCCCGCCGGGCTGGAGGGCGAAGGCCGCCTCGGCGAATTCCGGGATCATGTCGGCCTTCTTGAAAAAGCCGAGATCCCCGCCCTGCTGGGCGCCGGGCCCGGTGGAGCGGCGCTTGGCCACCTCGGCGAAGTCGGTGCCGGGGCGGCGTACCTCGGCCAGGGCCTCGCGGGCCGCGGCCTCGGTGGAGACGAGGATGTGGCGGGCATGGACCTCCGCCTCGCCCTGGCGGTTGCCGCCCTCCCGCTGGTAGCGCTGGCGGAGCGCCTCCTCGGTCAGGGCCGGGGCCACCTCGCGGCGCAGCAGGGCCTGCTGCAGCTCCTGGTCGGTGGCGCGGGCGACGCGGCGCTGCACCTCGGGGTCGCGCTCCAGCCCCTCCGCCCGGGCACGGGCCACGATCGCCTTCTGGGCCACGAGCTGGTCGAGGATCAGGGGGTAGAGCATGCCGGGCGGGGCGTTCTTCAACTCGTCCGGCAGCTCGTTGGCGGCGTCCCGCACGTCGGAGAGGCGGATTTCCTGCCCCTCCACCCGCGCCACCACGGGATCGGCGGGCTGCGGGCTGGCGGCAGGGGCCTGGCCAGCACCCTGGGTCGCACCCTGGCCCGCCGCCTGGGGCGCGGGGGAGGCGGGGCGTTGCGCCGGGGCCTGGGCGAGGGCGAGGCCGGCCGAGAGGCAGGCCGGCAGGACGGCGGAGAGAAGGAGGGGGCGGCGCATCGGGGAAGCCTCGGCGAAAGGTGCCGCAACATGGAGGAGCGGTGGTTCCGTCACAAGGCGCCCCCTTCCCTCCAGCCCCCCGAAAAGCCGTTCGCTGCCGGTTGCCCTCCACCTTTCGTTGACCGGGCGCCCCCCCTTGCCTATCTCTCCCCCCTCGCATGCTCAGGGCCAGCGCGGCTCCCCTCTGCCGGCCGCCCCGCGGCCCCTCGGTGGCGGCCCCGGCCGACGGCCCCTGGCGCTGCCCCGGAGATCTTCTGTCCCGATGTTCGCCCGTCTTGCCCGCGCCATCCTCGGCACCTCGAACGACCGCGCCCTGAAGGCGTACCGGGCGCGGGTGCCGGCCATCAACGCGCTGGAGCCGGGGATGGCCGCCCTCTCCGACGAGGCGCTGAAGGCCAAGACCCCCGAGTTCCGCCAGCGCCTTGCCAATGGCGAGAGCCTCGATTCCCTCCTGCCCGAGGCCTTCGCGGTCTGCCGCGAGGCCTCCAAGCGCGTGCTGGGCATGCGCCACTTCGACGTGCAGCTCATCGGCGGCATCGTCCTGCACGAGGGCCGCATCGCCGAGATGAAGACCGGCGAGGGCAAGACGCTGGTCGCCACCCTTCCCGTCTACCTCAACGGGCTGACGGGCCGGGGCGTGCATGTGGTGACGGTGAACGACTACCTCGCCACCCGCGACGCGGCGGAGATGGGCCGGCTCTACAACTGGCTCGGCCTGAGCGTGGACACGATCGTCTACGGCAAGAACGACGGCCAGCGGCGCGACGCCTATGGCTGCGACATCACCTACGGCACGAACAACGAGTTCGGCTTCGACTACCTGCGCGACAACATGAAGTACCGACTGGACGAGATGGTCCAGCGCCCCTTCGCCTACGCCATCGTGGACGAGGTGGACTCCATCCTCGTGGACGAGGCGCGCACGCCGCTCATCATCTCCGGCCCGACCGACGACACCTCGGACCTCTACAACCGGGTGAACGCCGTGGTGCGCGTGATCGCGCAGACCCCGGAGAACTACGACAAGGACGAGAAGAACAAGACCGTCGCCCTCACCGAGGCGGGCAACGAGGCGGTCTCCGCCGCGCTGACCGAGGCGGGGATGCTGGTGGAGGGCGACCTCTACGACTTCCACAACGTCACCCTCGTCCACCACGTGAACCAGAGCCTGCGCGCCCACGCCCTGTTCACGCGCGACGTGGACTACATCGTCTCCCGCGAGAACAAGCTCGTCATCATCGACGAGTTCACGGGCCGCATGATGGAGGGCCGCCGCTACTCCGACGGGCTGCACCAGGCGCTGGAGGCGAAGGAGGGGGTCGAGGTCCAGCCCGAGAACCAGACGCTGGCCTCCATCACCTTCCAGAACTACTTCCGCCTCTACCCCAAGCTGGCGGGCATGACCGGCACGGCGGCCACCGAGGCCGACGAGTTCGCCGAGATCTACAAGCTGGAAGTGGTCGAGATCCCGACCAACCTCCCCGTCGCCCGCCTCGATTCCGACGACGAGGTCTATCGCTCCGCCCGCGAGAAGTACGAGGCGGTGGCCAACCTCATCCAGGAGTGCCGGGAGCGCGGCCAGCCCTGCCTCGTCGGCACGACGAGCATCGAGAAGTCCGAGCTGATCTCCGAGCTGCTCAAGGGCAAGGGCGTGCCGCACCAGGTGCTCAACGCCCGCTACCACGAGCAGGAGGCGGCGATCATCTCCCAGGCCGGGCGCCCGGGGGCAGTGACGATCGCCACCAACATGGCCGGCCGCGGCACCGACATCAAACTCGGCGGCAATGCCGAGATGCTCGCCCGCGCGACCTTCCCTGGCGAGCCGGACGGGCCCGAGTTCGAGGCGCGGCTGGATGAGATCCGGCGCGAGGTGGAGGGCAGCGCGGCGAAGGTGAAGGCCGCCGGCGGCCTCTTCGTGATCGGCACGGAGCGGCACGAGAGCCGGCGCATCGACAACCAGCTCCGCGGCCGCTCCGGCCGCCAGGGCGATCCGGGCGCATCCCGCTTCTTCCTGAGCCTGGAAGACGACCTCATGCGCATCTTCGGCAGCGACCGCATGGGCGGGATGCTGGAGAAGCTCGGGCTGAAGGAGGGGGAGGCGATTATCCACCCCTGGATCAACAAGGCCCTGGAGAAGGCGCAGAAGAAGGTCGAGGCGCGCAACTTCGACACGCGCAAGAACCTGCTGAAGTACGACGACGTCATGAACGACCAGCGCAAGGAGGTCTATGCCCAGCGCAAGTCCTTCATGCAGGCGGGGGACGTGCAGGAGACCGTGGCGGAGATGCGCCGCGAGGTGATCGAGGACATGGTCGCCGCCGCCATCCCCGAGAACGCTTATCCCGAGCAGTGGGACTTGGAGGGGCTCCAGTCCCGCGTGCTGGACATCCTCGGCCTCGACCTGCCCGTGGCCGACTGGGCGCGGGAGGAGGGGATCGACGAGACCCAGGTACGCGAGCGCATCCTGGAGGCCGCCGAGACCTCCTACGCCGCCCGCGCCGCGAATATCGGCATCGAGCGCATGCGCGAGGTGGAGAAGTCGATCCTCCTCATGGTGTTCGACAAGGTCTGGAAGGACCACCTCCTCTCGCTCGACCACCTGCGCCAGGGCATCGGCCTGCGCGCCTACGGCCAGCGCGACCCGCTGAACGAGTACAAGTCCGAGGCCTTCAACCTGTTCAACTCGATGCTCGGCGAGATGCGCGAGGAGACGACGCGCTGGCTGATGCAGGTGAACCTCGCCCCCGAGGCGCCGCTGCCGAGCCCGGAGCCGATCAGCGTGATGGATGCGCGCCATCCCGCGCCGGATTCGGGCGATCCGCTGCTCGGCTACGACGCCCCGATGGGCGAGTACGGCGCGGCGGCCCCGCTCGCCACCGCCCGCACGGCCGACGGCGTGGACCCGAACGATCCCGCCACCTGGGACCGGACGCCGCGCAACGCGCCCTGCCCCTGCGGTTCCGGCCGGAAGTACAAGCACTGCCACGGGCGGGCCTGACGGCCCGCAACCGGGACCGTCCGCGGTCCCGGTCCCGGCCCGGCCTTCTGCCGGACCGGCGCGGAGAGTGGATGGTCGACGCGCTGCCGGGCGGGGCTGGCGCCCTTCCCCATCGCGGCCGCGGTCCGCACATTGCTTGGTGACAGGGACGCCCCGCCGGCCGGCGCGGGCGGGACCGACCGCGCAAGGGACAGCCGCCATGCTTCGCCGAACCGCCCTCCGCCTCGCGGCCCTCGCCGCCCTCGCCCTTCCCGCCCCGGCAGGGGCGCAGGAGGCGCCCTGGCCCAGCCGCCCGATCACTATAATGGGCGGCTTCCCCAACGGCTCCGGCGTGGACATCTACGCCCGCAAGCTGGCCGAGCCCCTCTCCCGCGCCCTCGGCGTGCCGGTGGTGGTGGACAACCGCACGGGGGCGGGCGGCAACATCGCCTCCGAATATGTCGCCCGCGCCCGGCCCGACGGCACCACCTTCCTCCTCGCCACCGCGGGCACGCACGCGATCAACGCGACGCTCTACAGCAGCCTGCCCTTCGACCCCCTGCGCGACGTGACGCATATCGCCCTGCTGGGCGACGTGCCGAACGTGCTGCTGGTCAGCCCGCAGCACTCGCCGGGCATCGGGGCCTGCCCGGCGCTGATCGCGGCCGCCAGGGCGCGGCCGGGCGCGGTGAACTACGCCTCCACCGGCAACGGCGCCTCCACCCATCTCGCCGCCGTGCAGTTCGCCCTCGCCGCCGGGATCGAGGTGATGCACATCCCCTATCGCGGCCAGCCGCCGGCGATGCTCTCTCTCCTCGGCGGGGAGACGACCTTCTTCTGGAACCAGAGCGGCCCGAGCATCGGCCCCGTGCGCCAGGGCCAGGTGAAGGCGCTGGCCGTCAGCACGCGCCAGCGCCTGGCCGCGCTGCCCGAGGTGCCGACCGCCGAGGAGGCCTGCGGGCTGCCGGGCTTCGAGAGCACCACCTGGTACGGCCTGCTCGCGCCCCCTCGCCTGCCCGCCGAGATCCAGCAGCGCATGGCGCGGGAGGTGGCGCGCATCATCGCCGAGCCGGACTTCGTCGCCTGGCTGACGGAGAACCAGGGCATCACGCCCCCCGCCGATCCCGGCCCCGAGGCCTTCCGTGCCGTGCATCAGCGCGACATCGCCCGCTGGGCCGAGACCGTGCGCCGCTCCGGCGCCAGGGTGGATTGATCGGGGGGGAGCGGCGCTCCCCCTAGCTCGCCTTCAGCCCGAGGCGGCGGATCATCGCGCCGTCCTCCTCGTACTGGCGCCGCGCCGCCGCCGTGTAGGCCTCGCTGCCGAGGAAGGCGGGCGACATGTCGAAGCGATCCAGCACCGCCACATGGGCGGGATCGGCCGCCGCCTCGCGCAGCGCCTCCTCCAGCGCGCGCACCACGGCGGGGTCCATGCCCGCGGGCCCGGCGATGCCGTAGGGGGAGGTGGAGACGATATCGATGCCCATCTCCTTCAGCGTCGGCGCGTCGGGGAAGCGCTTCGCGCGCTCGGCGCCCCAGGTGCAGAGGAGGCGGAGCTGCCCCGCCGCCACCAGCTCCGACCAGCCGCTCGTCTCGGCCGAGACCTGGGTGTTGCCGGCGAGGGTGGACTGCATGTTCTCGGAGGCGCTGCGGTAGGGAACCTGCACCCACTCGATGCCGCGCGCCGCCGCGATCTGCTCCATGGTGATGTGGAGGGAGGTGCCCGAGCCTGGCGTGCCGTAGGTCACCTTGCCCGGATTTGCCTTCGCGTAGGCGAGCAGCTCGTCGAAGCTGCGCCAGGGCGCGTCGGCCTTCACCACCACGCCGAAGAGATAGCCCGTGATCTGCGCGATGTAGGTGAAGTCCTTCATCGGGTCGAAGGGCGGGCGCGCGACCATCTGGGGATAGCGGAAGACCGAGATCGGGATCTGCGACAGGACGTAGCCGTCCGGCCGCGTCCCGCCCGCGAGCTGCTGCGCGCCGAGGATGCCGCCCGCGCCCGCGCGGTTCTCGATCACCACGGGTTGGCCGAGCCGCCGGGACATCGCATCGCCGAGCGCGCGCATGAGGATGTCGGTCGAGCCGCCGGCGCCCCAGGGCACGATCAGCCGGATCGGCCGGTCCGGGAAGCGCCCCTGCGCGAGCGACGGGCGCGCGAGCGCGGCCCCCAGCCCGAGCCCGAGACCCGCGCGCCGGGTGATGCGATAGCCTTCCATGAACCTTCCTCCCAGGGCCGTTCGGCCTCTCAAATCTCGTGGACCAGCCCGCCATCCGCCATCACGGCGCGGAGGTGGTGGTCCGTGTCGCCGAACAGCATGTCGTTCGCCGTCAGCCGCTTGAAGAAGTGCCCGGCCTTGTACTCCCAGGTCACCGCGATGCCGCCGTGGAGCTGCACCGCCTCCTGCCCGACGAGCCGCCCGGACCGGTTGACCTGCGCCTTGGCCGCCGCGATGGCCGCGCGGCGTTCCCGCGCATCCGGCTCCTCAGCCATCATCGCGGCGTAGACCGCCATGGAGCGCGCCTGCTCCACCGCCACCAGCATGTCCGCCGCGCGGTGCTGGAGGGCCTGGAAGCTGCCGATGGAGACGCCGAACTGCTGCCGCGTGCGGAGGTAATCCACCGTCATGCGGTGAAGCTCCTCCATCGCGCCGAGGCTGTCGGCGCAGAGCGCGGCCAGCGCCACGTCCACCACGCGCTCGGCCAGGGAGAGGCCGCCATCCACCTCGCCGAGCACGCGCCCCGCCGGCACGCGCACGCCGTCGAAGGCGATCTCCGCGACGCGCCCGCCATGCTGGGAAGGAGAGCCCTGCCGCGAGACGCCCGGCGCGTCGCCATCCACGAGGAAGAGGGTGATCCCCTCCCGGTCCCGCCGCGCGCCGGCCGTGCGCGCCGTCACCACCAGCAGCCCGGCCTCGTCGCCGCCGAGCACCACGCCCTTGCGGCCGTCCAGCACGAAGTCGCCGCCCTCGCGCCTTGCCGTGGTGGAGACGTCGTGCAGGTCGTAGCGCGAGCCCTTCTCCAGCTGCGCGAAGGCGAGCTTCAGGGAGCCCTCGGCCACCTGCGGGATGAACTCCGCGCGCTGCTCCGCCGTGCCGCCCATCCGCAGGAAGCCGCCGCCGAGCACGACGGTCGGGAGATAGGGCTCGGTGATCAGCGCGCGCCCGATCGCCTCCATGACGATCATCGTCTCCACCGCGCCGCCGCCGATGCCGCCATCCTCCTCGGCGAAGGGCAGGGCGAGCACGCCCAGCTCGGCAAGCTGCGGCCACAGGTCCGACGCGGCGCTATGCGCCGCCGGATCGCGGGCATTGTCGGCCGCGAAGCGGTCGATGCTCTCCTTGAGGAGACGCTGCTCCTCCGTCAGGTCGAAATCCACGCCGCTTGTCCTCTCAGAGCCCCAGGAAGGCCTTGGCGATGATGTTGCGCTGGATCTCGTTCGAGCCGCCGTAGATCGAGACCTTGCGGTAGTTGAGGTAGAGCGGCGCCGCGGCATCGGCCCATTCGGGCGAGACGGCGGGCTCGTTCCAGCCCTCCGGCCGGTCGTGCTCGGGCGCGGGCAGCGCGTAGGGGCCGGCCACTTCCAGCAGCAGCTCCGTCGTCGCCTGCTGCAGCTCCGATCCCTTGATCTTGAGAATGGAGGAGGCGGGGTCGGGCTTGTCCGCGTCGCGGTGCCGCTGGTTCGCCACCACGCGCATCTGCGTGATCTCCAGCGCCTTCAGCCCCACCTCGATCTCCGCCACGCGGCGGCGGAAATCCGTGTCTTCCCAGAGGGTGCGGCCGCCCGCCTCGGTCTCCTGCGCCAGGCGCTTGGCACGGGCGAGCCGCTGCTTGGAGAGGCCGATGCGCGCGATGCCCGTGCGCTCGTTGGCCAGCAGGAACTTCGCGTAGTCCCAGCCGCGGTTCTCCTCGCCGACCAGGTTCTCCGCGGGCACCTCCACCTCGTCGAAGAAGACCTCGTTCACCTCATGCGCGCCGTCGATGGTGATGACGGGGCGCACGGTGATGCCGGGCGACTTCATGTCGATCAGCAGGAAGGAGATGCCGCGCTGCTTCTTCGCCTCGCGGTCCGTGCGGACGAGGCAGAAGATCCAGTCGGCGTGCTGGCCGAGCGTCGTCCAGGCCTTCTGGCCCGATACCACGTACTTCCCGTCCCGCTTCTCCGCCCGCGTCTTGAGCGAGGCGAGGTCCGATCCCGCGCCGGGCTCGGAGAAGCCCTGGCACCACCAGATGTCGAGATTGGCCGTGGCGGGCAGGAACTTCCGCTTCTGCTCCTCCGAGCCGAAGGCGGCGATCACGGGCCCGACCATGAACACGTTGAACTGCAGGGGCAGCGGCACGGCCGCGCGCTGCAGCTCCTCGGTGAAGAGGTAGCGCTGGACGGGCGACCAGTCCTTCCCGCCCCACTCCACCGGCCAGTTCGGCGTGGCCAGCCCGGCCGCGTTCAGGATGCGCTGGGAGGTGACGATGTCCTCCTTGTCCAGATGGCGGCCCTCGGCCACCTTGCGGCGGATCTCCGCGGGCACCTTCTCCCGGAAGAAGCGGCGGAGGTCGTCGCGGAAGGCGATTTCTTCCGGCGTGTAGCGCAGGTCCATCGGCGATTTCCTCAGGCGATCTCGATCAGGCCGGCGGCGCCCTGGCCGCCCGCGACGCACATCGTCACCACGGCATATCTGGCGCCGCGCCGCCGGCCTTCCAGCACGGCATGGCCCACCAGACGTGCGCCGCTCATCCCGAAGGGGTGGCCGACGGAGATGGCGCCGCCGTTCACGTTTACCTTCGCCGGATCGATGCCGAGCTTGTCGCGGCAGAGGATTGACTGGGAAGCGAAGGCCTCGTTCAGCTCCCAGAGGTCGATGTCGTCCACCGTCAGCCCGTGGCGCTCGAGCAGGCGCGGCACGGCGAAGACGGGGCCGATGCCCATCTCCTCCGGCTCGCAGCCGGCGGTGGCGTAGCCGCGGAAGACCGCGAGCGGCGCCAGCCCGCGCCGCGCGGCCTCCTCGGCCGACATCAGCACGGAGGCGCTGGCACCGTCCGAGAGCTGGCTCGCATTGCCGGCCGTGATGAACTTGCCCTCGCGCACGGGCTTGAGCTTCGAGAGGCCCTCCATCGAGGTGTCCGGCCGGTTGCCCTCGTCCTTGGTGAGGGTGACGGCCTCCTCGCGCGTCTCGCCCGTCGCCTTGTCGGTCACGCGCATCACGGCGGAGATCGGCGCGATCTCGCCCTCGAAGCGGAGGGCCTGCTGGGCGGCGGCGGTGCGGCGCTGGCTCTCCAGCGCGAACTCGTCCTGCGCCTCGCGCGAGATGCCGTAGCGCTCGGCCACGAGGTCGGCCGTGTCGATCATGGCGTCGTAGATGGAGGGCTTGTTCGCCTCCAGCCACTCGTTGCGGTAACGGTTGCGGTTCACCGTCGGCTGCACGAGGGAGATGGATTCCACCCCGCCGGCCACGATCACGGGCACCTTGTCCACGATGATGCGCTTGGCCGCCGAGGCAATCGCCTCCAGCCCCGAGGCGCAGAAGCGGCTCACCGTCTGCCCGGCGGAGGCCACGGGGATTCCCGCCCGGATCGCGGCGTGCCGCGCGACATTGCCGCCCGTCGCGCCCTCGGGATAGCCGCAGCCGAGGATCACCTCCTCCACCCCCGCCCCTTCCAGCCCCGCGCGCTCCATCGCGGCGCCGATGGCGTGCGCGGCCATGTCGGCGCCATGGGTGTTGTTGAGCGCCCCGCGATGCGCCTTGCCGATCGGCGTGCGCGCGGTGGAGACGATGACGGCGTCAGTCATGGGGCATCCATTCCGGTCGGGTTCTTCTCGCGCTCCTCGGCGACGAGGGCGCTGGCCAGCAGCTTGCCGGCGGGGGAGCGGGGCAGGGTCTCGCGCAGTTCCAGCGCGACGGGCATCTCGTGGCGCCCCACGCGGTCGCGCAGGAAGGCCTTCAGCCCGTCGAGAGTCATCTCCGGGGCGCCGGGGCGCAGGGTGACGAAGGCCTTGGCGGACTGGCCGCGATAGGGATCGGGCACGCCGATCACGATCACCTCGGCGACGTCGGGGTGCTCGTAGATCGCGCCCTCGATGGCGGCGGGATACACGTTGAAGCCGCCGGAGATGATCATGTTCTTCCGCCGGTCCATGAGGAAGAAGGTGCCGTCCTCCTCCATGCGGCCGATGTCGCCGGTGAGGAACCAGCCGTCGCGGAAGGCCGCCGCGGTCTCGGCGGGCTGGTTCAGGTAGCCGGCGAAGACGCTCGGTCCGCGGATCGCCATCTCCCCCACCTCGCCCGGCCGCAAGGGGCGGGAGGGATCGTCCAGCGCCACGATCCGCAGGTCCACGCCTGGAAGCGGCAGGCCGATGATGCCGGGGCGCGGCACGGCGCCGACGGGCACGCGCGTACCGGCCGGCCCCGTCTCCGTCATGCCCCAGCCGATCCGCAGGCGCTGGCCGAGCAGCGCCTCCACCCGCGCCGCCACGTCGAAGGGCAGCGGCGCACCGCCGGAGATGCAGGCGCGGAGCGAGGAGAGATCGTGCGAGGAGGCGCCGGGGTGGTTCAGCAGCGCGATCCAGATCGTCGGCACACCGGAGAGCACCGTGACGCGCCGCTCCTCGATGTCGCGCAGCACGGCCTCCGCCTCGAAGCGCGGGCGGAGCAGGATCTCGTTGCCGTCGGCCAGGTGCCGCAGCAGCACGGAGGTGAGCGCGTAGATGTGGAACAAGGGCAGCACGCCGAGGACGCGCTGCTCGCCCTCCTCCAGCACGCCGCCATCGTGCCAGTTGCGGTAGATGCTCACCGCCGCCGTCAGGTTGCCATGCGTCAGCATCGCGCCCTTGGGCATGCCCGTGGTGCCGCCGGTGTATTGCAGCAGCGCGACATCCTCGGGCGAGACGGCGGGCCATTGCGCCGGCTTCTCCGCCGCGACCCCCGACAGGGAGAGGATGCGCGGATCGCGCTCCGCCGTGGCCTCGCCGCCCCAGGCGGCGTCCTCGCCCAGCAGCACCCGGTCCACGATGCCGCTCTCCAGAAGCTCCGTCGCGGTGGGCAGCAGGCCGGGCAGGTCGGTGGTGATCACCAGCCGCGCGCCGCTGTCCGACAACTTGTGGTGCAGCACGCGCTTCGCGTCGAGCGGGCTGAGATGCACCACCCGCGCCCCGATCCGGGCGAGGGCGAGGAAGCAGACGGGGTGCCAGGGCGTGTTCGGCAGCAGCAGCCCCACGGGCTGGCGCGGCGTCACGCCCAGCCGGAGCAGCCCGGCCGACAGCCGGTCCACCGCCGCGCCCAGCTCAGCATAGGTCGTGCGGCAGCCGCGATACTCCAGCGCGGGGCGACCGGACCAGCGGGCAACGGCCTCGTCGAGCAGGCCGCCGAGCGTGCCGATCGCCAGCGGCGCGTCCCACCGGCAGCCCGGCGGGTAGGAGGCCAGCCAGGGGCGCTGGGCGGGCACTCCCCCCCTTTCCTGCCCCATGCTGTCCGCCGCCATCTCCGGCCGCATCCCGCTCCCTCCTGTCGGCGCTTTCTTTTTCCGCATTGCGGAAATATCTTCTGCCTTATTGCCCAAGATATCGGCCGGCGGGGCGCGAGGGTCAAGCCGCAAGAGCGGGAGGGGAGGATGCGCAAGCGCGCCACGGCGCCACCGGAGGCGGAGCCCGGCGAGGACCGCCAGTTCGTCGCCGCCATCGCGCGTGGCTTCGACATCCTCCACGTCTTCCGTGCGGAGGACCCGATCCTCGGCAACCAGGAACTGGCCGAGCGCACCGCCCTGCCCCGCGCCACCGTATCCCGGCTGACGCACACGCTCACGCGGCTCGGCTATCTCGAATATCTTCCGCGCTTCGGGAAATACCGGCTCGGCCTCGCCGCCGTGCCGCTGGGGCAGCTCGCCCTGGCGAATATGGGCATCCGGCGCATCGCGGCGCCGCTGATGCGCCAGCTCGCGGAGGAGACGAACGCCTCCGTCTCGCTGGGAAAGCGGGACGGGCTCTCCATGCTCTATGTCGAGCACATCTCCCCCCGCACCGCCGTCGCCCTTCAGCTGGAGGTGGGCTCCCGCGTGCCGCTCGGCGTCACCGCCATGGGGCGTGCCTTCTACGCCGCCTCGCCGGAAGGCGAGCGGGCGGCGATCCGGGCCGCGCTCGCGCGGCAGGAGCCGGGCGCCTGGCAGCGGATCGAGGCCGGGCTGGAGGAGGCCGTCGCCATGCAGGCCTCAGCGGGCTTCACGGTCTCGCCCGGCGACTGGAACCCGACGGTCCACGCGGCCGGCGCCGCCATCGCCCTTCCCGGCGGGGAGGTCATGGCGCTCAACTGCGGCGCCCCCGCCTTCATGCTCGACCGGGAGCGGCTGTTCCGGGAGATCGGGCCGCGCCTGGCCGCCGTGGCACGCCGGATCGAGGCGATGGCGGGAGGGCCGGGCCGCGCGGCCTGAGGGGCAGCCATGCGGGGTATCAGCACCGTGATGCCCGATTAAGATTGAAGTCCGCGCCGCCAGGACCCATCTTGGCGAGGTCAATCTCGTTAGGTTCGGCCTGCCTCCTTGCTCCTCCCGGAGCGCCGAGCCCGGTGTCCGTCTCTCCTCGATGCTTGATCCAACCCGCGCTGTTGCGGGAAGGCAATCACATTTCCGAACGGAACACCATTCATGGCCATCGGCACCGTCAAGTGGTTCAACGCGACCAAGGGCTTCGGCTTCATCCAGCCCGAGGACGGCTCCAAGGACGTCTTCCTGCACATCTCCGACCTGCAGCGCGCCGGGATGCAGGAGCCCCGCGAGGGCGACAAGATCGAGTTCGAGCTGCAGCGCGGTCAGCAGGGCCGCGTTTCCGCTGGTAACCTGAAGGCGGCCTGAGCCGCCTGGAGGGGCGAGGCACCACGCCTCGCCCCTCCCACCGAAGCGTCGGCCCCCAAAGGGCCGGCATCGTGCGAGGAGACACCATGCCACGTCACAGCTTCGAAATTGGCCAGAGCGTCGAACTCGTCGCCGGTATCCTGACCCCGCCGGGTGTCACCGGAAACTACACCGTCGTCCGGCTCCTGCCGAACGATGCAGCGGATCGCGAGTACCGTATCCGGAGCGACCGGGACGGGCATGAGCGCGTCGCGCGGGAAAGCCAGATGCGCCTGGGCCCTCTGGCGGCCCTGGGCAAGAATATACCGGCTGCGGGCTGATACGCCCCGGTCGGCCTCCATTCGGGCCCGCGGGCCCGACGAAGATCACGGGGACCAAGGTGTCACACAGCAAGACAAAGCCCGACGCCGCCGCACCGGTGGACGCGTCCGGGCTCGAAGAGACCATCGCCTATCTCGCCAAGCGCCACCGCGTTTCGCAGGCCATCGTGCGCGAGATCGCGCGCAAGCTGGGTTCCGGCGAGCGCAGCGCGATCGAGCGGGAGATCGCGCGGGGCAAGGCCCGCCGCTAGAGGCGGGCTGAAGCGCCGCCGCGACCTTTCATGAGCTTCCACGCCCTGCATGGCGGGAAGAGGATCGACCGGGGGGCGGACGCCTCCGCCGCCCGGGAACGTGAGTATCACTACCGCCGTGCGGACGCGGCGGTTCATGCCGCCGGTCTCATGGCCGTGGCGGCGGGCTGCCTGGCCCTCGCCCTTTCCCTGCCGAACCCGCCAGGATGGCGGCCCGGCATCGCCATCGGGCTCTATGCGCTAGGCCTCGTCGCGAGTTTCGGCTTTTCCGCAGCCTACAACACCGCCGCCCCCGGCCCGCGCCGGGAGGTGCTGCGCCGGTTCGACCACGCCGCCATCTTCTTCATGATCGCCGGTACCTACTCGCCCGTCTCGCTGCTCGCGATCGGAGGGTGGCTCGGCACGGCTCTCCTCGGCTTCGTCTGGGCGGGCGCGCTGCTGGGCGCAGCGCTCAAGCTGCTGGCGCCGGGCCGCTTCGAGAGGCTGGCCATCGGGACCTATCTGCTGCTCGGCTGGGTTGGCATCGTCGCGGCCGCACCGCTGGTCGAGGCCCTGGCCTCCTGGCAGCTCGGCGCCCTGCTGGCGGGCGGGATCTTCTACAGCGCGGGCGTGCTGGTGCATCTGGCTACGCGCCTCCCCTACAACACCGCCCTGTGGCACGCGCTGGTCCTCGTCGCGGCCGGTTGCCACTACGCGGTCGTGCTCCGCCTCGCGGCCGGCTGAAGCATCGCTGCACACGGTGATGCGCATCCGGGGAGCGGGACCCAACGATCCCGCCGATGCCCCGTTCTATTGTGCAGCGCAGCATGAGGGACCATCTCCCCTCTCTTCAAAGGATGCTCCCCATGAATCCTCGGCTAGACCTCTCGGCCCTTATGCGACTGCAGAAGCAGCACCGTCGGGGTGCGCAATCCGCCAACGGTGGGCCGCGGACCAGCACGAGGCTGGAGGAGGTGACCGGTTTCGGCCCCAATCCCGGCAATCTCCGCATGCTGACCCATGTGCCGAAGGATCTACCCGCGGGCGCACCGCTGATCGTCGCGCTGCACGGCTGCACCCAGAGCGCCGTCGATTATGACGAAGGCACCGGCCTGTCCCTCATGGCGGACGCGCTCGGCTTCGCGCTGCTGCTGCCGGAGCAGCAGCGGGCGAACAACGTGAATCTCTGCTTCAACTGGTTCGAGGCGGGCGACACGGCTCGGGAGGCTGGCGAGCCGCTCTCCATTCGTCAGATGATTGCCAATCTGGTCCGGAAGCACCGGCTGGATCCTGCCCGTGTCTTCGTGACCGGCCTCTCCGCCGGCGGCGCGATGACATCCGTGATGATGGCGACCTATCCCGAGGTCTTCGCGGCCGGCGCGGTCATCGCAGGCCTGCCCTATGCCGGCGGGATCGGCGTGGCCGAGGCCCTGCGCACCATGGCCCGCCCCTCGGATCTTCTCCCCGCGGCCCGTGGCGCCGCCGTGCGTGCGGCGTCCGCCTATACCGGCCCCTGGCCGCGTGTCGCTATCTGGCAGGGGCAGGCCGATACGACGGTCAGCCCCGACAATGCGGACGAGATCGCCAAGCAGTGGCTCGACCTCCACGGCCTGGCCGGACGGAGCCCGGACTTCGAGCAGCGCAGCGCTGTCCATGCTGAGCGCCGTTGGACCGGGGCGGACGGCAAGCCAATGGTTGAGCTGCACCGCATCGCCGGCATGGCGCACGGCGTTCCGCTCCATCCCGGCGAGGGCGAGGGCATGGCGGGGATCGCGGGCGCCTACATGCTTGATGTCGGCGTGTCCTCGACCCACGAGATCCTGCGTTTCTTCGGGCTGAGTGCCTCGCAGGCGGCGCGCAAGGCCCCGCCCCGGCCCCGCGGCACCGTCACCGTGGATTCGGTGGCCGAGACCGTGGACAGGGTGGAGCCGGTCGCTACCGCGCGCCCCGTGGAGCCGAAGCCGGAAGCCGGGCCGCAGCCCCGCCCCGCCTTCGCCTTCACCGATCCCGGCGCCGTCATCACCAAGGCCCTTCGCGCGGCCGGGCTGATGGGCACCGATCGGCGCTGAGGCGCGGCATTACCGACCGTAGATCCGGTCCAGCACCTCGGCCACCGTCACCAGCGCGGCGGCCGAGGGATCGAAGCGCTCCCCGGCCGCGAGGCGGCGCGCCCAGTCCGCGCCGGCACGCCCGCCCCACGCGTCGGGCGGCGTCGCCAGCGTCTCGCGCGCCGTGCCGCGGAAGCGCTCGGCCGTGAAGTCGTAGAAGGAGCCGTTGACGTTCCTGAGCGCCGCGCCCCCGGCGCTGCCGTGGAACTCGGCCGCGATCACCGCGTCCTGCCCGGCATGCAGGTTCCAGGAGCAGGCAAGGCGCAGCACGCTGCCGCCCGCCAGCTCGATGGTGGCCACCGCATAATCCTCCACGCGGTCCGTCCGCCCCGCCAGCGGCTCGCCGCCTGCGAAGAGATCGCCGGACACCCGCGCCACCTCGGGAAAGTCCAGCGCCCAGAGCGCGAGGTCCACGAGATGGACGCCGAGATCCATCACGCATCCCCCGCCGGAGAGGGCGGGATCGCGGAACCACGGCTTGTCCGGGCCGTAGGCGTTGTGGAAGACGAGATCGGCCGCGTAGACGCGCCCGAGCTCCCCGCCCGCGATCGACTCCCGGATGCGTCGCATCCCCTCGGTGAAGCGGTAGGAGAGATCGACGCCGAGCAGCCGGTCCGCTTCCCGCGCCGCCTCCACCGCACCGCGCACCTCCTCGGCCGTGCGGCCCAGCGGCTTCTGGCAGAACACGGACGCGCCGGCGCGCAGCGCCTGCACTGTCTGCGCCGCGTGCAGCGCGCTCGGCGTCGCGATCACCACGCCGTCGAGCGAGAGGGAAAGCATCTCCTCCAATCCGTCCACGACGGCCGCATCAGGAGCGAGCTTCCGCGCCTCCGCCACCATCTCTTCGGAAGGATCGGCGATCGCCACCGCCTCCACCGCCCCGGTGTCCAGGATCGCCGCCATGCGGTGCCGGCCGATCCAGCCGACGCCCAGGAAGCCGATGCGCGGCCGCGTCACGGGAAGCGCACCAGCGCCTTGAGGAAGCCGTCGGGCCGGTCCCGCGTGGCGTCCAGCGCCTCGCCGAGCCTGTCCAGCGTGAAGCCGTGCGTCATCAGCGGCGCGGGGTCGATGCGGCCATCGGCCACGGCCTGCACCGCCTCCCGGATGCCCTGCATATAGACCCTGGGATCGCGCTCATGGGCGTTGATCACGTCCAGCCCGCGCCAGTTCCACAGCCACATGTTCACCTGGCGCGGCCCGTCCTGGTGATAGCCCGCGACGACCAGCCGCCCGCGCTCGCGGCAGAGCTCCGCCGCGAGGTCGAGCGGCCACTGCTTGCCCACGGCCTCGATCACCACGTCGCAGAAGCGGCCCTCCGTCAGCTCCTTCACGCGGGCGATGATGCCGTTGTGGTCCTCCATCGGGATCACCTCGGCCGCGCCCATGCGCCGCGCGAGGTCGAGCGAATATTCCCGCCGGGAGACCGCGATCACCCGCGCGCCCGCCTCCGTCGCCAGCCGCGCGAGGATGGCGCCGAGGAAGCCGATCCCGAGGATCGCGACCGTCTGCCCCGCGCGGATCTCGCTGCGGCGGAAGATGTTCATCGCGCAGCCCAGAGGCTCGCCCGGGAAGGGCATGCCGCGCAGCGCCTCCGGCAGGCGGACGACATTCGCCGCCTCCGCGATGTCGTACTCCGCATAGCCGCGATAGGAGAGCGCCGCGACGCGATCGCCGAGGGAAAGCCCTTCCACCCCCTCCCCCAGCGCGTCCACCACGCCCCAGGCCTCGTGGCCGAGATCGCCAGGCTCGGTCGGGAACGTCATCCAGTCCGGCCCCGACCAGGGCGTGAGGTTGGAGGCGCAGACGCCGCATCCCTCGAGCCGCAGCCGCACCTGGCCCGGCCCGGGCTCCGGCCGCGCGACCTCCCGCACCTCCACCTGGCCGGGTCCGGTCAGGACGGCGGCGCGCATGCGCTCCGTTGTGGCACTCATCATCTCTGTCCTTCGTGCGGAGCCGGGGAACGGATTCCCCGCCCCTCTCAGGCCGCGACCGTCGCCTTGGCCGGTGCGTAGCGCCGGATCATCGAGGCGCAGAACTCGGCGAACTCCTCGGGCACCTGCGGCGGGCTCGTGTGGTGCGGCGCGATGCCGCGATGCTCGGGGGTGAAGCAGAAGGTGACGGTCACGTCGAAATCGGCCAGCGCCTCCATCTGCCGGTCGAACCACTCCAGCGCGTTCGGCCGGAAGCTGTCCGCCCAGGAGAGACCGGTGCGGAGATAGGTCACCCCGAGCCGCTTCATCCAGGCCACCGCGTCGTCCAGCCGGTGATCCTGGTAATGGAACCACTGGCACAGGCCCATATGGGGCGTGTGCTTCGCGAAATGCTCCAGCGCCGGCTTGGGCGAGCCGTCCTCGCGCAGCAGCCCCATGTAGAAATGTCGGTAGTAGGAGGAGCCCTCAGCCTCCCGGTGGCGCGTCGTCGCGCCCCATGCCTGGGGAAGGTCGTAGAGGCTGTACCAGTGGATGCGCGACGCCTTGCCGATCAGCAGCTCGGCCGTGCGGTCCACGCCCCAGGCCTGAACCTCCTCCGCCCCGAAGGTGGAGATGCCGACCTCGCTCACCCAGATCGGCTTGTCCGTGACGGCGCGGATCTCGTCGATCTTCGCGGGCCACTCGCCGATCTTCCAGAGATTCCAGTCGAGCGGGAAGCCGTGCACGGCCACCACGTCGATCTCCTCCATCACGCCGCGGCCCGTCATGTTCTCGATGAAGGACGGGTCGATAGGCGAGATGCCGCCGAGCACGCGCGGGATGTTCGGGTTCGCCGCCTTGATCGCGCGCCCCGCGGCCTTCGCCGTTTCGGCGAACATCGCCCAGCCCGGATCGATCTCCGGGTCCCAGTGGGACTTGTTGTTCGGCTCGTTCCAGATCATCGCGGCTTCGATCATGCGCGCGGCTCACCTTCGGGACTGGCTGATGCGGGATAGGCGGCGCCGGCGCCCCAGGGGGGCTCCGTGCGCTGGCAGAGATACACTTCCTGTTCCGGATGCTCGAGAACCGCGAAGCCGGCGGAGCGCAGCATGGCCTCCGCCGCCGCCGCGTTCGGCGCCCACCAGTTCGAGGGATCGCCGGAATAGCGCTTCTCGATGAAGTGCAGCTTCGGCCAGGCGGGCTCGTCGAACACGCCCGTCTCGGCGAAGGGATAGTCGTCCTCGGGCGTGAGCACGTCGGCCGCGCCGCGCTGCATCGACTGAAACAGCAGCAGGTCGCGCGCGACGTGCTCGTGGATGAGGTCCAGCGCCAGCAGCGGATGGCGGAGGTGGTAGAGCACGCCCATGAAGATCACGAGGTCGAAGCGCTCGCCCAGCTTCGCCACGTCATAGACGGAGAGGTTGCGGAACTCCGCCTCCAGCCCCGTCACCTCCGCGGCGAGCCGCGCCTGGGCGAGGTAGCGGTCGTCGGAATCGATCCCGACCACGCGCGCCGCGCCGCGCCGCTTCATCTCCAGCGAGTAGAAGCCCGCGTTGCAGCCGATGTCGAGCACCGTGCGCCCCGTGAGGTCCTGCGGGACCACATGGGCGAAGTGCTTGAACTTGTTCGCGGGATAGTTCCAGAGAAAGTGGTCGGGCGCCGTCAGCACGCCGTTGAGGTCGAGGTTGTGGAACCACTCCCCCAGCGCCTCCACGCGCCGGCGGATCTCCTCCCGCGTCATGCTCGTCGCGGCGCTCACGGCGCGGCAACCGGTTCGGCAGGGCCGAGGCGCGCGGGCGCGGCGCCGAGCCGGCCGAGGATGCCGAGAAGCTCCTCCGCGCGGTGCGCGCAGCTATGGCGCGCGCGTATGGCCTCCAGCCCGCTCTCGACGAGGGCTCGCCGCAGGGCGGGATCGTCGCGCAGCGCCGCCATGTGGCGCACCATCTCGGCCTCGTCGCGCGCGGTGAGGTAGTCCTGCCCCGGGCGGAACAGCCCCTCGGAGTCCTGCCAGGGCGCGGAAACCAGCGGGATGCCGCAGGCCAGCGCCTCGAACACGCGAATGGTTGGGATGCCGGGCAACATCTCCACGTAGAAGCGGCGCGGCACGTGGACGGTGGCGAGATGGCGCGCGAAGATTTCCGGCGCGCGGGCGTTGGGGAGCCAGCCGCGATAGCGCACGCCGTAGCGCGCCAGCGTCGCCAGTGCCTCCTCTGGGTATCGGACGCCGTAGATGTCGAGCGGCAGCCCGACCGTTTGCGCGGGGCGCAGGAGGAAGCTCTCCAGCTCCTCGCTCCGCTCGCCATCACCCCAGTTGCCGATCCAGACGAGCCCCTCGCGCTCCACTTCCTCGGCCGGCGGATGGAACAGGCGCGTGTCCGCGGCCTCGTGCCAGACGAAGACGCGATCGCCCCAGCCCCAGCCGCGATAGACCTCCGCGAGGGTGGCGCCGAAGGCGAGCACGCCGTCATAGCCGTCGAGGTCGAAGGTGCGGATCGCTCCGGGGTCACTGACGGCGCGGTGATGCGTGTCGTGGAAGAGCAGCGCGAAGCGGGCGCCCCCCCTCCGCAGCCGGCCGATGGCGGCGACGAGAGAGGGCTCGTTCCACTCGTGCACGATCACGACATCGGCCTCGGCGACCGCCGCCTCCGCTTCCTCCCCGGTCGTGAAGGCGCGGGACTTCAACTCGGGGTAGTTCGCGCGATAGGCCTCCAGCCCCGCCTCGCCGTGGTCGCGCAGCAGGTTCTGCAGGCTCCAGGCGCCCTCTGGCTCCAGCGCGAGCACGTCATGGCCGCGCTGCCCGAGTTCGCGCAGCACGCCGCGCAGGAAATGCGCGTTGCCGTGATTCCAGCAGGAGGCGAGCGAGTGGGTGAAGTAGACGATCCTCAAGCGGCGGCGCTCCCGGGCATCAGCAGCCCTCGATACAGCGCCAGCATCGCCTCCGCCATCCGGGTCACGCCGTAGCGCGCGGCGCGGGCGCGTGCGGCGGCGCCGAGCCTGGCGCGCTCCGCCTCGTCCTTCGCCAGATCGGCGATCGCACGCGCGATGGCGGCGTCGTCGCGCGGCGGCACGAAGATCGCGGCGCCCTCCCACAACTCGCGGAAGGTGGGAATGTCGGAGAGGACGAGCGGGCACCCGGCCTGCGCCGCCTCGACCACCGCGAGTCCGAAGGGTTCGTAGAGCGCGGGAGAGACGTAGACCGGTTGCGCGAGCAGCCATCCCGCCAGCGACGCCTCGTCGAGGGAGCCGAGGGCGCGGAGGTGGTGGAGCACGGTCCGCGTGCCGTCCGGCCCGTCCAGCCCTCCCGCCGCGAGGACCGGCAGGGAAAGGCGCGCCGCGGCGCGGTCGAGCGCCTCCATGTTCTTCCCGGCATCCCAGAGCCGCCCCGCGGTGAGGGCGAAGACCTCCGGCACCTCTCTCGGCGGGAGGGCGGAAAGCATGGGCCGGCGCCCGTTATGCACGGCAACGGGGCGGCGCGGCAGGGCGTAGCGACGGGCGGTCGCCTCGGCGAAGGCCTCGCTCGGCACCACCAGGAGATCGGCGGCCAGCGCGCCGCGGCGCAGCAGCTCGGCCCGCCAGCGGAAGCTCTCAGGCATCTCGCCGCCGCGCACGGCATCCCACCAGGTGGCGGTGCAGGAATGCGACACGGCCAGCACGGGCGCGGGGAATCCCCCACCTGCCGCATGGGCCGGGCTGTTGAGATGCACCAAATCGGCCCGCACTTCCCGCGCGAGAGCGGCGAGCGCTTCTCCCGCCGCAAGGACCGGCCCCGGCCCCTCGGCCAGCCAGTCCAGCGGCAGTCCGGTGACGCGCAGGTCGAGCCCCGGAACCGCCTCGGCCACCATGCGCTGCCCCGCATCCGGGGCGGGACCGAGCACGGCGAGGGTCACCGTCACGCCCTGGGCGAAGAGTGCACCGGCGAGGTCAAGCGCATAGGTCCAGACGCCGCCGGCGGCATCGGCCGTCATCAGCAGCCGCATGCCCTGAAGGGCAGAAGTCACGCGCTGGCAGGCTCCGGCGCGGCGCGCTCCTGGCGGAGCCACTGCGCGAGCGCCGCGACGCCCTCGCGCCAGGGGCGGGCGGGGCGCAGGCCCAGCTCGCGCGCGGCGCGCGCGGTGTCGGAGACGTAGTAGCGCTGATCGCCGGAGCGCCAGTCGGCGTAGTGGGTCTCCACCGCGCTTCCGGTGATCTCCCCGATATGGGCGAGCACCTGCCGCAGGCTGACCGCGTTCGCCGGCCCGCCGCCGAGATTGAAGGCGCGCCCGGAGATGGCGCCGATCCGGCGCCAGGCGGCGAGATAAGCCTCCACCGCATCGCCCACATCGAGCACGTCCCGCACCTGGCAGCCGTCGCCATAGATGCTGATCGGCTCGCCCCGCAGCGCGCGCAGGAGGAAGTGGGCGACCCAGCCCTGGTCCTCCGTGCCCATCTGGCGCTGGCCGTAGATGCAGCTCATCCGGAGCACCGCCGAGGGGACGCCGAAGGAGCGCCCGTAGTCCAGCACATACTGGTCCGCCGCCCCCTTGGAGCAGCCATAGGGCGTATGGAAATCGAGCGAGCGGTCCTCGCCGATGCCGCGCGCGCGGATCACGGGATCTACCGGGCGGTAGGCACCCCCCTCCAGCTCCAGCTCCACATCGGCGAGGTCGCCATAGACCTTGTTCGTGCTGGCGAAGACGATCGGCACGCCGCCGCGCTGGCGCAGCGCCTCGAGCAGGGTGAAGCTCGCGCCGAGGTTGATCTCGAAATCGGCGCGGGGGTCCACGAGGCTCGTCGTCACCGCGACCTGGGCGGCCAGGTGGAACACCGCGGAGGCCTCGCGCGCCGCGGCGGCGAGGGAGGCGGAGTCGCGCACGTCGGCGATGGTGCTGGAGACCCGGCGCGGATGCCGCCGTGTCACCCATTCGAGATTCGCTTCCACGCCGGGGCGCGAGAGCGCGTCATAGATCAGGACATCGTGCCCCTCGGCCGCCAGCCGGTCCACGAGGTTCGAGCCGATGAACCCCGCCCCGCCGGTGACGAGGACGGGCTTCTTTCCCCTGGTCGCCGGAGCGGGGGGCGCGACGGCGTTCACGCCACCAGCCCCCGCAGCTCAAGCTCGTTGCGCGCCTGGCTCACGCGGTCGCGCGCCTGCTGCCGCGCCACCCATTCGGCCAGCTCCGCAAGGTCGGCGGTGAAGTCGAGGTGCTGCGCGGCATAGCCCAGCTCCTCGCGCGCCTTGGTGATGTCGGGGATGTTGTGGCGGATGTCGCCCGCCCGCGTCTTGCCCGCGATCTCCGGCTGGATGCCGGTGCGGCCCATGGCGGTGGCGAGATCGGCCGCCACTTCCTGCACCGTGCGGTCCACGCCGCTGCCGATGTTGTAGACGCCGCCCGCCGCCTGCGGCCGGTCGAGCGCGAGCACGAAGGCGCGCGCCGCGTCCTCCACATGCACGAAGTCGCGGCGCTGCTGGCCGTCCTCGAAGATCATTGGCGGCTGCCCGTTCTGCAGGCGGGCCGCGAAGATCGCCAGCACGCCCGTATAGGGGTTGGAGAGGGCCTGCCCCGCGCCGTAGACATTCCACAGCCGCAGCGCCACGCCCTCCATCCCGTAGGTCGGGGAGACGGTGAGGGTGAGGCGCTCCTGCACGAACTTGCCGATGGCGTAGACCGAGGCAAGGCTCGGCCGCTTCCACTCCGGCGTCGGCACGGGCACCAGCGGGCGGCCCTTCGAATCCAGCGGATCCCAGGGCGCGTCCGGGCCGCTGCGCGGGCGGCGCACCGCGTCCTCCACGAGGTTGCCGTCCGCGTCGCGGTACAGCCCCTCGCCGTAGACGCTCATCGAGGAAGCGACGACGACGCGCTTCACCGGCTGGTCGATGAGCTGCTGGAAGAGCACCGCCGTGCCGTGATCGTTCACGGAGACGTAGCGGTCGATCGCGTACATGCTCTGCCCGACGCCGACCTCGGCAGCGAGGTGGACGACCTTGTCGACCCCCTTCAGCGCGCGTCGTACCGCATCGGGATCGCGCACGTCGCCGCGCACGACCTCCACCTCGGAGTCGAGGCCGTCGGCGCCGCGGTCGGCATGCACCTGCTCGATGAAGCTGTCGAGCACGCGCACATGGTCACCCCGATCGAGCAGCGCGCGGGACACGTAGCGCCCGATGAAACCTGCACCACCGGTGATCAGGATTGATTCCGCCAAGCCTTCATCCTCCACCGCACCGCTGCGCCGCATGGTGGGCGATTCGCGCGGCAATCCCGAGTCTTTACTCGCTGATGGTCGCGCGGACAAAGTGCAAGGAGGTAAGAAGAAGGCCAGGAATGCCATCACAATCTCTTGTGACAGGCCAGCGACGACGATGCGTGAACCCCGGGCAATTGATCCGCTGGAAAGCGGGAAGCTAAGTTGATCCAGCGACCGGCACATCGTCGGCACGTCGGGAAATAGGAATTTTGGTCTCTTGATATCCGGGTCGCTCAGCCTCCTGGCCGGTTGGCCGCGCACACCGCTCCACTCCCGTGCAGGGGATGACGCGTCGTGAGCAGGAGTCCGCTGCGCGTCGCCATCGTCGGGGTGGGCAACTGCGCCTCCTCCTTCGTTCAGGGCCTCACCTACTACCGCGACGCGGCCTCGAACGAGCCGGTGCCGGGGCTGATGAACGTGGAGCTGGGCGGCTACCACGTGCGCGACATCGAGATCGCCGCCGCCTTCGACGTGAACGCCGAGAAGGTCGGGCGCGACGTGGCGGACGCGATCCTGGCCGAGCCGAACAACACCCATATCTTTGCGAAGGTCCCGCCCACCGGCATCAAGGTACGGCGCGGCGAGACGCTGGATGGCATCGGCCGCTACCTCGGCGGACAGATCGCCGAATCGCCGGAGCCCGTCGCCGATGTGGCGGCGGTGCTGGAGGAGGCGCGCGCCGACGTGGTGGTGTCCTACCTCCCCGTCGGTTCGCAGAAGGCGACGGAGTACTACGCCGAGCAGGCGTTGCGCGCGGGCTGCGCCTTCGTGAACTGCATCCCCGTCTTCGTCGCCTCCAACCCGGAATGGCAGCGACGGTTCGAAGCGCGCGGCGTGCCGATCATCGGCGACGACATCAAGAGCCAGGTGGGCGCCACCATCGTCCACCGCGTGCTGGCCAATCTGTTCAAGGACCGGGGCGTGCGGCTGGACCGCACCTACCAGCTCAACTTCGGCGGCAATGCCGACTTCCTGAACATGCTCGAGCGCGAGCGGCTGGAATCGAAGAAGATCTCGAAGACCCAGGCGGTGACGAGCCAGTTCGACGTGCCCCTTCCCGCCGGCGACGTGCATGTCGGCCCCAGCGACCACGTGCCCTGGCTGACCGATCGCAAATGGGCGCAGATCCGGCTGGAGGGCACGGGCTTCGGCGGCATGCCGCTCAATGTCGAGCTGAAGCTGGAGGTCTGGGATTCCCCCAACTCCGCGGGCGTGGTCATCGACGCCGTGCGCTGCGCGAAGATCGGGCTGGACCGCGGCATCGGCGGCGCGCTGGTCGGCCCCTCCTCCTACTTCATGAAGTCGCCGCCGCAGCAGTTCGTGGACAGCGAGGCGCGTGAGCGCACGCTGCGCTTCGTGGCCGGCGAGGGCTAGGTGGCGCCGTGTCCACAACCTTCCTCCTCATCCGCCACGCGGCGCATGACCGCGTGGGCAGCACCCTCTGCGGCCGGATGCCAGGCGTGACGCTCGGGGAGGAGGGGCGCCGACAGTCCGCGGCGCTCGCCGCCCGTCTGGAGCGCGAGGGGATCGCGGCCCTCCATACCAGCCCGATGGAGCGCGCGCGGGAGACGGCGGCGCCGGTCGCCGCGCGGCTCGGCATCGAGGCCCGGGTGAACGAGGGCGTGATGGAGATCGATTTCGGCGCCTGGACCGGCCGCAGCTTCGCCTCGCTCGACGGCGACCCGGATTGGGCGCGCTGGAACGAGGAGCGCGCCACGGCTCGCACGCCGGGCGGCGAGAGCATGGCGGAGGCGCAGTCGCGCGCCCTGGCGGAACTCGAACGCCTCCGCGCGCGGCACGCCGGGGAGACGGTCGCGGTGGTGACGCATGGCGACGTGATCAAGGCGGTGCTGGCGCATCACCTCGGGCTGAGGCTGAACGGGATTCATCGCTTCGAGATCGCGCCGGCGTCGATCAGCGCGGTCGCCGCCTGGGACGGCGGGGGAAAGGTCATGGGAATGAACGAGACGGTGCCGGCATGAGGATCGCCTTCTACGGATCGAGCCTTCTCTCCTCCTACTGGAACGGCGCGGCCACCTATTACCGCGGGCTGCTGCGCGATCTCGCCGCGCGCGGCCATCACGTCACCTTCTACGAGCCCGACGCTTTCGACCGGCAGAAGCACCGCGACATCGAGCCGCCGGAATGGGCTGAGGTGCGCGTCTACGACGCCACCGAATCCGCGCTGCGGGAGGTGATGGCGGAGGCCGCGCGCGCCGATGTGGTGGTGAAGGCGAGCGGCGTCGGCGTGTTCGACGACGCGCTGATCGAGGGCGTGATGCGCGCCGCCCGCCCCGAGGCCATCCGCATCTTCTGGGACGTGGACGCGCCCGCGACGCTGGCCGAGATCACGCCCGCGCCGGACCACGCGCTGCGCCGCGCCCTGCCCGGCCTCGACCTCGTCCTCACCTATGGCGGCGGGCCGCCCGTCATCAACGCCTATGAGGCGCTGGGCGCGCGGCGCTGCATCCCGATCTACAACGCGCTCGATCCCGAGACGCACCACCCCGTTCCCGCCGACCCGCGCTTCGCGGGGGACCTCAACTTCCTCGCCAACCGCCTGCCGGACCGCGAGGCGCGGGTGGAGGAGTTCTTCCTCCGCGCGGCGGCCGCGCTGCCGGAGCGCGCCTTCCTCCTCGGCGGCAATGGCTGGGACGGCAAGCCGATGCCGGAGAACGTGCGGCGCATCGGCCATGTCGGCACGCGCGACCACAACGCCTTCAACACCTCCTCGCTCGCCGTGCTGAACGTGGCGCGGGACAGCATGGCGGCAGTGGGCTACTCCCCCGCCACCCGCGTCTTCGAGGCGGCCGGCGCGGGCGCCTGCCTCATCACCGATGCCTGGGTCGGGCTCGAACTCTTCCTCAGGGAAGGGGAGGAGGTGCTGGTCGCGCGCGACGGCGCGGATGTCGCCGAGCACGTCCGCGCCCTCACCCCGGAGCGCGCGAGGGCGATCGGCGAGGCCGCGCGCGTGCGCATCCTGGCGGAGCACACCTATACCCGCCGCGGGGCGGAGGTGGACGCGCTGCTGCACCACGAGGCGGAACGGGTGCGGGCACGGGGCGCCGTGGCATGAGCGAGCCGCTGCGGGTCGTGGTGCTCGGTCTCAGCCTTTCCTCCTCCTGGGGGAACGGCCACGCCACCACCTACCGCGCGCTGCTGCGCGCCTTCGCCGCGCGCGGGCACAGGGTGCTGTTCCTGGAACGCGACGTGCCCTGGTACGCGCAGCACCGGGACCTTCCCTCCCCCGATTTCTGCGACTTCGCCCTCTATCCCGATCTCGCGGCGCTGGAGGGCTGGCGCGCGGCGATCGCCGGGGCGGATGCGGTGATCGTCGGCTCCTACGTGCCGGAGGGCGTGGCGGTCGGGCGGCTGGTGCAGTCCACTGCCCGCGGCACCACGGCCTTCTACGACATCGACACACCCGTGACGCTCGCCAAGCTGGAGCGCGGGGACGAGGAGTACCTCTCCCCCGCCCTCATCCCGGGCTACGATCTCTACCTCTCCTTCACCGGCGGTCCGACCCTCGCGCGGCTGGAGCGCGACTACGGCTCGCCCGCGGCGCGGCAGCTCTACTGCTCCGTGGATGAGGCAGCCTACCAGCCGCTGGGCCTGCCGCCGCGCTGGGACCTCAGCTATCTCGGCACCTACAGCCCGGACCGGCAGCCGGTGCTGGAGCGGCTGCTGATCGAGCCCGCGCGCCGCGCCCCGGAACTGCGCTTCGCCGTCGCCGGCCCGCAATATCCCGGCGACATCGACTGGCCCGCCAATGTCGAGCGGATCGAGCACATCCCCCCGGCCGAGCACCCCGCCTTCTACGCGGGCAGCCGCTTCACCCTGAACGTGACGCGCGCCGACATGATCCGCGCCGGCCACAGCCCGAGCGTGCGGCTCTTCGAGGCCGGGGCCTGCGGCGTGCCCATCATCTCCGACCGCTGGGACGGGATCGAGACGCTGCTCCGCCCGGAGCGGGAGCTGCTGCTCGCCGACGGGCCGGAGGACGTGCTCCGCGCTCTCCGCGACATGCCGGAGACGCGGCGCCGCGCGATGGGCGAGGCGCTGCGCGCGCGCGTCCTGTCGGAGCACACCGCCTCCCACCGGGCGGCGGAGCTGGAGGGGCATCTGCGCGAGGCCATGCGCCGCCGCGCCCCGTCCCGCCGGGCGGAGCCGCAGGTCGCCTCCTGAGGGGCGCGGCTTGATCGTCTATGGCGACGCGCCGCGGCGGGTGGACCCGCGCGCGGCGCTGGACGAGCTGGAGGGGGCGCTGCACCGCCTCCAGCCCATGCCTCCGGGGCTGGAGCGGCACGCGGCGCTGATCTCGGCGCTGATCGCGGCGGGCGAACTGGCTCAGGGCCTCGCCGATGCCGAATTCGCCGCGCGCGGGAAGGACTCGGCCTCGCCCGGCCCGGATGCGGCGATGGCGCTGCTGGCCCGGCTGGCGGAGGCCGCCTGGGCATCCTGGCAATCCGGCTTCACAAGCCTCGCGCTCCCCCCGCGCGCGGAGATCGCGGCTCTGCGCGCGGCGCCGATGCCGGCCGGGATCGAAACCAAGCGGGCGGAGGGCTTCGCCTACTACGCCCTCTACCCCGAGGCCTATGCCCTGGCCGCCACCGCCCTGCCCGAGGCTTCGTGGCGGGTGATCGGGCTCCGCTCCATCGGCACGACCCTGGCGGCCATGGCCGCGGCGGGGCTGGGCGCGCCGGTGCCGCGGACCCTGCGCCCGGTGGGCCACCCGTTCCGGCGGGAAATGGCGGTGGAGGAAGGGCTCGCCGCCCATCTCATCGCCCCCTCCCCGGCCCGCTTCGCCCTGGTGGACGAGGGGCCGGGCCTCTCGGGGAGCAGCCTCGGCGCGGCGATCGGCTTCCTGCAGGATCGGGGCGTGGCGCCCGGCCGCATCCACCTCATCCCCGGCCATGGCGGCGATCCCGGACCGGAGGCGGACCCGCGCATCCGCGATCTCTGGTCCCGCGTGGCCCGGCACCCTGCCTCCTTCGAGGACCTGCTCCTCCACGCCGAGCGCCCCGAGCACCGGCTGGAGGGCTGGGCCGCCGCCCTGCTGGGCCCCGGGGAGGCCCCGCTGCGGGATATCTCGGGCGGTGCCTGGCGCAGCGGGCCGGAGGGGGGCTGGCCGCCGGTCCACCCCTTCATGGAGCGGCGCAAGTTCCTGCACCGGGCGCGCGGGGGCACTTGGCTGCTGAAATTCGCCGGCCTCGGCGCGGAGGGCGAAGCTGCGGCGGCGTGGGACCGGGCGCTGCACGATGCAGGCTTCACCCCGCCCGTCGCGGGCTTCCTTCACGGCTTCCTCGTGGAGCGATGGGTGGAGGGTCGCCCGCTCGACCCCGCGGCGACGGACCGCGCCGCCCTCGTCGCGCATCTCGGCCGCTACCTCGGCTTCCGCGCCCGGACCATGCCGGCCGCGCCGGAGTCGGGCGCCACGGTGGAGGCGCTGTGGGAGATGGCGCGGGCGAATGCGCGGGAGGGGCTGGGCGAGGCCGCCGCCCTCGGGATGGAGCGATGGAAACCCCTCCTGCCGCGGCTCGGCGCCGCGATCCGCCGCGTCCACACGGACAACCGGCTGCACGCCTGGGAATGGCTGGTCCTTCCCGGCGGGGGGCTGCTCAAGACGGATGCGGTGGACCACGCGGCCTCGCACGACCTCATCGGCTGCCAGGATATTGCCTGGGACGTGGCGGGTGCCGCGGCCGAATTCCGCCTCTCCGCCGGGGAGCGCGCCGCCCTCTGCGGGCGCGTCGCGCAGGAGTCCGGGCGGGCGGTGGATGAGGAACTGCTCGCCTTCCTCACGCCCTGCTACCTCGCCTTCCAGCTCGGCTACTACAGCATGGCGGCGGGAGCCTGGGGCGGGAACGCGGGTGAGGCCGCGCGGGCGCGGGCGGCGGTCGCGCGATACGCCGAGGCGCTGGGCCGGGTGCTCCAGCAGTCCTGAGGGCCCGCCTCGTTGCGGGGCCGGACGGGATGCCGGAACCTTGCCGGGGCGCGGGCGTTGGCTGGAGGAAACCTCCGGGAGTGCCTGCCCATGCCGCCCCGCCCCTCCGCCCTTCGCCTCGGGGGCTTCCGCCTCGTCGCCGTGCTGACCGGCACGGGCCTGCTCGCCGGCTGCGTTCAGGCCGTGGCCCCCGCGCCGGTCTATGACAGCGCCTACCAGCAGCAGGCCGACTACGCCGCCTCCGCCTGCCAGCAAGGGATCCCGGAAGCCTGCCGGGACCTCCAGGCCCTGGCGCCGGCCGCGAATGCGGAGGCGTACCAGCAGCAGCAACAGGAGGCGCAGCTCGGCGCGGCGGTGGCCGCCGGCCTGGTGGGCGCCATCGCCGGGGCCGCCATCGCCAGCAGCGGCCGGAGCGACCGGCACTATCGCGGGCACCGCGGCCGGTATGACGGGCCGCGTGGGCGGCCCTACTACAACCGCCACTACGAGCGCGGCTGGCGCTGAGCGGCGCCGCCCCGGACGGAGCCCGGCCTCAGACGATGCCGGTGCGGCCCATCTCGAGGAACTTCTCGCGCCTGCGGGCGCGCAGCGTTGCGCCGTCCAGCGCCAGGAGCGGGGTGAGGCAGGCCTCGATGCGGTCGCCGACCGTGGCGACCATGGCGGCCGCCTCGCGATGCGCGCCGCCCATCGGCTCGGGCACCACGCTGTCCACGAGGTTCAGCCGCTTCAGGTCCTCGGCGGTGAGGCGCAGCGCCTCGGCGGCCGTGGGCGCCTGGGCGGAGTCGCGCCAGAGGATGCTCGCGCAGCCCTCGGGGGAGATCACGCTGTAGATCGAGTGCTCCAGCATCAGCACGCGGTCCGCCGCTGCGATGGCGATGGCGCCGCCCGAGCCGCCCTCGCCGATGATGGTGGCCACGAAGGGCACCGGCGCCTCCAGCCCGGCCTCGATGGAGCGCGCGATCGCCTCGGCCTGGCCGCGCGCCTCCGCCTCGACCCCGGGGAAGGCGCCGGCCGTGTCGACGAAGGAGAGGATGGGCAGGTTGAAGCGCCCGGCCAGTTCCATCAGGCGGCGGGCCTTGCGGTAGCCCTCCGGCCGCGGGCTGCCGAAGTTGTGCCGGATGCGGCTGTCCGTGTCCGTGCCCTTCTCGATGCCGAGCACCATCACCGGCTGCCCCCGGAAGCGCCCGAGCCCGCCCACCATCGCCTGGTCGTCGGCGAAGGCGCGGTCGCCGGCGAGCGGCGTGAACTCCTCGATCAGCCCGGCAATGTAGGCGAGGCATTTCGGCCGGTCGGGGTGCCGCGCCACCTGCGCCTTCTGCCAGGGGCTGAGCTTGGCATAGGTGGTGGCGAGCAGCTTCTCGGCCTTGTCGCGCAGCTTGCCGATCTCGTCCGCCACGTCGATGCCGCCGGCATCGGTGGTGCGGCGCAACTCCTCGATCTGGCCTTCCAGCTCGGCGATGGGTTTCTCGAAGTCGAGGAAGTGGCGCATCCAGAGGTCCGGGTCCGAGGGCGCGGGGGGCTTAGCGCAGAGCGCGGCGAGGCGCCAGCCGCCGGGCCGGATCACGCAAACGCGCTGCGCCCCGGCGCCGGGCGGGGGACCGAACCCGTTCCCCGCCCTCCAGGAAGGGTTCTAGGCTCCGCTTCGTAACCACCTGGATACATGGGTGGAGAGGTTGGAGGAACGTGATGGCTCCCATCGCCCGGCGCCGGTCCCTGCTCATCGGGGCGGGCCTCGTCGCCCTGCCCCGCATCGCCCGTGCCCAGGGAGGCTTCCCGGACCGGCCGATCCGCGTGGTGGTGCCCTTCCCCGCCGGCGGCACGACGGACATGCTCGCCCGCCTCTTCGCCCAGCGCATGACCGAGGGGCTGGGCCAGCCCGTCGTCGTGGAGAACCGCGGCGGCGCGGGCGGGTCGGTGGGGGCCGATGTCGTCGCCAAGGCCGCGCCGGACGGGCACACCCTGCTGTTCCACAACCTCACCTTCTCCTCGACCACGGTGGCGCTCCAGCTCGCCAACCGCGCCCCGCACGACATTGAGCGGGACTTCGCGCCCGTCTCCCTCGCCGCCAACGTGCCGATGCTGCTGGTCGCCGCCTCCGCCGTGCCCGCGCGGGACCTGAAGGAGTTCGTCGCCTACGCCAGGTCGAGCCCGCAGGGCCTGTTCTACGGCTCCACCGGCCCCGGCAGCATCATGAACCTGGCCGGGGAGGTGCTGAAGCGCGACGCGGGCATCGGGATGGAGCACGTGCCCTTCCGCGGCGCGGCGCCGATGGTGCAGGAGATGGTCGCCGGGCGCATCCAGTTCGGCGGCGACCAGCTCTCCACCGCCCTCTCCCATGTGCGCGGGGGCACCCTCAAGCCCATGGCGACGCTCGCCGCCCAGCGCTCCGTCGCCCTGCCGGACGTGCCCACGGTGCGCGAGCAGGGCTTCCCGAACATGGAGCTGCGCGGCTGGAACGGCTTCTTCGCCCCCGCCCGCACGCCCGAGCCCGTCATCGCCCGGCTCCAGCAGGAGATCGCCGCCGCCGCGGCGCATCCGGAGGTCCGGCGCCGGATGCTCGAGGTCGGGGCCGAGCCCGCCGGCTCCAGCCCCGCCGAGCTGCGCCAGGCCGTCTCGGAGCAGGTCGCGCAGGTGCGCCCGCTGATCGCCGAGCTGCGGCTGCAGGTGGAGTAGGGGCGGATGGGCGTGATCCTGGTCACCGGCTCCGGGCGCGGCATCGGGGCGGCCACCGCCCGGCTCGCGGCGCGGCGCGGCCATGCCGTGGTGGTGAACTACGCCGAGCGCGAGGAGCGGGCGCGGGCCGTGGTGGAGGCGATCCGCGCGGAGGGCGGGCAGGCCGTCGCGGTGCGCGCCGATGTCTCGCGGGAGGACGAGGTCGAGGCCCTCTTCGCCGCCGCCGACCGCGAGTTCGGCCCCCTGACCGGGCTGGTGAACAATGCCGGCATCACCGGCCCGGCGACGCGCACGGAGGGGTACGACCCCGCCACCATCCGCCGCATCCTGGAGGTGAACGTCACCGGCACCTTTCTCTGCATCCAGGCCGCGATCGGCCGCATGTCCACGAGGCGCGGCGGGGCGGGCGGGGCCATCGTGAACCTCTCCTCCATCGCCGCCACCCTCGGCGGCGCGGGGCAGTGGACGGCCTATGCGGCGGCCAAGGGCGCAGTGAACAGCCTCACCATCGGCCTTGCCAGGGAGCTGGGGCCCGAGGGCATCCGGGTGAACGCGCTGCTCCCCGGCCTGATCGACACGGAGATCCACGCCTCCGCTGGGGTGGGCGACCGGCTGGCGAAGCTGGCCCCGACCGTTCCCCTGGGCCGCATCGGCACCGCCGAGGAGTGCGCGGAGGCGATCCTCTGGCTCCTGTCGGGGGAGGCCTCCTATCTCACCGGCGCGCTGGTCCCGGTCACCGGGGGGCGGTGAGCCCCCCCTAAGCCGCGGGGGTGGTGAGCGGCCCTCTCAACCGGCAGCGCGCGCCGTGGCGAGCGGGTGGTGCTCCTCCACCAGCGCCCGCAGCCGCTCCTCCAGCACATGGGTGTAGATCTGGGTCGTCGCGATGTCGGCATGGCCCAGCAGCACCTGCAGGCTCCGCAGGTCCGCCCCGCGCCCGAGCAGGTGCGAGGCGAAGGAGTGGCGGAGGACGTGGGGCGAGACCCGCTCGGGATCGATCCCCGCCCCCAGCGCCGCCTCGCGCAGGAGGTTGTTCAGCGTCTGCCGCGTCAGGTGCCCCGAGGCCCCGCGGGAGGGGAAGAGCCAGCGCGAGCCCTCCCTCCCCTTCGCCTCACCCCGCGCGGCCAGGGCCGCGGCGCGGGCGCGGGCGCTGATCGGCACCAGCCGCTCCTTGCCCCCCTTGCCGCGCACGACGACCAGCGGCTCATCCTCGCGCAGCGCCGTGGCGGGCAGCTCGACCAGCTCGCTCGCCCTGAGGCCGGAGCAGTAGAGAAGCTCGCACACCGCCACGGCCAGCGGCGCACGCCGCTCCGGCAGGGCGGCGGCGGCGGCGATCAGGCGCTCCACCTCCTCCTCCCGCAGCGGGCGGGGCAGGAGGGCGGGCTGGCGCGGGCTGTCCAGCGCCTCGGTCGGGTCGTCGGCGCGCAGGCCCTCCCGCGCGAGGAAGCGGTGGAACTGGCGCAGCGCGGAGAGGCGGCGCGCGGCGGTGCGGGGGGAGAGGCCGGCATCGGTGAGGCCGGAAACGTAGCGGCGCAGCGTCTCCGCGCTCATCGCCTCCGCCGCCTCCCCGGCGCGGCGGGCGGCGAAGCCCGTCGCGTCCTCCAGATCGGCCCGGTAGGCGGCGAGCGTGTTGCGGGCGGCGCCGCGCTCGGCCGCCAGCATCTCCAGGAAGGCCTCGAGATGGCGGTTCACGCGGCGGCGGTGGCCCTGGTCAGCCGGGGTCGGTCAGCGGGGACCGAAGCGGTCGTTCGGCAGCACGCGCTCGACCGGCTGCGGCGTCACCCCCGGGGGGAAGGCGCCGATGGCCAGGAGCGCCGCGACGAGGGCCCCGACGAGCAGCAGCACCAGCAGGGGGAGGGGACGTCGGAACATGCGGCGATCGGCTTCCCATAGCGCGCGGCCAGGGGGCCGGCGGACCGCCCGGACGACGCGGCGGTTGCGTTGTGCTACCGTCGCGCGCCGTGTCACGCAACCTCGCCGATCCCCCACCCGCCCAGCCAGCCCCTGACGAGGCCCTGGCCGCTCCCCTTCCCGCCCCGGCGAGCCCCGGCGCGGCGGCCGCGCCGCCGCCCGGCGCCCCGGGTGCGGCACACGCCGCTGCCCCGGGCGCGGTACGCGCCGCTACCCCGGGCGCGGTACGCGCCGCCGCCCCGGCCGAGGCACCCGCTGCCGCCCCGGGCGCGGCGCCGCGGCCAGGACCCTGGGGCCGCAGCATCGTCCTCGTCGGCATGCCGGGCGCCGGGAAGTCGGCCATCGGGCGCCGCCTCGCCGCGCGGCTCGGCCTGCCCTTCCTCGATGCCGACACGGAGATCGAGAACGCGGCCGGGATGACGGTCGCCGAGATCTTCGCCCGCTACGGCGAGGCGCATTTCCGGGACGGCGAGCGCCGCGTCATCTCCCGCATCGCGGCCGGGCCGCCCGCGGTGCTGGCCACCGGCGGCGGGGCCTATGTCGATCCCCGCACCCGCCGCGCCCTGCGCGAGGCCGGGGCCGTCACCCTCTGGCTGCGCGCACCGATTCCCGTGCTCAAGCGGCGGATCGCCGGGCGCAGCAACCGCCCCCTCTTCATCGGGCGCGACCCGGAGGAGGTGCTGCGCGGCCTCATGGCGGCCCGCTACCCCTTCTACGCCGAGGCCGACCTGGCGCTGGACTGCGGGGAGGACACGCCGGAGGTGACGACCATCCGGGCGGAGCGCGCGCTGGCCGGCTGGCAGCGCCCCGCGCGCCTGCCCGTCGCCCTCTCCGCCAACCCCTATGAGATCGTGGTGGGCAGCGGCCTGCTTCCCCGGGCGGGCGGGCTGATGGCGGCGCATCTTCCCTCCCGCCGCGTCGCGATCGTCTCCGACGCCAACGTCGCCGCCCTGCACCTCCCGCGCCTCCGCGCCGGGCTGGAGGAGGGCGGATTCGACATCCGCGCCGAGGTCACCGTGCCGCCCGGCGAGGGCTCGAAGAGCATGGCCGTGCTGGAGAGGGTGCTGGAGCGCATCCTCGCCGCCGGGGCGGACCGGGGCACCGCCGTCATCGCCCTCGGCGGCGGGGTGGTGGGCGACCTCGCCGGCTTCGCGGCCGCCGTGGCCATGCGCGGCATGCCCTTCGTGCAGATCCCGACCACCCTGCTCGCCCAGGTGGACAGCTCCGTCGGCGGCAAGACGGGGGTGAACCTCGGCGCGGGGAAGAACCTCGCCGGCGCCTTCCACCAGCCGCGCATCGTCCTGGCCGATACCGACACGCTCAACACCCTCCCCGCGCGCGAGCTTCGCGCCGGCTGGGGAGAGGTGGCGAAGCACGGGCTGCTGCAGGGCCCGCTCTGGGAATGGTGCGAGGCCTGCGGCCCCGCCGCCATGGCCGGGGACCCCGAGGCGCTGCGCCACGCCGTGCTCGAATCCTGCCGCCTCAAGGCCGGGGTGGTGGTGGAGGACGAGTTCGAGACAGCGCCCGAGGGCGGCCGGGCCCTGCTCAATCTCGGCCACACCTTCGCCCATGCCCTGGAGGCCGAGTGCGGCTATGACGGCACGCTGCTGCACGGGGAGGCGGTGGCGGTCGGCCTCGGCCTCGCCGCCTCCCTCTCCGTCCGGCTGGGCCACCTCGCCCAGGAATGGCCGGGGCGGGTGATGGAGCACCTGGCCGCCGTCGGCCTGCCCGCGCGCCTCGGCGACCTGCCCCGGGGCTTCACGGCGGAGGCGCTGATGGGCCGGATGCGCAAGGACAAGAAGGCGCGCGGCGGGGCCATGCGCTTCGTCCTCCTGCGGAACGCCGGGGAGGCCTTCACGACAGCCGATGTCCCGCCCGAGGCGGTGGAGGCGCTGCTGCGGGACGAGGGCGCGGTCTGAAGGCCGGTCAGGCCGGGACGGCCGCCTCCCCGAAGCGCGCGCGCAGCTCCTCGAAGGATACGATCTCCCCCGCGATGGCGCTGGCGGCCACCGTCGGCGGGCTGGCCAGCCAGACCTGCCCCGGCCCGCCGCGGCCGGGGAAGTTGCGGTTGATGGCGCTCACCGTCACCTGGTCCGCGCGGGTGGAGGTGCCCGGGCCGCAATTCGCGCAGGCCCCGCAGGCCGGCTGGAGGATGGTGGCGCCCACGCGCCCGAAGGCGTCGAGGAAGCCCCTCGCCTCGCAGTAGTCGCGCACGGCGACGGTGCCGAACTGCAGGAACAGCTCCACCCCCTCGGCCACGCGCAGCCCCCGGGCGGCGGCCCAGGCCAGCACCTCGTGGTAGCGGTCGAAATCCTCCCGCTTCCCCGCGGTGCAGGAGCCGCCATAGGCGATATCGATCCGCACGGGGCCGGGGAGGGCCGGGAGGTCCAGCCCGCGCCCGGGATCGCCGGGGGCCGCGACCATGGGGGAGAGGGAGGGAAGGTCCACCTCGATAACCCCGGCATAGGGGGCGCCGGGGTCGCTCCGCATCCAGGGCTCCAGCTCGAAGACGATCCCCCGGCGCTCCCGCAGGAAGCGCAGGGTCTCCGCATCCGGCTCGACGATGCCGGTGAAGCCGCCCAGCTCGGCCGTCATGTTGGTCAGGGTGGTCCGCTCATCCGTGTTCAGTGCGGCGATGCCCTCCCCGCCGAACTCGAAGACCTTGCCCACCCCGGCCCCGGCCCGCAGCGGGGGCAGGGCGAGGAGGTGCAGGACGATGTCCTTCGCCGTCACCCCGCGCGGCGGAGTGCCGCGCAGCTCGATCCGCAGCACCTCCGGCACGGTCAGCCGCACCGCGCCGGTGACCATGGCGTTCGCCATGTCCGTCGTTCCCACCCCGAAGGCGAGGCAGCCCAGCGCCCCGCTGTGCGGGGTGTGCGAATCCGTCCCCGCCACGAGCTGCCCGGGCAGGGCGTAGCGCTCGGCCATCAGCGCGTGGGAGATGCCCTCGGACCCCTCCCCCGTCGGCAGGTAGCCGTGGTCCCGCAGCCCGTTCTCGGCCACGAAGGCCCGGTGCGCCGCCGACAGCTCCCGCACCTGGGGGAGCAGCCCGCGCCGGACATGCGCCTCGCTGCGATGGGCGTAGGAGTAGTGGTCCTCGAAGGTGAGGATGGAGGCGGGGTCGTGCAGCCGCAGCGCCTCCCCGAAGGCGTCGCGCAGCATGAAGCGCGCCATGGCGGTGTAGATGTCGTGGATGAAGCGGGTATCGGCGCGCACGAAGCCGCCCTGCCCCGGCTCCAGCGGCGCGGGCAGGTCCGGCGTGGACAGGGCGTGGCGCTCCAGGATCTTGGCGACCAGCGTCCGCGGCCCGCGCTCCCCCTCCGGCACGGCGGCGGGGACCGGGTGCCGGAGCCGCGCCTGGCCGTAGCGCAGCAGCCCGCCCGCCCGCAGCACGGCGGCGGCCAGGGCGTCCCGCCCCGCCAGCAACTCCTCCACCTCGATCGCCTCGCCCCGCCGGATGCGGTCGACGAGCCCGAAGTCGGTGGAGGTGAAGAGGCCGAGATTGTCGGCGTTCTGCCGGTAGATCCGCTCGAAGCTCCCGGCGATGACGAGGCGGATGCCCGCCATCCTCTCGGCCAACGGGCTGTGCTCGCGGGAGGAGCCCTTGCCGTAGCGCCCGCCCGCCACCGCCACGCCGAAGCCGCCCGCGCGCACGGCGCCCACGCCGATGGGCAGCGCGTCCCCGGCCTTCACCCCGGTATAGGCGTGATCGGCCAGCCGCTCGTCGAAATAGACGAGGGAGGGCAGCGGGGTGATCTCGTCCGTCGAGATCTCGTTCCGCAGCGTCCCGGCCTCGCCGGCGAGGAGGTCGCGCCCGCCGAGCTGCGCCGCGATCAGCGCCGGGTCCTCGGAGAGGAAGAGGATGCGGCCCCCGGTCTCGAGCAGCTGGCCCATCGCGCTACTCCAGCTTCAGCTCGGCGGCCCGGGCCACCTCGCGCCACTTGGCCAGCTCGGCCAGGGTGAAGTCCTGGAAGGATTTCGGGCTGCCCGGCGTCGGCTCGGCGCCCAGCTCGCCCAGGCGCGCCACCACGGCCGGGTCGGTGAGGATGCGGTTCGCCTCGGCATTGATCCGCTCGATGAGCGCGGGCGGCGTGCCCGCGGGGGCGTAGAGCCCGTTCCACCCCATCGCCACCACGCCGGTCACCCCGCCCTCGGCCACCGTCGGCACCTCGGGCATGAGGGGCGAGCGCGCCTCGGAGGCCACGGCGATGGCGGTGATGCGCCCCGCCCGGATCTGCGGCAGCGCGCTGGCCGAGCTGTCCACCATCAGCGGGATGGTGCCGGAGAGCAGGTCCGCCATGGCCGGCGCGCTGCCGCGATAGGGGACGTGGCTCATGCGGATCCCCGCCCGCATCGAGAGCAGCTCCCCCGTCAGGTGCTGGAGGCTCGCGGGGCCGCCGGAGCCGTAGACCAGCTCCCCCGGCCTCGCCCGCGCCCGCTCCAGCAGGTCGCCGAGGTTGCGGATTCCGCCGCTGTTGGAGGCGACGATCATCATCGGGATATCGGCCGCCCGCACGATGGCCGAGAGGTCCCGCGCCACGTCATAGGGCAGCCGGGCCTGCACGGCCGGCAGCACGGTGATCCCCGTGCCGCCCCAGAGAAGGGTGTAGCCGTCCGCCGCGCTGCGGGTGACGGCCTCGACCGCCAGCGCCCCGCCGCCGCCGGGCCGGTTCTCCACCACCACGGGATGCGCCCAGCGGGAGGAGAAGCCCTCCGCCAGCACCCGGGCGAAGATGTCGCTCGCCTGCCCCGGCGGGAAGGGCACGACGATCCGCACGGGGCGGGAGGGATAGGCGGGCTGGCCTCCGCTGGCCGCGGGCTGCGCGCTCGCCGCCCGCAGCCCGGGGATGGCGGCCAGCAGCCCGGCCAGGGCACGGCGGGACAGATGTTGCACGGTGATAGACCCTCCCGAGGACGCTGGCGCCTTGCGCGCCATGCCTTCTAGCGCGGCATCCCCGGCGGAAGGGAGAGGGGCTGGATGCGCGCCCACCCCTGGCCGCGCCCGCCGCCCCCACCTATCTTGCGGTGCATCATGCCTCTTTCAGCCCCCGCCGAGCGGGAACCGCTCCACCGCCGCGCCATCACCATGCACGGCTATCGCCGGGCGGACGGCCTCTTCGACATCGAGGGGCATCTGGAGGACACGAAGACCTACCTCTTCGGCAACCTCGACCGCGGCACCATCCAGCCCGGCGAGGCGCTGCACGGCATGTGGCTGCGCCTGACGGTGGACGACGACCTCACCATCCTCGCCTGCGAGGCGGTGACCGACTTCTCCCCCTACTCCATCTGCCCCGGCGCCGCGCCGAACTTCGCGGCCCTGGCCGGCGTGCGGATCGGCCCCGGCTTCACCCGGGCGGTGAAGGAGCGGGTGGGCGGGGTCCATGGCTGCACCCATCTCCGGGAGATGCTGGCCCAGATGGCCACCGTCGCCTTCCAGACGGTCTATCCCGTGCGGCGGAAGCGGGAGGCGGACAGCCCCGCCGCTGCCGAGGCCGCGCGGAACCGCATGGTCGGGAGCTGCCTCGCCTACGCGCCCGACAGCCCGATCGTGACCGAGCGCTGGGGCAAGGCCGAGCCGGGCTGAGTGATCCTTCGAGGATCTGGACGGGTCTGCCCGGCGGTGCGTTCCGCGCCGGACCGCCCCGCCTCAGCCCTCGCCGGGCGCGCGCAGCTCCAGCGCCAGGGCGTGCAGGCCGCCGCTGAACTCCTGGGCGAGCGCGGCATGGACGGCGCGGGACCGGGCGACGCGGCTCATCCCCGCGAAGCCCGGCGCCACCACCCGCACGGCATAATGCGTCTGCCCGCCCGGCCGCGCGCCGGCATGGCCGGCATGGAGGGCGCTGTCGTCCCGCACCACCACCTCCGCGCCGGGGAAGGCATCGAGGAGGGCGGCGCGGAGGCGCGCTGCCCGATCACCATTGTCTGATCCGCTCATTCAAGAGGCTTTTCCATGCCTTGCAGGCGGGTGTGAAGGGCTGTTTCGTGCCTTGCCCGCGCCGTCGCCTGCGCTCATAAGGTCCCCATCATGGCCCGACGCGCCAACACGCCACTCCGATCCACCGTCCCCCCCGGCAGCTCCATGCGAGCCTGCGACGCTCCCGGCTGCGAAGCGCCCGGCGAGTTCCGCGCGCCGCGCGACCGCTCGCGCCTGAGGGACTACTATCATTTCTGCCTGGAGCACGTCCGGGCCTACAACCAGGCCTGGGATTTCTACCGGGGCATGAGCCCGGACGAGATCGAGCAGAACCTGCGCGAGGATTCCGGCTGGCAGCGCCCCACCTGGCCCCTTGGCCGGCTGGGCGGGCAGGCCCATATCGGGCCTGAAGGCCTGCGGGACCCGCTCGGCCTCTTCGCCGACACCAAGCCGACGCCGAAGAAGACCGCGAAGGAGGCGCCGCCCGAGCTGCGCGCCGCCCTCGATGTCCTGGGTCTCGGCTGGCCGATCGACGAGGACGGGCTGCGTGCCCGCTACAAGGACCTCGCCAAGCGCTACCATCCCGATGCGAATGGCGGGGACAAATCCTCAGAGGAGCGGTTGAAGGATATCAACCGCGCCTACAGCCTTATCCGCAAGCGCCTTGCGACGCTTGCCCCGCAGCCGAGCCAGGCGGCCTGACCGAGAGAGTCCCGCCGCCCGCCCCCTCTTCCACGGAACCGGATTCGCCCATGAACAAGGTCGCCAGCCTCGCCGAGACCCGCCCCTCGATCGACATGCCCGACGTGCAGGTCTCGGTGCGCGACGTGTTCGGCATCGAGAGCGACCTCGTGGTGCCCGGCTTCTCCGCCCGCTCGGAGCACGTGCCGGAGATCGACTCCACCTACAAGTTCGACCGCGACACGACGCTCGCCATCCTCGCCGGCTTCGCCTTCAACCGCCGCGTGATGGTCCAGGGCTACCACGGCACGGGCAAGTCCACCCATATCGAGCAGGTGGCGGCGCGGCTGAACTGGCCCTGCCTCCGCGTGAACCTGGACAGCCACATCTCCCGCATCGACCTCGTCGGCAAAGACGCGATCGTGCTGAAGGACGGCAAGCAGGTGACGGAGTTCAAGGAAGGCATCCTTCCCTGGGCCCTGCAGCACCCCTGCGCCATGGTCTTCGACGAGTACGACGCCGGCCGCCCGGACGTGATGTTCGTGATCCAGCGCGTGCTGGAGGTCGAGGGCAAGCTGACGCTGCTCGACCAGAACCGCGTGATCCGCCCGCACCCCGCCTTCCGCCTCTTCGCCACGGCCAACACCGTGGGCCTGGGCGACACGACCGGCCTCTATCACGGCACCCAGCAGATCAATCAGGGCCAGATGGACCGCTGGAACATCGTGGCGACGCTCAACTACCTGCCCCACGCGCAGGAGAGCGGGATCGTCATGGCCAAGCTGGGCGTGCCGGAGAACGACACGAAGGGCCGCAAGCAGGTCGAGGCGATGGTCGCGCTGGCCGACCTCACCCGCGCGGGCTTCATCGCCGGCGACATCTCCACCGTCATGTCCCCGCGCACGGTCATCACCTGGGCCGAGAACGCGAAGATCTTCGGCGATGTCGGCTTCGCCTTCCGCCTGACCTTCCTCAACAAGTGCGACGAGGCCGAGCGCTCCACGGTCGCCGAGTACTACCAGCGCTGCTTCAACGAGGAGATCCCGACGGGTCTCTACGTGAAGCGTTGATCCCCTCTGCCCCGCCCTCCCCGGCGGGGCATGGCGGCGGAGCATAGCGGCGTGGCGAGAAGGGGCGGGGCATGAGCGGCAGCAACAAGGACACCACCCGGCAGGAGGAGTTCAAGCGCGCCACTGCCGGCACGCTGCGCGCCATCGCGCGCTCCACCGACGTGCAAGTCGCCTTCCAGCCCGGCCCCTCGGGCCTGGCCGGCAAGCGCGCCCGACTGCCGCTCCCCACCCGCGCCCTGCCGCCGGCCGAGATGGCCAAGCTGCGCGGCGCGGCGGACTCCGTCGCCCTCAAGCTCCGCCACCACGACGAGGCCACCCACGCCGCCCGCACCCCCGGCCGCCGCGAGGCGCGGGAGGTGTTCGACGCGCTGGAGCAGGCCCGGGTGGAGGCCGTGGGCGGCCGCCACATGTCCGGCGTCGCCGCCAATCTCCGCGCCCGGCACAGCGAGCAGGCCGAGGCGGAAGGCTATGACCGCATGACCCGCAAGGACCAGCTGCCGATGACGGCCGCGCTGTCCCTACTGGCCCGCGAGAGACTGACCGGCGAGCCCGCCCCCGAGGCCGCGCGCCGCGTGCTCGATCTCTGGCGCGACACGCTCGGCCCCCGCGCCGACAACGCCCTGGCCGAGATGGCCACCAACGCCGAGGACCAGGACGCCTTCGGCCGCTCCGCCCGCAAGCTGCTGGCCGCCCTCGACCTCGCCGAGGCGGAGGTGGAGGCCGAATCCGAGGAGTCCCAGGACCAGGAGGACGAGGGCAGCGAGACGTCGGGCGCCCAGGACAACCAGGGCGAGGGCGAGAGCAAGCCCCAGGAATCCGAGAGCCTGATGGGCGCCCAGCCCGAGCAGACCGAGGGCCAGGCGGGCGAGGACGAGGCCGGCGAGCAGGAAGAGGACGACGGCGCCGCGGCCGAGGGCGAGGACCGCCCCGGCGGCCCGCAGCAGAGGAAGGAGGTGCCCGTCACGGACGACGCCTCCGCCTACCGCGCCTATATCCGCCAGTTCGACGAGGAGGTCTCGGCCGACGACCTCTGCGACCCGGAGGAGCTGTCACGCCTCCGCCAGCAACTCGACCAGCAGCTCTCCCATCTCCAGGGCGTCGTCTCCAAGCTCGCCAACCGCCTCCAGCGCCGCCTGCTCGCCCAGCAGCAGCGCGCCTGGGAGTTCGACCTGGAGGAGGGGCTGCTCGACGTCGCGCGCCTCGCCCGCATCGTCGCCTCCCCCACCCACTCGCTGACCTACAAGCGCGAGCGCGAGGCCGATTTCCGCGACACGGTCGTCACCCTGTTGATCGACAATTCCGGTTCCATGCGCGGGCGGCCGATCACGGTGGCCGCCATGTGCTGCGACATCCTCGCCCGCACGCTCGAGCGCTGCGCGGTGAAGGTGGAGATCCTGGGCTTCACCACCCGCGCCTGGAAGGGCGGCCAGTCGCGCGAGCGCTGGGTGCAGGACGGCAAGCCGCGCAACCCCGGCCGGCTGAACGACCTCCGCCACGTCGTCTACAAGTCCGCCGACGCGCCCTGGCGCCGCGCGCGCAAGAATCTCGGCCTCATGCTGCGCGAGGGGCTGCTGAAGGAGAACATCGACGGCGAGGCCCTGGAATGGGCCTACAAGCGCCTTCTCTCCCGCCCGGAGAAGCGGCGCATCCTGATGGTGATCTCGGACGGCGCGCCGGTCGATGACAGCACGCTCTCGGTGAACCCCGGCAACTACCTCGAGCGCCACCTCCGCAAGGTGATCGGCGACATCGAGGGCCGCGACATCGTGGAGCTGATCGCCATCGGCATCGGCCACGATGTCACCCGCTACTACCGCCGCGCCGTCACCATCGTGGACGCGGAGGAGCTGGGCGGCACGATGATGAAGAAGCTCGCCGAACTGTTCGACGAGGATGCCGCCACTGCTTGGCAGCGCGCGGCCGCGGAGCGGGCGCCGGTGATGGTGTGAGCCGGGCGGCTCCACCTTTTCCCTCCGGGACATGACGGGCGGCCTGCGCCGCCGCTCCCTCGGCCGGCGTGCGGCCATGGCGGCCCTGCTCGGCGCCTCGGCCTGCCGCCATCCGGGGCCGGTCGGCCTTGCCGAGCCCCTTCCGGTCGTAGGCGCGGAGCTCGCGCTGCGGCCCCTGGGCGTGCTCGCCATCGATACCCGCCGCCTGGGGGTGGACGGGCTCTCCGGCCTGCATGTGGGGCCGGACCTCACTCTCACCGCCGTCGCCGACCGGGGAAGCTGGGTCCAGGCGCGGTTGGTGCTCTCGCCCGAAGGCGCCCCTCTCGACCTGGAGGCGCCGCGCAGTGGGCCATTGCGGGACCTCGTCGGCACGCCCCTGCCCCGGGGCTTCCTGGGCGATGCGGAGTCCCTGGCGGCCCTGCCCGACGGCTCCTGGCTGGTGGGCTTCGAGCGGCTGCACCGGATCTGGCGCTACAGGCGGCTGGACGGGCGGGCGGAAGCCGTGGCCGCCCCGGCCGGGCTCGCCCTCGCGCCGGGTAACGGCTCGCTGGAGGCCATGGGCGTGCTGCCGGACGGTCGCTGGCTCATCATCACCGAGGACCAGCGGCCGCCCGGCGCCCCCTCCATGCGGCAGGGATGGGTGGGCGCCCCCGGCCGGTGGCATGACTTCGCCTACCGTCCCCAGCCCGGCCACAACCCGAGCGACCTCTGCCCCCTTCCGGACGGCGGCGCCCTGGTGCTGGAGCGGCACTTCTCCCCCCTCGACGGCTTCTCCGCCCGCATCCTCCGGCTGCCGCCGATCCCGGCAGCGCCGGAGCATGCCGAGGGCTCGGTGGTCGCCCTCCTGGAGCCGCCCCTGCCGAGCGACAACTGGGAGGGGATCAGCGCCTTCCGCCACAACGGGCGCGACCTCGTGGCCGTCATCTCGGACGACAACGGGATGTTCTTCCAGCGCAGCCTGCTGATGGTGCTGGCCTGGGCGGATCAGAGCGCGGGCTGATCCTCCATCACCCGTGCCCGCGGGAGGGTGAGCCAGGCGCGCGCCCCGATCCCGGCGGCCACCTCCAGCGTCAGTTCGCCGCCATGGGCGCGCATCAGCTCCCGCGCGGCGGAGAGGCCGAGGGTGAGGCCGCGCGTCCCTTCCCCGCCTGCAAGGTCGCCGCGCGGCAGGCCCGCGCCCTCGTCCTCGATCACCAGCGCCAGGGTCTCGGCGGCGCGGACCACACGCAGCGCGATCCGGTCCCCCGCCCGGGTCTCCCGCGCGGCGCGGGCAAGGGAGTGGGTCAGGACGCGGCTGAGCGCCCGCCGGTCCCCGATCAGGGTAAGGCCCTCCGCCTCGGGCGAGATGTGCCAGTGGCGGGCCTCCCTGCCCATGGGCAGGGCGACCGCCTCCACCGCCTCCTGCAGGAGCGGACCGAGGGGGATGCGGTTCTCCTTCAGGCTCCGCTGGCCGGACTGGGAAACCGTGTGGTCCGCGACCTCGTCCGAGAGGGAGAGGAGGCGGCGCCCCTCCGACTCGATGGAGGGCGCGATCTCGGTGGGAAGGCGGGCGGCCATGCCGAGCAGGGAGAGGCCGGGGGCCTCCAGCTCGCGTGCGACGAGGCCGAGAAGCCTGGCCTGCCCGTCCAGGCGCAGCTCGGCCTGGGCGGCGCGGGCCTCGGCGTCACGGGCCCGCTCCAGCAGCTTTCTCGCCGCCAGAGCGGAGAGGAGGGCGAGCAGGGCAGCGATCACGAAGGTGGGGACGGCGATCTCCATGGCGGCAACCTGCCAGGACAGGGCTGCCAGAAGATGAACAACGCCACCCCAAACATAACAACGGCGCGAGGACTGCTCCTCGCGCCGTGGTCGAAGCCGACGGGGCGGCTGATGTCAGGCGGCGGCCTTCTTCGCCTGCGCCTTCTCGATGCGGCGCTTCAGCACCTTCGCCTCGACGGGCAGGGCGCGGTCGGGCGTGCCGAGGAGGAAGGCATCGAGCCCGCCATTGTGCTCCACGGTGCGGATGCCGCGGGTGGAGAGGCGGAGCTGGATCGAGGTGCCCAGCACGTCCGAGAAGAAGGAGGTCTGCTGGAGGTTCGGCAGGAAGCGCCGGCGGGTCTTGTTGTTGGCGTGGCTGACGTTGTTGCCCGTCAGGACGCCCTTGCCGGTGATGCCGCAGCGGCGGGACATGGTGGAAACCCCTGGGTGTTCGGCCGTGCGGCCATGCTGGACCGCACGGGGCACGGGTGGTGGTCTGATAGGAAGGGCGGCGTATGGCCTCAGCGCCGCCCGGAGTCAAGCTGAACTCCGGGCCGGGGGCGGATCAGGACGCCGCGGGCGGCTCCGCGCCCTGCCGCCGCATCTCCTGCAGCTCCCCGTTCTCCACGGACCTCAGCGCGCTGCGGAGGACGTTGGCGATCGCCTTGTCCTCCATCTCGCGGGCCATCAGCCCGAGCGCCCCGCCCAGGAGGGCGGAGGCGATGGAGATCGGGGCGATGCCCTGCTCCATCATGTACTCGATCGCCTTGTCGGTCACCGAGCCGGCGTGGCTCAGATCCTCGGGCGCGTCGCCTTGCGGGTCCAGGGCCATTCCCGGGGCCTCCTATGTCAAATGTTGCGCCCAGATGGTCAGGCGTTGGCCGGAGCGGAAGACCCCATGGTGGAAGAGCTGTCCAGCCCCTCCGCCACGGGCGGTGGAGGCGCGGTGTCCCGCGCCGGGGAGGCTGTGTCCCGCGCCGCGGCGGCGGCCTCGGCGAGCGCCACGGCCTGGGCCTGCCGGCGCCACATGCCGGCATAGATGCCCTCGGCCGCCACCAGCTCGGCATGGGTGCCGCGCTCGGCGATGTGCCCCTCGGAGAGCACGATGATCTCGTCCGCCTCCACCACGGTGGAGAGGCGGTGGGCGATCACCAGCGTCGTCCGTCCCCGCGCCACGCCGCGCAGCGCGGACTGGATCTCCTGCTCCGTGCGGGTGTCGAGCGCGCTCGTCGCCTCGTCCAGGATGAGGATGCGGGGGTCCTTCAGGATGGTGCGCGCGATGGCCACGCGCTGCTTCTCGCCGCCCGAGAGCTTCAACCCGCGCTCGCCGACGCGCGTGTTGTAGCCGTCCGGCAGGCGCATGACGAAGTCGTGCACCTGGGCAAGCTTCGCCGCCTGCACGACCTCCTCCTCAGAGGCGTCGGGGCGGCCATAGGCGATGTTGTAGGCGATGGTGTCGTTGAACAGCACGGTGTCCTGCGGCACCACGCCGATGGCGGCGCGCACGCTCTCCTGCGCCACGTCGCGGATGTCGGCGCCGTCGATCGTCACGCGGCCGTCCCACACGTCGTAGAAGCGGAACATCAGGCGGGAGATGGTGGACTTGCCCGCGCCGGTCGGGCCGACGATGGCCAGCATCTTGCCGGGCGGCACGCTGAAGCTCACCCCGTGCAGGATCTCGCGGTCGCGACGGTAGCCGAAGCGGACATCCTCGAAGCGGACCGCGCCGGGGCCGGCCGGCAGGGCGGGGGCGCCCGGCCTGTCGGCCACCTCGCGGCTCTCGCGCATGAGGGTGAACATGGCCTCCATGTCCACCAGCCCCTGCTTCATCTCCCGGTAGACGAAGCCGAGGAAGTTCAGCGGCAGGTAGAGCTGGATGAGGTAGGTGTTCACCATCACGAAGTCGCCGACGCTCATCCTCCCGGCCGCAACCCCCCGGGCCGCCATGAGCATCACCGCCGTCAGCCCGAGGGCGATGATCGCGGCCTGCCCCATGTTGAGGAAGTTCAGCGAGACCTCGGACTGGATGTAGGACTTCTCGTAGCGCGCGAGCGAGGCGTCGTAGCGCCGCTCCTCGTGCCGCTCGTTGCCGAAGTACTTCACCGTCTCGTAGTTCAGCAGGCTGTCGATGGCCCGCGTGTTCGCCTCCTGGTCCGTCTCGTTCATCCGGCGGCGGAACTGGAGGCGCCAGTTCGTGAACAGCAGCGTGAAGGTGACGTAGAGCGCGATCGTGCCGAGGGTGACGGCGGCAAAGGAGATGTCGAAGAGCTGCCAGAGGATCACCGCGACCATCAGGATCTCGAAGATGGTCGGGATGATGTTGAAGATCATGAAGTCGAGGACGAAGTTGATCCCCCTCGTCCCCCGCTCGATCACGCGCGACAGGCCGCCCGTCTGCCGGTCCAGGTGAAAGCGGAGGGAGAGGGCGTGCATGTGGGTGAAGACCTGCAGCGCGATCCGCCGGGCGGCGCGGGCCTGCACCTTGGTGAACACCGCGTCCCGCAGCTCCCCGAAGGCGGAGGAGGCGATTCGCAGCAGGCCGTAGCCGACCACCAGCGCCACCGGCACGGTCAGCATCGCGGCCGCCGTTCCGGCCGCCGCCCCGGCATGGGGCGTCAGCGCGTCCACGGCGCGGGCATAGGCGATGGGCACGAGCACGTTGGCCAGCTTCGCCGCCACCAGCAGCACGAGCGCGACGACGACGCGCACCCGCAGCCCCGTCTCGCCCTTCGGCCAGAGATAGGGCGCAAGGCTCTTCAGCGTGGAGAAATCGCCGCGCGGGGCGGGCTTGTCGGAATCGGCGGGTGGCACGGGGAACTCCGGTGCGGGCACGCAGCCGGGCGGGGGCGGCCCGGCGGGGCCGGCCCCGGGGCGCGCCGGGAAGGGCTTGCCACCCCGAATCCGGGGCAGCGTCTCTCGTTACATGGGGCCTGCCCCGCCCGGGTGCCAGCGGTTCGCCCGCATGGCGGGGATGCCCATCCGCGCCGGGGCGGGCAGTATGGGCGGATGGAACGCTTCGCCCGCCACATCGCCGCCTGCAACAACATCCCCTCCCCCGCCGGCTATCTCCCCTTCCGCATCGGGGATGAACAGGTGGGCTGGCTGGAGGCGGAGGCCGCGCGCGCCCTCACCTTCCTGCCCAAGGCCGTGCATTTCGGGCCCGAGGGCGTCTCGCTCGCCGCCGGCCTCCGCGGGGCGGCGGCGCGCACGGGGGCCATGGCCGAGATCGCCCGCGCCCTCTCCCGCGCGGGCTTCGGGCGCATCCGGGGAGAGGAGTTCGACGTGCGCGCCCATCCCGCCGGGCCGGTGCTGGCCACGGTGGACCGGGGCGTGCTGCCGGCGCTGGGCATCATGAGCCAGGGCGTGCACATGAACGGGCTCGTCCGTCGCCCACCCGGACCCGATGGCGGCCTGCACCTCTGGGTCGGCTGGCGCGCGAAGGACAAGGCGGTGGCGCCGGGCAAGCTCGACAACATCGTGGCCGGCGGCATCCCGGCCGGGCTGACGCCCGAGCGGTGCCTCGCGAAGGAGGCGGAGGAGGAGGCCTCCTTGCCCGCCGACCTCGCGCTCCGCGCCCGGCCCGTGGGCCGCGTCTCCTACATTATGCGGACGGAGGAGGGGATGCGGCGGGACCTCCTCCACCTCTACGACCTCGACATGCCGGAGGACGTCACCCCCCGCCCGAACGACGACGAGGTCGAGCGCTTCGAGCTCTGGCCCATCGCCCGCGTGCTGGAGGCCGTGCGGGACACGGATGACGTGAAGTTCAACGTCAACCTCGTGCTGATCGACCTCTTCCTGCGGGAGGGCCTGCTGGAAGACGCCGGCGGCACGCTGCGGGCGGGGCTGGACCAGATCGCCTGATGCTCCTCCTCGACCACCTCGTCGTCATCGCCCCCAGCCTGGCCGAGGGGGTGGCCCATGTGCGCGACCGGCTGGGCCTGGAGATGCCCTTCGGCGGCGCGCATCCCGAGATGGGCACGCACAACCACCTCCTCCGCCTCGGCGACGGCGCCTTCCTGGAGGTCATCGCCGCCGACCCCGCCGCCCCCGCTCCGGCCGGCCCGCGCTGGTTCGGCCTCGACGACGCCGAGACCCTGCGCGCCGACTGGGAGGCCGGTCGCCGCCTCCGCGCCTGGGTGGCCCGCACCGAGGCGCTGCCCGAGTTGCTCGCCCGCCACGGCGACCTGCTCGGCACCGCCGCCTCCGTCTCCCGCGGGGACCGCCGCTGGACCTTCGCGGTGCGCCCCGACGGGGGCCTGCCGGCCGGCGGCGCCGCACCCTGCCCCATCGACTGGGGACCGCGCGGCTGCCCCGCGACGGCCATGCCGGATCTCGGCGCCCGGCTCGCCACCTTCACCGTGGAACATCCCGATCCCGACGCCATCGGGGCCCTGCATGCGAGCCTGGGCCTCGCCGACCCGCCCCGCCTCAGGCCAGGCCCGGCGCTTCGCCTCGAAGCGGTGATCGACACTCCCTCCGGCCCGCGCGTCCTTTCCTGAGCGCGCGCCCGAGCGGCGCGAGGCGTGGCGCCAACCTGGCCTCGCCCGGCCGAGCCGGGATGGCACATCCGGAATTCCTGCTCTCCCACATCCTCCATGACGAGGGGGCAGGGCCGTGACGGGCCGCTGTTGACCCCCCTTCGATGCCGCCCCTAGCCTTCGGGCAAAGAGAACAGGAGGACACGCCATGCATCGCAGAGGCATGCTCGGGGGGCTCGCCGCCCTGCCCGCGGCCGCCACCCTCGCCCAGTCGCAGACATCGACCGGAACCCCGGCCCAGGGGCCGGGCTCCGCTTCCAAGACCTATGTCCTCGTCCACGGCGCCTATGGCGGCGGCTGGATCTGGCGCGACGTGGCCGAGGGGCTGCGCCGGCAGGGGCACCGCGTCTGGACGCCGACCCAGACCGGCCTAGGGGAGCGCAGCCACCTCATGTCCCGCCAGATCACGGTCGAGACCCATATCGAGGACGTCGCCAACGTCATCGAGACGGAGGAGCTGCGCGACATCATCCTCGTCGGCCATTCCTATGGCGGGGTGGCGGTCACGGGCGTCGCGGACCGCATGACGGACCGCATCCGCCACGTCGTCTATCTCGACGCGCTGATCCCCGAGAACGGCGAGAAGGTCTTCGACATCCTGCCCGCCGGCATGGCCGATGCGCGGCGGAAGGTGGCGCAGGAGCAGGGCGGCGGCGTGGCCCTGCCGGTGCCGGGGCCCGAGGGCTTCCCCATCCCCGACAGCCCGGGGAAGCAGTGGTTCATGCGGCGCCTGCGCCCCCATCCCATCGGCACCTATGAGAGCGTGATGCGCCTGGCCAAGCCGGCGGGGGCGGGGCTGCCGGTGACCTATGTCGCCTACACCAGCCCCGCCCTCGGCTCGATCGAGCCCAGCCGCCAGCGGGCGCGCGCGAAGGGGGGCTGGCGCTACGTGGACCTTCCCGTGCCGCACGACGTGGAGATCCCGGATCCCGGGCGCGTGGTGGAGCTTCTCGCCGGAATCGGGTGAGGGAATGGCGGGGCGGCCCGGCGCCGCCCTGCCGTTCGGGGCGCTACAGCGCGGCCAGGGCGCGGGCCGCCTCGGCGAGGCTCGGCGCCTCGATGTCCGGGGCGCGCATGACCGGGGAGAAGGGCCGCTCGGCCGTGACATAGGCCGTAACCAGCCCCGCCGCCTTGGCGCCGTTGATGTCCCAGGGATGCACGGCGACGAGGGCGAGCCGCCCCGCCTCCACCCCCGCGCGACGGGCGGCCTGCTCATAGACCTCGCGGCGCGGCTTGAAGAGCTTCACCTCCTCCACCGAGACGATCTCCCCGACGAGGTCGTCCAGCCCCGCTCCTTCCAGCAGGAGCTTCGTGGAGGCGGCCGCGCCGTTGCTGAGCGCGATCACCCGCATCCCCGCGCGGGAGAGGGTGCCGAAGGCCTCCCGCGCGTCGGGACGGGCAGGAAGGCTCTTCATCCGCTCCAGCAGCACGGCCTTTGCGGTGGCCGGGGGATCGAGGTCCTGCTCGGCCAGCACCGTGTCCAGCGCCGCCTTCAGCACCTCGGTGAAGGGCTTGAAGTCGCCCGCGGAGGAGAGGGCGAAGGCGTCGCGCAGGGCGGTGGCGAACCATCCCTCCAGCCCGGCGGGGGGCAGGCCGAGTTCCACGATGCCGGGCCGCAGGGGATCGAGCGGAAAGACCGTCCCGATGATGTCGAAGGCGACCACCTCCGGCCGCTTCGGCCCGCCCAATCCGAACATGTGCCTCTCCCCCGTCCCTGCGCCGGAGAGGGGAACGCGCCGCCGGAGCCGGGCGGCGGGCGCCATCCCCGGCTTGTGATCCCCGGCCCCGCGCGGCGGGTCAGACGTGCTGGCCGCCGTTGATGTGGATCTCCGCCCCGTTCACGTAGGAGGAGGCCGAGGAGCAGAGGAAGAGGATCGTCTCCGCCACCTCCTCCGCACGCCCGAGGCGGCGCATCGGGATCTGCCGCTCCACGATCTCCTCCGTCCCGGGGGAGAGGATGGCTGTGTCGATCTCGCCCGGCGCGATGGCGTTCACCCGCACCCCGTGCGCGCCGAACTCGAAGGCCAGCTCCCGCGTCAGCGCCGCCAGCGCCGCCTTCGAGCAGGCATAGGCCGCGCCCGCGAAGGGATGCACGCGCGAGCCGACGATGGAGGTGACGTTCACGATGCTCGCGCCGCCCGCGCGCAGCTCGGGGAACAGCCCGCGCGCGAGGGCGGCGGTGGAGAAGAGGTTCACGTTGAACACGGAGGTCCAGAGGGCGTGGTCGGAGTCCAGCGCCCCCAGCCTCGCCCCGCCCTCGCCCTTGGGGGAGATGCCGGCATTGTTCACCAGCGCGTGCAGCTGCCCCTCGGGCAGGCGCTCCCGCACCTCGCGGATCATCGCCTCCACCTCGGCGGGGTCGGAGAGATCGGCCTGGATATGGCCCCAGCGGGCGCCGGGCCAGCGGCACTCCTCGGAGAAGGGCTGGCGGGAGACGGTGAGGATGCGCCAGCCCTCGCCCTGGAAGCGCTTCACCGTGGCGTGGCCGATGCCCCGGCTCGCGCCGGTCAGCAGCATGATCCGGGGGCTGCCGCTCATGGACGGGCGCCTGGGTGCTGGTCCGTCATCGCATCCCCTTCCGCTTCGAGGCGCCGCAACGGGCGGCCGCGCGGGCAGCACATGCCGCGATGCGGCATGCCCGCGCAAGCACCCGCGATGGCGGCATCGGCCGCGCGGGAGATAGCGCCCCCGGCGCCGAGGGAGGCAACCGGGGGCATCAAGGGAGACGCCCGAGGACGCCAAGAGTGGCGCCCGGGAGCACGGAAGGAAGCGCGCCCTGGGGCGCTGAAGGCAGCACCCGGGGGCGCTGCTTGCAGCGCCCGGGGGCGCTGCAAGCAGCGCCCGGGGGCGACGGCCCCGGCGCGATGGCGCAAACTCCGCGGCCCGAAGGAGTCCCCGATGCCCAGACCCGCCCGCCGCCTCCCCACCCCCCGCGCCATGATCGTGGCCCCGCAGCCCGAGGCGGTGGAGGCGGGCGAGGCGGTGCTGCGCGCGGGCGGCAACGCGCTGGACGCGGTTCTCGCCTGCGCCCTGGCGCAAGGGGTGGTGGACCCCATGATGAGCGGCATTGGGGGCCTGGGCGTGCTGCAGCTCCTCGATCCCCGGAGCGGCGAGCACGTGATCCTCGACGGCCTCTCCGCCGCCCCCGGTGCCTGCCGGGAGGACATGTGGGCGGACCGCTATGTCGGGGAGTGCCCGGACGGCTTCGGCTACATCGTGCGGGACCATGTGAACGAGATCGGCCACCGCGCCGTGACGGTTCCCGGCATCCTCCGCGTCTTCGGCGCCGCCCATGCGCGCTTCGGGCGGGCGGCGTGGGAGAGCCTCTTCGCACCGGCCGTCGGCTTCGCCGAGGAGGGCTGGCTCGTGCGACCGCACGTGGCCACCATGTTCCACCTGGACGAGAAGGCCTATGGCCGCCTCTCCTACGCCGCCAAGCTCGGCTTCACGGAGGACGGGCGCCGCCTCTACATGGGCGCGGACGGCGCGCCGAAGCGCCTGGGCCAGACCGTCCGCAACCCCGATCTGGCGGAAACGCTGCGCCTCGTCGCGCGGGAGGGGGCGGAGACCTTCTACACCGGCGAACTGTCCCGCCGGATCGTGGCGGACATGCGGGCGCATGACGGGCTGCTCTCGGCCGAGGACCTGGCGGGCTTCGAGCCGCGATGGCGGGAGCCGCTGCGCGTGGGCTACCGCGGCTTCGGCATCGCCCTGCCGCCGCCGCCCGCGGGCGGCATCCTGGTGGCGGAGATGCTCCGCATCCTCGGGCCCTTCGACCTCGCCGCCCTCGGCCATAACACGCCGGAATACGTGCGCGTCCTGTCCGAGGCGATGCGGACGGCCATGCGGGACAAGGACCGCCATATCGGCGACCCCGACTTCATCCCGCCCCCGCTCGACATGCTTCTCTCCGATTCCTACGCCGAGGAATGCGCCGCCCGCATCCGCGCGGGGGAGAAGGTGTCGCTGCCCCGGCTGGGGGCGGATTCAGAGCACACCACCACCGTCTCCTGCGTGGACGCCGATGGGATGGTGGTGACGCTGACCCACACGCTCGGCCTGCCCTCCGGCGTCATTCCGCCAGGCACGGGCTTCATGCTGAACGGGGGCATGAACAACTACGATCCCCGGCCGGGGCGCGCCGGCTCCATCGCGCCGGGCAAGCGCCGCTTCTCCACCATGTCGCCGACCATCGTGCTGGAAGGGGACAGGCCCGTCGCCACGCTGGGGGCGCCGGGCGGGGCCTGGATCGGGGTGGCGATCACCCAGGCGCTGGTGAACCTCATCGACTGGGGCATGACGATGCAGGAAGCGGTGATGGCGCCGCGCTTCTCCAGCACGAGCGACGCGATCGACATCTCCAACCGCATCCCGCGCGCGGTGCAGAAGGCGCTGGAGGGGATGGGCTACGAGGTCCGGCGCAACCCCACCAGCTTCCCCTTCGCCGCCGTCCACGGGATCACGATGTGGGACGGGGCGATCGAGGGCGGGGCCGACCCGCAGCGGGACGGCCTCGCCGCCGGGGTGCCCTAAGGCACGCTCCGGACCCGGCCCGCGCGCCGCCCCGGGCCGCGTGCAGGGCAGGCCCCGGTCAGGCCAGCCCCCCTCCGCGCGCTACCGGTTCGGCGTAACCCTCCAGACCGTGTTCGACAGGTCGTCGGCGACGATCAGGGCGCCGCGGGGGTCCACCGATACCCCGACCGGCCGGCCGCGCGTGTTGCCCTCGCCGTTGAGGAAGCCGGACACGAAGTCGATCGGGTCTCCGGCGGGCCGGCCGTCACGGAACGGCACGAAGACGACCTTGTAGCCGACGGGGTTGTTGCGGTTCCAGCTGCCATGCTGGCCGACGAACACCCCGTCCGCGAAGGCCGCGCCCATGGAGGGGGCCGAGAAGGAGACGCCGAGCGCCGCCACATGCGCGCCCAGCGCGTAGTCCGGGCGGATGGCCGCGGCGACGCGCTCCGGGTTCTGCGGCTGCGCGCGGGTGTCGACGTTCTGGCCCCAGTAGCTCCAGGGCCAGCCGTAGAAGCCGCCCTCGCGCACCGAGCTCAGGTAGTCCGGAACGAGGTCGGGGCCGATCTCGTCGCGCTCGTTCACCACGGCCCAGAGCTGGCCCGTTCCCGGCTGGATCGTGAGGGCCGTGGGATTGCGCAGGCCGGTCGCGTAGGGCCTGTGCGCGCCCGTCTGGGGGTCGATCTGCCACACCATGGCCCGATCGACCTCGACCTCCATCCCGCGCTCGGTGATGTTGCTGTTGGACCCGATGCCGACATAGAGGAACCGGCCATCGGGGCTGGCGGTCATCGCCTTCGTCCAGTGGTGGTTGACCGCCGAGGGCAGGTTCGTCACCAGCACCGGCGGCCCGCTCGCCTGCGTCTGGCCCTCGCGATAGTCGAAGCGCACCAGCGCATCCTGGTTGGCGACGTAGAGGACACCGTTGACCAGGGCGAGGCCGTAGGGCCCGTTCAGGTTCTCCGCGAAGACGTGCCGGCCCTCATAGGTGCCGTCGCCATCGGCGTCGCGCAGCAGCGTCAGCCGGTTGCCGCCCGGCACCGACGTCCTGCCCCAGCTCTTGATGACGCCCGCGATGAAGGCCTTCGGGTTGAGCCGGGGGGCGCCCTGCCCGCCCGTTCCCTCGGTGACCAGGATGTCGCCATTGGGCAGGATGAGGGTCTGGCGCGGGATCTTGAGATCCGTGGCGATGGCCTGGATCGTGTAGCCCTGCGGCACCGTCGGGCGATCATTGCCCCAGGCTGCCGGGCGGGGGATCGTCATGTCGGGCAGCAGGCCGCGATGCGGCTCCGGGAGGCTCGGGTTGGCCCCGAGTTGCTGCGCGGCGGGCTCGCCGTGGAAGGCGGAAAGGGCGAGCGCCGCGACGCCGATCAGAAGAGCTGCGCGCATCATGCCGCCTCCCTCGAGTGATAGCCGGAGTAGCCGATCCAGGACGCGACGAGCGCGAGGATCGTCACGATGGCGGAGAGGTAGAGCGCCTCGGGCATGATCGCGAAGGCGTCCTTCGAGTGCACGAGCGCGTCGATGAAGCCGAGCACCCACATGGCGAGCAGCACGAGGAAGTAGACCGCCGCACGCTTCCTCCGCGCCGCTCCGCTTCGGATCAGATCGATCAGTGCCCAGAGCAGGGCGAAGCCGCCGACGAACAATCCGCCGGCGAGGAGCCAGGACGAGAAATTGAACCACTGGATCTGGAAGCTCGACCGGTAGGCGAGGTCGCTGAGCAGCGCACCGAGGAACAGCGGGAGCGGGAAGGCGAGCAGGATCGCGTGCAAGGGATGAAGCGGCCTTGCTAATCCTGGCGCATGAATGGGCGCGGAAATGGCAGCCACAGGGGGACCTCTCGTTTCTCAGTTCGGCCGGGCGACGCGCGCAAAGAGCTGACCTGCGTCCGTCGGGATTGCCAGTGGGGCAACGGGACGGCGATGGGTGAGTTTCGGCGCCGCGGCATGCCTCGTGGATCGAGGTTCCTTCTTCTCTGGTTGGTTCGTGTGGTTCGGCCCGACGCCGCTTTCGGCCGCGGCCGCAACGACCCGCTGCGGCCACGCCCATCCGTCAGGTCCGTCGCGCTCTCAGAGAGAGCGCTCAGGGTATCAGCGAAGCTGCTCCCGCATGACGGTGCCGCTGGGCGCCGCCTGGATCCCCATCGTCCCGGGCTGGGCGGGCATGGCGGCCATGGGCGCCGCGGCGGGCCCGCCCGGGCCGAAGCGCATCAGCGCGGCGCGGAGCGCGTCCGCGGCGGGGTTGTGCGCCTGCATCTCCATCACGATCTGCCGCGGCCCGGCGGGGCGGCCGTAATAGCCCTGGTTGAACTCGCTGCGGCTGCTCAGCAGCGAGCCCTCCAGCGAGATGCCGGCATAGAGGCCGCGCGTGCGGGCATAGCTGACGATGTCGGCGCCCACCGCGGCGGTCGTCGCCCCCGCGATGCCCCCGCCGATGGCCGCGATCGCGACGGAGGCGTCCGCTCCGATCTTGAACTGGCTGTCGAGGACGGCGTTCAGCCCCTTCTGCGTCAGGATCATCATCATGACCTGCATGTCCTGGATGCCGATCTGCAGGCCGAAGCTGGCGGAGCCGATGGTGTAGAAGGCGGGGGAGGACCAGGAGCCCGCGCCGTCCCGCGCCGTCAGCACGCAGTCGCCGCCCTGTCCGCCGAAGACGAAGCCCGCGCGGAAGATCCGGGGGCAGATCATCACGGCCCGCGCCCGCTGGAGCATGCCGTTGGCGTCCTTCAGCACGTTCGGGTCGCCCGAGCCCAGCATCTCCTGCACGGTGATGGTGGCGCGGTCCACGAGCGCCTGCTGCTCCGTCTGCGCGAGGGCCGCGCGCGGCTGGCCCAGGGCGATGGCGGCCAGGGCCACCAGCCCAATGATCTTGCATCGCATGAAGTTCTTCCCCCAACCCCTTGCCTTGGCGAGAGACTACCGGTTCGATCGCGGCAAGGCCAGGGCGCGCCTCGCCCGTCGTTTCGGCCGGCGGCGGGCCGCCCTCAGCCGGGCGGCGGCTCCTCGTTCACCGTTCCCACGCGCCAGTGGCCCCGCTCCCGCTCCAGCCGGGTGAGGGAGAGGTTCTTCACGCTGAACTGGAGCGCCTGGTAGGGGGTTAGCGCGCAGGCATGGGCCAGCGCCGCGCGGATCGAGCCGCCATGGGCCACGATCACCGCGTCCCCGCCGGGGTTCTCGTCCGCCACCGCCTCCAGAGTGGGGCCGACGCGGTCCACCACCTCCGACAGGCTCTCGCCCCCCGGGGGGCGCTCGTCCGCGCCGTGGTTCCAGAAGGGGTGGGGCGGGTCGCGCAGGACGGCGGTGAACTCCTCGTGGGTCAGGCCCTGCCACTCGCCGAGGTGCTGCTCCACGAAATGCGGGAGGTCGGTCAGCTCCGCCTCCGGGTAGCCGGCGGCGAAGATCGCCATGGCCGTCGCGCGGGTGCGGGCGAGCGGGGTGCAGTACCAGCGCGCCCCCGGCGGCACGCGCGCCGCCAGCCAGGCATGGGCCGGGCGCTCGCGCACCAGCGTGTCCTGGCAGAGAGCGACATCCATGGAGCCGTAGGCGGTCAGTCGCGCGGAGGCCTCCACCAGGGCGTGGCGGATGAGGAAGATGCGGGTCGTGTCCGTCATCCCGGCCCCATACGACACCCCCACCCCCGCGGCGAGGCCCCTATTCCCCGATGGTGAGCAGCGCGCCCCGCTCCCGCGCCCGGCGGAACTGCCACATGAACAGCCAGGCCATGGCGGCGAGCCAGACGAGGTCCAGCCCGAAGGCCCAGCCGAGATGCCCCCAGGCGATCCGCCCCTCGGTCAGCGCCGCGCGCATCCCCTCGAAGACATGGGCGGAGGGGGTGGCCAGCGCCACGGGCCGCAGCCATTCCGGCAGGACGGAGACGGGGTAGAACACCGCCGAGAGCGGGGCGAGGCCGAACATGAGCGACCAGGCCAGCGCCTCCGCCCCCGCGCCGTGGCGGAGGATGAGGCTCGTCACCCCCAGCGCCACCGCCCAGCCCATCACCATCAGCGCCGCGAAGAACAGAACCACCACCGGGCCGAGGGAGAAGAGGCCGAAGCCGTAGAGGAGCCAGGCGAGCAGCACCGCCGGCAGCACGCCCACCAGCATGCGGATCGCGCTCATCCCCACCAGCGCCGCCACCAGCTCCCAGGGGCGGAGGGGGGAGACGAAGACGTGGCCGAGGTTGCGGGACCAGATCTCCTCCAGGAAGGAGATGGAGAAGCCCATCTGGCTCCGCAGCGCGACCTCCCAGAGCAGCACGCCGCCGAGCAGGACCCCGGCCGCGAGGCTCGCCGCATTCGCCTGGACGCCCGCGACATAGGCCGTGACGAAGCCCCAGACCACCATCTGCAGCACGGGCCAGTAGGCGAGCTCCACCAGCCGCGGCCAGGAGCGGCGGAAGAGGGCGAGGTGGCGGTACATCATCCCCCAGATCCGCCGCGCCGCGAGCCCTGCTCCCCCGCCGCCGCGCGCCACCGCATCCCGCATCCGCGTTCCCTGCCCCATGTCCCGCCCCAAGATAGGCTGGGAGGACGCCCCCGCCACCTGTCCGCCCGGCGGGGCGCCCCCATATCCAGGGACGGATGAACGGCCCCCCGCCCACGCTGCTCGACATCGCCCGGATCTACCTGGAGCCCGCCGTGGAGGGATACGCGCGGGGCCGGGAAGTGCTGGCCCGCTTTCCCCGGGCCGAGCGGATCGAGGTCGCCTCCCACTGGCGCATCCCCGAGCTGCGGGAGGGCGATCCCGGCGACTATCTCCGGGCCAAGCGCGGCTCGCTCGTGCTCGGGGTGAAGAAGAGCCTCGCCTTCCGGCCGAACGGGCGCAGCGCGGACTTCATCGCGCCATCCTCCTCCAATGGCTGCGCCATGGCCTGCGCCTACTGCTACGTCGCGCGGCGCAAGGGCCACTCGAACCCGATCTCGGTCTTCGTGAACATCGAGGAGATCACCGCCGCCATCGCCCGCCACGCCGCGCGGCAGGGGCCGAAGGCGGAGCCGAACCAGGTGGACCCTCGCGACTGGGTCTACGATCTCGGCGAGAACGGCGACCTCTCGGTGGACGCCGCCATCTCCGACAACGTGCGCGACCTCGTCGCGGCCTTCCGCGACCTGCCCAACGCCAAGGGCAGCTTCGCGACGAAATGGGTGAACCGCGACCTACTCGACTACGACCCCCGCGGGCGCACGCGCATCCGCATGTCCCTCATGCCGGCGGGCATGGCGAAGCTGCTGGATGTCCGCACCTCGCCCGTGGCCGAGCGCATTGCGGCGATCCCGGAGCTGCACCGCGCGGGATACGAGATGCACCTCAACTTCTCCCCCGTCGTGCTGCGCGAGGGATGGGAGGCCGAGTGGGGCGAGCTCTTCGCCGAACTCGACGACGTGCTGCCCGATCAGGTGAAGGAGGGGCTGGCGGCGGAGATCATCATGCTCACCCACAACCAGGGCCTGCACGAGATCAACCTCGCCTGGCACCCCAGGGCGGAAGAGCTTCTCTGGCGCCCCGACATCCAGGAGGAAAAGGTCTCTGAGGGCGGCGGGGTGAACCTTCGCTACCGCACGGGCTGGAAGGGCCGCTGGCTCGCGCGCTTCAAGGAACTGCTCGCCGCGCGCATGCCCTATTGCCGGGTGCGCTATGCCTTCTGACGTGATGGAGGCCCCCGCCCGCGCGCACCCGCTCTGGAAGCCCAGGCGCCTTCTCGTCACGCCCTCCGCCCTCTCCTGGCCGCAGGGGGCAGCGATGGCGGAGCGCGCGGCGGCCCTCGGCGCGGAGGTCGTGCGCCTGAAGGCGGACCGGCTGACCGGCCTGCCCGACACCTATCGCGACGCGAAGACCACCATGGCCGTGGTGGTCGCCTCCCCCAGTCGCCGGAAGCCGCAGCCCATCCCGCCGAGCGCGGACTGGCGCTTCGACCTCGCCGAGGGATGCCCGGCCCACTGCTCCTACTGCTACCTCGCGGGCTCGCTCGCCGGGCCGCCGATCATCCGCGCCTATGCCAACCTGCCGGAGATCCTGGCCGCGCTGCCGCCGCTGCTGGGCCAGGGGCAGGTCACCTCCCGCAACGCCGCGCGCATGGCGGAGGGCACGACCTTCGAAGCCTCCTGCTACACCGATCCCCTGGGGATCGAGCACATCACCGGCTCGCTCGCCGAGACGATCCGCTTCTTCGGCGATTGGGACGCCGAGGCGCAGCTCCGCTTCACCACGAAGTACGACGCGATCGATCCCCTGCTGGCCCTGCCGCACGGCCGCCGAACCCGCATCCGCTTCTCCATCAACGCCCGCGCCGCCGAGCGCTTCGAGGGCGGGGCGCCGCGGGTGCGGAACCGCCTGGCCGCGATGCGGAAGGCGGCCCTGGCGGGCTACCGCATCGGCCTGACCGTCGCCCCCATCCTCAACCTGCCGGACTGGCGGGAGGCCTATGACGCGCTGCTGGCGGATTGCGCCGCCGCGCTGGCGGGCGCGCCGGACCCCGACCTGACGGTGGAGCTGATCACCCACCGCTTCACCGAGGGATCGCGGGAGGTGCTGCAGGGCTGGTATCCCGGCAGCGGGCTGGAGATGGACCCGGCCCAGCGCACGCGGAAGACGACGAAGTTCGGCTCGGTGAAATACGTCTTCCCGCGCGAGCTGATGGGCGAGCTGCGGCGCGAGCTGGAGGGAGCCGTCGCGCGCCACCTGCCGGGCGCGCGGGTGCTCTACTTCACCTGAGCCTGCCTTCACCCGGGGTGAGTGCCTCACCTCGGGCGAGCGCCTCGCCCCGGGCGAGCGCCTCGCCCCGGGTGAGCAGGGCTCACCCGAAGAGGGAGAGCAGCACCATCACCAGCCCCACCATCGCCGCGCCCCAGACGACGGAGCGGATCATCGGCACCCCCGCCGCGTAGAGCGGCAGGTAGGCCACCCGCGCCCAGAAATAGATGAGCGCGCCCCAGCTCGTCATCCCGCCCGAGCGCCCGGCGAGATGCGCGGCCAGGAGGGCGGCGGCGAAGAGGGGGAAGGTCTCCAGGAAGTTGTCCCGCGCCCGCGTCAGCCGCGCGGCCACGCCCGACGGGGGCGGCTGCGGCTCGTCCCGCGCGCCGGCGGCCCAGGCGAGGCCGCCCGGGCGCTGCCGCGTCGCCGCCGCTGCCGCGGCGATGATGTGCACGAGGCCGAGCACGACGCTCCAGGCGAGCAGGCGGAGTTCAGGGGTCATGGAAGGCACCTCCGTCGAGTTGCGGCGAGATGATGCGCCCCCGGAAGCCTCCTTGTCCCTTCTATCCGCCCCCTCCCCGCGCTACATCCGGGATGTCCACCTTTCGTTCCTGATCGGGCACCCCTTGGCCAAAGCCTCGCACCGCTTCGTCTGCCAGTCCTGCGGCACCGTCCACCCGAAGTGGCAGGGCAAGTGCGAGGGCTGCGGCGCCTGGAACACCCTGGCCGAGGAGGTGGTGGAGAGCCGCGTCCCCGGCCCCACCAAGGCCGCCTCCCTGGGCGGGCGGAAGGTGGAGTTCGTGGCGCTCAAGGGCCATTCCTCCCCCCCGCCCCGCACCCGCACGGGCATGGCGGAGCTGGACCGCGTGCTCGGCGGCGGCTTCGTGCCGGGATCGGTGGTGCTGGTGGGCGGGGACCCCGGCATCGGCAAGTCCACCATCCTCCTCCAGGCCGCGGCGCGGGTGGCCGAAGCGGGCAAGCGCACCCTCTACATCTCGGGCGAGGAGGCGATCGAGCAGGTGCGGCTGCGCGCCCTGCGCCTGGGCGTCTCCGGCGCCCCGCTGGGCCTCGCCGCCGCCTCCTCGCTCCGCGACATCCTCGCCAGCCTGGAGGAGGAGCGCGATGTCGGGCTGGTCATCATGGACTCGATCCAGACCGTCTGGCTCGACAGCCTCGATTCGGCGCCCGGCACCGTCTCCCAGGTCCGCGCCTGCGCGGCCGAACTCGGCCGCATGGCCAAGGCCCGCGGCTTCGCCCTCGTCTTGGTGGGCCATGTGACCAAGGAGGGCACGCTCGCCGGCCCCCGCGTGCTGGAGCACATGGTGGACGCCACCCTCTATTTCGAAGGCGATCGCGGCCACCAGTTCCGCATCCTCCGCGCCACCAAGAACCGCTTCGGCGCCACCGACGAGATCGGCGTCTTCGAGATGACGGAGACGGGGTTGGCCGAGGTGCCCAACCCCTCCGCCCTCTTCCTCGCGGAGCGGCGCGGCAACGTCTCGGGCTCGGCCGTCTTCGCCGGGCTGGAGGGGACGCGCCCCGTGCTGGTGGAGGTGCAGGCCCTCCTCTCCCCCTCGGCGGGCGGCAGCCCCCGGCGGCAGGTGGTGGGCTGGGATTCCGGCCGCCTCTCCATGCTGCTCGCCGTGCTGGAGAGTCGGTGCCGGATGACGCTCGGGATGAACGACGTCTATCTCAACATCGCCGGCGGGCTGCGGATCAGTGAGCCCGCGGCGGACCTGGCGGTCGCCGCCGCCCTCGTCAGCGCCGCGACGGACCGGCCCTGCCCGCCCGACGCCGTGTTCTTCGGGGAGGTCGGCCTCTCCGGCGAGATCCGGCAGGTCGCCCAGACCGAGTTGCGGCTGCGGGAAGCCGCCAAGCTCGGCTTCGCCGCCGCCACCCTTCCCCGCCGCGTGGCGCGGGGCGGGCGGGCCCTCTCGGCGCCCGACGGGCTGAGGCTGAGCGAGACGGGGCATCTGGCGGACCTCGTCGCCCCCTTTGCCGCCGCGGCCGGCCCCCGCCGGGGACCGAAGGAGAAGCCGAAGCCCGAGCCGGCCGAGGCGGAATAGGCTGGCCCCCTCTGCCCCATGGCCTGCCCACATGTCTCCCCCGCGGTGACACGGGACCGTCACGCGTGACGCCGCGGCGCAGCATCGCTATATGCGGCGCGCAATGACCTGGGTTGATGCCGTTCTCCTCGCCCTGATCGCCGTCTCGGGCGTGATCGGCTACATGCGCGGCCTCGTCCGCGAGGTCCTGGGCGTCGGCGCCTGGGTGGGCGCGATCTTCTTCGCCTTCTACATGCTGGACGGCATGCGGGGGCTGTTCGTGAACCTCGTCCCCGCGCCCTGGATGGCCGATGTGGCGGCGCTGGCGGCGGTTTTCGTCGTCACCCTCATCATCCTGAAGATCATCATCGCGCTCATCGCCCGCTCGGTGCAAAGCTCCGTCCTCGGCGGGGTGGACCGGGCGCTGGGCGTGGTCTTCGGCCTCGGGCGGGGTGCGGTGGTGATCCTGGTTGCCTATATCGCCGCCGGGGCCTTCGTGCCGAACCCCGCCCTCTGGCCCGAGCCAGTGCGCGGCGCGCGTTCCCTGCCTCTCATCGCCGACGGCGCGGCCTGGCTGAACGCCCGGCTCCCCGCCGGCTACCGCCCCCGCCTGCCCGACGCCCCCGCGGGCCGGGCGCCCACCGCCGAGGAGCTGTTGCGCCCTCCCGCGCGCAACCGGATCTGAACCGATGACCGAGCTGACGACCAATCCGTTCGCCTCGCCGGCCGCCCGTGAGGGCGACGAGGGGGATGACGCCTTCCACGAGGAGTGCGGCGTCTTCGGCGTGTGGAACGCGCCCGACGCGGCGGCGCTGACCGCGCTCGGCCTCCACGCGCTCCAGCACCGTGGGCAGGAGGCGTCCGGCATCGTCTCCCTCGGCGACAAGGGGTTCCGCAGCCACAAGGGCCTCGGCCTCGTCGGCGACATCTTCGGGGATGCCCGGGTGATGGCCATGCTGCCCGGCCGCGCGGCAGTGGGCCACAACCGCTACGCGACGGCGGGCGAGACGGCGCTGCGCAACGTGCAGCCCCTCTATGCCGACTTCGCCTTCGGCGGCTTCGCGGTGGCGCATAACGGCAACCTCACCAACGCGCTCGCGCTGCGCCGCCAGCTCGTCCGCCGCGGCTGCCTCTTCCAGTCCTCCACGGATTCGGAGGTCTTCGTCCATCTCATCGCCATCTCGCTCTACGCGACCGTGCTGGATCGCCTGATCGACGCGCTGAAGCAGGTGGACGGCGCCTACTCCCTCGTCGCCCTGCACGATGGCGCGCTGATCGGCGTGCGCGACCCGCTGGGCGTGCGCCCGCTCGTGCTCGGCCGCCTCGGCGCGGAGGGGAATCGGGGCTGGGTGCTGGCGAGCGAGACCTGCGCGCTGGACATCGTCGGCGCCGAGTTCGTGCGCGACGTGGAGCCCGGCGAGATCGTCGTCATCGACGGGAGCGGCGTGCAGAGCGTGAAGCCCTTCGCCCACACGTCGAGCCGCTTCTGCATCTTCGAGTACGTCTACTTCGCCCGCCCCGATTCCGTGGTGGAGGGCACGCCCGTCTACGAGACGCGCAAGCGCATCGGCCAGGAGCTGGCGCGCGAGAGCGGGGTGGAGGCGGATGTCGTGGTGCCCGTGCCCGATTCCGGCGTTCCCTCCGCCATGGGCTATGCCGTCGAGGCCGGGATCCCCTTCGAGCTCGGGATCATCCGGAACCACTATGTCGGCCGCACCTTCATCGAGCCGACCGACACGATCCGCCATCTCGGGGTGAAGCTGAAGCACTCGGCCAACCGGGCGATGCTCCAGGGCAAGCGGGTGATCCTGGTGGACGACTCCATCGTCCGCGGCACCACCTCGAAGAAGATCGTCGAGATGGTCCGCCAGGCCGGCGCGAAGGAGGTGCACATGCGCATCTCCTCGCCCCCCACGACCCATTCCTGCTTCTACGGCATCGACACGCCGGAGCGGGAGAAGCTGCTCGCCGCCAAGCACGACGTGGCGGCGATGGCCCGCATCATCGGCGCGGACAGCCTCGCCTTCATCTCGCTCGACGGGCTCTACCGCGCGCTCGGCCGCCAGGGCCGGGACGCGAAGGACCCCGGCTACTGCGATGCCTGCTTCACGGGGGACTACGCCATTCCGCTGACGGATCTCGAGGGCCATGCGGAGCGCCGCCCCGCCCTCCTGGCGCTGAACGGCGTATGAGCGCGTCGCTGCAAGGGCCCCTGTCGGGCCGGGTCGCCCTCGTCACCGGCGCCTCCCGCGGGATCGGCGCGGCGGCGGCCATCGAGCTCGCCCGCCTCGGCGCCCATTGCGTGCTGACCGCACGCAGCCAGGGCGGGCTGGAGGAGACGGACGACGCCATCCGCGCCGTCAGCAAGGCGCATGGGGGCGGCAGCGCCACCCTCCTGCCCTTCGACCTGCAGAAGGACGCGGACAAGCTCGACCCCCTCGGCCCCTCGGTCTTCGAGCGCTTCGGGCGGCTGGACATCCTCGTCCACGCGGCGGGGGTGCTCGGCACCCTCACCCCCGTGGCCCACATCACCCCGCGCGATTGGGCGGAGGTGGTGGCGGTGAACCTCACCGCCGCCTGGCGCCTCATCCGCACGCTGGACCCGCCGCTGCGCGCCTCCGATGCCGGCCGCGCCGTGATCCTCACCACCGGCCTCGCGCGCAGCCCGACGCCCTACTGGGGCGCCTATGGCGCGAGCAAGGCGGGGCTGGAGCACCTCGTCTCCACCTGGGCGGCCGAGGTGGCCGCCACGCCGCTGCGGGTGAACCTCTTCGACCCCGGCCCGGTGAACACGAAGCTCCGCGCCAAGGCCATGCCGGGCGAGGACCCCATGAGCCTCGCCCAGCCCGCCGATGTCGCGCCCCGCATCGCTGCCCTCTGCCTGCCCGGCGAGGCGCGGAGCGGGGAGGTCGTGCGGGCCGCCTAGGCCTCAGCCGCACGCCGCCAGGCAGGGGGCGTCCCGGCGGCGCCCTGCCGCGCCGCCACGATCCAGGAAGCCCGGAATGCAGGAACGGTCCCTTCTCACGCGCGCCCGCTCCGCCCTGGGCGGCCGGGAACGCGAGGCGACGCTGCCGCCCGAGGCGGTGACCTGGGCGTTCCGGCTGCTGCTCGGCCGGGATCCCGATGCGGCGGAGATGGAGCGCCACCGCCGCCATGCTTCGAGCGAGGCGCTGCGCAGCGCCCTGGCGCCCGCGGAATATGCGGCCCCGCTCTGGCTGCTCGCGCCCTCCGCCTCGCCCCGCATCCCCTGGCGGTTCGAGCCTCCCCGGCTGGGCCAGCCCGTGAGCCAGCTCTGCACCGCCGCGCAGTTCGACGAGCCCGAATACGCGGCCTGGTGCGAGACGATCGGGGAGGCGCCCCGCCCCCACCGCAAGCAGTGGGAGTTCTGCTGGATCCTCTCCGTGCTGCGCGCCGCGGACGCTATCCGCCCCGGCGCCCGCGCCCTCGGCTTCGGCGTCGGCACGGAACCCCTGCCGGCCATGCTGGCGGCCAACGGGGTCGAGGTGGTGGCGACTGACGCGCCGGCGGAGCTGTCCCATGCCCAGGGCTGGCAGAGCACGAACCAGCACGCGGCCGACCTCATGCAGCTTCACCGCCCCGCCCTGCTGGACGAGGAAGCCTTCCGCGCCCGCGTCTCCTTCCGCCCGGTGGACATGAACGCGATCCCCGGCGACCTGCGCGGCTTCGATGCCTGCTGGTCATCCTGCTGCTTCGAGCATCTCGGCGGGATCGCTCAGGGCCTCGACTTCGTGGAGAACAGCCTGGAGACGCTGCGCCCGGGCGGCGTCGCGGTCCACACCACCGAGTTCAACCTGCGCTCCAACGAGGAGACGCTGGAGACACCGGGGCTCTGCTATTTCCGGCGCCGCGACATCGAGGGGCTGCTGGACCGCCTGGCGGCCAGGGGCCACCGGGTATGGCCGCTGAACCTGCATCCCGGGGACGCGCCGCTCGACGCCCATATCGACCTGCCGCCCTACAGCCTGCCCCATCTGAAGCTGGAGAACATGGGGGAGATCAGCACCTCGATCGGGCTCGTGGTGCAGCGGGGGGACTGAGCGGCCTCAGTCCTCCGCCTCGGCATAGGGGTTGTCGGTCCCCCGCGCGTTCACGCGGACCGGCACGCCCGGCATGTCGAAGGCCTCGCGGAAGGAGTTCACGAGGTAGCGCCGGTAGTCCTCCGGCATCTGCTCGGCGCGGGTCCCGAAGATCGCCAGCGTCGGCGGGCGGGCCTTGGGCATGGTGGCGTAGCGCAGCTTCAGCCGCTTGCCGTTCACCAGCGGGGGCGCGTGGCGCTCCAGCGCCGCCTCGAACCAGCGGTTCAGCGCGCCGGTCGGCACGCGGCGGTTCCAGAGCTCATAGGCCTCGCGCACGGTGGGCATCAGCCGCTCCACCCCGCGCCCCGTGGCGGCGGAGAGGGGGACGACGAAGACGCCCTTGAGCTGGGCGAGGGAGGCCGTCAGCACGTCCTCCAGCCGGCGGCGGGCGGCGTTGCGGTCCTCCACCGCGTCCCACTTGTTGAAGGCGATGACCACCGCGCGGCCCTCGCGCTCGGCGAGGCGGGCGATGCGGAGGTCCTGCTCGTCCATGCCCTGCACGGCATCCACCACCAGCACGGCCACCTCGCACTCCTTCAGCGCGGCGATGGTGGCGGCGGTGGACATCTGCTCCAGCGCCTCGGTGATGCGGGCGCGGCGGCGGAGCCCGGCCGTGTCCACCAGCCGCACGGGCTTGCCCGTCTCGTCCGTCCAGCCCACGGCGACGGAGTCGCGGGTGAGGCCGGGCTCGGGGCCGGTGATCATCCGCTCCTCGCCGAGCAGGGCGTTCAGCAGGGTGGACTTGCCCGCATTCGGGCGGCCGACGATGGAGAGGCGCAGCGGGCGGTTCTCGTCCGCGACATCCTCCTCTTCCTCCGCCGGCTCGGGAGGCAGGGCCTCGCGGATCTCGTCATGCAGCTCACCCATGCCGTCGCCGTGCTCGGCGGAGACGAGCAGCGGGGCACCGAGGCCCAGCTCATACGCCTCCAGCGCCCTTGCCGCGCCCTCGCGCCCCTCGGCCTTGTTGGCGAGCAGCAGCACGGGCTTGCCGTGGCGGCGCAGCCACTGGGCGAAGGAGCGGTCGGCGGGGGTGAGCCCGGTGCGCACGTCCACCACGAAGAGCACGAGGTCCGCGGCGCGCAGCGCGGCCTCGGAGCTCGCGCGCATCCGGCCGGGGATGGTGTCGGGCGCCGCCTCCTCCAGCCCGGCGGTGTCGATCAGGAGCACGTCGCGCCCGGCGATGCGGGCGATCGTCTCCTTGCGGTCGCGCGTCACGCCCGGCGTGTCGTCCACGATGGCGATGCGCCGCCCGGCGAGGCGGTTGAAGAGGGTGGACTTGCCCACATTGGGGCGGCCCATCACGGCGATACGGGGGAGCATAGGGGGCAAGAGCACCGGCCGTGCCCGGGGGTCAAGCGCGGCGTGCCCGGGTCTGCCGCGCGCGGGCGCCGGCCACGGGTGGCCGGGCGGCTTCCGGGACCCCGGCCGTCACCCCGGCAGGTGCCGCTCATGGTCCTTGCCGGGGCCCCTCAGGCCCCGCGCAGGGCCACCAGCGTCCCGTCGTCGGTCAGGAGAAGGACCGTCCCTCCCACCGCGATGGGCGGCAGGGTGGTGCCGCCGGGCAGCCGGATGCGGGAGGCGATGCCGCCCTCGGCAGGGTCCACCAGCACGGCCTCACCGAGGGAGGAGGGTACGAGGATGCGCCCGCCCACCACCAGCGGCGAGCCGAAGCTCGCGGCCTCGCGCCGCCGGTCGCGCGCCGAGCGCTCGTCCAGCAGGGTGAGCCAGCGCACCCGGCCGTCGTTCCGGCCCATGGCGACGAGCTGGTTCTCGGGGGTGACGACGAAGATCCAGTCCCCGGCGACGGCGGGGGAGCGGGAGCTGCCGACATCGCGCTCCCACAACCGGCGGCCGGAGCGGAGGTCCACCATCAGCGCCGTGCCGCCCTGGCCGACCGCGATCACCCGGCCGTCGTCGATCACCGGCAGGCCGGCGACGCCCGCCAGCTCCGCCAGCCCGCCGCGCCGCGCCGCCTGCCCGCCGGAGGCGAGGCTCTCGGTCCAGACCACGCGGCCATCGGCCACGCCCAGCGCCGCCAGCTCGCCCGAGGGGAAGCCGGCCACCACCGTGTCACCCTGCACCGCCGGGGCGGGAAGGCCGAGCGGCACCGCGGAAACGGGCTGGCCGCGATAGGTCCAGAGGCGGCGCCCGTCCTCGATGGAGAGGGCGATGAGCTGGTTCTCCACCGTGGGCACGAAGATGCGCCCGCCCGAGACGGTGATGCCCCCTCGCGTCGGTGCGGGGACGGAGGCGCGCCAGCGGATCTCGCCCGTGCCGGGATCGAGGGCCAGCACCTCGGCCATGCCGGTGGCGGCGTAGAGGACCCCGTCCGCGAAGGCGAGGCCGGCGCCGACCGCGCCCACATCGTCCTTCTCCGGCGTCGTCTCGCGGGTCCAGCGCCGGCCGCCGCGGGCCGCGTCGAAGGCGGCGACGGTGCCGTAGGCATCGGCGGTGAAGACCGTGCCGTTCGCCAGGATCGGCCCGGCGGTGATGCGGCGGCGGTAGGAGGAGCCGGTGCCGATGCTCGCGCGCCAGATCTCCCGCAGCCCCTCGCCCGCCGAGGCATGGCCGGGGTCATGGGCGAGGTTGCCGCCCGCCTGCGGCCACTCGGCCAGGGCGGTGGGGGGCGGGAGCGTGACGGGGCGGCCGGCCAGGGCGGGATCGATCGAGATGCTGCGGTCGGCCTGGATCACGGGCAGGCGCTCGCCGGGCAGCGGCGTCTTGCTGTCGCCGAAGATGCTGTCGATCGTCTCGCAACCCGAGAGGGCGAGGGCGGCGCCGCCCAGCATCAGCGCGCGGCGGGAGGGGTTCGGCATCGCTCGCTCTCCTTCAGGCGGTGGGAAGCTGCGCCATCACCCGGGCGGCGCGGTCGCGCAGCGCCTGGGGGGCGGCGGCGTCGGTGGACAGGGCCTGCAGGATGCGCCGGGCCTCGGCCGTGTTGCCCTGGCGGATGGCGACGAGGGCCTGCATCTCCCGCGCGGAGGCGCGCCAGGGGCTGGCATCGCCGGCCAGCGGCGCGATGCGGGCGGCCAGGATCGCGGGGTCCTGGCTGTCCAGCCCGTGCAACACCCAGTTGAGGCTGGCGAGGTCGCGGTAGAGCGGGTCCGCCGCGCGGTCGTTCGCCACCGCGTCCCACTCGGCCAGCGCCCCGGCGAGGTCGCCCGTCTCGGACTTCAGCGCGGCGGCGCGGAGGCGGGCGAGGGTGCGGTAGCCGTCCGGCGCCTTGCTCGCGATGTCGTCGAAGCGCGCGGCGGCGGCCTTGAGGTCCGCGCCCTGGGCCTCGGTCTCCCGGTGGACGACGAGGAAGGCATTGGCGGCGGCCTCGGCCTCGCGGGTCTGGTACCAGCGCCAGCCCTGCCAGCCGCCCACCCCGATCAGCGCCACGAGGGCGAGAGCGGCGAGCGCCCCGCCATAGCGCATGCCGAGCTGCCGGGCGCGCTCGGCCCGCAGGTCCTCCTGCACCTCGTCGAAGATGTCGGGCAAGCGGGTCGCACTCCCTCGATGGCCCCCCGGGGAGCCCAGCCACGCCGGATGGCGGACAGGGCGGGGGGTATAGCGGGACCGTCACGGGGCGTTAAGCCCGCCCGGCCATGATGCGGGAATGCGGACCCTCCTCCTCCCCTTCCTCCTCCTGCTCCCGGGCTGCGAGGCGGCCGTGGGGCCGGCCCTCGCCGTGAACGGGGTGTCGCTCATGCTCACCGGGCGGGCGGTGCCGGACATCGTTTACTCGGGCGTGACGGGGCGGGACTGCTCCATCGCCTATCTCGATGGCGGGGAGCGCTACTGCCGGGTGGAGCCGGTGGCGGTGGAGCAGCCGCACTGCACGCGCAGCCTGGGCTCGGTGGACTGCTGGACCGGGCCGGTGCCGGGCAACCCGCCGCCGCAGGGGGTGGGGCAGGCCCGTCCGGGCGCGCCGGTGCAGCCCTGGCCGGAGCGGCTTCTCTGAGGCGGGCCGGAACCCCTCGACCGTTCCGGGCGCAAGGGGGACACTCGCGCGGGAGACCCGCCATGCCTGCCCCCCGGGCCCGGCGCGCTCCCGCACGAGATGAGGGCCCCTGCCGTTGAGCCAGCTTTTCCAACCCCTGCGCCTGGGCGGCCTCGAGCTCGCCAACCGCATCACCATCGCCCCGATGTGCCAGTACTCGGCGGAGGACGGGCGCGCGGGCGACTGGCACATGATCCATCTCGGAAGCCTCGCCCTCTCCGGCGCGGGGCTGCTGATCCTGGAGGCGACGGCGATCTCGCCGGAGGGGCGCATCTCCCCCGCCGACCTCGGCCTCTATTCCGACGAGGACGAGGAGGCGCTGGCCCGCGTGCTGCGCGCCTGCCGCGCCAACTCCCCCATGCCGATCGCCATCCAGCTCAGCCATGCCGGGCGCAAGGCGTCGAGCCGCGCCCCCTGGGAGGGCGGTGCCCAGATCGCCCCGGGCGAGCCGGGCGGCTGGAGGACCGAGGCTCCCTCCCCCCTGCCCCATACCGAGGGCGAGGACACTCCCCTCGCGCTCGACCGCGCCGGGCTGGACCGCGTGCGCGAGGGCTTCGCGGAGGCCGCCCGCCGCGCCGCGCGCCTCGGGCTGGACGGGATCGAGATCCACGGCGCCCATGGCTACCTGCTGCACCAGTTCCTCTCCCCGCTCTCGAACGCGCGGGAGGACGAGTATGGCGGCAGCCTCGAGAACCGGATGCGCTTCCCCCTGGAGGTGTTCGACGCCGTGCGCGCCGCCTTCCCGGCGGAGCGGCCGGTCTGGATGCGGATCTCCGCCACCGACTGGGTGCCCGGCGGCTGGGACGTGGAGGGGACGATCGCCCTCTCCCTCGCCCTCAAGGCGCGGGGCTGCGCGGCGATCCACGTCACCACCGGGGGTGTCTCGCCGCACCAGAAGATCCCCCTCGCCCCGGGCTACCAGGTGCCCTTCGCCCGGCAGGTGAAGGAGGCCGTGGGCCTGCCCACCATCGCGGTGGGGCTGATCACCGAGGCGGAGCAGGCCGAGGGGATCATCGCCCGCGGGGATGCGGACGCCGTCTCCCTCGCCCGGGCGATCCTCTACGATGCCCGCTGGCCCTGGCACGCCGCGGCCAGGCTCGGCGCGCAGGTGGCGGCGCCGAAGCAGTACTGGCGCTCCCAGCCGCGGGAGTACAAGGACCTGTTCATCGGCACCGCCCACGGCCAGCGCTAGAGCATTTTCAATGCCGGGTGGAATCACCCGGCGACTCGGAAAATGCGACAAAGCAAGAGGCTAGAGCGGTTGCCGTGAGCCACGGCGAACGGAAACCGCTCTAGCGGGCCCGCTGCCTCAGGCGGCGCGCGTGCCCTCGAAGCGCACGGGCTCGCCGGAGGGGGCGCCGATCACCTCGTCCTCCCGCATCACCGGCTGGCCGCGGATGACCGTCATCACCGGCCAGCCCTGGCAGCGGGCGCCGGTGAAGGGGCTCCAGCCGCAGGGGGAGACGAGCCAGTCCGCCTCGATGGTGCGGGACTTGCCCATGTCCACCACGGTGAAGTCGGCGTCGTAGCCGGCGGCGAGGCGGCCCTTGCCCGTCGCGCCGTAGACGCGGGCGGGGCCGGCGGCCATGAGGTCGGCGAGGCGGGAGAGGGAGAGCCGCCCCTCCGAGACGTGGTTCAGCATCAGCGGCACGATCGTCTGCACCCCCGTCAGCCCCGCGGCGGTGGCGGGCCAGGGGCGCTCCTTCGCCGCCTTCGGGTGCGGCGCGTGGTCGCTGCCCACCGTGTCCACCGTGCCGTCCGCGATGGCGGCCCAGGCCGCGTCGTAGTGGCGCTTGTCGCGGATCGGCGGGTTCATCACGGCGTAGCCGCCCAGCGCCTCGTAGGCGTCGGGCGCCCACTGCGTCAGGTGGTTCAGCAGCACCTCCACCGTGCCGACGTCGCGGAAGTCCTTCATGTAGTCCAGCTCCTCCGCCGTGGAGACGTGGAGGATATGGGCGGGGCGGCCGGTCTTGCGGGCGAGCGCCATCAGCCGCCGCGTGCCGAGGAAGGCGCATTCCACGTCGCGCCACTCCGCATGCAGCCGGTAGGGGCCGCCCTGGGCGAACATCGGCTTGCGCGCCTGGAGCCGGTACTCGTCCTCGGAGTGGTAGGCGATGCGGCGGGCGCCGTTGCGCATCACGCGCTCCAGCGTCTCGTCGTCCTCGATCATCAGGTCGCCCGTGGAGGAGCCGGCGAAGACCTTGATGGCGCAGACATTCGGCTCGCGCTCCAGCGCGCCGAGATCGGGGACGTTGCTGCGCGCGCCGCCGATATACATGCCCACGTCGCACCAGGCCGTCTCGCGGATGTGGTTCCGCTTCCAGTCGAGCTGCGCCTGGGAGGTGATGGAGGGCTGGGTGTTGGGCATGTCGTACACCGCCGTCAGCCCGCCGAGCACGGCGCCCTTCGTGCCCGTGCCGAGCGTCTCCACCGAGGGATCGCCGGGGTCGCGCAGGTGGACGTGGGGGTCGGTCAGGCCGGGGAGGACGTGCAGGCCCGTGAGGTCGATCACCTCCGCCGCCTCGGCGGTGCGGAGGTCGCCGATGGTGGCGATGCGGCCCTTGCGGACGGCGACATCGGCCCGCGTCTCGCCCCAGGGCAGCACGAGGGTGCCGCCGCGCAGGATCAGGTCATAGCTCGCCATGTCGTCGCCCCGGCCTCGGTGGAGGCCGCGGTGATAGCCCAGGGAGGATCATGGCGGGAGGGGCACGGCTGGACCTCCCCTCCCCCATGGCTATCCTGTGCCTCTGCGCCCCGCCCACCCGCAGTTCCCCGGAGGATGCACCGGCATGCCGACCAACCTCGCGCGGCTGCCGGCCCCGGCGCAGTGGCTCCTGCTCGCGGCCTTCGCGGTGCTGCTCGCGACCGCCTTCCGGCTGGTGGGGATGCCCGCCTCCCAGCTCCTCGGCCCGATGGCGGCGAGCATCCTGCTCAGCCTCGGCGGGATGACGGTGCGCCTGCCGCGCCCGTTCTACATCGCCGCCCAGGCGCTGGTGGGCTGCCTTATCGCGACGGTGGTCACGCCCGACATCCTGCACTCCTTCGCCGCGGACTGGCCCCTCATCCTCGCCGCCGTCCTCTCCACCCTGGCCGTGAGCAACCTGATGGGCTGGCTGATGAGCCGCTTCGGCGTGCTGCCGGGAACCACCGCCATCTGGGGCACCGCGCCCGGCGGCGCCTCGGCCATGGTGGTGATGGCGGAGGCCTTCGGGGCGGATGCGCGGATGGTGGCGCTGATGCAGTATCTCCGCGTGGTCCTCGTCGCAGGGGCGGCGGCGCTGGTCTCCCACTTCTTCACCGCCTCCCTGCCCCCGCCGCCGCCCGCGCCGCTGTTCCCCGCCCTCCACCTCCTCCCCTTCGCCACCGCCCTGCTCCTGGCGGGGGCAGGGGCCTGGATCGGGCAGCGCTGCCGCATCCCGGCCGGCCCGCTGCTGGTACCCATGGTCGCGGGCGCCGCGCTGCACTCGGCCGGGCTGATCGAGCTGGAGCTGCCGCCCTGGCTGATGGCGCTGGTCTACGGCGCGATCGGATGCAGCATCGGCCTCGGCTTCACGCGGCAGGTGCTGGCGCGGGCGGCCTCGGCCCTGCCGGTGATCCTGCTCTCCATCTTCCTGCTGATCGGGCTCTGCGGGCTGATGTCGCTCGGGCTGGTCCGGTGGCTCGGGCTGGACCCGCTGACGGCCTATCTCGCGATCAGCCCGGGGGGCATCGATTCCGTCGCGGTGATCGGGGCGGCCAGCCAGGCCGACATGTCCTTCGTCATGGCGCTGCAGACCATGCGGCTGCTGGCCGTGGTGCTGCTCGGGCCGCCGCTCGCCCGGGCTCTGGCGCGGGGACTGGACCGCGGGAAGGCGGGTTGACCACCCCCGCCGCGCAGGCGCCCGCCGGGCCGGGCGCCCCCTCCTCGCCCTGCACGGGGCTCTGCGCCCTGGACGGGGAGGGCTTCTGCCGGGGCTGCTTCCGGCACATCGAGGAGATCGCCGCCTGGCCCGGGGCGGGGGATGACGAGCGGCGCGCGATCCTCGCCCGCTGCGCCGCCCGGCGTGCCGCCCGGGCCTGACGCCCGCCGCCGGGCGGCTACCAGGTCAGCTCGGCCACCGCGATGCGGTTCTCGGCCAGCGGCCAGGCGCGGGCCACCACCCGCTCCTCGTTGAACACGCCCACCACCGGGCGCCCGATCCCCTCGGCCGGCAGCCGCGCGACGGCGGTGGCGCCGGCCGCGACGCCGCGCGGCAGCCCGGCCGGCTCGCGCCCGTCCAGCAGCACGACGTCCCGCGGGAGGCCGAAATAGCCGCGCGGTCGGTTGAAGCGCAGCACGGCGCCCGCCCCCGCATCCGCCGAGGCGGGCGGCGCGGCCGGGCGGAGCTGCACCACCTCGGAGGAGCGGGGGAAGGGGTTGCGGTAGGAATGGGTGATCGGGTGCCCCGGCGCGGCCACCACGAATTCCAGCGGCCAGTCCGGCGACACCGTCACCGGGCCCCAGACCCCGTCCGCCCCGGTCTCGCGCCGATGGATGGGGCCGCCCATGCGCTCCGCCGTGCCGGGATGCAGGCGATAGACCTCCACCGTGGCGCCGGCGACGGGGCGGTTGGTCTGCACGCCGCCGGGCGTGCCGGTCACGCGGCCGTTCAGCACCGGCCGCTCCTCCGGCATCACGTCCAGCTGCTCGGGCTCGCGCCCCGCGACGAAGCGGAACATCTCGCGGAAGGCGCGGGCGGAATAGGCCGTCTCGCGGTGGTCCACCCCGGGGAGGACGAGGTTGGTGGCGCCGCGCAGCTCGGGGCTGTCATGCCCCACCCCCGTCGGCACGCCGGGGCGGCCGGCATGGCGGCCGTCGGGCTGGGCGTAGAGGTCGTTGCTGTCGGAACGCAGGGTGAGGAAGGCCGTGCCCGGCACCACCTGGGACTCCGTGCCGTTCAGCCGCCGCAGCAGGTCGGAGCGGGCGTTGAACTCGCGGTTGCGGTTGGCATCCCAGTCGTAGATGCCGTTGTTCGGCGTGCCGCAGGTGATGGCGTGGGACACCTCCGCCCCGCCACCGTGAAGCTGCACATGGTTGCGGATGGGGTAGCCGCCGCGCGAGTTCCCCACCAGTGCGACGCGCGCCGCGCCCGTGCGCGCCCGCAGCGCCGCGATCTCCGCCGCCAGCTCCCGCCGGCAATCCTCGGAGGAGGAGCGCAGGGGCTGGGGCACGGCGTCGTCGTCGCGCGCGAGGGGGTCGGTGAAGTCGAGGGCGCGCAGGCGGTCGCGCGGCCAGCCATTGCTCTCGAAGCGCCAGAGCGTCGTCATCCAGAGCGCGGAGTGGTCGCCATTGCCGTGGACGAAGAGGATAGGCGTCAACGCTGACTCCTGGGCTGCCTCTTGGGCGGCTTCCTGGGCACGGGAGGGGCGGGAGATGGCGGCGAGCGCCGCGGCGCCCATCAGGGTGCGCCTCCCCATCGGCAGGCCGGCCATGTCGTCCTCTCCCTTCCTTTGTGCTCCGACTAAGCCGCGTTGCCGGTCGGGCGGCAAGCCTGTGCAGTAGTAGGAGGGGCCGCGGGTCGGGCGGTGGACCCCGCGGCCGGGCTGGTCTCAGATGCCCCCGAACCGGGCCGGATCCCGGATGGGAGAGGAACCGATGCGTCCAGCCATGTCCCGCCGCGCCCTGGGTGCCAGCCTGCTGGCCGGCGCCGCGCTTCCCGTGCCGGCCCTCGCCGCCGGTCCCTCCTTCGCCACGCGCCCCATCCGCCTCATCCTCGCCTTCGGCACGGGGACGGGCGCGGACGTGCTGGCGCGCGAGCTCGGCCAGCGCTTTGGGCAGGAGGCGGGGCAGCCCGTGGTGGTGGAGAACGTGACGGGCGGCACGGGCGTCGTCGCGCTCCGCACCATGGGGCGGGCGGCGCCGGACGGGCACACCCTCTTCCTCGCGGCCCTGGGCAACGTCGTCGTCAACCCCATCGTCAGCGCCGCCGCGCGCGGGACGGAGGCGCTCGTCACCCCCGTCGGGCAGGTGAGCGGCAACCCGCATGTCATGCTCATCCATGGCGGGCTGCCCGTCAGCGATGTGCGCGCCTTCGTCGCCTATGCGAAGGCCCGCCCGGGGGCGATCAACTTCGCCTCCCCTGGCGCGGGCGGCGTCTCCCATCTCGGCGCGGAGCTGTTCCAGTCCGTCGCGGGGATCGAGGGGGTGCACATCCCCTATCGCGACGGCTCTCAGATGCTGACGGACATGATGACGGGCCGCGTCCATGCCGCCTTCATGAGCGCGGGCGGGCTGATGCCCATCCTGGCCGACGGCAAGATCCGGGCGCTCGGCGTCACGGCCCCCACCCGCGTGCCGGAGCTGCAGTCCCTGCCCGTGGTGGAGAGCCAGGGCCTGCCCGGCTTCCGCTACAGCACCTGGTACGGGCTCTACGCTCCCGCGGCGACCCCGGCCCCGCTGGTGGGGCAGCTCAACGCGATGCTCCGGGCCTCGCTGGCCGACGATGTTCTGCGCGCCCGGCTCACGGCCCAGGGCGCCGATGTCGTCACAGGATCAGCGGAGGAGCTGGCCGCGCTGATGGAGAGCGACGGCCGCACCTGGCGCCGCATCATCGGGGAGCGGCGGATCGTGGTGGAGTAGGGCTGGTGGCTCTACCGGTTCTCCGCGTCCAGATCGGCCGCGCGCTGGTCTTCCTCGGCCGCCTCGGCGGCACTCTCCGGGGGAGAGGGATTGGGCTCCCGGCGACGGTCCAGGTAGTCGCTGAGACGGACATTCAGGCAGTCTTCGCTGATCATCGCGCGGCCCCTTGTTGAGCACGCAGGAAACGCGCGCGGGCGTTTCAAGTAACGGAATCTTCCGCATCTAAATCATCCGGCCCGCGCCCCTCGGCGCGCCGTGGCTCACCGTGCGGAGAGCGCCTCGAACACGTCGCCCTCCATGCGCCGCCCCTCCACATGGCGGCCGTGCCACAGCGCCCAGAAGAGCAGGTTCCAGGCGGCGAAGCCCTCGCGCTTGCCTCCGGCGGCGCGGAAGAGCGGCAGGATGCGGTCGGGCCGGGCGATCTCCGCCACCCCGGGCTGCGCGGCCACCAGCGGCGCGAGCCGATCGGCGGTGGAGGCGATCCAGGCGCCCAGGGGCACGGCGGAGCCCTGCTTCCGCGCGAAGGGCTCGCAGGCCGGGAACTCGCGCGCCAGCCACTGCCGCAGCAGCCACTTGCCGCGCCCGTTCCGAACCTTCATCGAATCCGGCAGGCGCCAGCAGGCGCGGGCCACGGCCTCGTCGAGGAAGGGGGTGCGGCCCTCCACCCCATGGGCCATGAGGCAGCGGTCGAGCTTCGCCAGGAGGTCGTTGGGCAGCGAGTCCGCGATGTCCAGCGCCTGCGCAGCCTGGAGCCGCGTGCGACCCCCGGTGAGGGCGGCGGCCTCGACGGCGGCGACGCCGTCCCGCCAGGCGCGGGGAGCCTCGCGCAGGACATTCAGCCGGTCGAAGGCGCCGTGGGCGCGCATTGCCTTGCCCCCCAGCCACCAGGGGCGCATCGCCGCGCGGTGGCGGCCGTAGCCGGCCAGCAGCTCGTCCCCGCCCTCGCCCGAGAGCAGCACCGTCACCTCCTCCCGCGCGCGGCGGGCGAGGAACCAGGTGGTGACGATGCCGGGGTTGGCGGCGGGATCGTCCATGCAGGCGACGATCTCCGGCAGGTGGCGCCAGAGCTCGGCCTCCGTCACGCCGACCCTCTCGTGCCGGGCCCCGGCGGCCCGGGCGGCACGGGCCGCGCGCTCGCGCTCGTCGGAAGCGCCGGGGATGTCGAAGCCCGCGGTATAGGCGAGCACCGGGCGGGTGCTCAGCCGCGCCATCATCGCCAGCACCGCCGCGCTTTCCGTGCCCCCGGAGAGGAGCAGGCCGAGGGGCAGGTCGCTGCGCTGGTGCAGCGCCACGCTCTCGCGGAAGGCGGCGCCGAAGCGATCCAGCGCCGCATCCTCGGTGATCGGCTCCGGCCCGCCCTCGGGCAGGGCCTCGCGCCGCGCGCGCTCCAGCACGGCGCCGTTGCCGAGCACCAGCGTCTCCCCGGGGAGGAGCCGGCGGATGCCCTCGAAGATCGTCTCGGCCCCCGTGGTGAACCGGAGTTGCAGCAGCTCATCCCGCGCCTCGGCCCGGATACGGGGCCGCACGAGGCCGGTGGCGAGGATGGCCGAGGGCTCGCTGGCGAAGGCGACGCCGCCCTCGATCTGGGCGAGGTAGAGCGGCTTGATTCCGAAAGGATCGCGCGCCAGCACCACGCGCCGCGCCGCGCGGTCATGGATGGCGATGGCGTACATGCCGCGCAGATGGTCGGCGAAGCGCAGCCCGTCGCGACGCCAGAGATGAAGCGGCGGCTCGCAGTCCGAGCCCGTGCTGCAGGCGAGCGCGTTCGCCTCCCTGAGATCCAGGTCGTTGAGGATACCGCCATTGGCGATGAGCGCCGCCGGCCCGGCGAAGAGCGGCTGGTCGCCCCCGGCGGGGTCGATGACCGCGAGCCGGGTATGGGAGAGCGCGACGGGGCCGGAGACGTGATGCCCCCGCCCGTCCGGCCCGCGATGGGCGAGGGCGCGCGTCATGCGGTCCAGCACGCCGAGATCGGGCAGCCGGCCGGAGGCGAGGGCGATGCCCGCGATGCCGGACATGGGCTAGCGCCCGCCCACGGAGCGGGGATTGGGCAGCGGCGGGCGCCGGACCGGCCCCGTGGCGTGCCGCCGCCCGGAGATGGCGCCCCCCGCCCCGCCCACGACCCGGCGGCTCGCGGAACCGCCGCCGGTCCCGCCCGCCGGTGCCCCGGCCATGATCTGCGCCTCTCTCAGGGCATCGTCCTCGTGCTGGGGAGGGCGGCCCGGCTCACCGCCGGCCGGCGCGGCGGGAAGCGTGCCCGGCCCCGGAGGGCCGGCCGGCGCACCCGCGCGCCGCCCTCATCTCGCACATCGGCGCATCCTCTCCCATCCCCGGGGCTCATCCCCAAGGCCCATCCCCAGCGTCTATTCCCGGGATCCATCCCCGGGGCGCGGCTTGCCAGGACCCGGCGCCTGGGCGAGTGGTGGGGGTAGCCGGGCGGGTGACGCGGACAGGCCGCCCGAACCGCCGCCCCGAACTGGACTCCCCGACGCAAGTGCCCCTCCGCCGCCTCTTTCAGGATGTGCGAACGCCGTTCGGCCTTCTCCTGCTCCTGGCCCCGGTCGTCGGGGTGCTGCAGTACCGGGGCATCGCGCTGGCGGCGACGCTCGCCCTCGCCGGGACGGTGGCCACCTATGCCCGCGTCCGGCGCCGGCTTCCCCGGCCCTCCGGCCCCACCCTCGCCATCGCCCTGCTGATCCCCGCCTGGTGCCTCGTCAGCGCCGCCTGGGCGGAGGCGCCGGGGCGGGCGGCGGCGACCGCGCTCACGGTCGGGGGCTTCGTCCTGCTCGCCGCGCTGGCGCTCCGCGCCCTGCGGGAGGAACCGGCGGAGCGGCTGGCCTCCATGCTGCCGCTCCTCGCCATCGGCCTGGGCACCGGCATCCTCCTCGCCTCTCTCGACGCGATGACGGGCGGGCTGCTGCGGGCCGGGGTGCGCGGCGGTGGGCCGATCCCGGGGGTGCTCGCCTTCGGGCTCAAGCCGGCCGTCTCCGTCATCGCCCTGCTCCTGCCCGCGGTCCTCGCCCTTCCCCGCGTCCCGCGCGCGGCGCGGCTGGCCCTCGTCCTCGCCGGGCTGGCCACGGCCCTCCTGCTGCCGGCGGAGTCCGCGAAGATCGCGGCGGTGGCGGGGCTGCTCGCCATGGGGGGCGCGGCCCTTCTCGGCCGCTGGGTGGCAAGGGGCATCGGCGTGGCGCTGGCCGCCGCCTTCGTCGCCATGCCGCTGCTGATCCACGCGGCCCTGCCCGCCCTGCCGCCGCTGGAGGGAAGGCCGCTCTCGGCCGCGCACCGGATCCTCATCTGGGACTGGGCCGTGGACCGGGTCGAGGAGCGCCCCGTCCTCGGCTGGGGCGGCGAGGCGAGCCGGACGGTCCCCGGCGGGCGGGACGCCTTCGATGCCGCCACCCTCGACCGCTTCGGCCTCACCTCCCCCGCCACGAGGGGCTGGTTCTCCGGCCCCGGAGCGCAGCGGCTGCCGCTGCACACGCACAACATCCCCCTCCAGATCTGGCTGGAGCTGGGCGGCGTCGGCGCCTTCCTCGCCGCCGCGCTGATGCTGCGCCTGGGCTGGCGCGCCGGGGAGAACGGGCCGGGCGCGACGGGGATGCTCGCCGCCGCCGCGGTGATCGGGATGCTCAGCTACGGCGTGTGGCAGGAATGGTGGATCGGGCTGCTGCTCATGGCGGCCATCATCGGGGAGCTGCTCGGGGTCCTTCACCGCGGGCGGGCTGCCCCTCCAGCAGGGTGAGATAGCGGGGAAGGACGGTCTCCCAGCCGAAGCCGCTCCGCACGCGGCGCGCCGCGGCCTCGCCCATCCGCCGGCGGAGGGGGAGATCGTCCAGGAGGCGGGCGAGGGCCGCCGCCACCGCCCCGTCATCGGCGCCGTCGCAGACGAGGCCGGTCTCGCCGTCCAGCACGGCCTCCGCCGCACCGCCATCGCTCCCCGCGACCGCGGGCAGGCCGTGCCAGGCGGCCTCCAGGTAGACGAGGCCGAAGCCCTCCACCGAGGCGCCCTCCCGGCGGGAGGGCATCGCGAAAAGGTCCGCCCCCGCGTAGAGGGCCGCCTTCAAATTCCTGTCCACGACCCGCCCGAGGAAGCGGACCCGCTCCTCCACCCCCAGCTCCCGGGCAAGGCGGCGCAGGCGCGTTTCGTCCTCGCCGCCCCCGGCGACGACGTAGCGGAGGCCGGGATGGCGGCCGGCCAGGGCCGGGAGCGCGCGGAGGACGGAGTCGATCCCCTTGCGGGGCTCCAGCCGCGCCACGGTCAGCAGGACGGGTCCCGCCCCGCCCAGGAAGCCCTCGGCCCAACGGCGCGCCTCCTCGTCCGGGGCAGGCTGCGGGGCGACCGGCAGGTGGATCACCACCGGCCGCACCGCGTCCTGGGGAAGGTAGGGGCCCATCAACCCCGCCGTGAATCCGGAGTTGGCGGCGATGGCCGTCGCCTTGCCCAGCGCGGCCCCGATCCGCCGCGCCTTGCGGGCGCTGGCCGCCGGCGGAAACTCGCTGCCATGCGCCAGGACGAGGGTCGGCACATCAGGGCGCGGCAGGAGCTCGAGGCTCTTCCAGCTGTCCGCGATCACGCCCTGGACCGGGTGCCCGGCGAGGACGCGCCGTGCGGCCAGGGCCTTGCGGAACCGGCGGATCGGGCGCGGGCCGCCGAAGCGGCGAAGCCCCATGCCAGCCGGCCAGGAGGGCTCGGAGAGGCCCCGGCCCCGGATATGGTCGGCCAGCACCAGCACGGTCCGGCCGCTCGCGACCAGCTGCTCGGCCATCTCGCCCATCAGGGCCTCGATCCCGCCGGGGTCCGGGGGGAAGTTCTGGGTCAGCAGCAGGATCATCGGCCGGTCACGCCGCCGGGGGAGGCGGGACGGCGCAGCATCACGCCGCCACCTCGGCGGGCAGCATGGGGCGCAGGGCGTCGAGCGCCTGCGCGACGGACAGCCCGTCCATGCTGCCGCCCGCCGCCACCACGGCGCGGGCCGCCCGGCCGACCGGCGCGTACTCCCCGGCCGGCGTCGGCCCGAACAGGCCGAGGGTGGGCGACCCCGTCGCGGCGGAGAGGTGCATCAGCCCGGAGTCATTGCCCACGAAGAGCCGCGCGCGGGCCAGCAGCGCCGCCGCTTCCGGCAGGGAGAGCTGCCCGACGAGGTCCAGCGCCTCCGGCAGGCCGGCGACGACCGGCGCGGCCATGGCCCGCTCCGCCTCGCCGGGGCCGCCGAGCAGCACGGGGCGCGCCCCCGCCAGCGCCCCGCCGGGCGCGGTAAGGGCGCGGGCGAGGGCCACGAAGCGCTCGGCCGGCCAGACCTTGCCCGACCAGTTGGCGGTGGGGCCGAGGGCGAGGATCGGGCGGTCCTCCCCCAGCAGGGCCGCGACCCGCGCCGCATCCTCGAGCGCGAACCAGGCGACGGGCGGCGGCGGCGGGTCCAGCCGCAGCACCCCCGCGATATGGCCGATCCGGTGCCCGGGCCGCCGCCCGCCCCGCATCACCGCACGCCGGCGCGCGGGCACGAGATAGGCCAGCGCCGATCCCCGGAGGTCCACCACCAGGTCCCAGAAGGTGGTCGCCACCTCGGCCCATAGGCTGAGCCAGTGGGCCGAGAAGGGCCGCTTCGCCACCACGATGGTGCGTTCCCGCCCCGGCATGCGCGCGAAGACGCCCTCGGCCACGGGGCCGCAGGCGATCGTGATCCGCGCGCCCGGATGGGTGCGGATGAGGTGATCGAGCAGGCCGGTGGAGAGCACGGCGTCGCCGATCCGGGTGGAGGTGACGAAGAGGATCCGCATGGGCGGCGCCTTGTAGCACGCCTCGGCGGGAACGGGGCCAGATGGCGCTTGCGGGCGGGCGGGCGGCGCCCGATCTCCCCGCCATGCCCAGCGCCCCCCTCCCCGATCGCGGCCTTGTCGAGGTTTCCGGCCCGGACCGCGCGACCTTCCTCCAGGGCCTCGTCTCCAACGACGTGGCCACCCTCGGAACCGGTGCCGCCTGGGCGGCGCTGCTCTCGCCCCAGGGCAAGTGGATCAGCGACTTCCTCGCCTTCGAGGCCCCTGCCCTCGCGCCCGAGGCGATCCTGCTCGACCTCCCGCGGGAGGACGCGCCGATGGTGGTGGAGCGGCTCTCCCGCTTCCGGCTTCGCTCGAAGGTCGTGCTCGCGGACCGCTCCGGGGAGGTCGCGGTCGGCGCGGTCTGGGGAGAGGAGCCGCCCATGGCCTCCCTCGTCCGCCGCGATCCCCGGCTGGAGGCGGCGGGCTGGCGGGTCTACGGCACGGCGCTGGACGGCGATCCCGCGGATTACGACCGCCACCGGCTGGAGCTCGGCCTGCCCGACGGGGTGCGGGACCTCGACCGCGACAAGACCGTGCTGCTGGAGGCGGGCTTCGACGAGCTGCACGGCATCGCCTGGGACAAGGGCTGCTACATGGGCCAGGAACTGACGGCGCGCACCCGCTACCGCGGGCTGCTCAAGCGCCGGCTGGTGCCGGTGGCGGTGGAGGGTCCCCTCCCGCCGCGCGGCACCCCCGTGACCCTGGACGGCGCGGAAGTGGGAGAGATGCGCTCGGGCCGCGACGGGCGCGGCCTCTCCCTGCTGCGGCTGGAGGCGGCGCGCGCTCCCCTCCTTGCCTGTGGGGAGGCGGTGCTGCGGCCCGCCATCCCCGCCTGGATGCGCCTGCCCGCCCCGGCCGCCTGAGCGCCGGGCGCGCGGCCGCCCCGCCCTCCCGCTCCTCCCCCCGCTGGCGCCCCGGCGTCATCGGGGGCAGGATCGCCGCCGCTTGAACGGATGCGGGGGGATCGGGTGTGAGCGGAACGGCAGGGGGCGGCGTGCTGGTGGCCCGGCGCGTGCCAGCGGCGGTGGCGGAGCGCGCGCAGCGGGAGTTCGGCGCTATCCTCGCCGACCACGACATGGACGCGGAGGAAGCCCTGGCCGTGGTGGCGGAGAAGGGCCTAGCCGCGGTGGTGACGGGGCCGAAGGTCCGCCTCACCGCCGCCCATGCCGCGAAGCTGCCGCCGAGCCTGAAGCTCGTGGCCAATACCAGCGTCGGCTACGACCACATGGACGCCGCGGCCTGCAAGGCGGCCGGGGTGATCGTGACCAACACGCCGGACGTGCTGACGGACTCGACCGCCGACCTCGCCTTCATGCTCCTGCTCTGCGCCTGCCGCCGCGCCCATGAGTACGAGGCGATCATGCGGGCCGGGTGGCGCCAGGGCTTCGGCATGCCGGACAAGCTCGGCATCCAGCCCAGCGGCAAGACGCTCGGCATCGTCGGCATGGGGCGGATCGGGCAGGCCATGGCGCAGCGGGCGCGCGGCTTCGGGATGACGATCCTCTACCACAACCGCCGCCGCCTGCCGCCCGAGCTGGAGATGGGGGCGGAGTACGTGGAGGACCTGCGCGAGATGCTGCCGCGCAGCCAGGTCCTCTCCCTCCACCTGCCCGGCGGCGAAGCGGGGGTGCTCATGACCCCGGAGACCTTCGGCCTGCTGCCGCGCGCCGCCGTCTTCGTGAACACCGCGCGCGGCTCGCTGGTGGACGAGGACGCGCTGATCGAGGCGCTGAAGTCCGGCCAGCTCTTCGCCGCCGGGCTCGACGTGTTCAGGAAGGAACCGGATTTCGACACGCGGCTGGCGGAGCTGCCCAACGTGTTCCTGACGCCCCACACGGCCAGCGCGACCGTCGAGACGCGCGACGCCATGGGCTTCCGGGCGCTGGACAACGTGGCCGCCGTGCTGGCGGGCCGCCCCGCGCCCGATCCCGTTTAGGGCCCGGCCTAGCCGAAGCGGCGGCGCATGGGCGGGCGGCGCGGCGGGGGCTTCGGCCCCATCACCTCGTCGATCTCCGCCTTCGCCTGGTTCACGAGGTCGATCAGCAGGGTGGCGCCGTTGGCGGGCTCGACCAGCCGGGGCCGCCCCAGCCGCGCGGGCGGGTGCACCACCACGGAACAGGTGCCGTTGCCGCGCTCCTCGATCTCGAGGACGTGCTGGCGGTAGTCGCGGGTGGAAACGATCGTCAGGCGGGCCATGCGCGTGGCTAACGCATGTCGCGGGCGGGAGGAAGGCTTACTTGCTCAGGCCGCCACCCGGTCCACCACCGGCAGGCCGGCGAAGCGCGTCCTCTCCCCCGCCGAGGCGACCTCCCGCGCGATCTTGCGGCGCACGGCGCGGTCGAAGGCGGCGAAGCCATCGGCGACCACGAGGAAGGCGCCGGGGCCGCCGATCACCTCATCCCGGTAGTAGTCCTCCAGTGCGACGGTGCCGTTGGCCGGGCCGGGCGCGCGGTCGAGCACGGCGAGCCCGTTCACGACGATCCCCTCCTCCAGCATCGCCGCCCGCACGCCGTTCAGGCGGCGGCCGGAGTTGTTCATCCCGTCCCCGGAGATGTCGAGCACGCGGCGGGTGCCCTCATAGGGGCTCCCCCCGTAGCGGCGCAGCGCGTGCTCCATCGCCCCGGAGATGGAGGTGTAGCTGAGGATCCGGCGCGGGGCGGCGTCGATGGCGGCGGCGAAGCGCTCGGCCGAGGCCTCGTCCGCGATCCGCATCCAGGGGACGAGATCCTCCTGGCTGTCGGAATCCGACCAGGTGAAGAGGGTGCAGGAGATGGCGCCGATCTCCCCGCCCCGGATGGAGCGGAGCACCTCCGGGTCCCGGAAGGCGGAGGCGTAGCCGCGCATCTGCGTCTCGTGCTCCTCGGCATCGATGGAGCGGCTGACATCGACGGCGAGGACGAGTTCGACATCCACCGGCTCGGGCCCGGCCGCGCGGGCGGCCCCGGAGGTGCTGATGACGAAGGGGGCGCTGAGCACCCCGGCGCCGGAGAGGCGCAGAAGTTGGCGACGCTGCATCGGTCCCGATCCTTCTGGATGGGCCGTGGCCGGCTGTTCTTGCCCGCCCCTCCAGGCGGGTGCCACCCCGCGAGGGGCAGCTTATTGTGCAGCGCAGCATAAGCCGGGTCGGTTTCGTTCTCCAAGCCGTAATCGCCGGCCTGTTACAGGCATGGCCTGAAGGGGTTCCGCTCCCGTCAGGCCCGGATCAGGCCGGTGAAGGGGCGCACCGGAACGCTGTCCGGGAACACCTCCCCGATCGCCGCGGCGGGGAGGTGAAGGTGCTCCGCCAGCACTCCCGCCAGCACCGCGCGCAGGTCGGTGGTGGGGCGGAGGTCACGGCCCTCGTTCAGCTCGTGCGGCGCGAGGCCGGGCCAGTCCGCCAGCACGCGGCCGCCCGTGAGCCGCCCGCCCAGCACCAGCGCGGCGGTGGCCATGCCGTGATCCGTGCCGCCCGTGCCGTTCAGCCGGGCGGTGCGGCCGAATTCCGTCACCACCGCCACCACCGTGTCGGACCAGACGGGGCCCAGGCCCTCGCGCAGCGCGCCCAGCGCGTCGTCCAGCGCGCCCAGCCGGTTCGCCAACCCGCCCCGCGCCGTCCCCTGGCCGGCATGGGTATCCCAGCCATTGAGGCCAAGCGCCGCCACGCGTGGGCCATCGGCCCGCGCCATGATGCGCGCGGCCGCGGCGGCGTCGGTGACGAAGTCCGGGCGGCCCGGCACCCGCTGGCCAGGCGGCCCGGGCGGCCTCTCCCGCAGGAAATTGTCCAGCATCGCGCCGCTCCGCAGCGCCTCCGCCAGCACGGGGTCGCGCGCCTCGTAGAGGTCGAGGAGCCGGGCGACCAGCTCCTCCTCGGCGAGGCGAAAGCGCTGGAGCTGCCAGGTCTCCACCGGCGCCGGCCCCTGCATGATCACGGGCACCACCGGCGCGACGGCCAGCCCCCTGGGCGGCGCCACGCGCTCGCCGCGCGGCAGCAGGGTGAGCGCGCGGTTCAGCCAGCCCGTCCGCTCCCCCGTGGTCACGCGCGGCAGGCCGCTCTCCAGCACGTCCTGCCCATCGAAGTGGGAGCGCCCGCGATAGGGGGTGTGGGCCGCGTGCAGGGCGAGCGCCTCGCCCTCGCGGAACATGGCCAGGAGCTTCGGCATGTTCCCGTGCAGGGCGAAAAGGGGATCGAGCGGCACGGACTCGCCGGCATCCGCCCCCCGCAGCGCCGCGAAGGCGGGGTCGCCCACGGGCTGCAGCATGGAGATGCCGTCCAGCCCGCCGCGCAGGATCACCACCAGCAGCCGCGGGTCGCGCCCCGCCGCGCGGGCGAGGCGGGGCGCGTAGGGCCAGGCGAAGAGGGCGCCGAGGCCGCCGAGGACGGCGCGGCGCATTACCGGCCCGTGCCCGAGGGGGTCGCTCATCGCCGCTGGAACTCCGGGGAGAGGAGGAGAAGGACGAGGGCCTGCCCTCCGTCCGAGGCCCGCTCAACCGCCCGGCGCGTCTCGGCGCTGGCCGCGGGGCCGAAGGCGGTGTCGAGCAGCGCGCGGGCGTCCAGCCCGGGCGGCAGGCGCCTCGCGAGGTCCGCCGCCCAGTCCAGCCGCGTCTTGATCGCGTCCGGCGCGGCCCAGGCATCGTCCTCGGTCGGCCAGCCCTTGGGGGAAGGCGCGCCCCAGAAGGGCTGCCCCATGGCACTCAGTGCCCCCCGGGGGGCGGGGCGCGGGGGAAGGCCGCCCAGCAGCCGCGCGCTGGCCAGGAGGAACTCGACCGGCGGCCTCACCTTCCGGGGCGCCACCCAGGCCTCGTCATCCATGACGAGCGCCCGCGTGACGGCGCCGAGATCGCCCCCGGTGCGGCGGAACACCTCCGCCATCCGTCCTTCCAGTCCCGGCAGCCCGTGCCCGACGAAGTGCCGGACCATGCGGCGCGTGACATGGCGCGCGGTGGCGGGATGGCGGGCGAGGTCGGTCAGCGCGGCGACCGCCTGGTCCGGCCCGTCCTGCGCGTAGGTCTTGCCGAGCAGGGTCTTCGGCCCGGGCTCGTGGCGATCGGGGAAGAAGCCGGCCCGCTCCGGTTGCGAGGGCCGCTCGTCCAGGCTGACCGTCCAGCCCGTGAGCATGGATGCGAGGGCGACGACATCGTCCTGCGTGTAGCCGCCATCCACGCCCAGCGTGTGCAGCTCCAGGATCTCGCGCCCGAGATTCTCGTTCAACCCGCGGCGCCCGCGCGAGCTGCGGCCCAGCCGGGAGTTCGGGCCGACCGATGCCCGGTTGTCGAGATAGAAGAGCATGGAGGGATGCAGCGCGGCCGCCACCAGCAGCTCCTGGAAAGGCCCGAGCATGCGCGGGCGGATCGCCTCCCGCTCCATGCCGCCGTTCAGGAAACCTGCATTCGCGCCCGCCGCGGTGAAGTGGTCCATCCAGTAGAGGGCGAGGCGCTCGGTCAGCGGCGCGGTCGTGCGCACCGCCGAGAGAAGGGCGAGATCGAGTTCCTCCGCCAGCAGCGCGCCGGGATCGATGGGGGGAGCGCCCGGATCGGCCTCGCCCCGCCTGAGAGCCTCGCCGCGGAGATCGGCGAGGCGGCGCCGCTCGACGATCAGCGCCACCCCCTCGGCCGTGCCGCGCAGGGGCTCCCCTCCTGCCGGAGCGACGGTTTCCTCGATCTGCCGGACGACATGGCCGCGCCCATCCCGCCGCGCCCGCTCCAGCTCGCCCGGCGCTGCGCCGAGGCCGAAGCGGTTAACGGCAAGGAGGGCGTCACGATCGGACAGGCGCGTGCTCCATGCGAGCAGGATTCGAGGGACTCAAACCGACCCGCTGCAAGTGATGCGAGGCGGCCGCGGGCTCGGCAAGTCCCTCTTCCATGCCGCCGCCGCCAGCGAGGCAAGGCGTCCGCCCGGCACGCCCTTGCGCGAGCAAGGCGGCGTTGCGGGGCTCGCGCCGTCAACCCATCCGGGCATGCTGCCCCTAGCAGGAACAGGAGCGCAATGTTATCATCTGAATTGCATTCGCGCTGACGGAATTCGTTTCGTGACAACGATTAACATCAAGATGCCTCCAGGCCGGCTGGAGCAGCTTGCTGCGACTGGTTTCAAACTGCCCGCCGTGTCGAACGCCTCGATCAGCGAGCACTCCACCTTCGAAGCGCCGCTCTTTATCAGCGGCAGCGCCATCTACGGGAGCCGCCTGAACTTCGGCGCCTTCAACAGCGTTGCGGGCGCGCGGTTCGGCAACACGACGATGGGCCGTTACTGCTCGATCGGCGAGCAGGTCGCGATCGGGCAGCACGAACATCCGGTGGATTGGCTGACCTCGTCCCGCATCAGTCATGTTCCCGACATGCACAAGTGGAACCAGATCCTCTCCAGGGACCATCCCGAGCGGATGAAGTTCCGGCGGACACCGTTCACGTCGTCGAACCCCGTCACCGTGCTGGGGAACGACGTCTGGATCGGCTACGGGGCCTATATCCGCGCCGGCGTGAAAATCGGGAATGGCGCCATCATCGCGGCCCGCGCGGTGGTCACGAAGGATGTCGCTCCGTACTCGATCGTGGGGGGCTCGCCCGCGCGCCTCATCCGGATGAGGTTTCCGGACAGCACGATCGAGTTGCTGGAGCGGGTCAGGTGGTGGCAGTACTGCGTACTCGACGTACAAGCGGATCTTTCCGATCCCTATGCCGCAGCCCAGATCATCGCCGAAGCCGCGGATGCAGGAACGTTGAAGCCCTATCAGGGACAGGTGATGACGGCGGAACAGCTTGCTGAGGCCTCTCCCGAGTAAGCGGTCTTCCCCGCAAGTCTCGAACTCATGCACTCGCGATGATGCACAACGAGAGGGCAAATCCGCGGCACCGGATCGAATATTACGGAAGGCAATTCAGAACAGAAAAGCTGTTCATCGCTGCCAGCGGCCAAACGGCTGAGAGTCGCCCTCACGTCGAGAGCACCTATTGTCGGAGATACGGCCAGGCTATTTTCAGCGATCAGTAGCTATCAGAGCTTATCTCCGCCCTGGCTTCATTCCCCTTCATCATTCACAAGGACGTTCTTCGCACGGCTCTGGACGAGACCATGGTCGTGACCCCGCGAGATGATCCGGGCTTGGTGACCTCCTTCGAAGAACACAGCCAGTGGTCACGCACGAAGCGGCTTCGAAATACCTGAGCACCCGGGCCGTGCTGCGCCGCGCAATCCGGCCTAGCGCTGCTCCATCAACGCTGCAGTAGTGCTTCTTCGCCTCCGTGCGCGAGACGAGCCTTGCCTAGGAGACCGTCTTCTGTGCCGGCGCATTCTATTCCACGAACACTGAATCCGGATTTCCAACCTTTTGCCTTCGCGAAGAAGCAGCGGTGCTGACGGATGCAAAGGACCGCTCTCAGATCACGCGCGCTATTGAATGGCAAACCCAAACCCGTGCCGGGGGCCATCAGCGCATCAGCGACGAAACCTTCGGCAAGAACATGCCAGTTCACGCCAGGTACGAGGCCGTGCCGCTGACCGACGCTATCCTGCAGAATTTGAAGCAGCGGCTCACGGAGGGAATAAAAGTCGTCAAGCGGTTTCGCGGCGATGTTCTGTGCTGCCTGGAACCACCGGACGGCCGGTGCATCGTGGCCATTCCGGAGAGATCCTGTCAGCTCATCTAAAGCGCTCGAATCAACCTTGAGAGCCTCCTCCGCCCGGAAGCACAGCGACACATCGGATCAGTTCAGCATCCCGCAAAAGGCTGAAATGGTCCGCTCCTGAAGAAATATACTCCTCCGCCGCATTCCCCGCCGCCTCCCAGGCCCGCCGCATGCGCGCGGTCTGCTCCAGGAAGGCCGGGGTCTCCTCGCCCCCCACTGCGAAGAGGGCGGGAGGAAGTCCGCTCCGTATCCGGAACACCGGCGAGAGCGCATGCGCCGCGGCCAGATCGAGCCGGAGGCGCTCGTTCAGCGGCGTCTCCACCAGCGGCGCCAGGTCGAACACGCCGCTGAGCGACGCGATCGCCAGGATCGGCGACGGCCCGTCCCAATCCGCCAGGGCGAGTTCCGCGACGATATGCCCACCGGCCGAATGCCCCGCCGCCACCAGCCCCGCCCCGCCCCGCCCCGCCGCGGCAGCATGGGCCAGCACCGCCGGCACGGCCCGCCGGGTGGAGGCGAGGAGTTCCGGCAGGGTCACATCGGGGCAGAGAGGGTAGTTCACCAGCGCCACATCGAATCCGCGCGCGACGAAATGCGAAGCGAGGAAGCGGAACTGCGCCTTGTCGCGCGACTGCCAGTAGCCCGCGTGGAAATAGGCGAGCGTGCCGCGCCAGGCGCCCGGGGCGGCGTAGAAGTCGAAGCGCTCGCGCGGATGCGGGCCGTAGGTGATGTCCAGCAACGGGCGCAGCGCCGCGACCGACTCATCGCCTTCCCGCTCGAACTCGGCGATCAGCGCGGGGTGCCCGGGGCGCATCTGGCCCGCCATGTAGTCGTGGACGGGATCGCCGCTCATGCCGGGCGCGCCACCGCGAAGCCGGCGAGCCGGGCGTAGCCGCGCACGATCCCCTCCAGCTCCTCCTCCCCTGCCACATCGCCGATATGCGCGAAGCCGCCGGGCGCGCGCTCGGCGATCACGTCGATCACCCGCTCCGGCCCGCCGACGCGGTTCGAGGCCACCACCGCCGCCGTGGCGGGCAGCCGCTCCGCCTCATAGGCCCGCAGCGCTTCCGGCACGGGACCGCTGGCCAGCAGCTCGGTCAGGCAGCGTGCGTCCAGGATCGCCTGGGAGGCGCCGTTGGAGCCGACGGGATACATGGGATGCGCGGCGTCACCGAGCAGCGTCACCCTCCCCCGGCTCCACCAGGGAAGGGGGTCGCGGTCGCACATGGGGTACTCGAAGATCTCGCGCGTGGCGCGGATCATCGCGCCCGCGTCGATGAAGGGCAGATCCAGCCGCTCGACGAGGTGGCGGAAATCCTCGTAGCGGCCGAGGCGGGACCAGTTCTCCCGCCGGGGAGGCGGCTCGCCGGGGGCGCCGATGCGGGCATAGATCACCCAGTTCGTCAGCCGCGTGCCCGGCGTATCGCCCGGGGCGATGGGATAGAGCACGAGCTTGGCCACGGCGTCGCCCGCGATGACCATGGACTCGCCGTCGCCGAAGGCGGGCCAGTCCAGCGCGCCGCGCCACATCTGGATACCGTTCCAGCGGATGCCGGGATCGTCGGGATGCAGCGCGGCGCGCAGGGCGGAGTGGATGCCGTCCGCCCCAACCAGCGCGTCCCCCACCTCCTCCGTCTCCGTGCTGTCGGCCGCGCGGAAGCGGGCGACGACCCTCTCGCCATCCTGCGCGCAGGAGACCAGCCGCCGGTCGGCCCGGGGCGCGGCGGCGCCCAGGCGTTCGGTCGCCGCGCGCCAGAGCGCCTCCTGCAAGCGTCCGCGATGGATGGAGAACTGCGGCACGTCGTGCCCCGCATGCATCCCCCGCGGCTCCGACCATATCTCCTGCCCCAGATGGTTCGCATAGGTCAGCTTCCGCGTGCGGATCGCGATCGCGTCCAGCGCGGGCAGCAGGCCGAGCGCGGCCAGCTCCCGCACGGAATGCGGCAGGGCGTTGATGCCGACGCCGAGCGGCCGCACCTCCGCCGCCGCCTCGAAGACCTGGCCCTCGATGCCCTTCTCCCGCAGCATCAGGGCGAGGGTCAGCCCGCCGACGCCGCCGCCCGCGATCAGGATCCGCATGGCGCCGGCCTCAGCCCTCTACGGGGGGCGGGAGGAAGTGGATGTTGTGCTCGGCCGAGACGCGCACGACCTCCGCCGGGTCCCGCAGCCCATCGAGCTGCACGAAGAGGTCGTAGAGCCGGCGGGACGGCGCGACCCAGAACAGCGCGCGCGTGTCGGCGCCGCTGCGGTTGAAGATGCCGTGGGTGGAGCCCATCGGCATGCGGATGAGGTCGCCCGCCTCGGCGATCAGCATCTCGCCGTCCAGCAGCAGCTCGAAGCGCCCCTCCAGCACGCGGATGAACTCGTCCTGGTCGGGGTGGATGTGCGGCGGCACGAAGGTGCCGGCGGGGAAGAGGGTGTCGAAGGCGAAGGAGGCCTCGGAGAGCTGCACGGGCTTGTAGGTCTGGCCCATGATGTCCCAGACGACCCCGTCGAGACCCTCGCCCGCGCGGGTGATTCCAGCTTCTGCCGCCATGATGCGCCCTCCTTCAGATGTGCAGATAGGTGTCGCGGATCTCCGGCGCGGCGGCCAGCTCCGCACTCGTGCCCGTCCAGACCGTGCGGCCCTTCTCGATCACCACGTTGCGGTCGGCGATCCGCGTGACGGCGGCGAGGTTCTTGTCGATCAGCAGGATCGACTGCCCCTCCCCCTTCAGCGTCGCGAGCACCGACCAGATCTCGGCGCGGATCACGGGGGCCAGCCCCTCCGTCGCCTCGTCCAGGATGAGCAGGGAGGGGTTGGTCATCAGCGCGCGGCCGATGGCGAGCATCTGCTGCTCCCCGCCCGAGAGGCGGCTGCCGAGGTTGCGCCGCCGCTCCTTCAGCCGGGGAAAGAGGCGCCAGATGCCCTCCAGGTTCCAGCGGGCCGCCTTGCTGCGGGACGCGGCGGTGGCGACGAGGTTCTCCTCCACCGTCAGGGTCGGGAAGACCTGCCGCCCCTCCGGCACCAACCCCAGCCCGCGCTGCGCCACGCGATAGGGCGGCAGGCCGGCGATGGAGGCGCCGCCGAAATCCAGTTCCCCGCCCCAGCGCGGCAGGAGGCCCATGATGGCGGAGACGGTGGTGGTCTTGCCCATGCCGTTGCGGCCGAGCAGCGCGAGCACCTCTCCCGCGCCGATGAGGAGCGACACGTCGAACAGCACCTGGCTCTCGCCATAGCCCGCCGAAAGATTCCGCACGCTCAGCATCAGGCCATCTCGTCCTCTCCGAGATAGGCGCTCCGCACCTCCGGATGGCTGCGGATCTCCTCCACCGTGCCGGTGATCACCACGCGGCCGTAGACGAGGACGGAGACGCGGTCGGCCAGCGCGAAGACCGCCCCCATGTCGTGCTCCACCAGCAGGATGCCGTAGCGCTGGCGGAGCGAGCGCAGCAGGGCGACCAGCCGCTCCGTCTCCTCCGGCCCGGCGCCGGCCAGCGGCTCGTCCAGCAGCAGCAGGCGCGGCTCCATCGCCAGCGCGACCGCGAGTTCGAGCTGCCGCTTCTCCCCGTGCGACATGCTGCCCGCGACCACGCCGGCGCGATGGCCCAGCCCGACACCCTCCAGCGCCGCCCGCGCGGCCTCGTTCAGCCGCGCCTCCAAGTGCGCGGGGCGGAAGAAGCGGAAGGAGGACCCGCTGCGCGCCTGCACGGCGAGCGCCACGTTCTCCAGCGCCGTGAAGCCCGGCACGATGCAGGTGATCTGGAAGCTTCGCGCCAGACCGGCCCTCGCGCGGCGCGGGAAGGACCAGTCGGTCACCCGCTGCCCGGCGAAGACCACCTCTCCCTCGTCCGGGCGCAGCGTGCCGCTGATCTGGTGGATCAGCGTCGTCTTCCCCGCGCCGTTCGGGCCGATCACGGCGTGGATCTCCCCGGGCAGGACGGTGAGGGAGACGTCGTCCGTCACCGTCAGCCCGCCGAAGCGCTTGCGCAGCCCGCGCAGTTCCAGCAGCGGCTCAGGCATCGGCCCGCGCTTCCAACGTGGCAGCCTTGGGCGCAGCCGCCTTCGGTGGGGCCCGGCGCCGGCGGGGCGGTGCCGTGATGCCGGCCAGCCCGTTGCGCAGGAACAGCACGGAGAGGATGAGCAGCGGCCCGAAGGCGAGCCGCCAGTAATTCAGCAGGTGCGACAGCCACTCCTCCAGCAGCACGATGGCGAGCGCGCCGAGGATGGCGCCGTAGAGTTGCCCCACCCCGCCCAGGATCACCATGAAGAGCAGCTCGCCCGACCGTCCCCAGGCGAGGGTGGCGGGGGAGACGAATTCGGTGGCGTTCGCCAGCAGCGCGCCCGCCAGCCCGCTGATCGCCCCCGCCACGGTGTAGGCGACGAGCCTGTAGGGAAAAGGCGAGAAGCCCACGGCCTGCGCGCGCAGCGCGTTCTCCCGGGAAGCCCTCAGCACCCGCCCGAAGCGGCTGTCGATCAGCGCGGAGAGGAGGAGCCAGGTTCCCGCGAGCAGGGCGAGGAGGATGAAGTGGAAGGCGGCGCGATCCTCCAGCAGCCGCGTGCCCATCCACTCCGTGCGGCCGTAGAGTGTGTAGCCGTCATCCCCGCCGAGGGCGGAGAGGGAAGAGGCCGTGAAGAAGGCCATCTGCCCGAAGGCGAGGGTGATCATGATAAAGTGCACGCCGCTCGTCCGCAGCGACACCGCCCCCGTGACGAGGGCGAAGAGCCCGGCCAGGAGCGCCGCGGCGGGAAACACCACGAGCGCGTTCGTGACGCCCGCATGGTCGAGCGCCGCGACGGCATAGGCGCCGATGCCGAGCATCGCCGCCTGCCCCAGGCTCACCAGCCCCGCCCCGCCGACGAGGAGCGAGAGGCTGAGCGCCGCCATGCCGAGAATCATCGCCCGCGCCATCAGCGTGTAGGCGAAGCCCGTGTCGAAGCCGAGGAAGGGCGCGGCGGCGAGGCCCGCCAGCACCAGCACGGGAAGGAGCAGCCTCGCGCGCCCCGTCATCCGCGCCGCACCGGGAAGAGCCCCGCGGGGCTGAGGAAGAGGATCGCGGCCATGACGATGTAGACGAGCATTGAAGCCAGCGCCGCCCCTGTCTGCCGGGCGGAGGAGGCGTCCATCACCAGCCGCAGGAGGTCGGGCAGCATCGCCCGGCCGAGCGTGTCGATCAGCCCCACCAGGATCGCCGCGACGAAGGCGCCGCGGATCGAGCCGATGCCGCCGATCACGATGACAACGAAGGCGAGGATGAGCACCCCGTCCCCCATCCCCGGCGCCACGGCGAAGACCGGCCCGGCCAGCGCGCCCGCGAAGCCGGCCAGCATGGCGCCGATTCCGAAGACGAGGGTGAAGAGCTTGTGGATGTCCACGCCCAGCGCCGAGACCATCGGCGCGTTCGTCGCCCCCGCCCGGACGAGCATCCCGGCCCGCGTCCGGTCTACCAGCAGCCACAGCCCGAGCGCCACCAGCAGCCCCGCCGCGATGATGGCGAGGCGGAAACTCGGGTAGGTCAGGCCCGGCATGATCTCGATCCCGCCCGCGAAGCCCTCGGGCTGCGGCACGGCCAGCGGCGAGCTGCCCCAGATCGCGCGCACCGCGTCCTCCACCGTCAGGATCACGCCGAAGGTGGCGAGGACCTGGGCGAGGTGGTCGCGGCGGTAGAGATGCCGGAACACCACCCATTCCAGCAGCAGGCCGATGAGCAGAGAGACCGGCAGCGCCAGCAGCAGCCCCAGCCAGAAGCTGCCGAGCAGGGTGCCGAGCGTCGCCGCCACATAGGCGCCGAGCATGTACTGCACCCCGTGGGCGAGGTTGATGAAGTCCATCACCCCGAAGACGAGCGTCAGCCCGGCCGCGACGAGGAACAGCAGGATGCCGAGCTGCGCCCCGTTCAGCAGCTGCACGAGCAGGAGGTTGAGCGACACCGCGAGGCGGCCCTCAGCGCATGCGGCACTCGGCGGCGTAGGGGTCGGTGTCCTCGCTCAGCACCTTGCGCACGGTCTCCGTGGCGAGCTTCCCGTCCGGCCGCTTCGCCACCTTGCAGAGATAGAAGTCCTGCACGGGATAGTGGTTGGCGCCCATGCGGAAGTTGCCGCGGACCGAGGTGAAGCCCGGCTTCTCCATCGCCGCCCGCAGCGCGGCCTTGTCGGCCAGGCGCCCGCCCGCCTGCTTCACCCCGTCATCCACCAGCATCGCCGCGTCATAGGCCTGGGCGGCATAGGTGCCGGGGACGTAGCCGTAGGCCGCCTCGAAATCCCGCACGAAGCGGCGGCTCACCTCGTTCGGGAAGTCGGGCGCCCAGTTGGCGGCGGTGTAGAAGCCGAGCGCGGCCTCGCCCTGCGCGGGCAGGGTCGATTCGTCCACCGTGAAGGAGGAGAGGAAGGGAGTGCTCGCGAGCCCGGCCTGCCGGTACTGGCGCACGAGGTTCACGCCGAGCGCGCCGGGCATGAAGGTGAAGATGGCGTCCGGCTTCGCCGCCGCGATCTTCGCCAGCTCCGTCGAGAAGTCGAGCTGCGTGAGGGGGACGTAGATCTCGTCCACCACCTCGCCCTTGAAGCGGCTCTTGAAGCCGGCCGCGGCGTCCTTGCCGGCCTGGTAGTTGGGCACCATGACGAAGACGCGCTTGTAGCCCTCGTCCTGCGCCACCTGCCCCATCGTGGCGTGCACCTGGTCGTTCTGGTAGGAAGTGGTGAAGAAGAGGGGGTTGCAGCCGCGACCGGCAAAGGTCGACGGGCCGGCATTGGCGCTGATGAGGAAGGTCCCGCTCTCCGTCACCGGCCGGAACACGGCCTGGAGGATGTTGCTGTAGACCAGCCCGGCGACGACGTTCACCTTGTCCCGCTCCAGCGCGGCGCGCACCTTCGTCACGGCCACGTCGGGCTTCAGCTCGTCGTCGATCACCAGCGTCTCGGCGGGCAGGCCGCCGAGCTTGCCGTCCAGGTGCTTTACCGCCAGGAGCCAGCCGTCCCGCAGCTGCGTCCCCAGCGCCGCGCCGGCGCCGGAGAGGGTCGCCACGAACCCCACCTTGATCCCCGGCGCCTGGGCGCGGACGAGGCCCGGCATCGCGCCGGAGAAGGTGGCGGCCGCGGCGGTGCCGAGGAGGGCGCGTCGGTTCATTGTCACGGGGTCTCTCCGGTTCTCTGGCCTGCGGCAGCCATGGCTACGAACTGCACCGAGTAGGGTGCAGCAAGCGTGCCAGGAAAGTTGCCCGTCCGTCGAGGCGGGGCGTGCCGGTCAGGGAAGCGGGGCTGTCCGGCTTCGGAACGCGCCCGTTCCGCACCCTGACACGCTGCGGGCGCGGAAGGCGGGCCTCAGCTCACCCCGAGATAGCGGCCGGGCTTATGGTTCAGCGCCAGCACGAGGTTCAGCACCACCGCCCCGAACAGGGAAAGGCCGACCTGCCCGAGATCGAGCACGAAGAGGGCGCTGAACATGACCAGGAGGTCGAAGACGAGCTGCACATAGCCCGCCCGCCAGCCCCGCCGCTCCTGCAGGTCCATCGCTACCAGGCTTATCCCGCCGAGGCCCGTGCGGTGCCGCACCAGGGCCAGCGCCCCCATCCCCATCAGGATCCCGCCCATCAGCGCGGCATAGGGCGGCGACAGATGCGCGATCCCCAGCACAACGGGCGAGAAGCGCGTGAGCAGCGCGATTCCCGCGATTGCCACCACGGTCCGCGCCAGCACCCGCCACCCCATCCGGCGCAGGCCGTAGAGGAGGAAGGGGATGTTGAGCGTGAAGAGGAGCGTGCCGGAATTCAGCGGCGTGGCGTAGCCCAGCAATAGCGCGAGCCCTGCCAGCCCGCTCGTGACCAGCCGGGCCTCTCCGTAGAGGACAAGGCCGAGGCTCACCATAGTCACGCCGATCACGAGCGCCGCCGCATCCTCGTGCAAGCGGTGCGGCGAGGGCGCCGCGGGGGCGGCGGAGGAGTGGGCCGGGCGGGACATCGCGTTCAAGGGCCACCTCCGGGAAGGAAGGGCGCCGGCCCTCCACACCCACTAGCCTAGACCGTTGCTGCGGTGCAGCAAGAGCGGGATCACCCCCGCCCCGCCGCCTGCCCCAGGGCGGAGGCGAGGCGGAGCGCCCAGGTTTCGATTCCGGCGGCATCGCCCAGCAGGTCCTGCCGCACCTCGATCAAAACGGCCTCCAGCCCGCGCTCGTCGCCATGGACGGGCACGGTGTAGTCGTGGATGCCGGGCTCGATGCGGTACGGCTCGTTCTGGCCGACCACGAGCGCCGGATCGGAGGCCCCGATCGCCTCGGCGAGGGCGCAGCCGAAGGTCTTCGCGCCGGCGAAGAGCACGCCGGCGTGCCAGGGCCGGTCCACGCCCTGGAAGCGGGGCGTGAAGCTGTGGACGCCGATGACGAGCGTCCGGACCTCCCCCGCCTGCCGCCGGTCCAGCAGCGCCGCCACGGCGTCGTGGAAGGGGTCGAACCAGGCCGCCTCGCGCGTCGCCCGCTCCTCCGCGCCGATCCCGGCATTGCCGGGGATCGGGGTGTCCTCGCTCCTCTCCGGGATGCTCGTCGGCGCGCCGGGCGGGCGGTTGAGGTCGATCAGCAACCGCGAGGCGCCGGCAAGGAGGAGCGGCGCGTCCAGCAGGGCGGAGAGCCGCCGCGCGAGATCCGCCGCGCCGATGTCCCAGGCGATGTGGCGGGACAACTCCGCCTCCGGCACGCCGAGCCTCCCGTAGCGCGCAGGGATGTGGTTCGAGGCGTGCTCGCAGAGCAGCACGAAGGGCGAGGCGCCCTCCGCGTTCAGGACCGTGACGGGCGCGGGATCGCTCACCCGACCTTCACCTCGTCCGTCACCACGCTGAAGCCGGCCAGGCGGCAGGGGCCGAAGGTGGTGGTGATCGCCACATCGGCCGCGTCGCGGCCGCGCGCCATCAGGATGCGCCCGATGCGCGGCGCGTTGTGGCGCGCGTCGAAAGTGTACCAGTGCCCGCCAAGATAGACCTCGAACCAGGCGGAGAAGTCCATCGCCGCGTCCGAAAGCGGCACGCCGATGTCGCCGAGATAGCCCGTGCAGTAGCGCGCCGGGATGTTCATGCAGCGGCAGAGCGTGACGGCGAGATGCGCGAAATCCCGGCACACGCCCACGCGCTCGCCATGGCTGCTGAAGGCGGTGCGGAAGACATTGGCGTGCTCGTAGCCGAAGGTCAGGCGGTTGTGCGCGTATTCCACGATGGCCTGCACCCGCGCCCAGCCCGGCTCGGTATGGCCGAAGAGCGACCAGGCGAGGTCCGACAGCCGGTCCGTCTCGCAGTAGCGGCTCGCCAGGAGGAAGACGAGCGCCTCGTCCGGCAGCTCCTCCACGGGCACCTGCCGCGCCTCGGGCGCGTAGACATCGGGCACGCCGGGGTCGAGCACGTCGAAGCGCGTGGAGATGGTGGTCCGCCCCTGCGGCGCGAGGATGCGGTGGCAGATGTTGCCGTAGCCGTCCCGGTACTCCGTGATGCCGATCGGCGGGTCGAGCCGGATCTCGTGCGGCCCGATCACGTCCGGCATGCGGGAGGGATGCACGCTCAGCATCAGGATCATCGGCGTGGGCTGGGGGCACTCGTAGGTGATGTCGTACCCGGCATGGATCTTCATCGGCGGGGGGCTCCGTTTCTCGGGGTGGCGTGTTGCAGGCAGGGCAAGGCGCGCGGTCACGGGCGCATCAGCGCCGCGAGGCGGGGTGGGCGCGCGGTGCGGCCCTCCGGCTCGGCCGTGACGGTGACCGACACCTCCATCCCCAGCGCGTCGTCCGGAAAGCCTTTCCAGGCGCCGTGAAGGGGCACGGCCTGGGCGGGATCGCGCGAGACGGCGACGCGGATGAGGTCGCGGTTGCCGACGATGCCGTTGGTCGGGTCGAACTCGACCCATCCAGCGCCGGGGAGGTAGGCGCGCACCCAGGCATGGGTGGAACCGCCGCCGAGATGCACGCGTTCCTCGGACAGCGCGGCGTCGTGGCCGGGGGAGTATATGTACCCCGAGACGAAGCGGGCCGCGAGGCCGAGGGAGCGCACGGCCTCCATCATCAGCAGCGCGAAGTCGCGGCAGGTGCCGCTGCCCAGTTCCAGCGTGCGCGTGGGCTCCTGGATGCCGCGCATGACGCGCGGGATGTAGGAGAAGTCGCGCTTCACCGCGCGCGTCATCTCGGTCAGGAGGTCGAGCGTGCCGGTCGGCCCGTCCTTCCTGAGAAAGCTCCGGGCCCAGCGGTCCACGACCCGTTCGGGATCGGCGTGGTGGCGCTCGATCGAGCGCGCGAGGTCCGGCATCTCCTCCGCGGAGTAGGAGAAGGGCAGGCTGCGCGCATGGTCCTCCAGCCGGAAATCCAGCTCCTCCACGGGGTTGTGGTCGAGGCGCATCGTGCTCTCGAAGCGCAACTCCCGTGCGCGGGTGGCGAAGCAGGCGACGCCGACGCTGTTGCCGAAGACGTCGTGCAGCCACCAGAACGCCGCGGGCTTCGGCGTGATGTCGATCCGCGCCTCCAGCAGGTGCTGGTCGTGCCCGTCGCGCGGGCGCAGCATCATCCGGTGCTCCCCGAAGGAGACGGGCTGGCGGTAGCGGTAGGTCGTGACGTGTCGGACAGTGAGGATCGGCATCGGGCAACCTCTCGGCCCCGATCACCGAGGCAAGGAACGGGCCGAGGCCGGCGAGGACGCCTCCTCCGACACGCCCGGTCGTTCCGCGTGGGCGCTCAACGCCACCCCGGGTCGGCCGGTTTCGGGTCGGAGTATCATATGTGAATGGGATCGATCGGGGGCGGGCGCCCGGAGAGGGCCGGCCTGTCCCCTGCGTATCGGAGGCGGGCGTCCCGGCGGTTGGGGAACCGCCCGGCGCCCTACCGCCCCTAGAAGAGCCCCTCGATCCGCCCCTGCGCGTCCAGCCCGATCGTCTCGGCGGCGGGATGGCGCGGCAGGCCGGGCATGGTCATCACGTCGCCGCAGATGGCGACGACGAAGCCCGCCCCGGCCGAGAGCCGCACGTCGCGCACGGGCAGCACATGCCCCGAGGGCGCGCCGAGCAGGGCGGGGTTGGCGGAGAAGGAGTACTGCGTCTTCGCGATGCAAACCGGGGCGCGGCGGAACCCGGCCTCCTCGAACTTCCGCAGGCGAATGGCCAGCGCCGGGGGGAGCGCGATGTCGGAGGCGTGGTAGATCTCGCGCGCCACCGTGCCGATCTTCTCGGCCAGCGGCATGTCGTCGGGGTAGAGGGGCGAAAAGCGCGCGGTGCCGCCGGCGATCACCCCGTTCACGGCCCGCGCCAGCTCCATCGCCCCGGCCGAGCCGTCTCCCCAGTGGGTGCAGAGGATCGCGCGCGTGCCCAGCGCCGCCATCGCCTCCTCCACCGCCGCGATCTCCGCATCCGTGTCCGAGGTGAAGCGGTTCAGCGCCACCAGCACGGGCAGGCCGAACTTGCGCATGTTCTCCACATGCCGCTCCAGGTTCGGCAGGCCGCGCCGCACGGCGTCCACATCCTCCGCGCCCAGCGCCGACTTCGCCACGCCGCCATGCATCTTCAGCGCGCGCACCGTGGCCACCACCACGCAGGCCGAGGGGGCGAGGCCGGCCATACGGCACTTGATGTCGAGGAACTTCTCCGCCCCGAGATCGGCGCCGAAGCCGGCCTCCGTCACCACCACATCGGCCATGCGCAGCCCGAGGCGCGTCGCGATCACGCTGTTGCAGCCATGGGCGATGTTGGCGAAGGGGCCACCATGCACGAGGGCGGGACTGCCCTCCAGCGTCTGGACGAGGTTGGGCATCAGCGCGTCGCGCAGCAGCGCGGCCATGGCGCCGTCCGCCTTCAGCTCGTGCGCCGTCACCGCGCGGCCGTCCCGCGCCTGGCCGATGATGATGCGGCCGAGCCGCGCGCGGAGGTCGTCGAGGTCGCGCGCGAGGCAGAAGATGGCCATCACCTCGGAGGCGACAGTGATGTCGAAGCCGTCTTCCCGCGGAAAGCCGTTGGCCACGCCGCCCAGCCCAAGGGCGGCCAGCCGCAGCGCGCGGTCGTTCATGTCGATCGCGCGCTTCCAGGCGATGCGGCGCACGTCCAGGTCGAGCGCGTTGCCCCAGTAGACGTGGTTGTCGATCATCGCGGCGAGCAGGTTGTTGGCCGAGGTGATCGCGTGGAAGTCGCCGGTGAAGTGGAGGTTGATCTCCTCCATCGGCGCCACCTGCGCGCGCCCGCCGCCCGTGGCCCCGCCCTTCACCCCGAAGCAGGGGCCGAGGGAGGGCTCGCGCAACGCGATCATCGTGCGCGTGCCGAGCGCGTTCAGCGCGTCGCCGAGGCCGATGGTCGTGGTCGTCTTGCCCTCGCCGGCGGCGGTGGGGTTGATGCCGGTCACCAGCACCAGCGCCCCCTCGGGCCGCCCCTCCTGCGCGCGGACGAAGTCGGTGGAGAGCTTCGCCTTGTAGCGGCCATAGGGCTCGAGGGCCTCGGCCGGAATGCCGGCCCGGGCCGCGATCTCGGCGATGGGCCGCAGGGTGGCGGCCCGCGCGATCTCCAGATCCGTCGTCATCCGATGCCCCTGCCGATGATCCAAGCGGGGGTTAAGGCAGGCGGGGGCGCTCGGCAAGCCGATGGCGCTTGGCGGCGGCGGGTCAGGGATGCCACGATTTCCGCAACGACAAGACCACGGAGAGAAACGCCCATGACCGACCGCACCCGCGGCCTGCCCCGCCGCGCCCTGCTCGCCGCTCCTGCCCTGCCCGCCCTGCTCCGCTCCCGCCCGGGGAGCGCGCAGCCGGCCGAGGCATGGCCCGCGCGCCCGGTATCGATGCTGGTGCCCTTCGTCGCGGGCGGGCCCTCCGACATCGTGGCCCGCGCCGCCTCCAACCGCATGGCCCAGGCGATCGGGCAGCCGGTGGTGGTGGAGAACCGCCCCGGGGCGAATGGGGAGGTCGCGGCCCGCGTCGCGATGCGCGCGGCGCCGGACGGGCACACGATCATGGTCGGCTCCATCGGCGTCTGGGCCATCAACGCGGCGCTGCGCCCGGATCTCGGCTACGATCCGCTGCGCGACTTCACGCCCCTCGTCCTCGCCGTCACGACCCCGAACGTGCTGGTGGTGAACGAGAAGCACCCCGCCCGCGACATGCCCTCCCTCATCGCCTGGCTGCGGGAGCGGAACGGGCGGGCCTCCTACTCCACCTCCGGCGTCGGCTCCTCGGACCAGATGACGACGGAGCTGTTCAAGCTGCGGACGGGCACGCAGATCACCCACGTGCCCTATACCGGCGGCGCGGCGGCGGCGACGGACCTCATCGCCGGCAATGTGGACCTCTCCTTCCAGAATCTCGGCACGGTCGCGGCCCATATCAGCGGCGGGCGGCTGCGCGCCCTGATGGTGACGAGCGAGCGCCCGCACCCCGTGCTCCCCGGCGTGCCGACCTCGCGCGAGGCGGGGATGGAGGACTTCGTCGTCACCTCCTGGCAGGCCTTCATGGCGCCGGCCGGCATGGCGGTGCCGCTGCGCGACCGGGTCGCGGGCGCCCTGCGCGACGCGCTGCTGCACGCCGAGGTACGGCCGCGGCTGGAGGCGATCGGATTCGACGTCGTGCCCACGACGCCCGACGACTTCCGCCGCTTCCAGGAGGCCGAGATCGCGCGCTGGCGCGAGGTCGTGCGCGGCGCGAAAATAACGCTGGGCTGAAGATCGGCCCGAGGACCAGGACCGGCCCGGGCTGGCGATCACCGATCCTTGATGCAGATCAACGCCCGCGTCCCGGCGCGGGCGTAGCTCGCTTCCTCATGGCGGCCACGCGTCGTCATTCTGGAAGCGAGGATCTCATGTCCATTCGATTCGGTGCGCTGGCCGCGAGCCTGATGGCCTGCACCGCGCTGGCCCCTCTCTCGGCGCCGGCCTCTGCCCAGGATTTCCTGAGCGGGCCCGTGCGCGGCAAGCAGGCGGGCGACATCGTGCTCGGCGCCGGCGTGATCGGCGTGCTGCCGGAGTCCGGCGGCCGCGTCAGCGCCATCGGCGGCCGCCCCGAGGCGAGCGACACCGCCACCGCGCAGCTCGACATCAGCTATTTCCTGACCTCGCAGGTCTCGCTGAACCTCATCGCGGCGACCACGCGGCACGACGTGAACGTGCGCGGCTCCGCGATCGGGGACGTGGATCTCGGCCGCGTCTGGGCGCTGCCGCCCACGCTGAACCTGCAGTTCCATCCTTTCCCCGCCGCGCGCATCAGCCCCTATATCGGCGCGGGCCTGAACTACACCCTCTTCTACGGCGAGGGCGGCGGGCGCACCGCGCCGGTGACGAAGGTCGATATCAAGAACGACTTCGGCTACGGCGTGAACTTCGGCGTTGACGTGGAGGTGGCGCCGCGCTGGCTCGTCAACCTCGACGCGAAGAAGCTCTGGCTGAACCCGTCCGTCTCCGTGAACAGCGGCGCGATCTCCGGCCGCGCGGACCTCGATCCCTGGATCATCGGCGCGAGCGTTCGCTACCGCTTCTGATCCGGGCCGGCCGGGGAGCCCCCACTCCCCGGCCTTTCCGTGCGCTCAGGCAGCGCGGCGGCCCACGCCCAGCTCGTCCAGCGCGCCGGCCATGGCACTCACGGCAAAGCGCATGTCGTCGGGCGTGACGGCGCCGATGCATCCGATGCGGATGCTCGGCGTGGGGGTGTTGTAGAAATTGCTGATCAGCACGCCGCGCCGCTTCAGCGCGTCCACGAAGCGCTGCAGGCCGAAGCCCGGCGAATCGGGCTGGTGCAGCGTGAGGATGATCGGCCCCTGATGGGCCTCGTCGAGATAGGGGCGCAGGCCCAGGCCGATCGCGCCCTCGCGCAGCACGCGCATGTTCTCGGTGTAGCGCGCCAGCCGCGCCTTCCGTCCGCCCTCGGCCTCGTAGAAGTCCAGCGCCACCCCGAAGGCGTGCAGCGCCTGCACGGGCGGCGTGAAGCGGAAGCTGCCCCAGCCCGCGCGCTCGGCGGTGCGCAGCACGTCGCCGAGGTCGAAGCTCCAGGAGCCGGCGAGTCCGGCACGCTCGCGCACGCGCTCCATCGGGCAGACGGCGAAGCCGATCCCGGGCAGCCCCTCCAGGCACTTGTTGGAAGTGAAGAGCACGGCGTCGCATTCCGGCTGCGCCGAGAGGTCGAAGGGCAGCACGCCGAAGGCGGAGACGGCGTCCACGATCGTGCGGCGCCCGAGCGCGCGCGCCGCCGCGCCCACCGTAGCGGGATCGTTGAGGATGCCGCTGCCCGTCTCGGAATAGACGACGCCGACATGGGAGATGGAGGGGTCGGCCCTCAGCGCGGCCGTGATCTCCTCGGCCCGCACGCCGCGCGTATCGGGCAGGTCCAGAACCACCGGCTCCCGCCCGGCCTCGCGCGCGAGGCGGATCATGCGGTCGGCATAGGTGCCGTTATGGGGGATGAGGATGCGCCCGCCTGCCGGCACGAAGGTACGGATCGCGGCCTCCACCACGAAATGCCCGGCGCCCTGGAGGGGAAGGGTGGCGTGCACCCCCGCCACCCCGCCCGCGATGTCCCGCACCCTCTCGCGGATCCAGGCGTAGCGGCGCTGGAAGTCCAGGTCCCAGGGCGCGATGTCCTCGGCCATGGCGGCCCGCACCTCGGGGCGGGTCTGCACGGGGCCGGGGATGAGCAGCAGCATGGGGGTGCCTCGTCGGTGAGGCCGTGGAAGTTGCACCCCCGGAGGGGGCGGGACAACCACCCGCCCCCGAGGGCCGCGACAACCCGCCCCGTGGGCCGGGACGGCCCGCCCCAGGAGCCAGGAGACGCCCCGCCTCGCCGCCCGTCAGCGCATCGGGCGGCGATCCGGATCAGCAGCCGGTCTGGCGGGGCACCCGCTCCACCTCGAGCCCGAAGAGCGGGCGCAGCCGCGTCCCCAGCACGTTGCCGAAGAAGGCCGCCACCATCCACACCCAGCCATGCAGGCTCCCCGAGGCGATGCCGGAGAAATAGGCGCCGATGTTGCAGCCATAGGCCAGCCGCGCCCCGTAGCCGAGGATCAGCCCGCCCACCACCGCGGCCACCGCCGAGCGCAGCGGCACGCCCAGCTTGGGCGAGAAGCGCCCGGCCAGCGCCGCCGCGAGCAGCGCGCCGACGATGATGCCGATATCCATCACCGAGGTGACGTCGTTCAGCACGCTGCCGTGCAGCGCCGCCTGCTGCGCGGGCGAGGACCAGTAGGACCAGGCGTTCACGTCGAAGCCGAGCGCGAGCGCCGCCTTCGATCCCCAGAGGGCGAAGGCCGAGGTGATGCCCCAGGGCCGCCCGGAGAGGGCGAGGGTCGCGAAATTCAGCACCGCCAGCGCCACCGCGCCGGCGATGATCGGCCAGGGCCCGCGCAGGAAGCGCGCGGCGCCGCGGCGCGCGGGCGCGGAGGCCGTCACCAGCCGCCCGTGCCGCCGGCGCTCCAGCACCACCGTCACCCAGGCGATGAGGGCGAAGACGGCCAGGTTCACCGCCAGTGCCGGCACCACGCCGAGGGAGGAGACGAGCGAGATCGGCGGCAGGTGCGGCAGCGCCGCCCACCAGTGCAGATGCGCCGCCCCGATCGCCGAGCCCGCCACGAAGGAGGCGAGGGTGAGCAGCATCCGCACCGATCCGCCGCCCGCCGTGTAGAGCGTGCCCGAGGCGCAGCCGCCGCCGAGCTGCATGCCCAGGCCGAAGATGAAGGCGCCGAACACCACGGAGACGCCCACCGGCTGCACCAGCCCGCGCACGGGCTCCCCGAACAGGGTTCCGGCCGAGAGGACGGGGAAGAAGAGGAGCACCGCGATGGCCAGCATCAGCATCTGAGCGCGCAGCCCCTCGCCCCGGCGATCGGCGATGAAGACCCGCCAGGCCGAGGTGAAGCCGAAGGCCGCGTGATAGAGCACCAGCCCCAGCGCGCCGCCGAGGAGATAGAGCGCCGCCTGCCGCGCGCTGACCGCCTGGGCCAGCACCGCCATTCCGGCCAGCAGGAGAAGCCCCGCCCCGGCAGCGACCAGGGCCTGCACGCCCGGCGGTTGCGGCGCGGGCGCCGCATCGGAAAGGAGGGTGGCGGACATGGGAGACCTTCCGGAAAGGGCGCGGGGAGAGGCGCCCCCGCGCGTCACATCGTGGAATGGGGCGGCGCGCCCTCGCGTTCCACTATCCCAGCGATGCCCATTCCGCATTCCACATGCGCGGCACCTCAGCTCGTGCCGGTGTCGTCCGTCTTGTCGCTGTTCGCGAGGTCCCGCAGCTCCCGCGAGCTGAGGCCCGCCGGGATGGAGCCCGAGAGCGTGCCGTCGCCCGCATCCTCATGCGCCTGGTCCGTCGGGGCGCCGCCCTCCGTATGGGCCTTGTCGCCGCCGGAGGGCTGGGGTGCGGGGGCGGGCTTCCCCTCGTCCTTGCCAGTGCCGCTCATGATCGCCTCCGTGCTGGTCATTCTGGAGAGGGCAACGCCCGGAAGCGGCCGAGGGATGCCGCCCGCTCAGGCCGTCAGCGCGCCCCGCAGCTCCCGCACCAGCTTGCGGCGGATCGCCGCGGCGAAGTCGGCGTAGTCGGCGCATTCCATGACAAAGGCGCCGGGCCCGCCGATCACCTGGGCGGCGTAGTGGGCGGGCAGGTCCGGCTCCTCGTTCACCACGGCCAGGGCGTTGATCACCACCCCGGCCGAGACCCCGGCGTCCCGCACGGGGGCGGAGGGGATGCCGGCGTTTCCCGCCCCGTCGCCGGAGAGGTCCACCACCTGCCGCGCCGCATCGCCGGGGAACCCGGCCAGCAGGCGCAGGGCGGCGGCCAGCCCCTCCCCCAGCGCCGTGGCCCCGGCGGGGACGAGGCGGGGCGCGGCGTCGATGGCATCGGCCAGGGCGGCCGCGCCGGCGGCATCGGCGAGCGTCATCCAGTGCACGGCCACTGCCTGCGCCCCCGGCCCGGACCAGAGAAGGAGCGCCACCGCCGCCGCCCCGCGCGGCCCGCCCGTCGCGGCCCCGGCCACCGCGGGATCGCGGAAGGCCTCGGCCAGCCCGCCCATCATCAGCCCGAACTCGTCGTGATCGACGGAGGAGGAGGCATCCACCGCCAGGCACAGCGCGATGTCCACGTCCCGCATCCCCGCCACTTGGGCCCTTGCGCGCCAGGGAGGAAGGCCGGGGAGGAAAGGGCCAGGCGGGCCACGGTCCTGTTCGGGCGCCGCTCCTTGTCGGCGCCGGGCAGGACGGCCCGGTACATCGGGGGACATGCCACGGCCGGGCTGGCCGTGGGCAGGGGGAGACAGCGGCCTCTTTTCGGCCGGAATGCGCCGCTATCGACCGTTCCGCCCTTGGGTGCGCGGCCCATCGGCCTAGATTGCGCCTGGGCCGCGGGCCGGGTCGCCGGCCAACCGTGAGAGGAACGCGCTTTGCTGGACGATACCGTGCGATCCCCCCTGCCCGGCCCCTGCGAGCCGGCGCATGCGGAGGCGGCACCCATCTCGCGCATCGTGGCGGAAGTGGCGGCGGCCTGCCCGGGGGAGCGGATCACGCTGGGCGAGATGGCCGAGGCGTTCGGCGACCGCGCCTTCGGCCTGCTGATCCTCCTCCTGCTGCTCCCCTCCCTCCTCCCGGGCATGGCGAGCGTCTTCGGCCTGCCCATGCTGCTGCTCGGCGCGCAGATGGGGCTCGGGCGCAGGGTGCCGCGCCTGCCGGCCTTCATGGCGCGCCGCTCCATCCGGCGCGCGGACCTGCTGCGCCTGGCCGGGGCTTCCTCCAAGTGGCTGCAGAAGGTCGAGCGCCTCGTCCGCCCCCGGCCCGGCCCCTTCACCACCCCCTTCGGGGACCGGCTCTTCGGCTGGCTGACGGTCTATGTGGCGATCATGCTCATCCTGCCCGGCCCCGGCACCAACGGGCCGCCTGCCTTCGGCAACATCGTCATGGCGCTCGGGCTGGTGGAGCACGACAGCAAGGTGATGGGCTGGGGGATCGCGCTCACCATCCTCGGCTGCCTCTTCGCGACCGCGGTGCTGGGCGCCCTGTTCTGGCTCGGCTTCGGGGCGATCGGCTTCGTGTTCTAGGGAACACACCGGGCGGCAGAGGCGCGGCGGGGCAGCGAGAGTACCTCCCCCACCCGCCGGAGCTGGGCTACAGGCCGCCCATGCGCCGGTGGCCCGAAAGGGCTGAAACGGGAATGCGCGACGCGCCCTGGTCCCCACAAGGCCCTGGCGCTCATCCGCAGCTGCCCTCGCAACTGTAGGCGGCCGATCCGCTCCCCAGTGCCATTGCGGCGCCCCGATGAGAGGGGCCGCGAGAAGGCGGGAGGCGGGGCCGCGAGCCAGGAGACCGGCCGGCGCAGAGCTGTCTCGCGCGTGCCGGGCGAGGTGCACCGGCGCAACGGACCTTTGGACAGGGGGCCTTCACCCGCCCCTTCCGCTGGCGAGAACCGCGTCCACCGCCGCGTGCCGTCCTCCCGGATGGCGCGCGGCCGATCGTGACCGCTCGGCTGAGGACTACCCGATGCGACGCCTCCTTCTCTCCTTCACCTGCCTCTCCCTGCCCCTCTGCGCGCCCGCCCTGGCCCAGGGCGCCGGCACCCCGCCCGTGACCGAGCCCAGCGCGGCCGTTGCCGAGACGGTGGTGACCGCCACCCGCATCCCCACCCCCATCGAGCGCGTGCCCGGCGCCGTGACCGTGATCGACCGCCGGACGATCGAGGAGCGCGGCTACCAGACCCTGTCCGAGGCGCTGGTGGCCGTGCCCGGACTCGCCCTCATCCAGTCCGGCGGGCTCGGCCAGCCGGCCAGCGCCTTCATCCGCGGCACCGCTTCCCGCCACGCCCTCGTCCTGCTGGACGGCGTGCCGGTGAACGACGCCTCCGAGCCCAACGGCGCCTTCAACTTCGGCAACGACCTCCTGGGGCTGGAGGTGGAGCGGATCGAGGTGCTGCGCGGCCCGGCCTCCTCGCTCTACGGCTCGGGCGCGATCGGCGGGGTGATCAACATCGTCACCCGCCGCGCCCCGCGCAACCGCGCGATCGAGGCCTTCGGCGAGCTCGCGGGCGGCAGCAACCGCACGCTCCGCGGCGGCGCGGGCGTGGCGGGCACGGTGCGTGAGTTCGACTACCTCCTCTCCCTCCGCAGCCTCTCCACCCGGGGCACCGACGCCACACCCTCGCGCTTCCAGCGCGACACGCGGGAGAAGGACGGCTTCCGCGGCACCACCGCCACCGCCCGGCTGGGCTGGACGCCGAGCGACCGCTTCCGCCTGGAGGGCCTGGCCAACTGGCGGGAGAACCATGGCGGGCTCGACAACGTGCCGGAGGACGACCCCAACTACTCCTTCGAGGACCGCCGCTACACCGGCCAGATCCGCGCCGAGGGCAAGCCGATCGATGCCTGGACCACGGGCTTCCGCGCCGCCCGCACCGTGGACCGCCGCCGCTACTCCAACCTCGCCGACAGCCTCGACCTCTCGACGACGGACGATCTCTACCGCGGCGAGCGCACGGTGCTCGACTGGGGCAATCAAGTGAGGCTGCCCGATGCCGGCATCCTGGACGCCAGCCAGCTCGCCTTCGGCGTGACGCATGAGCGCGAGGAGGTGCGCCAGGCCTCCGGCAGCGCCTTCTTCCGCACGACGGTGGACGCGGATGCGACGAGCACCGCGGGTCATGCGGGATACCAGGTGCGGCTGTTCCGCCGCCTCGACCTCTCCGCCGGCTTCCGCACGGATTCGGCCGAGGACTACGGCACCCACACCACCTGGCGCCTGGGCGGCGTGCTGGCGGTGCCGGAGGTTTCCGCGCGCCTCCGCGCCTCCTACGGCACGGCCTTCAAGGCGCCCTCCCTCTACCAGCGCTACGGCCGGATCGAGGGCTTCTTCCAGGGCAACCCGAACCTCCAGCCCGAGACCTCCCGCGGCTGGGAAGTGGGGGTGGAGTTCGACATCCCGCTCGCGCAGCAGCGCGACGCCGTGACGCTCGGCGCCACCTATTTCAGGAATCGCGTGCGCGACCTCATCAACTTCAACGCCGGCTTCGACACGCTGGAGAACGTGGACCGCGCGCGCATCAAGGGGGCGGAGTTCACCGCCACGCTGCGCCCCGCGCGCTGGCTGACGGCGAACATCGCCTACACGATCACCGACGCGCGCGACGCCCTCACCGGCGAGCGCCTGGCCCGCCGGCCGGAGCAGCAGCTCGCCCTCAATGCGAGCATCCGCCCGGTGGAGGGCGTGACCATCGCGCCGGAGCTGATCCTCTACGGCCGCTCGCGCGAGGGCGCCTTCGCCTCCTATGCCGACAACGGCACGGCCTTCACGGCGGCGCGGGACAACAAGGCGGGCGCGGTGTTCAACCTAACCGCCACCTGGCAGGTAACGGAGCCGGTGGCGCTGTTCCTGGAAGGGCGCAACCTGACGGACAGCGACTTCGAGCCGGCGAACGGCTTCGCCATCGCGGGGCGAACCGCGCTGGTGGGGACGCGCTTCCGGTTCTGACCGGCCCCGGGACGGGGAGGCGCAGCCTCCCCGGAACCGGCGCCACGGACCATCCGGAAAGGTGGGAGGCCGCGCGGTTTCAGAACGCCTTCCTACTTTTCTTCTCAAATCGGAACTTTTTGCTCAGCCTCGACGCGGATCATTGCAAGCGCGCGAACGACACCTGGGGGCACCAGATCGGGGAAGCGGTCCTGCGGCTGGTGGCGAAGTATCTCGACGCGCAGATGCGCCCGAGCGACCTCACGGCCCGCTAGGGTGGCGAGGAATTCGCTGTTCTCCTGCCGGGCACCGCCCTGGATCGCACCGCAAGGGTGGCGGAGCGCGTTCGCGGGGCGGTGGCCGCGAGCCGGTTAGCGGTTTGGCAGCATCGGCCGCGCTACGACGGGCAGGATGCGCCGCCCTCGATCCGCCGCCCTGGCCCTCTTCCTCCTCGTCCCGGCCGCGGCGGGGGCGCAGGAGGTGGCGGGCGACGTCTTCCCGCACCGCGCACCGCCCATGCTCGTCTGCAACGCGGCGCGGGAGGGCATCGTGGCCTGCCTCGCGGGAACGCTCTGCGCGTGCCGCTTCGAGCGCGGCGGAAGCATCGTGGGGCGCCCTGACGGCTTTCGGTGGGATTGCGGGGCCCTCCGCCCGGGTTGCGGCCCCGCGCCCGCCGACCTCGCCGCGCCGCCCCTGCCCATGACCATCTTCCCGCAGATCACGGTGCCACAGCCCGGCGGCTACCCGGACCTCCCACCCGGCTTCGGGCGCTGATCCGCCCGGCGAGGCCCGCTCCCGGCGGGGCAGGCCTCCGCCGCACCGGGATCAAAGGGTCTCCAGCAGCCCCACGATCACCTGCCCGCGCGGGGCGAGGTCCCGCCAGAGGATGTGCTCGTTCGGCGCGTGCGCGCCCGCGCCGGTGCAGCCCAGCCCGTCCAGCGTCGGGACGCCCATGGCGGCGGTGAAGTTGCCGTCCGAGCCGCCGCCGCGATGCTGCTTCGGCAGCTCGTAGCCCGCCTCGCGCGCCAGCCTCCGCGCGCGCTCGTAGAGGTTCAGGATATCCGGGTTCTCGGCGAAGGAGGGGCGGTTCATGCCGCCCTCGATGGTGATGGTGATGCCGTCCCTCTCCCCGGCCAGGGCCATGATCTCCCGCTCCATCCGCTCCCCGTCCGCCACGGTGGCCACGCGGAGGTCGATCTCGCAGCCGGCCTCGGGCGGGATGACGTTGGGGCGCGTGCCGCCCCAGACCGGGGCGACATTGGTCGTGGTGCCGCCGGCCAGGTCCACCATGGCGTGGACCTTCCCGATCAGCTCGGCCAGGGCCACCACGGCGCTGCGCCCCTCCGTCCAGTTGCCGCCGGCATGGGCGGAGACGCCCTGGATCTTCACCACGAACCGCCCCACGCCCTTGCGCGCGGTGACGCAGGCGCCGCCCGGATTGCCCGCGGGCTCGGGGATCAGCACGGCGGCGGCGCCGCGCGCCTCGCGCTCGATGATGTCGCGCGAGGTCGGGCTGCCCACCTCCTCGTCCGGGGTGAGGAGCAGGGTGATCGGGCTGCGCGTGGCGACCCCCTGGCGCAGGATCTCGCGCAGCGCGTGGAAGGCGAGGAAGGAGCCCGCCTTCATGTCGTAGATGCCGGGGCCGTAGGCGCGCTCGCCCTCGATCTTCCAGGGCATGGATGAGGCGAGCGTGCCGTTGTCCCACACCGTGTCGAGATGGCCGGCAATGACGACGGGCGGGCGGTTGCCCGTCGCAGGGTTCGGGGGCGTGCGGGCGATGAGGTTGTCGCCGTAGCCGTCCCGCCCGGGAATGCGCTCCACCACCGCGCCGGCGGCGCGCAGCTCGGCCTCGGCCCTGTCCATCAGCCCGTTCACGGCGGCCGGGTCGGTGGTCGGCGTCTCGTACAGGACCCAGCCGCGCAGCTCCTCCAGCAGGGCCTCGCTGGTGCCGATCCGGGTCTGGGGCATGGGCGCGTCGTCCTTTCGCGTGGAGGGGGTCCGTGGGTGGCGGCGGTTCTCGCGCCGGGGCTGGCGCTTGTCCATGCCGCCCCCCTCCCATTCGTTCCCCCTCCCCGGCTGGATAGCGGCCTTCCGCGGTGCCACATTGGCCAGATGAGCATCGAGATGAAGAAGGTCTGCGTCTTCTGCGGCGCGAACCCCGGCACCGACCCCGCCTTCGCCGAGGCCGCCCGGGCGCTGGGCCATGAGATCGCCGCCCGCGGCCTCGGCCTCGTCTATGGCGGCGGCAAGGTCGGGCTGATGGGCGTGGTGGCCGATGCCGCGCTGGAAGCCGGGGCGGAGGTGGACGGGGTGATCCCGGAGCACCTGATGCAGCGAGAGCTCGGGCACGGCTCCGTCACCCGGCTGCACGTCGTCTCCTCCATGCACGAGCGCAAGGCGCTGATGGCGAAGCTGTCGGACGGCTTCGTGGTGCTCCCCGGCGGCTTCGGCACGCTGGAGGAGGCCTTCGAGGTCCTCACCTGGTCCCAGCTCGGCCTGCACCGGAAGGGAACCGTGTTCCTCGACGTGAAGGGCTACTGGTCCGGGCTGAACGACATGCTCGACGGGATGGTGACGGCGGGCTTCGTGCGGGCGGAGCACCGCCTCCTTTCCCTCACGGCGGACAGCCCGGCGCAGTCGCTCGACATGCTCGCCGCCTTCCGCCCGCCGGAGGTGACGCGCTGGATCGAGCGCGTGGCGCAGGCCTGACCCTTCCGGCCATGACTTGTCATGTCTGGACGGACTGGCGCGCGCTGCCGCAGGCCGCGCGGGGCGGGACCGTGGCCCTGGGCAATCTCGACGGGGTGCACCGGGGGCACCGGGCGGTGCTGGCCGCCGCCCATGGGGGCCGGCCGGACCTCCCCCTCGCCGCCCTCACCTTCGAGCCGCATCCGCGCGAGCACTTCCGCCCGCAGGACCCGCCCTTCCGCCTGACCCTGCTGCCCGCCAAGGCAGCGGCCCTGGCGGCGGCGGGATGCGCCCATGTCCATGCCGTTCCCTTCGATTCCGCCCTCGCGGCCATGGAGGCGGAGGAGTTCCTCGACGCCGTGCTGCGCCGGGGGCTGGGCGCGCGCCACCTGGCCTGCGGGGCTGATTTCGCCTTCGGCCACCGGCGCGGCGGCGACGTGGCCTTCCTGGCGGGATGGGCGGAGCGGCACGGGATCGGCCTCTCCGTCGTGCCGCCGATCGCGGATGCGGCGGGCCCGATCAGCAGCACCCGGATCCGCCGCGCCCTGCAGGACGGCTATCCCGAGCGCGCCGCGGCCCTGCTCGGGCGCGACTGGGAAGTCCGGGGAACGGTGTTCCACGGCGACCATCTCGGGCGGGAGCTGGGCTGGCCGACGGCGAATATCTGGCTCGGCCGCCACCTGGAGCCGGCGCGCGGGGTCTATGCCGTCCTCGCCTCGCTGCCGGACGGGTCGGTCGTGCCGGGGGTGGCGAATGTGGGGCGCCGCCCGACCCTGGGCGGCGATCCCGAGACGCGGCTGGAGACGCATCTCTTCGACTGGTCCGGCGATCTCTACGGCCAGGAGATCGGGGTCCGGCTGCACCGCTTCCTTCGCGAGGACGCCGTCTTCGCGGGGCTGGACGAGTTGAAGGCGGCGATCGCGGCGGATGCGGCCCAGGCCCGCGCCGTGCTGGCGGGGACAGCTCCGTCAAATGGCTGACCGGGCCGCCGCTCAGGCCGCCTCGGCCAGGCTCGCGCAGTTCCGGCCGCCCGCCTTCGCGGCATAGAGCGCCGTATCGGCCCGGGCGAGCAGGATGGCGGGACTGCCCGCCTCATCCGGCACGAGGGAGGCCACGCCGACGCTGACCGTGACCCGGCCGAAGGGCGCGCTCGGATGCGCGATCCGCAGTTCCTCCACCGAGAGCCGAAGCCGCTCTGCGATCCCCATCGCGGCCTCCGCGTCCATGCCGGGCAGGAGGACAGCCATCTCCTCCCCGCCATAGCGCGCGACGATGTCGCCCCCCTGCCGCACGGCGCCCTGCAGCGCCTGGCCGAGGGCGCGCAGGCAGGCATCCCCCGCCGGGTGGCCGAGCCGGTCGTTGAACTGCTTGAATCGGTCCACGTCGATCAGCGCGAGGGCGAGATGGCTTCCGTCCTGCGCGGCGCGGCTCCAGAGGGCCTGCAGGGCGGTGTCGAAGCCGCGGCGATTCGTCAGCCCCGTCAGCGCGTCGGTGCTCGCGATCGCCTCCAGCCGGGCGTTCGCCTCGGCCAGCCCGGCATTCGCGCGGCCGATCTCCCGGACCAGTTCGGCTTTCTCCTCGTTCGAGAGGAGGAGCCCCACCGTCTGCCTGCCGAGGAAGCGGGCCACGCCGATCCCTGCCATGAGGTGCAGGAAGACGAAGCAGCCGAGGAGGAGGTAGGTCGGCTCGCCGTTGACGAGGCAGGCGAGCAGCATGGGCCCGAGGCCGAGGGCGAGGGTTCCCTGCGCGGCGGCCGGCAAGGGGCTGTTGCGCGCGGCGGCGCCGGCGAAGAAGCCGCCCTGCACCGCGAGGACGAGGAGATGCGTGAGCGGATCGCCTTCCGTCACCATGACAACGCTGATGACGGCCCAGAGGATGCCCGTGCTCCAGGCGCCGATGGTGAAGCGCCGGGCCCAGAGTTCCGGGTCCTGCCGGGGTTCCTGCCGCCAGTAGGCGCGGGCCAGCAGAAGGCGCGCGAGGAGGACCACGAGGGTCGCGGCCGACCATCCCGCCAGCCAGGGCGCCCCGGTCCGGACATAGCAGGCGGTGCCGAGCATGGTCATGGCCAGGCTGCCGATGACCAGGGAGCCCGGCTGCCCGAAGGTGGCGTCGGTGCGGCGCCAGGCAACGACCTCCGGCAGCGGCTCGGATTTCCGGATTCGCGCCCCGATCAACCCTTTCGCCCCCCGCTCTCTCGCCTGGCCTCAGGCTAGGTTGGGACTGGTTATCAAATAATGGAGAGCACGTGGGAATGGTGCGCCGCCTCCGCCCATCGCGGGTGGCTACTCTCTCCGCAGGATGAGGATGCGCGCCGCCCCGTGCGCCCGCTCCGCGAGAAGCCGCCAGTCCGGAAGCGGCGGCGGCGCCTCCTCCCTGCCGATCTCCAGGCAGGCCAGCGCGCCGGGCGCGACCCAGCCCGCGCCGCAGAGGGCGGCCAGGGCGGTGCCGCCGAGATCCCGGCCATAAGGCGGATCGAGGAAGACCAGCCCGCAGGGCGCATCGGCCCGCGGCGGGCGGCGGAGATCGCCGGGGATGACGCGTGCGAGGGGCTCGGCCTTCAGCGCGGCGATGTTGGCGCGCAGTGCTGCCAGGGCCGCGCGGTCCTCCTCCATGAACACGGCGCGCGCCGCCCCGCGGGAGAGGGCTTCCAGCCCGAGCGCGCCCGTCCCGGCGAAGGCGTCGAGCACCGTCGCGCCCTCGATCGCGCCGCGCCCGGCCCAGGGAGCGTGCCAGAGCGAATCGAAGAGGGCCTGGCGCACGCGGTCGGCCGTCGGCCGGGTGGTGGCCCCCGACGGCGCCTGCAGGGCGCGGCCCCGCCAGCGGCCGGAGACGATCCTCACGGCCCGCCTCCCGGGCGTGCGCAGGGGAGAGACAGGCTCACTCCGTGCGCGGCTTCGCGCCCCAGGGCGTCCGGTGCGGGTCGCCGGCGCGGCGGGCGCGCGGCGGCCGGGCGCGGGGCGGGGCGGGCTCGGGCGGCAGTTCCGTGCGCTCGGTGCCGCGCTGGATGCGGGGCGCGGCGGAGCGGATGCCGAGCTGCTCGCGCATGGTGCGGGCATTCACCTCCTCCACCGCGCCGGGCGGCAGGGTGCCGAGCTGGAAGGGGCCGTAGGCCACGCGGATGAGGCGCGTCACATGCAGCTCCAGGTGCTGCATCACGCGGCGGATCTCGCGGTTCTTGCCCTCCTGGAGGGAGACGGTCAGCCAGGCATTCGTCCCCTGGCGGCTGTCCAGCCCCGCCTGGATGGGGCCGTACTTCACGCCATCCACGGTGATGCCGCGGGCGAGCCAGGCGAGCGCGCCCTCGTTCACGCGGCCATGCACGCGCACGCGGTAGCGTCGGAGCCAACCGTTGGAGGGCAGCTCCAGCCGCCTTGCCAACGCGCCGTCATTCGTCAGCAGCAGCAGCCCCTCGCTCGTCAGGTCCAGCCGGCCGACGGAGACGAGGCGGGGCAGGCCGGCGGGCAGCTTCTCGAACACCGTGGGGCGGCCCTGCGGGTCCTTGTGGGTGGTCACCAGCCCGTCCGGCTTGTGGTAGCGGAAGAGGCGCGTGGGCTCGGCCGCCCCCACGCGCTGGCCGCGGACGAGGACGACATCGCCCTCCGCGACGAAGGTGGCGGGCGTCTCCACCCGGCGGCCGTTGAGGGTGACGAGGCCCTCCTCGATCAGCGCCTCGGCGTCCCGGCGGCTGGCCACGCCGGCGCGGGCCAGCCACTTGGCGATGCGCTCGCCGCGCTCGGGATTGCCCGTGTCCTCCTCGCTCATGCGGCGGCGGCCCGGGCGGCGCCGGTGTGGCGGGCGGCCTCGACGAAGGCGTCAAGGATCGCCTGGTCCCGGGGGTCCACCGTGTATTCGGGGTGCCACTGCACGCCGAGGCAGAAGCGGTAGCCCGGGTGCTCCAGCCCCTCCACCACCCCGTCCGGCGCGCGGGCGTTGACGATGGCGCCCTCCCCCGGCCGGTCCACGGCCTGGTGGTGGGCGGAGTTCACCGCCATGGCGGGCGCGCCGATGATGCGGGAGAGAAGGGTGCCGGGCGTCAGCTCCACCTCGTGCCCGGGCTCGGTGCGGGGATTGGGCTGCTCATGGGCCAGGGCGTCCGGCACCGCGTCCGGGATGTGCTGGATGAGCGTGCCGCCCAGCGCCACGGCCAGGAGCTGCTCCCCGCCGCAGATGCCGAGCACGGGGATGTCCCGCCGCAGCGCCCCGCGCAGGATGGCGATCTCGAAGGCCGTGCGCCCCTCCTTGAGCACCACCGTGTCGTGGCGGGGGCCGCCGCCATACATGGCGGGGTCCACGTCGAAGGCCCCGCCGGTGACGAGGAGGCCGTCGAGCCGGTCGAGATAGTCGTCGGCCAGCGCCGCGTCGTGCGGAAGGGCGATGGGCAGCCCTCCGGCGGCGGTGATGGCCGCGAAGTAGTTCTGGCGCAGCGCGTACCACGGCAGCTTGGAGTATCCGCCGGGTTCCTCGGCATCGAGGGTCAGGCCGATCAGGGGTCGTGCGGTCATGGAGCGGTTGGTAGAGCCTGGAAGGGCGCGGCCACAAGCCGCGCGTGCGGGGGAAGGCGCGGAGGGGAGCGATGGCGGAGGGGGCGCCGATGGCGCTGGCGATGGAGGAGGCACGCGCGGCCGCCGCGCGGGAGGAGGTTCCGGTGGGCGCGGTGGTGACGGATGCGCGCGGCGCCGTGCTGTCCCGCGCGGGCAACGAGGTGGAGGCCCGCCACGATCCCTCCGCCCATGCCGAGATGCTCGCCCTGCGCGCCGCCGCGGCGGCGAGGGGGCGCAAGTGGCTGGAGGACTGCACGCTCTGGGTGACGCTGGAGCCCTGCCCCATGTGCGCCCAGGCGGCCTCCTTCTTCCGGGTGAGGCGCGTCGTCTTCGGGGCCTATGACCCGAAGGGCGGGGGCGTGGAGCACGGGGCGCGGGTCCTCTCCGCCCCCTCCTGCCATCACGCCCCGGAGGTGGTGGGGGGCGTGAGGGAGAGCGAATCCGCCGCGCTGCTCCGGGAATTCTTCCTCGCGCGGCGGGGCGGGACGGGGGTCAGCGGAGGCTGAGCTCCGTCAGCGTCATGCTGAAGGGCTGCACGGGGCAGAACAGGATCGCCCGGTAGGAGTAGCCGACGTCCTGCGCATTGCCCGGGGCCGCGCCACCGCCCTCCGAAGGCGTGAACTCCACGACGTGAAACGAGGGCTCGGGGCCGAGGGTGACAGGGCTGCCGGGCACGTCCACCACGGCATCGCCCGGGCCGATGCGGCGAAGCGTGGAGTTGAGCACCAGCGGCTCGGGCGAGCTACCCCGCAGGAGAAGGGAGAGCTTGCGCTTCACCCTTACGGCGGCCGCGCTCCATTCCATCTCGATCGTCACCCAGCCGCTGCTCGTGCGCTGCCGCAAGGTGATCTCAAGCGCTCCCTCCGCTGCCGGGCGCAGCTGGAGGTCCGGCCTGGAGTCCTGCTGGAAGCCGAAGATGATGCCGGGCACCAGCTCCTCATAGGGCTGCGACAGGCGCCGGGGGCCGGTGGCGGCGAGCGAGGCGGCAACGGCCCGCGCGAGGTTCGGCGTGGCGGCATCGGCCCAGTGCCCCGCCTGCGCCACCTCGCGCTTGAGGGCGAGCACCATCTCCAGGAGGTCGTCCACCCGGTCGCTGATACGGTGCGCCATGACCACTCCTGGGATTCGATGCCGGACAATTCTACATCGCAACGAGAATGGCCGCAAACGGGCGGGGCGGCACGGGTCCTGGCGGCGGGGCGGGCGGCGTGGCATGGGCGGCGAGCCCAATGGGCCGTGAGGGAGGGGTCGCATGCGTGTGCTGGGGCTGGACGGGGCGCTGGCGCGCGCCTCCGCGGCGCTGTGGCAGGACGGCTCGGTGCTGGCCGAGGCGCGGCGGGACGGCGCGCGCGGGCAGCCGGCCGCCCTGCCGGCGCTGGTGGACGCCGTTCTCCGCCAGGCCTCCCCTCCCCTCCCCGATGCGGTGGCCGTGTCGGTGGGGCCGGGCGGCTTCACCGGGATTCGCGCCGCGATCGCGCTCGGGCGCGGCCTCGCGGACGGGTGGGGCGTGCCGCTGCTCGGCGTGACGACGGGGGAGGCCCTGGCCGAGGCGCTTTTCCCCGCCCTCTCCGAGGGCCGGGCCGTTTGGTCCGTCACCTTCGCCGGGCGCGGCGGGCTGGTGCTGGAGCGCGCCGGCGAGCCCCCGGTGATGCTGGAGGAAACCGCCCTTCCCCTCCCCGCCGGGCCGGTGGTGCTGGTGGGCGATGCGGCGGCGCCGGCCGCGGCGAGGCTGCGGGCAAGGGGCGCGGACGCCCTGCTCTCGGGCGAACGCCTGCCCGCCGCCGCGGCGGTGGCGAGCGCCGCCGCGCGGCGGATGGCGCGGGGCGAGGCGCCGCGCGCCGCGGTGCCGCTCTATGCCGAGCCGCTGGCGCTGCGGGCCGAGCCGCTGGCGCTGCGGGCCGCCCCGGGGTGAGCGCCCCCTCCCCGCCGGGGGCCGCGATCCGGCCCGTCGCCGCCTCGGACCTGCCGCTGCTGGCCGCCCTGCACGCGCGCGCCTTTCCGCCGGACGAGCGATGGGGCGTGGTGGCGCTGGGGACGATGCTGGGGCTGGAGGGCGGATTCGGGCTGGTGGCGGGGGACGGGGCGCCCCTCGGCTTCGTCCTGGCGCGCAGCCTGGCTGGGGAGGCGGAAATCCTCACCATCGCCGTCGATCCCGAGGCGCGGCAGCGCGGGCTGGGCACGGCGTTGCTGGCCGCGGCGGCAGGGGAGGCCGGGCGCCGGGGCGCTGAGGTTCTCTTCCTCGAAGTCTCGGAGGCGAACGCGCCGGCGCGCGCCCTCTATGCCCGCGCAGGGGCTGCGGAGGTGGGACGGCGGCGGCGCTACTACACCGACGGCACCGATGCGCTGGTCCTGCGCATCACCCCGCCTTCCTGATCCAGAGGCGCGCGGTTCCGTCCGGCCCCTCCTCCTCGGCCAGCACGGCATGGCCCTGCTCCGTGGCGGTGCGGGGTACGTTGCGGCGGGGCTCCTCGCCGCGGAGGGTAACCAGGAGAACCTCGCCCGCCGCCATGCGGTCGAGGGCGAGGCGGGTGCGGACGAAGGTCATGGGGCAGGTCTCGCGGGAGATGTCCAGTTCGCAAGTCGCGCCGTGGTTGTGTTCCATTCTGGACAGGGTCATTTCTTGCTCCTCATGGGGCAGCATTCAATCTTCTCTGTCCCGGTGTCCATAAAAGCGGTAGATCTTCTCCGAATCGGGCAGAGTGACAAGGGCTCGTTATTTCGGGGTGTCGTTTACCCCCGGGGTGCACTCACCCCCGGGGTGCATTCACCCCGCGCAATCGAGAGGAGTGGCTATGGCGGCGGACGGCGCGTCTTCGGCGCGGGAGAGCGCGGAGGGAAGTGTCCTGGGGCTGACGGCGCAGATCGTGGCCGCTCACGTCTCCAACAACCCCGTGCCAGTGTCGGAACTCTCCGGGCTGATCGAGAATGTGCACCGCACCCTCGCCGGCCTCGGCCGCCCCGTGGAGGTGGCGCCGCCGAGCCGGCCGGAGCCGGCGGTGTCCGTCAAGCGGAGCGTGACGCCCGAGTATCTCGTCTGCCTCGAGGACGGCAAGAAGCTGAAGATGCTGAAGCGCCACCTCAAGACCGCCTACAACATGACGCCGGAGCAGTATCGCGAGCGATGGGGCCTGCCGCCCGACTACCCCATGGTCGCGCCCGCCTATGCCTCGCACCGCTCCTCGCTCGCCAAGAAGATCGGCCTCGGCACGCGCCCGCGCTCGGCCCGCCGCGGCCGGGCGGCGAAGGACTGAAACCCGGACGGGCGGCAGGGCGCCCGGCCTCCCCCGCCGCGCAGCGGGCAGGAAGGCGCCCGCGGAGGCGCCTCCCCGGCCCGTTTGGCGCCGGAGCCATGGGCGATGTAGTCTGCGCCCGAACGGGATGACCATGGATCACGCCAGCCCAACCAGCGCCAAGGCGCCGCCGCGCAAGGACCCGCAGAAGGCCGACCCGACCCGGATCGAGCGGCTCTGCATCGAGCGCGGCCTGAAGATGACCGGCCAGCGCCGTCTGATCGCGCGCGTCCTCTCCGAGGCGGAGGACCATCCGGACGTGGAGGAGCTGTACCGCCGCGCCATCGCGCTCGACAGCAAGGTCTCCATCGCCACGGTGTATCGCACCGTGCGGCTGCTGGAGGAGAAGGGCATCCTGGAGCGGCGGGACTTCGGCGGCGGGCGCTCGCGCTACGACCCCGCCGACCGCGGGCAGCACCACCACCTCATCGACATCGAGACGGGCACGGTCATCGAGTTCGAGGACGAGGAGTACGAGCGCCTCGTCCAGTCCATCGCGGCGCGCTACGGCTTCACCCTCGTCCAGCAGAGGCTGGAGCTGTTCGGCCGCAAGGACCCCGCCCTCGCGGCGGCGGAGGCGAAGCGCCGCTCCGCCGCCCCGGCCTCGAAGAAGGACGGGGAATGAGCGAGCCGGCCCTCGCCTTCGAGGAACTCCGCAGCGGCAGCCTGGGCATCCGGATCGCGGAGAGCGCGGCGGAGGTGCGGGCGGCCCAGGCGCTCCGCTGGCGCGTCTTCTACGAGGAGATGGGCGCCCGCCCCGACGCCGTCACCGCCAGCACGCGGCTGGACGCCGATGCCTATGACCCCGTGGCCGACCACCTCCTCGTGCTCGACCATGCCCGGGGCGAGGGGGCGGAGGCGGTGGTCGGGACCTACCGGCTGATCCGCAGCCCGGCGGCGGAGCGGGTGGGGAGGTTCTACTCGGCCTCCGAATACGACCTCTCGCCGATCCTCGACCTCGATGGCGGGCTGCTGGAGCTCGGGCGCTCCTGCGTGGACGAGGGCTACCGCACGCGCGGCACGCTGCAGCTCCTATGGCAGGGCATCGCGGCCTATGTCTTTCACCACCGGATCGCCCTGATGTTCGGCTGCGCCTCCCTCCCGGGCACGGACCCGGATGCGCTGGCCGAGCCGCTGACCTACCTCCACGCGAACCACTTGGCGCCGCCCCATCTGCGTCCGCGCGCGCTGCCCGACCTCTACGTCCCGATGGACCGCATGGACCCCGCGGCGATCGATTCGCGCCGCGTGCTCGCTGATCTCCCGCCGCTGGTGAAGGGCTATCTCCGCCTGGGCGGCTTCGTGGGGGATGGCGCGGTGGTGGACCGGCAGTTCAACACCACCGATGTCTGCGTGGTCGTGAAGACTGATCAGGTCACGGCCAAGTACTACAGGCACTACGAGCGCAAGCTGGGCGGCACGGGCGAATAGCCCGCATCACAGCGGTCCGAGTAGCCCGTCGTCACGGCGGTCCGAATAGCCCGCGTCACGCCGGTTTCATCCGCCCGCCATGGACGTGCCCCGGGCACCGGGCTAACCCGGACGACATGGACGCCGCTATCCGCGACCCTGCCGAGGCCCTGGTCCCGCCGAGCCGGCTTCGCCGGCGCAAGCCCCTCCGCTTTCGCCGCATCGTGCCGGGCGGGCGCCTCTTCGACGTGATGGGGGACCGCCCGCTCGGCGGCCGCTTCCGCGCCATCAGGCGGATGATCATGGCAACGCTCTGGACCCTGCTCGCCATGCCGGTCCAGGCCCTGCTGATCGCCCTGCCCGGGCGGGGGAAGGTGGTCTTCGCCCGCGTCTACTGGCGGGTCTTCTGCTTCCTGATCGGGATGCGGATCCGCGTGGTGGGGGAGCGGAGCGAGGCGCCGCGCACCCTCTTCCTCGCCAACCACTCGTCCTGGCTCGACATCCTCGTCCTCGGCGCGACGCTGGACGCGGCCTTCGTCTCCAAGGCCGAGGTCGGGCGCTGGCCGCTGATCGGGCTGGTGGCGCGGCTCGGGCGCACCGTCTTCGTCTCCCGCTCGCGCGGGCGCACGGGGGACGAGGCGAAGGAGATGCGGGACCGGCTGGGCAAGGGCGATTCCCTCATCCTCTTCCCGGAGGGCACGAGCTCGGACGGCACGCGTGTGCTGCCCTTCCGCTCCTCCTTCCTCGCGGTGGCGGATGCGGCGGCGGCGATCCAGCCCGTCTCCGTCGCCTATGACCGGCTCGGCGGCCTGCCGGCCTGCCGGCGGGACCGGCCGCTCTTCGCCTGGTACGGGGACATGTCGATCGGCCCGCATGCCTGGCGCCTCTGCCGCCATGCCGGGCTGCGCGCGACGATCCTGCTGCACGAGCCGCTGGAGCCCGGCGCCATCCCGAACCGAAAGGCGCTCTCGGCCGCGGCGGAGGCGACGGTGGCGGAGGGCGCCGCCACCCTGCGCCAGAATCGCGAGCCGCATCCCCTTCCCGTGCGCACGGCGCTTCCGGCTTGACGGGAATCGTCCGGCCCCGCAACGCTCCCCCCATGGACGCGCCACTCACGCCGCGCCCGGGCTTTTCTTGACCTGGAAGGCCCAGCGCCGCACATCCCCCCGGCCCAGGACCCCCGGTTCTGGAACGAGAGGGTCTTTCTCCGCATGAGCAGCTCCACCGGCCCCATTCCGGCCGGTCCGGCCCCCGTAAAGGGGGCGGCCGCACCCGCCGGCAAATCCACCCGCAAGCTCCTGATCCGCACCTGGGGCTGCCAGATGAACGTCTATGACAGCGGGCGGATGGCCGACATCCTGGCCCCGCTGGGTTACGCGCCGACCGAGAGCGCGGAGGAGGCCGATATGGTCATCCTCAACACCTGCCACATCCGGGAGAAGGCGAGCGAGAAGGTCTTCTCCGATCTCGGCCGCCTGCGCGAGACGAAGAAGGCCCGCGCCGCCGAGGGACGCCAGACCGTGATCGCGGTGGCCGGCTGCGTCGCCCAGGCCGAGGGCGCGGAGATCACCGCGCGCGCGCCCTGGGTGGACATCGTGCTCGGCCCGCAGACCTATCACCGCCTGCCGGAGATGGTGGCGCGCGCCTCCCGCGCGGCGGGCGCGGTGATCGAGACGGACTTCCCGGCCGAGGACAAGTTCGACCACCTGCCCGAGGCCCGGGCATCCCAGGGCCCCGTCGCCTTCCTCACGATCCAGGAGGGCTGCGACAAGTTCTGCTCCTTCTGCGTGGTGCCCTACACCCGCGGGGCCGAGTTCTCCCGCCCGGCCGCGGCCATCATCGCGGAGGCGCGGCAGCTCGCGGCGGGCGGCGCGCGGGAGATCGCGCTGCTCGGGCAGAACGTGAATGCCTGGGAAGGAGAGTCGCCCGGCGGCAACAGCTGGCGCCTCGCGCGGTTGTTGCGGGAACTGGCCGAGATCCCCGGCGTTGCCCGTCTGCGCTACACGACGAGCCACCCGCGCGACATGGACGACGATCTCATCGCGGCCCACGGGGAGATCCCCGCCCTGATGCCCTACCTGCACCTTCCCGTGCAGAGCGGATCGGACGGGGTGCTGGCCGCGATGAACCGGGGGCACAAGGCGGATCTCTACCTCCGCCTCGCGGACCGGCTGCGCGAGGCCCGGCCGGACCTGGCGCTGACCTCCGACTTCATCGTGGGCCATCCCGGCGAGAGGGCGGCCGATTTCGAGGCGACGATGCGGCTGGTCGAGCGCGTCGGCTTCGCGGGCGCCTATTCCTTCAAGTACTCCGCCCGCCCGGGCACGCCGGCCGCCTCCATGGCGGGGCTCGTGCCGGAGGCGGAGAAGGACGCGCGCCTCCAGGCCCTCCAGGCCGTGCTGCGGGAGCAGCAGGACGCCTTCAACCGCGCCTGCGTCGGGCGCGTGGTGGATGTGCTCGTCACCGGCGCGGGGCGGCATCCCGGCCAGGTGGCGGGCCGCAGCCCGTGGCTCCAGCCGGTTCATGCAACCGGCGCAGCCCCGGTGGGCGCCGTGGTCTCGATGCAATTGCGGGCCGCGCTCCCCAATTCTCTCTCCGCAACCATGGCGCATGAGGAGTCCGCCGCCGCTTGACCCAGATCGCCGCCCCCGCCGGGGGGATCGCCCTCCGGCCCGAGCCCCGCTCGCCCGGTCTTCGTGACCTGGCCCGCCCCGGCTTCCCGCCGGACGCGCCGCGGACCGTGACCCTGAGCTTCGACGACAACGCGCTGTTGCCGATGCTCTACGGGGAGCACGACCGGCACCTCTCGCGCATCGAGCAGCGATTGGGTGTCCGGATCGCGTCCCGCGGCAACCGGGCGACGATCAGCGGCGGGGCCGAGGCGACGGGGCTGGCGGAATCGGTGCTGCGGTCGCTCTGGCAGCGAATCGAGAGAGGGGACGTGACGGGAATGGCCGAGGTCGAGGCGGCGCTTCGCATGGCGGACGGGCCCGCGGAGGACCCGCGGCTGCCGCTGGCCGACATGCCGGCGATCCGCACGCGCAAGGGCGCCATCGCCCCGCGCAGCCGGACGCAGGCGGGCTACATGGACATGCTCCAGAACCAGGAGATGGTCTTCGGCGTCGGGCCCGCGGGCACGGGCAAGACCTACCTGGCCGTGGCGCAGGGCGTCGCGCTGCTGATGGCGGGGCGCGTGGACCGGATCATCCTCTCCCGCCCCGCGGTCGAGGCCGGGGAGCGGCTGGGCTTCCTGCCCGGCGACATGAAGGAGAAGGTCGATCCCTATCTCCGCCCCCTCTACGACGCGCTGCACGACATGATGCCGGCCGACCAGGTGGCGCGCCGCCTCGTCTCGGGCGAGATCGAGATCGCGCCGCTGGCCTTCATGCGCGGCCGGACCCTCGCCCACGCCTTCGCCATCCTGGACGAGGCGCAGAACACCACGCCGGCCCAGATGAAGATGTTCCTCACCCGCATGGGCGAGGGCACGCGGATGGTGATCACGGGCGACCCCTCTCAGGTGGACCTGCCGCCGGGGCAGAAGTCCGGGCTGGTGGAGGCGCTCTCCATCCTCGACGGGGTGGACGGCATCGGCATCACGCGCTTCGGGGAGGCGGATGTGGTACGGCATCCCCTGGTCGGGCGGATCGTCTCGGCTTATGGCCGTGCGGAAGCGGAGGGGCGGATCAGCTCCTCCGACAGCCGCCCCGCCCCGCGCGGGAAATTCAGGGAGTAGGGAAGAGGTGGGCAGTCGCCCGCCCGGCGGTGAAGCCGCTGGGCCGATCTACGGAGCACCCGGCGAGGATGCCGGGTGCGGTTTCGACATCGAGGTGGTGCTGGAGGACCCCGCATGGCGGTCCGCCGTGCCCCGCGTGCAGGAGGTCGCGCGCCGCGCGGCCGCGGCCGCCTTCGCCGAGGGCGGGCCGGATGAGGACGGCATCGCTGCCGTCACCGTCCTGCTGACGGGCGATCACCAGGTGAAGCGCCTGAACGGCGATCACCGGGGCAAGGTGAAGCCCACCAACGTCCTCTCCTTCCCCCCGCTCCATCCCGGCCTGCCCGGGGACGTGGCGCTGGCGCTCGGCGTCGTCCGGCGTGAGGCGCGGGTGGCCGGGCGGAGCGTGATGGCGCATCTCTCCCATCTCGTCGCCCACGGCGTGCTGCACCTGCTGGGCCACGATCACCTGCATGCGGGCGAGGCGCGGCGTATGGAGAGGGCGGAGGCGCGGATCATGCGCCGGCTCGCCTTGCCCAATCCCTGGAGGGGCGTGGCATGAGCGATCGCCAGGCACCGGACCGCAACAGCCTGCTCTGGAAGTTCCAGGGCCTGCTCCGCCGGCGCGAGGCCGAGAGCGTGCGCGACCAGGTGGAGGCGCTGGTCGAGGGCGAGGAGGAGGGCGAGCCCACCGCCGACGCGCTGGACATGAACGAGCGCGTCATCCTCGGCAACGTGCTGAAGCTGCGGAACAAGACCGCGGTGGACGTGATGATCCCCCGCGCCGACATCATCGGCATGCCCTGCGACCTGACGCTGGACGAGGCGATCCGGCTGATCCAGCGCGAGGGCCACAGCCGCTTCCCCGTCTATAACGGCGATCTCGACGACATCCGCGGCATGATCCACATAAAGGACGTCTTCGCCGCGGTGGGGCAGGATGGCGAGCCCTTCTCGCTGGAGGCGGTGCTCCGCCCCCTCCTTTTCGTCGTGCCCCAGGTGCCCGTGCTGGACCTGCTGCTGCAGATGCGCGAGGGGCGCACGCATATGGCGCTCGTCGTCGACGAGTACGGCGGCATCGACGGGCTGGTGACGATCGAGGACCTCGTCGAGACGATCGTCGGCGACATCTCGGACGAGCACGACGAGGAGGTGCAGCCCCAGTTCACCGAGCGGCCGGATGGCAGCCTCGACCTCGACGCCCGCATGAAGGTCGAGGACTTCGAGGCCCGGATGGGCGAGGTGCTGACGACCGAGGAGCGCAACCAGGACATCGACACGGTGGGCGGGCTCGTCTTCACCCTGGCCGGGCGCGTGCCCGCGCGGGGGGAGCTGGTCTCGCACTCCACCGGGCTGGAGTTCCGGGTGCTGGAGAGCGATCCGCGCCGCATCCGGCGCATCAGGGTGCGCCGCCCGGCCGCGCCGGCGGGTGATCTCTCCGGCGGCGCCGCACCGGGCCTCGCGGGCCCGGACGGGACGGGGCAGGCCGCGTCGCGGGCGGCGGAGTAAGCAGAGAGCCGTGCAGCGATTGATCCGGCACTTGGAGTCGCGCGCCGGCTGGCGCGGGCTCGTCACGGCTTTCGGCCTGGGCGGGCTGGCCGCGCTGGCCATGCCGCCGCTCCATCTCATCCCCTTGCTGCTGCTCGCCCTGCCCGGCCTGCTCGTCCTGCTCGGCCGGGCGGAGGGGTGGAAGCGCGCGGCGCTGATCGGCTGGGCCTTCGGATGGGGACACCACACCGTCGGCCTCTACTGGATCACCTACTCCATCCTCACGGAGGCGGAGCGGCTCTGGTGGCTCGTCCCGCTCGCGGTGCCGCTGCTCGCCCTCTGGATGGGGATCTACAGCGCGATCCCGGCGGTGCTCGCCTGGCGCGCCCGGCCGGGCTGGCCGCGGGCGCTGGTGCTGGCGGGCGGCTGGGTACTGGCGGAATTCGTGCGCGGCTGGGCCTTCACGGGCTTCCCCTGGAACCTGCTCGGCTCGGTCTGGGCCTTCGCCGCCCTGCCCGTGCAGGCGGCCTCGGTGATCGGCGCGCACGGGCTCTCCCTCGTCACCGTGCTGCTGGCCTGCACGCCGCTGCTCGGGCGGCGGGCGATGGCGGGCGGGCTGGCGGCGATGCTGGCCTTCGCGGGCTTCGGCGCCGCGCGGCTCTGGCCGGCGGAACCCGAGCCGCTCCCGGTCACCCTCGTGCTCGTGCAGGGCAATGTGGCGCAGGAGGCGAAGTGGCGGGAGGAGACGCGCTGGCCGATCTTCCGCCGCTACCTCGAGCTGAGCCGCGAGGGGGCGGAGGCGGCGTTGCGGGAGGCGCCGGGCACGCGCCCCGTCATCATCTGGCCGGAGACGGCGAGTCCCTTCCTCCTGGCGGACGATCCCGAGGCGCGGCGGATCGCGGCCGCGGCCCTGCCGCCGGACGGACTGCTGCTGGCCGGCACGGTGCGCGCGGAATGGGGCCCGGACCGGCGGGCGAGCAAGCTGTTCAACAGCCTCGTCGCCCTGGGGCCGGACGCGGAGGTGGCCGCGCTCTACGACAAGTCCCATCTCGTGCCCTTCGGCGAGTACATGCCGCTCTCCGGCCTGCTGCCGATCCGGGTAATCCGGGGCGGGGTGGATTTCGGCGCGGGGCCGGGGCCGGTGGCGCTGCCCCTGCCCGGCCTGCCGCCGGCGGGACCGCTCATCTGCTACGAGGTGATCTTCCCCGGCGCGGTGGTCGGGGCGGAGCGGCCGGGCTGGCTGCTGAACATCACCAACGACGCCTGGTTCGGCATCTCCGCCGGCCCTTACCAGCACCTCGCCGCCGCCCGGCTGCGCGCGGTGGAGGAAGGGCTGCCCCTCGCCCGGGCCGCACAGACCGGCATTTCCGCAAGTTTTGACTCCCGCGGACGGGAGGCGGCCCGCCTCCCCCTAGGCGAAACCGGCGTTGCACTCTCGCCCTTGCCAAGAGCGGGAGAGCCCACAGCTTTCTCCCGCTTCGGTCTGATAGTTCCCGCGGCGCTCACCCTGCTGGCCCTTCTCGGCGGCCTTCTCGCCTCGCGCCGCCGGGGGTGACTTAGACCTTCATTCCTAAATTAACGTCAAACACAAGGTCGTGTCCATTTATTTAGAATTCTCGAAAGAGTTGACAAATCGTTAGGACGCCCCCAATCTTATTAAGGATTGCAGGGTTCTATGGGGTGTGTGGCTTTGCTGCTTGACCCATGGTGTGCAGGACGTGCGCCGCTCCCCTGCCTGGTCAGACGAAGGAATGGCGCCAATGTCGGGTGAGGAGGCGCTTGAGCGCAATGAAAAGGTTGAGCATCGGCCGAGCCCGATCGATGTTCATGTGGGCAGCCGCGTAAGGCTGCGCCGCACCTTATTGGGGATGAGCCAAGAGAAGCTTGGCGAAGCGCTGGGGCTTACCTTCCAGCAGGTTCAGAAATACGAGCGCGGTGTTAACCGGATCGGTGCGAGCCGGCTGTTTGACTTGGCGCGCGTCCTCGATGTTCCGATCGGGTTCTTCTTCGATGACATGCCCGACAGCATGGGCGGGGCCGCCTCCGGCTTCCGGTCGCGCCTGGCGGGCTTCGCCGAGACCCAGGAAGGTTTCGAGGACGATACACTTCATAAGCGCGAGACGCTCGAACTCGTCCGAGCTTACTACCGGATTACCGAGCCGGCGGTGCGCAAGAGGGTCTTCGACCTCATCAAGAGCCTCGCGCCGACCGAATAGTTTCCCAAATCCGGGGCAGCGCGGCCCCGGAATCCTTCCCCTCAGCCGCGGGTCTGCGGATTGTCGAAAACCGGGCTGCGGTAGCTGTGCAGGGCTCTCTCGAGGGCCTGTGCGAGGTCCGTTTTGTTCTCCTCACCGAGGAAGTGCCCGATCTCCGTCGAGCGCGCCCGCGCGGAGAGGCGCAGCTCGCTCACCCGCCCCGGTCGAGGGGTGAGGGTGACCCGGGCCCAGTAGGCCTCGAACTCCAGCGCCTGCTGCCGGCCACGGCGATCGGTGCGGTCCACGCGCAGGCGGCCGTCGGCCAGGGTGATCCGCTCCGCCATGCGGGAGGACCATCGGCGGTGCGCGCGCAGCAGCCCGAGCACGAGCAGCACCTCCCCGCCCATGAAGCCGGCCACCGGCCAGGCGCCGAGGGACCAGAACAGCGCCGTCAGCCCGGCCGAGCCGAGCGTCACCAGCCCGGCAACGACCCGCAGCCCCGTCTGGGTGCCGGACTGGTGCGGGGTGCTCAGGGCCTCGAAGAGGGGACGTTCCTGCGCGCTGCTCATTGGCGATAGATAGCGTGCCCGGGCGGACTTCCTACGGGAAGCGGTGAGGCGTTATGGGAAGTTCCGTGAGCCGCCCCCCGCGCATCCCGCCCCCTCCCCTCCACGGCACCGCCCGCCAGCCCCGCCGGGCGAGGCGGATGGCGGCGGCGCAGGCGGCGGGGTTCATCCGCGCGCTCGCCGAGGCGAATCCGGCGCCGCAGCCGGAGTTGGAGTACCGGGATCCCTTCACCCTGCTGGTCGCCGTCGTCCTCTCCGCCCAGACGACCGACATCGCGGTGAACAAGGCCACCGCCACCCTCTTCGAGGAGGCGCCCGACGCGGCCTCCATGGCGGCGCTCGGGGCGGAGGGCATCGCGCGCCACATCCGGCGGCTGGGGCTGTGGCAGGCGAAGGCGAAGAACGTGGCGGCGCTCGCCTCCCTGCTGCTGGAGCGCCATGGCGGCGAGGTGCCGCGGGAGCGCGAGGCGCTGGAGGCGCTGCCCGGCGTCGGGCGCAAGACCGCCAATGTCGTGCTGAACGTCGCCTTCGGCGAGAACGCCATGGCGGTGGACACCCATATCTTCCGCCTGGGCAACCGCACGGGGCTCGCGCCCGGCGACACGCCGCGGGCGGTGGAGGACGCGCTGGTGAAGCGCTGCCCGCCGGAGCTGCTGCGGGACGCGCATCACTGGCTGATTCTGCACGGGCGCTATGTCTGCAAGGCGCGGCGGCCGGAGTGCTGGCACTGCGTCGCGCGCGCCTTCTGCAACTATCCCGACAAGGTCTCCGGGCCGAGCGACTAAGGGCGCGTCTCAGGCGGGCGGCTCGGCGCCGACCTGCTCCACGATGCGGCGATAGTGCTCGGGCCGGCGATGGGCGGCGAAGTTGAACATCTTCTCCTTGCCCTGGCGGGTGAGGTCGAGGTCGCAATCGGCCACCAGCACCTCGTCCCCCAGTGTCCGCGCCTGGGCGACGATGACCCCGTTCGGGTCCACGATCACCGAGCCGCCGATGAGGCCCGACCCGTCCTCATTGCCCGCCTTGGCCACGCTCACCGCCCAGGTGGCGTTCATATAGGCGTTGGCCTGGGCCGCGAGGGTGGAGTGGAAGGTGCGGATCTCCTCGTTCTCGGTTGAACCGCCATTGGGGTCATAGGCCGCGGAGTTGTAGCCGACCACCATCAGCTCCACCCCTTGCAGGGCATAGACGCGCCAGGCCTCGGGCCAGCGGCGGTCGTTGCAGACGAGCATGCCCATGACCGGCGCGCCCCATTCCGCCGGGCCACGGAAGGCGGGGAAGCCGAGGTCGCCATACTCGAAGTAGCGCTTCTCCAACTGCTGGAAGCGGTCCCCCGCGCGGGGCTCGACGGAGCCGGGGAGGTGGACCTTGCGGTACTTCGCCAGGACCGAGCCGTCGGGCGCCACCGTGATAGCGCTGTTGTAGCGCCTGCCCTCCGGCGTGCGCTCGGCATAGCCGACATAGAAGCCCACCCCGAGTTCCCGCGCCCGGTCGAAGAGCGGCTGCACGGCGGGGTTGGGCATCGCCGCCTCGTAATAGGCGTCCAGCTCCGCCCCTTCGAGCAGCCAGCGCGGGAAGAAGGTGGTGAAGGCGAGCTCGGGGAAGACGACGAGTTCCGCCCCCTCCCCAGCCGCCCTCTCCAGCAGCGCGATCATGCGGGTGAGGACTGCCTGCCGGGAATCGGCGCGCTGGTTCGGGCCCATCTGGGCGGCGGCGAGGCGGAGAATGCGGGGCATGGTCATGGGTCCTGCGCGGGTCGGGCCCGTGGCGGAGGGCCCGGGGAAGCGCTGCTCGCGATCCCCCGGGGATCGCGACAGAGATCCCCGGGTCTGGCAATCCCTATGCCGTCAGGCACGGCCCGTACTCAGGCAAGCCCCGGGCGGGTCAGTGGATCCGCCCGCCATCCTCCCCCATGCCGTGCGCCACGCCCACCGGATCGCGCCGGCCGATACCCAGGAGCTGGTAGAGCGCGATGGCCGCGATGGTGGCCGTGCCGATGCCCGCGATGGAGAAGCCGCCGATGGAGACGGTGAAGTTGCCGGAGCCGAGCACGAGGGAGGCGCCCACCGTGAGCAGGTTGCGGGGGTCGGAGAAGTCCACGCGGTTATCCACCCAGAGGCGGATCATGGCGGCGGCGATGAGGCCGAACACCACCACCGCGAGCCCGCCGAGCACGGGGCCAGGGATGGTGCGGAGAAGGGCGCCGAACTTGGGCGAGAAGCCGAGCGCGATCGCGAAGACGGCGGCGACCACGAAGAGCAGGGTGGAGAAGACGCGGGTGACGGCCATGACGCCCATGTTCTCGACATAGGTCGTGACACCCGTGCCGCCGCCGGCGCCGGAGACCATGGTCGCGATGCCGTCCCCGATGAAGCCGCGGCCGATATAGGGGTCGAGGTCGCGCCCGGTCATGGCGCCGATGGCCTTGATGTGGCCGAGATTCTCCGCGACGAGGATGAAGGCGACGGGGGCGATGAGCGCCATGGCGCCGAACTCGAAACTCGGGCTGCGGAAGGCCGGCATGCCGAACCATGGGGCGGCGGAGAGCTCGGCGAAGGAGATGGGCGGCAGCAGGCCCATGACGTTGCCGATGACGAGGTAGAGAGCGTAGCCGCAGGCGATCCCCGCGAGGATGGAGACGCGGCGGATGGCGAGCGGGGCGTAGACCGCGATCATCGAGGTGGCGACCAGCGTCGCGAGCGCCACCAGCACATGCGGGCCGGTGCCCTCGATGCCCTTCACCGCCACGGGGGCGAGGTTGAGCCCGATGGCGGCGCCGACCGCGCCGGTGACGGCGGGCGGCATCAGCCGCTCGACCCAGTTCGAGCCGGTGAAGGTCACCAGCACGCCGATGAGAGCGTAGAGCGCACCGCAGGCGATGATGCCTCCCAGCGCCGGGCCGATATTCGGGTTCGGCCCGGTCCCGGCATAGCCGGTGACGGCGATGACCACGGCGATGAAGGAGAAGGAGGAGCCGAGATAGCTCGGCACCCGCCCGCCCACGAGAAGGAAGAAGATAAGCGTCCCGATGCCGGAGAAGAGGATGGCAAGGTTGGGATCGAAGCCCATCAGCAGCGGGCCGAGGATGGTGGAGCCGGACATGGCCACGAGGTGCTGCACGCCGAGCAGGGTGGTGGTGCCCCAGGGCAGCCGCTCATCGGGGGGGACGACGGGGCCGCGGGCAAGGGGCCAGCTGGGGAAGAGGGACATGCGGGTGTGGGTCCTCGGAAACCGGAAGGGTGACCCATGCTGTCCCAGACGGGGTTGCTCCCCAAGCGGCCGGGCGGCGGAATGCCACAGGTGATGCTCTGATGTGACGCCGTTCCGGTTCAGCAACGGCAAGATCACCTCGTCTTCCGCGGCAGCTACGAAGCGGGTGATGGTGCGTGGGATCTGCAACGCGAGGGACCGGCCGGGAATGGGTGACGTTCTCGACGGCTATGCGGCGGCGGCAAAGGGCCTGATCGCGCGCTTCGAGGTTCTGGTGCCGGGCGCCGCCTTCGCGCCCGTGCTCGACCTGCTGCCGGTGCGCCCGGTGCGCGTCGCGGATCTCGGGGCGGGGACGGGCCGCGACGCGGCCTGGTTCGCGCGGCAGGGGCATCGGGTGCTGGCGGTCGAACCCGTGAGGGAGCTTCGGGAAGCGGGCGAGGCCCTGCACCGCGAGAGCGGCCTGACCTGGCTGGACGACCGGCTTCCCGGCCTCGCGGAGACGCGGGAGCGTGGCCCCTTCGATCTCGTCACCCTCTGTGCCGTCTGGCAGCACCTGGACGAGGCGGCGCGCGAGGCCGCGCTGGCGAGCCTAGCGGCGGTCACGGCGCCGGGCGGGATGGTGGTGATGTCGCTCCGGCACGGGCCGGGCGCCGCCGGCCGGCCCGTCTTCGAGGCACCGCCAGAGGCGACGGTGGCGGCAGCCTCCCGGGCGGGGTTCAGGCTCTTGCGCCGGGCGGAGGCGGAGTCCCTCCAGGCCGGGAACCGGGCGAGCGGGGTGCGCTGGACCTGGCTCGCCCTCGAAAGGCGCTGCTAGGCCGGCACGGCCGCCCGGGGAGGGCCGCTCTCTACGCCGCGCGCCGCACGGCGGGTACGCCGCGCAGCCGCCCGCCGGGTGTCCCACCCGGAACCTGCGCGGCGAGGTCGGCGGCTTCGAGCAGCCTGTTCCAGTCGATCCCCGTCTCCACCCCCATGCGGCGGAAGAGCCAGGCCACGTCCTCGGTCGCGACATTGCCGGTGGCGCCGGGCGCGAAGGGGCAGCCGCCCAGCCCGCCGGAGGCGGAGTCGAAGATGCGGATGCCCGCATCCCAGGCCGCGGCGACGTTGGCGAGGCCCATGCCGTAGGTGTCGTGCCCGTGGAAGGCGAAGCGCTCGCCCCAGGAGCGGAGCGCCTGCTCGCAAATCCGCCGCACCTGGTCGGGCGCCGCGTTGCCGGTGGTGTCGGCCAGCGCGATCTCCATCGAGGGGTCGATGGCGGTCACGCGCTCGATCAGGTCGAGCGCCTCGGCATCCGGCACCACGCCCTCGAAGGGGCAGTGGAAGACGCAGGAGAGATTGAAGCGGACCAGCAGCCCGGCCGCCGTCGCCTCCCGCGCAATGGCGGAGAGGTCGGCGAAGGACTCCTCGCGCGTGCGGTTGAGGTTCGCCTTGTTGTGGCTCTCCGTCACCGACATGAAGAGGCCCAGGCGCTGGGCGCCCGAGTCCCGCGCCAGCTCGAAGCCCCGCCGGTTGGGGACGAGGACGGTGCATTCCAGCCCCGGCAGTTCCAGCGCGGCGCGCAGCACCTCGGCGGTGTCGGCCATCTGCGGCACGGCGCGCGGCGAGACGAAGGAGCCGATCTCCATGCGCCGGATGCCGGCGGCGTGGATGGCGCGGACGAGGGCGATCTTCGTCGCTGTCGGCACGAAGGGGCCGATGGATTGCAGCCCGTCGCGCGGGGCGACATCGCTGATGATGGCGGTGCCGGTCATAGGGTCTTCTCCTCTTCCCCCAGTAGCGTGCGGAAGACGTGGTCGTTGTGCTGGCCGATCGCGGGGCCGGGCCAGCGGATCATGTCGCGGGGAGCGATGCCCTCGAAGCGGAAGGGTGCGGCGGGATGCGGCACCTCGGCGCCCAGCAGCGGGTCCTGCACGGGGAGCATCATCTCGCGCGCCCTGAAATGCGGGTCCTCCACGCAGTCCCGCATGTCGTAGAGGCGGGAGCACGGGACCTGCACGGCCTCCAGCGCCTCCTGCGCGTCCTTGGCCGGCAGGGTGCGGGTCCAGGCGGCAATGGCGGCGTCCAGCTCGGCGGCATGGGCGCAGCGGCCGGAATTGCCCGCCATGCGGGGGTCGTCGGCCAGGTCCTGGCGGCCGATGCGGGTCATCAGGCGGCGGTAGATGAGGTCGGAATTGCCCGCCACCGCCAGCCACTTCCCGTCGGCGCAGGGATAGGTGTTGGTGGGCGCGGCGCTGGGAAGGGCGGCGCCCATGGGCTGGCGCACGCGGCCGAGCAGCCCGTATTCCGGCAGCATCCCCTCCATCAGCGAGAAGACGGAGGTGACGAGGTCGAGGTCGATCGTCGTCCCCTTGCCCTCCGGCCCTCGGTCACGCCCCCAGCAGGCGGAGACGAGGGACAGCGCGGCATACATGCCGGCGAGGTCGTCGCTGATGGAGACGCCGCAGCGCGGGGGCGGCAGCTCCGTCTGACCCGGATTGGCGGTGAGGTGCCGCAGGCCGCCGATCGCCTCGCCGATCGCGCCGAAGGCGGGCTTGTCGCGATAGGGCCCGTCCTGGCCGTAGCCGGAGACGCGGGCGATGACGAGGCGCGGGTTCTCCTCGCGCAGCACCTCCGGCCCGAGGCCGATCCGCTCGAGGTAGCCAGGGCGGAAGTTCTCCACGAGCGCGTCGGCGCGGGCACAGAGGGCGCGGACGCGGCGCCTCCCCTCCTCGCTCTTGAGGTCGAGCGTGACGGAGAGCTTGTTGCGGCCGTGGACGCTGAACCACACGGCCTGCCCGTTCAGCTTCGCGCCCCAGTCCCGGTGCGGGTCGCCCTCGGGCGGCTCCACCTTGATCACCTCGGCGCCGAGATCGGCCAGCAGGCGGGTGGCGAAGGGGGCGGCGATGTAGTGGCCGAGCTCCACGACCCGCAGGCCGGTGAGCGGCAGGCGCGGGTCTTCCGGCGGCGCGCCGGAAGCCTTGCTGCTATCCGGGCCGGTAGGGTCCGGCATGGGCGATCCTCCTGGATACGGCGCCGATGTTCCCTGGCAGGGCGGCTCTGGCAAGGGGGTGTCTTGCCCGAGGGGATGGGAAGAGGGCCCTCCAACGAGGGATGCTTACTGCGGCAAAACTGCAACAGGCATGCGCAGCGCATTCCGCAACCCAGAATTGTGTTGAAGCGGGCGATCACATCTGCGAGAAGGATCACGACGCCGTGATGATTGACGGTGTCGCTTTCTTGGACGTTTCCTCCCTAAACTCGGCGGCGGCCTCTGGTCGCCGCCCTTTTTTTGTGCGGGCCGCCCCGTTCCGGATCACACCGGTCGCTTGACCTGCGTCAAGGCTCCCCCATCGACCGGGCCCTATTCCGGGGCCATGACGCTCTCCACCGCAACCGCCCCTTCACGCGCACTCCTTGCCCTCGCCGAGGCGCGGGTGCCCCGTTACACGAGCTATCCCACCGCGGCCCAGTTCGGGCCGCTGGACGAGGCGACGCTGCGCGGCTGGCTGCGCGAGGGCGTGCGGCCCGGGATGCCCCTCTCCCTCTACCTGCACGTGCCCTTCTGCCGGGAGATGTGCTGGTACTGCGCCTGCCACACGAAGGCGACGCGCTCCGAGGCGCGGGTCGCGACCTTCGCCGATGCCCTGGAAGCAGAGGCCGCGCTGCTGGCGGCGGCGCTGCCCGGCCATGGCGGGGTGTCGCACCTGCATTTCGGCGGCGGCACGCCCTCCATCCTCGGGCCGGCGCGGATGAGGTCCGTCATGGCCTCGCTGCGCTCCCGCTTCGGCCTGCGCGCCGGGGCGGAGGTCGCGATCGAGCTGGACCCCCGCACCCTGGACGAGCCGATGGTCGAGACCCTCGCCTCGCTCGGCTTCACCCGCGCGAGCCTGGGCGTGCAGGACATCTCGCCCGAGGTGCAGGCCCGCATCGGCCGGATCCAGCCGGCGGAGATGGTGACGGTCGCGGCCGAGCGGCTGCGCGCCGCCGGCCTGGGCGGGCTGAACATCGACCTCATGTACGGCCTGCCCGGCCAGACGGTCGCCCATGTGGAGGCGAGCGCCCGCTTCGTCTCCTGGCTCGGCGCGGACCGTGTGGCCGTGTTCGGCTACGCCCATGTGGACTGGATGAAGCCGCACCAGAAGGCGATCGACGCCGCCGCCCTGCCGGGGGTGGAGGAGCGGATGGAGCAGGCCGAGGCCGCCGAGGCGGTGCTGGCCGCCGCGGGCTATGTCGCGCTGGGGCTGGACCATTTCGCCCGGCCGGAGGACCCGCTGGCGCGAGCCGCCGCCGCGGGAGGGCTCCGGCGGAACTTCCAGGGCTACACCACGGACGACGCGCCGGCGCTGATCGGCCTCGGCCCCTCGGCCATCGGCACTCTGCCGGGCGGCCACGCGCAGAACCTGCTGGACGAGCGGGCCTATGCGGCGGCCGTGGCGGAGGGCCGGCTGCCCGTGGCGCGCGGCGTGGCGCTCACCGAGGAGGACCGCTGGCGCGGCCGGGCGATCGAACGGCTGATGTGCGACTTCGCCCTCGACCTCGGCCTCGTTCCCCCCGGCGCGCTGCCGGCGGCGCTGGAGCGGATGGAGCCGCTGGTGGAGCAGGGCCTGGTCCGCGTCGGGGATGGGCGGGTGGAGGTGACCTCCATGGGCCGGCGCTTCGTGCGGCAGGTCGCGGCCTGCTTCGACGCCTATCTCGCCCCGGCTGCCCGACGGCACTCCTCGGCCGTCTAGAGCAAACCCCGAACGGGCCGCGTCACCGGAAGGGGGAATTTGCTCGCTCGACAAAAGTCTGGAGCGCTTGCCGTGAGCCAAGGCGAACGGAAAACGCTCTCGGCCTACCCGCGCCGCAGCGCGACCAGTAGCCCGAGCAGGCTGAGAACCAGCCCCGCGAGGAAGACGGGCGGGTGCGCCTCCCCCATGGCGGCGAAGAGCCAGGCGAAGGCATAGCCCGTCCCGGCCTGCGCCGCCGCATAGACCGCCGTCGCCCGCGCCCAGGCCCGCCCCGTGCCCGCGCCGGTGAGGCCGCGCAGCCGCCCGAGGGCGACGGCGGAGATCCCCACGCCGGAGAAGCCCGAGAGCAGGGCGGCCCCCGGCACGGCGGCGGCGTGGGGCAGAAGGGCGAGGCCGAGCGCCGCGACCTGCGCCGCCATCCAGAGCGGCATGGCCCGGCGCCCCAGCTTGTCGGCCAGGCGCCCGCCGCCGAGCGTGCCCGCCACCGCCCCCAGCCCGAACAGGGACCAGACGAGCCCACCCGCGGCGAGGCCCATCCCGTGCCCGCGCACGGCGAGATCGGCGAGATAGACCATGGGAGCGGCCATGCCGGCCGCCGAGAGGCCGTAGGCCAGGGTGAGGGCCGCCACCGTGCCGGCCGGGCCTGCCGGGGCTTGGGCCGGTCCGGCCGGGGGAAGGGGCGGGTCGGGCCAGCGGGGATGGGCGAAGGCCCAGAGCGCGGCGGAGAGAAGGCCGAGCCCGATCCAGGCCGCCGCCACCCCCGCGCCGAGCAGGGCCGGCAGGAGCAGCGAGGCGAGGGCGACCCCTGCCCCCACCCCCGCCATGACGATGCCACCCGCCCCGCCCCGCGCCCCCTCGGGCGTCACGGCCTGCACGGCGGGGCCGGCGAGGGAGATGGCGATGCCCCCGGCCACCCCGGCCACCCCCCGCCAGGGCGCCAGCCAAGGAAAGCCGAGCGGCAGGGCGCAGGCGAGGAAGGAGAGGGTGGCGAGGGCCATGGCGAGGTCCAGCGCCCGCCGCGTGCCGAGCCGCCGCCCCAGCACCGGCGCCGCGAGAGCGCCGACGAGATGCCCGGCGAAGGTGGTCGCACCGAGCGCCCCCGCCTCCCCTCCCCCCACCCAGCCCGCGGCGACGAGGGCGGGGAAGAGCGGCACGTAGCCGAAGCGGGCGAGGCCGATGGTCGTGCAGAGCGCCGCCGAGCCGGCCAGGGCTGGCCTGAGGGCGGGGGTGCGGGCCGTCACGCCCCCCCCGCCGGGGCGGGCGGCCCCTTCTCGATGACGAGGATGGCCGCGAGCCCCGGCGGGCTGAGGCCGGGATGGGCGTCGGCAAGGATCAGCTCGCCGCCATGCAGCCCGGCCACCGCGCGCACGAGGGAGAGGCCGAGGCCGTAGCCCGGCGTCGCGCGCGCGCTGTCGGCGCGGAAGAAGCGCTCCCCGGCGCGGGCGCGGTCGTCGCCGGCCAGCCCGGGCCCCTCATCCGCCACGGTGATGCGGAGCGCGGTGCCGGCCTCCTCCGCGGAGAGGCGGATGCGGCCGCCGGCGGGGGAGAACTTCACGGCGTTGTCCAGCAGGTTCGCCACGGCCTGGAGCAGGAGGTCGCGGTCCCCCGTCAGCGGCAGGCTGGGGGGGAGGTCCGCCCGGAGCGTGACGGCGCGGCTCTCGGCGATGGCGTCGTAGAGCTCGGCGGCGTCCGCCAGCAGGGGGGTGAGGTCGAGGGGCGCGAAGGCGGCGCGGCGGGCCCCCGTCTCGGCCTCGGTGATGCGGAGGACGGCGTGGAAGATGCGGGTCATGCCGTCGAGATCGGCGATGCCCTGCTCGATGGCCCGGCGCATCGTCGCGGCATCGCCCTCCAGCGCCTCCTCCAGTCGGCCACGGGCGCGGGCGACGGGGGTGCGGAGGTCGTGGGCGATGGCGTCCGACACGCCGCGGATCCCGGCCATGAGGGTGCCGATGCGGTCCAGCATGGCGTTGAGCGTGCGGCCGAGGCGGTCGAACTCGTCCTCCCGCCCGGAGAGGGGGACGCGCTGCGAGAGGTCTCCCCCGGCGATGGCCGTCACGGTGTCGGCGGCCGGGCGCAGCATGGATTGCAGGGCGCGGCGCAGCAGCAGGGCGCCCACCAGGGCGATGATCGCGGCGGCGCTGGCGGCCCAGCCGAGACCGCGCGCCAGCAGCTCGCGCAGCCGCAGCCGCTCCTCCACGTCGCGCCCGACGATCAGCCGGTCCCCGTTCGGCAGGTCCGCGCGGTAGAGCCGGGCCTCGGTCAGCAGGCCCTCCCGCATCAACGGGGCGCGGAGCCAGCGCAGGGGCTCGCTCTCCGGCGGGGGGCCGTCCAGCTCGTCCGGCGTGGTGTCGAGATTGCCGGCGAGCTGGCGCCCCTCGACGTCCGTCAGGCGGTAGAGGTCGAGGGAGTCGTCGTCGCGGCCGAGGCGGAAGGCGATGGTCTCGATCACGCCGTTGCGCCCGCTGTCGCGGAAGCGCGCGGTCAGGGCGGAGACATCGGCGCGGATGGCGGCGTCCGTCTGCCGGTCCAGCCCGCCGGCCGTGTTCCACCAGACGATCCCCGCGAAGGCGACGCCGCCGAGGAGGAACATGACGGCGAAGAAGACGGCGAAGCGGAAGCCCGCGCTCTCCACCAGCCGCGGGACAGGGGCGCGGCGAAGCTCCTCGACCGGCACGGGCGGGCCCTAGCCCGCATCCTCCGCGCGGATCATGTAGCCGGCATTGCGGACGGTGTGGATCAGCGGCTTATCGAAGCCCCGGTCCAGCTTCTGGCGGAGCCGGGAGACATGGACGTCGATCACGTTCGTCTGGGGATCGAAGTGGTAGTCCCAGACCTTCTCCAGCAGCATCGTGCGGGTGACCACCTGGCCGGCATGGCGCATCAGATGCTCCAGCAGGCGGAACTCGCGGGGCTGCACGTCGATCCGCTTGCCCCCGCGCGTGACGGTGCGGGAGAGGAGGTCCAGCTCGAGATCCGCCACGCGCAGCCTGGTGGCCGGCACCTCGGCGGCCGGGCGGCGGCCGAGCGCCTCCACCCGGGCGAGAAGCTCGGCGAAGGCGAAGGGCTTGGTGAGGTAGTCGTCCCCGCCCGCCTTCAGCCCGCGCACGCGCTCGTCCACCGCCGAGAGGGCGGTGAGGAAGAGGACGGGGGTGCGGTTGTCCTGAGCGCGCAGCGTCTCCACCAGGCGCAGCCCGTCCACCCCGCCCGGGAGCATGCGGTCCAGCACGAGCAGGTCGAAGGGCTCGCCGGCGGCGGCGAAGAGGCCGTCCCGGCCATTGTCGCGGTGCTCGACGCTGTGGCCGGCCTCGGTCAGGCCGCGGCGGACGAAGCGGGCAACCTCGGGGTCGTCCTCGACCAACAGGATACGCACGGGGGTTCTCTGCTTATTGTGGGTGGGCCGGCGCCCTGCGGCCCGGCCCTGCTCGACCCCATAGCGTCACGGCGCGGCCCCGCGCGCAAGGTGGGCGGGTTATTGCGGGTTACTGGGGCGTCCCCGTCCCGGCCGGGCGGCGCCCGACCTGGACGTTGACGTCCTGGCTCCGCCCCTCCCGCGTGAGGGTCAGCCGAACGCTCTGCCCAGGCGTCACCCCCGCGATCGTGCGGATGAGGGCGCGGGAGGTCTCGATGCGGTCGCCATTGAGGGCGGTGACGAGGTCGCCCTGGCGCAGCCCCGCGCGGGCGGCGGGGGAGTTGCGCTCCACCCCCTGGATCTGCACGCCGCGCCGGCCGCGTGGGGCATCGGTGCCGACGTCCTGCACGGCCACGCCGAGCCAGCCGCGCTCCACCCGCCCGTCGCGGCGGAGCTGGTCGATCACCCCCTTGGCGAGGTCCGAGGGGGTGGCGAAGCCGATGCCGGCCGAGGCACCCGAGGGGGAGTAGATGGCGGTGTTGATGCCGATCACCTCGCCGGCCGTGTTGAAGAGCGGGCCGCCGGAATTGCCGGGGTTGATGGCCGCGTCCGTCTGGATGAAGTCGTCGAAGGGCCCGGCGCCGATCTCGCGCCCGCGGGCGGAGACGATGCCGGTGGTGACCGTGCCGCCGAGGCCGAAGGGGTTGCCCGCGGCCATCACCCACTGGCCGACGCGGACGGGGGTGCTGCCCCAGGGCACGGCGGTCAGCGGCACGCGGGACTCGATCCGCAGCAGGGCGAGGTCCGTCAGCTCGTCCGTGCCCACGACCCGGGCCGGGTGCTCCGTGCCGTCCTGGAGGGAGACGACGACGCGGGCGGCCGAGCCGACGACGTGGTTGTTCGTCACCACATAGCCCGCGGGGTCGATGATGAAGCCCGACCCCGCGCCCTGCACCTGCTGCCGGCCGCCCCGGCGCTCGCGGAAGTAGCGCTCGAAAGGGGTGCCGCGAAGCTCGGGCGGGATCTGGGAGGACTGCTCGCCCATGACGGCGATGTTCACCACCGCCGGCAGCACGGCCTGGGCGAGGTCGGCGAAGTCCGGCAGCACCGTCATGCGCGGCGTCTGGGCCAGGACCTCGCCGGGGCTGCAGCCGGGCGCGGCGGCGAGGGCCGCGAAGCCGAGCAGGGCGACGCGGCGAGGCAAGGGCTGGGGCATGGGCGGGTGTTGTTCTCCGGGACTCGCCAGGGATTTCTCCCCCATAGAGGGGAATGATCCGGCCGCGTTCAAGGCTCAGGCACCCCGCGAGGGGTCCTCGGGCCATGCGTGCTTCGGGTAGCGCCCGCGCATCTCCCGCCGCACCTCCGCCCAGCCGCCCCGCCAGAAGCCCGCGAGATCGGAGGTGACGGCGACCGGGCGCCCGGCGGGGGAGAGGAGCGAGACCTGGAGCGGGATGCGCCCGCCCATCAGCGGCGGCGTGGCGGCGAGACTGAAGAGGTGCTGCGCGCGGGCCTCCAGCGCCGGCACCTCCCGGTCGTAGTCGATGGCGGCGCTGCGGCCCTCGGGCAGGTCCACGCGCGGGGGAAGCTCGGCGTCCAGGCGCCGCGCGAACTCCCAGGGAACGAGGCCGCGCAGGATCGCCACCGCGTCCAGCGTCTTCAGCTCCGATAGGCGGGAAAGGCCGTGGAGATGGGGGGCGAGCCATTCGGCCACGCCCGCGGCCAGGGCGGCATCGGAGATGTCCGGCCAGGGGGCGCCCTCCGTGGCATGGGCCCAGCGCAGGCGGGCGCGGAGCTGCGTGGCCGCCTTCGTCCAGTCGAGGTCGCGGAAGGCGCGGGAAGCGGCGGCGCGGGCCAGGGCCTCGGCCACAGCGGCGGGATCGGCATGGGGGAGGTTCGATTCCTCCAGCACCAGTGGGCCGAAGCGCAGGCGGCGGCGGGCCACCACGGCGCCCGTGCGGGCGTCGAACTCCGTCACCTCCTCGCGCACGAAACGCTCGGGGAAGCGGGCCTCCAGCACGGCGCGGTCCAGCGGGGCGGCCATGCGGATGCGGGCCTCGGTGCCGGCCAACTCCAGGGCGGCGACGGCCAGCAGCGGCGCCTTGCGCAGCGGGTCGGTCGCGGCCAGGCGCGCGCCCTGGCCGGATGACAGCCGAAAGGCCCCCTCCATCACCCCGCGCCGGGCGGCGATTCGGTCGGGGAAGCCGGCCGCCAGCAGCGCGGCGGGATCGCCCTCGGGCGGGGTGCGCTCGGGCACGGAGAGGCGGCGGCGATGGAGCTGCGCGGTGCGGCGGATGCGGGCGACGGTGGCGCGGTCGGCCTCCGGGTGGTCTCCGCCCTGCAGCAGGTCCAGCCGGACGTGGAGGTCGGTGGGCGCCTCGCGGCTGCGGATGGGGTCGCGCTCCTCCAGCAGGGCGGCGAGGTCGGCGGCCAGCGCGCCCTCCCCCGGCGTGCGCGTCTCCACCATCACCCGGGCGAGGCGGGGATGGGCGCCCATCCGGGCCATGCGGCGGCCGATCGGGGTGATGCGGCCCTCGCCGTCCAGCGCGTCGAGGTCGTGCAGCAGGGTGCGGGCGGCGGCGAGCGCGCCCTCGGGCGGCGGGTCGAGGAAGGAGAGCGCGCGCGGCTCCGCGCCCCAGGCGGCGCAGTCCAGGGCGAGGCCGGACAGCTCGGCCTCCAGCATCTCCGGCCGGTCGGCGAGCGGCAGGCCGCGGTGCAGCGCCTCGGTCCAGAGGCGGATGGCGACGCCGGGCTCGGTGCGGCCCGCGCGCCCCGCGCGCTGCTCGGCCGCGGCGCGGGAGATGCGGATGGTGGCCAGGCGGGTGAGGCCCGTCGCCGCGTCCAGCCTCGGCGCCCGGCGAAAGCCGCCATCCACCACGATCCGCACCCCGGGCACGGTCAGCGATGTCTCGGCGATGGAGGTGGCGAGCACGACCTTGCGGTTGGGCGAGGGGTTGAGGGCGCGGTCCTGCTCGGCGGGCGGCATCTCGCCGTGGAGGGGCAGGATCTCGGCCGCGATCCCGCCCAGCCGCTCGGCCGTGCGGCGGATCTCGCCCCAGCCCGGAAGGAAGGCGAGGACGTCGCCGGGATGCTCGCGCAGCGCCTCGCGGATGGCGGCGGCCATGGCTTCCGGAAGGTCGCGGGGTTCCTTGATGTCGCGCGGGCGGTGATGGACCACCACGGGAAAGGCGCGGCCCGCGCTCTCGATCACGGGGGCGTCGAGCAGCCCCGCGAAGCCGACGGCGTCCAGCGTCGCGGACATGGCGAGGAGGCGCAGCTCCGGCCGCAGCTCCCGCTGCATGTCGAGACAGAGGGCGAGGCCGAGATCGGTGTCGAGATGCCGCTCATGCGCCTCGTCGAAGAGAACGGCGGAGACGCCTTCCAGCCCGGGGTCGGATTGCAGCCGGCGCACCAGCAGCCCCTCCGTCACCACCTCCACCCGCGTCCGGTCGGAGACGGCGCGGTCGAGCCGGGTGGAGAGGCCGACCAGCCCGCCCGGCCCGCCCTCCCCGGCCAGGTCGGCCATGCGGCGCGCGGCGGCGCGGGCGGCCACGCGGCGGGGCTCCAGCACGAGGATCTTGCCCGTCACCCAGGGCTCCCCCAGCAGGGCGAGGGGCACGATGGTGGTCTTGCCCGCGCCGGGCGGGGCGACGAGCACGGCGTTGGGCCGCTCGCGCAGCGCGGCCAGGAGCGCGGGCAGGGCCTCGGAGACGGGCAGTTCGGGCAGGTTCATGCCCTGCCCGTCTCGGGGCGGGGGCGCGGCTTGTCAAACGCCGGCAGCGCCGCTCACCCCCGCTCCGGCGAGAGGGCGGGCCTGCCGGGCTCCGGCTCCACCCCGGCCGTGGCGATGGCGGCGACGTCCCGGGTCTCGGGCATGAAGAGCCAGAACAGGACCGCCCCCAGCGCGGCGAAGGCAGCGAGGGCGAGGAAGGCGGTGTCGTAGCCGGCCATCACCACGAGCTGCCCGCTGAGCGCCGCGCTGAGGACGCCGCCGACGCCGTGCACCGTCCCCACCACCCCCTGCGCGGCCGCGAAATGCCCGCTGCCCCGGGTGAGATCGGCCACCACCACGGGGAAGAGCGCGCCGATCAGCCCGGCGCCCACCCCGTCCAGCAACTGCACCCCGATGGTCCAGACGATGTTGTCCGAGAGGGTGTAGAGCACCGCGCGCAGCGCCAGGGCGAGGAAGGCGGCCATGAGCAGCGGCTTGCGCCCCCAGCGATCGGCCCGCATCCCGGCCAGCGCCGCCACCGGCACCATCACCGACTGCGCCGCGATGGCCGAGGCCGCCGTGAGGGTGATGCCCTGGCCGACATGCGCGAGCGCGAGCTTCTGGGAGACGAGCCCGAGCATGGAGGCGTTGGCGAGGTGGAACAGCGCCCCGCAGCCGGCGAAGATCAGCAGCGGGCGCGAGGCCAGCAGCACGCGCCAGGCCGAGGGCCGGACGGCATGCGCCACGTCGCCCGGCGGCAGGCCGCGGGCGACCTCGTGGTCGATGGCGCGGCCCGGCACCATCGCCGCCGCCACGACGCTGGCCAGGGCCGTGAGACCCATGGACCAGAACAGCATCGGGCTGCCCAGGAAGGGCGCCGTGACCAAGATCATCAGGCTGAGCATGCCGTCGCCGAGATGGAACAGGGACTCGTTCCGCCCCGCGCGCCGCGCGAAGCGCTCGGGCCCGACGACGCCGAGGGAGATGGCGGCCAGGGTCGGCCCGATCGTCACCCCCGCGAGCGCGCCGACCAGCCCGGCCAGCGCCACCGGCCAGAACTGCGGCGCGAAGGGGATGGCGATGCAGGTCGCCGTGACCACCACCACCGCGCCGGCGATCAGCGCGCGCTTGGCCCTGACCGCATCGACCAGCGCGCCGAGCGGCGCCTGGGAGACGAGGCCGGTCAGGCCGCCGATCGAGAGGGCCGCGCCGATGCTGCCCGCATCCCACCCGTGCTCGGTCATGAGATAGACGCCGAGGAAGGCGCCCAGCCCGTAGCGGGCGTCAGAGACGAAGAAGCTCAGCGCGTCCAGCGCGCGCTCGGCACGCTGTTCCTGCCGCATGGAACGTTCCCCCGATCGAGCTGCCTTCTCCGGGGCTAACCGGCGCGCCCCCGCCGCGTTTCAGCTCACCCGTCCCTTCGCGGCGGCGATGCGGCCGCCCCCTGGGCATCCCGGCGGGAAGGCCCCAACTCGGGCTTCACGGAAACAAGGACTTACCCATGCAGAAGCGCCCGCTCGGCCGATCCGGCCTGGAGATCGCCCCTCTCGTTTTCGGCGGCAACGTGTTCGGCTGGACGATCGACGAGCGGACGAGCTTCTCCCTGCTCGACGCCTTCGTGGATGCCGGGCTGAACGCGATCGACACCGCGGACGTCTATTCCCGCTGGAAGCCCGGCAATCAGGGCGGCGAGTCCGAGACGATCATCGGCAACTGGCTGCGCGCGAATCCCGGCAAGCGGGAGAGAGTGCTTATCCTCACCAAGGTTGGCTCCGACATGGGCCAGGGCCACAAGGACCTCTCGCCCGGCTGGATCGAGAAGGCCGTGGAGGATTCGCTCCGCCGGCTGAACACCGACGTCATTGACCTCTACCAGTCCCACTGGCCCGACCCGAGCACGCCGCAGGAGGGGACGCTGCGGGCCTACGAAAAGCTCCTGCGCGCGGGGAAGGTTCGGGCGATCGGCACCTCCAACTACGATGCGGCGCTGCTGGAGGAATCGCTGAAGGTCTCGGCGGAGAAGGGCCTGCCGCGCTACGAGGCCCTGCAGCCGGGGTATAACCTCTACGACCGCTCTGGCTTCGACGGCCCGCTGCGCGACCTCGTGATGCGCGAGGGGATCGGCGTGATCACCTACTACTCCCTCGCCTCCGGCTTCCTCTCCGGCAAGTACCGCTCGAAGGAGGATCTCGCGAAGAGCCAGCGCGGCCAGGGGGTGGCGAAGTATCTCGACGAGCGCGGCATGAGGATCCTCGGCGCGCTGGACGAGGTCTCCGCCCGGCTGGACGCGAAGCCCGCCGAGGTGGCGCTCGCCTGGGTGATCGCGCGGGAGGGGGTGACGGCGCCCATCGCGAGCGCGACGAGCCCCGACCAGCTCGCCAGCCTCGTGCGCGCGGTGCACCTCGCCCTCTCGCCGGAGGACATCGCGGCGCTCGACACGGCGAGCGCCTGAACTCGTCATTGCCGGGAACCGCGCATCGGCCCTATGCCGTGGCGATGCGCGCCCTCGCCCTTCTCCTGGCGGTCCTCCTCGCGCCCTTCGCCGCGGGCGCGGTGGAGAGCGGCGCGGTGGAGTCGCCCCGTGCCCGCGTGACGCTGGTGGCCGAGGTGGCGTCGGTGGCGCCGGGCCAGCCCTTCCGCCTCGCCCTGCGGCAGGTGCTGGCGCCGGGCTGGCACTCCTACTGGACCAATCCGGGCGATGCCGGCGAGCCGCCCGCCCTCGACCTCGCCCTGCCCGATGGCGGGGAGGCCGGGGCCATGGCCTTCCCGGCACCGCAGCGCATCCCCTTCGGGCCGCTCGTCAACTTCGGCTATCTCGGCGAGGCCGTCTTCCCGCTGAAGGTCACGCCGCCCGCCGACCTCGTGCCCGGCCGGCTCTTCACGGTCGAGGGCCAGGGGCGCTGGCTCGTCTGTGAGCAGATCTGCGTGCCGGAGGAAGGCGCCTTCCGCCTGGACCTCCCGGTGGAGGCCGCCGCGCGGCCCGATCCGGCCGCCGCCGCGCTGTTCCGCGCGGCCGAGGCGGCGCTTCCCCGCCCCTCCCCCTTCGCGGCGCGGATGGGCTTCGAGGGCCAGCGCGGCGCCATCGAGATCGCCGGCCCCGGCCTTGCCCCCGGTGCGGTGCGGGAGGCCTTCTTCTTCCCCGAGGCGTCGGGCGCGCTGGACAACACGGCGCCGCAGCCTCTCTCCCTCAGGGAGGGCGCGCTGGTGCTCGGGCTGACGCGCGCGAAGGGCGCCCCGCTGCCGGCGGAGCTGCCGGGGGTCGTGACCCTCACCGACGCGGCGGGCGTGCGCAGCGCCTATGCCGTCGCCCCCGCGATCGGCCCGATGCCCACCACTCCCGCCGGCACCCCGCTCCTGCAGGCCGTGCTCTGGGCGGTGCTCGGCGGGCTGGTGCTGAACCTCATGCCCTGCGTCTTCCCCGTGCTGGCGATGAAGGCGATGGGGATCGCGCGCCTCTCCGGCGCCTCCCGCGCGGCGGTGCGGGGGGAGGCGCTGGCCTATCTCGCGGGGGTCATGGCGGCCTTCCTCGCCCTGGGCGGGCTGCTCATCGCACTGCGCGCGGCGGGGATGGCGGCGGGCTGGGGCTTCCAGTTCACCTCGCCCGGCTTCGTCGCGGCCATGGCCCTGCTGATGCTCGGGGTCGGGCTGAATCTCTCCGGCGTCTTCACCGTGGGCGGACCCTCGCTCGGCGGGCGGACGGGGAGCTTCGGCACGGGGCTGCTGGCGGTCGCGGTGGCCACGCCCTGCACCGCGCCCTTCATGGCGGCGGCGCTCGGCGCGGCGCTGACCATGCCCCCCGCCGCCGCGCTGCTGATCTTCGGGGCCCTGGGGCTCGGCATGGGGCTGCCCCAGGCGGCGCTGGCCCTCGCCCCCTCTCTCGCCCGGCTGCTGCCGCGCCCGGGGGCCTGGATGGAACGACTGCGCCAAGCCCTCGCCTTCCCGATGTACGCGGCTGCGGCCTGGCTCGCCTGGGTCGTGTCGGTGCAGGCGGGGCCGGATGGGCTGGTGCCGGTGCTGGCGGGCGCGGTGCTCGTGGCCTTCGCGGCCTGGGCGCTTGGGGCGGCGCAGGCCTCGGGCGGGCGCGGCTGGGCCGGGCGAGGGCTGGCCGCCCTGGCGCTGCTGGCCGCGCTCGCGATGCTGCCGCGCGTCCTCTCCGCTCCGGCGCCCGACATGGCGGCGGAAGCGGCGGGCGAGGCGTGGTCGGAGGCCCGGGTCGCGACGCTCAGGGCCGAGGGGCGGCCGGTCTTCGTGAATCTCACCGCCGCCTGGTGCATCACCTGCCGGGTGAACGAGCGCGTGGCGCTCGACACCGCCGCCACCCGCGCCGCCTTCGCGCGGGAGGGGGTGGTGGTGCTGACCGGGGACTGGACGCGCGGCGATGCTGCGATCTCCGCCCTCCTGCGCTCCCAGGGGCGGGATGGCGTGCCGCTCTACCTCTTCTACCCCGCGGGCGGTGCGGCGCCGGTGGTGCTGCCGCAGATCCTGACGGAACGGATGCTGATCGAGGCCGTGACCGCCGGCCGGGACCCTTCCCGCCCCGCCGCCTGAAGGTGGCGTGACGCCGCCTCCAGGCGCGCTATGCTACGGGCGGCCCCCCTTGGCGGAACGGTAGACGCAGGCGACTTAAAATCGCTCACCCCTGGGGTGTGCCGGTTCGAATCCGGCAGGGGGGACCAGGGCCGCTGCTGGTACTTGGCCGCTACTGGGCCGAGGCGATGGCTCCCGATGGCGGCGTGGTCATGCTGCGATGGACCCAGCCCTCGGGCCCCGCCTCACCCACCTGGAACCAGCCTCCCGGCGCCGTGCCGAAAACCTTCAGGACGGCCCCGTTCGGCGCCACGCGCAGGACCGTGCCGCCGCCCGTGGGCGATGAGCGGATATTGCCGTTCTGGCGCATCGCCAGCGTGCCGGCCGGCATCATGCTGCCCGATCCAGGCGGTACCGAGGCGGCCGAGGGGGAAGTGGGGTCCAGCACCTTCGGCGGCTCGGGCGTCACCTCGTTGAGAAGGGGCAGCCCGTTCGGCAGGGGCGGCGTGAGGCCGGCGACGGGGGTGCCGTTGGCGCGCATCTGCGGCCCGCCGCCCTCGAAGCAGCGGCCGACCAGCTCGACATAGACGCGCGTCGCCTCGACGTTGTTGCGCGCGACATACTGCTCGACCGCCAGATCATTGCCGGACGCCGTCACGACGGAGACGAAGGGGATGAAGATCGTGTCGCCCGCCAGCGTCGCCTGCCCGCAGACGGCATAGGTGTCGGCCACCGCCTGCCGATAGGTCTCGACGGCGCGGAAGCGAAGGTTCTCGCGGTCGCGCGCGAGGCCGCGGATCCGCTCCTCCGCCGCGGCGCGGGCCTTGCTCATCACGTCATTGCCCGAACCGGCCTGCCCCTTGGCCGGCGTGTCCTCCCAGCAGCCGCCGAGAGCCAGCAGCCCGAGGAGGAGAAGCCCCTTACGCATGATCGTGTTTCCAGCGGGAGTTCATATTCGGGGTTAAAACGCGCGACCGCCCGGAGCCTCCGCTTCACGATCCCGTAGACCGTCCCTCGCCCCGGCGGCTACCGCTCCAGCGCCCGCGCGGCGCGGCGGCCGGAGCGCACGGCGGCGTCCAGTGTCGCGGGCAGGACGGGCTCCATCCAGTCCCCGGCCAGGGCCAAGTTCGGCAGGGCCAGCACGGGCGGAGGCGGCGGATCGCCGGGGCGGTGCCGCGGCGTCGCGCGGCGCTCCTTCACCGCGCGGCAGGGGGGCGGCTCCTCGGGCCACTCGCCCGGGAGGCCGAAGGCGGCGGCGAGGGCGCGGATCTCGCCCCAGGCACGAGGGGCGAGGTCGGGCGTGGCCTCCCGCGCTTCGGCATCGGCGGCGCTGACCGTAACGGCGACCGTGCCGGGCCGCACCAGCACCCACTGGCACAACCCGCCGAGCAGCCCGAGGAAGCGCACGGGGCCGGGCGTGGCGTGGGTGAAGTGGAGGTTCAGGATCGGCGCGTGCTCCGCCGGCGCGCGGAGGTCCGGCAGCAGCCGCGCCGCCTCCCAGGGCGGCAGGGCGAGGACCGCCCGGTCCCGCGGCGCGAGCGCCACCACCTCCTCCCCGAAATCGAGGGCCGAGAGGCGCCCGCCCTCGATCCCGAGGGACCGGAGCCGTGCGCCGTGGCGCACCGCCCCGCCGCGCGCGCGGATGGCGGCGAGGGCGGGCTCCACCAGATCCGGCCCGAGCCCGCGCCGCGCCACCAGCAGCCGCGCGGCCCCGGGCGCCCCGACCCGGCGCAGCACGGCGGCGAGGCGGCGGGAGGAGGCCTCCCCCACCGGGGTGTTCAGGGCGGCGATGACCAGCGGCTCGACGAAGCCGCGCAGGAAGGCGGGATGGGCGGAGAGGGCCGGGCCGACCGCCCGGTCCCCAGGCCCGGCGAGGCGTGCGAGCGCCAGCAAGGCGCGCGGGGTCAGCCCATCAGGCCGGTTCGCGGCGCGCGCCCAGCCGAGGGGGGAGAGCGCGATTCGCCGGGCACGGCCATCGGCGAGGTCCAGCACCGGCAGCCCCTCCGGCTCCGGCTCCACCCAGTGCTCCAGCGCGCCGATGCCGCGCAGGAAGTCCAGCGCGGCGCGGTTGGCGCCGAGCAACGCGTGGGTGCCGTTGTCCGTGCCATCGGGCAGGGCCCGCGCCCGCCCGCCCGCCGAGGCGGCGGCCTCGTGCACCACCACGGGGCCGCGGACCGCCAGCGCCGCGGCGAGGCCGGCCAGGCCGGCACCGATCACATGCGTGGTCATGGCCTGGAGCCGGTCACCAACCCAGCGCCATGGCGGCGAGGCGGAGCTTCTCCGCCGGGCCCAGCCGGGGCCGCAGGCGCGGGGGATGGAAGCCGCGGGCGGCGAGGCGCTCCAGGATGCGGCGATAGGCCCACATCATCACCCGCGCGGGGCGGAGCGGCCTCGCATCCGCCCCCGCCAGCGCCGCCTCGGCCGCGGCGAAGCCGTCCTCGGCGCGGGCGAGGAGGCGGTGGCAGGCCTCGTAGAGATCGGGCCGGGAGAGGAGCGTGGCGGCATCCGCATCTGGCCCGAGCCAGGAAAGGGGGATGTAGACGCGGTCCCTCGCCGCATCCTCGTCGATGTCGCGCAGGATGTTGACGAGTTGGAGCGTGCGTCCCAGGGCGAGGCCGAAATCCTCCGCCTCCGGCGCGCCGAAGATCCGCACGGAGAGGGCGCCGACGCTACCGGCGACGCGGCGGCAGTAGAGGTCCAGCGCCGCTTCGTCGGGGAGGCGGAGGCGGGCGGTGGAATCCGTCTCCATCCCCGCGATCATCGCCTCGCACTCCGACTTCGGCAGGTCGAAACCGGCGCGGGCGCGGGCCAGCTCGCGGGAGACGGCGCAGTCCGGCTCGTCCAGCTTCGCGCGCCACTCCATGAGGAAGGCGCGCTTCTCCGCCTCCGGCGCGGCGCCGTCGGCGATGTCGTCCACGGCGCGGCAGAAAGCGTAGACGGCGTAGAGGGCGCGGCGCCGCTCCCCGCGCAGGCTCGCCATCCCCTTGGAGAAGGAGGAGCCGGCGCGAACCACGCGGGCGCGGACGAGAGCGGCGTCCGAGGGGCCGTTGCCCGGCGCGGCGGCGAGGGCGGCGAGGAAATCGGCCTTGGTCAGCGCCACCCGCCCCGCCATGGGATCGGCGGCGCGCAACCGCGCCAGCAGGCGCCGGGCGCAGCCGATGGTGGTGGCGGACTGGAAGGCGAGGCGGCGGCTCCGCAACAGGCGCGGCAGGGCGGCCGCCACGTCCAGCAGCGTGTCCGTGCGATCCAGCAAGGCGTCCAGCACGGCGCGGCGGGGGCCGGGCCGGGTGAAGACCGCCTCCTCGCCCCCTGCCTCGTCCATCCAGGAGCGCGGGATGTAGACCCGGCCGATCGTCTCGCGGTCCACGCCCATGTCCTGGATGTGGTTCAGGATCTGGAGCGAGGTGCAGAGCGCGTCGGCGGCGCGGATCGCCGCGGGGTCGTCGTCCCCGTGGATGCGGAGGAGGAAGCGCCCCACGGGATCGGCGGAATGGGCGCAGTAGTCGGCCAGCGCCTCCCAGTCGGCGCAGCCCTCGCTGCGGGAATCGCGGCGGAAGGCGATGAGCATCTTCCGCGCCTCCTCCACCCCCGCCCCGCTCTCCCGCAGCGCCGCCGCCTCCGGCACACCTTCCGGACCGGGGGGAGCCCCGTCCAGCGCCGCCTCGATCACGTCCAGGCGGCGGAGCTTCTCGGCGGGGTCGAGATCGGGCGCGTCCGCGATGTCGTCCGCCAGCCGCACCACGCGGTAGAAGGCGAGGACCAGGCCGCGGATCGCGGGCGCTAGCAGGCGCGAGGCGACGGGGAAATTCTCGGAATCCGGCCCGCGCGTCGCGGGGCCGGCGGCAATGCTGGCGCTCATCTCGCCCCGCTTATGCCCCATCCGCCGCGGAGTAGGCGCGGCCTTTCCACCCGGCCGGGCGGCCGAGGGCCGAGCGGGCGAGGGCTGTCCACTGGATGGCGAGGGCGACGGCGACGGTGGCGGGGTGCAGGGGAATGGTCCAGCTCGGCTCCCGCGCGCGCCAGGTGATGGCGGCCCGGGTCAGGTAGGTGAGGACGAGGGCGGCGGCGGCCAGCGGAGCCGGCAGCAGCAGCCAGGGCAGAAGATGGCCGCCCGCGAGCAGGACTGTCCAGACCGGCAGGCCGAGCGGCGTCGCCATCCCCTCCCGCGCGTTCTTCAGGAAGCCGTTCCAGGACTCCCGGAAGCCCGAATACATGCGGCAATCCGCGAGCGGCGCGCCGTTCACCACCTCCGTCCGGTGCCCGCCGGCGCGCAGGTTGCGGGCGAGGGCGAGCCCGTCATGCAGCCGCTGGCGGAAGGCGGCGTGGCCGCCCACGGCCTCATAGGCCCCGCGCTCGACGAGGATGAGCTGGCCGCAGGCCGCCGCCATGGCGGGATGCCCGGTGAAGGCCCGCCCGGCCCCGGGGAGGTAGCCCATCATCAGCAGGTTGATGGCGGGAACCGTCAGCCCCTCCCCCAGTGTGCCGATCCGCTGGCGGGGCACGCCGGTGACGAGGGCGATGCCGCCGGCCTGGGCATGGCCCGCCATCCGCGCGGCCGCATCGGGGGCGAGGCGGACATCGGCGTCGATGAAGAGAAGGTGGGTGCCGCGGGCGGCCTCGGCGAGGCGGGCGCAGGCATGGACCTTCCCGGTCCAGCCCGGCGGCAGGGGCGGGGCGCGCAGCAGGCGCAGGCGAGGATCGAGGGCGGCGCGGGCGGAGACGATCTCGGGCGTGGCGTCGCGGGAGGCGTCGTCCATCACCAGCACCTCCACCTCCACCCCCGTGCTGGCCAGGGCAGCGTCGAGGCAGTCGGCAATGTTGGCGGCCTCGTCCCGCGCGGGGATGAGGATGGAGACAAGGGTATCCGGCGCGGGCTCCCCCCCTGCCCTGCCGAGCAGGATCAGGTTCGCGGCCGCCATGCTGGCGGGAAAGGCGGCGAGCGCCAGGGAGAGGGCATCCATCACCGGCGTCGTGCCCCTTCGCGTTTCCTCGTTCTCAAGCCCTTGTCCTAGCCGGATTTGGTGCCGTGCGCGTGGCGCGGCTCGAAGCGCCGGCCGCGGGCCCAGGCGGCGGCGCGGCGCCAGAGGTCGTAGATGCCGCCCATGCCCTGCGCGCCCTCGGCGATAATGGCGAAGCGGGAGGGGTCGCGGAGAACCGCCTCCTCCGCCAGCCGGTCCATCGTGGCGGTCAGCGCCTCCCCGATCCGGGCCTCCCGCGCCTCGCGGTCGAGCGCCAGGAGGTCGCCGGCCGGGATCGGCTCGCCGAAGGCGGCGAGCATCTCCGGGCGCCGCTCGGTCCAGAAGACGTAGTCGAGGGCGAGGGGAAGGACCACCGCCTCCGGCGCCATCTCCACGAGCCGGGTCACGCCGGGGGCGATGGCCACCGGGCGCTCCCGCACGTCCTGGAAGCGGCCGGGGGCGTTCATCCAGAGCATCGTCCGGCGCGCGCCCAGCACCTCCTTCGCGGTGCGGAGGAAGGCGACGGCCCCGCGCGGCCCCGGCTCGATCCCGAAGACGCCGAGGCGGCGCATGAAGCGGTACTTCGCCAGCGCCGCCGCCTCCATCGGGATGAAGACCTGGCGCCCGGGGAAGAGGCGAGCGGCGAGGAGCATGAAGGCCACCCCGTCCCACCAGGAGGGATGGTTGGCCAGCACGATCAGCGGCCTTCCCGCCTCCTCCCGCGGCATGCCCCAGGGGGGGATGCGCAGCGCGCCCATGTGGCGGCGGAAGAAGCGGGTGAAGACGAGGTGGAAGAAGGCGAAGAGCCGCGCGTCCCGGAGCGCGAGCGGGGACGCCTCCGCCATGGCGGCTACTCCGCCGCCTGGGGCAGGGGGGCGTCCCGCGTGCCGGCGAGGCGCGCGGCCTCGCTCATGCCCCGGCCGCCCATGTCTTGGTCCATCGCGTCGGCCGCGATCCAGCCGGACATCATCACCATCGGCATGCCCGGCCCGGGATGCGCGGCGCCGCCGGCGAGGTAGAGCCCCTTCACCGCCTTCGAACGGTTGCCCGGCTTGAAGGCGCCCGTCCAGGCTCCGTGGGAGGCCAGGCCGTAGATGGCGCCGTCCAGCACCTTGTAACGGTCGTGGATATCCTGGGGCGTGAGGGCGCGCTCGACGACGATGCGCTCCTCGATGTCCTCCATCCCTGCCGTGCGCTTCAGCTTGTCGAGGATCGTCTGGCGATAGGCCGGGAACATTTTCGACCAGTCCTGGCCGGGGCGCAGGTGCGGCGTGTGGACGAGGACGTAGAGCGCCTCCCCGCCATCCGGCGCCACGGTCGGATCGGTGGCCGAGGGGGCGGCGAGATAGGCGGTGGGATCGGGCGCGGGAATGCCCTTCTTGTAGATCGCGTCGAACTCCTCCTCCGCGTCGCGGGAGAAGACGAAGTCGTGATGCGCGACGTGGTCGTAGCGCTTGTTCAGCCCGAGATAGAGCACGACGCCGGAGCAGGCGGGCTCGAAGCCTTTCTTCTCGTACTTCCGGCCCGTCTTGCCCCCCACCAGCTCCTTGTAGGTGCGGATGGCGTCCATGTTGGAGATGACGGCGTCGAAGGGGATCGTCTGCCCCTTCGCCACCACGCCCGCCACGCGCGTGCCGCCCTCGCGGAGGTCGAGGCCCGTGACCTCCGTGCCCGGGCGCAGCTCGGCGCCGAGGGATTCGGCCAGCTTGGCCAACCCCTCCGCCACCGCGCGCGTGCCGCCGACGGGGTACCAGATCCCCTCGCTCGCCTGCATGTCGCCGATGCTACACAGCACGGCGGGGGCGAGGTAGGGGGAGGAGCCGACATACTGGCAGTAATGGTCCAGCATCTGGGCGAGGCGCGCATCCGGCACATGGCCGCGGATCACCTTCGCCACGCGCTTGCCCATGCCGAGCGCCATCACGTCCTTCAGCGTGTCGGCGCGCATGTTGGCGCGGAAGTCGATCGTGTCGCCGATTCCCTCCACGGACTTCCAGAAGAAGAAGCCCTCGGAAATGCGGTGCAGGTTCTCCGACATGCGCTGGAATTCGCGGTAGCCGGCGCCGTTGCCCGGCGCGAACTCATCCATGTCGCGCGCCATCGCCTCCACGTTCTCGCGGAGGTCGATGCGCGTGCCGTCCTCGAAGAAGCAGCGCCACTGCGGGTCGAGGCGGATCAGCGGCAGGTCGCGCGCCTGCTCGCGCCCGGCCTCGGCGAAGATGCGGCGCAGCACGCGGGGGACAGTGAGGATCGTCGGCCCCATGTCGAAGCGGAAGCTGCCGCCGTTGCGCCCGCCCGGCTCGTGCGGCGCGTCGAGATGCAGCACCGCCGCCTTGCCGCCGAGCCACTCGTTCTTGTCGAAGAGCGTGACCTGATGGCCGCGGGCCTGGGCGACGCAGGCAGCGGCGAGGCCGCCGAGACCGCCGCCGATGATCGCAACCTTGGACATCGTCAGATCCTCGTGGAGACGGGCGCGCGCCCGAGGTCGCGCAGCAGGAGGTTGGCGCTGATCCGCGCGCCCTCGTAGATCACGGGCAGGCCGGAGCCGGGATGCGTGCCGCCACCGACGAGGTAGAGGCCCTGCGTGTCGCCGAAGCGGTTGCCTGGACGGAACATCAGCATCTGCCGGAGATCATGCGCCAGGTTGAAGGTGGCGCCATAACCCACGGCAAATTCGTCGCGCCAGTCGCGCGGCGTGACCACCCTCTCGAAGCGGATGCGGGATTCGATGTCGGGCACGCCCAGGGTGCGCAGCCGGTCGAGCGCGAGCCTGCGGTAGCGCGCGGTGTCCGCCTCGCTCCACTCGTGCCCGTGCGTCAGGTTCGGCACGGGGACCAGCAGGTAGAGGCTGGAATGGCCGGGAGGCGCCATGGTCGGGTCGGTGACGACGGGATTGTGCAGGTAGAGCGAGGGCACGTCAGGCACCGTGCCGTCCTCGATCTCCTTGATGTTCCGCTGGTAGTCCTCGGAGAGGAGGATGCTGTGGTGGGCGAGGTCCGGGAAGGTTCCCTCCACGCCGAGATAGAGCATGAAGGTGGAGCAGGAGTAGCGCGCGCGCCCGATCTTGCGATCGGACCACTTGCGGCGGATCGCATCGGGCACGAGGCGCGGCATGGCATGGGCGAAGTCGGCGTTCATTACCACGGCCTCGGCGTCGAGGCGGCGCCCGCCGGCCTCCACCCCCGTCGCGCGGTTGCCGTCGAAGTGGATGCGCTCGGCCGGCGTCTCGAAGCGGAACTCCACGCCGAGATCGGCCGCCACCCGCGCCATGGCCGAGGCCACGCTGCCGCAGCCGCCGCGGGGATGGAACACGCCGTGCTCGTATTCGAGGAAGGAGAGGATGGTGAAGAGGCTGGGGCAGCGGAACGGACTCATCCCCAGGTATTTCGACTGGAAGGAGAAGGCGAGCCGCGTCCGGGGGTCGCGGAAGAAGCGGCGCAGGTCGGCATCGACCGAGCGGCCGGGCTTCAGCAGGGGCAGGGCGCGCAGCATGTCCGCCCCCATCACGTCGGCCGCGCGGGTGAAGGCGCGCTCCAGCACGGGGCGGAAGGCGGCGAGCTTGCGGCGGTTCTCCTCCATGAAGGGCCGCACGCCGGCGGCGTCGCGCGGGTCGATCTTCGCGACCTCCGCCTCCATCCGCGCGAGGTCGGGCGTCGCGTCCAGCGTGACGTGGCCGGCGGCATTCTCGAAGACCAGGCGGTACTGGGGGTCGAGGCGGATCAGCTCCACCTCGTCCTCCAGCCGGGTGCCGCACTCGGCGAAGATCTCGCCGAGAATGCGGGGATAGAGGAAGAAGGTGGGGCCGAGGTCGAAGCGGTAGCCGCCCTCCCCTTCCACCGTGCGGCTGCGGCCGCCGATGACCCGGTCCTTCTCCAGCACCGTCACGCGCAGCCCCCGCGCGGCCAGCAGCATGGCGGAGGCGAGTCCACCGGGACCGGCCCCGATGACGACGGCATGCGGCCGTTCGGGGCGCAAGGCGGGGCGGCTCAGGGCGTTCACACGGACTCCGGCAGCAGGGGGCGCGCAGGATGTTTGGGCGGATGGGGAACGCGCAAGGTGTTCATCGCACCGCAATCCCCGGATGGCGAAGGCGTGAAAGCTCAGGCAGGCGCCATGGCCTCCAGCAGCCGGGCCGTGGCGCGCGGCAGGAGCCGGCGCAGGAAGAAGCCGGCCTCCCGCGCAAGGCCGGGCTCCGCGGCGGCAGCGCGGGCGAGCCAGGCACCACCCAGCACCCATCCCGCGGCGTCGAGGAAGGGCGCCGCGGCGGCCCCGACCTGATCGGGCCCGGCCTCGGCGAGGTAGCGCGCCGTGTCGGCCAGGGCGCGGGCGGGGGTTTTCAGCACGGGGTCGGCAGCGGCCGCCTCGTCCAGCAGGGCGAGGAAGGCGGGGAGGTCGCGCGGCAGCTTGCGGGCCACGAGGTCCATGGCCTGGATGCCGTTCGTGCCCTCGTAGATCGGGGCGATGCGCGCGTCCCGCCAGATCTGGGCGGCGCCCGTCTCCTCCACGTAGCCGGCGCCGCCATGGACCTGGATGCCGAGCCCGGCCACCTCCACGCCGCGGTCGGTGCACCAGGCCTTGGCGATGGGGGTGAGGAGCGAGAGGCGCGTCTCCGCCCCCTCATCCCCGGCCCTCGCGCGGTCCAGGGACACGGCGCAGTCCAGCGCGAGGAGCCGGGCGGCGGCCGTCACCGCGCGCATCTCCCCCAGCATGCGGGCGACATCGGGGTGCTCGGCGATCGGGCGGCCGGACTGGACGCGGGTAGCGGCATAGGCCTCGGCCAGCGCCGTCGCGCGGGCGCACTGGCCCACGCCCTCCACCCCCACGGCGAGGCGGGCGGCGTTCATCATGGCGAACATGGCGGGCAGGCCGCGATGCGGCTCCCCCACCAGCTCGGCCTCGGCCTCCTCGAAGACCATGGTGCAGGTGGGCGAGGCGTGGATCCCCGGCTTGTGCTCGATCCCGCCGCAGCGAACGCCGTTGCGCCGCCCGTCCGGCAGGATCTTCGGGCAGGCGAAGAGGGAGATGCCGCGCGAGCCCGCCGGCGCGTCCGGCAGGCGGGCGAGGACGAGGTGGAGCGTGTTCTCCGCCAGCTCGTTCTCGCCCCAGGTGATGTAGATCTTGCTGCCGGTGATGCGGAACGCCCCCTGCCCGTCCGGCACGGCCCGGGTGCGGACGGCGGAGAGGTCGCTCCCCGCCTGCGGCTCGGTGAGGCACATCGTGCCGTTCCAGCTGGCGGCGATCAGGGGCGGCAGGAAGCGCGCGGCCTGGTCCGGGCTGGCATGGTGGGAGAGCAGCTCGACCGCGCCGGCCGTCAGCATGGGCATGAGCGCGAAGGCCATGTCGGCGGAGCTGGCCAGCTCGAAGACGGCGGCCCAGAGGGCGTGGGGCAGGCCTTGGCCGCCATGCTCCGCCGGGGCGGCAACGCCCTGCCAGCCGGCCTCCTGCCAGTCCTTCAGCAGGGCGGCATAGGCGGCCGGCGTGCGGACGCGCCCGTTCTCCAGCCGGCAGCCCTGGCGGTCCGCCTCCATCCGCCCGGGAGCGATGCGCTCCTCCGCGAAGCGCGCGGCCTCGTCGAGGATGGCGGCGATGTCCTCCTCCGCCAGCGGCGTGCCGAGGCGGGCGGAGAGCCCGGGCAGATCGTGCAGCCGGTTGAGGGCGAAGGTGAGGGATTCGGCGGCGTTCATGCGGCGACGTCCTGCTCTCTCGCTTCCCCCGCCGCCCAGCGCGGCAGGGCGGCCATGCGGGCGGGATCGGCCAGCGCCGCAGCCACGGCGCGGCCGAGCAGCGGGCCGAACTTGAAACCGTGGCCGGAGAAGCCGCTCATGACCACGCAGCGCTCCGACAGGGGCTCGACCACGAAGCGCTCCTCCGGCTCCACGTCGTAGTAGCAGGCGCGCGCCTCCAGCACGCGGTAGGACGCCGCGTCGCGCAAGCGGGGCATCGCGAGCGCGAGGATGCCGTCCCGCTCCTCCGCCGTGGCGGGGCGCGGGTCGTCCGGGTCGCCGGCGAGGGAGAAGCGGTGGTCGCCGATCTTCAGCCCGGTGCCAGCGACGGGCGGCACGGCGTAGAAGCCGCCATCCTCCGAGAGGTCCAGGATCATGGGCGCGGCGGCCCAGGCCTCCCGCTGCGCGGGCGGCGGATCGAGATAGACGACGATCTGGCGGGAGGGCGTGACGCGCGCGGCGAGGCCGGGGACCAGACGCGGCGCCCAGGGCCCGGCCGCGACGACGAGCCGCCCGGCCTCCAGCACCCGGCCGTCCGAGAGGGTGAGGCGGGCACGGGCGGGATCGATCCCCGTGGCGCGCGCGCTGACGAAGCACGTGCCGCGCGCCTCAAGATGGCGCGCGAGGGCGGCGACGATGCGCCGGGCCATCAGCACGCCGCCGCGCGGGGTGCGGAAGGCATCGGACAGTCCGTCAGGATTCAGCCAGGGGTAAAGGTTCGCGAGGCGCCCGGGCGCGAGGTCCTCCACGGCGTGGTCGTCGCCGCGCAGCGAGCGGCGGCTGGCGGCGATCCAGCCCGCATCGGAAGCGGCGCCGGCCGCCAGGGCGAGCACGCCCGTCTCGGCATAGGGGCGCTCGCCGAGCGCGTCGAATAGGGCGTCCCAGGCCGAATAGGCCCTCTCGACCATGCGCATGTAACCGAGGGAGGCGCCGTAGGCGTGGCGGATGAGGCGGTGGTCGTCCACCGACGAGCCGCGCGGGTTGGGAACCGGATCGCCCTCGATCACCGTGACGCGGTAGCCGGCCGCGTCGAGCGCGAAGGCGGTCGAGAGGCCCATGATCCCGGCCCCGAGGATGAGCGCGTCCTCCATGAGGGCATCCTGCGCCATGGAGGAGGCGGGTGGAACCCGCCGCGCCGCCGTGTCAGCGACGCGGCGTTCCAGATGTGGGGCGGCGGGCGGAGGGTGCCTTGTGGGCCGACGAGGACCGCGGGGCGGGTTTGGCGGCGGCTGTGCGGCCACCCGCTCCCTTCGCGGGGGCTGCCGCATCCTTGGCCTTGCGGGCCGGAGCCTTCGCGGGGGCCTTGCGGGCCGGAGCCTTCGCAGGGGCCTTACGGACCGGGGCCTTCGTGGTGGCCTTGCTGGCCGGGGCCTTCGCTGGGGCCTTGCGGGCCGTCGCGGACTTGGCGGCAGGCCTGGCCGCGGCAGGACGGCCCTTGGCCTTGCCGGGAGCCGCCGGCTTGCCCGTCCCCGCCGCCTTGCGTGCCGCCGTTCCGGCCGCGCCGCTCTTCGCTGCGCGGCGACCGGAGGAGGCAGCGCCGCCGCGCCCGGCAGCCCCCGCCGGCTCCTTCCCGGGTGCCTTGCGCGCCGCCGCGGGCTCCGCCACCGAGCGCGCGGACGGGGCCGCCGGCTTGCGTGCCGCCGTTCCGGCAGGCTTGCGCCCGGTTCTCGCGACCGCCTTGCGCGGGGCCGGCTCCGGCGCCTCGCGAGCCGTCCGCCGCGTCACCGTCGCGCGTGCCGCCCCCGTCCCGCGCGCCGGGGCAGGCGCGCGCCTGGCGCGGGCCGGCTTCGCGGGGGCGGCGTCCTTCAGGGGATCATGGCCCCAGTTCATCAGGCTGTAGCGCCAGCGCGTGTGCTCGACATCGCCTTCGGGCCGCTGGGCGAGATGGCGGTGCACGTAGCCCACCACCTTCCGCATATGCGCCAGATCCTCCTCAGAGGGATCCGAGAGCCCGGCCTCGAGCAGCCGCACGATATGCACCCCGCTCTCATGCCCAATGGACTCGTGCTCGCCCTCCGGCGTGATGCCGACCGAGCGGCTCTCCTCGGTGCCGAGCCACTCCTTGAGCGCCGAGGCGGACATATTCACCGCCTCGCGGAAAGCGCCGAGGATCTCCCGGGGGTCGTCCGTCTCCGTCATGGGCGCTTCGTCCTCGGCGAGGCAGGGCGCGTGCCGCGCGCGGCCGGGGTGGAGGAGGAACGGCGTGCCGCAGGCTTCGCGGCCGCCGGCTTCTTCGTGGCTGCCTTCCTCGTGGCCGGCTTCGCGCCGGTTCCGGCGGCCGGCGCCGCCCGTCGGGCTGGCGCTGCCTTGCGCCCGGCCGGTGCCGCGGCGGGCTTGCGCGCGGCGGCGGACTTGGCGGGCGCCTTGGCCGCCGGGGATGCCTTGCGGGCCGGGGACGCCTTGGCCGCGGCGGCGCGCCGGGGCGGCGCCTTACGCGCGGTCGTCGAGGCCGTGCGCGATGTCTTCGTCTTCGCCGCCCCGCGCGCGCGGGGCGGCGCGGCAGGCTCCTTCTGAGTCTTGCCCGCGCGACTGGCAGGCGCGGAACGGCCGGTGTCCCGCGCCTTCGCCGTCTTGCGCGCCACATCCGCCGGCTGGCGGGAGAACTGCTCGCCCTTGGCCGTGTCGCGCCGCTTGCTGGCCGTGGTGCGGGCGTACTCCTCGTCGCTCAACGACTCCCGCGCCTTGCGGGGGAGATAGCGCTCGCCGGTGTCCTTGCTCTTGCGGCCGGACTTGGTGCCCCACTCCTCCTTCTCCCACTGGACGAGGTGGTTGTCCTCCTTCTTGCCACCCTCGTAGCCCCCGCCCGCCTTCTTGTACTCCTGCACGGCGAGCTGCGCCTTGCGCGCCGACCACTCGCCGGCGTCGCCGCCCTTGGTGCCGCGCATGACGCGCGCCTTCACCTTGTCCCAGAGCTTCGGGTCGGTCCTCTTCGCCGTGCCGGACGCCATGCCGCGATCCTCCGTGAGATCGCTGACGAACGCCGCGCGAATCCCCAGGGTTTCGGCAGCGTCACATCCCCGCGCGCAGCACCGCGCGGCCCGTGATCGACTCGCCACGCGCGAGGCGACGCATCGCGCCGAAGCGCGCGAGCTGCGGCCGGTTCGCCGCGTCCGGCACGTGGCTCACCGGCTCGGCGCAGAGAATGGTGGCGCCGCGAGGGGCGAAGACCTGGATGTTGCGGGACCACGCCTCCTCGCCGATCAGGGTGAAGGGCATATCGCCGAGTTGCAGGCGCGCGTTGCCGTCCCATCCGACGAAATGCGTGTCGAGGCCACCGAAGACCTCCTCCCCGCCGTCGAGGCCGTCCGAAGGAGCGCAGCCGGTGGGCAGGTTGCGCGCGTCGCGGGTCAGCGTGCCGCCCGCACGGAAGGACAGGCGCGTGCCGGGCGGGCGCGTGAAGAACGGATGCCAGCCCGTGCCGAACGGCGTGCCCTCCGCCCCGGTGTTGGTGACGGCGAGCGCGATGGAGAAGGTCTCGCCCAGCGCCACCTCGACGCGCGCCTCGTAGCAGTAGGGTCCGTCGGCAATGGATTGCGCCAGCACGGCGCGCCCGGGCGACACCTCCTCGATGCGCCAGGGATGCTCGCGCGAGAGGCCGTGCAGCGCGGTCGCCTCGGCGACGCGGTTGCAGGGGAAGTGGTGGACACCGCCGGGATAGGGCAGCCGGCCCCGGTCGAGCCGGTTGGTCCAGGGCAGCATGAGAAAGGCGCCGGCCCAGCTGTTGTTGGGATCGGCGCCTTCGGGAAGCGGATGCAGCACGTCCCGGCCATCATGCGCGAGGCGGGCCAGGGCGCCGCCCTGCGCGGGCAGGAGGGCGGCGCTCCAGGCGCCGCCCGCGATCTCCAGCACGGGATCAGTCCAGCGCGAAAGCGTCCTTCGGCGAGGGCTTGTCGCGGGTGTAGTCCATCGCGGTGTAGCCGCCGCCCTGGTAGCGCTCCGTCACCGGGTCGCCGGAGACCTTGCTGCCGACCTTGTCGCTGAAGGTATCGGCCGTGTCCTCCGGCTCCCAGCCGATGCGGTCGCGGTGGTCCTTGCCCCAGTAGGTCGCGGGGTTCTTCGACGCGCCCCAGACCACGGCGTGGCCGATGCGCGGCGCCTCCAGGAACCTCTCCATCAGCCGGGCGAGATCGGCGTAGGAGAGCCAGGTGGAGAGCATCCGCCGGTCCACCGGCTCGGGGAAGGAGGAGCCGATGCGGAGGTTGAGATTCTCCACCCCATGCTTGTCCCAGTAGAGGCGGCCCATCAGCTCGCCATAGGCCTTGGAGAGCCCGTAGAAGCTGTCGGGGCGGAATGCGCAGTCGGCATCCAGCAGCTCGCCATTCCCCTCGGGCCGCTCGTGGAAGCCGATGGCGTGGTTGCTGCTGGCGAAGAGCACGCGTGCCTTCTCGCGCCGGGCTGCCTCGTAGACGTGGTAGAGGCCGCGGAGATTCGGGCCGAGCACCACCTCGAACGGGTGCTCGGTGCTGATGCCGCCATAATGCAGGATCGCCTGGCAGCCCTCGGCGAGGCGCAGCATCGTCACGCCGTCGTTCAGGTCGGCCCGCGTGAAGCTCGCCCCCTCCGGCACGGTGTCCGGGAAGGGGGAGATGTCGGTCAGGCGAAGCATGTAGCCGGCCTTCGCCAGGGCGGGCGCGAGGGCCCGCCCGAGGTTGCCGGACGCCCCGGTGAGCAGGACGGGGCGGGTCTTGTCGGTCATCAGAGCCTCAGCGGAAGACGGAAGGGAGCCAGAGCGAGACCCAGGGAACATAGGTCACGATCAGCAGGACGATGAAGCTGGCGAGGTAGAAGGGCGCGCTGGTCCTGGTCGCCTCCCACATCGAGACCTTGCCCACGGCGCAGGCCACGAAGAGCAGCGGGCCGACGGGCGGGGTGATCAGCCCGATGCCGAGGTTCAGGATCAGCACGATGCCGAACTGCACGGGATCCATCCCGGCGGCGACCGCCACGGGCAGGAAGACCGGGGTGCCGATCATGATCAGCGGCGCCATGTCCATGAAGGTGCCGAGCACCAGCAGGGCGACGTTGATCAGCAGCAGCATCATCAGCGGGTCGGAGGTGATGCTCTTCATGAAGGCGACCGTGGTGGCCGGCACCTGCATCAGCGCCATTAGCCAGCCGAAGGCCGAGGCGGTGCCGATGATGAGCAGCACCATGCCCGTGGTGCGGCAGGCGCCCAGCACCGCCTCCCGGAAGCCCTCCCAGCTCAGGCTGCGATAGACCAGCCCGATCACCAGCAGCGCGTAGAGCACGGCCACGCAGGCGCTCTCGGTCGCGGTGAAGATGCCCGAGCGCACGCCGGCGAAGATGATGACGATCAGCATCAGGCCGGGAAGCGCGGCCACCAGCAGCCGCAGCAGCACGACGAAGCCGGGGAACTTCTCCCGCGGATAGCCGCGGCGCACCGCGACCAGCCAGGCGGCGAACATGATGGCGAACATCAGCAACGCGCCGGGGATGAGCCCGGCGGTGAAGAGATCGGCCACCGAGATCGCGCCGCCGGCGGCGATGACGTAGAGGATCATGTTGTGGCTGGGCGGGATCAGCAGGTCGATCAGCGCCGCATTGGCCGTGACGTTCACCGCGTAGTCCGGCGCGTAGCCGCGCGCGCGCATCTGCGGGATCATCACGCCGCCGACCGCCGAGGCGTCGGCCACCGCCGAGCCCGAGACGCCGCCGAACAGCGTGGCGGCCACCACGTTCACCTGCCCCAGCCCGCCGCGCAGGTGGCCGACCATGGCGGAGGCGAGCGCCACCAGCCGGTCCGCGATCTGGCCGCGCATCATGAGGTCGCCGGCGAAGACGAAGAAGGGGATGGCCAGCATGGAGAAGATGTTCATGCCGGAGACGATCTGCTGGAACACGACCACCGCGGGCAGGTCCATCCAGAGAACGGTGACGAAGGCGGCGATGCCGAGCGCGAACGCGACCGGCGTGCCGATCAGCAGCAGCAGCGTGAAGCTGCCGAGCAGGACGGCGATGTCCATGATGGGGGCCTCTGCGGCGCGCTCAGGCGTCGGTCAGGATGGGGTGGGGATGCTGGTCGGCCGGAGCGAGGTGGCCGGCCGCATGGGCGAGGAGCCGCTCGATCCCGAAAAGGGTGATGAGCACGCCGCCGAGCATGAGCGGGACGTATTCCACCGCGCCGTTCAGCCCGATCGTGGGGAGGGTGGTGTCGGCGACCTCCAGCGCCAGCTCGCCGGTGAACCAGGCCATGCCGATGCCAAAGGCGGTGATGCAGAGGTCCGAGATCACGTCGAAGATGCGGCCGATGGCGGCCGGCAGCACGGACTTCAGCGTGTCGAAGCCCATGTGGAAGCCCTCGCGCACGCCAACCGCCGCCGCGCCCATGATCATCCAGCCCATCAGCAGCAGCGCGGCCGATTCCGCCCAGGCGGGCGTGTCGTTGAGGACGAACCGGCCGAAGACGGCATAGGCCACGATGACCGTCATCGCGATGAGGGCGATGCCCGAGACGAAGAGCGCGACGCGGCAGATGGCGTCGAGCGCGGCCGAGAGGCCGCGCTGCGCGTTGTGGACCATGATCAGGCTGTTTCCCGGATGCGCGACACGATGCCCTTCATCCGCGCGTCCTTCACGAACTGGTCGTAGACCGGGCCCATGTTCCGCTCGAAGGGCTCCTTGTTCATCGTGTTGATCTGGGCCCCGGCGGCGATCACCGCGGCCTTCGCCTCGTTGCTGCGGGCCTGCCAGAGGCGGCGCATCTCGGGCACGCTGTCCTTCGCGGCCTGGCGCAGGAGGTCCTGCAGCTCCTTCGGCAGGCGGTCATAGGATCGCTTGGCCATGACCAGCAGCTCCGGCGCCATGGAGTGCTCGGAGACGGAGTAGAACTTCGCCACCTCGAAGTGCCGGAAGGATTGGTAGGACGGGTAGTTGTTCTCGGCCCCGTCCACCACGCCCGTCTGCAGGGCGGAATAGACCTCGCCCGTCGGCAGCGGCGTCGCGTTCGCGCCGAAGGCGCGCATCATCGCCACCCACATGTCGCTGGGCTGCACGCGGATCTTCAGCCCGCGCAGGTCGCCCGGCTCGTTGATGGCCTTGGCGCGGGTGTAGAAGCTGCGCGCGCCGCTGTCGTAATAGGCCAGCGGGATCAGGTTGTGCCGCATCAGGCCGGAGGCGATGTCGTCGCCGATCGCGCCGTCCAGCACGCGGTGCATGTGGTCCTCGCTGCGGAACAGGAAGGGCAGGCCGGGGATCACGGTCGCCGGCTCCAGCGAGTTCAGGCTGGCCGAGTTCACGCGGTTGAGGTCGATCACGCCGAAGCGCGTCTGCTCCAGCGTGTCCTTCTCCTCGCCGAGCTGGCGGGAGCCGAAGACCTGGACGCGCACGCGGCCGCCCGACTTCTCCTCGATCTGCTTGCTCATGAACTTGACGGCCTCGACGGTCGGGTAGCCGTCGGGATGCACGTCGGCGGAGCGCAGGGTGATCGTCTGCGCCTTCGCCGGATTGGCGATGAAGGGCGCCGCGAGCGCGCCGAGCAGCACGGCCCGGCGGGGGGCATGGATGGTCATGGACAGTCTCCCGGTGTTCAGGGGGGTTCTTCCCTATGGGGGGAACCGCTGCCGGCCGCCCCTCTAGTTGTCATACAAGTTGCTTCGGCCGGTGCGTCCCTGTCAACGGCGCTCGCATTGCGGTCGCGTCATCCACGCCGCATCCTCGGGGCATGATGACCATCGAGGACGCGGCCCGCGCATTGGCGGCCGGCGAGACAGGCTCCGAACAGCTCGTCGAGGAGGCGCTCTCCCGAATCGCGGACCCCGGGGGAGAGGGCTCGCGCGCCTTCGTCGCGGTGCAGACGGAGGAAGCGCGGGCGGCGGCCCGCGCGATGGACCTGCTGCGCGGGGCGGGGCGGGCCCCCAGCCCCTATGCCGGCATCCCGATCAGCATCAAGGACCTGTTCGACCAGGCCGGGGTGGTGACGGCGGCGGGCTCCCTCGCCCGGCGGAACGAGACGCCGGCCACCGCTACCGCCCCCGCCATCGCGCGGCTGGAGCGCGCGGGCTTCGTGGTGCTGGGCCGCACGAACATGGTCGAGTTTGCCTTCTCCGGCACCGGGCTGAACCCCCATCACGGCACGCCTCGCGCGCCCTACGACCGCTCCACGGGGCGCGTGCCGGGCGGCTCCTCCTCCGGTGCCGCCGTGGCCGTGGCGGACGGGATGGGCTTCGGGGCGATCGGCTCGGATACCGGCGGGTCCTGCCGCGTGCCGGCCGCGCTCTGCGGCATCACGGGCTTCAAGCCGACCGCGCGCCGCGTGCCGACGGCCGGGGCCTTCCCGCTCTCCACCACGCTGGACAGCATCGGGCCGCTGGCCCCGAGCGCCGCCTGCTGCGCGGTGCTGGACGCGGTGATGGCCGGGGAGGAGGGGGCGGCCCCGCCCTCCCCCATGCCGCTGGAAGGGCTGCGCCTCGGCCTGCCCAGCGCCACCTACCTCTTCGACGGGCTGGCGCCGGCGGTCATCGCCGCCTTCGACATCGCCCTGCGGCGCCTGGAGGCGGCGGGGGCGAAGCTGATCGACGTCGCCCTGCCCGAACTCGCCGAGATCCCCGCGGCCAATGCCACGGGCGGCTTCGCGGCCTCGGAGGCCTGGGCGCTGCACCGGGAGCTGATCGGCCGCTCGCGCGAGCTCTACGACCCCATGATCCTCGCGCGCATCGAGCGCGGCTCCTCCATGACGGCGGCGGAGCTGATCGCCCTGATGAGCGAGAGGGCGCGGATCATCGCCGCCATCGCCCCCCGCACGGCACCCTTCGACGCGATCGTCGCCCCCACCTGCCCCCTGACCCCGCCCTCCATCGCGGAGTTGGAGGCGGTGGAGGATTTCAACCGCGTCAACCTCCTGCTGCTGCGGAACACGGCCGTGGGCAACTTCCTCGACCGCTGCTCCATCAGCCTGCCCTGCCATGCGGAGGGAGAGGCGCCGGTCGGGCTGATGCTCACGGGCGAGCACGGGGGCGACCGGCGGCTGCTCGCTGTCGCCCGCGCGGTGGAGGGGGCGCTCCGGGCGGGCTGAGATCGGCGCGGAGAGGGGCTCAGCGCAGCCGCGCCAGCCTTCCCTCCCCCGCCGCGCGGATCGCCTCCTCGGCATCGGCGGGCAGGAGCAGGCGCTCGGACACCAGCCGCTCCGTCGCGGCCCTCACCGCGGAGAGGTAGGCCTCGTTGCTCGGATAGAGCTCCTCCAGCGAGGGGCGCGGGTCGCGCGCGGCCTCGCGCTCCGCCCTCGTCGCGGCGAAGGGCACGACTCCGCCCACCTGCGTGCAGATCTCCTGCGGTCCCTCGGCCCCGGCCTGGGCGTTCCAGCCGACATAGGTGGCGCGCGGCGCCTCGATGAGCGGCAGGCGGATGCCGGCGATCGCGTTCCCGTCCAGCCCCGCGCGCGGCACGAAGAGGGGGTAGCTGCCGCGGACCTCGGGCAGCGGCGCGGCCTGCTCGATCAGGTCGGCGCGAACGAGCTGCCCGCGATAGGGCAGGCCGGGAATGGCAGGATAGGCCTGGGCGGCCGGCACGAGCGTGCCATGCGCGCGCATGGGGAAGCGGCTCGCCGGCGGCTCGGTGCCCACCCGCAGCCAAGCTTCCATCGCCACGAGCAGCGCGCGCAGGGCCGGTCCGCCATTGATGGGATTGAGTGGCATCACGCAGGCAGCGCTTGGCCGGGAGACGGCATTCGGGGGATTCCCGTGCGGCGCGCCGGAGAGAAGATAGATCCTGACATCCGGCGGGAGGTCAAGGTGGTTCCCCCTGGTGTCGGTCACGAGCAGGCTGGCCTGGGATCCCCAGAACTCGAACTCGGAATCGAGGTGGATGATCTTCGGGCAGGTGTTGTTCAGCCGGCAGCGCAGGAGGATGCCGTCCCGCTTGCCGCTGAGACCGTCCTCCAGCACGGGATAGGTGAAGGGAAAGGCGAGCACGGGGTAGAGCCGGTCGTATTGCGGGCCGGGATTGCGCCCGGGCTGCGCGAAGCGGGCGTTGGTGAAGCTGCGGCGGGCGCCGGGGATGATCGGCAGCACCCCCTCGAAGACGATCCGGCCGGCCTCGTCCTCGTTCATCCCGAAATAGAGCAGGTCGCGGAGGGCGCGCCCGGACTGGGAGATGCCGAGGCCCACCGCCCGGTCGATGCCGGTCCGTCCCCCGGCGGCCAGGGGGTTCGCCGGGCCGGTCTCGCGCCGGAGGAAGGAGGTGACGTCCCGCATGGCGGCCAGCCCCATGCCGGAAAGGCGGGGATCGCGGGCGGTGTAGGTGATCTCGTAGAGCGCGCCCGGGGCGACACCGGAGAGGCGGTCGATCTCCACCGTGGTGTCGTCGACGAAGCGCAGGGCGAGGCCCTCGGGCGTCATCCGTTCCAGGTCGGTGCGGTCGCGCAGGGTGATCCGGGCGGAGCCGCGCTCGGCGGCGGGATAGGAAAGGGTCACCCGCTTCGGCGTGGCCGTGTCGGTGAAGGTGAACTCCTCCCGCGAGGGGCCGGTGATGCCCGCGGCGGTCGGCACCTCGATCCGCAGCAGGTCGGGGCCTGCCGGGGTGTCGAATTGCCAGCCCGCCCAGACAAGGGTGTATCCCCGCTCCAGCAGGAAGCCGTTGCCCGCATCCTCCGGCGCCGCGAGGCGGAGCGCGCCGCCGGCCTCCGCATCCTGCGCCCAGGCGGGCAGGAGCTTGCGGCCGCGATTCACGACCTCGAAGAGAAGGGTGCCGCTGGGGCAGGCGGGCCGGAGGATGACGACATCGGTCGTCGCCTCCACCCGGCCCCCGGCGTTGCGGGGCGCGCGATCGATATCGGCGATGACGGCGTTGCGCGGATCGGCGGGGTCGAGCGCGATTGTCGCGCGGGCCGTTATCTTCTCCGCCGCGCCGCAGCCGCCGAAGGTTCGGCCACCCAGGGCCGCCCCGTCCCGCGAGACCACCTCGAAGCGCGTCACCTCCGACCGGGCGGGGGCAGGCTGAAGGGTGAGCGCAAGGGTAACGGCCAGAGGCGCGAGCGCGCCCGAGATCCGGTATCGCATCGTGGAATCCCTCCCGGGCCGGCATCGTGGCCGGCCATCGGGAGGAGGGTGCGCGGACGCTGGGCGCGCCGCAACCTCCCCGCGGCAGGGATCGGCGCCCAGAAGAGGATACCCGCGGCGGGACGCGCCGCGGGGGAAGGACGGGCGCTAGCGCCCCGTCATGATCCGCCCGACCAGCTCCTTCACCGTCGGGATGAAGCCGTTCGAGTAGAACGGGTCCTGCCCGAAGCGGAAGGCGTTGTGGCCGGCGAACATGAGGTTCCGCTCGGGATCCCCACCGTGGCCGATGTCCTGCAGCGTCTTCTGGATGCAGAAGCTGCGGGGATCGGCCTTCTTGCCGTTGGAATGGTCGTCCGTGTGCTGCGCCCAGTTGGAGAAGCGGCACTGGGAGAGGCAGCCCATGCAGGCCACCTGGTCGGCCAGGATCTCGCGGCTCGCCTCCGGCGTCTCGAAGATCAGCGTCTCGTCGGGCGTGCGGAGCGCCTCGGTGAAGCCCTGGGCCTCCCAGCTCATCACCCGCTCCAGGTCACCCGGCACGAGGTAGACGGGGCGCTTGCGGGGGCCGACGCCGTAGGTGGCGGAGTGCTCGCCGATCGGCTCGGCCGTGTAGGCCACCTGGCGCTGGCTGCGCGCCTCCAGCTCCCGCAGGAAGTCGTTCCGCACCGCGCTGCTGTAGAAGCCGGTAGGGGAGAAATTCTGGAGGGAGACGTCGCCGGGCTTGAGCGTCAGCAGGCGCTGCTTCCAGGCATCCGGGATCGGGCTCTCGCGCGTCACCAGCGGGCGGGTGCCGAACTGGAAGGCGATGGGGCCGAGCTCGGGATTGTCGATCCAGTCCTCCCACTCCTCCAGCCACCAGACGCCGCCGGCCATGATGATCGGTACCTCGCCCAGGCCGAACTCGCGCATCTGCTGGCGCAGCTTCAGCACACGGGCATAGGGGGCCTCCGGCTTGCGGGGGTCCTCGGAGTTGGACAGGCCGTTATGGCCGCCGGCCAGCCAGGGGTCCTCGTAGACCACGCCGCCCAGCCACTCGGAAGCCTTGGAATAGGCGCGCTTCCACAGCGCCGAGAAGGCGCGGGAGGAGGAGACGATAGGGTAGATGTGGATGCGGTATTCCCGCGCGATATCGGCCAGGCGATAGGGCATGCCGGCGCCGCAGGTGATGCCGTGGATCAGGCCGCGGGCCCCCTCCAGCATCCCGCGCGCCACGCGCTCCGCCCCGCCCATCTCCCAGAGGATGTTGGCGTGGATGCGCCCCTGGCCGTTGGAGCGCTCATAGGCCTCGCGCGCCTGGGCGATGCCGCCGGCGATGCCATAGGCCACCAACTCCTCGTGCCGCTCGCGCCGGGTCTTGCCCCGGTATTCCTGGGGGATGATGCGCCCCTCGGCGTCGTAGCTGTCGGCGTTCACGGCCGAGAAGGTGCCGACCCCGCCTTCGGCGGCCCATTGGCCGCAGGATGCGCCGTTGGAGGCGGAAACGCCCTTTCCGCCCTCAACGAGGGGGAGGACGTCGGCACCGCCCATGCGGATGGTGTTGATCGCCTTCAAGGCCGTCTTCTTTCCTGGATACCGGAGCAGCGGGTGAGCCGCCTCGCGGCCCGCATATGGGCCGGGTCCGGGGAATAGAACAGTCCCCGGTCCCGGCGCCACGTTCTTTTCACGGAGCCGCGATCACGCGGCTCCGCGCGTCGGACCTCAGTAGTTGTCGCGGCGGGGGCGATCCCCACGGTCACGCCGGGGACGGTCGCCCCCACGGTCACCGCGGTCGGAGCGCTCGCCGCCCTCCTCGCCCTCGGCGCGGGGGCGCTTGGCGCCGACCTGGTCGGTGATGTCGGCGCCGGTCTGCTGGTCCACCACGCGCATGGACAGCTTCACCTTGCCGCGGTCGTCGAAGCCGATGACCTTCACCTTCACCTTGTCGCCGACGGAGACGACGTCGCCCGTGCGGGCCACGCGATCCTGGCCGAGCTCGGAGATGTGGACCAGCCCGTCCTTGGCGCCGAGGAAGTTCACGAAGGCGCCGAAGTCGGCCACCTTCACCACCGTGCCGTTGTAGATCCCGCCCACCTCGGCCTCGGCCGTGATGCCGCGGATGCGGTCGATCGCGGCCTGGGTGGCTTCCTGGCTGGAGGACGCGATCTTGATCGTGCCGTCATCCTCGATGTCGATCTTCGTGCCGGTCTGCTCGACGATCTCGCGGATCACCTTGCCGCCGGTGCCGATCACTTCGCGGATCTTGTCCTTCGGCACGTTGATGACCGTGATGCGCGGCGCGGTGGCCGCCACCTCGTTGCGGGAGCCCGAGAGCCCCTTGGACATCTCGCCCAGGATGTGCAGGCGGCCGTCCTTCGCCTGGTCGAGCGCGATCCGCATGATCTCGAAGGTGATCGAGGTGATCTTGATGTCCATCTGCAGGGCGGTGATGCCCTGCTCGGAACCGGCCACCTTGAAGTCCATGTCGCCGAGATGGTCCTCGTCGCCCAGGATGTCGGAGAGCACGGCGAAGCCGCGATCCTCCTTGATCAGGCCCATGGCGATGCCGGCGCAGGGGCGCTTCAGCGGAACGCCCGCATCCATCAGGGAGAGCGAGGTGCCGCAGACGGTCGCCATGGAGGAGGAGCCGTTGGACTCCGTGATCTCCGACACGACGCGGATCGTGTAGGGGAACTTCTCCTTCTCCGGCAGCAGCGGGTGCACGGCGCGCCAGGCGAGCTTGCCGTGCCCGACCTCGCGGCGGCCCGGGGAGCCCATGCGGCCCGTCTCGCCCACGGAGTAGGGCGGGAAGTTGTAGTGCAGCATGAAGTCCTCGCGGTACTCGCCCGCGAGGGCGTCGATGATCTGCTCGTCCTGGCCCGTGCCAAGGGTGGCCACGCAGAAGGCCTGCGTCTCGCCGCGGGTGAAGAGGGAGGAACCGTGGGCGCGCGGCAGGATGCCGACCTCGGCCACGATCGGGCGGACGGTCTTCGTGTCGCGGCCGTCGATGCGGATGCCGGTGTCGAGGATCGTGTTGCGGACGACGTCGGCCTCGAGATCCTTCATCAGGCCCTTGGCGGCGGCGGGGTCGGTGCCCTCGGCCGTCAGCTGCTCGGCGATCCGCTTCTTGACCTCGCCCACCTTGGCGTAGCGGGCCTGCTTCACCGTCTCCTTATAGGCCTCCGCCATGTCGGCGCGGCCGATCTCGGAGATGCGGGCCTTCAGGGCGCGCTCGGCCTCGCTCGCCTCGGTCAGCGCCCAGGGCTCCTTGGCGGCACGCTCGGCCAGCTCGATGATGCCCTGGATGACGGGCTGGAACGCCTTGTGGCCGAACTCCACGGCGCCGAGCATTACCGCCTCGGACAGCTCCTTGGCCTCGGACTCCACCATCAGCACGCCCTCGGCCGTGCCGGCGACGACGAGGTCGAGCTCGCTCGTCTTGATCTGCTCGATGGTGGGGTTGAGGACGTACTCGCCGGCGGCGTAGCCGACGCGGGCGGCGGCGATCGGGCCGAAGAAGGGAATGCCCGAGATCGTCAGGGCGGCGGAGCAGCCGACCAGCGCCACGATGTCAGGGCTGTTCTCCATGTCGTGCGAGAGCACGGTCGCGATGACCTGGACCTCGTTCCGGAAGCCCTCGGGGAAGAGGGGGCGGATCGGGCGGTCGATCAGGCGGGAAATGAGGGTCTCGGCCTCGGAGGGACGCCCCTCGCGCTTGAAGAAGCCGCCCGGGATCTTGCCGGCGGCGAAGGCCTTCTCCTGGTAGTTCACCGTCAGGGGGAAGAAGTCCTGGCCCGGCTTCACGGAGCGGGCGCCGACCACGGTGCAGAGGACGATCGTGTCGCCCAGGCGCGCCAGCACGGCGCCGTCGGCCTGGCGGGCGATCTTGCCGGTCTCGAGGGTCAGCTTCTTGCCGCCCCAGTCGATGTCCTTGCGGTAGTAGTTGTCGAACATGCGTACGTCCTGTCGGCCCCGTCTGGCCGGATTGCCGGCGGGGCGGTGATGCGACACGGGCGGGATGAAGGGTCTCTGCGCCTGCCCTGCCCGTGGAGGTCATCTCCCTGCGGGGTCCGGGATGCCCGGCGTCTCGGGCGGCATGGGCTCCGCCCGCTGGGGCGGGGCGGTCCGGCGCGCGTTCCCGCGCGGCGGATTCCATGTGGCCGGAAACGCCGCGCCGCGGCCGTTCCTGTCAGCCCACCGCATGCGCGGAAGGCGGGCGGAATCCACATGATCCCACCCAGCGGGCGGCTATATGACCTCTCCTGTCCCGGAAGGCCAGGGAAAACGCGCGGATGGGCGGCGCGGGTTGCAATCCGTCCATCCGGTCCCCACTTTGATCTGGCCAGTGCTGGCCCAGTCCGTCCGCCGATCCGACCAGGGACGCCGGGCCGCCAGTTGCCGGTTTCTCGCCCGGGCTTGTGCCCCGTGCCCCGGCCCGGGCAACCTCTACCGAAAGATACGCGATCGATGGCTACCGGAACCGTCAAGTGGTTCAACGCAACCAAGGGCTACGGCTTCATCCAGCCGGATGATGGCTCCAAGGATGTGTTCGTCCACATCTCGGACGTGACCCGCGCAGGCCTCCGCGGCCTGAACGAGGGCGACAAGGTTTCCTTCGAGGTCCAGAAGGACCCGAAGGGCAAGATGTCCGCCGCCAACCTGCAGATGGGCTGAGCGGCCGGGCGGACCTCCGCCCCGGACAAGAAACGGGCGGGTGCTGCGGCCGAAGGCCTGCGGCACCCGTTCCGCATGGGCCCTGCTGCGTGACGGGCAGGTGCCCCGACAGAAATCGTCACGATCACAACACGAATTGGCTTGCCGCCGCCCCATTGGGGGAGGAAGCTCTGCCTGTTCGGCATCGCCCGTGCGACGTGACCGCGCCGCGGGGCCAACGAAAGAAGAAACGATGCAGACCATCATGAATACCCGGCCAGCCCCGCGCCTGCCGGTTCTCGCTCCCCGCCCCGTGCCGGCCGGCACGCTGAGCGAGGCCGAGATCCGCCAGATCGTGCAGGAGATCCTGGGCTAGGCCATTCCGAGCCGGCGGGCCCTCAGCCCTCCGGCAAGAGTTTCAGGGGCGCGCGCAGGTGCCGATCAGGCATCCCTTCGCGAGAGCGCCCTCCCGGAACACCCGGCGCAGGGCGCTCCGGCCCTGCCAGCCCGCCAGCGAGGCGGGAGGCTGGCGCAGCGCGAAGAGTTGAAACGCGTAGCGATGGGGCCCGTGACCGGGCGGCGGATCTGGCGGGAGCCAGCCCTTCCGGAAGTAAGAGTTCCGACCCATTCCCAGCCCCGGCAATCCGGGCTCCCCAGGCCTGGGGAGGTCACCGGCCGCGAGCCCGCCATCCCCGGGCGGGAGCGCGGTGACGACGGCGTGGATGAGGGGACGCGGCGTCGGGCTGTCGGCATCCTCCACCACCAGGACGAGCGATGCCGTCCCCCGCGGCACACCGCGCCAGGCCAGCGGTGGGGAGAGTCCCGGCCCGTCGGCCGTGTAGAGGGCCGGGAGCCGGCCACCCGCTGTGAAGGCCGGGCTGGTCACCTCGATCACGGCCGGCACATTCACCTCGGCGAAGAGAAGCGCGTTGATCCCGGGCCGCAGCCCGGACATTGCGCGCCCGAGAGCAGCGGGAAGAACTTGCAGCATCGAACCTCCGCGAGGTGGGGGAACACCTTCTGGAGGGACGCGCGGCGCCGCGCCGGGTTGCGGGTCCGAGGCGACCGGCGCATCCAGGAGGCATGACCGATCTCCACCGCTTCGGTGACGAGGCCCTCTCTGCCATCATCTCGGCCGACGGAGCGGAGTTGCGCTCGCTGCGCGACCCGGGAGGGCAGGAATGGCTCTGGCAAGCCGGGCCGGAGTGGCCGCGCCACGCCCCGGTCCTGTTCCCTATCGTCGGGCGCCTGCCGAATGACAGGTTACGGTATCGTGGCAAGGCCCACCGCCTCACCCAGCATGGCTTCGCGCGGGACAGCCGGTTCGACTGGGTCGGCCGTGATACGGATGGTTGCCGCCTGCGCCTCGCGGACAGCGCCGCGACGAGGGAGACCTTTCCCTTCTCCTTCGTCCTCGACATGGAGTGGCGGGTGGGGGGTGGAGCGCTCGCCTGCACCGCAACGGTCACGAATCCGGGGAAGGCGCCCCTGCCCTTCTCGATCGGGGCCCATCCGGCCTTTGCCTGGCCGCTACCAGGCGCGGCCTCACGCGAGGGGCACAGCCTCCTCTTCCCCGGACTTGATCAGGAAGTGCTCGCGGCCCGTCGCCTGACGGATGGGCTGGTGGATGCCCGGGAGGATATCCCCCTGAAGGACGGCACTCTTCCCGTGCAGGACAGCCTTTTCGAGCGCGACGCGATTGTCCTGCCCGGCTTTCCCGGACGCCGGATCCGTTTCTCATCCGGCAACGCCGCATTGGAAATGGAATGGGAAGGCTATGGTGATCTCGGCCTATGGTCGAAACCCGGCGCCGGCTTTCTCTGCCTGGAGCCGTGGTGCGGCACCGCCGCGCCGCTTGGCTGGGATGATGAATTCTCAGCCAAGCCGGGCATCACGCAATTAGAGGCGGGCCAGTCGGCAAGCTTCCGCTGGTCGGTCCGACTTCTACCCGCTGGCGATTGACGCCAGCACAGGCCGTAGCCGCTTCAGGACATCAAACCGGCCGAACAGTTCGTGCATGCCCCACCTACCACGACGGTAGTGGTCCGGTGGGCATTCACCGAGTACGCTTCCGGGACAGTATTACCTTTTCAGCGAAAACTTCCCGGAAGCGATCCGTCCCACCCTGCCTCAGATACGGAATTCGTCGCGCTTGTGGCCCTGCGCTTCCTGGGCAGAGAGCCACTTCGGCATGCGACCGCGCCCACTCCAGGTTTCGCCATTCGGCCCACGAAAACGCGCCGCGACGGTGCCACCGGCATCCCGCCGGGTGCGGCGGGACGGCGTTGCGCTCGGCGGGGTGATGCCGGCCGGAAGCAGGGCCTCCAGTTCCAGGCCGAGCTGAGCGGCCTTGTTCCGAAATTCCTCGATCAGCGCGGTCCGGGCTTCGTCCTGCTTTTGCGACCGCTTCGCCTCAGCGGCCTCGATCAACGCGGTCAGTTCCTGCGCCGTCATGGAATCCAGGTCGAAAGCGGCCTTGCGCTTCTGGGAGGATTCGTGTGCCTCGGGCATGTCGGCTAATCCCTGATATAACGTCTTGAGGGTCGGAACGCCCGGCATGCTGGCCGGGCGAATCATTCATCCCCGGCGGAATATCGCTTTCTCCTGCGCATTGTCGAGAGCGCGCCCCGGAGATTGAGAGAGTAGCGTTCCAGGCTTTGCCGTATTTTCCGTGCAAACCCGAATTAAACCTTACTATTCCGCTCTGCGGTTCACTTCCCCCAATCGCAAGGCGATCGCCGGCTCTCGACGAAATGGCGGCAATGCACCCAGGCGATTTTCCATGACCGCGAAGATCACCGGCTCCCCCGCGGCGCGCGGGAGCAGGCGCCCGGCGAGGTCGGTCGGATACATCGTCAGAGTCACCGCATCGGCCACATTCCCGCCGATCGCCTGGACCATCCCCGCCTCGGCATGAAGCACGATGTCGCAGTGCATGGGGCGGAACCGTCCGGCTTCGGGCACGCGCTCGCGCCAGGAGGGGAGCGGCCGGGATGACCGGTCGGCGCAGACGAGGTCGCCCGGCTCCGGCGCCCGCCCGAAGGGGTCATGCGGCAGGAAGGGCGCCTGGGCCGGGAAGTCGCGCGCGTCGCGCAGCATGGCGTCGAGATAGAAGGCGTGGGAGGCGGAAGCGTGGAACTCCCGCTCGTCCACCCCTGCCGCGCGCATGACGTAGGACACGAAGGCCGCGGACCAGGCGGGCTCGGACCACACATCGGCCCCGGCAGCGCCGGCCAGGCGCGCGGACCACAGGGCGCGGTTGCGGCGGATGGCGGCGGCCGCCTCTGCCTCGGGCACCGCTCGCCAGTAGGCGAGAACCCGGGGAAAGGCCTCCGTCCCGCCCTCCGCGCCGGGGAGGAGACGCGGGAGGCTCGGGCCGGCGACGAGGCCGCCCCACTCCCTCCATTCCGCCTCGGCGATCCTCAGGATCCTGGCCCGGACCGAGGGCGGATAGGCGACCGGCGCTTCCAGCCTCTCGGCCGGCGGCGCGGCGCAGGCGGAGAGAGCCAGGGCGGTCAGCAGCGCCCGGAGAGGCGACAGGGCGCGCCGCTTCATGCCCCTCAAGCCGCGACGTCACCCGCGGAGAAGGCCACCTCATCGGGCGAGAGCACCCCGAGGAGCAGGGCGGCAGTGCTGGCGGCGTCGGGCTCGCCCACCCCGCCGGGCAGCACGTCGAGCCGGTCCTCCTGCGAGCGCAGCCGGCCGGCGAGGCCCTGGAGGCAGGCATCCCTCGCCACCACCGCCCGCGCCAGCACCTCCGCCTCCAACGCGACGCGGCCCGTGCCGGCCAGGACCTCCACCGCGCGCAGCCCGCGAAGCAGGGCGGCGAGCGCCCGCGTCGGGACGGGCTGCGCCCCCTCCAGCCCGAGAAGGGAAGGACCGGCGGGGTCCAGCGCCAGGACGGCGCGCCCCAGCGCCTCCGCCACCCAGGGCTCGGGAATGAGCGAGGCGCCGCGAGCGAGGGCGAGCATCGCCGACCCGTGCTCCGCCAGCCCCGTCCCGATCACGCCGTCCGCGGAGGCGGCCGCGGTGATCTGGCCGAGAACCTGGCGCAGGCGCCGGCGGTCCCGCGGGGATCCGCCGGCCCGCCAGACGGCATCGAGCGCGACGGCGACCGGCGCCAGCTCGGAGATGGGAAGCACCTCCCCCTCCTCGTCCGGCAGGGCCGCGAGCTGGCGCTCCAGCACCTCGCGCAGGCGGGCCAGCCGCTCCCGCGGAAAGGGTTGCGCGAAGCCGGGGGCGTTCAGCAGCACGGAGGCCATGGCAGCCAGCGGGGCGCCCGGCCCGGTCTGGCCGGGATCGCGGCCGGCCAGGGCTTCGGGCGCGCGGAGAAGGCGCAGCGCCGCCTCCGGCGTGCCGGGCACCACGCCGCGCGCGAGCAGCCGGTCCTCGCGCAGCGTCGCCGTCCCGCTACGCGGCAGGTCCGGCAGGGTGTGGCGCAGCACGAGCCAGTGGGGCACGCCCCCCCGGGACTGGAGCCGCAGATTGAACACCGCCTCACCGGCGCGCGGGCGGATATGGAGGGCCAGCGCCTCATCCTCCGGTCCCGCGCTCCAGAGATGAAGGGAGTCGGTGGGGCCGGTGGAGAGCACCTCCTCCTCGGCGAATGGCCCGGCCGGGCGACGGGACTGGGTGCCGCTGCGCCCGACCGACAGATAGGCCGGGGGCGCGGCGCCCTCGGACAGCGCGTCCAGCGCCGTCGTCAGGCGCAGGTCGGTCAGCCCCGCCCTCGGCCCCGCTCGCAGGGTCACGGTCAGGCGCAGGACGGGGTCGGCGGCCGTGGCGCGGTACTCGTAGCGGATCGTGCCGGCCGCGATGCGAAGCCCCGGGACGGGCCGGAGCACGAGGGTACTCTCGTGCCACATCAGCACTCCCGCCCCCTCGGGCTGCACGCCCTGGGCGGTGACCGCCTCCTCGATGTCGAGGGTGCGGGCGCGCAGCGAGAGGTGGCCGATCAGCCCGGGCAGGCCGCCCTGGAGGCGGAGCCGGATCATGTTGCCGGTGTGCAGCACGTCCCGCGCCCGGCTGTCGCCCCGCATCCGCTGGCGCAGGACGCCATGGGCGAGATCCCCCGTGAACTCGTGCCAGGGCGTCACCACCCGCAGGTCACGTGGGTCGGCGCGCAGGATCTCAGCGCGCGGCGGGGCGGGCGGAGGCACGCCGCGCGAGGGCGCTCCCCCTTCCTCCACCATGGCCGTCACGAAGGACAGCACGGCGTCGGCCATGGCGGGGTCGGCGGCGCGCACGGCCGGGATCGCCATCAGCTCGGCGGCCAGCGCGTTGTCGCGGGTGAGGAGCGGCGCCCCCGCGGCACTGTGATTCGCGAGCCCGGTGAGGGGCTGGCCATCCAGGCTCACCTGTCGCAGCAGGCGGCGCAGGGAGGCGAGGAGGCGGTCGCGCTCCTGGAAGTGGAGCAGGTCAGGCATGAGATGACGGGCTCGGCAGGGACTGTGTGGCGGCGGCCCATACTAGACCGGATCGCGGCCCCGTGAAATCGAGCACACGCGGCACGATCATGCTCCGGCCCCGATTCAATCGGTCAGGCGCACCCCCGTGGCCCTCGCGATCTCGCCCCAGCGCGCGCTCTCGGCCGAGATGAAGGCGGCCATGGCCGAGGGGTCGCGCGCCTCGACGGAGAAGCCGGCGGCCGTCACGCCCCGGCGCACGGCCTCGTCCCGCTGCGCCTCGGCGAGGGCGGCGGCGATGCGCGCCACCGCCGCATCCGGCGTCGCCCGCGGCGCGAAGAGGGCGTTCCAGACGGGAAGGACGAAGCCGGGCAGGCCCGCCTCGTCGAAGCTCGGCACCGCCGGGAGGAGCGGGTCCCGCGCCGGGCCGGTGACCGCGAGGGGGATCACCTTCCCTTCCCGGATGAGCGGCAGGGCGGAGCCGATCGCGGCCACCATCGCGTCCAGCCGGCCGGAGGCGATCTCGATCAGTGCCTGGGGCGCCCCGCGGTAGGGAACGTGCTGGGCCTTCAGCCCGGCCGTCGCCGAGAGCCCGGCCATGAGGAGATGGCTGGCCGAGCCGGCGCCGACGCTGCCGTAGTTCACATCCCGCTCCCGCGCCGCCGCGAGGAAGCCGGCGAGGTCCGTGGCGAGGCCGGGGCGGACCACCAGCACCTGCATGGAGATGCCGAGGAAGCCGATGGGCCGGAAATTGGCGTCGGGGTCGAAGGGCAGGCGGTCGGTCAGGTGGCGGTTGATGGAGATCGGGCCGTTGCCCGCCACGAAGAGGGTGTTGCCGTCCGGCACCGCGCGGGCGACGCCCTCGGCCGCCAGGATGCCGCCGCCGCCGACGCGGTTATCCACCACCACCGGCTGCCCGAGCGTCGCCGAGAGGGAGGCGCCGTAGAGACGTGCCAGCGTGTCGGGCGTGGTGCCGGCGGGGAAGCCGACGACGAGGCGCAGCGGCGCCCCCTGCCCCCTCGCGCTCCCGGCCATCAGGCCCAGCGCCGCGGACAGGGCCAGGACCGGCCGGCGGCCGAACCGGTGCGAACGTGTCATGACCTCTCCCCCGCGCCGGCCCCTGGCCGGATCGCCGGGAGGGATAGAGCGCGGGCTGCGCGGGCGGCAAGACGGCCGCGGGGAGAAACGAGCCTCACGCGGGCTATTTCACCTCCTCCTCGGGCATGGCGCCGAAGAACTCCGTCCGCCGCATCCAGCCGCGGTGCTCGCCGACCTGAACCTCGCACCAGACCTGCCCGGCCTCGCAGAGGCGGATGCGGCCGAGCACGCCGGGCTTGAGCCGCGCGACGACATTCGCGCCGTCCTCCGCGCGGCGGCGCAGCACCCGCTCCTCCCCGGTGACGACGAAGGTTCGGCGCCCCGTGAGGTTGGACTGGTGAACCCAGCCCTCCGTGCCCTCCATGTCCCGGATCCGGCGCCAGAGCTCGAACTCGCGCACGATCTGCACGGGCAGCTCGCGCCGCTGATAGGTCCACTCGATCGGATAGCGGGTGCCCGGGCCGGTGCGCATGTTCACCTCCTCGGCCCGCAGCGCGGCGAAGCGCGGCAGGGGCAGGCTGGTGACCGAGCCCACCGTGGGCTGCGGCTCCGGCGGCGCGGGCGCGGGCTGGGGGGCCGGTGCGGCGGCCCCCGCGGCCGCGCCCGCCGCGGCACCCGCTGCAGCACCGGCCGCCGCCCGCCGGCGGTTGGGCTGGGCTGGCTGCGAACCGGCCCCGCGTGGCTGGGCGCCCTGCGCCGGTTCGGCCCGGCGCTCGCTCGGCCGGGCGGGCTGGGCCGAGGGGCGGGCCGGCGCCGGGGCACCCGCCTCCCGGGGCAGCGTGGGGCGCGGCGCGGGCGGAGCCGCCGGCCGGCGCGGCGCGGCAGCACCTGGCTGTGCGGCGGAAGACGGCGCGGCGGGCTGCTGGGGGGCGGCCGCCCCCCCGCGCGGGACCGGCGGCGGCAGGCTTCCGGCGGCCTGTGCCCAGGCCTGGGCGGAGGGCGCGAGCAGGAGGGGCAGCATGGCGAGAAGGCGTTTCATCAGGCCCCGATCACGCGCAAACCGGCCCCCTTTGGTCAAGACTTCGTGTGGCCTAAAGCGACAGCATCTGGCCGCCGCCGACGGCCTCCAGGAAGGTGACGACCCCCGCCACCTGCACCTCCCCGATGAGATCGGGCGGCTCGATCCCCTCCGCGCGCATCCCGGCCTCGCAGGCGATGAGCCGGATGCCGAGATCCGTCGCCGCCTCCAGCAGCGCGGCGATGCCGGCGACGCCGCGCTCGGCGAGCCGCCCTTCGCGCGGATCCCCCAGCAGCACGCCGTCGCGCCGGAACAGGGCGAGGCCCGCATTGGTAGCAAAGAGGGTGACGGGGCGGCCGATCGCCGCCGCCGCCGTGGCGAGGACGAGGGCGTAGTGCGCCGGCTCGTGCCCCGCCCCGCGCATGAGGATGCCGAGGGGGGTCACGCCCCCTCCCCGCCCCCGCAGAGCGCGCAGGCCGGGTCCCGCCGGAGGCGGATGGTGCGGAAGCGGCTGTCCAGCGCGTCCCAGAGCAGGAGCCGGCCGGACATGGAATCGCCGATGCCGAGGATCTCCTTCAGCACCTCCGTCGCCTGCAACGTGCCCATCACGCCCGTGACGGCGCCGAGCACCCCCGCCTCCCCGCAGGAGGGGACGAGGCCGGGCGGCGGCGGCTCCGGGTGGAGGCAGCGGTGGCAGGGATGCGGGGCGCCGAGATGCGACTTGAAGGTGGAGAGCTGCCCCTCGAAGCGCAGCACCGCCGCCGAGACGAGCGGGCGCGCGAGATGGTGGCAGAGATCGCCGAGGAGGAAGCGCGTGGGGAAGTTGTCCGTGCCGTCGCAGACGAGGTCGTAGCGGGGGACCAGGTCGCGCGCCGCCGCCTCGTCCAGCCGACGGAGATGGGGCTCCACCGTCACCAGCGGGTTCAGGGCGCGCAGCGCGGCCGCCATGCTCTCGACCTTCGGCTGGCCGACGCGGTCCGTGCGATGGGCGATCTGCCGCTGGAGGTTGGAGAGTTCCAGCGTGTCGTGGTCCACCAGCCCGATCGTGCCCACCCCTGCCGCGGCGAGGTAGAGGGCGAGAGGCGAGCCGAGGCCGCCCGCGCCCACCACCAGCACCCGCGCCTGCCGCAGCCGCGCCTGGCCGATGGCGCCGACCTCGCCGAGGAGGATGTGACGGGAGTAGCGGTGAAGCTCGTCCTCGGTGAAGTCGAGGTCGGGGGGTGCGGGGCCGTCCATGGGGGTGATGTCGGCCGTCGGGCGCCGCGGGGCAAGCGCTCTCAGCGCGTGCCCGTGCTGCCGAAGCCGCCGGCCCCGCGCGCCGTTTCCGGCAGCTCCGCCACCTCCTCGAAATCGCCATGCGTCACCGGGGCCAGCACGGCCTGGGCGATGCGCATGCCGCGCTCCACCGTGAAGGGCTCCGTGCCGGCATTGAGGAGGATGACCTGAACCTCCCCGCGGTAGTCCTCGTCGATCGTGCCGGGGGAGTTAGGCAGGACGATCCCGTGCTTCAGCGCGAGGCCGGAGCGCGGGCGGATCTGCCACTCATGCCCGGGCGGCAGGGCCACGCGCAGGCCGGTGGGCACGAGGGCGCGGCCGCCAGGCGGGATAGCGAGCGGGGCCTCCACCGCCGCCAGCAGGTCCATCGCCGCCGCGCCCTCAGTCGCGTAGGACGGGAGCGGCAGGTCGGCGGCATGGGGCAGGCGCAGCACCCGGATGGTCGCGCGGCGGCTCATGCCAGCGCCTCGGCCACGCGGTCCGCAAGACGGGCGGCGACTTCCACCTTCGGCAGGCGCGGCCAGTCCTCCACCCCGTTGGCGGTGACGAGGTGGACGGTGTTCTCCGCCCCGCCCATCGCGTCCCCGGACACGTCGTTCGCCACGATCCAGTCGCAGCCCTTGCGGGCGAGCTTCGCGCGGGCGTGCTCGATCACGCGCTCCGTCTCGGCCGCGAAGCCGATGACGAGGCGCGGGCGGCGGGGATGGCGGGAGAGGGTGGCGAGGATGTCCGGGTTCGGCACGAGCGCCAGCGGCGGCGCGGCGTCGTCGGCCGGCTTCTTCATCTTCTGCGGCGCGGGGTCGGCGGGGCGCCAGTCCGCGACGGCGGCGGCGAAGACCGCCGCATCGGCGGGCAGCGCGGCCTCGCAGGCGGCGAGCATCTCCCGCGCCGTCTCCACGCGCATCACCGTCACCCCATCGGGGTCGGGGACCGTCACGGGGCCGGAGACGAGGGTGACGCGGGCACCCAGCGCCGCGAGGGCGGCGGCGATGGAGTGGCCCTGCTTTCCGGAGGACCGGTTGGCGAGGTAGCGCACGGGGTCCAGCGGCTCATGCGTCGGGCCGGAGGTGACGAGGACGTGGCGGCCCGAGAGGGGCAGGGCACCGGGCGCCGTGCCGCGCAGCGCGTGCGGCGCGGGGCCCGCGGTCGCGGCCTGGGAGGCGGAGAAGGTCGAGGGCGCGGCTTCGGAGGGGTCGGCTTGATGGTCGGCGGCGTGGGGATGGCCGTCGCTGAAGCTGGAAGGGCTGCCGCCACCGCGGCGCGCCGGGGCCGGGGCCGGGCGGCCCTCCTGCGCGGCGATGGCCGCGTCCAGCGCATCCTCCAGCGCGAAGTCCGGCGCCCCGTGCTCGGGGTCCGACAGGATGGCGGTGATGGCGGCGAGGATGTTGGCCGGCTCGGCGAGGCGGCCCGTGCCGCTCTCCGCCTCGGCCATCGGCCCGTCCTCGGGGCCGACGAAGGTTACGCCGCGCGCCATGAGGGTGGCGACATTCGCCCCCGTCGCCGGGTGGGACCACATGCTCGGATTCATCGCGGGCGCGACGAGGACGGGGCCGCCCCAGGCCAGCAGGGCGGCGCCGGCCAGGTCGTCCGCCATGCCCGCCGCCATGCGCGCGAGGCGGTCGGCCGAGGCGGGGGCGACCACGACGAGGTCGGTTTCGCGCGCGAGGCGGATATGGCCGCGCTCGGCCTCCTCCTCCAGCGACCAGAGGCTCTCCGCGAGGGGCCGGTTGGTGACTGCCTGGAGCGCGTGGGGCGTGACGAAGCGTGCCCCGCCCGCGGTCAGCAGGCCGGTGACGGCCGCGCCCGCCTTGCCCAGCAGGCGCGCGAGCTCCAGCGCCTTATAGGCCGCGACGGAGCCCGAGACGATGAGGAGGACGCGCTTGCCGGAAAGGGTCACAGCCGCCAGCCCGAATGGATGGCGACGATGCCGCCGGAGAGGTTGCGATGCGTCACCCGCTCCAGCCCCGCCGCGCGGAACATGCCGGAGAGCGCTTCCTGATCGGGCATCATGCGGATGCTCTCGGCGAGGTAGCGGTAGGATTCGGAATCCCGGGCCACCCGCGCACCGATCGCGGGCAGGGCCTTGAAGCTCCAGGCGTTGTAGAGCGGATCGAACGCGGCGACCTGCAGGCGGGAGAACTCCAGCACCAAGAGCTTCCCGCCGGGCCGCAGCACGCGGCGGGCCTCGCGCAGCACGGCGTCCTTGTCCGTGCAGTTCCGCAGCCCGAAGGCCATGGAGACGCGCTCCACGGAGCGGTCAGGGAAGGGCAGCCGCTCCGCATCGCAGCAGACGAAGTCGAGCCCAGCGGCCAAGCCCCGGCCGAGCGCCCTGCCCTGCCCCACAGCGAGCATGGCGTGGTTGATATCGGCCAGGATCACCCGCCCGGCCCCGCGCTCCTTCGCCAGGAAGCCGATGTCGCCCGTGCCGGCGGCGAGGTCGAGCAGCGTGTCGCGCGGGCCGGCTCCGATCGCGTTGACGAAGATGCGCTTCCAGACCCGGTGCAGGCCGAGCGACATCAGGTCGTTCATCACGTCGTATTTCGGCGCCACGCTGTCGAAGACCTGCCGCACCATCCCCGCCTTCTCGGCGCGGGGGACGGGGGTGAAGCCGAAGTCGATCGTGTCGTTCTGGGGCATGGGCGGGAAGATAGGCCCGGGGGCGCGCCGCGTCACGCCGGGGCTAGTCACCCAGCGCGGCGCCATCCCGGCGGGGATCGGCCGCGCCCTCCCAGCCGCCGGGGACGCGGCGGATGATCTGCAGTCCGGTGTTCATCTCCGCCACCACGGGCCTGTGGCCCATGGCGCGCAGGGGCTCCACCAGGGCCGCGGCGGGGGTGCCAGCCTCCAGCTCCTCCGCCCCGTTCTGGGCACCGATGCGCGGCCGGGCCGTGGCGCGGCGGGCGTCGGCGCCCCAGGCCAGCACCTCCACCACCGCCACCGCGACGGAATCGACGATGCGCGCCCCGCCTCCCGCGCCCACCACCAGCTCCGGCGCCCCGTCCGCCCCGAGGACGATGGTGGGGGCCATGGTGGTCACGGGGCGCTTGCCACCCTCCAAGCGGTTGAAGGCGGGAGCCTCTGGCGGGCCGGGATCGGCGGCGAAGTTGGTGAGCCCGTTGTTCAGCGCGATGCCGGCGGCCAGCCGCTCGGCGCCGAAGTTGAGGTTGTTGGTGGTGGTGAAGGCGATCGCGTTGCCCGCCCCGTCCACGACCGAAACATGGGAGGTGCCGGCCAGCGCCAGCGGGTCCGAGGCGGCGGGCAGGGCGCCGTGGCGCTCCATCGGGTTGCCGGCGGCCACCGTCTCCATGGCCTGCCCCGGCCGCACCGCCCCGGCACGGCTCGCGAGATAGCTCGGGGAGACGAGGGGACCGGTGGGCACGGGCACGCGGTCCGGGTCGCCCAGCCAGCGGCGCCGGTCCGCGAGGGCGAGGCGGCTGGCCTCAAGGATAAGGTGTGCCGCCTCGGGCGAATCCGGGGCGAGCCGGGCGATGCCCAGCCGGTCCATGAGGCCGAGCTGCTGCTGCACGGCGATCCCGCCCGAGGAGGGCGGGGAGGCGGAGCAGACCTGGCGGCCGAAGGCGTTGCTGCAGACGGGCTCGCGGCGCTTCGCCTGATAGGCGGCGAGGTCGCCGGCCGCCATCCATCCCGGGACCGGCTCGCGCGAGACGGAATCCAGCACCGCGCGGGAGAGCGGGCCGGTGTAGAGGGCGTCCGGCCCCTCCGCAGCCAGCAGGCGCAGGGCCTCGGCCTGGGCGGGATTGCGGATGAGCGTGCCGGGCGGAAGCGGCTGCCCCTCCGCGCCGAAGAAGATCGCGCGGATCTCCGGGTCGCGCACCAGCTCCGCCGAGCGGGCGAGAAGGGCGCGGTGCAGGCCGGGCGGCAGGGGAAATCCCCTCTCCGCCGCGCGGATCGCGGGGGCCAGGAGGTCGCGCCAGGGCAGGCGCCCGTGATCGGCATGGACGAGGGCGAGCATCCGCAGGCTCCCCGGCACCCCCGCGGAACGGCCGGAGCGCGCGACCGTCGCGGCGCCCACCCGCGTGCCGTCCGGGGCCTCGATCAGGCGGGAGGTGGCGGCGGCGGGGGCGGAGGCGATGCCCTCGTAGCCGTCCAGCCGCCGCGCCCCGGCGCTCCAGTGCAGGAGGAGCGCGCCGCCCAGCAGGCCGGTCGCGTGCGGCTCGACCACGGAGAGCACGGCCTGGGCCGCCACCGCGGCATCGGCCGCCGTTCCGCCCGCGCGCAGCATGTCCAGCCCTGCCCCGGCAGCCAGGGGATGGGCGGCCGCGACCATCTGGCGCGCGGCGCGGGTGGGCGCTTCCGCGGCCAGGGCACCCGGCACCGGGGCGCCGAGCGGGGCGGCGAGCAGCAACGCGGCGACCAGATGGCTGGGGCGCATGGCGTTCCTCCGTCGGGCGTGGACGAAACTATGCGCGCGGCACCATATCCAGGCCATGCCTGAATTGCCCGAGGTGGAAACCGTGATGCGCGGCCTCTCCGCCGTGCTCACCGGCCAGACGATCGCCCGCGCCGAGACCCGCCGCGCCGGCCTGCGCTGGCCCTTCCCCGAGATGCTGGCCGAGCGCCTGTCAGGCCGCCGCGTGGAGGGGTTCCGGCGGCGCGGGAAATACATGCTGATGCGGCTCTCCGGCGGGGAGTCGGCGCTGATCCATCTCGGCATGTCCGGCCGCATGGTGGCCCGCCCGCCCGGTGAGGGGCCGGTGCCGCGGATTGCGCCGCAGGGCGCCTTCTCCGACGCGCGCGGAGGAGGCGACGGGCTGGCGCACGAGCACCTGATGCTCGAAACCGGGCATGGCTGGCGCGTGGGCTTCCAGGACCCCCGCCGCTTCGGCTGCGTGGACCTCATGCCGACAGAGGGAGAGGACCGCCACAAGCTGCTGGCCGGCATGGGGCCGGAGCCGCTGGAGGAGGGCTTCACCCCCGCCACCCTGTCGAGGTCCCTCGCCGGGAAGAACACGCCGATCAAGGCGGCGCTGCTGGACCAGGGCGTCGTCGCGGGGCTGGGCAACATCTACGTCGCCGAGGCGCTGTTCCGCGCCGGCATCTCGCCCCGCCGCCTCGCGGGCACCGTGCCCGGGGCGCGGGCGGCGCGGCTGGTGCCGGCGATCAAGTCCGTGCTGACGGAGGCGATCGAGGCCGGGGGCTCCTCCCTGCGCGACTACGTCCGCAGCGACGGGGAGATCGGGCGCTTCCAGGAGCGCTTCGAGGTCTATGACCGGCTCGGCCAGCCCTGCCCGCGCTGCCCCGGCCCGCCCGCCTGCCCCGGGGTGCAGCGCATCGTCCAGGCCGGGCGCAGCAGCTTCTTCTGCCCCCGCACTCAACGGTGACCGGGGGCGCCGGATAAGGCGTCGGTCAGGCGCCCAGCTCGGCCGGGGTGAAGTGCCAGCCCCGGTCGCCCCCGGGCGGCTCCACCAGGAGCGGCAGGGCGTTGGGCGTGCGGATATTCGCCTCCAGCCCGGCCGCCTGACGGAAGGCGCGCCAGAGGGCGCCATGCGCCACCACCAGCACGGGGCCGGGGCTCGCTGTCGCGCGGTTGATGGCGCGCACGGCGCGGGCGCGGAGATCGGCGAAGGGCTCGGCGCCCTCGGGCGTGGTGGTGCCGTCGATCCAGTCTTGGAACCAGGCGGACATCTCCTGGCCTTCCTGCACGCCGAAGGCGCACTCGACGAGTTCGGGGTCCAGCGTCACGGGCAGCTCCAGCCGCGCGGCCACGATCTCGGCCGTGACGCGGGCGCGGGTGAGCGTGCTGGCGTGGATGGAGCGGATCCCCTTCCCCACCAGCGCCTCCGCCGCCCGCCCGGCCTGGGCGAGGCCGACGCTGTTGAGCGGGATGTCCACCTGCCCCTGGGAGAGCATGCGGGCGTTCCAGTCGGTCTCGCCATGGCGGAGAAACCAGAAGGAGACGGGATTCGGTTCGTTCGTCATCGGCCATCGCACGGGGACGGGCGATGCCGCGCCCTCCCGTGCCCTTCGCTCTTCGGATATGTCCTGCCACGCGGGCCGGGGGCCCGCGGCTGCGTCAGGCCGAGAGGCCTTCCTGCTCCAGCGCGCGCTTCACCGCCGGCCGCTCCAGCATCGCCTTGAGATGCGCGTCGAGCTTCGGCGGCAGCGGGCCGCCCACGCGCTTCGCCTGCCAGTACTCGACGAAGAAGAGCGCGGCATCGGCAATCGAGAAGCCCTGCGGCAGCAGCCAGGTGTCCCCGCGCCAGATCTTCTCGACCACGCCGAAGAACTTGTCCGCATTGGCGCGGGCCTGCTCGATGACGGCGGGATGGTCCTCCTCCCGCAGGGAGAAGACGTTCGGCCGGAACTGGCGAGTGAAGGCGTGCGGGTGGATCGTGCCGGTGACGTAGTCCACCGCCTCCAGGGCGCGGGCCTGGCCGAGGGCGTCGCGCGGTACCAGCCCCGCCTCGGGATTGGCTATGGCGAGAAAGGCCGCGATCGCCGGAAACTCCGTGAGCGCCGGGCCGCCATCCCCGGTGTCGAGGGCAGGCACCTTCGACTTCGGATTCACGGCCGTGTACTCAGCCCCGTGCTGCGCCCCCTCCTTCAGCGCCACGAGCGAGAGCTCGTAGGGCTTGCCGATCTCCTCGAGCAGGATGTGGATGCCGAGCGAGCAGGCGCCGGGGGAGTAGTAGAGCTTCATGGGGCTTCCTCAGCCGTGCGGAACGGATGGAGAGGAAGGTGACCGGATTTGCCGGCGCGTTGAAGGCCCCCGGGCCGGAAAATGCACCGGGCGGGCGGCGGCTTCCCTGCCGTCCCCGCCCGGCACGGTCCTACACGTCGAGATTCGCCACCTTCAGCGCATTGCCGACGATGAAGTCCCGGCGCGGCTCGACCACATCTCCCATCAGCGTCGAGAAGACGCGGCCGGCATCGTCGGCGTCCTCCACGGCCACGCGCAGCAGGGTGCGCGCCTCCGGGTCCAGCGTGGTCTTCCAGAGCTGCTCGGGGTTCATCTCGCCCAGCCCCTTGAAGCGCTGGACGGTGAGGCCCTTGCGGCCCTGGGCCAGGATGCGGTCGAGCGCCGCCATGGGGCCGCGCACTTCCTGCCTCTGCGCGTCGAACTGCAGCACGGCGGGGCCGGCGAAATCGGCGGCGAGGCGGTCCCGACGCTCCTCGAGCCAGCGCGACTCCGCGGAGCGGAGGGCGATGAGATCCAGATGGTGGCTCTCGGTGACGCCACGAACCTGGCGGAACACCCTCAGCCCATCCTCGTCCAGCACCGCCTTCCAGCTCCGCTCGGTCGGCGGAGCGAGCTCGTTCAGGCGGGCCGCGAGGCGCGGGGCCGCCTCGGGATGCGGCTCCGCGCCCAGCACCCCGGCGACGGCGGCCTGCTCCACGATCTCCGCCGGCACGTTGCTCGCGAGGCGGCGAATGCGGCGGGAGATGTTGCGGAGCTCGTCCACCACGGCGCGCAGCTCTTCCCCGGCAATCTCCCGGCCGTCGGCGAAGAGCATGCGGGCGCCGCTCAGCGCCTTCTCCAGCAGGAACTCCTCCAGGGCGCGGTCGTCCTTGAGGTAGCGCTCCTCATTGCCGCGCTTGGCGCGGTAGAGCGGCGGCTGGGCGATGTAGAGATAGCCGCGCTCGATCAACTCCGGCATCTGCCGGAAGAAGAAGGTGAGCAGCAGCGTGCGGATGTGCGAGCCGTCCACATCCGCGTCCGTCATGATGACGATGCGGTGGTAGCGCAGCTTGTCCGGATCGAAGAACGGCATGTTCGGCCGGTCCGGGTCGCGCGTGCCGATGCCGGCGCCGAGCGCGGTGATGAGCGTGCCCACCTCGGCGGAGGAGAGCATCTTGTCCATCCGCGCGCGCTCGACATTCAGGATCTTGCCCTTCAGCGGCAGGATCGCCTGGTTCGCGCGGTTGCGTCCCTGCTTGGCGGAGCCGCCTGCGGAGTCACCCTCGACGAGGAAGAGCTCGGACTTCGCGGGGTCCTTCTCCTGGCAGTCGGCGAGCTTGCCGGGGAGCGTGGAGATGTCGAGCGCGTTCTTGCGCCCCACCTTCTCGCGCGCCGCCTGGGCCGCCTTCCGCGCCACGGCCGAGAGCACGACCTGGTCGAGGACGAGCTTGGCCTCCTTCGGATGCGTCTCGAACCAGTGGGAGAGCGCATCGGCCACCGCCGTGTGCACCACCGGCTGCACCTCGGAGGAGACGAGCTTGTCCTTCGTCTGGCTGCTGAACTTCGGGTCCGGCACCTTCACGGAAAGGATGCAGGAGAGGCCCTCGCGCATGTCCTCGCCGGACAGCTCGACCTTCTCCTTCTTCGCCAGATCGGCGGCGTACTTCGTCACCACGCGGGTCAGCGCCTGGCGGAAGCCGGCCTGGTGCGTGCCGCCGTCGCGCTGCGGGATGTTGTTGGTGAAGCAGAGGGTGCGCTCGCGCGGCGAGCGGTTCCACCACATCGCCATCTCCACCTTGATGCCGTTCACCTCCTTCGAGGCGAAGGACACGGGCGGCTTGAAGAGCGGGTCCTCCGCGGCGTCCATCCACTCGACGAAAGCGACGAGCCCGCCCTCGAAGTGGAAATGCGCTTCCTGCACCGGGGTGTGGCGCTCATCGCGCAATCCGATCTTCAGGCCGGAATTCAGGAAGGCCAGCTCGCGCAGGCGCTTCTCCAGCACGGCAAACTCGAACTCGGTCTTGGTGAAGGTCCCGGCGGAGGGCTTGAAGGTCACCTCCGTGCCCGCGGGATGATCGCTGGCGCCCACGACCTCCAGCGGCTTCACCGTCTCGCCGTGCTCGAAGCGGATGAGGTGCTCCTTGCCCCCGCGCCAGATGCGAACCTGCATCCATTCGGAGAGCGCGTTCACCACCGCGGCGCCGACGCCGTGGAGGCCGCCGGAGACCTTGTAGGAGTTCTGGTTGAACTTGCCGCCGGCATGCAGGCGCGTCAGCACCACCTCGGCGGCGGAGACGCCTTCCTCGGCATGGATGTCGGTCGGAATGCCGCGGCCGTTATCCGTGACGGTGACGCTGCCATCGCCGTTCAGCACCACGACGCAGGTGTCGGCAAAGCCGGCCTGGGCCTCGTCCACCGCATTGTCGATGATCTCGAAGGCCATGTGGTGCAGGCCCGAGCCGTCATCGGTGTCGCCGATATACATGCCGGGGCGCTTGCGAACGGCCTCGAGGCCGCGCAGCACGGTGATGGAGGCGCTGTCATAGGCACCATCGGCGCCGGCAGCGGCGACCTCGGCGTCATGGGCGGCGCGGGCAGCTTCGGACATGCGGATCAGGAACCTCTCGGGCCGCGCCAGCGGGCGCGCGGCCATGCGGAATCGTCAGGCTGCAATATAAGGATTCCGCGCGCGCGAAGCCATGGTTGGGACGCCGAAATAGTGGATCTGCAAGGGAAATCGGCCGAGCCGGGTTGAGCCCGCCCGGAAGGGCTCCCGGCAGACGTGTAGCGCGGAGAGGATAGCCCCCTAGCCCGGCGCCACGCCCTCTGGGCCGATCGAGAACAGCTCCGCCACCCCGTCGAGGGAGGCGAAGACCCCCGGCTCCGTCCCGGTCAGGAAGCTCTGGGCAGGCAGGGCGGCGAGGGCCGCGAACAGGGCCTCCCGCCGGGTGGCATCCAGGTGCGCCGCGATCTCGTCCAGCAGCAGCAGCGGCGCGAAGCCGCGCAGGGCGGCGATCAAGGCGGAATGGGCGAGCACGGTGGAGATGAGCAGCGCCTTCTGCTCGCCCGTGGAGCACAGCTCCGCCGGAACGCCCTTGGGCAGATGGGAGAGGCGGAGGTCGCAGCGATGCGGGCCGGCCAGGGCCATGCCCGCCGCGGCGTCCCGGCCCCGGCGGGCGGCCAGGGTCTCGCGCAGCCCGTCCTCCACGGCCAGGGCGGACTGCGTCTCCAGCGCGGCGGCCGTCTCGCATTCCAGGGCGCAGAGCGCGGCGGGGAAGGCCCCGGCGACGCCTCCGGCCAGGGCGCCGTTGAGCTGGGCGATCAGCGAGCGCCGGGCGGCGGTGAGGGCCACGCCGTGCCGGGCCATGGCGTCCTCCAGCCCGTCCAGCCAGCGGGGCTCCGCGCGCCCTCCCTCGCGCGTCTCGGCCAGGAGCCGGTTGCGCTGGGTCATCGCGTTCTCATAGGCCGAGACCTCGCGGGCATGGTTCGGGTCCAGCGCCCAGACCAGGCGGTCGAGGAAGCGGCGGCGGCCGGAGGCGGCCTCCTGGAACAGCCGGTCCATCTGCGGGGTGAGCCAGACGGCGGCCACGAGCCGGCCAAGCTCCGCCTGGGTCCGCACGGGCTCGCCGTTCAGGCGGAAGGCGCGCTTCTCGGCGGGGCCGTCATGGGCGGTGCCGGTGCCGAGGTCGAACTCCCCTTCCGGCCCCTCGAAGCGGCCGGAGACGGCCCAGGGCAGGCCTTCCTCCCCCACATGACGGCCGAGATCGGCGATGCGCGCGCCGCGCAGCCCGCGCCCGGGGCCGAGCAGGCTGATCGCCTCCAGGAGGTTCGTCTTGCCCGACCCGTTCTCCCCCGCGATCACCACGATCCCCGCGGAGACGCGCAGGGCGGTGCGGGCGTGGTTGCGGAAGTCCTGCAGCTGCAGGCGCGTCAGGCGGAGGGAGGGGGTCACGCGGAGGGGGTCACGCGGAGGGGGTACCGAGGGGGATGGGCGCCCCGCTGCCCGCCGTGCCGGCCCTGCCCCCGGCCCGGCGCGGCCGGAAGGGGCGGGGCGGCCCGTCGGAGAGGCGCGGGGTCAGACCCGCATCGGCATCAGGACGTAGAGGGCCTCGGGCTTGGAGGCGTCCTGCACGATGGTGGGGGCGGAGCCGTCGGCGAAGCGGAACTCCACCTGCCCGTCCACCTGGTCCGTGATGTCCTTGAGGTAACGGGCCTGGAAGCCGATCTCGAGCGGGGCGGAGTCATAGGCCACCGTGTCGCCCTCCAGCTCCTCCTGCGCCTGCCCCTGGTCCGGCGAGGCGGCGGTGAGGAGGAGGTGGTTCTTCTCCAGTGACAGCTTCACCGGGCGCGAGCGCTCGCTGCTGATCGCGGCCACGCGGTCCACGGCGGCGGCGAAGGCGTTCTTGTCCACGGAGAGGAGCCGGTCGTTCCCCTTGGGGATCACGCGCTCATAGTCCGGGAAGGTGCCATCGATCAGCTTGCTGGTGAGGGTGACGCTGCCGAGCTTCACCTGCAGCTTCGTGTCGGAGAGCCGCATCTCGATCTCGTCCACCGTCTCCTCGGCCAGCTTGCGCAACTCGGCGATCGTCTTGCGGGGAACGATCACGCCCGGCATGCCCTCGGCCCCATCGGGCAGCGGCTCCTCCACGCGGGCGAGGCGATGGCCGTCCGTCGCCACCGCGCGCAGCACCTTCGTGCCGTCCACCTCGGTCGCGTGCAGGTAGATGCCGTTGAGGTAGTAGCGCGTCTCCTCCGTGGAGATGGCGAAGCGGGTGCGGTCCACGAGGTCCCGCAGCATGCCGGCGGTGACGCTGAACTTGTGGGGGAGCTTGCCCTCGGTCATGGAGGGGAAGTCCTCCACCGGCAGCACCATCAGGCTCGTGTTGTAGCGGCCGGCGCGCAGCGCCAGCGGGGCGTCCCCGCCGCGGTGGTCCAGCTCCACCTTCACCCCGTCGGGCAGCTTGCGGACGATCTCGAACAGGGTTGCGGCGGGCGCCGTGCAGCGACCCTCGCGCCCGACTTCGATGCCGCCCACCTCCTCGACGATCGCGATCTCCATGTCGGTCGCGGTCAGGCGGAGCCGGCCCTCGGCGGCGTCGAGCAGCACATTGGCCAGGATGGGGATGGTGTTGCGCCGCTCCACCACGCTCTGGACATGGGCGAGAGCCTTGAGGAGCACCGCCCGGTCCACCGTGAACTTCATCGCCGCCACCCCCGTAACGCGCTGGAGGCGACAGCCCCCCGGATGAGCCCTCTATCATCCTGAAAACTCGGCGTGAAGACTCGGGCCGGGAATGCGGCCTTTCCGCACCCCGCACGGACACCCCTCCCCGCCCCGCGCGTTCGAACGGGGATCGATGCGGAGAGAGCCATGCGAGCGATGGTGGTGCGCGCCCCCGGCGGGCTGGAGAGGCTGGAGAGGGTGGAGCGCCCTGACCCCGGCGCGCCCGGCCCGGGCGAGATCCGGGTCGCCCTCCATGCCAGCTCGCTGAATTTCCACGACTACGGCGTCGCCAGTGGCCGGGCCCGGGCCGAGGACGGGCGCGTGCCGATGTCCGACGGCGCAGGGGTGGTGGAGGCGGTCGGCACGGGGGTGACGGATTTCCGCCCCGGCGACCACGTCGTCTCCTGCTTCTTCCCGGACTGGCAGGACGGCCCGCCGGAGATCGACAACTTCTCCCGCACCCCCGGCGACGGCATCGACGGCTTCGCCCAGGAGGTGGCCGTGCGCCCCGCCACTGCCTTCACCCGCGCGCCGCGGGGCTTCAGCCATGTGGAGGCCGCGACCATCACCACGGCCGGGCTCACGGCCTGGCGGGCGCTGGTGGTGGATGGCGGGCTGAAGCCGGGGGACACGGTCCTCGCCCTCGGCACGGGCGGGGTGTCCATCTTCGCGCTCCAGCTCGCCAGGCGGATGGGCGCGCGGGTGATCATCACCTCCTCCTCCGACGAGAAGCTGGAGCGTGCCCGCGCCCTCGGCGCTGATGAGGTAATCAACTACCGCCAGGAGGGGGAATGGGGCGCCCGGGCGCGCGACCTCACCGGCGGGCGCGGCGTGGACCATGTGGTGGAGGTCGGCGGGCCCGGCACCCTCGCCCAGTCCATCGCGGCCGTGCGGGTGGGCGGGCATATCTCGCTCATCGGCGTGCTCACCGGCCGGGCGGGCGAGGTGCCCACCGCGGCGCTGATGGCGAGGCATGCGCGGCTGCAAGGGCTGATCGTCGGCAGCCGGCGCCACCAGCAGGACTTCGTGCGCGCCCTGGATGACGGCGCGCTGCGCCCCGTGATCGACCGGAGCTTCCCGCTGGAGGATCTCGCCGAGGCCTTCCGGCACGAGGAGTCCGGCAAGCACTTCGGCAAGATCGGGGTGGAGTGGTAGGGGGCCGAAAGCCCCCCCCTCTCAGGTCTCCAGCATCCGCCGGAGAAGCTCGACATCCTCGGCGAAGCCGGCATCGCCCTGCATCAGCTCCGCGACGCGGGAGACGGCGTGCATCACCGTCGTGTGGTCGCGGTTGCCGAAGCGCCGGCCGATCTCGGGGAGGGAGCGGGAGGTGAGCTGCTTCGAGAGATACATCGCCACCTGCCGCGGCCGCGCCACGTTCCGCGCGCGGCGGGCCGAGGACATGTCGGTCAGGCGGATGTTGTAGTGCTCGGCGACCCGCTTTTGGATCTCCTCGATCGTCACCCGCCGGTCATGGGCGCGCAGGATGTCGTGCAGCACCTCCTGGCAGGATTCCAGCGTCACCGGCCGGCCGAAAAGGTTCGCATGGGCGATGAGGCGGTTCAGCGCCCCTTCCAGCTCGCGCACGTTCGAGGTGATCTTGTGCGCCAGGAACTCCAGCACCCGCGCCGGCACGTCCACCTGCGCGGTGTTCGCCTTGCTCTCCAGGATCGAGATGCGCAGCTCGTAGGTGGTCGCGTGGATGTCGGCCACCATACCGCAGCCCAGCCGCGTCCGCAGCCGGTCCTCCAGCCCCGCGAGGTCGCTCGGCGGCTTGTCGGAGGAGACGACGATCTGCTTGCCCTGGTCCACCAGCGCGTTGAAGGTGTGGAAGAACTCCTCCTGCGTGTTGTCCTTGCCGATCAGGAACTGCAGGTCGTCGATCATCAGCACGTCGACGGAGCGGAGGCTCTCCTTGAACTCCATCGTGCTCTGCGAGCGCAGCGCCGCGATGAAGCGGTACATGAACTTCTCGGCGGACATGTAGGCCACCGAGCGGCCCGGCCCGCCCGCCTGCGGCTCGCGGATCGCCCAGGCGATCGCATGCATCAGATGCGTCTTGCCCAGCCCCACCCCGCCATAGAGGAACAGCGGGTTGAAGCCCGGCGAGTTCGGCTTCTCGGCCACGCGGCGCGCGCAGGCATGGGCGAACTCGTTCGGCTTGCCGACGATGAAGCTGTCGAAGGTGAAGCGGGGATCGAGCGGCGCGGCCCAATCACTACGGGAGTCGGCGCTGCGGGCCTCGGGCCTCGCGGCCTCGGCGCGGATCTCGCCCGCCGGGCGGGTCGCGGCCAGCGGCTCGGCCAATTCGGCGCCGTCCACGACGGCGGGGGCTTCCGCGGCGGCGGCCCGCGCCCCGTCGGCGGGGGAGGCGACGCGGATATCCACCCGGCGCACGCCGACCGACTCGGCCTGCCACAGCGCCCTCAGCCGGTCCCCGTACTGGCCGCGCAACCAGTCCCTGAGGAAGCGGGTGGGGACATGGATCACCGCCTCCTCGTCCTCCACCCCGGCCAGGGTGAGCTGGCGCAGCCAGGTGCGATACTCGGCCTCGCCCACCTCCTCGCGCAGGCGGCCTCGGATGCGCGCCCAGGCGGCGTCCAGCCGCGCCCCGTCGGGCAGGCCCGAGGCCGGGACGGCGGACGTGGCATTGGCGTGCTGATCCGGCATGCGATCCACCCCCTGCCCCTTAGCGCCCACGTCGCCGCGGGCGCCCCCTCTATCCTGAAAGGTAACTTGCGGCCCCGGGAGCGGCCAACGCCAAACACGTTCCCGGCAGACCAGACCCGGCAAACCCGGCCCGGCAGACCAGAGACCCGGCGCAAAGAAAAACGCCACGGCGCGGAAGCACCGTGACGCATCCGCATCACAGGTCTACTTGGTCATGACTTGGCGGAGGGCGCCGTGCTGGCGCCCCTCACTTGTCAGGCGGCGGCGCCGATCGCCTTGATCCGCGCGGACAGGCGCGAGAGCTTGCGCGCCACCGTGTTGTCATGCGTCACGCCCTTGTCGGCGGCGCGCTGCAGCTCGGGCTGGGCAAGGCGGAACGCCTCCTGGGCCTTCGCCTTGTCGCCGCCGGTGATCGCGTCCTCGACCGCACGCAGGAAGGTGCGGACGCGCGAGCGGCGGGCGCGGTTGCGCTCGGTGCGCTTCTCGATCTGCCGGATGCGCTTGCGCGCGGAAGCGGTGTTCGCCATGGGCCTTAGGGATACCAGTCGAAATGTTCTCGGGACGCGCACCGCCTGGGGCAGCCGCGGGAAGGGGGGCGTTCTATCCACAGCCCCCCTGGGAGTCAAGGAAAGAGCTCGCCCCCTCCCTCACGCGTTCCGGAAGGCGGGTTTGCGCTTCTCGGCGAAGGCCGACATGCCCTCCTTCTGGTCCTCGGTCGCGAAGAGGCTGTGGAAAAGGCGGCGCTCGAAGCGCACCCCCTCGCGCAGGGTCATCTCATAAGCGGCGTTCACCGCCTCCTTGGCCATGACGACGGAGGGGAGAGAGAAGGAGGCGATCGCCTCGCCCATCCTCACGGCCTCGTCCAGGAGCGACTCCACCGGCACCACGCGGGTGACGAGGTTGCAGCGCTCGGCCTCGGCGGCGTCCATCATCCGCCCGGTCAGGATGAGGTCCATGGCCTTGGACTTGCCGACGGCCCGGATCAGCCGCTGGGTGCCGCCGGCACCGGGGATGATGCCCAGCTTGATCTCGGGCTGGCCGAACTTCGCGTTCTCGGCCGCGAGGATGATGTCGCACATCATGGCCAGCTCGCAGCCGCCGCCGAGGGCGAAGCCCGCCACCGCCGCGATCACCGGCTTCCTGATGGTGAGGACCGTCTCCCACTTCGTGCCGATGAAGTCCTCGAAATGGACGGCGGGATAGGTGCGGTCCTTCATCTCCTTGATGTCGGCCCCGGCGGCGAAGGCCTTCTCGCTGCCCGTCAGCACGATGGCCCCGATCGCGTCATCGGCCTCGAAGGCCCGGAGCGCCTGCCCGACCTCGGTCATCAGCTGATCGCAGAGGGCGTTCAGCGCCGAGGGCCGGTCGAGCGTGATCAGCCCCACCTTGCCGCGCGTCTCCACCCGGATCATCCCGTAATCGGCCATTCCGTCCTCCCGTTCCGTCGGCGCAGGCTGTGGCGGGGCGCGGGCGCGGTCAACGGGGGCTCATCAGCCCCGGCGCCGCTCCGGCCAGCCCATGACGATCCCGCCAGCCGCGATCACGGCGGCGCCCAGCATCGTCCAGCGGTCGGGCGGGTCCCCGAAGAAGAGGGCGGAGGAGAGGGTGGCCCAGACGAGCTGGGTGTAGGTCATCGGCGCCAGGATGCTGGCGGGCGCCCGGGAATAGGCCTGGATCAGGAGGTAGTGGCCGGCCGAGCCGAAGATCCCGGCCAGCATCACCAGCAGCCAGGCCCAGGCCGCCGGCGGCTGCCAGACGAAGGGCTGGGCCAGCCCCGCCACCGCCCCGGCGGCGAGGCCGGTATGGAGGATGATGGTGCCGGGCCCGTCCACGGTGGAGAGCTTGCGGGTCAGGATCTGGTAGGCCCCGAAGAAGGCCGCGGTGCCCAGGGGCAGGAACAGCGCCCAGTGCGGGGTCTCGCCCGTCAGGAAGGGCGGGCGCAGCGCGAGCATCACCCCGGCCAGCCCGATCCCGATGCCCACCCAGCGCCGGCGCCCCACCATCTCCCCGAGGAAGAGCGCGGCCAGCCCGGCGGTGAAGATGGGCGAGGCGAAGGTGACGGCGGAGGCGTCGGCCAGGGGGATGTAGGACAGGGCGATGACGAAGAGCAGGTTGGCCGCGAGCAGGGTGAGGCTCCGAACGGTCTCCAACCCCGGCCTGCGGCTCCGCCAGGGAAGGCGGCCCGTGGCCAGCCGCAGGGCCAGGGCCACCACCAGCGTGTGGAAGAGGAACCGGAGGAAGATGATCTGCGGCACGGGGTAGTGGGCGGTGAGGAGCTTCGTCACCGTGTCCAGCGCGACGAACAGGGCGATGGCCGCGCATTGGAGCAGCAGGCCGGCGAGGATGGGCGACATCGGCGGGCTTATGGCACGCGCCGGCCCGGCCGTCCCGCGCGGCCGGCCCCCACCCCCGAGCAGGATGGGTCAGTTCGGCGCCAGCACCACCGCGGCCGCCACCGTGGCCGTCACCACCACGTCCTCGGCCTGGGCGACGGGCGCCGGGGCGGCGCGGGCCGCCATGGCCTGCGCGAGCATCGGCCGGGGCGCGGGAGGATCGGGCGCCTCGAGCTGGATCTCGGCGATTCGCTCCACCCTCATGCCCATCTGGGATGCCACGGCCTCGGCGCGGCGGCGCAGGGCCTCCAGCGCCATCGAGGCCGCCTCTTGCCGCGCCGCACGCGCCGTCTCGCGCGCCAGGGTGTGCTGGATCCCGCCCAGGGCGAAGCCCCGGGACTGCAGCGCGCCCGCGAGCTCCAGGATCGGCGCCTGTTCCTTGCCACGCAGCGCGAGGGTCTGGCTGGAAACCCAGCGCGGCGGGTCCTCCTGCCGCCAGGTGAAGGGGGCGCCGGTGGTGGTTGTCACGGAGGCGGTGCCGCGCGCCGTCTCCAGCGCGGCGGCCATGGCCCGGTTCACGCCCGCCTGCGCGGCCGCGGCGACGGAATCGCGCGCCTCGAAGCGGAGCAGCGCCTGCACCTCGTCCGGCACGCGCGTGACCTCCGCGGTCTCCGAGAGGCGGAGCAGCGTGCCGGGGCCGGCGAAGACCGGCGCGGGCTGCGCGCCGGCCCTGGCGGCGAGAAAGGGAAGGGCCAGGGATGCGGTGAGGAAGGTGCGTCTCATAGGGGCCGATGCTCCGCCGTGGCTGCGGCGAAGATGGGGCACGGACGGGCCACGGGCGGGGCGGCGGACGAAGATGTGAGCGGGCGAGATCCCGGGCGAGGCCGCGCCGTGCGAGGCGGGGATTTCGGTCCCCCGCGGAAACAACCTAACCTTCCGCCGCTTCGGGAGGAGAGACCATGCTGGGCAAGCTGCTGGGCGCCGTGACGGGCGATGCCGGACAGGTGGCGCCGGAAGCGCTGGGCGAGCGCTTCCTCCAGGCCCTGCTGCCGGACGAGACGGTGCTCGCCGCCTTCCGCACCGTGCGGGACGGCTTCGCCCTGACCGACTGGCGGCTGCTGATCATGGACCGGCAGGGCGTGACGGGCTCGAAGACCGCCGTGGTCAGTGTCCCCTACCGCTCCGTCCTGCGCTTCTCGGTCGAGACCGGCGGGACGCTCGATCTCGACGAGGAGCTGCGGATCTGGGACCGCGCGGGCGCGGATCCCTGGTCCTTCAGCCTGCGCCGCGGCGGGGGTGCCGCGGCGCTGGCCCAGCGCATCCTCTCCGAGAGGCTGAGGGGATAGGGCTCAGCCCTTCCCGCCGGGCAGCACGGCGTTGATGACCTGCTTCGCGGTGTCGAGGATTACGCTGCCCTTCTCCGGATCGCCGGCCAGGGCCTTGGCGAAGTGGAGCGCCTGCTCGACCGTGGTGTGCGGGGGCAGGGGCGGTACGTTCGGGTCCGTCCGGATCTCCAGCACCACCGGGCGGTCGGAGGCGAGGGCCTGGTCCAGGGCCTCGGGCACCTTCGCGGGGTCGTCCACGAAGATGCCGCGCAGCCCGGCCAGCTCGGCGAAGCGGTGATAGGGGAAGTCGGGGATGCGCTGCGTTTCCTCGAACTTCGGCATCCCCTCCATCACCCGCTGCTCCCAGGTCACCTCCGTCAGGTCCTGGTTGTTGAGGACGAGGCAGATCCAGGTGGGGTTGGACCACTTCCTCCAATGGGCGCCGACGGTGATCAGCTCGGCCATGTTGTTCATCTGCATCGCGCCGTCGCCCACCATCGCGATCACGGGCCGGTCGGGATGCGCCATCTTCGCCGCGATCGCGTAGGGAACGGCGGCCCCCATGCTCGCGAGGCTGCCGGAAAGGGAGCCCATCATCCCCTCGCGGATCTGGAGGTTGCGCGCGTACCAGTTGGCGCAGGAACCGGAATCGCTGGTGAGGATGACGCGGTCCGGCAGGCGCTTCGACAGTTCCTGGAAGGGGAGCTGCGGGTTGACCGGATCGGCGGAGGCCGCGGCCCGCTTCTCCAGCAAGTCGAACCAGTCCTCTCTCCCCTCGGCGATGCGCTCGCGCCAGGAGGTGTCCGTCTTCTGCTCGAGCAGGGGCAGGAGGGCGCGGAGGGCTTCCGCGGCGTCGCCGCAGAGCGGCACCTCCATGGGGTAGCGCAGGCTCAGCATGGCGGGCTGGATGTCGATCTGCACGCCGCGCGCCTGGCCCTCCTTCGGCAGGAACTCCGACCAGGGAAAGCTGGAGCCGACCATCAGGAGCGTGTCGCACTCCATCATCAGGTCCCAGCTCGGCCGGGTGCCGAGCAGGCCGATGGTGCCGGTGACCCAGGGCAGGTCGTCAGGCAGCACGGTCTTGCCGAGAAGCGCCTTGGCCGCGCCGGCGCCGAGCCTGTCCGCCACCGCGATCAGCTCCGGCACCGCGCCCGCCGCCCCGGCGCCGACGAGGATGGCGACCTTCTTGCCGGCATTCAGCACCTCGGCCGCGCGGCGCAGGTCCTCGTCGCGCGGGATGACCCGGGGCGGGGTCCAGCCCACGCCGGAATGGATCGTGTTGTGCTTGTGCGGCGGGTCCTCATAGGGCTCGTCGGGCAGGTCGTTCGGCACGATGAGGGCGGTGACGCGGCGCTCGGCCATGGCGGTGCGCATGGCGCGGTCGATCAGGTGCCGCATCTGCGAGGGCACCGTCGCCTGCTGCACGAAGCCGCTGGCCACGTCCTTGAAGGCCGTCAGCAGGTCCACCTCCTGCTGGTAGTGGCCGCCGATCGCGGTGCGGCCGGTATGGCCGGCAATGGCGAGCAGCGGCACATGGTCCCCGGCCGCGTCGTACATGCCGGTGATGAGATGCGTGGCGCCGGGGCCGCTGGTGGAGAGGCAGACGCCGACCTCGCCGGTGAACTTGGCATGGGCGACGGCCATGAAGGCCGCCATTTCCTCGTGCCGCGCCTGGACGAACTCGATCTTATCGGTGCCGAAGCGCTGGAGGCCGGCGAGCAGCCCGTTCACCCCGTCCCCGGGATAGCCGAAGACTCGCCGCACCCCCCACTGGTGCAGCCGCTCCCAGAAGAAATCGCCGACCTTCTTCGCCATGGCATCCTCGTCGCGGGGGGATCGGGCGGCCGTTGCCGGGGGCAAGGGCCCGGAGCGCCGCGCCCTTCCGTGGGGCACCCCCTCCGAACGGGACCTTCCACGCGGGGTTGCGCCGGTTGACGGGGCGGGAGGCCCGGCCGACCCTGCGCGCCCGACCGGAGTGACCCCGCACCGATGCGCCGCGCCCCCCTCCCCTCGCCTGCCCGGAGGGGCTGAACCCCGTGCCGCTCTGGCTCGGCGCCACCCTCACCGCGGCGCTCTTCCAGTGCTGGCGCACCGCGCTCCAGCAGAAGCTCCGCGGGGCGCTCTCGCTGAACGCCGCGGCCGTGGTGCGCTACCTCTACGGCCTGCCGCCCGGCCTCGCCCTGCTGGCGGGCTGGTGGTGGGCGACGGGCGGCACCCTGCCCGCCTTCGGGCCGCAAGTCCTGGCCCTCTGCGCGGTCGGTGGGCTGCTGCAGATTTTCGGCACCGTCCTCCTCATCGCCTCCTTTGCCCCGCGCGGCTTCGCCGTCGGCACCGCCTATTCCAAGACCGAGGCGCTGCAGGGCGCGATCTTCGCCATCATCCTGCTGGGCGAGCACCTCTCCCCCCTGGCCTGGGCGGGGATCGGCCTCGGCGTCCTCGCGGTGCTGTGGCTCTCCCTGGCGGGGCAGGTCTCGGGCCTGCACCAGGCTCTCAGGGCCACGGCGCAGCCGGCGGCGCTCTGCGGCATCGCCGCCGGGGCCTGCTTCGGCCTGACGGGAATCGCGATCCGCGCGGCGAACCAGGAGCTGGCGGCGCCGGACCCCGTGCTGGGCGCGCTCTGCACCCTCGTCGTCACCAACGTGATGCAGACGGTGATGCAGGGCGGCTGGCTGCTGGCGCGGGAGCCGGCCTCGCTGGGCCAGGTGTTCCGGAACTGGCGGAACGCGGCGCCGGTGGGACTGCTCTCGGCGCTCGGCTCCGCCTGCTGGTTCACCGGCTTCGCCCTCGCGCCCGTCGCCCTGGTGCGCTCGGTCGGGCAGGTGGAGATCGTCTTCACCCTCGCCTTCGGCCGCTGGTACCTGCGCGAGCCGATCAAGCCGCGCGATGCGGCCGGCGCGGTGCTGATCGTACTGAGCGTGGTGCTCGTCCTCCTCGGTTGAGAGAGGGCCGGGGAGCGCCGCGAAAAGGCCACCGTCCCTCCACCGATCCGCCCTGGCCCTCGCCCCCGCCGGCTGCGACAAGGGATGTCCGATGCATCACGCGCCGCCGTTCCTCGCCAGCCTCGTCATCGGCCTCGCCGTCGCCTTCCTCTTCGGGCTCGCGGCGCGGCTGCTGCGGATGCCGCCGCTGGTCGGCTACCTCGTGGCGGGCGTGGTGGTGGGCCCGAACACGCCCGGTGTCAGCATCGACGGCGCCTTCACCAGCACCATGGCCGAGGTGGGGGTCGGGCTCCTCCTCTTCGGCGTCGGGCTGCATTTCCGCTCGCGGGACCTGCTGGCGGTGTGGCGGGTCGCGGTGCCCGGGGCGACGGCGCAGGTGGCGATCAGCACCCTGCTCGGCGCCGCGCTCGCCATGGCCCTGCCCGGCCTCGGCCTCGGCCCGGCCCTCGTCTTCGGCCTGACCCTCGCCATCGCCTCCACCGCCGTCGCCACCCGGGCACTGGAAGAGCGCGTGCGGCTCTCGGGCGAGGCGGGGCGGATCGCGCTCGGCTGGCTCGTCCTGCAGGACCTGCTGGTGGTGCTCGGCCTCGTTCTCGTGCCCGCGGCCTCCGGCGGGCATGACGGGATCGCGGGCGCGGCCCTCCTCGCCGTCGCGAAGCTCGCCAGCTTCGCGGCGCTGATGCTGGTGGTGGGCCGGCGCACCCTGCCCTGGGGGCTGGAGAGGGTGGCCCGCTCCGGCTCGCGGGAGCTGTTCACCCTGGCCGTCGTCGCGGTCGCGCTCGGCGTGGCCTTCGGCGCCTCCACCTTCTTCGGCGTCTCCTTCGCCCTCGGCGCCTTCTTCGCGGGCGTGGTGCTGGGCGAGAGCGACCTCGGCCACCAGGCCGCGGCCGAGACGCTGCCGCTGCAGCGGATCTTCGCGGCGATCTTCTTCGTCTCGGTCGGCATGCTGCTCGATCCCCGCTCGGTGCTGGACGCGCCGCTGGTCTCCCTGCTCGCGCTCGCCGTGGTGCTGCTCGGCACGGGGGGCGGAACCCTGCTCCTCCTCGTCGCGCTGCGGGTTCCGCCCGCGACCGCCGCGACGGTCGCCGCCGCCCTCGCCCAGATCGGCGAGTTCTCCTTCGTGCTGATGGAGCTGGCGATCGGGCAGGGCATCCTGCCCTCCGCCCTGCGCGGCCCGATCCTGCTGGGCAGCTTCGGCGCCATCCTCCTCATGCCCCTCACCTTCCGGGCCTTTGCGGCGCTCGCCGCCCGGATGCCGGACAGGTCCCGCCCGGCCCATGAGAGCGAGGAGCGCCTCCGCGCCGTCCCGCACCGGCCGGAGGGGCACGCCATCGTGGTCGGCTACGGCCGGGTGGGCGTGCTGGTGACGGCCGCGCTGCGCCGCCACGACCTGCCCGTCATCGTGGTGGAGGACGACCGCCAGCGGGCCGGGATGCTCCGCGCGCAGGGCGTGCCCGTGCTCTGGGGCAATGCCACCCAGCCCGAGATGCTGGAGGCAGCCGGGGTCGTCCGCGCCCGGCTGCTGATCGTCACCCTGCCCCTCGCCTGGGAGGCGCGGCGGGTCGTGGAGCTGGCGCAGGCCGCCAATCCCGGGCTCGCGGTGACGGTGCGCGCCCATCAGGATGCCGAGGTGGACTGGCTTCGACATCAGGACTCCACCGGCCTTGCCGTGATGGGGGAAAGGGAGGTTGCCCTGGGAATCGCCGATTTCGCGCTTCAGCGCATGGGAGTGGCGGCGGGACTTGCCCAGTCCACGGTGGACGCGCTGCGCCGCCGCCGCGTGGCGGACGCCGCCGCGGCCGGGCTCGGCGCATGAACCCCCGCTTCGACCCGCCGGCGGGGCAGCCGGCCCGCGCGCGGCTGCTCCTGCTGCACGGCGCGGCCTGTGGCCCCTGGATCTGGGCCGAGGGCTTCGCCCAGCGCCTCGCGGCCGCCGGGCACCCCTGCGAGGCCCTGACGCTGGACGGGCACACCCTCTATGACCGGCTCTCCGCCGTGCGCGCCGCCCTGGTGCGCGGGCCGGCGCTGCTGGTCGGGCACTCGCTGGGGGCGCTGATCGGGCAGCGCCTGCTGGACGATCCCCGGGTGCGCGGCGCCGCCCTCATCGCCCCCGTGCCGCCGGAAGGGCTGTGGTGGGCCAACGCGCATCTGGTCGCTTCCGACCCCGTCCTCTGGAACGAGGTGGCGCGGATGACGGGGCCGGGCGAACCCTCCCCCGCCGTGCTGCGCGGGCTGTTCGGCCCCGCGATGGATCCGGCCGCCGCCCTCCGCTACGCGTCCCGGCTCGGCCACGAATCTCCGGCCGCGCTGATGGAGGCGCAGATGCCGCAGCCCATTGTCCCCGGCTGGGTCCACGGCCGCCCCGTGCTGGTGCAGGCCGCGGAGCACGACCGCCTCATCCCGCGCGATGCCGTGGAGCGCTGCGCCGCCTGGCACGGCGTTCCGGTGGAGGTCCTGTCCGGGGCCGGGCACCTCGTCATGCTCGATGCGGGGTGGGAAGTGGCGGCGGAACGGATCGCGGCCTGGGCGGCGGGAGTGCCGCGCTAGGTTCTCCCGGGCGAGGCCGCGACCGCCCCTGGCAACTTCCCGATCCACCGCCACGTTCGTTCCGCTCGAACGAGCGGAGGCGACAGTGGCAGACAGCGGCTTGCGGATGGCCCAGGCGGGCGAGGCGGTTCCCTTCGAGATCCCCGGCGCGACCGGCGAGTTCCGGATCCAGATCCTGAACGAGGACCGGGACAAGGGGGTGGTCACCTCCATTGTCCACCTGCCCCCGGGCGGGGTGATCCCCGCGCACTACCACGAGGCCGGGTCCGAGATGCACTACGTGCTGGAGGGCGACCTGATCGAGGCCGGCGAGCCCCTCTCGGTCGGCGCCTTTCTCACTCACGCCAAGGGCGTGGTGCATGGCCCGCACGAGAGCAAGGGCGGCGCGAAGGTGCTGACCGTGCAGACCTGGCAGAGCGAGGGCGGCAACTTCGACTTCCGCCCGGCCGAGGGCGGCGCCGCGGCCGGCTCCGGCGGGAGCGGCGGCTCGCAGAGCTCCGGCAGCCAGGGCCCGGGCAACCAGGGCTCGGGCACCGGAGAGGCGGGCAGTACGACGAAGAATATCGGCGCCGAGACGCAGGAGGCGGCCGCCGCGGACCGCGAGGAGAAGGGCTACTCCTGAGCCCTCGCGCCCCGGCTCAGGCCAGGGCGCGCGCGAAGACGGCGGGGTCCACGTTCCCACCGCTGATCACCACGCCGACCGTGCGGCCCCTGGCGGGGACATGCCCCGCCAGGACGGCGGCCAGCGCCACCGCGCCGCCCGGCTCTGCGACGATCTTCAGGTGATCGAAGGCGAAGCGCATCGCCTTCAGCACCTCGTCCGGCGTCACGGCGACACCGCCGGCCAGCCGGGGCTGGTTCACCGCGAAGGTGATCCGCCCCGGGGCGATCGAGAGCAGCGCGTCGCAGAAGGTGGAGCCCTTGCCGTCCGCCCGCAGCCGCTCGCCGGCGGCAAGCGACCGGGCGGTGTCGTCCCAGCCTTCCGGCTCCACGGCGAAGACCTCCGTGCCCGGGCTCATGCCCTCCACGGCCAGGGCGCAGCCGCCGACCAGCCCCCCGCCCCCGGTGCAGACGGCCAGCGCGTCCATGCGGAGCCCGGCGGCGGCCGCATCCTCGATCAGCTCCAGAGCGACGGTTCCCTGGCCCGCGATCACGTCGGGATGGTCGAAGGGCGGGATCAGGGCGGCGCCGCGCTCCTCGGCCAGCCGGTCGGCCAGCGCGTCGCGGTCCGTGCCCAGCCGGTCGAAATGGATAATCTCCGCGCCCCAGCGCCGGGTGCTCTCCACCTTGATGGCGGGGGCATCCTCCGGCATCGCGATCAGCGCGCGCACCCCCTCGGAGGCGGCGGCGCAGGCGATCGCCTGGCCGTGGTTGCCGGAGGAATGGGTCACCACCCCGCCCGCGCGCTGAGCGGCGGAGAGCCGCGTCACGGCATTCGTCGCCCCCCGGAACTTGAAGGAGCCGGTGCGCTGGAGCGGCTCCGGCTTCACCAGCACCGTGCCGCCCGTCAGGGAGTCCAGTAGGGGATGGCGGAGCATCGGCGTGCGGACGACCCGCCCGGCCAGCCGCGCCGCCGCGGCGCGGACATCCTCGTAGGTGGGAAGCTCGGTCATGCGGTCACCTTTGCGAAGCGGCGGGGATCGACGAGGGGCACCACGTCCCGCAGGCCTTCGGGGTCCTCCCCGTTCACCAGCATCGCCAGCAGCCGCCCGGCGGCGGGCGCGGTCTGGATGCCGTAGCCGCCCTGGCCGCAGTTCCAGAAGAAGCCCGGCGTGCCAGAGGGACCGATGGCCAGGCCGCGGTCGGGGGTGAAGGTCCGCAGCCCGGCCCAGCGGTGCTCCACCCGGCGCACGGGGATGTCGAGCGCCGTCTCGAACCGGTCCACGGCGATGGCCACGTCCAGCTCGTCCGGCTGGGCGTCCAGGGGATCGCTGTCGGTCTCGTCGGCCGGGGAGACCATCAGCTTGCTGCGCGCCTCCGGCCGGGCGTACCAGCTATGGGCCACGTCGCCGAGCAGAGGCCAGGCCGTGACGTCGTGGGGCGCGGGATCGACGATCAGCGCCGTGCGCCGCTTCGGCTGCAGGCCGAGCGGGGCCACCCCCGCCATGCGCGCGACCTCGTCCCCCCAGGCGCCCGCGGCATTCACCAGCACGGGCGCGGCGAAGACCGTGCCGTCCCGGGTCTCGGCATGCCAGGCCCCGCCCTCATGCCAGAGGCGCCCGGCCCTCCGCCGCAGGGCGAGCACGCCGCCATGGGCGCGCAGGAGGCGAAGGAAGCCGGCATGCAGCGCGGCCACGTCCATGTCGAAGGCGTTGCGCTCGATCGCGGCCGCCACCGCGTAGCCCGGCCGCAGCGCCGGCACCATGGCGCGCACGGCCCCGGGCGTGATCGGCTCGATCCCCTCCCCCCGCGCCATCAGCGCCTCCAGCGCCGGGACCTGATCCTCGGGCGCGAGATGGACGACGGGGCGCGGTGCCATCAGCGGCGCATCCGCGAAGCCCGGCGGAGGGTTGCGGAAGAAGTCGCCCGAGGCCGCGGTGAGACTCTGCGCGTCCGCCGTGCCGTAGTTCAGGATCCAGATCGCGGCGGAGCGGCCGGTGGTGTGATAGCCCGCGCTCTCCTCCGCCTCGATGAGGGCCGTGCGGCGGGTGGGGGCGAGATGGGCCGCGGCCGTCGCGCCGCCGATGCCGGCGCCGACCACCAGCGCCTCGAAGCGTTGGATGTCCATGCGGGCCATGGTGCGGCCCGGCAGGGTCCGGGGCAACCCGGGCGCGTTGACAGCGTTGCACGCGCGCCTTAGGTGCGATTCCGAAAATCACGCCAGAATTCAGGAGAAATTTCGCCACGGCAGGCGCCGCGCTGCCGCCGGGATCGAGCCAGGGTCCGAATGGCGGCCCGGACGGTTTCCGAGCGCCGCCCCTCGTGGCAGACCCCGCGGGCCTGACCGCCCTTCCATCCCCTTCAGGGTCCGCACCATGCCCGACGATCCCGGCCCGCGGCCGGCCATATCCCTGCACGGCCTGACCCGCGAGTTCCGCGGGCGCGGCACGCCGCTCTGGGCGCTGGACGGGGTTTCCCTTGAGGTCGCGCCGGGGGAGATCTTCGGCATTGTGGGCCGCTCGGGCGCGGGCAAATCCACCCTGCTCCGCTGCGTGAACCTGCTGGAGCGGCCGGATTCGGGCCGCGTGACCGTGCTGGGCCAGGAGATCACCTCGCTGGACGAGGCCGCCCTGCGCGGGGCGCGGCGGGGCATCGGCATGGTGTTCCAGCACTTCAACCTGCTCTCCGCCCGCACCGTGGCGGGCAACATCGCCTTCCCGCTGGAGATCGCCGGCGTGCCGAAGGCCGAGCGGGAGGCGCGAGTGGCCGAGCTTCTGCCGCTCGTCGGGCTGGAGGAGCGGCGGGACTACTACCCCGCCCAGCTCTCGGGCGGGCAGAAGCAGCGGGTGGGCATCGCCCGCGCCCTCGCCTCCCGCCCCCGCATCCTCCTCTGCGACGAGGCGACGAGCGCGCTGGATCCCGAGACGACGGAGGAAATCCTCTCCCTCATCCGTTCCATCCGCGACCGGCTGGACCTCACGGTGCTGCTGATCACCCATGAGATGGCCGTGGTGAAGGCCATCTGCGACCGGGTGGCCGTGATGGAGGCCGGGCGCGTGATCGAGGAGGGCCGCGTCTTCGACGTCTTCACCCGCCCCGCCCACGCCACCACCCGCCGCTTCGTCTCCGAGGTGATCGGCCATGTCGTGCCGCCCGGCACGGTGGCCCGCCTGCCCGACGCGAATCCGGGGGAGGAGCGGCGGCTCCTGCAGGTGCTCTTCGCCGGTCCCTCCTCCACCCGTGCCGTGGTCAGCGAGGCCTCCCGCCGCTACGGGCTGGACCTGAACATCGTCTCCGGCCGCATCGACGCGATCGGGGCGGAACCCTACGGCCTCATGGCGCTCGCCGCCTATGGCCCGCCCGCCGCCATCGCGGAGGCCACGGCCTGGATGCGGGCCTTGGGCCTCGACGTCACCGAGATCGGGGAGGACCCGGCATGATCCCCTGGCTGCCGCCCGCGCTGACGGACCTCCTGATCGAGGCCGCCTGGCAGACCCTGCTGATGACCTTCGGCGGCGCCGTGGTCGCGATCGCCCTCGGCCTGCCGCTCGCCCTGCTGCTGCACACCACCGCGCCAGGCGGCCTGGCCCCGAACGGCTGGGTCAACCGGCCGATCGGGCTGCTGGTGAACGCCATCCGCTCCACGCCCTTCATCATCCTGATGGTGGCGATCGTGCCCTTCACGCGGCTGGTGGCCGGTACCTCCATCGGGACCACGGCGGCGCTCGTGCCGCTGTCCCTGGCCGCCACCGCCTTCATCGTGCGCCTCTTCGAGAACGCGCTGCGCGAGGTGGACCGCGGCGTGATCGAGGCCGCCCGCGCCATGGGCGCCACCCGCACCCAGATCATGACGCGCGTGCTGGTGCCCGAGGCCCTGCCCGGCATCATCGCGGCCATCACCGTCACCCTCGTCGGGCTGGTCGGCTACTCCGCCATGGCGGGGGCGATCGGCGGCGGCGGGCTGGGCGATCTCGGCATCCGCTTCGGCTACCAGCGCTTCATGCCGGAGGTGATGGCCACCGTCGTGCTGATCCTCATCATCTTTGTTCAGGGGCTGCAATCCCTGGGCGACCTCCTCGTCCGGCGCTTCAGCCGGCGCTGACATCTGGGAGAAGAACAATGCCCGTCACACGCCGTTCCCTCGCGGCCCTCGCCGCCCTCGCCCCCGCCGCCGCCCTAGCGCAGGATATCGGAACGGCCGCGCGCCCGCTCCGCATCGGCGTCACCGCCGGGCCGCATGCCCAGACGATGGAGAAGGTGCGCGAGATCGCGGCACGGGACGGGCTCGTCCTCCGCATCGTCGAGTTCACCGACTACATCCAGCCCAACGCGGCCCTCGCCGCCGGGGACCTCGACGCCAACTCCTACCAGCACCAGCCCTTCCTGGACGCGGCGGTGCGGGACCGGCGGCTGCCGCTGGTCTCCGTCGGCAAGACCATGATCTTCCCGATGGGCCTCTACTCCCGCCGCCACAAGGCGCCGGGCGAGGTGCCGGCCGGCGCCCGCGTGGCGGTCCCGAACGACCCAAGCAATGGCGGGCGCGCCCTCGTGCTGCTGGCCAGGGCCGGGCTCTTCGGCTTGAAGGAGGGCGCCGACCACACCGCCTCGGTGGCCGACATCACCGCCAACCCCCGCCGCATCCGCGTGGTGGAGCTGGAGGCCGCGCAGCTCCCCCGCGCGCTGGAAGAGGTGGAACTGGCCGCGATCAACACGAACTACGCCATCAATGCCGGGCTGAACCCCGTTCGGGACGCCATCGCCATCGAGGGGGCGGACAGCCCCTATGCCAACCTCATCGTCGTGCGGCAGCCGGACCGGGACGCCCCCTGGGTGCGGCGCCTGCTCGCGGCCTATCAGAATGACGAGGTGAAGAACTTCGTCCAGGCCACGTTCCAGGGCTCCGTCGTCCCCGCCTTCTGACCCGAAAGGATCACGCCATGCTTCGCCGCCCCCTCCTCCTCGCCGCCCCCGCGCTGCTGCTCGCGCGCGGCGCCCTCGCCCAAGGTGCCGCCATCGGCACCGCGGCCCGCCCGCTCCGCGCCGGGGTGACGTCCGGGGTCCATGCCCAGGTGCTCGAGCAGGTGCGCGACACCCTCGCCAAGGACGGCTTCGTCGTCCGGATCACGGAGTTCTCCGACTTTATCCAGCCCAACGTGGCCCTGCAGGGCGGCGAGATCGACGCGAACACCTACCAGCACCAGCCCTTCCTGGACGCCCAGAAGTCGCAGCGCGGCTACGACTTCGTGCCCGTCGGCAAGACGGTGCTGACGGCCATGGCCGTGTTCAGCCGCAAGGTGAAGTCGCTGAACGAGCTGGCGAGCGGCGCCCGCGTCGCCATCCCGAATGACCCGACCAATGGCGGCCGCGCCCTCGTGCTGCTGGCCGAGGCCGGGCTGTTCAGGCTACGCCCCGGCGCCGACTTCCGGGCGACCGTGGCCGACATCACCGAGAACCCCAAGCGCATCCGCGTCGTGGAGCTGGAGGCCGCCACCATCGCCCGCGCGCTGGACGACGTGGACGCCGCCGCCATCACCGGCAACTACGCCGTGCCCGCCGGGCTGCAGCCCGGGCGCGACAGCCTCGTCGCGGAATCGGCCGAGGGCGCGAGGACCAACCCCTATACCTGCCTCGTCGTGGTGCGCCGCGCCGACGCGCAGGCCCCCTGGGCCGCCCGGCTCGCGGCGGGCTACGCGGATCCGGCGGTGAAGGCCTTCGTCGAGCGGAGCTTCGGGGGCGCCGTCGTCTCCGGCAGCTGAGGGCCGGGCTGGGCACGGAAAAAGAAAAGGCCGGGGATCCCTCCCCGGCCTTTCTCGTTCGTGGGTAGCGTTGGGCCTTGCCGCTCAGCCCTGCGCGTCGGGCGAGATCACCATGCAACTGCCGCGCGCGCGCAGGCGGTCGCAGGCGCTCTGCGCCGCGTCGCGCGAGAGGCCAGTGACCCGCGCGCGGTACAGCGTGCCACGGCCCTGCGCGACGGGGGTGACGGAGAGGCTGCCGTTCCCGGCGCCGCTCCGCGCCTGGCCGGCGGCGTCGCGCGCCAGATTCTCGCTCGCGAAGGCCCCGACCTGGATCGCCCAGCTGCCGGAAGCCGCGGGAGCGGAGGGAACGCCGGCGCGCATCACGCCCGGGGGCATGCCGTTCTGCCGCGCCACCGGAGCCGGGAGCGTGCCGGCCTGCGCCGGGGGAACGAGGAAGAAGCCGCGCTGCGCCGGGCGCTCGGGCGCGGAGGGGCGCGCCTCGGCCTGTGCGACGGCGAAGGGGCGCGAGGGCGGGGACATCGGGGCCGCGGCGGGGGTGGGCGGGTTGGGGATCAGCTCCATCCGCGACACCACCACCGGCGCGGGCTCCCGCGAGTAGGTGGAGCCATCGGGGATGGGGTCCATCCGCGAAACCACGACAGGCGCGGGCTCGCGCGAGTAGGTGGAGCCGTCGGGGATCGGCTCCATGCGGATGACGTTGGGGCCGAGCGAGGCGAGCTGCGTCTGGGCGAGCTGCGGCTGGGCCGGCACCGGCGCGGGCGCAGAGGACTCGGCATAGGTCGAGCCGTCCGGGATCGGCTCCATGCGGATGACGGTGCCGGCGAGCTGCACGGGCTGGATGCCGGGGTCCACGGCGCGACGCTGCTCGCGCAGGGCGAGCATGGTGCCCGGATCGCCCGTCCGGCGGGACGGCGGGTTCAGGCCGATATCGGCGGCGGCGTAGACCTCGTCCGGCGCGCGGCGGCTGGGATGCGCGCCCTGGATGCGCGGGCCAATGCGGGCGACGTAGTTGCGCGTCTCCTCCGGCATGCGGCCACCGGCCCAGAGATAGTTCTCCAGGCGCTTCGGGCCGCCGTTATAGGCCGCGAGGAAGCCCGGCGAGCCGTAGAGGTCGTACATCTCGCGGATATAGGCCGTGCCGGCCATGATGTTCGACCAGGGGTGGTAGGGGTCGTCCCCCAGCCCGTGCCTGGCATTCAGCTCGGAATAGGTGCCGGGCATGAGCTGCAGCAGCCCCATCGCCCCGACGCGGGAGGTGGCGCTGAGGCGGCCGCCGCTCTCCTGGCGCATCACCTCGCGAATCCAGCGCTCCGGCACGTCGAAGCGGCCCGAGGCCTCGCGGATATAGGGGCCCCAGGGATCGGAGGAGGGACCGGGCGGATCGTAGCTGGCCGGTCGGTTGGAAGCGGCGGAGCGGTAGCTGGTGGTCGGGCCGGTCTGGGGCTGGCTGCCACAGGCCGCCAGCGCCGCCACCACCGACATCACGGCCAGGGCCCGCGCGCCTCGGCGCAGGCCGGGCGCACTCACCGCGTGCAGGCCGGACGCGCTCGCCGCGCGCAGGCTCGGCGCGAATGCGCCATGAGCGATCAGGCTCATCCCCCTCAACCCCCTGTCCTCTGCCCTGCCGGTTGCCCGGCGGGCGCGGGAAGCCAACGGCACCGCGTCCCCACGCGCCACCGCCGGCCACCGCCGGTTGCGATCAACTCTCGCGTTGCCAGGGCTAACGGATGCTTGCGGCCGCGGCAAGGAGACTTTGCGGCCTTGTGGCGGCAGAATCGCAGGGAAGACTGGCCCGCCGCATGTATCGGAATATTGAGCGGGGCTGGTCGGAGTCAGCCGAACACTCGATCTTCGCGTTTACTCATCCTTTTCCGGAGGAATGCCATGCCCGTCCGTCACCGCTCCCTCTCGATCATGCGCGCCGGCCTGGCGGTTGCTGTTCTCGCCGGCGGCGTCGCCGCCTGCGCGCCGCAGCAGACCGGCGGCACCTATACGACCGCCGCAATCGGCCGCACGGCGGCCGTTTCCTATGGAACCATCGTGGGCACCCGCCCCGTAACCGTCCGGGGCAATGGCAGCGGCCTGGGAACGGCCGCGGGCGCCGTGGCGGGCGGCGTGGCCGGCTCCTTCATCGGCGGCGACCCCCGCTCGAACGTGCTGGGCGGGCTTGGCGGGGCACTGCTCGGTGGGCTCGCCGGCAATGCCCTGGGGTCCGGCGTCAGCACCGCCCAGGCCGTGGAGTTCACCGTGCGCGAGGACACGGGCGGCGACTTCCAGACGGTGCAGACGAACGAGGAGGGGCTGCAGGCCGGGGACCGCGTCGTGATCTCCCGCGGCGACCGCACCCGGCTCAGCCGCGCCGCCGGCGGGCCGCCGCCGACGGCCTATGCACCGGCCGGCGCCTATGCCCCGCCCGGCGGCTACGCGCCGCCCGCCTATGGCGCACCGCCCGCCTATGGCGCTCCGGCGGGATATGGCGCCACGCCCGGCGTCGTCTACCGGTAGCCGGACCCAGGTGCCCCGCCCGGCGCTGGCCGGCGGGGCACTGGCCGGTGTATAGGCCCGCCCGATGCTCGCAGGCCCGCTCCTCGCCCCCGATACCTACGCCTTCAACGCCGCCGCGCCGCGCCGCGCGGAGCTGGCGCGCGCCGACCTGCGAAAGGGCTTCGCCTCCTGGCGGCTGGCCTGGGCTCTCGCGAGACTCGATCTGCGGAACCGCTACCGCGGCTCCGTGATCGGGCCGTTCTGGATGACCCTCTCGACGGTCCTGATGATGATGGGGCTGGGGCTTCTCTATTCCCGGCTCCTCGGGCTCAGCCTGGGCGAGTACCTGCCGCATCTCACCGTCAGCCTCGTGGTCTGGAATATCCTCGCCGGCATGGTGACGGATGCCTGCACCTCGATGACGAGCGCGGAGGGCGTGATCCGGCAGCTCCGCATCCCGTTCACCGTCCACGCCCTGCGCAGCGTGTTCCGCAACGGGCTGACCGCGGCGCACAGCCTGCCCCTCATCCCGCTGGTCTTCCTCCTCTTCGGCCATCTTCCCGGCCCCGAGGCGCTGCTGGCCCTCGTGGGCATCGGCCTCCTCCTGGCCAACGCGTTTTTCGCCTCGATCCTGCTGGGAATGCTCTGCGCGCGGTTCCGCGACATCGCCCCAATCGTGGCGAACGTCATGCAGCTCGCTTTCTTCCTCACGCCGATTCTCTGGAAGCCGGAGCTTCTGAAGGACCTTGCCGTGTGGCTTCCGCTCAATCCCTTCTACGCGCTTCTGGAGACGATCCGCGGCCCGCTGGTCGAGGGCGGGGGCCAGCCCCTCGTCTGGCTGGCGGCCATCCTCTACACCCTGGCGCTCGGCGCCGTGTCCCTCGCCTTCTTCGTCCGCTTCCGCGGGCGGCTGGCCTTCTGGGTTTAGGCTCATGGCCCGTATCGAAGCGAAGGACCTGCGGGTCGAGTTCCCGCTCTACCACCTGGGCGCGCGCAGCCTGAAGAAGCGCCTCCTGGCCCGGGCCGCCGTGCGCGTGCGGACGGACGAGGCGAACCGCGTGGTGGTCAGCGCCCTGCGCGACCTCAACTTCCGCATCGAGTCCGGGGAGCGGGTCGCGCTGGTCGGCCGCAACGGCGCGGGCAAGACGACGCTGCTCCGCTCGCTCGCCGGGATCTACGAACCCGTGGGAGGAGAGTTGCGGATCGAGGGCTCGGTCGGCTCCCTCATCGACCCCGCCGCCGGCATGGATCCGGACAGCACGGGGCGGGAGAATGTCCGCCTGCGCGCCCTCTACCGGAACCTCGACCTGGCCGGGCAGGCAGCGCTGGAGGAGGAGGTGACGGCCTTCGCGGGGCTCGGCGAATTCATGGACGTGCCGATCAAGGGCTACTCGGCCGGCATGTCCATCCGCCTGGCCTTCGCCATCGCTACCGCCATGCAGCCGCAGGTCCTGCTGATGGACGAGTGGTTCATGGCCGGCGACGCCGCCTTCATGGAGAAGGCCGAGGCAAGGCTGGTGAACCTTATCTCCGGCGCCGACATCATGGTGATCGCCACCCATGACATGGACATCGCCCGGCGCTGGTGCACCCGCGCCATCCGGCTGGATGCCGGCCGCATCGTGGCCGACGGCCCCGTGGAGCCGGTGATCTCAGCGATGCTGTCCGAGGTGGCCTGACCTCACCCCTTCCCCTGTGCCTGGAGGGCGGCCCGGAGTGCGTGCTGGACGCGGTCGAGTTCGTCGTCGGTGAGGGCGGGGAAGCTGGGC
>NZ_JACIJD010000001.1 GCF_014199205.1 Muricoccus pecuniae | reverse complement strand
CCGGTCGCCCTACTTCCAACCATCCCCGGCATGTCGGATTTCGCGGACCTTGGACTAGGCGGGCTCGACATCGGCGCCTGGGAGGCGCTGGTGGCTCCCGTGGCCACTTCCCCCGAGATCATTAGCCAGCTGCATGCCGCTGCGCTGCAGGCAGGCAACGATCCCAGGCTCGGCGAGCGGATGCGTGAGGTCGGCTTCACCGCCGAACCATCCGCCACGCCAGGGGCGCTCGCTGACAAGATCAAGCACGAAACGCCGATCTGGCGGCAGCTGGTGGAGGCCTCCGGCGCGAAGCTCGACTGATCGCGCAAGTCACGAACCACAGCGGCGGCCGGGCATAAGTCCGTGCGTACCGTGGCTGGCCATCCTTGAACGTCCGAGAAGGACTTGTGCGCCGACGCACCCAGCAGTTGTGGTGAGTCGCGACGCCGACCTGGAGGTTTATCGTGCTTAGCCGCTTTTGGGTGGCCGGGCAGAGCTGCCTCGCTAAGCGTTTGGAGACCCTGCCCTTATTGGTGCTCACCGCTGCCCAGGTCGGATCGGCGGTGCTGCCACGATGGACGCCTACCGCGGCGGAGGGCGTACAGCAGAGATAGCCGCTCGCACCCCAACTGCCGCTGTGCGCCCTTATCGGCTAGTGGAGGCCGCAGGAGGGATTGCTGCAGTACGAGGCTAACCGTGGCTACACTGTTCGTCGCTTTGGTTGGGTAACGTCCACGGAGGTGGTGGAAAATCCGGCGTGGTCCGGGGTGTAGGGCTTGGGTGGCCATCGGACCTGGCGGCTAGGGTGGAGTTGCGAAGCTCCCACCCCTGACCGGCCGAGGACCCGATGACCGAGGAGGGACTGCCACTGGCTGACCTGCTGGCGAAAGCAGGAGATGGTGACTTCCTTTGCAGTGTCGCGGAGGCGGTGCTGCAGATGCTGATGGAGGCGGACGTGGAGGGGCAGATCGGCGCCGCCCGGCACGAGCGCACCGGCGAGCGGCTGAACTACCGCAACGGCTTTCGCGACCGCACGCTGGACACGCGGCTGGGGTCGCTGCAGCTCCGGATTCCCAAGCTCCGGCAAGGCAGCTACTTCCCGCCCTTCCTGGAGCCCAGGAAGACCTCGGAGAAGGCGCTGGTGGCGGTGATCCAGGAAGCCTGGATCGGCGGCGTCTCGACCCGGCGTGTGGATGAGCTGGTGCAGGCCATGGGCCTGTCGGGCATCTCGAAGTCGACCGTCTCCAAGCTGTGCCGCGACATCGACGAGCGGGTCACGGCCTTCCTCGACCGGCCGCTGTCGGGCGAGTGGCCCTACCTGTGGCTGGACGCCACCTATCTCCGTCAGCGCGAGGGCGGGCGCATCGTCTCGGTCGCCGCCATAATCGCCGTGGCCTGCGATGCCGAGGGGCGGCGCGAGATCGTCGGCCTGCACATCGGCCCCTCGGAAGCCGAGACCTTCTGGGCGACCTTTCTCAAGAGCCTGGTGAAGCGCGGCCTGAAGGGCGTGAAGCTGGTTATCTCCGACGCCCATGAGGGGCTGAAGGCGGCGATCGCTCGCGTCCTCGGCGCGACCTGGCAGCGGTGCAGGGTTCATTGGATGAGGAACGCGCTGGCCCACGTCGGCAAGGCCCAGCAGTACATGGCCTCGGCCGCGCTGCGTCAGGCCTTTCTCCAGCCCGACCAGGACGGGGCCCGGCAGACCTGGCGCCATGTCGCCATGTCGCCGACCAGCTCCGCGAACGCTGGCCCAAGCTCGGCAAGCTCATGGACGACAGCGAGCATGACGTGCTCGCCTACCTGGCGTTCCCAGCGCCGCATCGGACCAAACTGCACTCGACGAACCCGCTGGAGCGCCTCAACAAGGAGGTGAAACGCCGCGCCGACGTCGTCGGCATCTTTCCCTCTGAGGCGTCCATCATCCGCCTCATCGGCGCTGTGCTGCTCGAGGCCAACGACGAATGGCAGCTGCAGCACCGCTACATGGGCGTCGAGGCCATGGGCGAGATGCTCAACCCGGCCCCCACCAACGAAACCCTGCAACTCCCACCCAGAGCCGCCTGAGCCGTGGCCATCTCAAGCCCAGATGCAATTTCCACCACGTTGACGGACGCTACCCCGAAGCAGCCGGGGAATGGCCCTCCCCATTCCTGATGACCCCTGGCCGGCAGCCGGGGCGTTGCTGTTGCAGGAGTGGGGAGAGCGAGCCCCTGGAAAGCAAGGCGCAGGCGCCGCACTGCCGCGGGGGCCGGCACGATGGCCGCGCGAGTGACAAGCTCGCGCAACCGGCCTCAGCCCACATGCCGGACGAGGTTTTCACCGGAAACTGGGAGCGGCGTTACGGCCAACCCCCGGCGACAGCATCAATGACCAGCGCAGGTGGGCCCGCCGACACACTGACCAGCCCTGCCGCGGAGGAGCACCTCCCGGGCGGGCATAGATGTGGAGGCGCCCACCGAGGGCCAGATCAGCCCTGATGAACGCCCAACGGCGGGCACAGGCCCATGATCCGGCCCGCCCCGCGACCTATCATTCCAGAGCCTGCCAGGGACCACCTCGGCTCCGCGCGCCCGTCCCTGCCGAGGAGAGCACCGAGGGCCGCCTGGCTGAAACCGGGCTCGTCCGCGGAATCCGCCCTTCGCGCCCCGCTCCCGTCAGATCGGACAGACGCCCGAGGCGCATTGCAGGTGCGCCAGGTCGATCGCCTCGTGCAGCGCGGGATCGGAAATCCCCTCGACGAGTCCCGCGAAGCGCCCCAACGGTACCTCCTCCTCCGGCAGGTACTCGTAGCCCAGCGCATGGTCCGGGCGGCTCGGCAGGATCGCGCAGCAGCGGATGCGCGGCTGGTGCTCCAACAGGATCGTGCGGAACGCCTCCAAGTCGTGCCGATCGGTGAGGATCTTCAGCGTGTAGGAGACCTGGTTGCCCCTCTCCGCGCCGATCCAGTGCCGCTCCAGCAGCGCGAGCCAGCGGTACTGGTCCTCCGGCGAGGCTTCCGGAGCGGTGACGAGCCTCTCCCCGATGCCGAGGCGCTGGATCAGTGGCAGGGTCGGGAATCCGACCACCGACATGCCCGGGAAGCTCCGCAACGCCCGAACGGGGTAGCCGCGGGATTCGTAGTCCGTCAGCAGCGGGTCGCTGTCATCGGCCCAGTCGCCCGTGCCGTCCCGCGTGCCCCTGAACTGCACCCAGCGCAGATACTGCCGCCGCGCCGGCAGGTGGGCGCCCTCGGTCAGGCCGAAGAGCTTGCTCGTGGTCCCGGCCGGCTTGACGGTGGTGATGGTGACCGGCGCCTCCAGGCCCATCTGCGCGGCATAGGCCCGTCCCTCGTCCTTCGCCGCTGCCGAGAGCCGCCCGAGCATGGCCCAGAAGGGGGCGGAGCGCGCCTCGTCCAGCAGGTCGTCGAAGCCGAGGCCCCAGCGCATCCAGGCCCATTCGTGCAGGCCGGTCGGGCCGATTCCCATGCGGTTGGTCCGGCGCACCTCCTCCGCGTAGAGCGCGTCCATCGTGTTGGCGCGCATGAGGAAGCGCACGCCGAGGCGGACGGCGTCCTCGACGCGCGCGTCCCACTCGGCCGCCAGATCGTCCGGCACGAGGCCGGGCGTCACCTCCGAAAGGTCGGCGGGGCAGGCGAAGAGCGGGCTGAAATCGGCGATGACGCAGTAGCCGCCCGTGACGTGCAGCGTGATCTCGCCGCAGGGATTCGTGGTCACCGGGAAGCGCGCCGTCCGCGCGCGGCGCGACAGCTCGGCCAGCAGCGGCACGGCCAGGTCGGCCGCGTAGCGCGCCGAGCGCACGTCGCGCCCGTCCGTGTGCACGGGCTTGCGCCAGGCGCTCCCCGTGCGCGCATCCTCCAGCCGGTCGCCGTTGATGAAGCCGGGCTCGCCGTTGATGTAGGCGCAGCACGTCGCCTCGTCGAAGACCGCGAGCGCGTGGCGGTGCAGCGGGTCGGCGCTGCCGGAGCGGGCGGCGCGCACGCCCTCCCAGAACTCCGCGTCCACCATGACGGAGTTGTTCGCGGTCCAGAGCCCGCCCTCGGACTTGGCGCAGATGAAGCGCAGGATGCCGGGGTCGCGCCAGGACTTCGTTGCCATGCGCGCGGCGCGGCGGGCGCCGCCCACCTGCACCTCGACCGAGAGGTGGTGATCCACCAGTAGCGCCTGCTCCCAGGGGGCAAGCGCCTCGTCCCCGGGCGCGCGGTGCCGGGCGGGCTCGATGACGTGCTGGCGCAGGTTGACGAAGGCGCGCATCAGCGAGAGCGGACCCGAGGCCGGGCGGCCCTGCATGCCCGCGATCGGTGCGCCGCGCGGGCGGATCGGGCTGAAGTCGAGCAGCAGCGTGCGCCCTGCCGCGCCCTCGAAGGAGAGGCTTTCCAGCAGCTCCACCGCCTTCGCCCAGCCCTCCCGGCTGTCCGCGACCTCGTGGCGCAGGGCGCCGGGCGGAAGCCCCGCCGCGTCGCCGACGAACTCGCGCGCGATCCAGGCCCTCAGCTCGGCCTCCTGCGCCTCGGTGAGGTCCTCCAGCGCGGTGCCCCAGGGCAGCAGGCCGAACTCGCTGCCGAAGCGGTGCAGGTCCGCGCGGGTCCGCGGCCAGTCGGCATGCGTGGGGTCGAGGCGGAGCAGCAGCCTCGGCGCCTGGCCCCAGTCCACGGCGACCAGCTCATCGTCATAGGCCCGGCCCACGCCGCTCCCGTTCAGCAGCAGGTAGAACAGGGTGAAGGAGGCGTTCGCCGTCGAGCAGTTGGTGAAGACCTCCATGTTCCGGCCGGGCTGCCCGGCATCGCCGTGCTGGAGGTGGCGGCCCGAGGTGATGAGGGCGCCAGTGGCGATCGCGTTGCGCAGCCGCGCCCGCTCCGCCGGGTCCGCCGCGGCACCGAGCAGGGCCATGTTGCCCGCCGCCACGCGGTCCGCCACGCGGCCGAGATCCTCCCCGTCCTCCGGACGGAACACGGTGCGGCGCGCGACCGCGAGCCCCATGCCGGGGTCGAGCTGGCGGGCGGGAAGCGGGGCCGTTCCGAAGCGCGCGCCGGGAATCGAGAAGAGCCCGGCCTCGGGGGCGCGGGAGAGAACACCGTCCATCGGTACTATTGGTCCTCGCGCTCGCCGCCGTCGGCGAGTCGGTCAACACATCATATGGTGGCTATACGGGCGCGCAACCCGCAATATCTGGTGTTAGCACCGGAGCAACCGGGGCCGGCAGGCAATCCGCCAGGCGGGAGTCGTCGAGCTCCGCCAGGAAGGCCTCCCTCGCCCTGGCCAGCCGTGCGCGCAGCCGGCAATCCGGCGACAGGCAGCAGGAGCCTCCGTCCGGGAGGAAGCACTCGACCAGCGCCTGCCCCCGCTCGAGGTGGCGCACCACCGCGCCGAGGCTGATCTCGGCCGCTGGCCTGGCGAGCATGACCCCGCCTCGCGCCCCGCGAAGGGTCCGGACGAAGCCCGCCTCCGTCAGATCCTGGACGATCTTGTGGATGTGGTTGCGCGGCACGCCGATCTCGCGCGCCAGCGCCTCCGTCGTCCGGTGGCGGCCCTCATCGGCGCCGAGGCGCATCAGCAGCCGCAGGGCGAAATCGGTGGAGGCAAGGAGGCGCAAGGCATCAACCCCGAAACTGGTATTGACGATACCACATTCTCGGGAGAGGGTAACCCTCATCGGCGATGCAGGACTGCACCGGCCGAGAAGGGCCCCACGGGCCCGCAGGAGACCCGCCATGAGCGTCACCACCGAGCCCGGCTTCGCGACCCGCCGGGTTGCCGAGATCGCCGCCACCCTCCCCGGCTCCACCGCCGTGTTCCGCAAGCACAAGCTCGACTTCTGCTGCGGCGGGGACGTGCCGCTGGCCGAGGCCGCCGCGAAGCGCGGCGCGAGCCTGCCCGCGATCGAGGCGGAGCTGGCCACGCTCCTCCCCCGCGAGGCCACGGCGCCGGAGGAGACGGGCGCGCTGATCGACCTGATCGAGACCCGCTACCACGCCACCCACCGCCGCGAGCTGCCCGAGCTGATCCGCCTCGCCCGCCGCGTTGAGGCCGTGCACGGCGACAAGCCCGAGGCCCCGCGCGGCCTGGCCGACCTGCTGGAGGAGATGGGCGCCGAGCTAGAATCGCACATGCAGAAGGAGGAGGCCGTGCTCTTCCCGATGATGCGCGACGGCGGCCACCCGATGATCGGCCACCCGATCGCCATGATGCGCCACGAGCACGACGACCACGGCGAGCACCTGCGCGCGCTCGAGGCGCTGACGAACAACGGCGTGCCGCCCGCGGGCGCCTGCAACACCTGGCGCGCGCTCTTCGCCGGCACGCGCAAGCTGGCCGACGACCTGATGGAGCACATCCATCTGGAGAACAACGTCCTCTTCCCGCGCTTCGGGGCCTGAGGATGGCAGACTCCACGCCCATCGGCGTCGTCACCGTCTCCGACCGCGCGAGCCGCGGCGAGTACGAGGACAAGGGCGGGCCGGGGATCGAGGCCGCGCTCGCCCGCATCCTCGCCTCTCCCTGGCACCCCGTGCGCCGCCTCGTGCCGGACGAGCAGCCGCTGATCGAGGCGGCGCTGCGGGAGCTCGCCGATGTCGAGAACTGCCCCCTGATCGTCACCACCGGGGGCACGGGCCCCGCGCTGCGCGACGTGACGCCGGAGGCGACGGAGGCGGTCTGCGAGCGGATCCTGCCCGGCTTCGGGGAGCTGATGCGCGCGGTCTCGCTGCGCGCGGTGCCCACCGCCATCCTCTCGCGCCAGATGGCGGGCACGCGGGGGCGCAGCCTCATCGTGAACCTGCCGGGCAAGCCCTCCGCCATCGCGGAGTGCCTCGACGCCGTCTTCCCCGCCATTCCCTACTGCATCGACCTGATGGGCGGCCCGAGGCTGGAGACGGACCCTGCCGTCTGCGCCGCCTTCCGGCCCAAGGGAGCCTGACGGCACGGGGATGAGCGGCTGGGGCGAGTTCATCGCGGCCTTCGCGGCCTTCCTTCTCTCCCACGCCCTGCCGGCGCGGCCAGCGCTTCGCCGGCGCCTCGCGGCAGCGGTGGGGGAGCGCGGCTATCTCGCGCTCTACAGCCTTGTCTCGCTTGCCATCCTCGCCTGGCTCGTCGCTGCCGCCGGGCGGGCGCCCTATGTCGGGCTCTGGACCATGGAGCCCTGGCAGTACTGGGCGCCGAACCTCGCCATGCCCCTCGTCTGCCTGCTCGTGGCCTTCGGTGTCGGCGCACCCAACCCGCTCTCCTTTGGCGGGCACGCCGCGGGGTTCGATCCCGCACATCCCGGCATTGCGGGCCTCGCCCGGCACCCCCTGCTGATCGCCATCGCCCTCTGGGCCGCGGCCCACATCGTCCCGAACGGCAACCTCGCCCATCTGCTCCTCTTCGGCAGCTTCGCGGGCCTCGCGCTGCTGGGCATGACCGCGATCGACCGGCGCAAGCAGCGGCAGCTCGGTGGGGCGGAATGGGCGGCCCTCGCCGCCCGCACCTCCCTCTGGCCGGGAGCCGCGCTGCTCTCCGGGCGGTGGCGGCCGTCATCGCCCCCCTCGCCTGTCCGGCTGGCAGCAGCGCTTCTCCTCTGGCTGGTTCTTCTGATGCTCCACCGGCCCGTCATCGGCGTCTCGCCCCTGCCGCCCTGACCCGTCCGGGCCGGAGCACCTCCCTGCCCTGCCATGGCGAGACCTTTTCCTTGACGCCGGGCTCTCTTCGGGCCTCTACCGGATCTCCCCTGATCTCACGCCGCCGTGATCAAGCGACAGCCGGCAGGACTCGCCGATGAGCACCATGACAAAGCCACATGCCGGCCCCGGCAGCCTGGACCAGGCGATGCTCCAGGGCATTCCCTTCTTCGCCGGACTGGGGCGCGACGAACTGGCCGACATCCTCCAGGCCGGACACACCCACCGCCTGCCGAAGGATACCGTGCTGTTCGAGCAAGGGGACGCGGCCCGATCGCTCCACCTCGTCCTCCAGGGGCGGGTCAAGGTCGTACAGACGGCGGCTGATGGTCAGCAGATGGTGCTGCGCTTCGTCGGCCCGAACGAGTTGGCGGGCGTCCTCGCGCTGCTCGGCCCCGGGCAGACCTATCCGGCCACCGTCGCGGCCGTCCTCGACTGCGTGCTGCTCTCCTGGAACCCGGCGGCGCTCGAGGTCCTGCTGCGCCGCTTCCCCCAGGTCGCGCTCAACGCGATGCGCGCGCTGAGCGGCCGCACGCAGGAGGCCCATGACCGGCTGCGGGAGGCCTCGGCCGAGCGGGTGGAGCGGCGACTGGCGCTGGCCCTGCTGCGCCTCATCCGCCAGGCCGGGGTGAAGGAAGTGGATGGCAGCATCACCATCGACTTCCCCCTGGCCCGGCAGGATCTGGCCGAGATGGCGGGAACCACCCTGCACACCGCCAGCCGCATCCTCAGCGGCTGGGAACATGCCGGGATCCTGACCGGAGGCCGGATGCGGGTGGGCGTGCGCGACCCGCACGCCCTGGTGCGGATCACCGAGAGCTAGGGCGTCCCTGCGGCAGCCTTCAGCTCCGCCAGCAGGTCGGGAAGGCTGAGCCGGTACTCCGCGCTCGCCTCGGCGACGCTGTGGAACGGGCTGACGGCGCAGCCCACGCAGTGCATGTGACGGCGAACGAAGACGGGGACGGTGGCGGGCCAGTCCCGCATCACCTGCTCAACGGGCATCTCGGGGGTGATGGCCGCCTCGGTCATGGCCTCGAACTCCGAAGGTTGAGAAAGGAAGGGCGCCGGTCCCCTCGGACCAGCGCCCATTCCGCTCCGCCGCGCTCCGCCTACTCCGCAGGCTGGGCGGGCACCGGCGCGGGAAGCGGGCCGGCGCCACGCTGGCGGGCGGAGGCGCGCACCGCGCGCACCAGCTTCCAGGCGAAGATCCCCAGCAGCACCGGCCCGGCGGAGAACACGATGTCCCCCGGCACGCGCATCCACACCACTAGGTGCATCAGCGGCTGGTGCATGAACTCTGCCGACCGGGCGTACCAGAGCCCGTGCGACACGCTCGCCCAGGCCTGCAGCGCCCCCTGCGGCAGCAGCGAGAAGAGGATCATCATGCTCAGCCCCCCGTTCAGCGCCCAGAAGGCCGCCTTGAGGTAGCCGTCCTGCCAGGCGTGCCGCGGCGCGAGACCGCGGAGGCAGAACAGCATCAAGCCAATGCCGAGCATGCCGTAGACCCCGAACAGCGCGGCGTGGCCGTGCGTCGCCGTCGTGTTCAGGCCCTGGATGTAGTAGAGCGAGATCGGCGGGTTGATCATGAAGCCGAAGAAGCCGGCGCCGACGAGGTTCCAGAAGCTGACGGCGACGAAGAACAGGATCGGCCAGCGATAGGCGGCCACCCATCCCTTCTCGCGGCTGTGGCGCCAGTTCTCATAGGCCTCGAAGCCCACCAGCGAGAGCGGCACCACCTCCAGCGCCGAGAACACTGCGCCCACCGCGATGACGGAGGAGGGCGTGCCGGAGAAGTAGAGGTGGTGCAGCGTGCCGAGGATGCCGCCACCGAGGAAGACGATGGTGGAGAAGAGCGCCGCGTTGTTCGCCGTGCCCACGCGCACCAGGCCCAGCCGGGTGAAGAGAAGCGAGATCACACAGGTGGCGAAGACCTCGAAGAAGCCCTCCACCCACAGGTGCACCACCCACCAGCGCCAGTACTCCACCAGGCTGATATGCGTGTGCTTACCCCACATGAAGCCGGCCGCGTAGAAGAGGCCGATCGCGACGGTGGAGAGGAACAGGATGATGAGCAGCGGCCGCGCGGCCTCCGCCCGGTCGCGGAGCGCCGGCATCAGCGCCCGGCCCATCAGCACGAGCCAGAGCATCAGCCCGACGAAGAGCAGGATCTGCCAGAAACGGCCGAGATCGACGTACTCGTAGCCCTGGTGCCCGAAGTAGAAATTGGCATCCAGGCCGAGCTTCTGCTGCACGCCCAGCCACTCGCCGAACATCGAGCCGACGACGACGAGCACCAGCGCCGCCCAGAGCGCATCCACGCCCAGCTTCTGAAACCTGGGTTCGTAGCCGGAGATGGCGGGCGCGATGTAGAGGCCCGTGGCGAGCCAGGCCGTCGCGATCCAGAACACCGCGAGCTGCGTGTGCCAGGTGCGCGTGACCGCATAGGGCAGGAGTTGCGACAGCGGGATACCGAAGAACTCGTGCCCTTCCACCTGGTAGTGGGCGGTCAGCGCACCGAGCCCGACCTGGGCCAGGAACAGCCCGATCACCGTCAGGAAGTACTTGCCCGTCGCCTTCTGCGAGGGGGTGAGGCGCATCCCCAGCAGCGGATCGGTGCCCGGGAGGCTCGGCGCCTCCTCATGCGCGCCGGCCGCGGCGTGGTGCCAGACGAGCGCGCCGATGCCGGCCACCAGCAGGATGACCGAGACGACGGACCAGACCACGGAGGGCGTGGTCGGCACGTTGTTCACCAGCGGCTCGTGCGGCCAGTTGCTGGTGTAGGAGAGGCCGGGCTCGCCGGGGCGGTCGGTCGCGGTGGCCCAGGCTGTCCAGAAGAAGAAGCCGGTCATGGCCTGCCGGTTCTCGGCGGAGGGCATGGCGTTGTCCGCGATGGCATAGGCCTCGCGCAGCTTCGCCAGGCGCGGCTCATTGCCGAAGAGCCCAGCGTAGTGCGCAGCCACCTCGCGGATCACCGCCGCGCGGTCGGCCGAGACCTTGATCGCGCCGGTCGCGGGGTCATGCGTGTTGGTGCGCAGCTCGGCGACGAGCCGCGCGCGGAGCGCGCCCTGCGTCTCCGTATCCAGCGCCGCGTAGCCCGCGGCCCCGGCGCGGCGCGCCCAGAGGTCGAGCAGCGCGACAGCCTCGCGATGCAGCCAATCGGCCGACCAGTCCGGGGCGAGATAGGCGCCATGGCCCCAGATGGAGCCGAGCTGCTGCCCGCCGGTGGACTGCCATGCCTGGCGACCGCGGCCGATCTCGGCGCCGGTGTAGAGGACCTCGCCGCTGGCCGAGATGACGCTCTCGGGCACGGGCGGGGCGGCGCGCATGATGTCGCGCCCGAGCATTCCCAGCCAGCCGAAGGAGGCGAGGAAGACGAGCGTGAGCGCGATCCAGAGTCTGCTTTGTCTCTTCATGATGTCCCTCAGCCGCAAGGCCGGCCGGGCGTTTTCCCGGCCGGCTCAGGCGATCCGTTCAGCGCCCGGCGCTGGCCGTGCGGGCGGGTACGTTGAAGATCTCGGGATTCGCGGGCCCCTCGACGTTGAGGAAGCCGATGCAGCCCTTCTCGAGGCGGGACAGCGCGTGGTCCACGAGGATGAAGCGGCCGGGAACCTCGCACTTGAACTCCACCGCGCAGGCGCCGCCGGGCGCAACCGTCGTGGTCTGCACGTTGTTGAGCGGCTTCGTGGTGAGGTCGCCCATGGAGTAGACCTTGTCGAAGACCTCGCCGATCACGTGGAAGGAGGAGGTCAGGTTCGGCCCGCCCACGCCGAAGAAGATGCGCACCGTCTCGCCCACCTTCGCCTTCAGGGGGGTATGGGTGGTCAGCGCGCCGACCGCGCCGTTGAACAGGACATGGGTGGGGCGCTCGTCCAGCAGCCGGTCCAGGTCCTCGCCGATCTCGCCCTTCGTGCCGAAGGGCTGGTCCGTGTAAAGCTCGCCTTGCACGACGTAGAACTCGCGGTCCACGCGGGGCAGTCCGCCCTCGGGCTCGACCAGGATCAGCCCGTACATGCCGTTCGAGATGTGCTGGGCATGGGGCGCCACTGCGCAGTGATAGATGTAGAGGCCGGGATTGATCGCCTTGAAGGTGAAGCTCTTGCTCTCGCCCGGCGCGGCGACCGTCACGGCACCGCCGCCGCCCGGGCCGGTGACGGCGTGGAAGTCCACGTTGTGGGAGTGGACGCTGCCGTCGGCGTTCCTCATCGTCACGTCGACGGTGTCGTTGACACGGACGCGGACGAAGGGGCCGGGCACCTTGTTGTTGAACGTCCAGTACCGGTAGGTTGCGCCGTCGGCCAGCTGGCCGGTCACCTCGGTGGTCTCCAGGTCCACCCGCACGCGCTGCGGCCCGCGCTGGCCGATGGGGCCCGGCAGGTCGCTCGGGTCGCGCACGATGTCGATGACGGGCGAGGCCGCGGCGGACGGGGCGCTGGCGGGAATCACTGGCGCTCTGCCGTGCGGCGCGGTGCCATGGGCCAGGGCATCCCCCGCAACGGCCAGAACGCCGGCGCTGCCCATGGCGAAGATCCTGCGGTTCATCATCATGTCCGTAGCCGCTCCAAATCGGCTGATGCTCTGCGTGAGCGGCGGGGAGCATTGGCCAGTTCGGACCGGGCATCTTTGTCCGCCGACAATGATGGAAGCCGTTCGCGCTGGCCGCCGGAGGAAAGGCCTCCTCCCCCTGCGGGCGCAGCCTTCGTTCACCGGCAAGGACGGCCGGAGTGCGCCGCGGCGCGAACGGAGGGCGAGGTAAGGAAGCTGGATCGCGGCGAGGATGATGGTCTTTGAGCCGTCCTCCTCCGCCTCGTACCCGGCGACAGCCTGCGCTTCCGCGCCAGCCACCCCGGCCACGATACGAAGTCGATCCACGCGGCCACCGCCCATCCCACCCGCGCGTTTCCAGAGCATGTTCAGGGGCCAGGAGGACTGATCCTCCCGCCGGGTTAGCCGCACGGGGCAGTCCTGCGTCATTCCACGCGCGCCTTCGGGCCGGCACTGGCGGAGGATGGTCAGGCGAGGATCGCAGGGGCGATGCAGTTGCCGGCGCGCTTCAGCGCACGGCCTTCGCGCCATAGGCCGTGGACCGAGGCCATGCGCCGGCGGGGCGCCATCCGTCTCGGCGCCTCATCCCAGGCCTTCCCGGGGGCACAGGCTATCCGGCGGCCCTTGCCGGTACTGCGGCTCCCGAGGCTGCCGCAAGGTGATGACCCCAGCGCGGTCACCGCAGCCGCGTCGCGGCGAGGCTGGACCCGCCGCGACGCTCATCGGCCGGTCACTCGGCCCGGATGTTCGCCCGCCGGGCCACCTCGCCCCAGCGCTTCGTCTCCGCCTCAACGAAGGCGTGGAACTCCTCGGGCGAGTTTCCGCCGGGCTGGAGGCCGAGATCGCGGAAGCGGGCGAGCACTTCCGGGTCCTGCAGGGCCGCCCGAGCCTCCCGGTTCAGCCGATCGATGATCGGCCGGGGCACGGCGGCCGGCGCGAACAGGCCGCTCCACGACACGGACTCGAAGCCGGGCAGCACCTCCGCGATGGCGGGGAGATCGGGCGCCGAGGGATTGCGGCCCTGCGACCCGACACCGAGCGCCCGGATCTGTCCAGCCTGCACGAGCGGCCAGGCAGAGGAGAAGTTGTCCAGCACCATCGTGAGCTGCCCCCCGATCAGGTCGTTCAGGCTCTGCGAGCTTCCGCGATACGGGACATGCACGCCCGTGGTGCCGATCGTCTGGAGAAGCAGCTCCGTGCCGAGATGCTGCGAGGTGCCGACGCCGGAGGAGCCGTAGGTGTGCTCGCCGGGCTTCGCCTTCAGCATGGCAATGAGTTCGTTCAGGTTCCGCGCGGGCACGCGCGAGTTCACCACCAGCAGGTTCGGCTGCGTCGCCAGCAGCGTGATGTCCCAGAAGTCCCGCAGGTTGTCATAGGGCATCTGAGGGTAGACGCTGGCATTGATGGCATGGGCGCTGATGGTGCTGATGCACAGCGTGTAGCCGTCCGGCGCCGCCTTGGCGCAGACGTCACTGCCGATGTTGCCGCCCGCCCCTGCCCGGTTCTCGACCACCATGGGCTGGCCCAGCCGCTTGCTCATGCTCTGCGTGACGACGCGGGCAAGGATGTCGGTGGACCCGCCGGCAGCGAAAGGCACGACGACGCGGATCGGGCGGGTCGGGTACTCCTGCGCCCGGGCGGGCAAGGCAGCGAGCAGCACACCGAAACACACCCACAGGGCTCGCAAGGACATCTCTTTCCTCCTCAGATTCACGCTTCGTGACGCCGCTCCCGCTTCACGCGGAGGCGGCGGACCTGCCGAATTTCATCGTCAAAGCGGCTGGCCTTCCGCCATGTCGCGGCCCACGGAGCGCGCCCGCGGGTCCAGGAAGCAGTGCAGGATGGCCGGCTTGCCCGAGGCCAGGGCATGCTCGAAGGCGGCGGCGAAGTCCTCGGTGCGGCGAACCGTCTCGCCATGGCCGCCGAAGGCCGTGGCATAGGCGGCGAAATCGGGGTTCACGAGCCGCGTCGCGGAGATGCGCCCGGGATAGTCGCGTTCCTGATGCATGCGGATCGTGCCGTACATGCCGTTGTCGATCACGATCGTGATGACCGGGATGCCGTACTGCACCGCCGTCGCGAATTCCTGGCCCGTCATCAGGAAGTCGCCATCGCCGGCGATGACGACGGCAACGCTGTCCGGCTTCTGCCGCTTGGCCATCACCGCCGCCGGCACGCCATAGCCCATCGAGCCGGAAGTGGGCGCGAGCTGCGTGCCCAGCTTCGAGAAACGCCAGTGCCGATGCATCCAACCCGCGAAGTTGCCCGCGCCGTTGCAGAGGATCGCGTCCGGCACGCGCTCGTTCAGCCAGCGCACCACCTCGCCGTACTGGAAGTCGCCGGGAAGCGTGCGGGGCTCGCCGGAGAGGTCGAGATAGGCGCGGTGCGCGGCCTCGGTGGCCGCGGCCCAGACCGGCCTCCCCTCGGGCGAGAGCCCGGCCAGGGCCGGCGCGAAGGCGCGCGGCGCTGCCTGGATGGCGAGGACCGGCGCATAGACCCGCCCCAGCTCCTCCGCCCCCGGATGCACATGCACCAGCCTCTGCTTCGGCACGGGAATGCCGAGCAGCTCATAGGAGTTGGACGGGATCTCCGACATTCGCCCGCCGACCAGCAGCAGGAGATCCGCCTCCTTCGCCATGGCGGCGAGGACCGGCCCCGGCCCGATGCCGAGATCGCCGGCATAGCAGGGATGGTCCCAGCGGAACCGGTCGGCCCGGCGGAAGGAGGTGCAAACCGGCAGCGACCAACGGGTGGCGAAATCCCCCATCGCGTCCACCGCCGCCTCGTCCCAGCCCGAACCGCCGAGGATGACCAGGGGCCGCTCCGCCCTGGCCAGCAGCCCGGCCAGTGCCTGCATGTCGGTGGTGGAGGGAACGGGAAGCGCGGGCTCGACGCGCGGCACGTCCACCACCGTCGCGACCTCCGTCAGCATGTCCTCCGGCAGTGCGATCACCACCGGCCCCGGCCGCCCCTGCATCGCCACCCGGAAGGCGCGGGCCACCATCTCCGGGATGCGGTCGGGGGTGTCGATCTCGGTGGCCCACTTCGTCATGCTGCCGAAGACCGCGCGGTAGTCGAGCTCCTGGAACGCCTCGCGCTCGCGCATCTCCCGCGCCACTTGGCCGACGAAGAGGATCATCGGGGTGGAGTCCTGCATGGCGATGTGCACGCCGCAGGAAGCGTTCGTCGCGCCCGGCCCGCGCGTGACGAAGCACACGCCGGGCCGGCCCGTCAGCTTGCCATAGGCCTCCGCCATGATCGCCGCCCCGCCCTCCGCGCGGCAGGTCAGCACGTCGATCCGGGCGTCGTACAAGGCGTCCAGCACGGCGAGATAGCTCTCGCCCGGCACGCAGGTGACCCGCTCCACACCCTGGGCGAGGAGCTGGTCCACCAGGATCTGGCCGCCGGTGCGCGCGGCCGGCGCGCGGGGCGTCAGGTCGGAGGCGGTGCCGGGTAGAATATCCACGTCAGGATCCTTCGTGTGAGATCGGCCGGGAGGGACAAGGCGCGCGGTTCGCGAGCGCTGGCGGCCGGTTCACGCCAGAACACCGATCTGCCAGGGCACGAACTCGTTCCGCCCGAGCCCGTTCAACTCGCTCTTCGTCCGCTCGCCCGAGGCATGGCGGAGAAGTTGCCGGAAGATGCGCTCGCCCATCTCCGCCACCGTCATGCGGCCGTCGATGATGACGCCGCAGTTGATGTCCATGTCGTCGGCCATGCGCTCGTACATGGGCGTGTTGGAGGCGAGCTTGATCGTCGGCGAGGGGAGCGAACCGAAGCAGGACCCGCGCCCGGTGGTGAACATAACCATATTCGCGCCGCCGGCGATCTGCCCGGTCGCGGAGGTCGGGTCGTAGCCCGGCGTGTCCATGAAGACGAGGCCGCGCGCCGTCACCGGCTCCGCATACTCGTAAACCTCCATCAGCGGCGAGTTGCCGCCCTTCTTGGCTCCGCCGAGCGACTTCTCCAGCACATTGGCGAGGCCGCCGGCATTGTTGCCGGGGGAGACGCGGCCGTTGATCTGGGTGTCGGCTCCCGTGCTGTAGTCCAGCCACCAGTTCATCCGGTCCACGAGCTTCTGCCCGATCTCCGGCGTCACCGCGCGCGCCGTCAGCGTGTGCTCCACGCCGAAGATCTCGCCCGTCTCGCTCAGGATCGCCGTGCCGCCATGGCGCACCAGGATGTCCATCGCTGCGCCCAGCGCCGGATTGGCGGAGAGCCCGGAGAACCCGTCCGACCCGCCGCACTGCATGCCGATCACCAGGTGCTCGGCCGAAACCGTCTCCCGGCGCACGTCACTGGCCGCCGGCAGCATCTCCTGCACGATCGCGACGCCGGCCTCCACCGCGCGGCGCAGCCCGCCGGATTCCCCGATCACGAGCGTCCGCAGCTTCGGCCCCTCGGCCAGCCCCTGCTCCCGGAGGAAATCGTCCAGGGCGTTGCTCTCGGCGCCGGTCGCGATCACCAGGGCCGCGGCCGTGTTCGGGTTGCGGATCGTCCCGGCGATGGTCCGCCGCAGCAGCGCCATCGGCTCGCCCGAGCGCTCCATCCCCTCCCCCGAGCCATGGGCGAAAGGGGCCACGCCGTCCAGATCCGGGAAGCCCGCGAGCCGCTCCGGCGTGAACCAGTCTGCGATCCTGCGCGCCGCCGTCGCGGCGCCCGCTCCCAGCGCGAAGACGCCGACATAGTTCCGCGTCCCCACGCGGCCGTCCGGGCGGCGGATGCCCTGGAAGGTCGCGCGCTCCGCCGCGGGGACGTACTCGGTCGGCCGGTAGTTCTTCGAGAAGGCGTAATCCTTCTCCACGGCGTCGAAGAGGATGTTGTGGCTGTGCATCCAGGTGCCCGGCGCCAGATCCTCGGAGGCGTAGCCGATCACCGTGTTGTACTTCCTCACCGCCTCCCCCTTCCGGATGAAGCGCGCGGCGATCTTGTGTCCTGCGGGCACGTCCTGCCGCGTGACGGTGTTCTCCATCGCGACCGAGGTTCCGGCGGGCACGGGCATGCGCGCGACCACCACGTTGTCGGCGGGGTCGAGACGGATGAATGGGTTGAGCGGGGCTTCCACGTCCATTCCTGCCTCCTCAGGCCAGCACGCCGACGGGCCAGGGCACGAACTCGTTCTCTCCCATGCCCTCGATCTCGCCCTTGGTCCTCTCGCCGGAGGCGTGGCGGAGCAGCGCGTCGAAGATGCGCCGCCCCATCGCCTCCACGCTCACGCTGCCGTCCAGCACCGGCCCGCAATCGATGTCGATGTCATTCGCCATGCGCGCGAAGGTCTCGCCGTTCGAGGCCATCTTGACCGTGGGCGCCGGAAGCGATCCGAAAGCCGTGCCCCGCCCCGTCGTCATGGCGATCAGGTTCGCGCCGCCGGCGATCTGCCCGGTGACGGAGACCGCGTCATGGTCGGGCGTGTCCATGAGGACGAGGCCCGGGCCCTGCACCCGCTCGCTGTAGCGGTACACGCCCGCGATCGGCGCATCCCCCGCCTTGCGCAGCCCGTCGAGCGCCTTCTCGACGACGCTCGCCAGCCCGGCCTGGGCAGGCCCGCGGTCCAGCACGCCGTTCAGCACCGTGTCCCGCCCGCGGTGATGGGCGCGCCACCAGGCCAGCCGCTCGCGCAGGGCCTCCGCCACGGCCGGCGTACCCGCCCGCGCCAGGAGAGCCCCCTCCGCGGCTAGCAGCTCCGGGGTTTCCGACAGGATCGCCGTGCCGCCCGCCTGCAGCAACAGGTCGACCGCCACCCCGAGCGCCGGGTTGGCCGAGAGCCCGCAGAACCCATCCGGTGCCGCACCTTGCAGCCCGAGCACGAGATGGGCCGCGGAGACCTCCTGCCGCTGCGCGGCGTTTGCGGCCGGCAGCATCGCCTCCACCATGCCGCGCGCGGTGTCCACGGCACGGCGGATGCCGCCGACGTCCTGGATGGTCACGGTGTGCAGCCGCTCGCCCACCTCCAGCCTTTCCTGCTCCAGGAAGCTCTTGAGGTTGTTGCGCTCGCAACCGAGCGCCACCACCACGGCCCCTGCCGTGTTGGGGTGGCGGATGAAGCCCGAGAGGGTGCGGCGGAGGAGATCCATCGGCTCCCCGGTCATCTCCATCCCGCAGCCGATCTCGTGGATGAAGGGCACGACGCCGTCCACGTTCGGGAATGCGGCCAGCCGCTCCTCGTCGAACAGGTCCGCTGCCTGACGTGCCGCTGTCGCCCCGCAATTCCCGACGACGAAGACGCCGATCATGTTGCGCGTGCCCACGCGCCCGTCGTCGCGCAGGAAGCCGCGGAAGCTGGCCGGCGCCACCGCCGCGCGCGGCGAGGCGGGGATGGAGGGAAGCGCGACGCCGGTGCAGGACAGGTCCGCGGCCCGCAGCCGCTGCCCTGCCGCAATGGCGGCCGTCGCCCGGCCGATGGGCATCCCGCCCCGCAGCACCGCCTCTCCGGCGGCGATGTCGTGGAGGGCGATCTTATGGCCGGCCGGTACCTCCTCGCGCGCCGCCAGTCCCATTCCGGGCAGCCCCTCTCCCGCGCTCAGGCCGCGCAGGGCGACGGCGACGTTGTCGTGGGAAGCCGGAGGGAGCACGGGCCGGCCCAACAGGCTCTCGCCCTCCGCCAGGAACACCGCCATGAACCGCCTTCCTCCTCTGAGGAGCCCCGTCCTGCGCCTTGGGCGAGCCGGGCCATCCCTTCGTTGAGAGAAGACTAAGGCGTCCGATCAATACCGGTCCAACATCATATTTGTATTTCTGTAATATCAGATTTAGATCGCGGCGTGCTGGACCTGAACCATCTCCGCTCCTTCGTCGCCGTCGCGGAGGAACTCCACTTCGGCCGCGCCGCGCGGCGGCTAGGCATGACCCAACCGCCGCTGAGCCGGCACATCCAGTTGCTGGAGGCTAGGCTGGGGGTCCGGTTGCTCGAGCGCACCAGCCATTCCGTGGCTCTCACGCCAGCGGGCCAGGTTTTCCTGCCGGAAGCCCGCGCGCTGCTCGGGGCCAGCGAGCGCGCCTCGCAGCTCGTCCGTCAGGCCGCGCAGAGGCATGGAAGCGGCACCCTGACGATCGGCTTCATCGGCTCCTCCACCTATGATTTCCTGCCGAGCATCCTCAGCCGGGCCCGCGCCGAGCTGCCCAACACGGAGCTCGTGCTGAAGGAGATGCTGGGATCGGCGCAGATCGACGCGCTGCAGCTCGGGCGGATCGATCTCGGGCTGATCCGGCCATCGCCATCTCCTCTCGCCTACGCCTCGTCCTGCGTGCTCCGCGAAGGGATGGCGCTGGCCCTGCCGCAAGGCCATCCCCTCACCTCGGGCCGCTGGCCGAGCCTGCACGACCTGGAGGGCGAGCCCTTCATCATGTACTCGCCGGACAGCCCCTACATGCACGCGCTGCTGTCGACGGCTTTCGCAGCCGCGGGCATCCGCCCGCGGGTGGTGCAGGCCGTCTCGCAGGCCCAGACGATCCTGTCCCTCGTCAGCACCGGCATGGGCCTGGCCCTGGTGCCGGAAGACACGCGGAAGGCCTGCTTCGGGGACGTGGTCATCCGCCCGATCGGATCGACGCCCGAGCTGGTCGCCGAATTGCACGCGATCTGGCAGCCGGAGAACCGTAATCCCGCCCTCGGCCCGTTCCGCGACCTCTTGCACCGGATCGCGAAGCGACGGCCCTGATCCCGGCCGGAAGGATCAGGAGACGCGATCGGATCAGAGCAGCGATCTCACGCGATCGAGTGTCCGGTCCAGGTGGAGGCCGAGCACCCGGGCCAGCGCGTCGCCGTCCCGCGCCTTCAACGCGCGGAGCATCTCCTCGTGCTCCTCCACGGCCCCGGCCCACTTCTCCGGCTCCGCATTGCCGATGAAGCGGATGTGCTTCATCCGCGCCTGGATGACCTCGTGCGTCCAGGACAGCGTGGCGTTGTCGGACAGCGCGACGATGCCGGAATGGATGGCCTGGTTGAGCTTGAAATAGGCCAGCCGGTCGCGCTCGGCGTAGCGCTCCATCATGGCGCGGTGCATCGCCGCCACCCCCTCGATCCCCGCATCCGTCGCATGGGCGCAGGCAAGGCGCCCCGCGAGCTCCTCCATGGACTTCAGGACGACGAGACCGTCGGCCACATCCTTCACGCTGAGCTTGCGCACCACCGCGCCGCGCGCCGGAACCAGCTCGACCAGCCCCTCGCCCGCCAGCATGCGGACCGCCTCGCGCAGCGGCGTGCGCGAGACGCCGAGTTGGGCGCCCAGCACCACCTCGTTGATGCGCGCCCCCGCCGGGATCGTGCCCTGGGTGATGAGGTCGCGCAGCCTGGATGCGACCTCCTCCTGGAGCGGACGGCGGATGATGCGGCCGCCACTCCCCAGGATCTCCGCTTCGGCCGGATCTGACGGCAATGCCCCTGCCTCCCAATCGGCCACCCTATAGGGCTGCTTGACGCAGCGGGCGAGCCCCGATAACACACACATACTGCATACAGTACAAAGAATGAAGCTGAGGGGAGAAGGGCATGGTCCAGGATCTGCCGGTTGCGAGCCTTCCCCGCATTGCCCTGGCCATGGGCGATGCGGCCGGGATCTCGCCCGAGCTCACGGCCAGGGTCCTCGCCGACGAGGCGGTGCGGGGATCGGCGGAGATCACCGTGATCGGGGACCAGCGCGTGCTCGCGGACGGCGCGCGCATCGCCGGTCTCGCGCCCGAGCTCGATGTGGTTATGCAGGGCGATCCCTCTCCGCCTCGCCAGCCCGGCCGCCCGCTGCTGATCGATCTCCAGCACTGCGACCCCGCCGCCATCCCGGTCGGCGAGATCTCCGCGGCGAGCGGGCGCTTCGCGACGGAGAATTTCCGTCGGGCCCTCTCCATGGCCGCGGCCGGCGAGGCCGATGCGGTGTGCTTCACGCCCTTCAACAAGGCGGCGATGCGCCTCGTCACCCCCGGCTACGACGACGAGATCGGGTTCAGCGCGGAGACGATCGGCTTCCGCGGCGTCGCCAAGGAGTTCAACATCCTGGACGGGCTCTGGAACGCCCGCGTCACCTCCCACGTGCCGCTGAAGGACGTGGCTGGGCTGCTGAGCCGGGAGAGCATCCTCGACAACCTGCGGCTGACCCATGAGGCCCTGCGCGCGGCGGGGATCGCGCGGCCCCGCATCGCGGTCGCGGGACTCAACCCGCATGCCGGCGACAACGGCAACTTCGGGACGGAGGAGATCGAGATGATCGGCCCGGCCGTGGAGGCCGGCAAGCGGGAAGGATTCGGCTGCGATGGCCCCTTCCCCGCCGACACCGTCTTCCTGCGCGCCAGGCGCGGCGACTTCGACGCCGTGCTGACCATGTACCACGACCAGGGCCAGATCGCGATGAAGCTCATCGGCTTCGACGCAGGCGTGACGCTGATGGGCGGCTTCCCCTTCCCGATCTGCACCGCGGCCCATGGCACGGCCTATGACATCGCCGGCAAGGGCGTCGCCCATCCCGGCGCCATGCGGAACGCCATGCTGCTGGCCGCACGCATGGCAATGCGGGAGACCACCGCGGCCGCCTAGGGACGACCCACCCGCGCAGACCCGGAACGGGCACGCGGTCACCGAGACAGGAGGAGAGTTCATGAAGCTGTTCCGAAGGGCCGCGCTGGGCGCCGCCCTCTGCACGATCCTGGGCGCCGCGCCGCCCGCCGCCGCCCAGGCATCCTGGCAGCCCACGCGGCCGGTGGAGTTCATCGTCACCGCCGGGGCCGGCGGCGGCACGGACCTCTTCGCCCGCGCGGTGCAGGCGGCGATCACCCGCCACAACCTTGTTCCCACCTCCATCGTCGTCAGCAACAAGGGCGCAGGATCGGGGGCCGAGGGCTTCGTCTACGGCCGCGGCGCCCAGGGCGACCCGCACAAGGTGATCTTCGGCACGAACAACGAGTGGCTGCTGCCGCTGGTGGCGCGGGTGGCCTGGAAGGCGCAGGATCTCACCCCCGTGACCGTCATGGCCTATGACGAGTTCATGCTGTGGGTGAAGGAGGACTCCCCCTATCGCAGCGCGGCCGACCTCGTCGCCGCCGCGCGGGAGCGTCCGGGCGCCATCCGCATGGGCGGCAGCCAGACCAAGGACACGGACCAGGTGCTGACGCTGCTGGTGCAGCGCGCCACCGGCGTGCGCTTCAACTACATCCCCTTCCGCAGCGGCGGCGAGGCGGGGGTGCAGCTCGCGGGCGGCCACATCGACGCCAACACCAACAACCCCGCCGAGAGCATCGGTGGCTGGCGCGGCGGCCAGGTCCGCCCCCTCTGCGTCTTCCGCCCCGATCCGCTGCCCCAGGGCCCGCGCGTGACCGAGGCCCAGGCCTGGTCCGACATCCCGACCTGCGCGAGCCAGGGCGTGCCGATCGAGGAGTACCGCATGCCCCGTACCATCTTCTTGCCGCCGGGCGTGCCGCCCGCGGCCCAGGCCTACTGGGCCGAGGTGATGCGGCGTGTGGCCGAGACCCCGGAATGGAAGGACTACCTGCAGCGCACGAGCCAGAGCGCCGCCCTCATGTCCCCGGCCGAGATGCGCGCCATGGCCGAGCGCGAGGAGCGCGCGGCGCGGGAGATCTACGCCCCCGAAGGCTGGCTGGTGAACTGACGCGGGCGGGAGGGCCGGGCCATGCTGAACCGACTGCAACTGGAGTACGGCTTCGCCGGGCTCGTCTTCCTCGTCGGCGCCATCGGCTTGCGCGGCACGGTGGAACTCGAGACGGGCTGGGCCGCCGATGGTCCCCAGGCCGGCTTCTTCCCCTACCGCGTCTCCCTCATCCTCATGGCGGCCGCGGCCCTCGTCGCCTTCCAGGCCTGGCGCAACCGCGCGGCCCTGTCGCAGGCCGTGGTAGTGGAGGCGGAGGGCGGCGGGCGCGTGCTGCGCTTCGCCCTTCCCGTCCTCGGCATGGTGCTGGTGGCGCAGTGGCTCGGTCTCTACCTCGCCATGGCGCTCTACCTGCTGGGCACCATCCGCTTCACCGGGAAGCGGCCTTGGGGCACGGCCCTCGGCGTCGCGCTCGGCGTCACCGCCATCACCTTCGTCGTGTTCGAGAAATGGTTCGCCGTGCCGCTCCTGAAGGGGCCGCTCGAAGTGATGCTGGGCCTGGGCTGAGGGGGGCGCGACATGCTGTCCAATCTCGACGCGCTGATGCACGGCTTCTCCGTCGCGCTCACCGCCCACCACCTGATGCTCATGATGGCGGGGGTGCTGCTCGGCGTCCTCGTCGGCGTGCTGCCCGGGCTCGGGGCGCCGAACGGCGTCACGCTGCTGCTGCCGCTCACCTTCACCATGGACCCCGTCTCGGCCATCATCCTGCTCACCAGCCTCTACTGGGGGGCGCTGTTCGGCGGGTCCACCACCTCCATTCTCTTCAACATCCCGGGCGAGCCGTCCTCCGTCGCCACCACCTTCGACGGCTACCCCATGGCGCGGCAGGGGCGCGCGAGCGAGGCGCTGACCCTCGCCTTCCTGTCCGCCGGCATCGGCGCGATGGTCGGCATCGTCGTCATCACCCTGCTCTCCAGCGCGGTCGCCTCCTTCGCGCTGCGCTTCGGGCCGCCGGAGTATTTCGCGGTCTACTTCCTCGCCTTCGCCTCATTCATCGCCTTCGGCGGCGGCGCGCCGCTAAAGACGATTGTCTCGCTCGGCCTGGGCTTCGGCTTCGGCATGATGGGGATGGACACCGTCTCCGGCTCCATGCGCCTGACCTTCGACATCCCCGAGCTGATCCGCGGCATCTCCTTCCTCGTCGTCGTGATCGGCCTCTTCGGCCTGGGCGAGTTGCTGCTGACGATCGAGGAAGGGCCGGAGTTCAAGGGGGCGAACGGCCGCCTCGATCCCCGCGCCATGCTGCGGGCCCTTGTCAGCCTGCCGCGCTACTGGGTCGCGGTGCTGCGCGGCAGCGCGGTGGGGGTGTGGATGGGCATCACGCCGGGCGGCCCCACCGCCGCCTCCTTCATGTCCTACGGCCTGGCGCGGCGAATGTCGCGCAACGGCGCCCGCTTCGGCCAGGGCGAGCCGGAGGGCGTGATCGCGCCCGAGACGGCAGACCACTCCGCCGGCACCTCCGCCATGCTGCCCATGCTCGCCCTCGGCATCCCGGGCTCGGCGACCTCGGCGGTCATGCTGGGCGGGCTGATGATCTGGGGGCTGAATCCGGGGCCGATGCTCTTCACCGAGCAGCGCGACTTCGTCTGGGGCATGATCGCCTCGATGTATCTGGGCAACGTGATCGGCGTGGTCCTGGCCCTCGCCACCGTGCCGCTCTTCGCGGCCATGCTCTCCGTCTCCTTCTCCGTCATCGGGCCGATCATCGTCACCGTCTGCCTCGTCGGCGCCTACACCGTCGCGGGCGCGCCGTTCGACCTCTGGCTGGCCCTCGTTTTCGGGGCCGCGGGCTTCCTGATGAAGAAGCTGGACTACCCGCTGGCCCCGCTCGTCCTCGCCATGGTAATCGGCGACAAGGCGGAAGATGCCTTCCGCCAGTCGATGCTCCTCTCCAACGGCTCACTGGGCGTGCTCTGGTCCAACCCGCTGGTCGGCACGCTCTCCACGCTGGCCGTCCTCTTCCTTCTCTGGCCCGTGATGGCCGCGCTTCTCGGCCGGCATCGGACCAGCCGGGCCATGAAGCTCGCCCAGGCGGAGAACCGCGCATGAGGATCGCCTTCCTCGGCCTGGGCCTGATGGGGGCGCCCATGGCGCGCAACCTCCTCGCCGCCGGGCATGCCCTGACGGTCTGGAACCGCAGTCCCGGCAAGGCGGCGCCCCTCGTCCAGGCCGGCGCGGCCGCCGCGCCCTCCGCGGCCGAGGCAGCCGCCGGCGCCGAACTGGTGATCACGATGCTGGAGAACGGCCCGATCGTGGAGGCCGTGCTCTTCGGGGGCGTGGACGCCGCCATCCCGGCGGGATCCATCGTCGCCGACATGTCCTCCATCCGCCCGGCCGAGGCGCAGGACCACGCGCGCCGCCTTGCCGCCCGCGGCGTGCACCACCTGGACGCGCCCGTCTCGGGCGGCACCACCGCCGCGACCGACGGCACGCTGGCCATTATGGCAGGCGGCGAGGCCGAGGTCTTCGCCCGCGCCGAACCCGCGCTGCGCGCCCTGGGCCGGCCCGTGCTGGTCGGGCCCAGCGGGGCCGGTCAGCTCGCCAAGCTGGCGAACCAGGTGATCGTCGGCGCGACCATCGGCGCGGTGGCGGAGGCGTTCCTGATCGCGGCGCGCGGCGGCGCCGATCCCGCGCGGCTGCGCGAGGCCCTGCGCGGCGGCTTCGCCGAGAGCCGCATCCTCGACCTGCACGCCCAGCGCATGATCGAGCGCGACTTCGCCACGCGCGGCCGCTGCGTGACGCATCTGAAGGACCTCGACAACACGCTGGACGCGGCCTCGCGCCTCGGACTCGGCGAGACGCCCTATACTGCCATCACCGCCGGCCTCTTCCGCGACCTGATCGCGGCCGAGGGCGACCCGGACCACTCCGCACTGCTGTTGGAGCTGGAGCGGCGCAATCCCGCCCGGCTTGAGGAAACCACCCCGTGACCGACGACCCGAACGACTACAGGAAACCTGGTGAGCTGCGCTCCCGCGCTTGGTTCGCGCGCCAGGACAAGATGGGCTTCTACTACCGCTCCTGGCTGCGCAACCGCGGCCTGCCCAACGACCAGTTCGACGGGCGCCCGGTGGTGGGCATCTGCAACACCTGGTCCGAGCTGACGCCCTGCAACGGGCATTTCCGCACCATCGCCGAGCACGTGCGCTACGGCATCCTGGAGGCCGGCGGCTATCCGCTGGAATTCCCTGTGCTGAGCCTGGGCGAGACGCAGATGCGCCCGACGGCCATGCTCTACCGCAATCTCGCCTCCATGGACGTGGAGGAGGCGCTGCGCGCCAACCCGCTCGACGGCGTCGTGCTGCTGATGGGCTGCGACAAGACCACGCCCTCCCTGCTGATGGGCGCGGCCAGCGTGGACCTGCCGACCATCGGCGTCTCGGGCGGCCCGATGCTCAGCGGCCACTACCGCGGGCAGAAGATCGGCTCGGGCACCAACACCATCTCCATGAGCGAGCAGCTCCGCGCCGGCGAGATCACGCTGCGCGAGTTCCACGAGGCCGAGGGCGCGATGTCGCGCTCCGCCGGCTCCTGCATGACCATGGGCACGGCCTCCACCATGGCCTCGATGGTCGAGGCGCTCGGCGTCGGCCTGCCCGGCAACGCCGCCATCCCGGCGCCCGATGCGCGGCGCAACGAGCTGGCGCGCCTCGCCGGGCGGCGGATCGTCGAGATGGTGCGGGAGGACATGCGCCTCTCGAAGATCCTGACGCGCCAGGCCTTCGAGAACGCGATCCGGACTCTGGCCGCCATCGGCGGCTCCACCAACGCCGTGGTGCACCTGCTGGCCATCGCCGGCCGCCTCGGCGTGACGCTGGAGCTGGAGGATTTCGACCGGCTGGCGAGCGAAGTGAACTGCCTCGTGAACCTCCGGCCCTCCGGCGAGCACCTGATGGAGGATTTTTACTACGCCGGCGGCCTGCCCGTGGTGCTGCGGGACCTCGTCGAGCGCAGCCTCCTCCACGGCGACGCGATCACCGCCAATGGCCGTACGCTCGCCGAGAACGTGGCGGATGCCCAGTGCTGGAACCGCGACGTCATCCACTCCTACGACGCGCCCTTCAAGGCCCAGGCCGGCATCGCCATCCTGCGCGGCAATCTCTGCCCCGATGGCGCCGTCATCAAGCCCTCCGCCGCATCGCCGCATCTGCTGCAGCACACCGGCCGCGCCGTGGTGTTCGAGAGCATCGAGGACCTGCACGAGCGCATCAACGACGAGGATCTCGACATCGACGAGAGCTGCGTCATGGTGCTGAAATATTGCGGCCCGAAGGGCTATCCCGGCATGGCGGAGGTTGGGAACATGCCCCTGCCGCCGAAGCTGCTGCGCCAGGGCGTGCGCGACATGATCCGCATCTCCGACGCCCGCATGTCCGGCACGGCCTATGGCACCGTGGTGCTCCACGTCGCGCCGGAGGCGATGGCGGGCGGCAATCTGGCGCTCGTGCAGAACGGCGACACCATCACCCTCGACGTGCCCGCGCGCAGCCTGCACCTGCATGTGGACGAAGCGGAGCTCGCCGCCCGCCGCGCCGCCTGGGTGCCGCCCCCTACCCCGCTCGCCGAGCGCGGCTACACCCGCATGTATGTCCAGCACGTGCTGCAGGCCGACAAGGGCGTGGACCTCGACTTCCTCGTCGGCAACAGCGGCGCCCCGGTCGCGCGCGACAACCACTGACCCGCCCTCGGCAGATCCGGAGAGTTGCGATGACCTCGTCCCGTCCCCGCTACCAGGGCGTCTTCCCCGTCGTGCCCACCATCTTCGACGAGGGCGGCGCGCTCGACCTCGCGGGGCAGAAGCGCTGCGTGGACTTCATGATCGATGCGGGGTCCGATGGGCTCTGCATCCTCGCCAACTTCTCCGAGCAGTTCGTGCTCTCGGACCGCGAGCGCGAGGTGCTGACGGCGGAGATCCTGGACCACGTCGCCGGGCGCGTGCCGGTGATCGTGACCACCACGCATTTCTCCACCCGGATCTGCGCCGAGCGGTCCCGCCAGGCACAGGCGGCGGGCGCGGCGATGGTGATGGTGATGCCGCCCTATCACGGCGCCACCATTCGCGTGCCCGAGATCGGGATCCTCGATTTCTTCCGCGGCGTGTCGGATGCAATTGGTATCCCGATCATGATTCAGGACGCGCCCGTCAGCGGCACGGCCCTGTCGGCCACCTTCCTCGCCCGCATGGCGCGCGAGATCGAGCAGGTCTCCTACTTCAAAATCGAGGTTCCCTTCGCCGCAGCCAAGCTGCGCGAGCTGATCGCGCTCGGGGGCGAGGCGGTGGAAGGTCCCTGGGACGGGGAGGAGGCGATCACCCTCATGGCCGATCTCGACGCGGGCGCCACGGGCGCCATGACCGGCGGCGGGTTCCCCGACGGCATCCGGCAGATCGTCGATGCCTATCGCGAGGGGCGGCGTGAGGAGGCGGCGGAGGCCTACCAGCGCTGGCTTCCCCTCATCAACTACGAGAACCGGCAATGCGGCCTTCTCGCGGCCAAGGCGCTGATGAAGGAAGGCGGGGTGATCGCTTGCGACGCACCCCGCGCCCCGCTCCAGCCGCTGCACCCCGCGACGCGCGCGGGGCTGATCGAGGTGGCGCGCCGGACCGATCCGCTCGTGCTCCGGTGGGGCCGGTAGGGTCAGGCGGAAGAAGCGAGGAACGAGCCTCGTGCCAGCGACGAGCTGCTCTGCTGGATGCAATCGTTGGTGTCGAAGCGGCAGTCTGGGGCAAGGGGAGCCAGAAGCGGCCGCCGGCATTCACCCGCGGCTTCTTCCATCCCGACGGGAGTGCTGGCTTTGTCCTACAGGCCGATCGGCCACGCCGCAGCGACGGCGTCCCGCGTAGCCTAAGGGCGCTTCCAGAAGAGGACGGTGTCGGACAGCCCGCCCCCGGCCTCCATGGCGTAGCCGGGGATGGTCCCGGCCTCCTGCCAGCCCAGCGAGCGGTAGAGCCGTTCTCCATCGTCGTCGGCGCGGGTGTCCAGCACCAGAAGCCGGCGCCCGATGCCGCGCGCGGCCTGCTCCACGCGCAGCATGAGCGCGCGTCCAATGCCGCGGCGCCGGAAGGCGGGGTCCACCAGCAGCTTCGTCACCTCCGAGCGATGGGCGGCGTTGGGCTGGGGCGCGAGGGCGAGCTGCACGGTGCCGGCGAGCTGTCCGTCGCACCAGGCGGCGAGCAGCACCGCGCGCCCCGTCGCAACATCGGCGGAGACGCCGCGCCAGAAGGCGCGCGCCACCTCGGGCGAGAGCGGAGGCAGGTAGGAGACGGAGGCGCCGGCCGCGACGCAGGCGACCATGATCTCGGCCAGCCGGCGCTCCGCGCTCGAGGCGGCGGCGGCGTCGAGCGCCTCCACCACCACGCCCGTCGCGGGCTTGGCGTAGCGGAACTCGAGCGACTTCGAGATGTCGTCCAGGATGCGGATGGAGCCCGCCCGGACATAGCCGCGCTTCTCGTAGAAGCGGTGGGCGGATTCGAAGCGCGTGTCCGTCCAGAGGATCATGCGGCGCGCGCCATGGGCGACGGCGTGGCGCTCGGCGCCGTCCAGCAGCGCGTGGGCGAGGCCGCTGCCGCGGGCCGCGCGGGCTACGTACATCCGGCCGATCTCCCAGGCCTCGTCCTCGTCGCGCAGCGGGCGGGTGGCGACCATGCCGACTACCTCGCCATCCTCCGCCTCGGCGGCCCAGAGGGCGCCGCCGTTCTTCGCGAAATGCGTGGCGAGCGCCCGCAGTTCGGGCACCTCCGCATCCACGTCCAGCACGCAGTTCGGGTACTCCGCCCAGGCGTCGCCGATCAGGCGGATGAAGTCATCCGCATCGGCGTCACGGCCGGGGCGGATGGTGAAGCTCATGCCAGGCCCCGGCAGAAGTCCTGGATGCGGGCGCAGGCCTCGCGCAGCGTCTCCGTGTCCGCCGCGTAGGAGAGGCGGATATAGGGGCTCATGGAATAGGCAGCGCCGGAGACGGTGGCGACGTGGTTCTCCTCCAGCAGCGCCATCGCCACGTCCTCGTCGGTCTCCAGCCGCTTGCCGCCCGCGGTCGTCTTGCCGAGACAGCCGGCGACGCTGGGATAGACGTAGAAGGCGCCCTCGGGCTTGTGGCACTGCAGGCCGGGGCACTCGTTCAGCATGGAGACGACGAGGTCGCGGCGCTCGCGGTAGAGGCGCCGCCGCTCCTCCACCCCGTCCTGCGGGCCGTCCAGCGCGGCGATGGTCGCGGCCTGGGCGACGGTGGCGATGCCGTTCGTTGTCTGGCTCTGCATGTTGGTCATCGCCTTGATCAGCGCGCGCGGCCCGCCGCCGAAGCCGACGCGCCAGCCCGTCATCGCATAGGTCTTGGAGGCGCCCGACACGGTGAGGGTGCGCTCGCGCAGCCCGGGCTCGACGGCAGCGATGGAGTGATGCCCGCCCGTGTCCTCGTAGATGATGTGCTCGTACATCTCGTCCGAGAGCACCCAGACATGGGGGTGGCGCATCAGCACATCCGCCAGCGCCTTCACCTCCGCGCGGGTGAGGGCGGCGCCGGAGGGGTTGTTGGGGAAATTCAGCGTCACCCACTTCGTGCGCGGGGTGATGGCGGCCTCCAGGTCCTCGGGGCGCAGCTTGAAGCCGTTGTTCTGCGGGCAGGGCACGAGAACCGGCACGCCGCCGGCCAGCTTGCCGATATCGGCATAGGCCGACCAGAAGGGCGTGGGGATGACGATCTCGTCGCCCGCATCCACGGTGGCGAGGATGGCGTCGAGGATCACCTGCTTGCCGCCATTGGCGACGATGATCTCGTCGAGGGCGTAGTCCAGCCCGTTCTCGCGGCGGAACTTGCGCTGCACGGCAGCCTTCAGCTCGGGCCAGCCGTCATTGGGGGGATACTTCGTCCTGCCCGCCAGCGCCGCCTGATGCGCGGCCTCGATCGCCTCGGGCGGGGTGGCGAAGTCGGGCTCGCCGACCGTCAGGCTGATGACCTCCTGCCCGGCCTCGCGCAGCTCGCGCGCGCGGATGGACATGCGGGTGGAGCCGGAGATGACGATCTCCTGCAGCCTCTGGGCGAGGGCGGGCATTCGGCGGGTTCCAGTGAGCGGATCGGACAAGGGGTGCGCGCCGCCCCGCGGGACGGCGCGCAAGACGTCAGTGCAGGCGAGGCATCAGTTCAGGCCTTGGCAGAAGCGCTGGATGCGCGCGCAGGCCTCGCGCAGCTGCTCCTCGGCCGCGGCGTAGGAGATGCGCATGTAGCCCGGGAAGAGGAAGGCCGAGCCGTGCACGGTGGCGACGCCCTCCTCCTCCAGCAGGGCGAGGACGAAATCCTCGTCCGTCTCCAGCCGCTTGCCCGCCTTGGTCGTCTTGCCCAGGCAGCCCTGGACGGAGGGGAAGACGTAGAAGGCGCCCTCCGGCGTGTTGCAGTGGATGCCCGGCGCCTCGTTCAGCATGGAGACGACGAGGTCACGGCGGCGCTCGAAGGCCTGGCGCATGGTCTCCACATCGTCCTGCGGGCCGTTCAGCGCCTCGACGGCGGCGGCCTGGGAGATGGAGGAGGTGTTGGAGGTGGACTGGCTCTGCAGCTTGTCCATCGCCTTGGTCAGCGCCACGGGAGCGCCGGCGAAGCCGATGCGCCAGCCCGTCATCGCATAGGCCTTGGAGCAGCCGTTCATCGTCAGCGTGCGGTCGCGCAGGCGCGGCTCCACCTCGACGACGGTGGCGAACTTGAAGTCGCCATAGACGAGCTTCTCGTAGATGTCGTCGGTGAAGACCCAGACATGCGGGTGGCGCAGCAGCACGTCCGTCAGTGCCTTGAGCTCTTCGGCCGTGTAGGCGGCGCCCGTGGGGTTGCACGGGTTGTTCAGCATCAGCCACTTCGTCCGGGGCGTGATGGCGGCTTCGAGCTGCTCGGCGGTGATCTTGAAGCCCTGGTTCGGCCCGGCGGGGATCGTCACCGGGGTGCCGTCGGCCAGCGCGACGATGTCGGGGTAGGAGACCCAGCAGGGGGCGGGGATGATGACCTCGTCGCCCTTGTCGAGGGTGGCCACCATCGCGTTGAAGATCACCTGCTTGCCGCCGGTGGAGACGATAATCTCCTCCGGCTTGTAGTCGAGGCGGTTGTCGCGCCCGAACTTGGCGGCAACGGCCTTGCGGAGGGCGGGGGTGCCGGAGACGTCGGTGTAGAGGGTCTGGCCCTCCTCGATCGCCCGGATCGCCGCGTCCTTGATGTTGCGCGGCGTCGGGAAGTCCGGCTCGCCGGCCGAGAGGCTGATGATGTCCCGCCCCGCCGCCTTCATCTCGCGCGCCTTGGTGGAGATGGCGATGGTCTGGGAGGGGGATACCTTGTTCAGGCGCTCGGCGGTGAGGGACATCGTTCCAGTCTTCGAGAGTTTCGCGACGGGGCCGGAACCTAGCCCCCCTCGGCGCGCGGCGGAACCGGCGGAATGCGCATTTCAGCCGCGACGGCGCAATAACAGCCCCACCGCCGCCAGGGTGAGCCCCGCCGCGGCGAGGAGAAGGGTGGCGAGCGCATTCACCTCCGGCGTCATGCCGAGCCGCAGCATGGAGAAGAGGGCCACCGGCAGGGTGGTGCCCGCGGGGCCCGAGGTGAAGGAGGCCAGCACCACGTCGTCCAGCGAGAGGGTGAAGGCGAGCAGCCATCCGGCGGCGAGCGAGGGCGCCATGAGCGGCAGGGTAACGGTGGCGAAGGCCGCCGCGGGGGTGGCGCCGAGGTCCAGCGCCGCCTCCTCCAGGTCGCGCTCACGGCTGGCGAGGCGGGACTGGACGATCACGGCCACATAGGCGCTGCCGAGGGTCGCATGGGCGAGCAGGACCGTCAGCGCCCCCCGCCCCGCGGGCCAGCCGATGGCGGATTCCAGCGCGACGAAGAGCAGGAGGAGGGAGAGGCCCGTCACCACCTCCGGCAGGACGAGCGGCGCCCCCGCCAGGGCGCCGAGCAGCGCGCGCCCGGCGAAGGGGCCGTGGCGGGCGAGCACCCAGCCCGTGGCCCCGCCCAGCAGCACGGCCAGCGTCGCGGCACCGGCGGCGACCCGCAGCGAGAGCCAGGCGGCCTCCAGCAGGCGCTCGTTCGCGGCCAGGGCGGCGAACCAGCGGAGGGAGAAGCCGCCCCATCGGAAGGGGACCGGGCTGGCCGAGAAGGCATAGGCCACCAGCAGCACCACGGGCAGCCAGAGGAAGGCGATGCCGGCCCAGAGGGCGGCGCGGACCGGGCCGGGCATCATCCTTCCCGCCCCAGCCGCTGGAAGAGGAGGATGGGGAGGATCAGCAGGGCCAGCAGCGCGAGGGCCAGGGCGGAGGCGACGGGCCAGTCGCGGTTCCCGAAGAACTCCTGGAAGACCACGCGGCCGACCAGGGTGGCCTCGGGCGGGCCGAGAAGCTCGGGAATCACGTACTCCCCCGCCGCCGGGATGAGAACGAGGAGAAAGGCCGCCGCCATCGCCGGGAAGAGCTGCGGCAGGGTGATGCCGAGGAAGGCGCGGCCCGGCGTGGCGCCGAGATCGGCCGCGGCCTGCTCCAGCGCGGGGTCCAGCCGGGTCGCGGCGGCGAAGACGGGCAGGACGGCGAAGGGCAGGTAGGCATGGACCATGCCCAGGAGCATCGCGCCCTCGGTGTAGAGAAGCGGCACGGGCGCCTCCACCAGGCCGAGGGCGCGCAGCAGGCCATTGATCCAGCCCTCGTCCCGCAGCAGCCCGATCCAGGCGCCGAGGCGGATGAGGAAGCCCGTCCAGAAGGGCAGCAGCACCGCCGCCAGCAGCGCGTCCCGCCACCGCCCCGCGCGGGCGATGGCGATGCCCATGGGGGCGGCGAGCAGGAGGCAGAGCCCGGCCGTGAGGGTGGCGGTGACGAGGGACTGCGCCAGCGAGTCCCGGTAATGCGGGTCCTCCAGGATCAGGCGAAGGTTCTCGGGGTTGATCCCCTCCCCTCCCCAGGGCGGGCTGTAGGGCGGCACCCCCTCCGCCTGCCAGGAGAGGGCCATCACCGCCACCAGCGCGAGCGGCGCGGCGACGAGCAGGGCGAGCCAGAGGCCGGGGAGGAGGCGAAGGGCGATCCTCATGCGCGCAGCGGCACCACCGAGGCGGCGTCCCAGCTCACGCGCAGCTCGGCCCCGGGCGGGGGCGGGGCGCCGTCCTCCTCCGCGTGCAGCACGCGCAGGGTGGCGCCGCCGGCGAGGCGGACGAGCAGAAGCGTGCTCTCGCCGCGGAAAGCGGCGTCCTCCACCCGGCCGGCCGCCGTGTTCTCGCCGATCGCCGGGCCGATCCGCACGCGCTCCGGCCGCAGGGCGACGGCCTCCACCCCCAGCGGGAGCGGCGCGGCCGGGCGCAGGGTGCAGGCGGCGCCGGGGCTCTCCAGCGCCCCGTCGGCGGTGCGGGTGCCGGTGATGACATTGGCGGCGCCCAGGAACTCGGCGACGAAGCGGGTGGCGGGACGGTCATAGACCTCGCGCGGCGGGGCGACCTGGACGAGGCGGCCGCGATCCATCACCGCCACGCGGTCGGCCAGGGCCAGGGCCTCGGCCTGGTCGTGGGTGACCATGACGAAGGCGGCGCCGCTCTCCCGCTGGATGGCGCGCAGCTCGAAGCCCGTGCGCTCCCGCAGGTTGGCGTCCAGCGCGCCCAGGGGCTCGTCCAGCAGGAGCAGGCGCGGCCGCTTCACCAGGGCACGGGCGAGGGCCACGCGCTGGCGCTGCCCGCCCGAGAGGGCATGCGGGCGGCGCGACTCCAGCCCCTCCAGCCGCAGCATGGAGACAGCCTCCGCCACGCGCGACGCGATCTCCGCGCGTGGCCGGCCCTCGCGCTTCAGCCCGTAGGCGATGTTTGCCGCCACCGTCATGTGCGGGAAGAGCGCGTAGGACTGGAACATCATGTTCACGGGCCGGCGGTGCGGCGGCACGCCGAGGAGATCCGCGCCGTCCAGCATCACCGTGCCGGAATCCGGCCGCTCGAAGCCCGCGACGACGCGCAGCAGGGTGGACTTGCCCGAGCCCGAGCCGCCGAGCAGCGCGAGGAACTCGCCGGGTGCGACATCGAGCGTCACGCCGTCCAGCGCCGCAACACTGTCGAAGCGCCGCGTGACGCCGCGGAGGGAGAGGCGTGGCGGGGTCACCGCTCCCGCGCCGTCGCCCGTCAACGGCCGGCCTTGAAGCGGGACCAGGAGCGGGCGCGGGCGCGCTCCGCCGCCGGGCCGGGGGCGGAGACGGTGAAGCTGCGCGCGATGGCCTCCGGCGGGGGATAGATGTTCGGGTCCGCCGCCACCTCCGCGCGCAGATGCGGGCGGGAGGCCGGGACGGCGTTGGGATAGCGCACCTGATTCGTCACCCCCGCGATCACCGCCGGGCGCAGCATGTAGTCGATGAACCGCTGGGCGGCCTCGGGATTGGGTGCGTCGGCGGGAATGGCGAGCATGTCGAACCAGAGCTGCGCGCCCTCCTTCGGCTGCGCATAGGCCAGGCCGCCATTCGGGGCGCGGTTCTGCGCCTGCACGACGTCACCGGAATAGGTGAGCACGGCGCAGTACTCCCCCTGCGCCAGCGCGTCGGTGATGGCGGCGGAGGAGATGATGGCGCGCACATGCGGGCGGATGGCCAGCAGTGCGGCCTCGGCGGCGCGGGCATCGGCGGCGTCGGCGCTGTTGGGATCCTTGCCCAGCCAGCGGAGGACGGAGGGGATCACGTCGATGCCGCTGTCCATGATGGCGATGCCGCAGCGCGCGATTCGGGCCGCGTTCTCCGGTTTGAGAAGCAGGTCGAAGCTGTCCAGCGGCGCGTCGGGCGCCAGCGCCCGGATGCGGTCCGGCCGCAGGCCGAGGCCGATCGTGCCCCAGAGATAGATGGCGCCGTGCCGGTTGCCGGGATCGCTTCCCGCCACCTGGGCCAGCAGCGCGGGATCCTGGTTGCCCCAGTTGGGAATGGCGGCGCGGTCCAGCACGCGCAGCGCGCCGGCGCGGGCCAGGCGCGCGAAGCTCGGCTCGCTGGTGGGCACGATCACGTCGTAGCCGGAGCGGCCGGCGGAGAGCTTGCCCTCCAGCGTCTCCAGGCTGTCGAACACGTCGTAGCGGACCCGGATGCCCGTCTCCTGCTGGAAGCCCTCGATCGCGCGGGGATCGATGTAGTCGGTCCAGTTGTAGACGTTCAGCACGGGCTGCGCGGCCGCCGTCCAGGCGAGGGCTAGGGCCGGCAGGAGGGCGAGCAGGAAGGGGCGGAAGGGGTTCATGCCGTCTCCCGGAGGGCGCTGGGGGCGGTTGAGGTTATGGCGAAGCGCGGCGGGCGCAAGCTGGGTATTTTTTCTAGCATGATCTAGGAAGTATTTCTTGACATAGGACAAAGCCTCGGTTACCTCCCCTCCTATCAACGGGACAACTGCGCCCGCATCCCATCCGCCCCCTTCCGCCCCGCCCGGCCCCCGCCGGAGCGGGGTTTTTCGCGTCCGCCCGCAGGAGCCGTGCCCGCATGCCCTACAACTCCAGCAACCTGATCCCGCTCGTCGCGGCGGACAGCTTCACCCTCTGGCTCTACAAGACCACGGACAGCAGGGCGACGGTCCTGTCCGCCGGCTACTTCACCCCCGCGGCCAACCGCCTGCTGGCCGGCCATATGGTGGTCCTCCAGGCCTCGGACGCCACCGCGCTCCTGCCGGTCCGCAGCAATGCGGAGGTCGGCAACGGGCTGGTGGTGGATGCCTCGTCCTCCCCGATCCGGCTCAGCGGCGCGGGCTCGCTCGACCTCGGCGCCGACCTGGCGGCCGCGGCGATCGCGCGCTGCGTCTCCCTCGGCGCCATGCCCAGCGGCGTGAACGAGGGCGAGACCTTCACGGTGCACGCCACCGCCTCGGGCGCGACCACGAACCTCCGGTTCAGCATCCTGGACGCCGCGGGCAGCGTGGTGCGCGGCCCCATCACCGTCGCCGTCGCCGCCGGCGTGGCGAGCACCACCTTCACCGCGCCTACCCCCGGCAACGGCTACCGGCTGAAGGTGGAGGACGCGGCGGATGCCCTGGTCGCGCTGCTCTCCCCCAGCTTCGTCGTCCTCCCCGCCTTCGCGCTGCTCCTCGAGTCCGGGTTCAACCTCCTCGCCGAGACCGGCACCCGGCTCGTGATGTAGCGCCGCCCGACCGTCCCAGCTTCCTCCCCCCGACGCCGCCCCCATCACGGAGCCGCAAGCCCCCATGCCCGACAGCAAGATCACCGATCTTCCGCCAGCCACCGCCCTGACCGACACGGACATCTCCCCTTTCGTGCAGGGCGTGGGTTCCGCGGCCGAGACACGCAGGACCACCTTCGGCCAGATCCGCACCACCCTCATGGCCGACCGCCCCCTGCATGTCCGCGACTACGGCGCGGTGGGCAACGGCACCACGGATGACACGGCCGCCTTCCAGGCCGCCCTGAACGCCGCCGCGGCCTCGGGCGGCGTCGTGCTCGTCGGGCCGCGCCGCTACCTCATCGACAGCGCGGACCTCGTCATCCCCGCCAATGTCACGCTCCAGGGCGGCGGCGATCCCGGTGGCTGGCGCGTGAACAACGACTACAGCGCCCTGCCCTACTGCCTCGTGCTGAACCCCGCGCGCACGATCCGCCTGCGCCGGAACGCGGCGCTGGAGCAGGTGGCGATCCTGCGCAAGGGCTTCACCGCGCCCACCACCCTCCGCGAGGCGCTGGACTGCATCGCCGCCTTCTCCGGCACGGCGGTCAGCATCGGCGACGGCACGACGGGCAGCAGCGCGACCAACGCGACCGACGCCTCCGTGCGCGGCCTGCTGATCATCGGCTTCAACTGGGGCATCTACAGCAACGGCGCGAGCCGCACGCGCATCCGGGACGTGCTGGGCGACTGCACCAACGGCCTCTATCTCGGCAAGTCCTACGACATCTCGCACAACGAGCGCATCAACTGGCACCCGCTGGCCACCACGGGCCGAACCTTCTCCTCGCCCAGCTACAACGTCATCGGCTGCGTCAACAACGGATCGGGCCTCGTCCGCCTCACCCTGGGCTCGGCGCATGAGCTGCGGTCGGGCGACCTCGTCGTCGTCTCCGGCGTGGGCGGGGTGGCGGGCGCGAACGGGCGCTTCACCATCGCCGGCGTGCCCAGCGCCACCACGCTGGACCTGGCCGGCAGCAGCTTCTCCGGCAGCTTCAGCAACGGCGGCACGGTCAATCCCACGCCGACCCACCGGCGCGGCAAGGCCTTCTGGGTCTACGACTCCGACATGCCGAACTTCGTCAACTGCTTCGAATTCGGCCATGACACCGGCTGGCATCTGGACGACCTGACGCATTCCGGCCAGTTCGTGAACTGCGGCCTGGACGGCATCGTCGTCGATCCCGCGACGATCGGCGTCCAGATCAGCGCCCAGGCGAACCGCAACAAGTGGTATGGCGGCTTCTGGTCCAGCAAGGGCCGCGCGCTGGTGGTGGACTGCCAGTCGGCCGACCACAACACCATCGCCGGCGTCATGCTGCCCGCGGGCTCTGGCCGTTCGGTGGAGCTGCTGGACGGTGGCCTCGTGCTGATGGGCTGCGACATCTACGGCGCCGTCCACGTCTTCGATAACGCCGACAGCCTGCAGATCCTGGGCTGCGACATGAAGAGCGCGAGCCTCACGGGGCAGAGCGCGGCCGCCATCCAGAAAGTCCAGATCTCGGGCAGCCGGATGAACAACGCCGTCGGGATCGCGCGCCAGATCGGCGGGCAATCGGAACTGGCGGCGATCTCCTCCGCCGGCGCGATCGAGACGCGGCTCTCGGCCCGCTCGGACGGCATCGTCGCCCTGCACCGCCGCAATGCGAGCACGGGCGCGATGCTGCGCCTGCACGGCAGCGCGGACACCGCTGCGGCCTCGCTCAGCGTGGCCGGGTCGGACATCCAGCTCTCGGGCGACGCCTCGCTGAACCCGAACCCGGTCTATGCCCTCGGCAACAACGGCATGACGCAGCCGCTGACGCTGCGCCTGCGCCGCCTCTCGGCCACGCCGGCCGCGAACGACCGCTTGGCCGCGCTGGAGGCGAACGGCAACAACAGCGCCTCGGCGGAGGTGACCTTCGGCCGCATCGCGGCGGTGGCAGAGGCCGTGACGACGGGGGCGGAATCCGGCGCCATCGTCGTCGAGACGCGCTCGGCGGGCACGCTCGCGGAGCGCCTGCGCATCGCCGCCAACGGCGCTGTGACGCTGACGGGGCCGCTGACCCTGCCGGCCGATCCGGCCGCCGCGATGCAGGCCGCGACGCGCAACTACGTGGACAACAGTTACGTCCAGCGCGCCATGCCCATGGCCGTCACCTCCGCCGCGACGGCGCTGATCTTCGCCTCGCACAACGCGCGGATGGTGGTCGCCAACGCCGGTACGACGCTCTCCCTCGACTGGGCGGCGACCGGCAACGGCTTCGCCTGCATGGTCGTGAACCGCACCGCGGCCGACCTCGCGATCACGCTCACCGGCTTCTCCTCGGCGATCGTGAATGCTGACGGCTACACGAAGATCCGTGCGGGCGCCGTCGCCAGCCTCCTCGTCCTCTCGCCCGATGGAGGCACGACGAAGCTTTGCTACCTCACCGGCGGAGGAGCGCCATAATGATCGGAGCCACTCCTTCCATCCACGCGCTCGGCGGCGGGCCGCTCCGGCTCATCGCGCCGGGCAGCCTTCTTTCCCCAATCCTTCCGGCGCGCACGACCGCGGGCCTGGCACTGGGCGCCGACGGCACGAGCTGGGCCGAGGTCGCGGCCGGCACCCCACGCTTTCACGGCGTGGGGCGGCGACTGCTGATCGAGGGCCAGCGCACCAACGGCGTCCGCAACCCCCGTGCGGAAGGAGCGGTGGCCGGCACGCCGGGCACGTTGCCGACGAACTGGAACCTGCAGCCCGTCAGCGGTGTCTTATGCCAGGTCGTCGGCATGGTCAGCACCGGTGGGATGAGCGCCCTACGGCTGCGTCTCTCCGGGACAGCCGGTGTGACGGGGGCTTTCATCATCAGCTTCGATGCCGCGAATGCCTGCCCGGCCGGACCGAACCAGACCTGGACCGGGGCGGCGTTCCTACGGCGCGTCGAGGCACCGGCACCGTTCGGCGGCTACGGCCTGCGCCTGATCGCGCGCGACGGCGCGGGAGCCACGGTGGAGAGCGTCATCAACACCCTGGTCGCTCCCTCGTCGGCGATGGAGCGGCGTAGCCATACGCGCACCACGGGCACCAGTACCTCCATCACTCACATGCAGCACGGCTTGTCGCTGTCCTGCACGGCCGGCCAGGCCTATGACGAGACGCTGGAGATCGGCTGGCCGACGCTGGAGCAGGGCGCCTTCGGCTCCTCGCCCATCCTGCCGCCAGCGGGCGCCCCCGCCGCAGCCACGCGCGCCGCCGACGCGCCGAGCCTCGCGCTGACGCCCGCCCAGGCGGCGCGCGGAACGCTGGTGGGGACGTTCATGCTGCCCCAGGCCGCGGCTTCCTCCAACCAGGGCCTGCTCTGCCTGGACGACGGCACGCTCAGCAATCGCATCGTCCTGCGGAACGCGAGTGGCGGGAGCCTCGTCAACGCCCTCAAGGTGATCAGCGGCACGGTCATCGGCATCGGCAGTCTCGGGAGTCTCACCTCCGGCGTGCCCTTCAAGGTGGCGCTGGCCTGGGACGCCGCAGGGACGAGCGTGTCGATGGGCGGCTCGGCTTCCGTCAACGTCGCGGGCGCCATTCCCTCCATCAGCCGCCTGCTGATCGGCCACAACCAATCCGACCTCGTTGGTGCCACCTTCGGCGAGATCGGTGCGCTCGACCTCCACCCCACCCGCCTGCCGGACGCGGCCCTGCAGGCGCTCACCGCGAACTAGAGGAGATCCCCCCATGTCCGACCTGACCGATTACGCCCGCAACCTGCTGGCCCGCGCCATCTGCGCCCGTGCGCCGGGCCTGCCCGGCAATGTCTTCGCCGCGCTCGGCACCGGCGGCTCCGCCTCGGCGGGGCTGACCGGGGAGCCGGTGGGCAATGGCTATGCCCGCCAGCGCGTGACCTTCACCGGCACGGGCGCCCAGCGCAACGCGGAGGCGATCCGCTTCGTCTTCTCCGCCGCCGCCGGCACGCTGAGCCATGTGGCGCTCTACGACGCGGCCTCGGGCGGCAACCCGCTGCTCGTCTCGCCGCTCAACGCCGCCGTCACGATGACGGGCGCCGGCACGGTGACGTTGGCGGCGGAGAGCCTGGTGGTGAACCCGTCCTGACGCTTCCGGGGCACCCTCCCTAGTGCCAGTCCCGGCTGGACGGGAAGGCGGGGCCGCGCGGGTCGGGCCGGTGGTCCGTCCCGCGCGCGACCTCGTCGGCCCGCGCCAGCGGCACCGCCAGGGCGCCCATCCCGTGGAGACCATCGAGCAGCGCGGAGCGGTCCGAGAGGCGCTCGCCAACGAGATGCACGATCGGCACCGCGCCGCCGTCGTAGCGCTCCACCCTGCCCTCCACCAGCAGCAGCCGCGCCGCCACCACGGGCGCGCGGTTCGCCTCGATCACCCGGGGGTGCAGCACGAGGTTGATCGTGCCGAACTCGTCCTCCAGCGTGAAGAAGACGGTGCCCCTCGCGCTGCCCGGCCGCTGCCGCACGAGCACGAGCCCGGCCGTGCGGATCCTCTGCCCCCCGCGCGCCGCCGCCACCGCGCGGCTGTCCCGCAGGCCGAGCCGTGCCAGCCGCTCCCGCAGCAGCGCCACTGGATGCGCGCGCAGCGTCAGCCCCGTCGCGCCGTAGTCCAGCGCCGTCTCCTCCCCCTCTGTCTCGCCGGGCAGGGATGGGGCGGCCTCGGCCGCGGCGAAGAGCGGCAGCGGAGGCGGGGCGGCGCGCTCCACGGCCGCCGCTTCCCACAGGGCGCGACGGCGCTCCAGCCCGAGGCCGCGGAAGGCATCGGCCCGCGCCAGCGCGTCCAGCGCGCGCCGGCCCAGCCCGGCCTCCGCCAGGGCCGCGGGCGTGACGCGCGGGCGCATGGCGGCCACCGCCTCCCCCTCCTCCCTCGGCAGTCCCGAGACCTGGCGCAGCCCCAGCCGCAGCGCCCATCCCTCGCCGTCCCGCTCCAGCGTGCAGTCCCAGTCGCTGGCCGTCACGTCCACCGGGCGCACCGCGACCCCGTGCGCCCGTGCGTCGCGCACGATCTGCGCGGGGGCGTAGAAGCCCATGGGCTGGCTGTTCAGCAGCGCGCAGGCGAAGGCCGCGGGATGGTGGCGCTTGATCCAGGCGGAGATGTAGACGAGCTGGGCGAAAGAGGCGGCGTGGCTCTCGGGGAAACCGTAATCGCCGAAGCCCCTGATCTGCCGGAAGCAGCGCGCGGCGAAGTCGGGCGTGTAGCCGCGGCCGGTCATGCCGTCGATGAACTCCCGCTCGAAGACGCCGAGATCGCCGCCGTGCCGCCACGCCGCCATCGCGCGACGCAGCGCGTCCGCACGATCGGGCGTGAAGCCCGCGCCGACGATGGCGATCTCCATCGCCTGCTCCTGGAAGAGCGGGATGCCCAGCGTGTTCCGCAGCACCTCCTCCAACTCCGCCCTCTCGTACTCCACCGGCTCCAGCCCCTCGCGGCGGCGAAGATAGGGGTGCACCATGTCGCCCTGGATCGGGCCGGGGCGCACGAGCGCCACCTCGATCACCAGGTCATAGAAGCAACGCGGCCGCATGCGCGGCAGCATGTTCATCTGCGCCCGGCTCTCCACCTGGAAGACGCCGATCGAATCCCCGCGCGAGAGCATCTCGTAGGTTGCCGGATCGTCCTGCGGCACCGCCTGAAGGTTCAGGTCCAGCCCCTCGTGGCGGCGGAGGAGGTTGAAGGCGCGCCGGATGCAGGAGAGCATCCCGAGACCCAGCACATCGACCTTCAACATCCGCAGCACCGCGATGTCGTCCTTGTCCCACTCGACGGTGTGGCGGTCCTCCATCGCCGCCTTCGTCACGATGGCGAGGTCGGTCAGCCTGCCGCGCGTGATGATGAAGCCGCCGACATGCGTCGCCAGGTGGCGCGGGAAGCCGTGCAGCTCCCCCGCCAGGTCCATCGCCATGCCGAGGCGCGGATCGGCCTCCGGGTCCAGCCCCGCGCCGCGCGCGACGTCGCGCAGCGTCTCCGCGCCATCGTGCCACGACGCCTTGGCGAGCCGCCCCGTGATGTCGTCGGACAGGCCGAGCGCGCGCCCGACCTCCCGCACCGCGCTGCGCGTGCGGTAGCGGATGAGCGTCGCCGCCAGGGCGGCGCGGTCGCGGCCGTAGCGCTCGTAAATGTGCTGGATCACCTCCTCGCGCCGCTCGTGCTCGAAGTCGATGTCGATATCGGGCGGCTCGCCGCGCGCGTCGCTCAGGAAGCGCGCGAAGAGCAGGCGGTGCTTGGAGGGATCGACGGCGGTGATGCCGAGCACGTAGCACACCGCCGAATTCGCCGCCGATCCCCGCCCTTGGCAGAGAATGCCCTTTGACTTTGCAAAGCGCACGATCTCGTGGACCGTCAGGAAGTAGGCCGCGTAGTCCCGGCGCGCGATCAGCGCCATTTCCTCGGCGATCTGCGCCGCCACCTTCGGCGCCGGCCCCTGCGGCCATCTCTCCCGCACCGCCTCGGCCACGCGCCGCGCCAGGGTCTCCTGCGCGCTCAGGCCGGGCTCCAGGATCTCCTCGGGATACTCGTAGGAGAGGTCGCGCAGGCTGAAGCGGCAGGCCTCCATCACGCGCAGGGTCGCCTCCACCGCGTCCTCATGGCCGGCGAAGAGGCGCCGCATCTCCGCCTCGCCCTTCAGATGCGCCTCGGCATTCGCCTGGGCGTGGAAGCCCAGCGCATCCACCGTCACGCCCAGCCGGATCGCGGCCAGCACGTCCGCCAGCCGGCGGCGCGAGGCCGCGTGCATCCGCACCCCGCCCGCGGCCAGCAGCCCCGCCCGGGCGGAGCCCGCCATCGCCGAGAGGAGTCGCAGCCGCCGCCGGTCGTCGCCGCCGAAGCGGTGCTGGGCCGCGACGAAGAGGGGCAGCGCCAGGGCACGCCGCATCGCCTCCGCGTCGCGCCGCAGGCGGTGCGCGAAATCCTCGCCCGGCGCGTCGGGCGGCAGGATCGCCATCACCTGCCCCTCGGCGGCGGCGACCAGCGCCTCGCGCGGGATGCGGCACTCCCCCTTCTCCCCCGCCATCCGCGCGGCGGAGAGCAGGCGGGAGAGCCGCGCATAGGCGGCTCGGTCCGTCGGCCAGACGAGGTATTCCCCCCCGTCCTCCAACGCCACGCGGCAGCCATGGACGAAGCGGATGCCGGCCCCCTCCGCCGCCGCCATGCCGCGCACCAGCCCGGCGAAGGAGTTGCGGTCCGCGATGCCGATGGCGGCATGGCCCAGCCGCTTCGCCGCCGCCACCAGCTCCCAGGGATGCGACGCCCCCTCCAGGAAGGTGAAGTTCGACATCGCGGCGAGTTCCGCGAAGCCGCTCACGGCAGGATCCCGTGCAGGTACCAGCGCGACGAGCCCGGGCCGCCGGAGCGGCAGACCCAGAGGCGGCGGCCATCGGGTATCTCCAGCCGGTAGTAATCGCGCACGGGGCGGCCGGGGCGGTCCCGCCACCATTCCGGCTCCAGCCGCTCCGGCCCCTCGGCCGCGCGCACGGGGATCCAGCGGGCGCGCCAGAGGATGCGGACGGGCGGGTCGTCCGGCAGCAGCGCCATCGCCTCCAACCGCTCCGGCCGGCGCAGCAGGCGCAGCGGGCGCGGGCGCGCGGCCCAGCCCGCCGGCACCGCTGCCGGCGCCGTCCCTGGGGCGAGCGGGTCGGCGCGCACCACCGCCCGCTCGGGCCAGTGGCTCTCCCGCGGGCGCAGGCCCCAGGCGGGCAGGCGCTGCGCCACGCGGTCCAGAAGCGCGGCCAGGGCGGCGCGCCCGTCCTCCCCCTCCAGCCCGGACTGGGCGGCGGCCAGGAGCTCCGTCGCCTCCGCCAGCAGCGCGATACGGTCGAAGCCGAAGCCCGGGGCCAGTTCCTCCAGCCGCGGGGAGAGAAGGCGCGAGAGGTGGCGCGGGTCGCGGCTGGCCAGGCCGAGGCCGACCGCCAACTCCTGCACCCCGCCATCGGCCCGGTGGGCGCGCAGGACGAGACGCCGCAGCCCCCGCCCCTCCCTCTCCAGCCCCGCGCAGAGCCGCGCGAGCAGATGCTCCGCCGCGATCTCGATGGCGGTGCGGGTGATCAGGGGCTCCTCGACATCGAGCGCCGCGTGCCGGTCGGGCGGGGGGCGGATGCTGCGGAAGGGCGCCGGGACAATTCCCGTCGCGCGGTCGAGGGCGAGGACCAGCCCGGCCCCGAAGCGGCGGGCGAGCGGCGCGCGGGGCTGGGACAGCACCTCCCCGATCCGGTGCAGGCCCAGGCGGCGCAGGCCGGCCGCCACCCCGGCCTCCAGCCGCAGGACCTCGATGGGCAAGGGGGCCAGGGCCGTCGCCTCCCCACCCCCCGGCACGAGGGCCGGGATGCCGCAGCGGGCCAGCGCCATGGCCGCCGCCGCGCTGCCCGCCACGGCCCCGGAGGCCGCGTGACCCAGCCGCGCGAGCCCGGCCACGGCGCGCCGCAGCACCTCCCCTTCCCCCCCGTGCAGGCCCACCGCGCCGGTGATGTTCACGAGCAGCCCGTCCGGCGGCTCCGGCGCCGCGAGCGGGGCGATGCGCAGGGACCAGAGGGCGAGGTCCGACAGCCGCGCCGCCGCCGCCTCCGGCCTGTCGGGATGGGCCGGCACACCCGGCGCCAGGGCCTGCGCATCGCCCAACGCCTGGCCGGGCCGGACGCCCAGGGCCAGCGCCGCCGGATCCGCCGCGGCCACGAGGCGCCGGTTTCCCTGCATGTGCCAGGTGAGGACGGGGCCGGGCAGGCGCAGGATCTCGGTGGCCAGCCATGGCAGGTGCAGGGCGAGGAAGCGCGGCCCGGGTCCCGGCTCTCCTTCCGGAAGGCTTGCGGCGGGGCTTGCGGGGCCGAGCGGCGCCCGCAGCCTCGGCGGCTCGCAAGCGCGGCGCCTCACGCGCGCCGTCCCGGCCGGCGGGCGCGATCAAGGCGGGGTGGGGCTGCCGAATCGTGGAGCATGTTCGCCAAATGTTCCGGTCATTCGGCGAACTGGCAAGCCTCTCGACGGGGCGCAGGGGCCAAGCCCCAGGCCCGGTCGGATAGGGGGCTACTGGATGGCGGGTGCCGGCTCGTAAGGCGCGAAGCCTGCGGCGAGGGCGGAGAAGCGGGCGCGCATTCCCGTCGCATCCGCGGGCGCACCGCTCATGGGCATTTCGGAGATGCAGCGCTCCAATTCCTCCCGCAAGGATCGCAGCGCCTCAACGCGCCGCCCTACGGGAAGGCGGGACAGGATTCGATCGAACGCCTCCGTCACGGCCTGCTCAAGAGCATCCTCCGTTTCGGCGGCCTGCATGGGCAACTGTTCCATTGCACGCTCTCCCTGAGCCATGCCGTTTGTAGCCCATCCAGGGGCTGCACAGGCATCGCTGTCCACGCCAGCGCAGCACAAGATCGCGAGAGTGTTCCCGCAGCGGTTGAAATTTCCCGATCCTTCCAGGCGCCTCGCGATCCGCGCCGCAGTTGGTCGCGCAGCATCGAATCAGCCGGCAGGAAACGCTGCCTCAGGCCGCGTGAAGCGGTTGCGCCACGGCGCGCAGCCGGGCGGCCCGTTCCTCGAGCCCCGCGATGTTCGAGAATGTATGGGCAATGTCCGCAAGCTTGCCTTGCTCGGCGCAGCCCGGAACCGCTCCTTCGAAGGCCGCCAGCACGGCGTCCGCCAGCATGCCCATGAGTGGGCTGAAGCGCGCTGCGCAACCCGCGGGCCCGGCCCATTCCGGCGCGGCACCCCACCAGAGGATATCGAGCAGCCTGCCCGGCTCCGTCATGGCGAAAACATCGCGCGCCACCTCCGCCACCGCGTCCAGCACGGACTGCTTCATCGCGGCGTCGTGGTCCGCTCCGTCCAGTTTGAGGCGGAGATCGCGCAGCACACTGTGAAGCACCGGTTCGGAAGGGCAGAGGACGGGGGCGCCGATCATCGTGCCCGTGCTGTCCTCCAGCATTCCCGGCGCTTCCAGCGCATTCACCAGGGGGTGGTAGTCGTGATCGCCGCTCCAGTCGAACTGGCCGCGGAAGAAGCTCTCGTCATAGCCCCTGGGAACGCCGGAGAAGCTCACCGCCACGTCGCGCCCGCTGCGAAGGATCTCGAACAGGGCCAGTTCCAGCGTGTTGACGGGCCAACCGAGATCCACCGCGCTCCAGAACCGGCCGGGCTCGTGCTCTCCGGCCAGGGCGAGCGCGTTGACCAGCAGATGCGTTGCCTGGCGCAAGTTCTGCACGTTGAAATGACGGTCCGGGCCGTGCAGCCGGACATGACCGTCGCGGATGCCCTCCGCGATCTCGCGCGCGACCACGCCGTTCTCCAGCACATGGGTGAAGCGCGTCATGGCGAAGAGCGTGGGGCCGCCCGAGCGCGCCGCCCGCGCCCACTGGACCTCTGCGAGCTTCTTGCTCGCGGTGTACACGTGATCCGTAAGATAGGCGTAGCACTTCCCCGTCGAGGAATAGACGGCCTGGGCGACTCCGTGCCGCCGGCAGGCCTCGATCACGTTGGCGGTGCCGAAGACATTCGTGTCCACCGCCTCTCCCACCACCAGCTCGGCCTTGCCGGGCTCGCGGATACTGGCGAGGTGAAAGACCACCTCCGGCCGCGCCTTCGCGAAGGCCGCATCAAGCGCGGCGGGATCGCGGATGTCGGCCTGAAGCCAGCTTCCGTCCCCCTGGTGGGGCACGATGTCGAGGTTGACCAGCTCGGCCGGGCCGAAGCCGGCGATCAGCCCGCGCAGCCGCGTCCCCACGCAGCCCGACCCGCCCGTCACCAGCACGCGCCGGCCGCGCAGGCGCCGCTCCGCCGCTGCGTGATGGAGATCGACGCTGCGCGTCAGGGCAAGCTCCATCGGATCCTGCGCGAGCCGCCCCTCCTCCCGCATCGTCCGGATGAGGGATCGCGTCGCGGAGCGGAGCTCCACGAGATCCTCTTCCGATGGAGGACGATGCAGGCTGGAGAGTTCGGCAATGCGACGCACAAGATCAACGCTCGACGGAACCGGCATGGCCGGGATCGCTCCTTCCGGCATCTCGCCTGGAACAGGCGGATCAGGGAAGGCTACCGAGGACATCTGGACCGTGCACATGAAAAACGTTTCATTGTCGAAAAAACTTAACAACCCAGATCTCGGCTCGGCAGCCTCGTGGACAGCTAGGTATCCATAGCTTCGTTGATGGGAACGAGAGCGGTCGAGACTTTTTCCCAGGCCGCGAAGCCGCCCTCCAGATTGGTGAGCAGGCGGGAATCATAGCCTGCTGCGGCAAGCGAGCGGATGACAGCGGCACTGCGGACCCCGCCCTGACAGTAGAGCACCACCTCACGCGAATGGGGAATCGCCGCGAGCACCGCGTCAGCATCCCTCCCCGAAGCGCGCAGCGCGGCTTCGATCTCGGGCTTCGGCAGCGTCAGGGCACCCGGGATGACGCCGCCCGCCCATTCCGGCGGGTTGCGGACATCCAGCAGAAGGACATCCTCGCCGGCGTCCAGCCTCGCGAGCAACGCCTCGGCGGTGATACTGCCACCCGGCTGCGGCGCGGAGCAGACCATCGGCTCGGCCCGCAGCACGATCTCCCCGGACGGCTTGCTGCAACAGGGGCAGTTCGGCGACTTGGCGAGGGTGACGGTGTCGAAGCTGAGGTCGAGCCCGTCATAGACGAGCATGCGCCCGATCATCGGCGTGCCGATCCCGGAGATGAGCTTGATCGCTTCCGTGGCCTGGAGCGCGCCGATCACCCCGGGGAGCACGCCGAGCACGCCCGCCTCGGCGCAGTTGGGCGCGAGCTCCACCGGGGGCGGCTCGGGGAACAGGCAGCGGTAGCAGGGGCCGCGGCGCGCATCGAAGACGCTGAGCTGCCCGTCGAAGCGCAGCACGCCCCCGAAGACATTCGGCTTGCCCAGCTTCACGCAAGTATCGTTCACGAGATAGCGTGTCGGGAAGTTGTCGGTCCCATCGATGATCACGTCGTAACCCGAGATCAGTTCCAGCGCGTTCTCGACCGACAGGAAGACGTCGTGCCGCTCGATCACCAGTTCCGGATTGAGGTCGAGCATCCGTGCGGCGGCACTCTCGGTTTTCAGGCGGCCGAGCGTCGAGTAGCCGTGCGCGATCTGCCGCTGCAGATTCGTCTCCTCGACGCGATCCGGATCGACGAGGCCGATCCGGCCCACACCGGCCGCCGCGAGATAGAGCGCCGTCGGGCTGCCGAGTCCCCCCGCGCCGATGAGCAGGGCGCTGCCGGCCTTCAGCCTGCGCTGCCCCTCGATGCCGAACTCGGGGAGGATGAGATGCCTGCCGAAGCGGCGCATCTCAGTCTCGCTGAGTTGCGCCTGTCGAAACACGCTCTCCACGGTTCAGCCTCCCGCGATGCTGGCGAGGATGCGCACCTCATCCTGCTCGCCCACGGGCGTTTCCAGACCCTGCAGCAAGCGGATGTCCTGCCCGTTCCTCGACACCACCACAAAGGGGCGCAGCTTCTCCCCCGCGAAAAGATGGCTGCGCATTTCCGGAGCCGTCCGGGTGAGACTATCGAGAACGGAGGCGACCGTTTCACCCTCGACGGTCAGGCGCGCGTGCTGCGCCGTGTACCGCCGCAACGAGCTTGGGACCAGAATGACCGCCATTGCTGCTCTCCCGCACGAGGCACCGCCTCAACCGGTCCGGGAGCATAACCCCGCATTTTTCTTATTATATAGATAAGGCCCCCAGAAGCGCACGCCTCACGCGATCGTGCAACCTTAACAGATCCGTAACGAAAATGGAGGGGTTTGATCTTTGTGCTAACAGATTCGGGTTGGCGCAAGAACACTGCTAACCGCGACCTGAACTGCCCCTGCTACCGCCAGCCCGGCCGGCACCTCTTGGCGAGGTCGCTCCCAAGGGAGGAATCATCAGAGGGAGGGATGGTGCTGCCAGAGAGGATTGAACTCTCGACCTCTCCCTTACCAAGGGAGTGCTCTACCACTGAGCTACGGCAGCGTCCGGCCTGTGGGCGAGGCGCTACCTAGCCGCTGTCCCCGCCCCGCGCAACCCTTGCCTCTCCACCTCCTCACTTGACGCGGCCGCCTCTTCGCAGAATGGCTCCTCCCATGGCCGACGACGCGCCCAGCCCGACCGATCCCCCCCCCCGCTCCGCCTCCTCGGAGCGGGAGAAGCGCCTAGCCGCGGCGCTGCGGGAGAACCTGCGGCGCCGCAAGGCCCAGTCGCGGGAGAGGGCCCGGCCGGAGCCGCCGCCATCCGGGGCCGAGGACCGGAAGTAGGGCTTTCCTACCCGGCCCCGGTTGCTCCCCCGCATCCCAGGGTTTATCCCGCCCCCGCCTTCCCCGGGGCGCCGGCGCCTCCGGGGATGCGCCAGCGCTCCCCCCGGGGCGCGCCAGGGGGACCCCGCCATGCCGATCATGCCCGACCACTGGATCCGCCGCATGGCGGTGGAGCAGGGGATGATCGAGCCCTTCGTCGAGGCCCAGCGCCGGGAGGGGGTGATCTCCTACGGCCTGTCCTCCTACGGCTACGATGCCCGCGCCGCCGGGGAGTTCAAGATCTTCACCAATGTCGACAACGCGGTCGTCGACCCCAAGCGCTTCTCCGAGGACGGCTTCGTCACCCGCACGGGGGAGACCTGCATCGTCCCCCCCAACTCCTTCGTCCTGACCCATACGGTCGAGTATTTCCGCATCCCGCGCGACGTGCTGGTGATCTGCCTGGGCAAGTCCACCTATGCCCGCTGCGGCCTGATCGTGAACGTCACCCCGCTCGAGCCGGAATGGGAAGGGCAGGTGACAATCGAGATCAGCAACACTACCCCTCTGCCCGCCCGCATCTACGCGAATGAGGGCATCTGCCAGTTCCTCTTCCTCAAGGGAGAAGGGGCGCCGGACGTGTCCTATGCCGACCGGGCCGGGAAATACATGCGCCAGCGCGGCGTCGCGCTGCCGCGCCTCTGATAGAGAGTTAAGACGATGGACCGCATCCGCCTCCGCGGCGGCCGCCCGCTCCGCGGCACCATCCCCATCGGGGGGGCGAAGAACGCCGCCCTACCCCTGATGGCCGCCGCCCTGCTGACCGACGGGCCGCTGGTGCTCACCAACGCCCCCGCGCTCGACGACACCCGCACCATGGCGGGGCTGCTGGAGCAGCACGGGCTGACCGTGGCGCACGACCCCGCTGCCCGCACCATGACCCTGGGCGGGGCGGCGACGAACCTCGTCGCGCCCTATGACCTCGTGCGGAAGATGCGGGCCTCCGTCCTCGTCCTCGGCCCGCTCCTGGCCCGCTACGGCCAGGCGAAGGTCTCCCTCCCCGGCGGCTGCGCCATCGGGACGCGGCCCGTGGACCTCCACCTCAAGGGGCTGGAGGCGATGGGGGCGAAGATCGACCTGGACTCCGGCTACATGAACGCCACCGCCCCCGGCGGGCTGAAGGGGGCCAAGGTCTACTTCCCCCAGGTCTCGGTGGGCGCCACCGAGAACCTGCTGATGGCCGCCACCCTCGCCGACGGCATGACCGAGCTGGTGAACGCGGCGCGGGAGCCGGAGATCGACGACCTCGCCCACTGCCTCATCGCCATGGGGGCGAAGATCGAGGGCGTCGGCACGGACCGGCTGCGGATCGAGGGGATGAAGTCGCTGCACGGGGCCACCCACGCCATCGTGCCCGACCGGATCGAGGCCGGGAGCTTCGCCTGCGCCGTCGGCGTCACCGGGGGCGAGGTGCTGCTGGAGGGCGCCCGGATGGAGCATCTGGGCACCGTCGCCCGCGTGCTGCGAGAGGCCGGGGTGGAGCTGGACGAGGTGCCGCCCAACGGCAGGGCGGGCGGCGTGCTGGTGCGCCGCACCTCCGGCCTTCGCGGCGTGGACGTGATGACCGAGCCCTTCCCCGGCTTCGCCACCGACATGCAGGCCCAGTTCATGGCGCTGATGGCGGTGGCCGAGGGGGCCTCCATGATCACGGAGACCATCTTCGAGAACCGCTTCATGCACGTGCCCGAGATGAACCGCATGGGGGCGCGCATCAACGTCCAGGGGCGGTCCGCCATCGTGCGCGGGGTCTCCCGCCTCTCCGGCGCGCCGGTGATGGCGACCGACCTCCGGGCCTCCATCTCCCTCATCCTCGCCGGGCTGGCGGCGGGGGGTGAGACGATCGTGAACCGCGTCTACCACCTCGACCGCGGCTACGAGCGGCTGGAGGCGAAGCTCGCCGCGGTGGGCGCCGACATCGAGCGAATCCCCGGATAGCTCAAGAATCCTTCATCGAAGCGCCGCGAAAGCGGTGCTAGGCTCTCCCATGGACCTGCCGATCACCTCCCCCTTCCTTCCCCGCCCGGCGGGGGCCACCGATCTGATCCTCGCGCTCCCCAAGGGGCGCATCCTGAAGGAGGTCCAGCCCCTCCTGGCCCGCGCCGGGCTGGTGCCGGGAAGCGACTTCCACGACGAGGACAGCCGCCACCTCCGCTTCCCCACCAACCATCCCGGGATGGACGTGGTGCGGGTGCGGCCCTTCGACGTCGCCACCTTCGTCGCCCATGGCGGCGCGCAGATCGGCATCTGCGGCGCCGACGTGCTGATGGAGTTCGACTACCCCGAGATCTACGCCCCGCTGGACCTCGGCGTCGGCCGCTGCCGCGTCAGCGTCGCCGGCCCGGCGGACGACCCGCTGGCGGAGGAGGTCTCCCGCCTCTCGCGCATCACGGTGGCCACCAAGTATCCGGGCATCGCGCGCAGGCACTTCGCGGCCCGCGGGGTGCAGGCGGAGATCGTCCACCTGAACGGCGCGATGGAGCTGGCCCCCTCCCTCGGCCTCGCCCGGGTGATCGTGGACCTCGTCCAGACCGGCTCCACCCTCCGCGCGAACGGGCTGGTCGAGCGCGAGGTGATCGCCGGGGTCACCTCCCGCCTCATCGTCAACCGCACGGCGTTGAAGACCGAGCCCGAGCTGATCGGCGCCTGGCTGGCGCGCTTCCGGGAAGCCCTCTCCGCATGAAACGCCTCGATACACGCGACCCCGGCTTCGAGGCCGCGTTCGTCGCCCTGCTCGACACGGCGCGCGACACCACCGCCCGGGTGGACGGGGTGGTGGCCGGGATCATCGCCCGCATCCGGGCAGAGGGCGACATCGCCCTGCTGGACCTGACCGCCCGCTTCGACCGCTGGCAGCCCGCCAGTGCCGATGCCTTGCGCGTGACGCCAGAGGAGATCGCCGACGCCATCGCCTCCATCGAGCCAGGGCTGATGGAGGCGCTCGACACCGCCGCGACGCGGATCGAGACCTTCCACCGCGCACAGATGCCCGCGGACGTCACCATGCCCGACCCGGCCGGGCTGACCCTCGGGATGCGCTGGAACGCCGTGGACGCCGCCGGCCTCTACGTGCCCGGCGGGAAGGCGGCCTATCCCTCCTCGGTGCTGATGAACGCCATCCCCGCCCGCGTGGCCGGGGTGGAGCGCGTGGCGGTGGCGGTGCCCACCCCCGATGGCGAGATCAACCCGCTGGTCCTGGCCGCCTGCGGCCGCGCGGGGGTGACCGAGGTCTGGCGCATCGGCGGCGCCCAGGCGATCGCGGCGCTCGCCTGGGGGACGGAGAGCATCCCCCCCGTGGACAAGATCACCGGGCCCGGCAACGCCTATGTCGCCGAGGCCAAGCGCCAGGTCTTCGGCCGGGTGGGCATCGATTCGATCGCGGGCCCTTCCGAGGTGGTGGTGCTGGCCGACGGGGACCAGGACCCCGCCCGCGTGGCGATGGACCTCATGGCCCAGGCCGAGCACGACGAGGCCGCCCAGTCGATCCTCATCACGGACAGCCCGGCGCTGGCCGATGCCGTGCCCGGCGCGGTGGAGGCGGCGCTGGCCACCCTGCCCCGCGCCGCCATCGCCGGCGAATCCTGGGCCCGCCACGGCGCCGTCATCCTCGTGCGGGACCTGTCCGAGGGCGCGGCGCTGACGGACCGCCTCGCCCCGGAGCACCTGCAGCTCATGGTGGCCGATCCGCGCGCCCTCTTCGCCCGGATCCGCCATGCCGGGGCCGCCTTCCTCGGCCCCTGGTGCCCCGAGGCGCTGGGGGACTACGTCGCCGGCCCGAACCACGTCCTGCCCACCGGCCGCACCGCGCGTTTCGCCTCGGGCCTCTCGGTCTTCGACTTCCTCAAGCGCACCACCTGGATCGCGGCCGAGGAATCGGGGCTGCGCGCCACCGGCCCCGCCGCCGTGGCCCTCGCCCGCGCCGAGGGGCTGGACGCCCATGCCCGCAGCATCGCCGAGCGGATCGGCTTGAACTCGTTCTGAGCCCCCGCTCCCAGCGAAAGGTGAGGCCCCCGCGCATCGCGGGGCGCCAATCCGCCCGCACATGACCGCTTTCCTTGACCCGTGCGGCCCGGCGCATCATCTTCCGCTTGCTCTGACACACGATGCGCGGACCCCTTGCGGGGCCGCGCCTGTTTGCGTGCCGGGCCGGACGCGCATCCGCGCTGCCCGCTTTCCGCGCCGCCCCTTCATCGAGCGGGGTCGCGGCGCCCCCGCGATGATGAAGGATACGCATGTCGAAGGAAGACATGATCGAGTTCAGCGGCCAGGTGGTGGAACTGCTTCCCAACGCCATGTTCCGCGTGAAGCTGGACAACGAGCACATGGTCCTGGCCCATACCAGCGGGAAGATGCGCAAGAACCGCATCCGCGTGCTGGCCGGGGACCGCGTGAACGTCGAGATGACCCCCTACGACCTCACCAAGGGCCGGATCACCTTCCGCTTCAAGTAGGGCCGCCTCAGGTGACGCCGCTTCGGGAATCGCCCCGCCTCGCCGAGAAGGCCGGCCGGTGAGCGACGCTCCGTCGGACGCCTTTGCCGCGGAGACGGCCCCGGCACGCCCGCCCCTGGTGCTGGCGAGCGCCAGCCCGCGCCGCCTGGACCTCCTAGCCCGGCTGGGCATCCGGCCCGACCGCGTGGACCCCGCCGAGATCGACGAGACGCCGCGCAAGGCGGAGCTTCCGCGCGCCCTCGCCGCGAGGCTCTCGCGCGCCAAGGCCGCGGCCGTCGCCGCCCGCTCCCCCGGCGCCCTGGTGCTGGCCGCCGACACGGTGGTGGGGGTGGGCCGCCGCATCCTCGGCAAGCCCGAAGATGCCGCCGAGGCCCGGCGCTTCCTCGAATTCCTCTCCGGCCGCCGGCACCGCGTGACGACGGGGGTGGCGCTCATCGCGCCCGACGGAACCCTGCGGGCCCGGCTGGTCGAGACGACCCTCGCTTTCCAGCGCCTGACAACGGCCCAGATGGACGACTACGTCGCCTCCGGCGAGTGGGAGGGCAAGGCGGGCGGCTACGCCATCCACCAGCGCGCCGAGGTCTTCGTGCGCTTCCTCTCCGGCAGCCATTCCAACGTGGTGGGCCTGCCCCTCTTCGAGACGGCCCAGCTCCTGCGCGGCGTGGGCTGGCTCACGCCCTGACCTCCGTGGCCGACGCGGCGATCCTCGTTTCCGTCTCTCCCGGGGAGCGCCGCACGGCGCTCTGGCGGGACGGGCGCCTGGAGGCCGCCTTCGTCGAGCGGCCCGCCCGCCCCGACGGGGTGGGGGACATCCATCTCGGCCGCGTCGCCGCCCGCGTTCCCGCCCTCTCCGGCGCGTTTGTGGCGCTGGAGGGCGATGTCAGCGGCTTCCTCCCCGATGCGCAGGGCGGCGAGGGGCTGACCGAGGGCACCCACCTCCCCCTTCGCGTCACCCGCGCGGCGCAGGGCGGCAAGGGACCGCGCCTTTCCGGCACGGGCTTGCCGAAGGACCTGCCGCGGGAGGGCCCGCCCCGCCTTCTTCGCCGCGGCCCCGATGCCGCGCTGCGGCTGGCCGCCGCCCATCCCTCCCTCCCCCTGCTGGCGGACGGCGCGGCCGAGGCGGCCCGCCTGCGCGCGGCGCTCGGCCCGGAGCGCGTGCGCCTGCTGGCCCGGCCCGTTTTCGACGAGGCGGTGGAGACGGCGTTCGACGAGTTGGCCTCCCCGGAAGTGGCCCTGCCCGGCGGCGGGCGGCTCCTCATCCACCCCACCCCGGCCCTGACGGCGATCGACGTGGACACCGGCAGCGCCGCCGGCCGCTCTGCCGGCGCCCATCGCGCGGTGAACGCCGCGGCTCTCGCCGAGGCCGCGCGGCAGATCCGCCTGCGCCACCTTGCCGGGCCGATCCTGCTGGACCTCGCCGGCGGCAGCGCCGCTTCCCGCGCCGCGCTGCTCCCAGCACTGCGCTCCGCCGCGGGGGCCGACCCGCTGCTGCGCGTGGTCGGGCTCACCGGCCTCGGGCTGATGGAGATGGTGCGGACCCGCATCCACCCGCCGCTGCACGAGATCCTCGGCCAGCCCCTGAGCCCGCTGAGTTACGGCCTGGCGGCGCTGCGCCGCGCCGCGCGCGAGGCGGGCTCCCGCCCCGCCGCCCCGCTCGCCCTGCGCGCCCACCCCGCCGTGCTGGCGGCGCTGCGCGGGCTTCCGGGAGCGCTGGAGGACTACGCCGCCGCCGCGGCCCACCCTATCTCCCTCCGTCCCGACCCGGCCCTGGCGCCGGGCGCCGAGGTGATCGAGGAGGCCTCACCCCATGCCAGCTGACCCGAAACCCGTCTGCCCCGTCTGTGGCCGCCCGACCGCCCCCTCCGCCCGCCCCTTCTGCTCGCCGCGCTGCCGGTCCGTCGATCTCGGCCGCTGGCTCGGCGGCACCTATGCCATCCCGGGCGAGCCGGAAACGGAGGAGGAAAACAGCGCGGAAAGATGAATTCATGCCCTGGACAGGTGCCGGGGCATCGTCTATCCCCCGCCTCCTCTGCAGGCGGCGACTGCCGCTTCGCTTGGGCCCAGGTAGCTCAGTTGGTAGAGCATGCGACTGAAAATCGCAGTGTCGGTGGTTCGATTCCGCCCCTGGGCACCATTCCCCCTTCCCTGACGATCAGCACCGAGGCAGCAGCCCCGCTCCGTAAGGCACGCCCGCAAGCGTGAAGCTGCGGGGGCATGCCCGGACCGGCGGATGTGGTAACCGCTGGCCGGGCTGAGTTGCCCGGATGCCGCCCCCGGGGATGCGATCGTGAAAAGCCGCCACCTGCCCTTCCTGCTCCTCGCCGCCAGCCTGGGCGCCGCCCCGGCGGCCGCGGTGGAGCCGGACGACCTCGACCTCTTCCTGCCCAGCACCCTGCAGGACGCATTCGCCGGCCAGCCGGGGGAAGCGGAAGCGCAGCTCGGCCTGCGCTACGACCGCCGTCGCGGGAAGGATGAGCTTCGGATCTTTCCCCAGTATCAGATCAGCCCGGCGGACGGTCTGCTGCTCAATCTCAGCCTTCCCTACACCGTCGGTTCCGGCGAGCGCGCGAACGAGGGCGAGGTGGGGGTTGGCTTCTTCTACAACCTCAACCGCGAGCGGGGCTGGCTGCCGGCCTTCGCCGTCGCCGTGGAGGCCGATACCCCGGTCGGGCCCGGCGATCGGGGCACGCAGGTCCAGGTGACCGGCATCGCCACGCGCAGCATCGACGCGGCCGCGCATCGCCGGCTCCATGTGAATGCGAGCTGGTCGGTTCGCTTCGCTCCTTCCGCCGAGGAGCGGCACCAGCCCTACCGGCTGGTTGCGGGATACAGCCAGCTCCTGAGTCCGCAAACCGCGCTCATCCTCGACTACGTGCGCGAGCGCCAGGAACGAGGCGAGCACGATGCGAACGTCGTGGAACTGGCATTCCGGCATCGCTTGGCAGAACGCGTGACGGTGGGCTTCGGCGCCGGCGCGGGAATAGGGCGCGCTTCGCCGCGCTACCGCCTCCTGTTCAGCGTCGAAGCGGATTTCTGAACCTGCGCCGCACGGGGCACCCCGGAACCGTGCCGCCCCCTCACACCGGTTCGTGATTGGCCGTCCCTCGATCCGCTCCAACTAACAGGGAAACTGCGATGGGATAGGAAGATGCTGGCAACGGGGACTGGGCGTCGGCTCGGCGTAGCGGTTGTGGGTCTGGGTGGCGCGGTCGCCACCACGGCGGTGGCAGGGATCGAGGTCATTCGCCGCGGAGCCAACCGGCTGGAGGGACTCCCGCTCGCCGATGTCTCCGTCCCGGGCATGGCCGACTACCGCGACATGGTCTTCGGCGGCTGGGACCTCGACGCCTCCGACCTTTCGAGCGCCGCCAGCCATCACCGGGTGCTGAACGACACCCAGATCAAGGAGACGCAGGACGCGCTCTCCGCCATCAAGCCCTGGCCGGCAGTGGGCAGCGGCGCCTTCTGCCGCGGCGTGGACGGTGCCAACAAGTTCGAGGCGCCCGGCCATCGCGCGGCAGTGGAGGCGATCGCGGCCGACCTCAAGCGCTTCCGCGAGACGAGCGGCGCCGATGGCATCGTGATGATCAACCTCGCCTCCACCGAGCGCACGCCCGGGGACGATGCCGCGCTCAACTCGCTCGATGCCTTCGAGCGCGCGCTCGACCGCGACGATCCCTCGATCGGCCCGGCCATGCTCTACGCCTATGCGGCGATCGAGAGCGGCGTTCCCTACGGCAACTTCACGCCCTCGCTGGCCGCCGACGCGCCGGCGCTGAAGGAGTTCGCCAAGTCCCGCAACGTCCCCGTCGCCGGCAAGGACGGCAAGACGGGCCAGACCATGATGAAGACCGTGCTCGCCCCCGCGCTGCGCGCCCGCGCGCTGCACGTGGACGGCTGGTTCAGCACGAACATCCTGGGCAACCGCGACGGCGAGGCGCTGCGCGATCCTGGCAGCCTGCAGTCGAAGCTCGACACCAAGGGAAGCGTGCTGGACAGCATCCTCGGCTACCACGTCGAGGATCACCTCGTGGACATCCGCTACTATCGCCCGCGCGGCGACGACAAGGAGGCATGGGACAACATCGACGTCTCCGGCTTCCTCGGCCACAAGATGCAGATCAAGGTGAACTTCCTCTGCAAGGACAGCGTGCTCGCCGCGCCGCTGGCCCTGGAGATCGCGCGCGTGCTGGACCTCGCGCAGCAGCGCGGCGATGGCGGGGTGCAGGAGCAGCTCTCGATCTTCTTCAAGGCGCCGATGGTCGCCAACGGCCACGCGCCGGAGCACGCCTTCCATGTGCAGGAGCGCATGCTGATGGACTGGCTCGGGGCCCCGCAATGAACGACGGGATCGCGCCGGCGGCGGAAGCGCCGCCGGCGCGGATCCTCGGGCTGTTGCGGGAACTGGGCGAGCTGAAGCGCATCCGCTCCGCGGGGCGCGAGGGCTCGATCGCCGACCGCCTCTTCGCCTCCGCCTGGTCCGCCCTCTGTGGCGGGCAGGCGCTGGAGGAGGCGTGGCGCGCCACCACCGCCTCCGCCCTCGCGGCGACGCGCCTGGGCGACATCGACCGCACCGTGCTCGCCGAGGTCGGCGTCACGGGCGGCGAGGCGGAGGCGATCCTCTCGCGCGCCGTGGACGAGGCCGCGGAGGAAGTAGAGCCCGCCCTGCGCGCGGCCCTGCGCGACGCGCCGCGGATACCGGCCGGCACCCCTGCCCCGGACTTCGTCCCGCGGCTCGCGCGGCAGCCCCGCGCGGGCGTTACCTGCCCCGGCCGCCCGCGCCTGCTGCTGGAGCCGCCCGAGAACCATGCCGAGCACTGCCTGATGGTGGCGGTCTACGGCGTACTGCTCTGCCCCTTTTACGGAGCCCGGCCAGAGACCGTCTATCTCGCCTCCCTCGCGCACCACCTGCACAACGCGATCATCCCGGATTCCGGCTTCGCGGGAGAGGTGCTGCTCGGCGAGCATCTGGAGCCCGCCTTCGCCCGGGCGACGGAGAAGGCGCTGCAGGAACTGCCGCCCGCCCTTGCGGATGGGGTTCGGGAAGCGCGCGCGATCCTGCCGGACGCGAGCACGCCGGAAGGCCGCGCCTTCCACGCGGCCGACACGCTGGACCGCGTGCTGCAGATCGAGCAGCATCTGCGCGCGGGGAAGGCCAGCATGTCCTACGTGCTGAACGACATGGCGCTGGTGCATGAGGGGCCGGTAAAGCCCTTCCAGGACCGGCTGCTCGCGGTGGTCGGGCTGGCGGCATGAGGCCGGACACGGCGCATTCGGTGGTGGATTCCGCCGGCCGGCGCTGGCCGGTGATCGACGGCATCGCCTTCGCCCGCGTCTCGCGCCCCGAACTCGCCGCCGAGGCGTTGTCGCGCCTGGATGCGGGCGATGCCGAGGGCGCGCTGGTCCTCCTGCTGGCCGACCAGGACGACTGGTGGCGCGGCCCCACCGCCGACGAGGCCGCGCTGCGCGCCCTCCTGCGGGACCGCGCGCGGCTGAGCCTGCGCGAGGCGATGGCGCATCTCGCCTGGGGGCCGGTGGGCGACTATTTCGCGCATCGCTGGAGCGACCCGACCTTCTTGGCGGGTCTCGCGCTGATGGAGGCGCACTGGACGGCGCCTCGCACCGCCTTCGAACTGGCCTGCGGCATCGGGCAGTATCTCCGCGCCCTTCTCCAGCGTGGCGTGGCGGTGGCGGGGGCGGATGTGGTCTTCGCCAAGCTCTGGGTCGCGCGGCACTGGGTGGCGCCGGAGGCGGAGCTGATCTGCCTCGACGCCGCGGTCACGCCCTGGCCCGTGGCGGAGGACCGGCGCTTCGACCTCGTCGCCTGCCACGACGCTTTCTACTTTCTCGAACCGAAGCGGCCGATCCTCGACCGCCTCCGCCGGATGGCGGGCGCGACCGGCATCCTCACGATCGGCCATGTCCACAACCGCGAATGGCCGAACCTCTCCGCGGGATCGGCCGTGACGGCCGAGGAGCTGTCTGCACTTTTCCCCGATGGCATCGTCTATGACGATGGCGACCTCACCCGCGCCGCGCTGGAGCGTCGTGCGCCGCGCGCCGCAGCGCCGGAAGCGCTGCGCGGGGCCGAGGCCTTCTCCGTCGTCGCCGGGCCGGGCGCAGGGCCAGCGCGCCCCGTGACGGGCGATCTCGCCCTCCCGCCGGAGGGGGCGCCGCTGCGCCGCAACCCGCTCTACCGCTCGGGCGAGATCGCCTGGCCCTCCGAGCGCTACGCGCGGGAATACGGCCCGCGCGCCACCTATCCTGCCCGAGCCACCTGCCCCGAGCGCGCGGTGGCGGGCGCAGCAACGGCCGACTGGGCCATGCGGCGCGAGTTGCTCGACCTGCCGGAGCGCTGGTGATGCCCGAGGCGCCGCTTCCCGCGCGGGGCATCAACTGGGGGATCGTCGGCTATGGCTGGGTGGCGCGCGACTACGCGGCACCGGCCATCCTCGCGGCCGGGCACAGCCTGCACGCCGTCTGCGACCCGACCCCGGCAGCGCAGGCCGCCGCGCGCGCCCTGGCGCCGGCGGCAGCGATCCACGGCGAGTTGGCGCCGCTGCTCGCCGATCCGGCGCTGGACGCGATCTATGTCGCGACGCCCAACCACCTGCACCGCGCGGCTGTGGAGGCCGCCGCGGCGGCGGGCAAGGCCGTGCTCTGCGAGAAGCCCATGGCCGCGACCCTCGCGGACGCCGAAGCCATGGCGGCATCCGTCGCGCGCGGCGGCATCCTCTACGGCACCGCCTTCGACCAGCGCCACCATCCCGCCCATGCCGCCATCCGCGAAGCGGTGTCGGGCGGGCTCATCGGCACCCCCACGGCGATCCGGATTGCCTATGCCTGCTGGCTCGGGCCGGCCTGGAGCGTGACGGGAGAAGGCGACAACTGGCGCGCCGATCCCGCGCGCGCGGGTGGCGGGGCGCTGATGGATCTCGCGCCGCACGGGCTCGATCTCGCGGAGTACCTGCTGGGCGAGCGGATCGAGGAGATCGCCGCCCTCACCCAGCGCCGCGTGCAGGACTACACCGTCGATGACGGCGCGCTGCTGATCGGCCGCACGACGGGCGGCGTGCTCGTGCAACTGCACGTCGCCTACAACTGCCCGGACGCGCTGCCGCGCCGCCGGCTGGAAGTGCTCGGCGCCGCCGGACAGATCCTGGCTGAGAACACGATGGGCCAGGATCCCGGCGGGCGCGTCACGCACACCGACGCCGCCGGGCAATCGCGTCCCCTGCCCGTGCCGGACGAGAACGCCTCCCCCTTCGCCCGGCAGATGGCCGCCTTCGCGCGCGCCCTCTCCACCGGCGACCGCACCACCTTCAGCGCGGAGCGCGACCTGCACACCATGCGCCTTCTCCACCGGGCCTATGCGGAGGACCCCGTATGCCGTTGACGCCCTGGGCCTGCGCGAATTGCGGCTTCTGGCAGAAGCATTTCGAGCCGCGCTCCTGCCCCGTCTGCGACGACACGCGCAACGACCTCCCGCATGACGGCTGGAAGTTCCTGCGGGAGGAGGAGGTGGCGTCCATGCTCACCGGCTCCTGGCGCCGGCTCGACCGCGACATGGTGGCCTTCAACACCTCCCCGCCGCTCGGGCTCAACGGCACGGGATGGCTGCTGCTGCACCCCGACGGCAACCTCGCCTTCGAGGCCGCGCCCTATTACACGCCCGAGATGCTGGAGGAGATCCGGCGCCTCGGCGGCATCCGCTTCCTCGCGGCCTCGCACTGCCACGGCTACGGCGCGCTCTGGCAGCTGCAGGACGTGTTCCAGCCGGAGGTCATGGCCATCCAGAAGGACGACCTACGGATGACCAAGGCCTTCCGCGTCACCTGGCCCTATGACGAGGCGCTGGAGCTTCGCCCGGGCCAGACGCTGATGCATGTGGGCGGCCACTACGAGGGGCAGGCGGTGCTGCACGACGCGAACCGCCGCATCCTCTTCTGCGGGGACGCCTTCAAGGTGGACCAGGACAGCGCCGGGGAGAACCTGGCCGTGTCCACCCATAAGGCCTTCCACAAGGACATCCCGCTCTCGCCCGGCGAGGTGCGGAAGTACCGGGACGTGATCGGCGCCGTGGATTTCGACACGGTCTGCACGCCCTTCGAGCACGCGCCGGGCATCACCACCGAGATCGCGCTGGCGGTGCTGGACGATCAGCTGCGCGGCCCGCCGGGCGTGCGCCACATCCCCATGGAGGAACTCCGCCGCCGCGCGGAGAGGAGGATCGCATGAGTGACGAGCTGCGCGCCGTGGCGGAGGCTTTCCGTGCCACCATGCCGAAGGACTCCCACGTCTCCGTCTTCCGCATCGATCATCTCGACCGCACGGGCGTTCCCGTGGTGCAGGCGAACCTGATCCTGGAGAACGAGCCGGCCACCGTCGGCTACGGCTACGGCTTCACCGAGGTCGAGGCCGAGGTCGGCGCGCTGGGCGAGCTGTGCGAGGAGGTGCATTGCGGCCGCCACGTCGCCGAGGCGCCGCGCGTGACCGGGAGCTTCGTCTCCCTCTCGCGCGACCGCGCGGTGGTGGACCCCCTCACCCTCTGCCTTCCCGCCGGGTCGCACTACACGCCCGAGATGGCGCTGCCCTGGATCGAGGCGCGGCGCTGGCCCTCGGGCGAGCCCGTCCTCGTGCCGCGCGAATGGGTGGCGGCCTATCCCTACCAGCTCGGCGAGAAGCCGCTGCTGATCACGCCCATCACCAACGGCCTCGGCGCCGGCTTCGACCTGGAGCACGCCATCGCCCACGGCATCATGGAGGCGCTGCAGCGCGACGGGAACGTCGTCTCCTACCGCGCGCTGGACCAGGGCGCGGTGGTGGTGCCGGACGAGGTGCCGGACCCGCAGACGCGCGGGCTGCTAGACCACCTGAAATCGCTCGGCATCGACGTGACGGTGAAGCTGGCCGCCACCGATTTCGGCATGGCCAACCTCTACGTCGTCGGCGACGACAGGGGCGAGCCCGTGGCGCCGATCCAGGTGACGGCCTGCGGCGAGGCGGTGAGCCCGGACCGCGAGCGCACGCTCCGCAAGGCCCTGCTGGAGTTCTGCGGATCCCGCGCGCGCAAGGCCGCGACGCACGGCCCCATCCCGCTGCTGCGGGAGAAGCTGCCGCGCGACTACGTGGAGCGCCAGCTCGCCGTGGCCATGCTGGACGAGGAGGAGCAGCGCGCCCTCGACGCCATGGTGGAATGGATGGAGCAGGACGCCGCCTCGCTGCGCGCCCGCCTCTCGGGCAGCGTCTTCGCCGAGCGGAGCCGGCGCAACTTCTCCGACCTGCCGACGGTGCCGGCCTCCGCCGTCGCTTCCTCGAAGGACCGGCTGGCGCTGCTGGTGGAGCGCCTCGCGGCCGAGGAGCTGGAGGTGCTCTACGTCGACTGTTCGCCGCCGGATAAGGCCGTGCGCGTGGTGAAGGTCATCGTCCCCGGGCTGGAGAGCGAGACGATGAGCTATCACCGCATCGGCTGGCGCGGCGTGCGCCGGCTGCGCGACCGTGACGACCCGCTGGTGCTGGACGCGCCGAAGGAGGGGGCGAAGCGCGTGCTCCTGCGCCCGGAGGACGAGGCGCGCGCGGGCGGCCCCGCCTGGTTCGACGCGGCGCTGGCGGACCGCATCGTCGGCCGCCTCTACCCCATGTACCGGGAGACCGGCACCTTCTCCGCCCAGCTCGTCCTCGGGCAGCGCAGCGGGGAGGCTGTGCCGGCATGAGCCTCCGCTACGCCTACAACACCAACGGCGCGGCCAACCACCGCCTGGCCGATGCCGTCGCGATCATCGCCGATGCGGGCTATGACGGCGTGGCGCTGACGCTCGATCACCACCATCTCGACCCCATGGAGGAGGGATGGGAGCGCCGGGCGGAGGCGCTGGCGCGCGATCTCTCGGCCCGCAATCTCGGCTGCGTCATCGAGACGGGGGCGCGCTACCTCCTCGATCCCCGCGCGAAGCACGAGCCCACTCTGCTGACCCCGAGCGCGGAGGGGCGTGATCGCCGCGTGGCCTTCCTCAACCGCGCCACCGATATCGGCGCGATCCTCGGCGCGGAGGCCGTGTCCTTCTGGGCCGGCGTGCCGCGCCCGGGTGTGGAGCGGGAGCAGGCGAAATCCTGGCTGCGCGAGGGCGTGGAGCGCGTGCTGGCCCACGCCGCCGCGCGCGGCGTCACGGCGGCGCTGGAGCCGGAGCCGGGCATGCTGGTGGAGACGGTGGACGACTGGTCCGCGCTGGACCTGCCCGGCCTCACCCTCGCCCTCGATCTCGGCCATCTCCTGGTGACGGGAGAGCGCGAGCCCGCCGCGGCGGTGCGCGAGTTCGCCCCGCATCTCGGCACGGTGGCGATCGAGGACATGGCGCGCGGCACGCATATCCATCTCCCCTTCGGCGAGGGCGACATGGATATCCCGGCCTGCCTCGACGCGCTGGAAGGGATCGACTTCTCCCGCCTCGTCTGCGTCGAGCTGTCGCGCGAGAGCCACCGCGCCGACACGATGATCCCGCAGTCCTTGCAGTGGCTGCGCGCCTGCCGCGCCTCGGCGCAGGCCGCATGAGGGTCCTGTTTCTCTCGCGCCGGTTCTTCCCCGCCATCTCGGGGATGAGCGTCTACGCCATCAACCTGCTGCGCGAGCTCGTGAAGGCGGGCCACGACGTGACGATGGTGAGCCAGTACCGCGGCGATGCCGCCGGCACGAGGGTTTATGGCGGCGGCCCGCCGCCGGAGGTGCCGGGCGTGCGCGTGATCGGCCGCCGCTCCCTCGGCGAGGAAGCCTTCGCCGAGCCGGGCGGCGCGGATTTCGAGCGCGACGTGGACGACATGGTGGAGACCATCCTCGCCGAGCATGCGCGCGAGCCCTTCGACGTGCTGCACGCGCAGTACGGCTATCCCAATGGCTGGTCCGTGCTGCTGGCGGCGCAGAGGATCGGCGTGCCCACCGTCGTCTCCATCCAGGGCGGGGACGGCCACTGGGTCGGCTCCTGCTGCGAGACGCACCGGCAGGCGATGCTGCGCGTGCTGAACCACGCGGACCGCCTGCTGATCGGCTGCGACAGCTTCGCGCAGGAGGTGGTGGACCGCCTCGGCGTCCCGCGGGACCGCTTCACCATCGTCCCCGGGGCGGTGGAGGTGGACCGCTTCCACCCCGCCCCCGGCCGCGAGCCGGGCGAGGCCGCGGATCCCGTGCGCCTCTTCTACCACGGCCGCGTGGACCGCCGGAAAGGCGCGCTCGACTTCCTCGACGCGCTGGCGATGCTGCGCGCGCAGGGCGTGGCCTTCGCGGCCACCATCTCCGGCATCGGGCCGGATCTCGATGCCTGCGTGGCGCGCGACGCGGAGCTGGGCCTGGGCGTGCGCTTCTCCGGCTATGCCGACTACGCCGCCGCCCCGGCGCTCTACCGGGAGCAGGACGTCTTCGTCTCCCCCACCTATGCCGAGGGCTTCTCCAACACCGTGCTGGAGGCGATGGCGAGCGGCCTCGCCACGGTGTCCTGCTACGCCGTGGGCGTGATGGACTGCCTGCGCCATGAGGAGAACGGGCTGCTCTCCCAGCCCGGCGACGTGCCCGCGCTGGCCGAGAACCTGCGCCGCATCGTCACCGACGCCCCGCTGCGCGCGCGCCTTGCCCGCAACGCGCTGGAGGAGTGCCGCCGCACCTATTCCTGGGAAGCCGTTGGACGGCAGATCATGGGCGTGTACGAGGAGGTCCGCGGCACGACGCCGGACACGGGCTTCGATCCCGTCCTGCCGCTGTCCGAGTGCCGCTTCCGCGCGGCGCCGCATCTCCTCTGATGCCGCTCGCCCTCGCCCTCTCCCCGCACCTGGACGACGCGGCCTTCTCCGCGGGCGGGGCGCTGGCGCATATGGCGCGGGAGGGGTGGGAGGTGGTGGTGGCCACGATCTTCACCGCGACCGTCCCCTCCCCCACCGGCTTCGCCCTTGCCTGCCAGACCGACAAGGGATTGCCGCCGGAGGCCGACTACATGGCCATCCGCCGCGCGGAGGACAGGCGCGCCTGCGAGGCGCTGGGCGCGGGGGCGCTGCACCTGCCGCTGCGCGAGGCGCCGCATCGGGGCTATGGCTCCGCCGCGGCCCTCTTCGGTCCCCCACGGTCGGACGACATGGCCCATCTGCACGCGGCGGAGGCCATCGCGCCGCTGCTCCGTGACCTCCGCCCCGAGTTGGTCCTCGCGCCCCAGGCCATCGGCGGGCATGTGGACCACGTGCTGACGGTGCGCGCGATCCAGCTGCTCGACATCCGCCTGCCCCTGCTCTGGTGGCGCGACTTCCCCTACACGATCCGCGCCGACACGCCGCGCCGCCCCTTCGAGGCGATGCTGGCCACCCTTCCCGAGACCGCGCTGCCCACCGAGCCCGAGGCGAAGCACCGGGCCTGCGCCGCCTACACGACCCAGCTCGGCTACCAGTTCGGCGGGCCGGAGGGGCTGGCGCGCATCCTGGCCGCGACGGGCGGGCAGGAGACGGCGCGAGCCCAGGGTGCCGTGCCGCTGACGAGGGCCGCCTGATGCCGCCGCGCGGGCCCCATGCCGGCGCCCTGTCGAACCCGGCGGAACTGGCCGCGCGCCATGCCCTCCTGCAGCGCGCGGCGCACACCGCGCCGATCCGCGCCCTGGCCGAGCGCATTCGCCGCGCCACCGGCCGCCCCGTGCCGGAGCCGGACCCGCTGGATGGCGGGGCCGGGGCGCGGATGCTCCTCCTGCTGGAGACGCCGGGGCCGCGGCTCTCTCACACGGACGCCATCGTCTCCCGCGACAAGCCGGGCGGCACGGGCGCCAATCTCCGCCGCTTCCTCGACACCGCCGGGATCGCGCGGGGGGACACCCTCATCTGGAACGCCGTGCCCTGGATCATCCACGCCCCCGGCGCGCGCAACCGGGCGCCGCGGATGGCGGAACTGCGGGACGGGCTGGCCTGGGTGCCGCCCCTGCTGGACCTGCTGCCGCGCCTCCGCGTCGCCGTGCTGGCCGGGCGCTTCGCCGGCATGGCGGAGGCGCCGATCCGCGCCGCGCGGCCGGGGCTGCCCGTCCTCGCCATGCCGCATCCCAGCCCCACCTATGTCTGCACCAGCCCCGCCGTGCCCGCGCGCATCCTGGCCGCGCTGACGGAGGCGGCGCGCCTCCTCAGCGGCCCGGCGGGGGAACCGAGAGGAGAAGCGGCGTGACCTCCGTCCTCGTCACCGGCGGGGCCGGCTATATCGGCAGCCAGGCCGTGCTCGCGCTGATGGATGCGGGCTTCGCGCCCGTGGTGCTGGACGACCTCTCCACCGGGCTGCGGGAGGCCGTGCCCCCGGGAGTGCCGCTGGTTGTCGGGGATGTGGCCGATGCCGCCCTCGTCGAGCGCGCGCTGCGCGACCACCGCGCCGGGGCCGTGATGCATTTCGCGGCCTCCCTCATCGTGCCGGAGAGCGTGGCGCGGCCGCTCGCCTACTGGCGCAACAACCTCGCCGGCACGCTCGGCCTGCTGGAGGGATGCGTGGCGGCCGGGGTGCGGCGCCTCGTCTTCTCCTCCACCGCCGCCGTCTACGGCATCCCCGAGGTGCTGCCCGTGGCCGAGGACGCGCCCTGCCGACCGATCAACCCCTATGGCGCCAGCAAGCTGGCGGCGGAGCGGCTGATCGGGGACGCCGCCGCGGCGCACGGCCTCTCCTGCGTCGCGCTGCGCTACTTCAACGTGGCCGGCGCCGATCCGCTCGGCCGCACGGGCCGCCGCCGCCCGGGGGCGACGCATCTCATCGCCGTCGCCTGCGACGCGGCGCTCGGGAGGCGCGACGCCGTCACGGTCTTCGGGGACGACTACGACACGCCCGACGGCACGGGGGTGCGCGACTACGTCCATGTCGCCGACCTCGCCACCGCCCATGTCGCCGCGCTGCGCCACCTTCTCGACGGCGGGGGGAGCGCCACGCTCAACTGCGGCTACGGGCGCGGCCACTCCGTCCTCTCCGTGCTGCGGGCGGTGGAGCACGCCGCGGGCCGCCCCGTGCCGCACCGCATCGCCCCGCGCCGCGCCGGGGACCCGCCCGCCGTCATCGCCGTGGCCGACCGCGTGCGGGCGCTGCTCGGCTGGCAGCCCGCGCATGACAGCCTGGACCGCATCGTCGGGGACGCGCTGGCCTGGGAAGGGCGCCTCGCCGCCCCGGCCATGCGCGCCCTCGCGTGAGGCGCCCCGTGAGGGAGCCGGCGTGAGCGTGCGGCAGGAAGCCGCGCGGCGCGCGGCGGGGCGGCGCCGGCGCATCGCCTTCGCCGGGCTGGTCGCCCTGGCGACGATCGGGCTGGTCGCCCTCGGCGTCCATGTGCTGGCCGGCGGGGGGTGGACGGCGGTGGAGGGGCTGCTCCTCCTCTGCTTCCTGCTCAACGCGCCCTGGCTCGGCCTCTCCGCAGCCACGGGGCTGCTCGGCCTCATCATGCGCCTGCGCCCGCCGCCGCCCGAGCCGGCGCCGCGCGGGCGTTCCCTGCCGCGCACGCTGCTCGCCGTCTGCGTGCGGGACGAGGCGATGGACGCGGTGCTCCCGCCCCTCGCGCGGCTGCTGGAGGGGCTGCGGCGCGCGGGCCACGGGGAGCGTTTCGCCATCGGCGTCCTCTCCGACACCGCCGATCCGGCCCTCGCGGCGGCGGAGGAAGCGGCGGTGCGCGCCCTCGCCGCCACCCTGCCGCCCGACGCGCTGCGCTATCGCCGGCGCTCGGAGAACACGGGCTACAAGGCCGGGAACGTGATGGACTTCCTGGACCACCACGCCGCCGGCTTCGAGCTGATGATCCTGCTGGACGCGGATTCCGAGATGACGCCGGAGGCCGTGCTGCGGCTGGTGCGCGCCATGGCCGCCTCCCCGCGCCTCGCCATCCTGCAATCCCCCATCATCGGCCGCGACGCCGCCGCCCCCTTCGGCCGGCTCTTCGGCGCCGCGCACCGGGTGGGCGGGCAGACCTGGACGCTCGGCCAAGCCTGGTGGCAGGGGGATGAGGGGCCGTTCTGGGGCCACAACGCCGCCATCCGCATCGCGCCCTTCCGCGCCCATTGCCGGCTGGACCTTCTGCCCGACGGCTCGCACATCCTCTCGCACGACCATGTCGAGGCCGCGCGGCTGCACGCCGCGGGATGGGGCGTGCGGGTGCTGACCGATCCGGAGGCGGAGGAGGGCTCCTTCGAGGCGCATCCGCCCAACCTCCTCGCCTTCCTCTCGCGCGACCGGCGCTGGGCGGCGGGGAACATGCAGTACCGCCACCTCCTGCGAGACCCCTCGCTCGGCGCGACCGGGCGGTTCCAGATGCTGCAGGCGATCCTGCACTATCTCCTCTCGCCGATCTGGTTCGCCATGCTGCCCCTCGCCGCGCTGAACGCCGCGACGGATGGCGAGGGCACGCCGCGCGGGGCGCTGCTGGCGCTGCTCCTGCTGGGCTACCTCGCGCTGCACCTGCCGCGGCTGGCCGGGCACGCGGCGCTGCTGCTGCAGGGGGCGCCGGAGGGGCGGGCCGCGCATCTCCGCAGCGCCCTGACCTCCAGCCTCTTCATCCTGCTCTTCGAGCCGATCACCGCCTTCCACAACGCGCTCATCATCCTCTCCCACGCGCTCGGCCTCCACGGCCGGGGCTGGCCGGCGCAGCAGCGGGAGGAGCGGCGGCTGGGCTGGGGGGAGGCCGCCTCGCGGCTCTGGCCGCACACGCTGGCGGGCCTCGCGGTGCTCGCCCTGCTGGCCGCCTCCGGCTCGGGCTTCGTCCTGGCGCTCGGCCTGCCGGCGGTGGCGGGGCTGGTGCTCGCCATTCCCTTCTGCGTGCTGACCTCGGTCCCGGATCACGGGACCTCGGTCCCGGACAACGGGCCGGAACGTGGCTGAGGCCGCGCGCCGGGCGGGGCCGCTGATCGGGGCGCCCGGCTGGCGGCTCGCCACCATCTTCACCCTCTACGCCTATCAGGGGCTGGTCGCGGGCTTCGCGCTCACCGCCCTGCCGAACCACTTCGCCTCCCTGGGCGCGACGGCGCAGGCGGTGGGGGCGCATGTGGCGATGGTGGGGCTGCCCTGGATCCTGCAGCCGCTCTGGGGCCCGGTGGTGGACCGCTTCGGCGGCTTCGCCATGGGCCGGCGGCGCTTCTGGGTGATCGCGGGGCTGTGCTCCTCCCTCCTCGCCCTCTCCCGCCTGCTGCTGGTGGAGGACGCCTCGCCCGCCGGGCTGACGGCCATCAGCGCCGTCTTTCTCGTGCAGAGCGCCTTCGCCGCGCTGACCGACACGGCGACGGACGGGATGATCATCGACCACGCTCCTGCCGGCACGCTCGGCACGGCCAATGCCGTGACGCGGATGGGCTTCGTCGGGGGCGGCGCGCTGGGGGCCACGCTCTTCGCCTGGAGCCTGCCGGCCCTCGGGCTGCACAGCTCGGTCCTCATCCTGCTCGCGATCGGCTCCGCCGCCCTCATCCTGCCGCTGCTGGTGCGGGAGGGGCCGGGGGACGCGCGCCTCTCCCTCCGCCTCGCGCCGCGCCCCGCCATCGCCCACGGCTTCGGGCCGCTGATGCGGCGGCTGGCGGAGAGCCTGTCCGGGCGGCGCACGCTCCTCCTCCTCGCCTTCTGCTTCACGACCGACGCCGCCGCGGCGATTTTTCGCCTCCCGCTCAGCGTGGACCTCATCCAGTCCCGGGGATGGGAGGCGGAGGCGCTCTCGCGTTTCCAGGCCGCGGCCGCGCTCGTCACGGGCACGGGCGGCGCGCTGCTCGTTGGATGGTGGACGGACCGCGCGGGGGCCGGCCCGACGCTCGCCGTCCTGCTCGGCCTCTGCGCCCTCTCCCATGCCGGGGCGGCGGTGCTGCTGCTGGTGCCCGACCCCGGATGGGCGGCGCTGGCCGGGCCCGTCGCGCTCGGCCTCTCAACCGTCATGCCCGCGCTGCTCTTCGTGGCGCTCGCCCCCGCGGTGATGCAGGCGAGCCACGGGCCGGCGGCGGCGACGCGCTTCGCCCTCTTCATGGCCTCGCTGAACATGGGCGACGTCACGGGGTCGGCGGTGGCGGGGCAGGCCGCGTCGCTGGTGGGGCTGCCGCTGCTCGGGCTGGGCGCGGGGGCGGTGTTCCTCCTCGCCGCCTCGGTCGCGGCGGCGCTGGTGCCGCGCGCGCCCGGGGATGCCTCCGGCCCGTCGCGCGGCGGCTGACCTCCCGCCGCCCCGGCGTCAGGCGGAGACGCGGGCCTGGCCGAGGATGCCCCTCACGGCGGCGACCAGCTCGCCGGGCGGGACCGGCTTGGTCAGCACCGGCGCGCCGCCATGCCCCGTGGGCGCCTCCCCGTAGCCTGTGGCGAAGAGCATCGGCACGCCCCGCGCGGCGAGCATGTCGGCCAGTGGCGTGACATCCTGGCCCGCGAGGTTCACGTCGAGCACCGCCGCGTCGATCTGCAACGTGCGCCCGGCGAGGACCATCGCCTCGCGCAGGGTCGATGCCGGCCCGAGGACCTGGCACCCCGCCGCGACGAGGGAGTCCGCCGCTTCCAGCGCCACCAGCACCTCGTCCTCCACCAGCAGCACCTGGGTGCCGCGCAGCGCGCCGCCGGGCGAGGCGGGGCCGGGGGCGGAGGCCGGGGGCGGGGCGGCGGAGGGGCCGAGATCCGCGATGCAGCCGCCCCCCATGCGCATCCGCACGACGAGGCCCTCCGCATCCCAGTCCCGCTCGATCGTGCCGTGGAGCTGGTGGCGCAGCGTGATCTCGATCAGCCGCGACCCGAAGCCCCGGCGCTGCGGGGGCGCCGCGAGGGGCGGCCCGCCGGACTCGGTCCAGACCATGGCGATGCCGGGCACCAGCTCCCCCGGAAGGGCCTCCACCCGCCAGCGCAGGGTGATCCTTCCCCCCGGGCGGGAGAGCGCGCCGTACTTCGCCGAGTTCGTCACCAGCTCGTGCAGCACCATCGACAGGGGCTGCACGCTGTCCGGCTTCAGCACCACGGCGGGCCCCTCCAGCACGGCCCCGCCCGCCCTGTGCGCCCCCAGCTCCTCCTCGGCCAACTCTTGGAGCGAGACGCCCTCCCAGCGGTCGCGGGCGAGGAGGCTGTGGGCGCGCGCCATGGCGGAGATTCGCCCCTCGATGGCGCGGGCGAACTCCTTCGGGTCCTCCTTCGGGGAGAGCTGCACGAGGGAGCGGACCACGGCCATCACGTTGCGGGCGCGATGGTCGATCTCGCGCATCAGCAGCCGCTGCTGCTGGTCCGCCGCGCGGCGCTCGCGAAGGTCGCGCAGGATAACGGAGAGGCCGATCACCCGCCCGTCCTCCGTCATCGTGCGGGTGACGGTGATGGCGACGGGGATGCGCTCGCCGTTCCTGGCCACGCGCAGCGCTTCGTGGTCGCGGATCGTCTCCCCCGACATGGCGCGGCGGTAGAGGGGCGCGCCCGCCTCGTCGGGCGGGAGGAGCATGTCCGCCCGCTCCCCCACCGCCTCGGCCGCCGTGTAGCCGAACAGCGCCTCCGCCCCGCCGTTCCAGGTCAGGATGCGCCCCTCCTCCCCGGAGAGGCTGACGATGGCGTCGGCCGCGGAGTTCACCACCGCGGCCAGCCGGGCGTTCACCTCCTCGCCCAGCCGCTGCTCCGTGACGTCCTGCATGAGGGCGACGGCGCGCAGTGGCGTCACTCCCTCCCAGTCGGAGACGGAGGCGAAGACGCGCAGCCACAGCACCGTCCCGTCCCCCCTGATGACGCGGTGCTCGGAGGTGCTGCGCCCGGCGGCGACGAGCGCGGTCAGCCTTCCCCGGTCGGCGGTGGAATCGGTGGGCAGCAGGTGGTGGAACAGGTCGGAGCCGACCAGCGCTTCCTCCCCGCGCCCGAGCATCTCGCAGAGGCGCCCGTTGACGCGCTCGATCCGGAAGTGCGGGAGGTCGAACCCGACGACGCCCACCGCCGCCGTCTCGAAGATGGCGCGGAACTCGGCCTCGCTCTCGCGCAGCGAGCGCTCCCGCGCCTCGGCGGCCTCGGCCATGGCGTTGAAGGCGGCGGCGAGGCGGCCGAACTCGGAGCCGCCCCCCTCGTCCGGCGGCAGCCTGGCCGCGGTGTCGCCCGCGCGCCAGCGCGCCGCGGCCGCGAGGAGCCGGTCCACGGGGTCGCGCACGAGGCGGCGGGCGCCGAGCACGGTCAAGCCGATGGCGAGCAGGGTGGTGGCGAGCAGCACCAGCGCCCCGCCCCTCTGCACCCAGAGCGCCTCGTCGAGCATGGAGGCGTCGTCGAAGCCGAGGGCGACGAGATGCGTGCCCGTCACCTCCGCCGGAATATAGGCGAAGCTGCGGTGGACGCCGTCCGCGCCCATGCCCTCCTCCACCCCCGCGGAGCGGCGGCCGAGGAAGTTGCGAACCGCGCCCGCGGCCGGCTTGCCCACCTCCTCGGCGCCCTCCGGCCGGGCCGCCAGCACCGTGCCCTCGCTGTCGACGATGGAGAGCAGCGTGTTCGGGGGTAGCGGGATGCGGGCGATCTGCCGCCCGAGCCAGTCGAGCCCGACCGCGGCATGGACCACCCCCGCCATCCGGCCCTCGTTGTCGTAGAAGGGCTGGGCGAAGTGGAAGCTGCTCTGCCCCGAGGCCCGGCCCAGGACGAAGCCGCCGACGACGAACCCCCTCTCCCTCACCGCCGCGCGGAAGTACTCGCGGTCGGCGATGTTGTTGCCCCGGGCGCCGGGCTGGGCGGAGCAGACGACCTCCCCGTCCAGCGTCGCGGTCGCCAGCAGGACGTAGCGGGGGAAGTCCCCCATGATGCGCCGGAAGAAGGCCTGGCACTCCGCCTCGTCCAGGGCCCGCACGACGCGCAGGTTGCCGAGCGAGGTCAGGAGCTGCCGCGCCCCGTCCGCGAGCTGGCGATGGTCGGCGGCGACGAGGCGGGCGAGGCGAAGCGCGTCTTCCCGCGCCGCCGCCTCCTGCGCCCGCCCGGCCTCGCGCGCCCCCCAAACCAGCACGGCGAGCGCGGGGATGAGGGCGAGGCCGACCAGGGAGAGCAGGCGGAACAGCAGGGACATGAAGTCGTATCCGAGGTGAGGCCGGCCATCGCCGACGCTCGGGAAGGACGACCCTACAGCACAACCGTGGATGGGTCTGCATTATCGATGCAGGGGCGCACCGGAAGGCCAGCCGGGGTCGAGCAGCCCCGTCCGTTCGCCGATTCGCTACCGGTCCGCGCGCGGCCCGGCGCGGGCCCCCTCACCCGGCCGGCAGGTCAGCGGCGGCCGGGGGAGAGGAGCGAGAGCAGCCAGGGTTGCGAACTGGCCCCCGCCGTTGACGGCGAGGAGCCCGGATTGCCCGGCTCCGGCACCGACAGGTCGCGCCAGGCCAGCTGCGACATCATGACGAGGGAGGCCGCGTAGTAGTGGGGCGCCCCCGCGACGCGGGGAAGGAGCGCCGCGCGGCCCGAGCCGTAGAGGCTGGCCTGGGCCAGCCGCTCGACGGCCCGCTGGCCGGCATCACCGCCATAGGGAGCGATGGCGTTGGTGCGCAGGTCGGCCCAGGCCGGCGGCGAGGCATGGGCGGGATCGCTCCAGAACTCCACTGCGGAGCGCAGCGCGGCGCCGTCGGTGCGCCCCCCCCAGGCAAGGTAGAGGGGCACCCGAACCGCGTCGTAGGAGAAGCGCGGGGGCCAGCCCGCCGCCAGCCCGGGCCGGCCGGCGCCGCGCGGCAGGGTCACCCAGTCCGGCGGCAGCCGCCAGCGCCCGAAGCGCGCGCGGGAAGCGAGCGCGACGCCGCTCTCCTCCAGCGCGCGCCAGTGAGGTGAAGGCAGCACGCGGTCCAGCGCCCGGAAGGCGGGGATGACGTAGTAGCTGGGATTCAGCACGAGGTGGTCCGGCCGGAAGAAGCCCTCGGCTCCCGGCAGCAGCACGATCTCGTCCCCCTGGGACAGCACCACGCGGCGCAGCAGGTCCCGGCCCATCTGCACGGCGAGCGCGCGGTGCTGCGCCGCCCCCCAGCGCTCCGCCGCCTCGGTCAGGGCCCAGGCCACCATTAGGTCGCCATCCGTGGCGTTGTTCAGGTCGCTCACGGGTGTCGCGGTCCCCGGGCGGTAGCGCCAGGCGAGCAGCGCGTCCGTGGGCCGGCGAAGCACCGTCCGGGTCCATGAAAGGACGCGCTCGAAGGTCGCGCGGTCATCGGCCCGCACGGCGAAGAGCAGTGCCGCACCCTGCCCTTCGGAATGCGAGATGTTGCCGTTCCCCGTGTCGAGCACACGCCCTTCGGGGGTGACGAAGCGCTGCCGGAAGGCCGGCCATTCCGTGGGGACGGTGGCGAGACCCGCCCTGGGCCGCAGGGCGAGAAGGCCGCCGGCGCAGGCGGCCAGCACGGCACGGCGTGCCGGGCGCGGAGCGGCGGGCAGCCATGGGTGAGCGACCAGCTTTTCCGTCGTCATGTCGGTCTGCGCTCCGGCGGCGTGGTGGGCATGGGCGCCGATGCCGTGGCGCCCTGCGCAATCGTTAGCCACCGCGCCCGGCAGCTTCGAGTAACCTTCGCGTTATGGTTGTATTAAGGGATCCAAAACACCCTCACGTTGTGCGAAGTGTCGCCGCTCAACAGCGATAGTCTCACAAAGAATCACTTTGGGCGAACACTCCTGCCATTCCGCCCGGAGTGGCCGGGCTTTGCCATGCAGGATCTGTGTTGTGCGGGACACAACCGATCTTCGCTGACATGAGCGGTCCTCTGGCTCGCGCAGTCCGCTTCGGGGAGACGGACCGGAAAGTGAGGTCGGCCTGAGGCAGCAACCCTGAAAATCCCTGGCTTTCCAGCGGCGTTCCGGGAACAAGCTTCGGCCAGCTGTCAGGGGATGAGCCAAGTTCCTTGAATAACGAGACGGGAACAAAATTGTGGAAACTGACACTCTCTTACTGCGTGTGGATTCCTGCTCTCTCTCGCCTTAATGTTGTTCTCTCGTGATCGTGCGCAGAGGGAAACCCTGATGTCTGGCTCTCGGCCAGTTCTTGTCCTGGAAGACGATGCCAGCGTCGCCGCGACCATCTGCAATGCCCTCGTCCGCGACGGTTGGAGAACCGAGCGGGCCTCCACCCTCGCCGAGGCGCGCGCGCGGCTTCGCCAGGACAATCCGCGGATCGCCGTGGTGGACCTCGGCCTGCCGGACGGCAACGGCATCGCCTTCGTCCGCGAGGCAGCGGCTCGCCCCGATCTCGGCGTGATCGTGGTGAGCGGGCGGGCCGACGAGGTGGACCGGGTCGTGGGCCTGGAGGTCGGCGCCGACGACTACCTCGCCAAGCCCTTCTCCCTGCGCGAGATGGTGGCCCGGGTCCGCGCGCTCAGCCGCCGGCTGGACGCCATCGCCTCCACCGCGGCGGAGCCGCAGGCACCGGCGACGCTGGAGACGGCGGGATGGAGCATCGGCGGCGTGCAGCTCGAGCCGAGCCGGCTCCGCCTCGTCGCGGGCGACGGCACGGAAACCCGGCTGACCGGTGGCGAGGCGGGGCTCCTCACCCTTCTCCTCGAGGCCGCCGAGCACTTCGCGCGCCGGGAGACGATCTCGGAGAAGGTGCTCGGCCGGCGGCTTCTCCCGGAGCAGCGAGGGGTGGACCAGCTCGCCTCCAATCTCCGTCACAAGCTCGCCCAGGTCTCCGACGGCAAGGTCACCGTGGCCGCGGTCCGCGGCCAGGGCTACCGGTTGGTATGGTAATCGCGCCACGGCGGGGAGCCGGCCCGGCGGCACGGCTCTCCGCGACTGTCCACAACCCCGCGTTATTCTAGCAACGATCGAACAATCGGTAGCGACGCTGGATGCCTCGATCGCCGGACCGCGCGGCCATGGCCCTGGCCGATACGCAGCGCCCATCCCCTGACGCTACCAACTGCGCGCTCCCGCCCCGCTTCGGGGCGCTCATACGCTCCCTGCCCGGCGCCGCCCTGCTCCTGTCGGCCGATAGGTTCCGCATCCTGGAGGCGAGCCCATCCCTGCTTCGGGCGAGCGGAGCCGGGATAACCGGGCGTCCGCTCGCCGATCTCGTCCCCGGCGCGCTCGGCGCCGTACCGGATGAGGCGGCCGAGGCTCTCCAGGCCCTGCTCCGCCGGGCCCGGGAGACCGGGCGGCCAGGCTCCCTCCCGCCGCGGCCATGGGGAATGGCGGGCGACGCCCCCGGCGGGCGGGTCCGCGCCCTGAGCGCCGCACCGGTTCCGGGCGAGGACGGCGCGGTCGAGTTCATCCTTCTCCAGGCCGAGGACGTCACGGAGCGCGAGGCCGATCGCGCCCGCCTCGCCCATGCGCTGAAGCTGCAGCGCGTGACCGGCCGCACCGCCCGGCTGGGAGGCTGGGAGATGTCGCTGGCTACGGGCCGGATCGCCTGGGCCGAGGAGGCCTGCGCGGTGCTCGACCTGCCGCCCGGCCATGTCTCGGGCCTGCGCGAGGCGCTGTCCTTCGCCCTGCCGGAATGGCGGGCCGGGCTGCGCGCCGCCTTCATGGGCTGCTTGCGCAACGGCACCGGCTTCGCGAGCGAGGTGGAGATCGTCGCCGCCCGGGGCTGGCGCAAATGGGTCCGCATCGTCGGCGAGGCCGAGCGGGACGGCGCCGGGCGGGTCCGCGGCGTTGCCGGGGCGATCCAGAACGTCTCCGAGCGCAAGGCGGTTCAGGAGGCCAACCAGCGGCTCGCCGAGCGGCTGGCGGCGCGGGTGGGCGGGATCACCGATGCCTTCCTCACCCTCGATAACGCCTTCCGCCTCACCTACGCCAACCCGATGGCGCTCGCCCTGCTGGCCATCCCCGATGCGGAGAGGCTGGGCCAGCCCGTCTGGGAGAGCCCGGGCTTCGCGGCGGAGGGCCCCATCGGGCACCGCCTGGCCGCCGCCGCGGCGGAGGGGCGCACCCTGCGCTTCGAGGCCTTCCTCGATGCCGCCGGGCGCTGGTTCGACATCCACGCCTTCCCCACGCTGGGCGGCCTGACGGTCACGCTGCACGACGTGACGGAGCGGCGGCGGGAGCAGGAGAAGCTGCGCCTGCTGGAGGCCTGCGTGGCGCGGATGAACGACATCGTCGTCGTGACCGAGGCGGCGCCGATCGACGAGGCGGGGCCGCGCATCGTCTTCGTCAACGACGCCTTCGAGCGGCGCACCGGGCTGGTGCGCGAGCAGGTCTATGGGCAGACGCCGCGCATCCTGCAGGGCCCGGGCACGCAGCGCGCCGAGCTGGACCGCATCCGCGCCTCGCTGGCCGCCTCGCGCCCCGTGCGGGCGGAGCTGATCAACTACACCCGCACGGGCGAGGAGTTCTGGACCGAGCTGGACATCCAGCCCGTGGGCGACGCCGATGGCCGCATCACCCACTGGGTCGCCGTGAACCGCGAGATCACGGAGCGGCGACACTACCAGACCCAGCTCGAGGAGCAGGCCGCGCTGCTCGACCAGGTGGGGGACAGCATCCTCGTCCGCACCATGGACGGTCGGATCTCCTACACCAACACCAGTGCGCAGCGCCTCTACGGCTTCAGCGCGGAGGAGATGCTGGGCGAGGATCCCCGCGCCCTCATCCACGAGCGGCACGAGGCGCTGGAGGACGCGATGGCGGAGCTGCTCGCCTCCGGTCACTGGGCGGGCCAGCTCTTCCAGCGCTGCAAGGACGGCACGGGCATCGTCGTCGAATCCCGCTGGACCCTGATGCGCCACGCCGACGGCGCGCCGCGCGCCATCCTCTCCGTCAACACCGACATCACCGGACGGCTGGAGCTGGAGGCGCGGCTGCGCCAGTCGCAGCGGCTGGAGGCGGTGGGGCAGCTCACCGGCGGCGTCGCGCACGACTTCAACAACCTTCTCACCGTCATCCTCGGCAATGCGGAGATCCTCGCCGAGAGCCTCGTCGGGGACGACGAATTGCGCGACATGGCGGAGATGACCATGGCCGCGGCGGAGCGCGGCGCGGCGCTGACGAACCGCCTGCTCGCCTTCTCGCGCCGCCAGGCGCTGGACCCGAAGGTGACCGAGGTGAACCGCCTGCTGGCCGGGCTCGGCACGATGCTGCGGCGGACGATCGGCGAGCACATCGACCTCCGCCTGCTGCGCGCCAACGATCTCTGGCACGCGATGATCGACCCGCCGCAGCTCGAGAACGCCGTGCTCAACCTCTGCATCAACGCGCGCGATGCCATGCCCTCGGGCGGGCGGCTGACGATCGAGACGCGCAACATCGACCACGACACCGGCTTCGCCGTGCCGGAGGGGGAGCTGGCGCCGGGCGAGTACGTGATGATCGCGGTGTCGGACACGGGCACGGGCATGGAGCCGGAGGTGCTGGCCCGCGCCTTCGAGCCCTTCTTCACCACGAAGGAGGTTGGCCAGGGCAGCGGCCTCGGCCTCAGCATGGTCTACGGCTTCATGAAGCAGTCGGGCGGCCATGCGAGCATCTATTCGACGCCCGGCCTGGGCACGGCGGTGCGGCTGTACCTCCCCCGCGCGCATGGCCGCTCCGCCCCCGAGCCCGCCGCGCCCGTGGTGAGGGGCGCCGGGGGGAGCGAGCGCGTGCTGCTCGTGGAGGACGACGCGCTGGTGCGCGAGCACGTGGCCGCGCAACTACGCGAGCTCGGCTACCGCGTCGAGGTCGTCCCCGGCGCGGCCGAGGCGCTGGAGGCGCTGGCGGCGCGGAACTTCGACCTGCTCTTCACGGACATCGTCATGCCCGGCGGCATGGACGGGCTGGGCCTGGCGGCCGAGGCGCGGCGGCTCCATCCGGGCCTGCGGGTGCTGCTCACCTCGGGCTACACCGAGGGCGCCCTCACCTCCTACGGGCCGCCGGAGCCGGACGTGATGATGCTGAGCAAGCCCTACAAGCGGCGCGACATGGCCGAGGCCGTGCGGCGGGCCCTCGACCACGGGCGCTGATCCCCCGGGGGCGATCCACGATGCATTTCTGCATCACCGCGCGATCACCGTGCGCGGAGGCGGGCGGAGTACCGGCCGCCCCGGAGGGGGTGGGAATAGGAGACGGCGGAATCCGGGGTTACACTCCGGCCCGACGCCCCTGGCTGCCCGAGGAGAGACCGGCGATGGATTCTGGCGAGTGGAACACCCGCACCATGCCCCTCCCGCAGCTGCGCGCGAAGGCCGGGCGGGGCTGAGGAGGCCGGCGCCGCGCCCCGGCGGGCGCGGCCGGCATCCGGAAGACCTGCCCCAGACGGAGTTCCCCATGCATTTCCGCAAGCGAGTCCTCGTCACCGGGGGCGCGGGCTTCCTCGGCTCGCATCTGTGCGAGAGGCTGCTCGAGCGCGGCGATCACGTGATCTGCCTCGACAACTACTTCACCGGCACGCGCGACAACATCGCCCACCTGCTCTCGAACCCCTATTTCGAGGCGATCCGGCACGACATCACCTTCCCGATCTATCTGGAGGTGGACCAGATCTACAACCTGGCCTGCCCGGCCTCGCCGGTCCACTACCAGCACGACCCCGTGCAGACGACGAAGACGAGCGTGCACGGCGCGATCAACGTGCTCGGCCTCGCCAAGCGGCTGCGCGTGCCGGTGTTCCAGGCCTCGACGAGCGAGGTCTACGGCGATCCCGCCGTCCATCCGCAGGTCGAGGAGTACTGGGGCAACGTCAACCCGATCGGGCTGCGCTCCTGCTACGACGAGGGCAAGCGCTGCGCCGAGACGCTGTTCTTCGACTACCACCGCCAGCACGGGCTGCAGATCAAGGTGGGGCGCATCTTCAACACCTACGGGCCGCGCATGCACCCGAATGACGGGCGCGTGGTCTCGAACTTCATCGTGCAGGCACTGCGCGGCGAGCCCATCACCATCTATGGCGAGGGCCGCCAGACCCGCTCCTTCTGCTACGTCTCCGACCTCGTCGAGGGCTTCATCCGGCTGATGGAGTCCGAGCCCGGCGTGACGGGGCCGCTGAACCTCGGCAACCCCGCCGAGTTCAGCATCCTCGAACTCGCCGAGATGGTGCTCGCCGAGGTCGGCGGGCCGAGCCGCCTCGTCTTCAAGCCGCTGCCGAGCGACGACCCCCGCCAGCGCCAGCCCGACATCAGCCGCGCCAAGGCAGTGCTGGGCTGGGAGCCGCGGGTGCAGTTGCGCGAGGGCCTCCGGGCGACCATCGCCTATTTCGAGCGGGCGCTGGGGCGCCCGGCCGAGCAGAGCCTCTGAGCCGCGCCGGGTGGGCCGTGTTCTCGTCACCGGCGCGGCCGGCTTCATCGGCGCGTATCTCTGCCGCGCCCTCCTCGCCCGCGGCGAGGAGGTCGTCGGGCTCGACAACTTCAACCCGTACTACGACCCCGCGCTGAAGGAGGCGCGGCTCGCGGCGCTGACGGGGGATGCCGCGCCGGGCGCCTTCCGCATGCACCGGGCGGATCTGGCGGACACCGAGGCGGTGCTGGCGCTGATGGCCGGGGATCGCGGGATCGACCGCTTGGTCCATCTCGGCGCCCAGGCGGGGGTGCGCTGGTCGCTCCAGGCGCCCTTCGCCTACAGCGCGGCCAATGTCACCGGCCATCTCGGCATCCTGGAGGGGGTGCGGCGCAGCGAGGGGCGGATCCTCCACACGGTCTATGCCTCCACCAGCTCCGTCTACGGCTCGCGCACGGACGGCGCCTTCCGCGAGACGGACCGGGCGGACCACCCGGCCTCCCTCTACGCCGCCACCAAGCGGGCGGGCGAGCTGATGAGCAGCGCCTATGCCGACCTCTACGGCCTCTCGCTGACGGGGCTGCGCTTCTTCACCGTCTACGGCCCCTGGGGGCGGCCGGACATGGCCTACTGGCTCTTCACCGACGCCATCCTCAAGGGCGAGCCGATCGCGCTGTTCAACGGGGGGGAGATGCGGCGCGACTTCACCTATATCGACGACATCGTGGCCGGCGTCCTCGCCGCCCTCGACCACCCGCCGGAGGGGGGCGGCCATCGTCTCTACAACCTCGGCAACAGCCGCCCCGAGGCGCTGCTGGACCTCGTGTCCACGCTCGAGGACCTTCTCGGGGTGAAGGCGCGGCGGGTGCTCAAGCCCATGCAGCCCGGAGACGTGCCCGCCACCTTCGCCGATGTCGGCGCCATGCGGCGGGACTTCGGCTGGGCGCCGACCACCGATCTCCGCACCGGCCTCGGCCATTTCGTCACGTGGTGGCGGGGTTATTTCGGATAGGCCGGCCGGTCGTTGCCTGGGCGGATCGCCCATTGGGCAAATTGCGGGACGGCAAGCCTTTGGCCTAGTGTCGGCCCGGCTTGCCGGGCGGGGTGACGCTCGGCCGGGGACCACAGAGACGGGAGTGGGCCATTCCTCACGCTGACGGGCCGATCGAGCCGCCGACCCGCCGACCCGCCCCTTCCGCCGAGGTCACGGGCCACCCGCTGCGCCCCGGCGACACGGTGCTGGTGACCGGGGCCTCGGGCTTCCTCGGCTCGGCCGTGGCGCGCGCCCTCGCCGCGCGAGGGCTGCGCCCGCGTCTTCTCCTCCGCCCCGCGAGCCCACGCGGCAACCTGGCCGGGCTGGCCCACGTGCCCGCCGACGGCGACCTGACCGACCCCGCCTCCCTGGCCCGGGCGATGCGGGGCGCGCGCTACCTCTTCCACGTGGCCGCGGACTACCGCCTCTGGGCGCCCGATCCCTCGGTGATCCTGAGGGTAAACGTGGACGGCACGCGCGACCTCATGCGGGCGGCGCTGGAAGCGGGGGTGGAGCGCGTCGTCTACACCAGCAGCGTCGCGGCGCTGAAGGTGGCGGGCGCCACCGCGCCGGTGGACGAGACCGCCCCGCTCGACCCCGACGAAGCCATCGGCACGTACAAGCGCAGCAAGACCCTCGCCGAGCGGGTGGTGGAGCGGATGATCGCCGAGGAGGGGCTGCCGGCGGTGATCGTGAACCCCTCCACCCCCATCGGCCCGCGCGACATCCGCCCGACCCCGACGGGGCGCATCATCCTTGATGCCGCGCGCGGAAAGATCCCGGCTTTCGTGGACACCGGGCTCAATTTCGCGCATGTGGACGACATCGCGGAGGGCCACCTGCTGGCCTTCGAGCGCGGCCGGATCGGCGAGCGCTACATCCTGGGTGGCGAGAACCTGTCCCTGCAAACCCTTCTTGCCGAGATCGCCCGCCTTGCCGGCCGGCCCGCGCCCCGAGTGAAATTGCCGCGCGCGCCGCTCTTCCCCCTGGCCCTGGGCGCGGAGACGGTGGCGCGGCTGACGGGCCGGGAGCCGCTGCTGACCGTGGACGGGCTGCGCATGTCCCGCTACCGCATGTTCTTCACCTCGGCCAAGGCGGAGCGGGAGCTGGGCTACCGGGCCCGCCCCTGGCAGGAGGGCGTGGCGGATGCCATGGCCTGGTTCCGCGGCGCGGGCATGCTGCCGTGAGCATCGCCCTCGGCTTCCTCGCGGCCGCGATCTGGCTCGTTCTTCTTCTCTTCCGCGGCGGCTTCTGGCTGGCCCGCGAGCGGGACGACCGGGACGCCCCGCCCGAGCCGGCGCGCTGGCCCTCCGTGGTCGCGGTGGTGCCGGCGCGGAACGAGGCGGACGTGATCGGGCGCTCCATCGGCAGCCTTCTCGCCCAGGACTATCCCGGCCCCTTCCGCGTGGTGCTGGTGGATGACGGCAGCACGGACGGCACCGCCGCCGCGGCCACTGCTGCGGCCCTTGCCGCCACGGGCCGCGCGGCGCTGGAGGTGCTGCCCGGCGCCCCCCTGCCCCGGGGCTGGACGGGCAAGCTCTGGGCGCTGGAGCAGGGCGTCCGCCATGCCACGGCCGGGGATAGGCCGGACTTCGTCCTGCTGACGGATGCCGATATCGGCCACGAGCCCGGCAACCTCCGCGCCCTCGTCGCCCGTGCCGAGGCCGGGCGCTTCTCCCTCGTCTCGCTCATGGCGGAGCTCTCCTGCGCCACCGCCGCCGAGCGCTTCCTCATCCCCGCCTTCGTGTTCTTCTTCGCCATGCTCTACCCCTTCTCCTGGGTGGCCGATCCGCGCCGCCGCACCGCCGCCGGGGCTGGCGGCTGCATGCTCGTCCGGCGCGAGGCGCTGGAGCGGGCGGGCGGGATCGCCGCCATCCGCACGGCCATCATCGACGACTGCGCCCTCGCCCGCCGCCTGAAGGCGCAGGGCCCGATCTGGCTCGGCCTGACGCGCCGGGCGCGCAGCCTGCGGCCCTATGGCGGCATCGGCGAGATCGGGCGGATGGTGTCGCGCTCGGCCTATGCCCAGCTCGGCTACTCGCCGCTGCTGCTCGCGGGGACGGTGGCGGGGATGGTGGTGACCTATCTCCTGCCGCCCGCCCTCGCCCTGTTCGGCACGGGCATTGCGGGGGCGGCGGGGCTCGCGGCCTGGGCGATGATGGCCCTCGCCTTCCAGCCGATGCTGCGCTTCTACCGCGCCTCCCCGCTCTGGGGCGCGGCGCTCCCGGTGATCGGGGCGGCCTACACCCTCTTCACCCTGCAATCCGCCGTGCAGGTCTGGCGCGGCCGGGGCGGCATGTGGAAGGGCCGGGCACAGGCCATGGCGGGCGACGCATGAAGGACGTGCCGGACAGCATGCTCGCCGCCCCCGACGCGGCGTGGCTGGAGGAGGTCGAGGCCGGGGTGTCCCGCGCCGCCGAGGCGCTGCGCCGCGAGCAGCGCGAGGACGGCCACTGGGTCTTCGAGCTGGAGGCGGACGCGACCATCCCCGCCGAGTACGTGCTGCTGCGGCAGCATCTCGGCGAGCCGGACGATCCCGCGCTGGAGGCGAAGATCGGCAACTACCTCCGCCGCATCCAGGGAGAGCACGGCGGCTGGCCGCTCTTCCACGGCGGGGCGCTCGATGTCAGCGCGTCGGTGAAGGCGTATTTCTGTCTCAAGATGAGCGGTGACAGCCCCGATGCCCCGCACATGGCGCGGGCGCGGGCGGCGATCCTGGCGCATGGCGGCGCGGCGCGCGCCAATGTCTTCACGCGCATCCTGCTCGCCATGTACGGCGAGGTCTCCTGGCGGCAGGTCCCCACCATCCCGGTGGAGATGATCCTGCTGCCGCGCTGGTTTCCCGTGCATATCTCGCGCATGTCCTACTGGGCGCGCACGGTGCTGGTGCCGCTGCTTGTGCTCCAGGCGCTGCGCGTGCGGGCGCGCAACCCGCGCGGCGTGCGCGTGCAGGAGCTGTTCGCGCCGGGCCGCGCGCCGCGGCGGCGGGTGCGCACGCATCGCCACCCCGCCTGGTCGCTGTTCTTCAACGGCATCGATGGCGGGCTGAAGGTGGCCGAGCCGCTCTGGCCCCGCCGCCTTCGTCGGCAGGCCATCGAGCGCTGCGTGGCCTTCGTGACGGAGCGGCTGAACGGCGAGGACGGGCTGGGCGCCATCTACCCCGCCATGGCGAACGCCGTGATGATGTACGACGCGCTCGGCTACCCAGAGGATCATCCGGACCGCGCCATCGCCCGCCGCTCGATCGAGAAGCTCCTCGTGATCCGCGAGGAGGAGGCCTATTGCCAGCCCTGCGTCTCCCCCGTCTGGGACACGGCGCTCACCGCGCACGCGATGATGGAGGTGGGCGGCGAGACCGCGGAGGCGACGGTGCCGCGCGCCCTCTCCTGGCTGAAGCCCCTGCAGGAGCTGGACGTGCGCGGCGACTGGGCCGAGGCGCGCCCGCATCTCCGCCCCGGCGGATGGGCCTTCCAGTACCGCAACGCCCACTACCCCGACCTCGACGACACGGCGGTGGTGGTGATGGCGATGGACCGCGCCCGCGGCCAGCTCGGCCTCGGTGCGGGCTATGACGAGGCGGTGGCGCGCGGCGCCGAGTGGACGGTGGGGCTGCAGAGCAGCAATGGCGGCTGGGGCGCCTTCGACGTCGACAACGTCCACTACTACCTGAACAACATCCCCTTCGCCGATCACGGCGCGCTGCTCGATCCGCCCACGGCCGACGTCTCCGCGCGCTGCCTCGGCATGATGGCCCAGCTCGGCGAGACGCCGGAGACGAGCCCGCGCATGCGCGCCGCCCTCTCCTATCTCGAGCGCGAGCAGGAGGCGGATGGGAGCTGGTTCGGACGCTGGGGCGTGAACTACATCTACGGCACCTGGTCCGCCCTCATCGCGCTGAACGCGGCGGGGCTGGACGGCTCGGCGCCGAGCGTGCGGCGCGGCGCGGACTGGCTGCTCTCCATCCAGAACCCCGATGGCGGCTGGGGCGAGGACTGCGAGAGCTACAGCCTGGACTACCGCGGCTACGAGCCCGCCCTCTCCACCGCCTCGCAGACAGCCTGGGCCCTGCTCGGCCTGATGGCGGCGGGCGAGGTGGACCACCCCGCCGTCGCGCGCGGGATCGAGCATCTCCGCCGCACCCAGGACGAGACGGGGCTGTGGCGGCAGGACGCCTATACCGGCGGCGGCTTCCCGCGCGTCTTCTACCTCCGCTACCACGGCTATCCCCGGTTCTTCCCGCTCTGGGCCATGGCGCGCTACCGCAACCTCAAGCGGGGCAACGCGCGGCGTCCGGCGCACGGGATGTGACGGCCGGCGCCGCGCCGGTGCTCCTGGCCACGGGGCTGCTGCGGGAGGCGCGCATCCTCGCCGGCCCCGGCGTGACGGTGGTGGCCGGCGGCGGCGACCACGCGCGGCTGGAGGCGGCGCTGGACCGGCTCGCGCCGGGCGCGCGCGGCATTCTCAGCATCGGCATCGCGGGCGCGCTGGCGCCCGGCTTGCGGCCCGGCGACTGGGTGGTGGCGGATAACGGCACCGATCCCGGATGGGCCACCCGCCTCGCCGCCCTCCTGCCCGGCGCGAGGTCCGGACCGATCCTGGGCATGGAGGCGATGGTCGCGGAGGCCGCCGGGAAGGCCGCGCTTCACCGTGAGACGGGCGCCCTCGCCGTGGACATGGAGAGCCATGTAGCGGCCAGGGTGGCCCGCCGCCACAACCTGCCCTTCGCCGCGGCCCGCGCCATCTCCGACGCAGCGGACCGCAGCCTTCCCCCCGCCGCGCGGGTCGGGATGCGGCCGGACGGGGGGATGGACCTGCCCGCCGTGCTGCGCGACCTCGCCCGCGATCCCCGCCAGATCCCCGCCCTGATCCGGACGGGGTGGGAGGCGGAGCGGGGCTTCCGCGCCCTACTCCGCGGCCGCGACCGGCTCGGGCCCGGCCTCGCCGCTCCCTGAGCGCGTGATCCTCACGCGCGGGCCGTGCTTCGCACTCGCCGGCTTCTCCGCGCGGATCTCGCTCAGCTTCTTCTCCACATGGCCGGAGAAGACGTACTGCGCCGGCCGCTGCCGATCGAGCGGGATGTCCTCCGCCATCGGCCCCTCCGTGCGGATGCCGCCCAGCGTGACGGCCAGGGCCTTGATCGGATTCGTGACCATGTGCTGCACGGCCGAGGCCTCGAAGCCCGAATGGACCATGCAGTCGGCACATTTCTCATAGTTGCCGACGCCGTACTGGTCCCAGGCCGTGTCCTCCATCAGCTCCTTGAAGGTCTTCGCGTAGCCCTCGCCGAGGAGGTAGCAGGGCTTCTGCCAGCCGAAGACCGTGCGCGTCGGGTTGCCCCAGGGCGTGCAGTGATAGGCCTCGTTGCCGGCGAGGAAGTTGAGGAACATGCGGGACTGGGTGAAGGGCCAGGCCTTGCCGCCGCGCCCGCGCGAGAGGATGCCGCGGAACAGCTCCTTCGTCCTCGTGCGGTTGAGGAAGTGCTGCTGGTCCGGCGCGCGCTCATAGGCGTAGCCGGGGGAGACGGTGATGCCGTTGAGGCCGAGCGCCGTCACGTCGTCAAAGAAGCGCGCGGTCTGCTCGGGATCGGCGTCGTTGAACAGGGTGCAGTTGATCGAGACCTGGAAGCCCTTGGCCTTCGCCAGCCGGATCGCCTCGACCGCCTTCTCGTACACGCCTTCCTGGCACACCGACTTGTCGTGCATGGCCTGGTTGCCATCGAGGTGGATGGACCAGGTGAAGGAGGGGCTCGGCTCGTAGTCGTCGATCTTCTTCGCCAGCAGCAGCGCGTTGGTGCAGAGGATGACGAACTTCTTCCGCGCGAGGTAGCCGCGCACGATCTCCGGCATGTCCTTGTGCAGCAGCGGTTCGCCGCCCGCGATCGAGACGACGGGCGCGCCGCACTCGTCGATCGCCTCCATGCACTGCTCGACGGAGAGGCGCTGGTTCAGGATCTCGTTGGGATAGTCGATCTTGCCGCAGCCGGCGCAGGCCAGGTTGCAGCGGAACAGCGGCTCCAGCATCAGGACCAACGGATAGCGCTTCCGTCCGGAGAGCTGCTGCTTCAGCAGATAGGCCCCGATCCGGGCGGCCTGCAGCACGGGAATTCCCAAGGCTGCGCTCCTTCTTACTCGGCTGGCTGGGCGAGCGTCGTGGACGAGGGTGTCCTGAGCTCGGCGGGGAGGCGGAACTCGATGTTTTCCTGGATTCCCGCCATGGCCGCAACCTCCACCTCCCCATGGGAGGTGCCGTGCCGGCGCAGGGCTGCCAGGACGTCGAGGACCAGCTCCTCCGGGGCCGAGGCCCCCGCCGTCAGCCCCACCGTGGAAACGCCCTCCAGCCAGCGGGGGTCCAGCTCACCCCCGTTGCCGATGAGATGGCTCGGCACCCCCTGCTCTTCCCCGATCTCGCGCAGCCGGTTGGAGTTGGAGCTGTTGCGGCTGCCGACAACGAGCAGCAGGTCCACCTGCGCGCAGAGCTCGCGCACGGCGACCTGCCGGTTCTGCGTGGCGTAGCAGATGTCGGACACGTCGGGCCCCTCCAAGTCGGGGAAGCGGGCGCGGAGGGCGGCGATGATGCCGCGCGTGTCATCCACGCTCAGGGTCGTCTGGGTGATGTAGGCCACCGGCGTCTCCGCCGGCAGGTCCAGGCGCTCCACCTCCTCAGCGGAGGAGACGAGATGCACAGGCGCGTCCACCTGGCCGAGCGTGCCGTCCACTTCCGGGTGGCCGGCATGGCCGATCAGCACCAGCGTGCGGCCCCGCGCCGCGTAGCGCTTGCCCTGGACATGGACCTTCGCGACGAGCGGGCAGGTCGCGTCCAGCACCGGGAGGTTCCGCGCGGCCGCCTCCTCCACCACGGAGCGGGCGACGCCATGGGCGCTGAAGATAGTGACCGCGCCGTCCGGGATCTCGGACAGCTCCTCGACGAAGACGGCGCCCTTGCGCTTCAGCGTCTCGACGACATGCGCGTTGTGCACGATCTCGTGACGTACGTAGACCGGCGCGCCGAACCGGGCGAGCGAGCGCTCGACGATGTCGATGGCCCGGACGACTCCGGCGCAGAAGCCCCTCGGTTGTGCCAGAAGAACCCGCATGCAGACCGATCCTTCCCCTCGGGCCGCCGCGGCCCGCCCCTCTAACGCAGGTTAGGCGCGGGTGCGGCGATTTCCTATAACCTAAGGGCAGCCCTCGGGTCGCAAGACCCGGCCGGGTTGCGCTTTCGTCCCGGGCGGACATTAATCGCCGCCGGCGAAGGCGCGCCGCTTCAATTCCGGGGTTCGTTATGTCGTCCAGTTCCGCCGAGGCCGTTCCCCTCGACAGCCCGAAGGTCGCAGAGGCCGACTACTACGCCCGCAACTGGACCTTCGACGCGCCGGGGCCCGTGAGGATCGGCAGCGACGCGCACGGCCAGATGTTCGCCCGCATGCTGCTGGAGACACACAACCCCTACAAGCCGCGCGTGCTGGACTGGCCGAAGCTCGATCCCGACGCCCATGCGCGGCTGACCGGCCTGCCCATCTGGGACATCGCCGTGCAGACGGAGGGCCGCGCCTCGCTGCGCGTGCTCGACTACGCCGCCACCATCATGGACCCGCTGCTGCACAGGGCGATGGTCATGGATGGCGAAGAGGAGGCGCGCCACAAGAAGGTGCTGTCCAACCTCGTCGAGGCCTATGGCGTCGTGCTGGAGCCGGAGCCGGAATACACGGGCTACCGCGATGTCGAATGGGGCTGGATGCGCACGGGCTACAGCGAGTGCATCGACAGCTTCTTCGCCTTCGGCCTCTTTGAGGCCGCGCGCCGCTCGGGCTATTTCCCGCCCGACCTCGTGGACACCTTCGAGCCCGTGATCCAGGAGGAGGCGCGCCACATCCTCTTCTTCGCGAACTGGGCGGCCTGGCAGCGCGCGCGGCAGCCCCTGTGGCGCAAGCCCTGGTTCCTGGCCAAGACGGCGGCCGTCTGGGCCGTGCTGATCTGGGACCGGCTGGTGATGGCGCGCGACCTCGGCGGTTCCTCCAAGCAGACGAACTTCACGGCATCGTCGGATTCCATCGGCGTCAGCATGAGCGCGTCGGAGCTGATCGACATCTGCCTCGCCGAGAACGACCGTCGCATGGCCGGCTACGACAGGCGCCTGCTGCGCCCGACGACCGTGCCCTTTTTCATCCGTATCGCGCGCCGCTTCATGCGCAACCCCCAACCCAGCGCAGCCTGAGGCGATGAGCAGCAACACCGTCATCCACCGCATCGTGCGCCCCGCCGTGCGCGCCGTCGCGCCCAGCGGGATCACGCCGAACAGCATCACCACCCTGCGCCTCGTCACCGGCATCGCCGCCGCGGCCGCCTTCGCCTGGGATGCCGGGCCCTGGCAGGCCGTGGGCGGGGCGATCTTCCTCCTCTCCATGCTGCTCGACCGCGCGGACGGGGAGTTGGCGCGGCAGACCGGTCAATCGAGCGCCGCCGGGCACCGCTACGACCTCATCAGCGACTGCTTCTCCAATATCATCGCCTTCATCGGCATCGGCATCGGGCAGATGGCGGTGATCGGCGCCACCGGCCCGCTGCTCGGCACGGTGGCGGGGGCGGCGATCGGAGCGATTTTCTGGCAGCTCCACGTGCTGCGGATCGGCACGCTGCGCGGCTACGACCTCGCGCCCGGCATCACCATCGATCCCGACGACCTCCTGGCCCTCGTGCCCGTGCTCATCTGGGTCGGCGCGGCGGTGCCGATGCTATGGGCGGCCGCGATCATCACGCCGGGGGCGGCGCTCTACCTCGCCATCGCCGGTGCGCGGCAGCAAGGGGCGGGGCAGCGGCCCTAGGCCGCTTCCAGCGCCGCCATCACCTCCGCCACCGCCAGCAGAAGCCGCTCGAAATCGCGGCGGTCCAGCGCGCCGATGCAGCCGATGCGAAAGGTTTCCGCCCGGGTTAGCTTGCCGGGGTAGATGAGGAAGCCGCGCTCCGCCAACGCGTCGTAGAAGGGGCGGAAGGCCAGGGGGCGGCCCTCCGGCATGCGGAAGGTCGCGATGATCGGCGCCTGGACCGCCTCCTCCAGGAAGGGCTCGAAGCCCAGCCGCCGCATCCCGGCCAGCAGCGTGGCAAGGTTGTCCGCGTAGCGGCGGCGGCGCGCGGCGGGGCCGCCCTCGGCCTCCAGCAGCCGCAGCGCCTCGACCAGCGCGGCCACCACCTGCACGGGCGGGGTGAAGCGCCACTGGCCGTCGCTCTCGAAGCCCTTCCACTGGGCGTGCAGGTCGAAGGAGAGGGAGGGGCTCGCGCCCGCCGCCCGCTCCAGCGCCTCCGGCCGGACGAGGGCGAAGCCGATCCCCGGCACCCCCTCCAGGCACTTGTTCGAGGAGGCGAGGACGGCGGTGACGGGGGTGGCGGAGAGGTCGATCTCCAGCGCGCCGAAGCTGCTCATCGCGTCCAGCAGCAGCGCCCGCCCCTCCCCCGCCACGGCGGCGGCGATGGCGGGGAGCGGGTTCAGGATGCCCGTCGTCGTCTCGCAATGGACCAGCGCGACATGGGTGATGGAAGGGTCCGCCCGCAGCGCCTCGGCCACCGCGCCCGGCTCCACCGCCCGGTCCTCGGGCCAGCGCAGGGCCTCCACGGCGCGGCCCATGCGTCGCGCGATGGCCACCATTCGCTCGCCATAGGCGCCGTTGACGAGGACGAGCAGCCTGTCCGCCGGCCCGACGAGGGTGGCGATCGCCGCCTCGACGATGAAGGTGCCGGAACCCTGGAGGGGAACCGCGGCGTGCGTACCCTCGCCATTGGCCACGGTCAGGATGCGCTGCCGCAGCTCCGCCGTCAGCGCGATGAAGGCGGGGTCGCGCGAGCCCCAGTCCCGCATCATGGCCCGGCGCGTCGCCTCCGCCGTGGTCAGCGGGCCCGGGGTGAGAAGGATGGGGGTGGTGCTCATGGGTGGCTCCCTGCCCGGGCCTCGGCGGGCGCTGCGGGGGTGGTGGCGACGCTCCATCGCCAGGAGATCACGCCGGGCAGGCCGAGGATGATGTCCCGGATGCGGCGGACGAGGACGAGGGCGATGGCGCGGTCCGGCGGGATGCCGAACAGCCCACAGATCAGCACGTATCCGCCCTCCTGCACGCCGATCGCGCCGGGGATGAAGAAGCCAGCGCTGCGCACGGCCTGGCCGAGGCTCTCGATGACCAGCGCCTCGGCCAGCCCGGCCTCAATGCCTACTGCCTGCATGGCCGCCCAGGTCTCCAAAACGCCGATGAGCCAGGATGCGAAGTGCCAGAGCCCGCTGCGCCAGAGGCGGCCGGGCTGGCCGTAGAGCCCGACCACCGTGTCGTGCAGCCCCGACAGCTCCCCGAGGGAGGTCCAGCCGGCACGCGCGGCCAGCTTCGGCAGCATCGTCTCCACGACACGGAACAGGCCCCAGCGCTGCGCCGCGATGAACACGCCGGTGGTCCCCGCGCCGAGCGCCGTGCCCACCACGGCCCAGAGGGTGGTGGAGGAGCCCGTCGCGTGCGGGATCATCAGCAGCACGGCGAGGCCGAGAAGGGAGAAGACGATCTGCGACGCCATCTCCGTGCCGAGGTCGATGGCGAGGCTGGCGATCACCCGCACCTTCGCCACCCCGTGGCGGACGAGAAGCTGCGCCCGGATCAGCTCCCCCATCGCCTGCACGATCGGCAGCAGCGCGTTGGCGGAGACGCGGATCCAGCGCAGCCATGCCAGGCCGAGCACGCCGGGGCGGCGGGGGTCCTCGATCAGCGGCCCCCAGCCGAGGCCGGAGGCGAAGATCTGCGCGACGTTGAGCACGAGCACGGCCGCCATCCACCACCCCGTGTCCAGCAGAAGGCGGAGGATCGCGGCGGGGTCGTTGGTCGCGATGAGCGCGGCGGCGATGGCCAGCCCGACGAGGAGGCTGACCGCGGTGGTCAGGATCACGCGGCGGCGGTCTCCGTGACCGGCACCGCCAGGAAGTCGCGGAAGCGGCGCGCGACATCGGCCGGCCTCACCGTCGGCCGGCCGAGCTTCGCCATGGAGCCCGGCGCGATGCGCAGGTGGATCATCGCGGGCCCGCCACCCGCCAGGGCGGCGCGGAAGGCGCTCTCGAACCCGTCCAGCGAGGCGCAGGACGCGGCGTAGCGGTAGCCGCAGGCGAGGGCGATGGCAGCGAAATCCACCGAGGCCGAGACGGTCGCCTGCCCGCCCGTCGAATCATGCACGCCGTTGTCCAGCAGCACATGGACCAGGTTGCGCGGCGCCTGGGCGCCGATGGTGGCGAAGGTGCCGAGCTTCATCAGCGCCGCGCCGTCCCCGTCCAGCACCACCACGGGCCGCTCCGTGTGCAGCGCGACGCCGAGCCCCATGCCGCTGGCCCCGCCCATGGAGCCGACCTGGTAGAGGTGCTGCGGCCGGTCCGCGAGGGTGAAGAGCTCGCGCCCGCACTTGCCCGTGGTGGCGATCACCCCCGCCCTCTCCGGCACGATGGCGAGGAAGCGCTCCAGCACCGCGGCGCGGGAAGGGCGGTCGCCGCTGGCCGGGAAATCCTCGCGCGTGCCGGGCGGCGGCAGGGCGCGCGGGGGCTGGTCGAGCTCGCGCTCCGCCACGTCGTCCTTGCGGACCACCATGGCGAAGGGCAGCCCCGTCGCTTCCATCCGCTCCGCCGCGTGGGACAGCGCCGGGCCGAGGGCCTGCCGCGCCTGGGGGAAAGGCGCCTGCTCCAGCCGCATGAGGGAGATGAGGTCCTGCGTGATCTCGCCCATCACCTCGTGCTGCGGCTCGTCCGGAATGCCGGGCTCGCCGCGCCAGGTCGTGAGGAAGAGGGTGGGGATGCGGAAGGGATGGTTGAGGGAGGTCAGCGGGTTCACCGCATTGCCGAGGCCGGAGTTCTGGCACATCACCACCGTCCGCCGCCCCGCGAGCCAGGCGCCGGAGGCGATGGCCACCGCCTCCCCCTCGCTCGCCGCGCCGACATAGGCGAGGGCGGGCGTGGAGAGCACGCCGTTGATCAGGGGCGTGAGGAAGCTGCAGGGCACGCCGCTGTAGAAGTCGAAGCCGGCGCGCCCGGCCTCGGCGATGAAGTCGTCGGCCGTGATCATGTGAAGTTGCGGGCCTCGGCGAGGTCGGTGAGCGTGTCCACGTCCAGCCAGTGGCCGGTGAAGTACTTCACGCGCACGGGGTGCTTCGTGGCGATGCGGGTGAGCAGGGCCGGCAGGTCGGCCCCCTCCAGCAGCCCTTCCATCTCCATCGCGGCGATCTCCTCCCGCAGCCATTCCGCGCCGCGCGCGGTGAAGCGGGCGAGGCCCATCCACTCGCCGCAGAGCTCGCCGGGCGCGACCTCATGCGCCATGAGGCGAAGATGCGCGGGGCGGTCGTCGAGATAGTCGCCGGAGAAGCGGCGGTCGGCGGCGACGAGGTCCCGCTTGCCCGGGCGGGGCTGTGCCCCCAGCGTGTCCACCGCCACGACCACATCGGCGCTGCTCGTCAGCAGGCTGTCCAGGATGTAGCGGCGGAAGAGCACGTCGCCATAGGCGATGATCGTCTCGCCCCTGATCGCCTCCCGCGCGCAGGCGAGCGACCAGGCCTCGCCCGTCTCGGCGTGGCGGTCGTTGTCCAGCGTGCGGATGCCCTGCAGCGACACCGTCTCCTTGCGGTAGCCGCGCACCACGGTCACGTCCCGCACGCCGCTCTCGCGCAGCGTGCCGACGAGGCGCTGCAGGAGCGACTGGCCGCGGATGTCGAGCATGCATTTCGGCTGGTCCAGCGTCAGCCCGCCCATCTCCCCGCCCGAGGCCGCGAGCACGATGGCACCGGGCGCGGGACGGGCCGGGAGGTAGCGGCGCTCGGCCTCCTCCAGCTCGGCATTGCCGACGAGGCGGAAAATGTCCTTCACCGTCGCCACGCTTCCCTCCACGCGGACGAGGGACTGGTCCTCGTGGATGCGCGCGGCCGTCTCCCGCATGGCGGTGATGGAGGCGCGCAGCAGGTGGTTCGCCCAGATGATGGTGGATATGCCGGCCTGGCGGAACAGCTCGGTCGGCGTCGCGTAGTACATGGTGGGGACGATCACCAGCGGGGCGCGGCCGGCCCAGCGCTCGGCGAAGGTGAAGATCTCGTCCGCATCCGCCTTCTTCGAGTGGATGAGGATCGCGTCGGCGCCGGCGCGGTGATAGGCCTCTGCGCGGCGCAGCGCCTCCTCCATGCCCTGACCGGAGATCAGCGCCTCGACGCGCGCGACGAGGGTGAAGTCGTCATCCGTCTGGCTGTCCTTGCCCGCCTTGATGCGGCCGCAGAACTCGTCCACGTCGGCGAGCGGCTGCGCCTCCCCGATGAAGGAGTTCGTCTTGGGGAAGAGCTTGTCCTCGATGCAGACGCCGGCGATGCCGCGCTCGCAGAGCTTGCGGACGAAGCGGCGCACATTGTTGAAGTTGCCGTGCCCCGTGTCGCCATCGACGAGGATGGGCAGCGTGGTGGCGTCGGCCATGTATTCCAGCACGTCCAGCACCTGCGTCCAAGACGCCTCGTTGCTGTCGCGCAGCCCGAGCGAGGCCGAGGTCGTCAGCCCCGAGGCCCAGATGCCGCGGAACCCCGCCTCCTGCACGATCTTGGCGGAGAGGCCGTCATGCGCCTCCATCAAAAAGGAGAGGGAGGGCGAGGCGATCTCGCGCCGCAGCGCGGCGAAACGCGTCACGGGCGACGAGGAAGGGGTGTCCCCGGGCCGGAGGCCCGACAGGCTCGCATCACTCAAGGCGCTTCCTCTCGTTGCAAAAGGCGGAGTGTAAGACAGGCCAGGATGGCTGCCCTTGCAGGGCCGGCATAGTAACTTTACCTTCACGCGCCTTGAAGAGCCGCGCGGGATATTCTGGTTGACCGTTTCCCCTTCCGTCCCTTCCGCGATCATTCTCGCCGCGGGGGTGGGCCGGCGCCTCGGCGGGGCGCATGACCGCCCCAAGATCCTGCTCGAATTCGGCGGCCGCACCCTTCTCGCCCGGCATCTCGACGCGCTGGAGCAGCACGGCATCCGGTCCGTCAGCATCACGGTCGGCTTCGAGCGGGCGCTGATCGAGGCGGAGGTCGAGCGGCTCGGCCGGTCCGGGCAGGTGCACTTCGTCGGGAACCCGGACTTCCGCGAGGGCAGCCTCGTCTCCCTCTCCGTGCAGGAGAGGGCGCTGCGCGCGGGCGGGCCGGTGCTGCTGATGGACGGCGACGTGCTCTACGATCCCCGCATGATCGGCGCGCTGGTCGAGGCGGAGGGCGAGAATATCCTTCTGCTCGACCGCGACATCGAGCCCGGCGACGAGCCCGTGAAGATCTGCTTCCGCGACGGCACCATCGTCGATTTCCGCAAGAAGCCGGAGCACGCGCATGACAGCCACGGGGAATCCGTGGGCTTCTTCCGCTTCTCCGCCGGGACGGCGGCCGCCCTGGCGGAGCGCGCCGCCGCCCTCGTCGCCGCGGGCCGGCGGGAACTGGAATACGAGGAGGCGATCCGCGACCTCATCCTCGCCGGGCCCGACCGCTTCCGCGCGGTGGACATCACCGCCCTGCCCTGGATCGAGATCGACTTCGAGGAGGATGTCCGCCGCGCGCGGGAGGTGGTTCTGCCGCAGCTCGGCGCCGCCTGAACCCCGCGGCGTGGCCTCGGGGCCGGGGAGCGTGTATCCGCTCCGGCATGCCGGCCCCGCTGCCGGCCGACCCCTGACCGCGAGGCGCCGACGTGGCCACCCAGACCTCCCCCATCGGCCGCGTCGTCGCCTTCAGCGCCGCCCGCCCCTGGGTGGTCCTGCTCCTCGGCCTCGCTCTCTCCCTCGCCGCGCTCCTCTACACCGCGCGCCACTTCGCCATGACGACGGACACGGCCGAGCTGATCTCGACGGATCTCGAATGGCGCAAGCGCGAGATCGCCTATGACGCCGCCTTCCCCCAGCAGGAGGACCTAATCGTCGCGGTGATCGACGGCGCGACGGCCGAGATCGCCGAATCCGCCGCCGCGCGCCTCGCGGCCGGGCTGGCGGAGAGGCGGGGCGCCTTCCGCAGCGTTCGCCGCCCCGATGGTGGCCCCTTCTTCGACCGCAACGGCCTGCTCCTCCTCCCGCTCGGCACGGTGCAGGAGACGACCGAGGCGCTCGTCCGCGCCCAGCCCTTCCTCGGGCCGCTGGCCGCCGACCCGAGCCTGCGGGGCGTGCTGGGCGTCATCTCCACCGTGCTGGAGGGGGTGGCGCGCGGCGATGCCTCCCTGCGCGACATCGCCCCCGCCGCGGGCGCCCTCTCCGACGCCTTCGAGGCGGTGCTCGCCGGGCGCCCCGCCTTCTTCTCCTGGCGCGCCCTCATCGGCGGCGGGCAGCCGGGGCCGCGGGAGATGCGGCGCTTCGTGCTCGTCCAGCCCGTGATGGACTACAGCGCCCTCCAGCCCGGCGCCGCGGGCAGCGAGGCGATCCGCGAGACAGCGCGGTCCCTGGGCCTCGATCCCGCCCATGGCGTGACGCTCCGCCTGACCGGCCCCGTGCCGCTGGCCGACGAGGAATTCGCCAGCCTCGCCCAGGACGCGGAGCTGGTGACGGGCGCGATGCTGCTGGCCCTCCTCGGCATCCTCTGGCTCGCCGTGCGCTCCGCGCGCTTCGTGGCCGCCATCCTCATCACCACCCTGCTCGGGCTGGTGGTGACGGCCGGGCTGGGGCTGCTGGCGGCCGGTCGGTTCAACCTCATCTCCGTCGCCTTCATCCCGCTCTTCGTCGGGCTGGGGATCGACTTCAGCATCCAGCTCTCCGTCCGCTGCCTCGCCGAGCAGGGGCGTCACCCGGACATCCGGGACGCGCTGGCCGCCGCCGGGCGGGGCGTGGGGCGCTCCCTCGCGCTCGCCGCGGCGGCGATCGCGGCGGGGTTCTTCGCCTTCCTGCCGACGAGCTATGTCGGCGTCGCCGAGCTCGGCCTGATCGCCGGCCTCGGCATCGTCGTCGCCCTGCTGCTCGGCGTCACCCTGCTGCCCGCGCTGCTCGTGCTGATGCGCCCGCCCGCGGGGGGGCGGGCGGAGTTCGGCTACCCCGCCCTCGCCCCGGTCGAGCACGCGCTGCACCGCCACCGCCGCGCCGTGCTGTGGATCGCGGCCCTCGCCGCGGCGGGCTCGGCCGCCCTGCTACCCTTCGTGCGCTTCGACTTCAACCCGCTGCACCTCCGCAGCCCGGAGGTGGAATCCATGCGGGCCATAGCGGACCTCATGGCCGACCCGGACCGCACGCCGAACACGATCAGCGCTCTCCTTCCCTCCCCGGAGAGGGCGGACGTGCTGGCCCGGCGGCTGGAAGCCCTGCCGGAGGTGTCCCGCACGGTCACGCTCGACAGCTTCGTGCCCGGCCAGCAGGAGGAGAAGCTGGCGCTGGTGGCGGACGCCGCGATGCTGCTCCTCCCCGCGCTGGAGGGGGTGCAGCCCCTCCCCCCGCCCGAGGATGCGGAGCTCGTGCAGCGGCTGGGCGCCACCGCCGCCGCGCTGCGGCGGGCAGCTTCCGGCGCGGGGGACGAGCCCGCCACGGCCGCGCGGCGCCTGGCCGGCGCCCTGGAGGGGCTGGCCGCCGCCTCGCCGGACCGCCGCGCCGCGGCGGCGGAGGCGGTGACGGACCCGCTCGCCACCTTGCTCCGCCAGATCCGTGCCGTTCTCTCCGCCGGGCCGGTGACGCGTGCGGAGCTGCCGGCCGAACTCGCCGCGGACTGGACGGCGCGGGACGGCCGCGTGCGGCTGGAGGCCTTCCCCACCGGCGATCCGAACGACAACGCCAACCTCCGCCGCTTCTCCGCTGCCGTGCAGGCCGTGGTGCCCGAGGCGGTCGGCGTGCCGATCTCCATCCAGGCGGCGGGGGACAGCGTGGTGGAGGCCTTCATCCAGGCCGGCATTCTCTCGGCCCTGGCCGTGACCCTGCTGCTCGCCCTCGTGCTGCGCCGGGTGCGGGACGTGGTGCTGGCCATGATGCCCGTGCTGCTGAGCGGGCTGCTGACGCTGGCCACCTGCGCGGCCCTCGACCTGCCGCTGAACTTCGCCAACATCATCGCCCTGCCCCTGCTCTTCGGCATCGGCGTGGCCTTCAACATCTACTTCGTCGTCGCCTGGCGGGCGGGGGAGCACGACCTCCTGCAATCGAGCCTCACCCGCGCGGTGGTGTTCAGCGCGCTGACCACGGCCACCGCCTTCGGCGCGCTCTGGCTCTCCAGCCATCCCGGCACGGCCAGCATGGGGCGGCTGCTGATGATCTCGCTCGGATGGGAGCTGGTGGTGACGCTCCTCTTCCGCCCCGCCCTCCTCGCCACCTCGCCGGAGGACGCGGCCGGCGCATAGGCCTCACGGGCGCTTCACGGTCACGTGCGCGCGGGGCGGCTGTGCCCGGGCGGGGCGGCGGCTATGGTCGCCCCATGCGCCTCCGCCTCCTGATCCTCCCCCTCATCCTCTCCCTCGGCGCCTGCGCCACGCGGGGGGCGGAGGGAGAGGCGGCCACGCCGGGGGATCCGCTGGAGCCGGTGAACCGGCAGGTGCTCGACGCGAACCTGGCGGTGGACGATGCGGTGCTGCGCCCCGTCGCCCTCGGCTATCGCGAGGTGGTGCCGGAATACGCGCGGAACCGCGTCCGCTCCTTCCTCGACAACCTGTCGGAGCCGCGCATCTTCGCGAACAACATCCTCCAGGGCCGGCTGCTCGATGCCGGCCACACGACGATGCGCTTCTTCTTCAACTCCACCGTCGGGATCGGCGGGCTCTACGACGTGGCCACCGATTTCGGCATCGCCCGCCGCACCGGCGATTTCGGGCAGACGCTGCATTCCTGGGGCGTGGAGTCCGGCCCCTACCTCATGCTGCCCCTCGCCGGCCCCTCTAACACCCGCGACACAGTTGGCATGGTGAGCGACGGCTTCCTGAACCCGATCAGCTGGCTCCTGCCCTTCGAGGCGAACATCGCCCGCACGGCGGTGGCCGGCGTGGACCTGCGCGAGCAGAACATTGAGGGGCTGGACGCGCTCCGCAGCGGCTCGCTCGACTTCTACGCGCGGCTGCGCAGCGTGTGGCAGCAGCGCCGCGACGCCGAACTCGGCCGCACGGGCGATGCTGGAGATCGCATCGACGTGCTGGAGGACCCCGGCGGCGGCCTCAACGTGCTGGACGATCCCGGCGCCGCCCGGTAGCGCGCCCTATCCCCCGAGAAGGTCGGCCGTCCGCCGCCGCAGCTCCGCCGCCAGCCGCTCCGCCCCGCCGGACTGGAGCACGCCGGCAAATTCCGACCGGCGCGAGGCCAGCTCGCTGATCGTGCCGGTAAGATAGACATCCACGATCCGCCACCCGCCCGGACCGCCGCGCAGGAGGTAGTTGAGCTGCACCGGCGCGTCGCTCACACGGTTCAGTGAGGTCCGCACGAGGCGGTCGCCGCTCTGGAGCGTCGTCTCGCCCGAAGTGGTGAAGCTCTCGCCGGAATAGCCGTTGAAGCGGTTGGCATAGGTCGCGACCGACCAGTCGGAGAAGGCCTGGACAAGGGCCGCCTGCTCCTCCCGCCCCATGCGCGACCAGGGCGGGCCGACCGCGATCCGCGTCATGGCCGGCAGGTCGAAGGCGGCCTCCATCGCCGGGCGCAGCCGCTCGAACCGCCCGCGCGTGCCGAGCGAGCGGGCGTTGCGCATCAGCTCGATCAGCGCGGCGTGGAAGCGCTCCACCACCTCCGCCGGCGCCGACTGGGCCAGGGCCGGGAACGGGAGGGCGGCGCCGAGCGTCAGGAAGAGCCGGCGCGTCGGGCCGGGACGGGTGTTCACCTTCATGGCGCGGAGCCTTAGCACGCACCGCCCCCGCCCGCCCCTGCCAAGGGCGCGAGCGGCCGCCCCTACCCCGCCCGCCGGTCCCGGGCGATGTCGAGGAAGACCTCCTCCAGGTCGTCCCGCCCGTAGCGGGCGAGGAGGTCGGCCGGGGAGCCGCTGTCCACCAGCCGCCCCCGCTTGAGCATCAGCACATGGCCGCAGAGCCGCTCCACCTCCGCCATGTTGTGCGAGGCCAGCAGGATGGCGCAGCCGCTCCTCTCCCGGTAGCGCTCGAGCCAGGAGCGCACGAAATCCGCGGTGTCGGGGTCGAGGCTCGCCGTGGGCTCGTCCAGCAGCAGCACGTCGGGGCGGTTGATGAGGGACTTCGCCAGCGCCACCCGCGTCTTCTGCCCGGCCGAGAGCTCCCCCGCCGGCCGGTCCAGCAGATCGGTGAGGGAGAGCTGCTCCGACAGCTCCGCGATGCGCTCGCCCAGGCCCGCCACGCCGTAGAGATGGCCGTAGACCGCCAGGTTCTCCCGCACGCTCAGCCGGTGCGGCAGGGCGATGTAGGGGGAGGAGAAGTTCGCCCGGGCCAGGGCCGCGAAACGGTCCCGCGCCATGTCGTGGCCGAGGACGCGCGCGCTCCCCGCGCTCGGGATGAGCAGGCCGAGCAGCATGGCGATGGTCGTGCTCTTCCCCGCCCCGTTGCCGCCGAGCAGCCCGAAGGTCTCGCCCCGCGGCAGGGTGAAGGAGAGGGAATCGACGGCCAGGGTGTCGCCGTAGCGCTTCGTCAGCCCCTCGGCCAGGATGGCGGGAGCGGCGGGATCGGGGGCGCGGCGCATGCCCAAGGAGGTTGGGTGCCCCGCCCGGTTCCGCCAGGGATGGCCCCGGTCAGGAGCGGAGGTGGCGGTCCGTCGCCCGGCCCTGGAAAAGGGTGATGCCGTTCTCCCATCCCCAGGCGATGGCGGCCGTGCGGTCCGCCCCGGTCAGCACCACCTCCACCCCCTCGCCGGCCAGCGCCGCCGCCGGGCCGGGATCGGAAGGAAGCCCATCCCCCCAGGCCAGGCGCACCGTTCCCACCCCGAGCCGGGAGGGCGGGAGCAGGGCCAGGGCCGCGCCGTTCGGGGCCTCCAGCGCCAGCCCGTAGCCACGGCAGAGGGCAAGGTCCCGCCCCAGGGCGAAGCCGGCGGGATCGGAGAGGATGTCCGCCGCGGCCACGCCGAGGGTGAGCATCGGCCGCACCGCCCCGGGCAGCCGCCCGTCCAGCCCGAGGAAGGCTTCGGAGGTGAGGGCGGCCACCGAGAGCGAGAGGTGCAGCGGCCTCGGCGAGGCGAGCCATTCCGGCCGCGCGATGCCCGCCAGCATCCGGGTTTCCAGCGAGAGGCGCAGATGGGCGGCCAGGGCCGGCGCATCCTCCAGCCCCCATTCCGGCAGCAGGCGGTCCCGCAGGGCGCGCGGCAGGGGGGCGATCGAATGGGCCACCACCCCCGAATCCCCCTCGGGCGCAAGGCGGAGGATCGGCTGGCGGCGGAGATAGGGGGCGGGGTCCGCGCGCGTGAGCGTGGGCAGCACGGCCGCGAGCGCCCCGGCCTCCAGCGGCGGAAGGCTGGGCGGGGCCGCCCCCTCGCGCGGCGCGAGGCCGAGGCTCTCCTCCAGCCCCGCCAGCAGCGCCCCCGATTGGTCGGGCAGCCTGAGCGCGCGGACCACCTGCCCGATCGCTTCCTCCTCCACCGCTCCCTCGAGCGCGCGCAGCACGGCGGGGCGCAGCGTGTCCGGCGGGGCGGTGGCCACGGCCATGTCGCCGTCCGGCAGGTGGAAGACCCGGGCGCGGCGGGCGTGCTGCGGCAGAGCGAGCGCCTCCCGGAGCAGGCGGCGGTGATGGGGGCGGTCCAGCCCCTTGGGCAGGCGCGACAGGCGCAGCCAGAGCACGTCCCGCACGGAGCCGGAGGCGAGGCAGCGCCGCACCAGCGCGGCGAGGTCCGCCGCGCCCCCGTCCGGCCCGGTCAGGGGCGGCGGGTCGGCCGCGGAGAGATGGCTGCCCATGCGCGGCGGCTCGGGCGAGAGGGCGCGCAGCGCCGGGGCGGCCTGGGCGGTCCTCACCCGCTCCTCCGCCGCAGCACGGCCAGCAGCCTGTCCGCCCAGGGACCGGAGAAGCGCGCGATGCCCTGCGCCAGCCCCCATTCCGCCGCGGCGGCGTCCGCCACCCCTTCCAGCACCACGCGGCCCGGGCCCAGCTGCCGCCAGAACTCCCCGGGAAGGGCGTGCAGGGCGGGATCATGGGCGAGGTGGAGCACCGCGCCGGGAAGGCGCGCGGGATCGATGAGCGCGAGTGCCGCCGCGCCCGGCCCGTCCACGGCGAAGGGAACGGGCGGCGGGCAGGCCAGGGCGCGCGGGGGCAAGACGGGAAGGAAGCCGGGCGCCCCCTCGCCCAGCGCCTCGGGCGGGAGATCCAGGTGCAGCCCCCCCTCAGTGTCGGGGACGAGGCCGGGCGCGCGCCGGGCGACCAGCCCCCAGGCATGCGACTTCCAGGGCTCGCCCGCCCAGGCCGGACCGAGCGCCGAGGCGATGGCGCTGGCCGAGGGCAGCACGCGCAGCCCGGCCGGGCGCGGCACGCCGCCCGGGCCGAAGCCGAGGATCGGCCGGAATTCCAGGAGGCCGATGACCGGACGGGCGGAGAGGATCGCCTCCAGACCGGTCCCCGTCTCAATCGGCGCGGGCGGAACGGCTAGGGCCTCCGTCACCAGGGCGGCGTCGCGGCCGTTGAGCACGGCCGAGAGGGCGCGGCGGGCCATATCCAGCGCCGGTGGCGCGGCGACCAGCCGCCAGGTGCCGTCCGCGGTGGAGGAGACACGGCCGCCGCGGTTGCGGGCGGCATCCTCCAGCAGGGCGCGGGCGATGCGGTGGGCTTCCGGCGCGAGGTTGGGGCCGGGGCGGAAGAGCAGCGCCGCCATGGGCGGGGGCCCGTCCTGGGCCGGATGCGTGAGGGCTATCATCGCAACGTGAATCTGCGCCGCCTTGGGTTAATGCTTCGTCACCGCGCGACGCCCCGTTGCCACCCGCCCCGGCGGCGGGCTACGCCCGTGGGGATGACCGGCCCCGCGCCCGACACCCCTGTTCCGTCCATGGCCGCCGCCGACCTCGCCGAGGCCGTGCGCTCCCTCCGCCGCGCCTCCGTCCTCGTGGTCGGCGACGCCATGCTCGACCGCACCGTCTACGGCCACGTCACCCGCATCTCGCCCGAGGCGCCCGTGCCCGTGATCTCGGTGGAGCGGGAGGTGGCCATGCCCGGCGGGGCGGGGAACGTGGTGCGAAACCTCACCGCCCTCGGCACCTCCGTCGCCTTCCTCTCCGTGGTGGGGGACGACCAAGCGGGGTCGGACCTCACCGGCCTCATCGGCGGGCAGCCGGGGGTCGAGCCCTGGCTCCTCGTCCAGGGCGGGCGCACCACCACCACCAAAACCCGCTTCATCGCCTCCGGCCAGCAGCTGCTGCGCGCGGACCAGGAGGTGGCGCAGCCGATCCATCCCCGCCTCGCCGACCGGCTCGTGCGCATCGCGCAGGACACGGTCGCCGCGACGAAGGTGATGGTGCTGTCGGACTTCCGGAAAGGCGTGCTCGCCGGCGAGGTGCCGGAGAAGCTGATCGCCGCCGCCCATGCCGCCGGGCGGCGCGTGGTGGTGGACCCCAAGGGCGACGACTTCTCCCCCTATGCCGGGGCCGACCTCATCGTGCCGAACCGCGCCGAGCTTCGCCGGGCCACGGAGATGCCGGTGGATACCGAGGCGGGGCTGCTCGCCGCGGCGCGCGCGCTGCGCGACCGCCATCGGCTCGGCGCCGTGCTCGTCACCCGCGGGCGGGACGGCATGACCCTGCTGGAGGGCGACGCGCTCTATCAATTCCCCGCCGAGGCGGCGGAGGTGATCGACATCTCGGGCGCGGGGGACACGGTGGTGGCGGTGGTGGCCGCGGGCCTCGCCGCCGGCCTGCCCCTGCCGGTCGCCGCGCGGCTCTCGAACATCGCGGCCGGGCTCGTGGTGGGCAAGATGGGCACGGCGGTCGCGCGCGACACCGACATGCTGGAGGCGCTGGGCGGGCAGCACGGCGCGCTCCGCAAGATCGTCTCCCGCATGCGCGTGGCCGAGCAGGCCGAGCGCTGGCGCCGGCGGGGCTGGCGGATCGGCTTCACCGACGGACCCTTCGACCTGCTGCATCCCGGCCATATCCACCTGCTGGAGCAGGCGCGGCGCTGGTGCGACCGCCTGATCGTGGGCGTGCAGGCCGATGGCGCGGTGCGGCAGCTCAAGGGGCCCACCCGGCCCGTGCAGAACGAGGCGGCGCGGGCGGCCGTGCTGGCCAGCCTGCCCTCCGTCGATCTCGTCACGATCTTCGACGAGGAAACGCCCGTCTCGCTGATCGAGGCGATCCGGCCCGACGTGCTGGTCAAGGGCGCCGACCACCGGATCGAGGAGGTGGCGGGCGGCATCCTCGTGCAGGAATGGGGCGGCACCGTCCGGCTGGCCGAGTTGCTGCCGGAAGGTGCCGCGACCGTGGGCGGGCTGGGCGGCTAGGACCGCCGGAGGCTCCGGGCGGCCAGCGCCGCCGCGCAGGACGGCGCTACCAGGCGCCGCCCGCCCTCAGCGACGGCGCCTCAGCGGCGGCCCTGGAGCATCCCGAGGTCGATCAGGTGCTCGCGGATGCGGTCGCTGGCCAGCAGGGCCGTGATCTTGTCCGGCACGGGCGCATTGGCGCTCTCGGCGATGGCCGTGGTCAGGTTCAGCAGCTCCTGGTGGCCCTGCTCCTGCACCTGGATGAACATGCGGTCGAAGGCCTCGCCATTGGCCGCGTTCAGGCGGTTCATCACCTGCGCCTTCTCGCCGGTGAAGCTGGGATCAGGGAAGTTGTGGCCAGCCAGCTTCATGGCCTGGGCGACGCCCTCCTGCTCCCGCACCTCGAAATTGGCGAAGCGCTTCAGGTCGGGGTTGGTCGCCTTCTCCATGCCGAGGCGCGCGGTGACGAGGGAGAAGTGCCCGGCCTCATGCGTCATCATGGCCAAGCGCTCGGGGGGCTGGCCCGCGAGGTTGGCGGGCGGGGTCGCGGCGGAGGGGGTGGCGCCGGGGCCGGGGGCGCGCATGTCGATGCCCTGCTGGGCGCGGGCCATGGCGGGGATCAGGGCGGCGCCCGCGAGGGCGAGCGGAAGGGTGCGGCGTTGCATGGCGTGTCTTCTCCGAAGGGGGGCGCGGAGAGGAACGACCGGTCCGGTCAAGGGTTCCGGCGGGCGCAACAAGCGCGCGGGACGGTGATGCCCGCCCCTATTCGCAGAGCAGCGCGGCGCGCATCTCCTGCGCGCCCACGGGGTCGAGCGCCGCCGCCAGCCGGCCGGCGGCCAGCACGGCGTAGCGGTGCATCAGCGACTTGCGGCGCGCGCCCGCCAGCGCCCGGTGCTCGGTGTCGCGCACCATCACGGCGTCGAAGCCGTCGCTGACGATCAGCCCGATTTCCTCGGGGATGAGTTCCTGCGGGAAGTCGATGTCCACGGCGAAGTAGAGCCGGTCGCACCAGCCCCGGTACTCCTCCCACTTGTGGTCGGAGAGGAAGTCGCGCGGGCCGGACTTCACCTCGATGGCGTAGAGGCAGCCCTCCGGCGTCAGGGCCATGATGTCCAGCCGCCGCCCGCAGGGGATGGGCATCTCGGCCAGGGGCGCCCAGCGGTTGCGGGCGCAGAAGCGCATGGCTGCGCGGCAGGTGGAGGCCGTGCGCTCGGGGATGCTCAGGTCCAGCGGCATGGGCCGATTCACGCGGAGTCGCGGGGCAGGTCAAGCTTCCAGTTGGGGGTGCCGGGGGTGTAAAGAGGCGCCGTGTCCAATGAGCCCAACTCCCCTGGCCCTTTCTGGAAGCGGAAGTCCCTCCAGGCCATGACGAAGGCCGAGTGGGAATCCCTCTGCGATGGCTGCGGCCGCTGCTGCCTGCACAAGATCCGCGACGAGGATACGGAGGAAATCCACTTCACCAATGTCGCCTGCCGCATGCTGGACACCGCGGGCGGCGGCTGCCGGGACTACGCAAACCGGCGCACCCATGTGCCGGACTGCGTGCAGTTGAAGGCGAAGATGCTGCCCGCGCTGGACTGGCTGCCGCCCACCTGCGCCTATCACCTCCTCGCCCACGGGCAGGATCTCCCGGACTGGCACCCCCTCGTCTCCGGGGATCCCGAGAGCGTCCACCGCGCCGGCATCTCCGTGCGGGGCCGCGCCATCTCCGAGCGCGAGGCCGGGCCGCTGGAGGACCATGTGGTCGCCTGGCCCGGCCGCTGGCCCCGGGGCCGCGCGCCGCGCGCCCGCCGCACGGGCTGACCCCCTGGACGGGCCCGACCGCCCCGGCCGATCCTGCGCGGACCCACCAGGAAGATCCGCCCCGTGTCCGAGCCGCTGCGCTGCCGCATCCCCGCCGTCGCCACCCTCCAATCCGACGACGACACCGCCCGCGTCACCCGCTGGGACTTCCCGCCCGGTGCCGAGACGGGCTGGCACCGCCATGGCTGGGCCTATCTCGTCGTGCCCGTGACGGACGGGGTGATGCTGCTGGAGGAGCCGGGCGGCGCGGTGCGGGAGGCGCGCATCGCCGCCGGCGTCTCCTACACCCGCCCGCCCGGGGTGGAGCACAACGTGGTCAATGCCGGCACGGTGCCCTTCTCCTTCGTGGAGATCGAGTTCAAGGCGCATCCGGGCTGACCGCGCGGCGGGATCCGGTGAGGGCGGCCCGTCAGGCGGTTGTAAATGCGTGCCCCCGGCATGGCGCCGGCCACGGCCTCTGCTGCCCCTCTGTCAAGCCGTTGAACCGGACCCCGCCGAGGGTCCATTCTCCGGTCCATGGAACATAACGAGACCGAGAGCGTTCCCCTCCGCGCCCACCCGCTGGCCCTGCCGACGCCGACCCCGGTGCGCTGGAACCGCTCGGCCCGGGCACGGCGGGTCTCGCTCCGGATCGACCCCCGCGCGGGGGAGGTGGTGGTGACCCTGCCGCCCCGTTCCGGCCGCCGCGCCGGCATGTCCCTGCTGACGGCCCATGCGACCTGGGTGAAGGAGCGGCTGGCGAGCCTCGCCCCTCCCGTTCCCCTCGCCGAGGGGGAGCGGGTTCCGCTGGGCGGCGTGCCGCATCCTATCCGCCACGACCCCACCGCGCGCGGCCCCGCCATCCTGTGGAACGGGGAGATCGTGGTGGCCGGGGACAAGGCCTTCCTCGCCCGCCGCGTCGGCGACTTCCTGAAGGCCGAGGCGAAGCGGCGCATCGCCGTGCTGGCCGCGGGCCACGCCGCGGCGCTCGGGGTGAAGATCCGGCGCATCTCGCTGAAGGACACGCGCTCGCGCTGGGGAAGCTGCGCGCCGGACGGCACGCTCGCCTTCTCCTGGCGGCTGGTCATGGCGCCGGACTGGGTGCTCGACTACGTCGTGGCGCATGAGGTCGCGCATCTGCGCGAGCTGAACCACTCCGACCGCTTCTGGGCCCATGTCGCGCGGCTGACGCCGCACCGGGAGGCGGCGCAGGACTGGCTGCGCCGGCACGGCCCGACGCTGCTGCGGGTAGGGTAATCTTAACGCACCGATAAGAATCGGCCGCTAGCGTCGGAAGGGATCGTGGAGACCCGACCGTGACCGGCGCCATCAGTGGCAGCCCTGCCCCACTCTATACCAGCCTGCCCAGCGGCTACGCCGCCCCGGCCTCCACCAAGGCGCCGCCCTCCTCCGCCACCGCCGATATCGTCGATATCCGCGTGCCGCTCCCGGTCGGCGGCTTCACGGCGCGGGCGGGGGACGCCTTCTCCGTGCGCGAGTTGTTCGGCTCGCCCAGCGCCGACCTCGTGCGCGTCGCCATCCGCGGCGACGGCGCGGGGCGGCTGATCCTGCGCGGCGCCGATGTCACGGGGACGACCGATTTCGAGCCGATGGACTTCAACGAGCTGCAATTCGTCGCCGGGGCGGAGGGCAGCGTGCAGGACATCGTGGCCGTGGCGCGCAAGGGGACGAAGGGCGCGGACGGCAAGTGGACCGGCATCTCGGACAGCGAGCCCGTGCAGGTCACGGCCCTCGTGACCGGCACCCGCTCGCTCGATGCGTCACATGCGCTCCGCACCGCGCCCGGGATGGGCGACGCCGATGCGGACGCGATCGACCTCGTCCAGGACGCCGCCGTCTTCGCCGCCTTCGGCAGCCGCCAGGCCCCCACCCTCACCACCGCCGGCAACATCACGCTGAAGGCCGGGGACAAGGTCGCGCTGCACGACCTCTTCAGCGCGGGGAGCAAGCCCCCGGCCGCGCTCATGCGCGTGGCCCTGCGGGATCCCGGGGACGGGACCGGCGGCAAGCTGCTGCTGAACGGCGAGGACGCGACCCACCGGATCGACTTCACCCCGGAGGAGTTCATCAACCTCCAATTCGTCGCGGGGCCGGAGGGGAGCTCGCAGGATCTGGTGGTGGTGGCGCGCGCCGGGACGAAGGGCAGCGACGGCAGTTGGACCGGCATCGTGGACAGCCCCGCCACCATCATCACCGCCGAGGCCACGGGCCTGCGCTCGGCCAATGCCGCCCCTGCCCTGCGCGGCGAGCTCGACCCGGCCGCGGCGGATGCCGGCTATCTCCGCCTGGCGCGGGACGCGGCGGTCTTCGCCCCCATGGGCAGCCGCACGGCCCCTACCCTCTCGGGCGCGGGCGACCTCACGGTGAAGGCGGGGGACAGCCTCTCCCTGCGGGACCTCTTCCCGCTCTCCGGCAAGACGGAGGCGGCGATGATGCGCGTCGCATTGCGCGACGACCCCCGCGGCCCCTCGGGCGGCCGGCTCGTCCTGAACGGGGAGGACGTGACCGCGCGCACCGACTTCACCCCGGCCGAGTTCCTCGGGCTGCAATACGTGGCGGGGCCGCAGGGCGGGGCGCAGGACATCATGGTGGTGGCGCGGGCCGGCACGGAGGTGGGGGGCAAGCTCACCGCCATCACCGACAGCCCGCCCGCCCTGCTGCGCGCCGAGGTGACGGGAACCCGCTCCCTCAACACCGCGGAGGCGCTGCGCACCCCGGTCGATCCCTCGGCGGCCGATGCGGATTTTATGCGGGTCGCCTCCCAGGCCGTGCTCTATGCCCCGCTGAAGGGGCAGACCGCGCCCGGCCTCGCCACCGTGGGGAACTTTACCGCGGCGGCGGGGGACCGCTTCGCGCTCCAAGCCCTCTTCACCTCGCCCTACAGCGCCGCGGCGGAGGCCACCTCCTATCGCGTCGCGCTGCGGCAGGAAGACACGGCATCGGGCGCGAGGCTGCTGCTGGACGGGGAGGACGTGACCCGCCGCATCGACTTCACCCCCGCCGAATACCGCTCCCTCCAGTTCGTGGCGGGGGCGGCGGGGAGCGCGCAGGACCTTGTGGTGGTGGCGCGGCGGACGGATGCCTCGGGCATGCGGATCGACAGCCCCGCCCTCCAGGTCACGGCCCGGAGCACCGGGGAGCGCTCCCTCAACGCCCTCCCCGCCCTGCGCGACGCCCCGGCGGAGGACGCCTTCGCGCGCCTGGCGCGGGACGCCTCGGTTTACGCGCCGATGGGCAGCCGCACGGCCCCGACCCTCGCCGCCGCGGGGGACTTCACGGCAGCGGCCGGCGACCTCCTCTCCCTCGCCACGCTCTTCGACACGGGAGGACAGCTCTATGACAGCGGCATGCGCTACCGCGTGGCGATGCGGGACGACCCCTCCGGCACGGCGGGCGGGCGCCTGATGCTGAACGGGGAGGAGGTGACGGGCCGCACGGAGTTCAGCGGCGCGGAATTCGCCTCCCTCCTCTTCCAGGCCGGGCCGGAGGGGAGCGCGCAGGACCTGCTGGTGGTGGCGCGGCGGACGGAGGCGGGCAGCGGCGTCGTCACCGACAGCCCGGCGACCGAGATCACCGCCCGCGCCACCGGCACGCGCTCCGTCAACGCCATGGCCGCGCTGCGCAGCGCCGGGTTGGGCGTGAGCGGCTTCGACCGGGTGGTGCAGGACGCCGCGATCTACCGCGCCTCCTCGGCCCCCGCCCTCTCCACCGCGCTTCGCCCGGCCACCTCATCCCTCTCCCCGACGGCGCTGGCGGAGGCAGTGGGTGCCTATCGCGCCACGGGCGCTGTGCCGGGCAGCGCCCGCGGGGTCGATCTTACGGATCTCATCGGCGCGGCCGTGGGCACGAAGCAGGCGAGCGGAACGGGAGCGCAGCTCCGCCCGGCCGCCGAGTTGGTGGCGCTCCTCGGCGCGGGCGCGGTGGGCGGGGTGCGGACCACGGGCCCGGACCTCACGCAGCTCACCACCATCGCCCTCAGCGCGCGGGTCTAGGATCGCCATCTGCGGCGATATCCGAATTCGACACCTACTGGACAGCAGGCAAGGTCCTGCTGTCCCGCTTACTGTTGGGCTGTTGTTAACCCCTACATACCGTTGGAAGAAGGATTTGAACGTTCCAGATCCTCTGCTGATATCTCAACTCACAGCGTCTGAGGACAGAACACGACTGTATGCGACCTGCTTGTCTTCTTTCTGCAATCCCGCCAGCCAACCATCCACGACAATACGAAGATCGTCGATAACGCTTCTCTCGAAACCCTCAGCCTCATTCTTGACCACATGCTTGTGCCACACGTACTGGGGGAGTGGATAATTCACATCCACCAAGGAAATCCCTTCCACCGAAACTGGTTCCCGCTTGGCCATGGTTATTTCTTGCCCATATTGCCACGTACAGAGGCAAACCATAATGACGGAACCTTTAGAATTCGCACGCAGCCATTCCCAAATTCGGCGAACAGCACTCCAATTTGCATGCCGGGGCTGCATGACGTGGAGCACGAAGCACTTCCTATCTTCGTGAGCCAGCAACTCACGGAAATTCCTCAGCCGTCTGTCATATACCTCACGTAGGCGTTCGAAGTTGTTTTCAGCGAACTCCCGACCGACCTCGTGGTTGAAGCCCACCTTGTAAAGAACATTGGAACAAAAATTCTTCTCCTCAAGATATGTGAGGTTCGCCGGGTCTGTGTAACCCCGGAAATCCTGTTCCAGAAGATTGGCAAGAGACGATATCTGATGCACGGAGAGATCGAAGGGCATGGATCGTTCGCCGAACTTGGCGCTGGGCTTCAAGCCCCATCGCGTCAGCACCGTTCTTGAGAAGCAATCCTCTCCGATAGACACAAAATTAACGCCCGCATATTTCAGCAGGCACTCTCGGCGGTATCGAGCCGAACTCTCCATACGATCGAAGGTGACATTCAACATGGACAACGCTTTCCGTCGCGCCTCCTCGATCGCGGCGATGTCTGCCCGGGAGTTCGAGAAGCTTTGCCCCGATGTAGCGAGCAACCAGGACGTCAGCAGCTTCTGTAGTTGCGTCTCCGCTGCCTCGACACTGAATTTATCGTTGTGAACGGCTTCCAGTTCCATCTTTCCCTCTCGACCCTCACCGGACCGAAGATATGACATATCCGCGATCTTCGTCCAAGGTTTTCCGTTCACCACCCGTAACCATCGAAAGATTGGCGAAAGGTCATAACTGTTCCGCGGCCCGCCTTTTCATGGTTGCCAAGTAGGCGGAAAAATCGAATCCAGCGATCGCATCATGGAAGGCCGTAGAACACACACTTCCGGACAAAGCCTCAAGGTTAAGCAAGCAACCCCTCCCGCCCGGCTTGGCAGGCGAATCTCTCACCGCGAGATACAGCTTTGAATAAAATAACTCAGCTCCTTTCAGTCGTCCTTCCTGAATCTTCTCCTCCAGTATTTTCTGTACGTCGGCATGCCTGTTGCACCCAGATGACAAAACCCCTCTCGTGATCAGGTGCTGAGCCAGTCGCCGCCTACGAAGTTCTGGGTTCAGCGACTTCAGATGCAGGATGAAAAATGCACCTACCGATTGATCGGTCATGAGGCCGAGCGCGTTCCTGGCCGTATTGTGCCCGAGATGTTTGACATAGAAAAGCTTATCGGACCGGACGATCGACTTGCCCGAATTCAAACCAACCCTTAATGCACCCTGCCCCACGTCAAATGATATCGGAACGCTCCAATCGATGCGCGACTCCTGTGTGCTCGACGGAGGCTCCTGGTTGAACAGCCACGTTCCGGCATGCACATCGTCCTCGCAACTTTGCAGAAAGCTCGCAATTCGTCCTGTCGATAGGCAAGCACCCTCGTACATTATCAGAAATTCATCGGCATCAAGGATGGTGGCGTACTTGCAATTCGCTTCGATAAGTCGGAAGAATTCCACATTCGAATTCGGAGAATGTATGCGGTCGTAATAATGGGGATAACTCAGTACCAGTGCCCTGCTCCTGACCCCATCGAGCATTTCAATGTACTCAGGATCTTCGGATCCACAATCCAGGATGATTATGTTGTTCTCGCCCACGATGGCGGAATGGTGCTTAAACCATTGCGGAAAGAGTTCAGGCTCGTCTTTTGCTTTGAGGACGATTTTGAGACATGTGTTCCGACCCGCCGCATATTCCAGCCCCAAGCGGCGGCCTACGTTCAGCCAATCCAGATAAGCGTTTTCCGGAGAGTCGAACGTCTTCCCTCTCGCAAGTTGGTAATGTGCAACATCGAAGTCGGGCGTACGATGCTCGACAGCGGCGGCGCAGTTACTCCATGTTCGCTCCCCTTCATTTTCCAGCATGAAGAAGTAAGGATCGAACCGTTCCAATGCCCGCCCCCAAAAACTTGATACATACAGCAGAAGGGGATTACCAACAATCCTATCGATTCTGACACGATCAAGGCCGCAGGTACTCGTCCCTCGTGCTACGGACCGCCTAGCGGCCGGCCCTTCACAGGGTTAGGGAACTGGCTCGGCACTGTTGAACGCTATCGTTCCAGCCCTGCCCAGAACTCTAACGAGAGACCGCTGCTAGACCCCGCGTTGCAGCCCCCCGTCCACGGCCACGGCCTGCCCCGTGACATAGGCGGCGACGGGCGAGGCGAGAAAGGCGACCATCGCCGCCACCTCTTCCGCACTCCCGAGCCGGCCCATCGGGATGTCCGCGGCCACGCGGGCCAGCACATCGGCCTCCGCGATTCCCTCGTCCCGCGCCATGGCCGCGGCACGGTCGCGCCAGAGGGGCGTGAGGGCCCGGCCGGGCAGAACGCTGTTCACCCCGATCCCGTCCGGCGCCCATTCCAGCGAGAGCGTCTTGGCCAGGGCGAGCACCCCGGCCTTGTGGACGTTGGAGACGACCTGATGCGACGTCGGCTGCCGCGCCGAGACGGCGCCGAGCAGCACCACCCGCGCATCCCCCGCCCGGCGCAGCGCGGGCAGCAGCGCGCGGGCGGCGCGCACGGTGCCGAGGATGTTGAACTCATAATTCTCCAGCCAGGCCCCGTCGGTCAGGTTCTCGAAGGCGCTGCGCCGGCTGCCACCGGCCGCGAGGACGAGGGCGTGCAGCGGCGCCTCCCCCAGCCGGGAGACGAGGGCGGCGAGGGAGGCGGGGTCGGACTGGTCGCAGACGGTCGTGTCCGGCGCCGCGCCCGTCTCCCCGCGAAGGGTCTCCGCCGCCTCCTCCAGCCGCGCCGCGTCGCGGGCGGCGATGGTCACCGCCGCGCCCTCCCGCAGCAGCAGCGCCGCCGTGGAGAGCCCGATCCCGGAGGAGCCGCCGATCACCAGGGCGCGGCGGCCCCGCATGCCGAGATCCATCCGCCTACTCCACCTTCGCCCCGGAGGAGCGGACGATGGGCGCCCACTTCGCCGTCTCCTCCCGGATGAAGCGGGCGAGTTCCTCGGGCGAGGAGGGCAGAGGCTCCACCCCCTGCCCTTCCAGCGAGGCGGAGATGGTGGGGTCCGCCAGCGCCTCCCGCATGACGGCGTTCATGCGCGCCACGATCTCCAGCGGCAGGCCCTTCGGCCCGACCAGGGCGTACCAGTTCTGCACCTCGTAACCCGGCAGGGTCTCGGCCACGGCGGGCGTGTCGGGCATGCTGCGGACGCGCCTGAGGGTGGGCACGGCCAGCAGGCGGAGGCGGCCCGACTGCACCTGCGGCATCGCCGTGGGCGCGGTGGAGAAGGCGTAGTCGATCTTCCCGCCGATGAGGTCCGTCATCAGCGGCCCGCCGCCGCGATAGGGGACGTGGACGGTCTTCACCCCCGCCATCCCGTCCAGCAGCGCGCCCGCCAGGTGCCCGGCCCCGCCGACGCCGGAGGAGCCGTAGGTGATCGTCTCCGGCGACTTCTTCGCCGCCGCGATCAGCTCCGCCACGCTCCGCCAGGGGCGGTCCGCCGGCACGACCAGCACGTTCAGCACGTTGCCCGACATGGCCACGGGGGTGAGGTCGGCCTGCGGGTCGAAGGGCAGGCTGGCATAGAGGCTGGGATTGATGGCGAGGGCGCCGATCGTGCCCATCAGGAAGGTGCTGCCGTCGGGTGGGGAGCGCACCACGATCTCGGTCGCGAGGTTCCCGCCCGCGCCGGGCCGGTTGTCGATCACCACGGGCTGGCCGAGCAGGGCGGTCAGCTTCGGCTGCATCACCCGCGTGCTGATATCGGTGGCGCCGCCGGCCGCGAAGCCGACGACGATGCGGATGGGCTTGTTCGGCCAGGGATCCTGGGCGATCGCCGGGATGGGGAGCGCACAGGCGCCCAGCCCGGCGCCCAGCAGGGCGCGGCGGTGCATCATCGGACCTTCCTCTCTTGCGGCACCTCCCGGGCCCGTCTGTCGCGGGTCTCTCGGGAGGGCCGGTTCAACGCGGTATCGGCGGCCTGCAGGCCGGGGCGGGCCAGCGCCCTGCTGCCCGGCGCGGGCTAGCGCCCGCGGAACTGCGGCGGACGCTTCTCCATGAAGGCGCGGCGGCCCTCAATGTAGTCCTCGCTGCCGAAGCACTGCAGCACGAGGCGGTTGCACAGCGCCTCGTCCGGCTGCGCCTTCAGCGCCTCGGCCACGATGGTCTTCACCGAGCCGACGGTGAGCGGCGCGTTGCCGGCGATGGTGGTGGCGTAGTCCTGCACCGTGGCGTCCAGCGCGTCATCCGCCACCACGCGGTTCACCAGCCCCATGATGCGCGCGTCCTCGGCCGAGAAGCGCTTGGCCGTGAAGAACATCTCCTTCGCGAAGGAGGGGCCGACGAGGTGGACGAGCCGGCGGATGCCCGCCAGCGGGTAGCCCAGGCCGAGCTTCGCCGCGGGGATGCCGAAGGAGGACTTCTCCGTGCAGAGCCGCAGGTCGCAGCACACGGCGAGCGCCGAGCCGCCGCCGATGCAGTGGCCGCGGATGGCGGCGATGGTCGGCTTGGGGAAGTCGGACAGCGCCTCGTACACCTTGGCGGTCTGCGCCTGGTAGGCGTCCACCGCCTCCTTCGAGCCGCGCTCGCTCTCGAACTTCGAGATATCGGCGCCCGAGACGAAGGCCTTGCCGCCCGCGCCGGTGACGACGACGACGCGCACCTCCGGATCGGCCCTGAAATCCTCCAGGATGCGCTCCGCCGCGATCCACATCTCCATGGAGACGGCGTTGTGGCGCTCGGGGTTGTTGAAGATCATCCAGCCGACGCCGCCCTCCTTGCGGGAGAGCATCTTGTCGGTGCCGAGGTCCGGGTTCGGCGGGGGAAGCGCGTCGGGCATAATTCTGCTGTGTCCTAGATCACCTGGCGGGACTTGAAGCCCGCGATCTCGTCCTCGGAATAGCCGGCCTCGCGCAGCACCTCCTCCGAGTGCTCGCCGATGGCGGGCGGGTGGCTGGCGATGCGGCTGGGGGTGCGGGACAGCGTGATGGGCTGCGCGACATAGGTCTGCGCCTTCCCGCCATCGTCGAACTCGGCGGCGATGCCGAGATGCTTCACCTGCGGGTCCGCGAACATCTGGTCGATCGAGTAGATCGGCCCGGCGGGCACGCCCGCCTCGTTCAGCGCCGTGACCCACTCCTCGCTCGTGCGCTCGGCGATCTTCGCGTCGATCGCCGCGTTCAGCGCGTCGCGGTTGTCGGAGCGGGAGGCGGCGTCCTTGAAGCGCGGGTCCTCCAGCCATTCAGGCGCGCCGGCGGCGATGGCGAAGCGCTTCCAGATGGCGTTGCCGGTGGCGGCAATGTTGATGTGCCCGTCCCGCGTCTTGAACACGCCGGTCGGGATAGAGGTCGGGTGGTTGTTGCCCGCCTGCTTCGGCACCTCGCCGGCCTGGAGCCAGCGCGCGGCCTGGAAGTCGAGCATGAAGGCCTGGGCCTGGAGCAGCGAGGTCTGCACCCACTGCCCCTTGCCGCTCACCTCGCGCTCCAGCAGCGCGACGAGAATGCCCTGGGCCGCGAAGATACCGGCGCAGAGATCGGCGATGGGGATGCCGACGCGCACGGGGCCCTGCCCCGGCAGGCCGGTGATGGACATCAGCCCGCCCATGCCCTGCGCGATCTGGTCGAAGCCCGGGCGCCCGGCATAGGGCCCGTCCTGCCCGAAGCCGGAGATGGACGCGTAGACGAGGCGCGGGTTCACCGCCGCGAGGTCCTCGTAGCCGATGCCCAGCCGGTCCTTCACGTCGGGGCGGAAGTTCTCGACGATCACGTCCGCCTCGGCGGCGAGCTTCTTGAGGATCGCCACGCCCTCGGGCGACTTCAGGTTCAGCGTCAGGCCGCGCTTGTTGCGGTGCAGGTTCTGGAAGTCCGGGCCGCCGCGCGGGCCGCCCATCGGGTCGCCCTGGTCCAGCCCCTCCGGCATCTCGATCTTGATCACCTTCGCCCCCCAGTCCGCGAGCTGGCGCACGCAGGTCGGGCCGGAGCGGACGCGGGTGAGGTCGAGCACGGTGAAGCGGGAGAGCGCGCCGCCCGCGGCGGCATCCGCGCCGCCCTGCGGGGCTGGGGTCGGGGCATCGAGCATGGCGTGTTCCTCCTGCGGCGCAGGCTGAACCCCGCGGCCCAGCCTGTCAACAGCCTGTTGACAGCAACACCACGGCCGTGATGCCCTGCCCAGCATGGACACCCTGCCCCCACCTCTCCCCCTGTCGGAGCGCGCGCGGGCGGAGCTGGAGCGGCTGATCCTCTCCGGGGAGCTCGCGCCGGGCAGCCGGCTGAACGAGGTCGCCCTCGCCGCCCGGCTCGGCCTCTCCCGGGGGCCGCTGCGCGAGGCGCTGCGCGGGCTGGAGCGCGACGGGCTGGTGGCAGCCGGGCCGGCGGGCCAGGGGATGAGCGTGCGCCGGCTCGAGCCGGAGGAGATGGCCGAGCTCTACGACATGCGGGCCCTGCTCCAGGGCTTCATCCTCGGCCGCCTCGCGGAGCGGCAGGCGGAGGGCGCGCTGCCGGCACCCGCGCTCGGCGAGCTGCGGGACCAGGTGGCGCTGATGGGGGAGGCCGCCTCGGCGGGGGATGCGGCCGGCTACTACGCCCGGAATCTCGCCTTCCACGAGGCCCTGTACGAGCTGGCCGGGCATCGCCGGGCCGCCACGCTCTACGGCTCCCTGCTGAAGGAAAGCCATCTCGCCCGCCAGCGCTCCCTCTCCCGCCCGGAGCGGATGCGCGAGAGCAATGCCGAGCACGCGGAAATGATCGCGGCCGTGGCGGCCGGCGATGCCGCCCGCGCGCGCTCCCTGGGAGAGGCGCATGTGGCCGGCGGAGGCAAGCGCCGCTGGCTGGAATCGCTCGGGCGGGACTGAGCGGACGCATCCGGGGAGGCTCCGGCCCCGCCTTACCGGGGGCGGGCTGGCCTGCCACGGGGTCCGATGCGGCCTCGCAAAGGAGGATCGTTTTTGCGATGATGCCCGCGGCCTGACACCGCATGAACCCCTCACCCCCCTACCCACGGTCGCACCCGCCTCCCGGTCCCGCGCCCGTCTCGCACCGCCCATGGCGCCTCTTCGCGGCGACGGTGGTGATCGTCGGCGCCTGCTTCGCGGCCGTGTTCCTCATCCTGTTCGACCGGGGCGGGCGCGAGGCGGCGCATGAGGCCGAGCGGCTGACTCTCGGCGTGACGGCGACCATGGCCGACCAGCTCGCCCGCGCGATCCAGACGGTTGATTTCGTCCTGCTCGACATGGCCGAGCGCAGCAACGACACCGACCCCGCCGCCACCGCCCGCGCCCTGGCGGGGCGCATCCGGGACGTGCCGCAGCTCCGCGCCGTGCTGGTGGTGGATGCCACCGGCATGGTCACCGCCTCCACGGTCGAGGCGCTGCGCGGCGCCTCGGTGGCCGACCGGGAATGGTTCCGGGTGATGCGGATGGGCGGCCCGGCCCTGCGCCTGGGCGCGCCGGAGGCCGGGCGCTTCCTGGCGGGATCGGCGTCGATGGGGGCCCGCGCGATCGGGGCCGCCGGGATCTGGTCCATCCCCCTCGCCCGCGCGATGCGCACCCCGCGCGGCGACTTCAACGGCGCCGCGGTCGCGCTGCTGAACCCGGACTACCTCGTCTCCGTCGGGCGCCGCCATGCCGAGGCCTTCGGCGTCACCGTCCGCATCCACTCCCTCAGCGGCCTGCTGCTCGCGCGATCGGATGGGCGGGCCGAGGGGGTGGGCGAGGCGAATCCCTCGGCCTGGCTGTTCCGCGACTTCCTGCCCCGGAGCGAGAGCGGCACCTTCTCCGGCATCGACCAGGACGGGCAGGACGTCTTCGCGGCCTTCTCCACCATCCGCCAGGGACCGATGGTGATCGAGGCGGCGCGGCGGAAGGCCGTGGCCCTGGAGGGATTGGGGCGGCTCGCGGGGCTGCTGGTCGGCGGCGGCGTGGCGATCGCGGCCATCATGCTCATCGCCCTCTGGTTCATGTCCCGCCAGGCGGCCGCGCTGAAGGCGCAGGGCGACGCGCTCAGCGAGAGCGAGAGCGAGGCCCGGGCGGCCACGCGCGCGAAGGAGGAGTTCCTCGCCGCGATGAGCCACGAGATCCGCACGCCGATGAACGGCGTGATCGGCATGACGGGGCTCCTGCTCGATTCGCCGCTCGACCCGATCCAGCGGCGCTACGCCGAGACGATCCAGGGCAGCGCCGAGCACCTGCTGATGGTGCTGAACGACATCCTCGACTTCTCCAAGCTGGAGGCCGGGATGATCGACCACGAGCACATCCCCTTCGCGCTGGAGCACGAGATCTCCACCATCGTGGAGCTCTTCGCCGCCCGCGCGGCGGCGAAGGGGGTGGAGATGGTGGCCTCGCTGCCCCCCGGCCTGCCGCGGCAGGTGCTGGGCGATCCCGGGCGCTTCCGGCAGATCCTGTTCAACCTCGTCGGCAACGCCATCAAGTTCACCGAGAGCGGCTGGATCGAGGTCTCGCTCATGGCCAGCCCGCTGGAGGACGAGGAGGGCGCGCTGCGCCTCACCTGCTCCGTGGCCGATACCGGCATCGGCGTGGACCCCGCCAAGGTGCCGATGCTGTTCGACCGCTTCACCCAGGCCGACGCCTCGATCAGCCGCAAGTACGGCGGCACGGGCCTCGGCCTCGCGATCTGCCGCAAGCTGGCGGAGCGGATGGGCGGCGGGATCGAGGCCACGCCGCGCAAGGGCGGCGGCAGCGTCTTCCGCTTCTGGATCGTGGTGGGCGAGATGCCGCAGCCGCAGCCGGTCCCGCCGCCGCTCGCCGGCCGGCGCGTGCTGGTGGTGGACGACCTCCTCATCAACCGCGAGGCAATGACGCGCCAGCTCGCCGCCGCCGGGGCGAATCCCATGGCGGCCGAGAGCGGCGAGGCGGCGCTGCACCTCCTCCGCCTCGCCGCCGGGCGCGGGGTCGGCTTCCACGCGGCGGTGCTGGACGGTGCGATGCCCGGCATGGGCGGGTTGGAGCTTGCCCGCCGCATCCGGGCCGAGGCGCCGGGGCTCGGCAACCCCGCCCTCGTCCTCTGCTCCTTCGCGGCGGAGGCGCAGGGCATCCCGGTCGCGGCGCCGGGCGGGCCGGTGGATGCCGTGCTGCTCAAGCCCGTCCTGCCCGGGCGCCTGCTGGAGGCCGTGGCCGCCGCCCTCTCCCCCAGCCCGGTGCAGGCGCCGACGGCGCAGGTGGTGCAGCTCCCCCTGCCGGGCGCCCGGCAGTTCCAGCCGGAGGCGCGGATGCGGGCGCCCGCTAGGCACGTGCTGCTGGTGGAGGACAATGCGACGAACCAGCTCCTCATGCGGGCGCTGCTGGGCCGGCTGGGGGTGGAGGTGACGGTGGCGGGCAACGGGGCGGAAGCCGTCCAGCACTGCCGCGAGGAGGTCTTCGACCTCATCCTGATGGACCTGCAGATGCCCGTGATGGACGGGCTGGAGGCGACGCGCGCGATCCGGGCCGGCGGGCCGAACAGCGATTCCAGGATCGTGGGGCTGACGGCGGCGGTAGGCGCGGAGTTCGAGCGCCAGTGCCGGGAGGCCGGGATGGACGACTATCTCTCCAAGCCCGTGCAGCGGGACCAGCTCTCACGCGTCATCGGCCTCGCCCCCGCGATGAGCCCCACCCCGGCGGAGTAGCCGCCCTTCAGGCGAGGCCGTCCCCCGCTGCCAGGGCGGCCAGCTCGGACAGGGCCGCCTTCGCCTCCTCGCCGATGCCGATGATCATCCTCTGCGCCGGCGTCCGGTCGTCCGGGCGCATGGCCTGCCGCGCCATGGCCTCGAGCGACCGCGCGCCGATGGAGCCGGCGGCGCCGGCCAGCCCGTGGGCGGCGCGGCGGTATTCCTCCACATCCCCGGCGCGGGCGGCATCCACCATCTGGCGGACCAGGCGGGCGAGGTCCTGCTCGAAGGTGCGCACGATCCCCACGAACACGTCGCGGGGCAGCTCCTCGGCCAGCTGGCCGGCCACATCGGGGTCGATTGCGCTCACGCCGCGCAGGTTGCGCCCGCGCGGCCGAGGGGTCAACGCGGGGGGGGCGCTGGTGGCCGCGCCGCGGCGAGGGCATCCTGCGCGCCCCGTTCCACTAGGAGTCCACGACATGCTCCGCGCGTCCCCCCTGCCGCTCGCCGCCCTGCTGCTCCTCGCGGGCTGCGGAGGGAATCCCGGCCCGGGGGAGCGCGCCGGCCGGTCGGTGGACCGGGCGGCGGAGCGGACGGGCGGCGCCCTGGGGAATGCCGCGCGGGAGACCGGGGCCGCGCTGGACCGCGCCGGCAACTGGGTGGGGGAGCGGGTCGATCCCGGCCGCCGCTAGGAGGGCCCGACCCGGCCATCCCACGGGACGGAAACGCCCCCTCTCAGAGATGGCGCCTCGCACCCCGCAGCGCGACGAGCGAGCCGATCCCGCAGCCCGCCATGACGAGGGCGGTCGCGATCCCCGCCCCGTCCTCCAGCGCGCCGTTCAGCAGCGTCATCAGCGCACCGAACCCCATCTGCACGGCCCCCAGCAGGCCGGAGGCGGTCCCTGCCCGCTCCGGCCGCACGCTCACCGCCGCCGCCACCGCGTTCGGCAGGCTCATGCCGTTGCCGAGCGCGACGACGGCCATGGGAAGGAAGAAGCCCATCAGCGTGTGCGGGAGCAGGAGCTGCACGCCCAGCATGACGGCCGAGCCGAGGACCATGACGAGAAGCCCGGCCGAGAGCATCCGCACCAGCCCCATCCGCGCGGAGAAGCGCCCCGCCATCCAGGCCCCCGCGGCGAAGAGGACGGAGACGGCAAGGAAGGCGGTGGCGTAGCCGCGCGGCGAGTGGCCCATCGATTCCGCCACCTTCGGCGCACCGGCCATGAAGGCGAAGAACACGCCCGTGGAGGCCGCGCCCACCGCCCCGATCCAGAGAAAGGCCGGCAGGCGCAGAAGGGACATGTAGGCCAGGCCCATGCCGCGCAGCCCCGGCAGCGGCTGGGGCTCGCGCAGCGTCTCGGGCAGGCGGAGCAGGACGGCCAGCAGCAGCGGCACGCCGAAGAGAAGGCAGCCCACCATCGTGGCGCGCCAGCCGAAGCGCTCCTCGACGAGGGCGCCGGCCATGGGCGCGACCATCGGCGCCAGGGTCATCGCCATGACGACGTAGCCGATGCGGCTGGCGGCCTCCTCGCGCGGCCAGACGTCGCGGATGATGGCGCGGCCGAGCACCATGCCCGAGCAGGCACCCATGGCCTGCGCCACCCGCCCCAGGCCGAGCCAGGGCATGGAGGGGGCGAAGGCCGAAAGGGCCGAGGCGACGAGGTAGAGGCCGAGCGCGCCGACCAGCACCGGCCGCCGCCCGTAGCGGTCCGCCAGCGGCCCGTAGAGGAGCTGCCCCAGCGCGACGCCGAGGAGGTAGAGGGTGAGGGTGAGCTGCGCGACGCCGTAGGGCACGCCGAGATCCACCGCCATGCGCGGCAGGGCGGGGATGAGGATCTGCATGGTGAAGGGGCCGAGCCCCGTCATGGCCACCAGCAGCCAGAGGGCCGGGCGGCGGCCGGGCGGCATCACCGGCCCCCCACCCCTCACCAGCGGAGGGCGCGCAGGGCGGCGACCGGGGCCACGCCCTCGGCCGTGGCGCGGGCGACGAGGGTGGCGGAGTCGGCATCGCCCAGCCCCTGCTCCGCGGCGAGGCCGCCCAGGGCCCAGACGGCATCCAGCCCCGCGGCCTGGGCGCCGGCAAGGTCGGTGTGCGGGCTGTCCCCGATCGCCACCACCGCGTCCCGCGGCAGGTCGAGCAGCGCCATGACGGGATCGTAGGCGGCGGGGTCGGGCTTGCCGATCTCCAGCGTGCGCCCGCCCAGTTCGGCATAGCGCTCGGAGAGCGCGCCGGCGCAGATGATGAGGCGCCCGCCCACCACCACGAGGCGGTCGGGGTTCACGCAGAGCATGGGAAGGTCGCGCGCCAGGGCGGCGCGGAGCCCTTCCTCATAGGGCTCGACGGTGCTCACGCCCCGGTCCGGGTCCGGGCCGGTGTTGAGGAGCCAGTCCGCCCCTTCCGCCCGGTCCGTCAGCTCGATGCCGAGCCCCTCGACCACGGAGCGGTCCTCGGGCTTGCCGATATGCATCGCGCGGGGGCCGAGGGCCTGCACGAAGGGATGGGCACGGTCCCGCAGCAGGCGCCAGGTGATCTCGCCGCTCGTCATCACGGCGTCGTAGAGGGAGCGGTCGATGCCGAAGCCGGTGAGCTGGGCCTCCACGATGTGGGAGCGGCGCGGGGCGTTGGAGAGGAAGACGATTCGCGCCCCCGCCGCCTTCATCCGGGCCAGCGCGTCGGCCACGCCGGGGAAGGCCGCCTGGCCGTCATGCACCACGCCCCAGAGGTCGAGGACGAAGCCGCGATAGCGCCCCGTCAGCTCCGCAACGCCGTCCAGGATCCTCATCACGCCTCCACTCCGATCGCGTCCGAAAGGGTCTTCACGCCGTCGCGGTGGAGAAGCGCGGCGAGGTCCCGCTTGATCCGCCCGACAAGGGCCGGCCCGCCATAGGCGAAGGCCGCGTAGAGCTGCACGAGCGTGGCGCCCGCCTTGATCTTGGCATAGGCCGTCTCGCCGCTCTCCACCCCGCCCGCGCCGATGAGGGTGAGCCGCCCGCGCGAGAGCCGGTGGACCCGGCGGAGCAGCTCGGTCGAGGGCTGGAAGAGCGGCCGGCCGGAGAGGCCTCCCGCCTCGGCCCGGTGGATGGAACGAAGGGTATCGGGCCGCGCGATCGTGGTGTTGGAGACGATCAGCCCGGCGACGTCGCGATCCGCGCAGGTCCCGACGATGGCCTCCACCGCCCCTTCCGCGAGGTCGGGGGCGATCTTCACCAGCACGGGCGGGCGGCGGGGCAGCTCGGCCCGCGCGGCGAGGGTGGCGTCGAGGATGGCGGCCAGCCGCGCCTCCCCCTGGAGGTCGCGCAGCCCCGGCGTGTTGGGGGAGGAGACGTTGATGGTGACGTAGTCCGCCTGCACCGCCACGGCCGCGTAGAGGGCGGGGATGTCCCGCTCCGGCACCGCGCCCTCCTTATTGATGCCGATATTCGCGCCGAGCACGGCGGGCAGCGGGCGCGGCAGGGCGGCGAGGCGGGCGGCGAAGGCCGCGATCCCCTCGTTGTTGAAGCCGAAGCGGTTGATCACCGCCCGGTCCTCGGGGAGCCGGAACAGCCGGGGCCGGGGATTGCCGGCCTGGGGGCGCGGGGTGGCGGTGCCGGCCTCCACGAAGCCGAAGCCGAGCCGCATGAGGGGGAGCACCGCCACCGCGTTCTTGTCGAAGCCGGCGGCGAGGCCGACGGGATTGCGGAACGCCAGCCCGAGCGCGCGCACGGCCAGCACGAGATCGTCCGGCCCCTTGTCCCGCCCGGCCAGGCCGAGCCTGAGCGCGTGCAGGGAGAGGTTGTGCGCACCTTCCGGGTTCATGCCCCGGACGAGCGGCATCAGGGCGGAGGCGATGGCGGGGCGCATGGCACCCGCTTGTGCCGCAGTGCGGCGCGAAGGGCCAGGGGGAGTGCCGCGTTGACGCGGGGGTGATGGGACGGGAGAAGCACCCGCCCCTGCCTCACCCCTCGCCGGAGACGAGCCCTTGCGCGGCCCCTTGCTGATGCTCCTCGCGCTCGCGCTCTTCGCGGTGCTCGACGCCAATTCGAAGGTGCTGTCGGGGGGCTACCATGTGAGCCAGGTGCTCGCCTTCCGCTACGCCGTGCTGCTGGCGCTGCTCGGGGCGGCGCGACTGGCCGTGCCGCGCGCGGGCGGCGGGCTGGCCTCGCACCGGCCAGGGGCGCAGCTCCTGCGCTCGGCCTTCATGGTCGGCTCGGGCGCGGGCTTCTTCCTCTCCCTCCGCAGCCTGCCGCTGGCCGAGGGCTATCTCGTCTACTTCACCGCGCCCTTCATGCTGCTGGCGCTGTTCCGGGTGCTGCTGAAGGAGGCGGTTCCGGCGGCGGCCTGGGGCTGGTGCGGAGTGGGGTTCGTCGGCGTGCTGATCGCCCTCTGGCCCGGCCTCTCGGCGGGCAGTTCCTGGGCGGCCTATGGCTGGGGGCTCTTCGGCAGCTTCTGCCACGCCATGGTGCTGGTGATGAACCGCAGCCTGCGCGACGAGCCCGGCATGGCGCGGCTGATCTTCTGGAGCGCGGCCCCTGCCCTGCCCCTCCTCGCGCCCTGGGCGGCGGCGGAGTGGGTCACGCCCTCCTGGGGCGACGCGGTCGCGCTCTGCGCCAACGGCGTGCTCGCGGGCGGGGCGACGGTGGGGCTGGCGGCCGCCTTCCGGCACGCGAGCGCGGGGCGGCTGGCGCCGCTGGAGTTCACGGCGCTCGTCTTCGCCGTGATCGCGGATGTGACGGTCTGGGGGGTGTGGCCCGCGGCCCCGGTCTGGGTCGGGGCGGCGGTGGTGACCTTCGCGGGGGTGATGGCGCAGCGGCGGTGAGGCCGGATTGACCGGGCCCGCCCCGGCCTCCCCTAATCCCCGCCCGCCCGGGACCGGGCGACCAAGGATGCGGAGGAAACCAGAATGTTTATCCTGCCCCGTGCGGCCGGGCTGTTCGCCCTGCTCGCCGCCTTCGCCGCCCCCGCCAGCGCGCAACCCGCGCCCTCCGAGACCGCGCGGTCCCCCCAGGGCCCGCTCCTGATCGAGCGGCAGGGTTCCTTCTTCGTGGGCGGGCGGACGCTGCGCTCGGACACCCTCTCCACCCAGCCGGCCTATGCGCCGAGCGGCACGATCACCGTGGACCAGATCTATGTCCGCTATCAGGTGCCGGCCGGCACCGGGGGAAAGCGGCCGCTCGTCCTCGTCCATGGCTGCTGCCTGACAGGCAAGACCTGGGAGACGACGCCGGACGGGCGCATGGGCTGGGACGAAGCCTTCCTCCGCCAGGGCTACCCGACCTATGTGATCGACCAGGCCTGGCGCGGCCGCTCAGCGGCGCATCCGACCACCATCAATGCCGTGAGGACCGGGCAGGCCGCGGCCGACACGCTGCCCACGGTCTTCGCCGCCGGGCAGGAGGACGCCTGGGCAATCTTCCGCTTCGGCCGGCGCCATCCCGAGGTGTTCCCCGGCCTGCTCTTCCCGCTGGAGGCGCAGGAGGAGTTCTGGAAGCAGATGGTGCCGGACTGGAACTTCGCCGTGCCCACGCCGAACCCGACGGTGGTGGGGCTCTCCGCCCTCGCCAAGAGGCTGGAAGGGGCGGTGCTCGTCAGCCACTCGCAATCCGGCATCTATCCCTTCCAGACGGCGACGATGAGCCGGGAGGGGGTCGCGGGGATCGTCTCGATCGAGCCCGGGGCCTGCCCGGCGGCGGATAGCGACATGGAGCCCTACAAGGGCCTGCCCATCCTCGTGCTCTGGGGGGATTTCGTGGAGGAATCCACGCGCTGGTCCCCGCGCCTGCGCGCCTGCCGCGACTTCGCGCGCGCGGCCAATGCGGCGGGCGGCAAGGTGGAGGTCGCGGTGCTGCCGGAGATGGGAATCCGGGGCAACTCCCACATGCTGATGCATGACCGCAATTCGCTGGAGATCGCGGACTGGCTCGGGGGCTGGATCGGCCGGAACGTCGGGGAGCGGCGCTGAGCGTCGCCCTCAGGGCACCCAGTCGGGGAAGCGGTGCAGCCCGTCCGCGCCGAGCGGCAGGAAGACGGCGCCGCGCACGGCGGAGAGGGGCAGCGGCGCGTAGAGATGGGGAAAGAGGCCGGGGCGCTTGCCACCGGCCGCCGGTTCCCAGCGCAGCGCCGCCCCGAGCGCCGCACTCTCGGCGCTGACGAGCCAGAGATCGGGCTCGCCCGCGCGGTGCTTCGCGGCGCTGGCGCGGAGCTGGGCGGCGGTGGAGAAGTGCAGGAAGCCGTCCCGCCGATCATCTGCGCTGCCGTGATAGGCGCCGGCGTGCTGGGCCGCGCGCCAGTCCTCGCCGCGCATGAGGGTGTGGATCAGGGGTTCCGGGGCGTCGGCCATGGAGGGGGTGCATAGCGCGGGCGGCGCCCCGCGCCAGCCCCCTCCCCGCTCAGGCGGCGACGAGGGCGGGCGCGGCGGGGCTGGCCGGGCGCTCGCCCACCTCCAGCCGGTAGAAGACGAGGCCGCCAATCTCGGCCGAGGCCTCCCGCGCCACGGCCCAGGCGGGAAGGGTATCGGCCGGGTGCCAGTGGGTGGCGCTCCCCGTCGGGTCCGCCAGCGCGCCGGAGAGGGCGCGCGCCGCGACGCGGCGGCAGACGGCCAGCGCGCCGTCGCCCGGCGGCGGGGAGAGGATCAGCCCGTGCGCGGGGTGGCGCGGGTTGCGGCTGGGGAAGAGGAAGGGGTCGCGGAAGGCGGCGAGCAGTTCCCGCGTGCCCGGCTCGGGCAGGCGGGCATGGCCGCCGCGGGCGAAGGGGGCGGCGCCGGGGATGCGCTCCGGGCGCGGCATCAGGGCGCGGGCGCGGTTCATGGCAAGGGCCGCGAGCGCCTCGATGGCGCGCACGGGGCGGGTTCCGGCCTCGGCGAGGAGGGTGCGGGAGAGGGCTTCCGCGATGTCCATGGTTCAGCGATCCTCGGCCAGCACGCGAACCTGCGCGGCGGTGCTGTGGGCGGCACGGGTGGCCTCATCGAGCTTCTGCTCGATGCGGATGAGATGGGTGGTTAGGCGGTTGTCCACGTCCCGGATGAGGGAGAGCGGGACGTAGGTCCGCGCCACCTCCATCTTGAAGGCGGAAAGGTCCTCCCGCGTGCGCTCCAGCGCCGCCTCGTGCTGAGAGAGGTCGGGCGGCACCGGCGGGGGGGCGCCCTCGGGCGCCTGGGCGATGCTGCGGCGGATCGAGTGGAGCAGCCAGGCGAGGATCGCCATCAACGGCGTCTCCACCGCAGCGGCGATCCACTGCGGCTCGGGGGGAAAGGACGGCATGGCTCCTCCTTCGGGGGATCGGGCCAGGGAAGGTTGATCGGAAGGGTTGATCGGGGGGCGCGCCGCCCCGACTTGCCGGGGCACCGCAGGGGGTGCTTTGTGAAGTCGATGTGGAACGAGCCCTATCTCGAGACCTGCTGCCGGGCGGCGCTGCACCGGCTGTTCCTGACGCATGGCGGAATCCGCCCGGCGGGGCTGCCGGACGAGCCCTGCCTGCGGCGGCTCTGCACGATGGGCTTCGCGGAGGAGGTCACGCCCGGGCGCTTCGCCATGACGGAGACGGGAGCGAAGCGGCACGGCAGCGAGGTGCTGAAGAAGGCGGCCGCCTGAACCCGATGGCGCCGCCCCGGGGCGCGGCCGTCACCCCCGCCAGGACGCCCCGCGCGGCGCCGGCGGCAGCGACGGCAGCCGCACCGGCTCCGCCAGAAGACAGCCCGCCACCGCGTCGAGCGCGTCGTCGCGCGCGCCGTTCGCGCCGGGCTTCCACTCCGCCATCTCCTGCGGGAAGGCGGTGCGGAACACGGCCTCATGCGCGTGCAGCCGGCGCGCGGCCATCACGGGGTCCAGCGCGCCGAGGATGCGGTCCGCCTTCGCCTTGTGGCTGTGGTGCTCCACCACCGTGCAGGCGGCGCCGGCGCGCGACATCTCCCGCCGCAGGAGCGGGGGAAGGAACTTCCCGATGCCGTTCGTCTCCACCCGCACCACGGGGAGCAGAAGCTCCTTCGCGATGGTGGCGACGCGGCGGCACTGCTGCGTGGCGGGATCGGGCTGCGCGTCCGGGTTCTGGGTGATGTAGGCCAGGCGGTGCAGGTAATGGTTCCCCTCGCCGTCCGAGAAGGTGGCGGCGAGCACGCTGGAATCCCCCTGCCCCGCGCGTCCGTAGGCCGGGTCCCAGAAGCCGCCGCCGGAGACGAGGCGGCGCCCGAGAAGCGAGAGGATCGGTCGCCCGTTCGCCTCGCGGTAGTCACACTCCTCGCCGTAGCGCACGAGCAGCGCGGGATCGAGCCGCGCGGCGCCGGAGGAGGCGCATTCGAGCATCATCTGCCGCCGGAACTGCAGCGGCCCCACACGGTCGCGCAGTGACTGGATGCCCTCTCGCGGGAAGCGCTCGGGCCAGGCGCTGCGTCCCGCCGCGTCGAGCAGCGGCACGCGCAGGCGGCGATAGGTGGAGAGATAGGCGCCCTCCGTCTCCGGCGGGGCGTAGAGGCTCTCCGCGCAGTGCGGCGTGCCGACAAAGAGGATGGTGCCGCCGGGCGTCAGGATGAACTCGCATTCGGAGAGCCGCTCGCGCAGCTCCTCGCGCTTGCCCGGCGTGTCGCAGTTGCCGGCCACCTCGACGTCGTCGCAGATGATGAGCTCGGCGCGGGCGCCAGTGACGTTGCCGCCGATGCCCTGGGCGAGCATCGAGGGCTCGCGGATCGCGCCGCGCCGCTTCACGGTGAAGCGGTCGGAGGCCCAGGACTCGTCGCCGCCGAGAAGGTGGCGGCAGAGCGGGTGGCGCTCGATGATCCGCCGCACCGTCGCGACCATCCGCGCGGCGAGGCTGTGATCCGCCGCGAGCACGAGCACGCGCAGCTCCGGCTGCACGGAGAGGCGCCAGGCGCACCACAGCCCGATCAGCGTGGACTTGCCGCAGCCGCGGAAGGCCATCAGCAGCAGGCGGCGGTCGTCGGCCGCATGGCGCGCCATGAGCCAGCGCGCGATGCGGCGGTGCACGCCGGGGGTGGAGATCCCGGCACGCAGGTTCCAGGCATAGAGGAATTCCAGGAAGTCGGGCCCTGGCGCCTCAGGCGATATCATCCTCCGCGTTCTCCTCGACCTCTCGGTCTTCCTGCTCCGCCAGACGGATGGAGCGGCGGGCCTCGGCGAGCAGGGCGCCCGTCTCGGCCGCCGCCTCGCCCTCGGCCCCGCCGCGGTTGAGCTTCATCAGGTGCTCGATATGCGCGAGCGCGGCCCGCGCCGCCGCGTGGTGCGCGGTGAAGGCCTTCGGGTCCTCATGCGTGCCCGGAGCCGGGCCGCGCGAGACGAAGGCCTCGTAGTCCTCCGCCACCTTGCGGACGGCGCGGCGCAGCTCCTCCGGCGTGAGCGGGATCACGATTTCACTGCCCGCACGCGCACCGTGCCCGGGTTGAGGTCGATCGCCGCCCCGCTGCGGTTCCAGGCGGTGACGGTGACCACGTCCTGCGCCCCGACCTGGGCGAGGAACACGACGCCCGAGGTGGAGAGGCTGAAGGAGGCCTGCACGAAGTCGCCGGGGCGCGCGCCCGCGCAGGGCACGTTCACCTGCGCCGAGCCGCCGGCCGCGATGGAGGGCGGATCCCAGGCCAGCTCCGCCTTCACCTCCCGCACGCCGTGCGGCAGCTCGGGCGTGCCGTAGAGCAGGGTCGGGCTCCGCGAGGGATCGCAGGCCAGGCGCATGCTCCGCACTTCGTAATCCGTGCCGACGCGGGCGACGCCGATGATCGCGCTCTGCACCTGGGGCGCGAGGCGGACCACCTGCAGCCGGGTGAGGCTGGCATCGTTGCTGTCGGCATTGCCCTGCCACCAGCGCGGGCCGGCGACATAGGTGAGCGACATACCGGAGGCGCGCACCATCTCCCCGTCCGCCTCGGTGAGGAGCACGTTCCCCGCACCGAAGCACTGGATGACCATGCGGGGGTTGTCCGCGTCCACCGCCAGGGCGAACTCCTTGCAATCCCGCGTGTCCACCACGAAGCCAAGCCCGCGGCCGCCGGGCAGGATCACGCCCCGGTCCGTCAGCGCGTAGCCGTCGAGTGCCTGGAAGGTGAACTGAGGCAGGGTGGTCGGCGTGCCGCTGACATTGGTGGAGAGGCAAGCCAGCTTCTCGAAGCCGGTCTCCGATGCGTTCCACCGGATCGCCGCGGCACGCAGGTTCGGCACCTCGCCGACCGCGCGCGTGGATTCACGGTGACCGGCCGCCTGGTGCAGGGCGCGCACGACGGAACCGACGCGCGTCGCCGAAGCGGTGTAGTCGATGTCCACACCGTAGGCCTGGCTGGCCCAGGCCACCTCGTAGAAGTGATCCTGCGCGCCGGCCGTGTGGCGGGCGACATAGGGATCGCAGCCCTCCATCCGGATGTTGCGCGCGACCACGCCTCGCGAGTTCACCTGGATGAGGAACGGGATGCCGTCGATGGGGCGGTCCCGAGACTGCAGCTCGAAAGCCGGGCCGTCGAAGACGTGCCGGTTGTGCGCCACATAGGCGCCCGGCGCGGCCGAGAGGCGGATGCCGTAGCGGTCCTTCTCCGGCCAGGTCGCGAACGAGTGCGCGAAGTGCCCGCCGTAGTAGCGCACGGAGGTGTTCCAGGCAGCGGCACTGGCCGTGCGGACATCCAGCCCGTAGCGGTTGTCCACCAGGCGGCCGAGATAGAGCACCGTGTCCTCGAAGCCGCGCTCCACGCCCAGCGTCTGCACGCCGATGGTGAAGCCTTCCACCTGGCGCACGTCGATCAGGCCGGAGTCCTGGTTGCGGATCAGGATACCGATGTCGCGCTCGTCCTCCCAGGAGGAGATGCCCGCTCGCAGCACGCGCAGGCCCTGGTAGATGCGGGCCCTGTTGCGGATCGCCGCACCGTCGCCGAGGGTCAGCGCCGCCTCACCGCCCGCGCCCGCATAGAGGATGGCACCGCGCATGCTCAGCCCCGCCGCGGCACCCGGCAGCACGAGCGGGATGGTGGTGCGATAGGTTCCCTCCCCGATGTCGAGGAACTTCCCGGATGCCGCCGCCGCGTTCATCGCGGCCTGCAGGGCGGGTCCGTCATCGGTCGTACCATTGCCCATGGCGCCGAAGTCGCGCGCGGAGAGACGCTCGGACAACTTGTCCTCCACCGTTCGGGGGATCGCGCCGGGGAAAGGGGCGGAGAGAGTCGCCTCGCCGCGCGAGAAGGTGGCGATGTCGCCCAGGCTGTCGAAGCCGAGAAGCCGGTTGGCGCGCGCCGCGCGCATCGGCAGCACGAACTTCCCCCCTACCTCGCCGGGTCCCTGGCGCAGCGCGCCGGCCGTATCCTCGCGCAACTCCTGGAGCGCGGCCATCTGCCGGTCCAGCTCGTCGTTCAAGGTATTGGCGCGCAGCACGCCATTAGGCTGGTAGTCGGTCACGCGCTCCATGACGAGGCGGCGGCGCAGCACCACCTTGGCGCCCGCGGCCAGCGGAACGGCGAAGGTGATGGTTCCGCCCTCCGACTTCCCGGCACCCGAGACGGCGAAGCCGCTCGCGATCCGGAGTCCGTCGACATGCACCTCGATGTCGTCAGCCCCGAAGATGGGAAAAGGATAAACGAAGACGGTCTGCGCGCCGTCAGCCACGTAATGCACGCGCGGCGCGACGTCGCCGATGCGGATGTGCTCGGCCATGTATGATCTCCGGTTCTGCCGCGGGGGGCTTGTTCAGGTCAGTCGAGCAGGTTCTTCATGGCGCGGCCGAGGCCCTGCCCCGCGCGCACCCAGTTCGTGAGAGACGAGTCCTGGTCGAGCAGGGACTTCCGGCCGGCCGAGAGGCGCGCCGCATAGGTCGCGTCGTCGGCTTGCTGGGCCCCCTGCGCGGTGGCGCGCAGGCCGGCCGTCAGCGCCGCGGCCGATCCCTGGTCGGGGTTGACCCCGCCGGCCGCGAGGCGCGCGCGGGCGGAGGCGATGCTGCGGTCCAGCGCGCGGCGGCGCTCGGCCGTGTCCTGCGCCGCCTGGATCGCCAGCACCTGCTGCTGCACCTCCTGCTGCGCCTGGGCGTTCTGCTGCTGGATCTGCGCGTTCTTTTTCTGCCGCTTCGCCTCCTGGCTGGTGGCGTAGATGGAGGCGCCGGTGGCGGCGAGCGTCACGACGGGGGCAAGCTGCGCCATCAGTCGGTCGTCCTCGTCTCGGTTGTCACGGAAAGCAGGGTGAATGGCAGCGGCGCATCGCCCTCGATGCGCCAGAGCGGGGCGAGGTGGTCGCGCCGCCAGCCGAGGCCGCGGAGCGTCACGTCCCCCGTGTAGGCGGGGGGCGCGGCGTCCAGCATCGGCGTGTCGAGCCGGCGGAACGGAACGGGGCGCACGCCCTGGCCGAGATCGACCGAGAGGGCGCCCGTGCCGAGCAGGCGGAAGGTGATCGCGACGAGCCGCACCGGCCCCATGCGCGCGCCCTGGGCCGAGATGGTCTCGGCCGGCATGGGTTCCACGACATGGGCGAAGGGAAGGCCGGCCTGCACGGTGCCGGCGGCGGGATCGATCGCGATCGCGCCGCCCAGCACCGTCGCGGCCTCGCGCGGGGCACCGTCGGCGAGCACCGCGATGCTGCGTCCTTCGAGGTGCCCCAGCCCGGACCAGCGCGTGCCGGCCGCGTCGCCCACGGCCGTGACGGAAGCGTCCAGGCCCATCGCATCGTCGAAGCGCTCGAGCCGGAAGCTGCCGGCACGCTCCACCACGGCGTAGACCACGCCTTCCATCTCCGCGAGCGAACGGAAGGCGCCATCCGTCTCCTGGCGCGTCCAGCCCGTCACCTCCTCGGCACGGTAGATGGTCAGCGTCGCCAGCCCGCCGTCCCTCATCGCGAGGTGAAGCAGGCGGCGCCGCGAATCATAGGCCATGGCGACGGGGCCGTTGATGAGATGCCGCGCCACCAGCCCGAGGTCATCGGCCTGATAGGCGCCCTGGAGATCCGTGTAGGAGAACTCGTGCACGGCCCGCCCGGAGCGAGCGGCGAAGACGGTGGAGCCGTCCACGTCGAGGGGCGGCACGCTGCGGTCGGTCAGCGAACCCACGCGGGTTTGCCGCGTCACCTGGATGGAGGACGGCGTCAGCGGGTCACCGCTGACCATCCACTCCGCTCCCGAGGTGAAGACCTGCAGGTGCCGCCCCGCGAAGACCGCACGGATGGCGTTCAGCTGGTCGGAGACAAGGCCGAAGGCGATCGCCTGGTCGTCCAGCCCCTCCCCGAGATCGAAGTTGTCGTAGGCCGCCGTGCGGGAGAACCACAGGCGGTTGGGCAGGTCCCGCCCGCCGCCCAGCACGAGGCGCCCCTGGTGGAAGCAAGCGCTGACCGGCCAGCCATGCACCGCGCTGAACGCGGCCTCATCCCATTCCGTCGTCGCCTCCGTGGATGGGAGCGCGTCGATCACCCGCGCCGTCGCATTCGTCCCGCTGCTCACCGCGGTGATGCTCAAGCGCTTGCCCCGGAGCCGGACCTGCACCCCGGCATGGGCCGGCCGGAAGACGTCCGATGAGGCGGTGAGTGTCACCACCCCCGTCGTCGCGCTCGGCATGATGGCGACGGCCGCGGAGGCGTAGCGGTGGAACGGCTCCGCCGCGAAGGCGAAGGCGGCCACCGACCAACCACCCGCCTCACCCCGCCGGACGGCCTGGGGCGGCATCTCGGGATGCAGCAGCAGGAGGGTGCTGGCGCTCTGCGTGAAGGCGATCTGCGGCAGCATCGCCGCCGTCCAGGGTCCTGCCAGCTCGGCCACCTGCGCGTCGCCCTGGAAGACCCGCATCGCGCCGTGCAGGAGCACGAGGAGATAGGCCTGCTCCGTGCTGACCTCGAAGGGAACCAGCCGCGCGGCGCCGGGCAGCACCGCCAGGTGGCGCAGCCCAGGACGGCGCTGCACGCCGCCCGTGGGCTGGATGATGACGTTGCGCAGGCGCATCGCGCCGTTCGCCCAGGCCGGAACATCGCTCCGGCCGAGCAGTTCCGGCGCCAGCTCGCCGGCCGTGAAGGCCGTCTTGGCGCGCTTGATGACGGGCATGGCGGTTATCCCCGGACGCTGAGAAGGGGAAAGCTCTCGATGCCCCTCGGCGTGGCCTGCTGGCTGTCCACCAGCCTCGCCTGGCGCAGCTCGCTCTCGGCGATGCGGTGCAGCATCTCCGCGCGCGAGCTGTTCTCGGTGAGCGGGAGGCAGAACTCCGCGGCCAGCCGCGCGACGAGAGCCGCGGCGAAGAAGGGCGGGAACTCGCCCTCGGCCGGCCGGAAGACATAGGTGAGCGTCACCGACGTGGCGTCGGCATGAAGGCGCCCTTCCTGGATGCGGAAGGGAAGCCCGCGGCCACGGCCGCTGCCGGCGGAGAGGACGCGCAGCAGCTCTCCAGGGAGTTGGAAAGCGTGGGCCATATCGGCGACGGGCACCGCCTCCAGGCGGTTGAGCGACATCTGCCCCGTGGCGAAGGACCAGGGATGGCAGGAGAGCAGCATGTCGCGCGTGCCGGGATAGAGGTTGGCGGCAACCTCCGCCTCGGCCGTTCCCTCCTCCAGGGAGGCGATCGGCTGCGCGCCGATCTTGAGCAGCGCGCGCGAACAGAGGACGAGGGCGGAGAGCGCCATCGGGTCGATGCTCCCTGAAGGGGGGTCGGGGGGAATGCGCGGGGGCCGGCGCCGGTGCGGCCGCGAACGTCGCGCCACCTCGGCACGGAACAGGCGGTGCATCACGGATCACCGGCCCCACGCGCGGCGCGCGCCGATCGGGGGTCCGGGCGCGCGCATCGTCTCGTTGGAAAGCGGGCCGCGCGCGACGATCCCTCGTCGCGCGCGGCCCCGTTCACGCGGCTCGTCCGCGGGGCCACGCCGCCATCCGGCGGCGCGATCCCGTCGTCATCGGGCCGCGCACACCCGCCACTACTCGGCCGCGCGCATCCGCACGACGCCGGTGTCGTCGATCATGACGGCGCCCTGGCTCATCATGTTGTTGACGAAGTGCGCGGCGCGGTCGCCGTGCCAGGTGATGTCGGTCATCACGTCCTGCGCCACCGCGTGGCCGATGGCCGTGCGGTGGTAGAAGTAGCAGAAGCGCAGGTTGCCGCTCTTCGTCAGGCCGGAATGCGGCATCCACAGCGCGCCGAGCCAGCGCTTCGCCTGCATGCCCTTCCAGGGCAGGTCGGCATCGCCGACATACTGGGCGTTGGCGAACTCCTCGATCTGGAGGAGCTGGCTCCACTGCTTCCAGCCGACGACGGCGAAGCGGTTGCCGTCGTCCGGCACGTCGGCGGCACCGAGCTTCTCGAAGGCGAGCAGTACCTTCGCCTTGGTCAGCCCGTCCGTGTCGGTCGTGCCGGCCGCGGTGCCGACGGCCTCCTGGGTCGCGGTGTCGAGGGCGGCGATGATCAGCTCATCGGTCTTGCGGCCCAGCGCATAGGCGCCGGCATTCGCGACCACCGCGCGCTCGTCCAGGTTGGACTTGATCTCGTCGAGCCGGTCGACCCACTCACCGGCGTAGTAGTCCTGCAGGAAGCACTCGATCGCGGAGTAGTCGAGGTTCATCACCGGCACCACGCCGTTGCGCGCCTTCGCCGCGGCCGTGCCCTTGCCGACGCGGGGGAAGACGGTGGAAGCGCCGTGGACGCCGGTCTTGGAGCGGACGGTGGGGCGCAGCTTGCTGCCCTGGCGCTGGAAGGCCTCGTGCACCTCGGCCTGGAACTGCTTGACGAAAGCCTGGTCGATCGTGGCGGACATGCGTGTCGTCTTTCGGGATTGGGTTTCGACGCGGTGGGTGCGCCCGCCCGGTTGGCGCGGCCTTCTGCGGGAGAGGGCCGGGGCCGGGCGGGACGCGGAACGGCACGCGCCCGCCGCGGCTCCCGTGGATGCTCCATCGGGGCCGGGGCGGGTTGGTCGCGCCGGAAAGGTGGAAAAAGAAAAGGCCCCGTCCGCATGGCGGAGGGGCCTTGGAGAGAGGACGGGGGCGGGCGGCACCAGGGGGATAGTTGGGTGCCACCCGCCCCCGCAGCCGGTCCGCACGAGGGGGGATGCGGAACCGGCGACGAGCGGGGGTCACCCTTTGGGGGGATGCAGTCGGTGACCGCCCGTCGTCTTGAGGCATCGGTAAAACGCGACGTCCCGACTCAGGTTTCAGGACTTTAGCCCGGAATCCTGAATGCCTGGTTGAGGCTTCGGGTTCACCCTCCCGTGAGGCGGCGGAAGCCCTCCGTCACCCGCTTCACGAAGTCCGGCTCGCGGGAGCGCCAGTAGCGGGGGTCGCGCATCATGCGGCGGAGCGAGGCCTCGTCCATCCCCTCGGGCGCCTCGGCCTGGCGCGCCAGGGAGGGCTCGCCCTTCTCCATCATGCGGTGGAGCGCGATCACCCCGTCCGCCGTGGTGGAGAGGGCGGCGACCATCTCCTCGGGCAGGGTCGCGCGGGCCCAGGTGGCGATCTGCTTCGCCGTCCGGCGGTAGCGGTCCTCGCCGCCGAACTCGCTCCGCAGCCGGTCCCGCTGGCGCTCCGCCTCGAACTGGGAGGCGGCCTCGGCCACGATCGGCAGCAGCCGCTCGGCCGCGAGGTCGTAGACGAGCTGCACCTGGGAGGGGGTGAAGCCCGCCCGGTGCAGCGCCGCGTTCACCTCGGGGTCGGCGCCGATCAGCTCGTGCCTCGGCTCCACCTGGTACTCCTCGGCCGTGTCGGGCACGCCGATCGCGCGGCGGAAGCGCTGGCGCTCCTCCTCCGGCGCATCGTCGCCCGGCGGGGCGAAGCGGGCGGAGAGCTTGCGCTCCAGCTCGCGATAGGACTTCAGCAGCGCCTCGACGCGCAGCTCGCCCAGCTCGGTGTCCCAGAACTTCTCCGGCACGCCCTCGGGCCGCTCCGCCCGGGCGGGCGGTGCCTCCTCCTCCGGGATGTCGGACTCGACCTCCAGCAGGTTCTCACTCATGCGCTGGGTTGCTCCTGAATGGGCGCCAGGATGGCGCTGGGCGCGGAAAGCGTGCGGGCGAGGTGGCGCGCCGCCGCGGGAAGATCGACGACGCCCGCGGCCGCCGGCCCGAGCGCCGATACGGCCTGCAGGAAGAGCAGCGTGTTCGCCGCATCCGCCCTGCCCTGCACGCGGGCGAGGGGCGACTGGTAGGCGATGCGCGCCTCGTGCCCGTCGATGAGGATGGGCGGCACCTCGCCCCGCCGCCGGAGGATCGAGAGGCAGCGCGCGATCAGTGGCGTCAGCAGCTCGGCCTGCAGGCGGCCATAGGTGGCGCCGAGCAGCCGGGCCGTCTCGGCGCTGCGCTCCAGCACCTCGGTCGCGGTCATGTTCGGCCGGTGGGGCGAGAGGAGCCGGTCGGCCAGCAGCGCCGAGCGGATCCGCGCCCGCATGTCGGAAAGCACGAGCTGCGACACGTCGAAGGAGCCCGGCGCCGCCAGCGGCGTCAGCCCGGCGGAGCCGACGGCCTTGGGGATGATCGCCCCCGGCTCCAGCCGGATCGTCGCGGGGTTCAGCACCCCGTCGTCATCGGCCTGCCAGATGCCCGTCGCCGCGATGGAGGCGTTCTTCAGCACCAGCTCCACCACCTTGTTCGCGGTGCGGATGTCCGGCAGCGCCTTCATCACGGGGCCGCGCCCATAGGTCTCGCCCGGCGCCTTCATCCAGCGGAAGGCGAGGAAGGGGCTCTCCTCGAAGCGCCCCTCGGCGAGGGGAAGCGCGCGGCCGTCCCGCTCCAGCACCGCGGCGAAGCGCGGGCCGCCGCGAGTGGGCCATACCGCCTCGATCACCCGGTGCGTCGCCTCGGGCTCGTCGGCGCGGAAGAGGTCCGGCGGCAGGGAGGCGCCGGGGTAGCGGGCCGCGATGGCGTCGGCCGTCATCCTGATGAGGCGGAACACCGTGTCCAGCCGGCCGGAAGCGCCCTCCTCCAGCACCGCTTCGCGCAGCGGCACGGCGGTGAAGCGCAGCGCGGAGGCCTCGCCCGGGGGCGCCTCCTCCACCAGCACCACGCCGGTGCCGGCGACGACGAGGTCCAGGAAGGCCTGGTGCATCTCGAGCGCGAAGTTGGAGCGGTCCAGATGGCCCTGCAGCGTGTCCGCCGCGCGCTCCAGCACCCCGGCCAGCTCGGGATCCGCGCCCTCGTCCACGGGGGCCAGGCCGAACCAGCGGGACCAGGGCGGCGTCAGTTCGGCGAGGAGCGAGGCCGCGAGGTTCTCGGCCGCATCCGCCGCCGTGCCGTCATGCAGCGAGGGCCCGCCGGTGCCGGGCGTGGCCGCGAGGACGTGGTCGTAGCAGTCGCGCCACACGCCCTCCCAGGGGCGGCGCCCCTCCAGCGCCCGCTCGGCGCGGGCGATGATCTCGTCGGGCGTCATGCCGAGACCTCTCTTTCCTGGTGCAGCGGGAAGGTGGTGCTCTCGCCCATGCGCCGGCCTGCTCCTGTGTCTGGGAACCCGGGCCCGAAAAAGATCAGGCCCGGCACCGGAGGGGGTCCGGGCCGGGCCTGAGAGTTCAGGGATCGGGAGGAAGCCATCGGGCGCAATTCGCCCGTTGACGAGAGAGGTTCTAGCCTGGGACTCGCCCAACGTCAAGAACATTTTCCTTGTTAGGGAACTTTTTCTTCAAGCCCCGGAAAAGCCCGTGCGGCGTGACGGCGAAGGGGGCCGCCGGCCCGATCAGCGCGCGACAGAGCGACACGCAGGAGAAAGGCATCGCGGAGGGCAGGCCCTGGGCCGGTGCCGCGGGCAGGAAGGGCCCGAGCACGCGGCAGCCGGCGCGGCGCCAGAAGCCGGGCAGGTCGAACTCCGCCTCCACCGCCAGCCGCGTCACGAGGAGGCGGCGCGAGAGGGGGTCGAGCACGGTCCAGCCCAGGTCGTCCTGCAGGGCGGCGAAGCAGTGGCGGAAGCCCGGCCGCAGGAGCCGCATCCAGCCCTGGTCCGCGCCGCCGCCGAAGGCGATCCAGAGAAGCTGCGACTGCGACTCCGCGACGCGCCGATGTCCGGCCCCTCCATGCGCGACGCCGCCGCCCCGGGGGTCCGGGACGGCGGCGAGCAGGTCGGGAGCCGGCACGAAGGGTGCCGAGATCATGTTGTAACGGCCCGGTTTCAGGCCAGCGGGGGAAGCGCGAGCGAGACCACCTCGGCGGACTCCGCGCGCGGCTCCGGCCCGGCCACGATGCCCTTCATCCGCAGCGGCCAGTCCAGCCGCTCCATCGCCTCGCGCCAGAGACGGTGGTCGCCGCGCTCGCGCAGCACCGTCGGGTCGGGCGCCGTGCCGCGCTCGCCCCAGATCCGCATGATGCGGGCATGGGCCAGGTCGATGCGGCGGTGGCGGTAGAGCCGGTCGAGGCACTTCACCACGTCGTCGGGCTCGCAGGGCCGGGAGACCAGGCCGCGGCCGGAGACGATGCGCGCGCCGTCCCGGCGGGCGACGAGGGCGGCCATGGTCCAGAACCAGGCCTCCTCGGCGCTATGGAACGGCTGCACCTTGTCCATGCTCGAGAGGGTGGTCGACGTGGTGCGGAGGGCACCGGAAGCGGGACGGGTCATCGGGGGCTGATCCTGTCAGTTGTGAACACAACGTGAACATCAACCCACGCGCTTGTGATCGTCAAGGGGATTCTGCGACTCTATTCCTGTTGCCGTCAGATTCCTCGCCTATATGATGGGGCGATGCAGCACAGCGACATCTGGCGCGCCCTCGACGCGTTGGCGGCGGAGAACGGACTCTCCGCCTCCGGCCTCGCGCGCAAGGCCGGACTCGACCCGACCGCCTTCAACCCCTCGAAGCGGATCGGCCCGGACGGCCGCGCCCGCTGGCCCTCGACCGAGAGCGTGGCCAAGGTCCTGGCCGCCACCGGCGCGGGGATGGACGAGTTCGCGAGCCTCATCACCGGCAACATCCGCGCCTCCGGCCGCCCGAGCCGCCGCATCCCGCTCATCGGCCTCGCCCAGGCCGGCAGCTCCGGCTACTTCGACGATGGTGGCTACCCCGTGGGCGGCGGCTGGGATGAGATCAGCCTGCCCGAGGTGGGCGACCCCAACGCCTATGCCCTGGAGATCAGCGGCGACTCGATGGAGCCGGTGTTCCGGGACGGCGACGTCATTATCGTCTCCCCCAGCGCCCCCGTGCGGCGCGGGGACCGGGTGGTGGTCCGCACCCGAGGCGGGGAGGTGATGGCCAAGGAGCTGATGCGGCAATCCGCCAAGCGGGTGGAGCTCGCCAGCCTCAACCCCGCCCATCCGAACTACAGCTTCGACCTGGAGGAGCTGACCTGGATGCACCGGATCGTCTGGGCCAGCCAGTAAGGCCGGCCCGCGGAGCCCCGCCCCGGGGCTTCAGTCCCCCGCGGCTCCTGCGGAGAGCAGCCGCAGCACCTTCTGAGGGTCCTGCTCGCCCGAGAGCGCCATCAGCACCCCGTTGGGCAGCCGGACCGAGGCCATGCCGGCCTGCTCATAGGCGCGCAGCATCTCCTGCTTCACCCCCGCGAAGGCCGGGGCTACCCCGGCGGCGTCGCAGAGGTCGCGGAAGCGCCAGATCGCGTTGATCTGCGCCTCCGGCAGCCCTGCCGGATCGCCCTCCGCCACCCAGACCCCTTCCAGGCGGCGGAAGGCGAAGCCGGCCCGGCCGCCATCGGCGAAGACCACGCCGTCGGCATGGGGCGGCACCCGCGCGCCGAGCGCCATCAGCCGCGCCTGGGCCGATTCGTCATAGTCCTCGGCCCGGATGCGGGCGGGGCGCAGGAGGCGGAAGGCGGCGTAGAGAAGCAGCGCCACCGCGATGCCGATGGCGAAGCGCAGCGGCGTGGGGGTGCCGGATTCCACCACCACCTCCCACCAGGTCGCCGTGGAGAAGCGGCCGTGATAGGCGATCGTCGCCAGCGTCAGCCCGCAGATCACCCCGGTGGCGAGGGAGAAGACGCGCGATCCCGTCAGCGGTTCCCCCGTCAGCCGCGCATCCCGGTAGAAGGCGTGGCGCATCGCCGCGAGGAAGAGCCCCGTGCCGAGATAGGCCGCGGCCACCCACCAGGGATCGCCGCGCACCGCGAGAATCCACACGCCGTTCGCCAGCAGGACCAGCCCCGCCCACCAGGCGATGCGCAGGCGGCGGAGCATGCCGTAGGAGACCACCAGCAACAGCGAGCCGACGACGGAGGCCGCGAACTGGCTCGCCAGCGCCGCCCACTCCCCGCCCCATTGCGCGATGTCCGTCGCCCGCGCCGGCAGGGCGCCGACGAAGAGCAGCACCGCCCCGCCCAGCCCCGTGAGGCCCGAGAGCACCGGCACCTCAAGCGCCCCCGTCACCCGCGCCTCGGCCTGCATCCGGCCCATGGCGGGGCGCCTCTGGCTTACCTCGAAGGCCGCGAAGAGCCCGCCCGCGAGGAAGAGCGGCACGATGTAGTAGAACAGCCGGAACAGCAGCACCGCCCCGATCACCTCGGCGGAGGGCAGGTAGGGCTCCAGGCTCAGCAGGATGAAGCCGTCGAACACGCCCAGCCCCCCGGGCACGCTGGCGGCCAGCCCGGCCGTGTAGGCGGCGATGTAGATGCCGAGGAACTTCCAGAAGGTCAGGCCCGGCGCCTCGGGCAGCAGGGCGTAGAAGATCGCCGCCGTGACCGCCACGTCCACGCTCGCCAGCGTCACCTGCGCGATCGCCATGCGGAAGCCGGGCAGGTCGATCTGGTGCCCGAAGATCCTGAAATGCGGCCAGAAGCGCGACAGCACGACATAGGCCGCGACGATGGCCCACATCACCACCGCCACGGCCTGCGCCGCCCATTCCGGGATCGCCTCCCCCTCCCCCACCCAGGGCAGGACCGAGGGTTCGAGGAACAGCACCAGCCCGCCGAGCGCGAAGCCGCCGAGGCCGAAGGTGAGGGAGGTGAAGGCGATGACCTTCGCGATCTCGACCGGGGTCAGCCCCCAGGCCGCATAGAAGCGGTACCGCACCGCCGCGCCAGACACCGCGGCGAAGCCGAGGTTATGCGCCAGGGTATAGGCGCAGAAGGAGGCGAGCGAGGTCCGGAGATAGGAGATGGGCTTGCCGGCATAGACCGAGCCCAGCCGGTCGTAGATCGTCAGCACGGCATAGGCGATGAGGGTCCAGCCCCCGGCGATCCACAGCTTCCGCTCCGGCGTGTTCTCCAGCGCCCGGCCCACATCCGCCACCGAGAGATTGCGGAACTCCCGCTGCACGACATAGAGCGCCCCCACCAGCAGGATCAGGCCGAAGACGGTCGGTCCGTGCTTGCGGATCAGCGCCCAGCTCATGCGGCGTCGGCGCCCGGGGAAGCGGGAGCCTGGGCGAGCGTGCCCTCGATCAGCGCCACCGTCTCGGGGATGCCGTAGAGCGCGACGAAGCCGCCGAAGCGCGGCCCTTCCTCCTGCCCCAGCAGCACCTGGTAGATGGCCGCGAACCAGGCGCGGGAGACGCCGGGGCGCGAGGGATCCTTGCCCGGCTGAAGGAAGGGCTCCCGCCGCCCGGCGTCGTAGACGAGGTCCTGGATGGCGGAGGGCCGCTCGGCGGCCGGCAGCGCCTCGATCCGCGCCCGGTTCTCCCGCAGGAGGGCGGCGAGCTGCAACAGCGCCTCCCGCTCCGCCTCGCTCGCCGGGCGGAAGCGCTTCGTCGGCTTCACCATGTCCCGGTAATAGGCCGAGGCCCGCTCCACGAGGGTCGCGAGCATGGGCGAGGCCTCTGGCGTCGCCTCCGGCGCGTGGCGGCGCAGATAGCCCCAGAGCATCTCCGGCGTCTCGGCATTGGCCGCGACGGCGAGGTTCAGCAGGAGGGTGAAGGTGATCGGGCTCCCCGCCCCGTTCGGCAGCGCCCCGCCATGGATGTGCCAGGCCGGGTTCGCCGGGTCATCGCTGGCGCGCAGCTTCTCCACATTCGCCAGGTACTCGTCGGTCGCCCGGGGAATGACGTCGAAGTGGAGCCGCTTCGCTCGGCCGGGCTGCTGGTACATGAAGAGGGACAGGCTCTCGGGCGGGGCATAGCGCAGCCATTCCTCAATGGTCAGCCCGTTGCCCTTGCTCTTGCTGATCTTCCCCCCCTGGGCGTCCAGGAAGAGTTCGTAGGTGAAGCCGACCGGCGGCTCCCCGCCCAGCACGCGGCAGATGGCGGAGGAGAGCTTCACGCTGTCGATCAGGTCCTTGCCGGACATCTCGTAGTCCACGCCCAGCGCGTACCAGCGGAGCGCCCAGTCCGCCTTCCACTGCGCCTTCACGTGCCCTGATGTGACCGGCGTCTCGAAGCGCTCCCCCGTCTCCGGGTCCCGCCACACCACCGTCCCGGCATCGGGGCGGGTCTCCTCCATCGGCACCTGCATGACGATGCCCGTCCGGGGATGGATGGGGAGAAAAGGCGAGTAGGTCGCCCGCCGGTCCGGCCCCAGCGTCGGCAGGATCACCGCCCGCACCTCCTCATGCACCGCCAGCATCCGCAGCAACGCCTGATCGAAGCGCCCGGACGCGTAGTAATCGGTGGAGGAGGCGAACTCGAATTCGAAGCCGAAGGCCTCCAGGAAGGCCCGGAGCCGCGCGTTGTTGTGCGCGCCGTAGCTCTCATGGGTCCCGAAGGGGTCGGGGATGCGCGAGACCGGCTTGCCCAGGTTGGCCCGCAGCAGCTCCGGGTTCGGCACGTTGTCCGGCACCTTCCGCAGCGCGTCCATGTCGTCGGAGAAGGCGAGCAGGCGGGAGGGAAGGCCCGTCAGCCGCTCGAAGGCCCGGCGGACCCAGGTGGTGCGCGCCACCTCGCCGAAGGTGCCGATATGGGGCAGGCCGGAGGGGCCGTAGCCCGTCTCGAACAGCGCCGTACCCTTGGCCCTCACCGAGTCGCGGTCGGCCACCTTCGCGGCCTCCTCGAAGGGCCAGGCGCGGATGTCGCGCAGGGAGGGATTGGCGGGGTGGCGTTCCATGACCGGGCCCACATGCCCCCGCGCCCCCGCCGGGTCAACGCGCCGTTCCGTTGCAACCACGACGCAGCGGCCCGCGGGCATCGCTGCCCCCCGAAACAAGCGCCTCGCATCCCGTTCCGCCGCCTGTATAAACCGCACCGCCACACTGGCGGGGGTGGGGCCTGTTCCCGACCCCCAAGCAACGCCTCGAAGGGATGGCAGGTCATGCGCGTTGGGGTTTTCGGTGCGACGGGCGCGGTCGGCAAGGAACTGGTGCAGGTCCTGGGGGACCGCGGCTACCCCGTGACCGAGCTGCGCCTCTTCGCCTCCACGCGGAGCGCCGGCACCCGCCTGCCCACCCCCTTCGGCGAGAAGACGGTGGAGGTCTACGACCCCGCCAGCCCGCCGAAGCTGGACCTCGCCCTGCTCGCCGTCTCCGGCGAATGGTCCAAGGCCCATGCGAAGGAGCTGGTCGCGGCCGGCGCCGTGGTGGTGGACAACTCCTCCGCCTTCCGGCTGGAGGATGACGTGCCGCTGGTCGTGCCGGAGGTGAACGCGGCCGCGGCGGGCGGCGCCCGGCTGATCGCCAACCCGAACTGCACCACCGCCATCCTCGCCGTGGCGCTCGCCCCGCTGCACCGCGAGTTCGGGCTGAAGCGCGTGATCGTCTCCACCTACCAGGCCTCCTCCGGCGCCGGCGCCGAGGGCATGCAGGAGCTGGAGGACGGGCTGCGCGAGGTGCTGGCGAATGGCGGACAGGCGAAGAACGCCGTCTTCCGCCATCCCCTGCCCATGAACCTCATCCCGCACATCGATAGCTTTCAGCCCAACGGCTACACGCGGGAGGAGATGAAGGTCACCTGGGAGACCCGGAAGATCATGGGCCTGCCCGACCTCCTGATCTCCTGCACCGCCGTCCGCGTGCCCACGCTGCGCGCCCATGCCGAGGCCGTGACGATCGAGACCGAGCGCCCCGTCACCCCCGAGGCCGCCCGCGCCGTGCTCGCCAGGGCCCCCGGCGTGAAGCTGGCCGACGACACCGCCAACGCCGTCTATCCCATGCCCCTGACGGCCAGCGGCCAGTACGACGTGGAGGCCGGGCGCATCCGCTCCAATCCCGTCTTCGGGGAGTGCGGCCTCGACTTCTTCGTTTGCGGCGACCAGCTCCTGAAGGGCGCGGCCCTGAACGCGGTGCAGATCGCCGAGGCCCTGCCCCTCAAGATGGCGGCCTGAAGAAACAGCTGGGGAGAGGGAACTCTCCCCGGCCTTCCCGTCTTCTTCGGCCACCCGCCGAGAGGACGCGCCGTGACCGACAAGCCCCCCGACATCCCCGGCGGCGCGCAGCTGCGCACCATCGCCATGCCGCGCGACACCAATGCCGGCGGCAGCATCTTCGGCGGCTGGACCCTCTCCCAGATGGACCTCGCGGGCGGCACCCTGGCGGGCGAGCGCGCGGCCGGCCGGGTAGTCACCGTCAGCATCGACGCCATGCGCTTCCTCCGCCCCGTCTCCGTCGGCGACGAGGTGAGCTGCTACTGCGTGATCGAGAAGGCCGGCGACACGTCCATCGCCGTGAAGATCGAGACCTGGGCGCGGCCGCGCGGCGGGAAGCCCGCGGAGAAGGTGACGGAGGGCCTCTTCACCTATGTCGCCATCGACGAGGATGGCCACCCGCGCGAACTGCCGGAGGCGGGCGAGGGCTGACCTCGCCCCGCTCCCCCGAACGCAAGAAGGGGGCGGAGAGCCCAGGCCCTCCGCCCCCTTCCTGTGAGAGCGCCCCTCCCGGGGCGCGCCCCCTTCACCTCACTCCGCGGCCTGCTGGCGAGCGGGCATGGAGATGCCGAGCCCCTGCGCCACGCGGCTGCCGTACTCGCGGTCGGCCTGCATGAAGTAGCAGACCATCTTTTCCTGGATCACCGGCGCGCATTGCGAGAGCGCGCCGACGAGGTTCTTCACGAGGTCGTCCCGCTCGAAGTCGGAGAAGAGGCGCCAGCGCTCTCCGGCCTGCTTGAAGTCGTTCGTGCGCTCGATCTTCTGGCGCCCGACCTCGCCCGCCACATAGACCCGCGGCGGCGGTCCCAGGCGGGGCTGCTCGACGAGGCCGTCGAAGTTGGACGGCTCGTAGTTCACGTGCTTGTTCGCGCCCTGCTCCGCGCCGTCCACGTGGTAGCTCATCTGGCCTCCGCGCTGGTTCGTCGCGAAGGGGCATTTCGGCGCGTTGATCGGCAGCTGCAGGTAGTTCGGGCCCACGCGATAGCGCTGCGTGTCCGAATAGGCGAAGGTCCGCCCCTGCAGCATCTTGTCGTCCGAGAAGTCGATCCCGTCCACCAGCACGCCCGTGCCGAAGGCCACCTGCTCGACCTCGTTGTGGTAGTCCACGGGGTTCCGGTTCAGCTGGATGTGGCCGACATGCAGGAAGGGGAACTGCTCCTCGGGCCAGAGCTTGGTGACATCGAGCGGATCCCAGTCCAGCTCGGGATGCTCGTCGTCGCTCATCACCTGGATGTACATGTCCCACTCCGGGAACTCTCCGCGCTCGATCGCGTCGTAGAGGTCGCCGGTGGCATGGTTGAAGTCCTTCGCCTGGATGGCCTCGGCCTGTTCCTGCGTCAGGTTCCGCACGCCCATCCGCGGCTGGAAGTGGAACTTGCAGAGGACCGTTCCCCCCTCGGCGTTCACCAGCTTGTAGGTGTTCACGCCGGATCCCTGCATCTCGCGATAGGTGGCCGGGATGCCCCAGGGCGAGAAGAGGTGGGTGATCATGTGCGTCGCTTCGGGCGTGCAGCTCACGAAGTCGAAGAACCGGTTCATCTGCTGGCGGTTGTGGATCGGGTCCGGCTTGAAGGCGTGGACCATGTCCGGGAACTTCATCGCGTCGCGGATGAAGAACACCTTCAGGTTGTTGCCAACCAGGTCCCAGTTGCCCGTCTCGGTGTAGAACTTGATCGCGAAGCCGCGGGGGTCGCGCAGCGTCTCCGGGCTGTGCCCGCCATGGATCACCGTGGAGAAGCGCAGGAAAATTGGGGTCTCCGTGCCCGGCGTGAACACCTTGGCGCGGCTGTACTTGCTGATGGGGTCGTCACCGGCCTTGCCGGTCGGCACGAAGATGCCGTGCGCCGCCGCGCCGCGCGCGTGCACCACGCGCTCGGGGATCCGCTCCCGGTCGAAATGCGACATCTTTTCGAGGAACTGGTAATCCTCGAGCACCAGGGGACCGCGGTTGCCCACGCTCCGCGTGTTCTGGTTATCGAAGACCGGGTGCCCTTGGCGAGTGGTCAGGCCCACACCGCGCGCTTTATCAGACATTTTCCGTCCCTTCCCTACTGATGACGTGGGGAGGCTAAGGTGTTGGGACGGGGCCGGGAAATTGAAAGGTGCCGCGCATTCGATAGGTTTGCTCTATCGCGTGCGGCCAACCCGTTGAAACGTGCTATCGGGTTGCCTGGAACACCGGGAGGGCGAGTTGCCCTCCCGGCTTCGTGACAATCAGCCCGCCAGCGTGCGCCCGGCGGAGCCGAGATCGGCGAAGGCCTCGTCCAGCCGCTTCACGATGCCCTTCTCGCCCGCCCGCAGCCACTTGCGGGGGTCATAGAGCTTCTTCTGCGGCTTGCCCGTAGCCGGGTCGATCTGGTGCTTGAAGGCTACCGCATTGGCCTCGACATAGGCGCCCACCGGCTCGGAGAAGGCGAATTGCGTGTCCGTGTCGATGTTCATCTTGAACACGCCGTAGGACACGGCCTCGGTGATCTTGTCCTTCTCGGAGCCCGAGCCGCCGTGGAAGACGAGGCTCATCGGCTTCTCGCCGCCGCCGAACTTGGCGGAGACCGCCTCCTGCGAGCCCTTCAGGATCTCGGGCCGCAGCTTCACGTTCCCCGGCGCATAGACGCCGTGGACGTTGCCGAAGGAGGCCGCGACGGTGACGTGGCCGATGGGGGAGAGGATCTCCCAGGCCTTCAGCACGTCCTCGGGCTGCGTGTAGAGATGCGCGTTGTCGGCGCTCTCCTCGATGTCGTGGCCGATGCCGTCCTCCTCGCCGCCCGTCACGCCGAGCTCGATCTCGAGGCTCATGCCCAGCGGGGCCATGCGCTTGAGGACCTTGGCGCACTCCTCGATGTTGATGTCGAGCGGCTCGGCCGAGAGGTCGATCATGTGGGAGGAGAAGAGCGGCTGGCCCGTCCGCTTCATGTGCTCCTCGCCATGGTCGATCAGCGCGTCCACCCAGGGCAGCAGCGAGCGGTCGGCATGGTCGGTGTGGAGCACGACGCAGACGCCATAGGCCTTGGCCACGGTGTGCACGTGCTGCGCGGCCGAGACGGCGCCGAGCACGCGGGCGGCCGCCGCGTCGGGGCAGCCCTCGCCGGCGAAGAAGCGCGCGCCGCCGTTGGAGAGCTGGATGATGACGTCGGACTTGTTCTTCGCCGCCGCCTCCAGCACCGCGTTGATGCTGTTCGTGCCCACCACGTTCACGGCCGGCAGGGCATAGCCGCCGTCGCGGCAGGCCTGGAGGAGGGTGAGGTAGTCGGCGCCGGTGACGACGCCGGGCTTGAGCTTCGCGGCCGTTCCCGTCGGCGAGATATGGTTCACGCTTGGTTTCCTGCTCTGTTAGGCCCTTGGTGCGGGGCGCGCCCTCTCGGGCGGGGCTTTCCCCACCGAATCCAGCGCGCGGGATAGCACGGAAAAACCCGCCGGGCACGTAACCGTGCCGTGGGCGGCACCGCGCCCGCCCCCGGCCAGCTTGGCGCGGCGCGCGATTCGCCGTCTCCCGCCCCGCGAACAAAGCGGGTATAGGCCCGCCGATGCCCCCTGCTTCGGCCCCCCACCCGGCGGCTCCCCGCCTGCTGCTGCCCGAAGCCCCCGCCCTCGTCGCCGGGATCGGCCGCGCCACCCTCCTCACCCCCGACGGCGAGATCGAGACGCTGGCGCCGCACGCCCTCGCGCGCCGGCTGGCCGACCTCCCGCCGCCGATGCTCGTTCACGCCCCGGCTACGGCGCGGCGGCTCGGCCTCGCCCCCTTCCCCGTTGCCTACGACCTGCTGGAACTCTTCGCCTTCGTCCTGCCCGCCCAGCTCGCGGCCCCCACGCCGCGCGGCCTGGCCCTGGCGCTCGGGCTGGAGGCGCCCGGGGACGACGAGGCCGCGGCGATCCTCTTGCCGGAGATCGCGACCACCCTCCTCCGCCACCTCGCCACCAACCGCCACGCCCTCCTGAACCGGGATGCCCCCCAGCTCGCCGCCCGGCTGCGGGACGCCTCCGACTGGGTCTGGGCGCCCAGCCTCCTCGCCGCCCTGGGCCAGCCCGAGGCCCGGCCCGCGACCGACGCGCTGAAGGTCTGGCGCCGCCTGCCGGAATGGGAGGAGACCGCGCCCCCTACCCCGCCCGCCTCCCTTCCCGTCGCCCCGCTTGAGGCCCGCAAGCGCCTCGCCGAGATCCTGGGCGCGGATGCCGAGACGCGGCCCGCCCAGGCCGACTACGCCTCCGCCGCCTCCCTCGCCTTCGCCCCGCGGGAGGCCGAGGGCCAGCCCCAACTCGTCCTCGCCGAGGCCGGGACGGGGACCGGCAAGACGCTCGGCTACATCGCCCCGGCCTCCCTCTGGGCCGAGCGCAACGGCGCCCCCGTCTGGATCTCCACCTACACCCGCAACCTCCAGCGCCAGATCGACCAGGAGCTGTTCCGCCTCTACCCCGACCCGGAGGAGCGGCGGCGCCAGGTCGTGATCCGCAAGGGGCGCGAGAACTATCTCTGCCTCCTGAACCACGAGGAGGCGGTGAACGGTGCCATGCCCTCCCGCCTCCTCGCCCTCTCGCTCGTCTCCCGCTGGGCCGCCGCGACCCGGGACGGGGACATGCAGGGCGGCGACTTCCCGGGCTGGATCGCGGAGCTCTTCCCCTGGGGCCACGTCGCCGGCCTGACGGACCGGCGGGGCGAGTGCATCCACTCCGCCTGCCCCCACTGGCGCCGCTGCTTCGTGGAGCACTCGATCCGCCGCGCCCGCACGGCGCGGCTGGTCATCGCCAACCACGCCCTCGTCATGGTCCAGGCCGCGCTCGGCGGCGGGGAGGACAAGCCGGCCCTGCGCTACGTCTTCGACGAGGGCCACCACCTCTTCGACGCGGCCGACAGTGCGTTCTCCGCCGAGATCAGCGGCGGCGAGATGGCGGAGCTGCGCCGCTGGCTCCTGGGCGCGGAGGGGGCGCGCGGCCGTGCCCGCGGGCTGCGGCGCCGGCTGGAGGAGATCACCTCCGACCACCCCGCCCTCCTTCCCCTGGTGGAGGAGGCGCTGCGCCATGCGGGCAGCCTCCCCGGCCCCGGCTGGTCCGCCCGCCTCGGCGAGTCCGACGATCGCGAGAGCTACGAGGGCGAGGACGACCTTCCCGGCCACCCCGCCCACACCAATCCCGGCGAGGCCTTCCTGCGCACGGTTATCCTCCAGGTCTTCGCCCGCTCCCCCGAGGCCGATGCGGGCTACGACGCCGAATGCGACCTCCATCCCCTGAACCCCGGCGTCGCCGAGGCCGGGGCCGCGCTGGAGGAGGCGCTGGGCCTCGTCGAGACCCCCCTCCGCGCCCTCCACGCCCGCATCTCCGGCCTGCTGGAGGACCCCGACGCGGAGCTGGAGACAGGCGACCGCATCCGCCTGGACACGGCCCGCCGCACGGTGGACCGCCGCGGCCTGCGCCCCCTCGGCGCCTGGCGCGCCATGCTCAAGGCCCTGGCCGGGCGGCCGCCCGAGCCCGGCACCCGCCCGGCCCATGTGGACTGGCTCGCCATCACCCGCCGCGAGGGGCGGGTGATCGACGCCGCCCTGCACCGCCACTTCCTCGACCCGACCGAGCCCTTCGCCGCCGCCGTCGCCGCCCCCGCCCACGGGCTGCTCATCACCTCCGCCACGCTCCGCGACAGCGGCGAGGGCGATGCCGAGCACGCCTGGGAGGAGGCGGAGAGCCGCACCGGCGCCGTCCACCTCGCCACCCCCGCCATCCGCGCCGCCGTCCCCTCCCCCTTCGACTACCCCAACCAGACCCTCGCCCTCGTGGTCACGGACATCGCGCGGGACGGGCCGCAGGCCGCGATGGCGATGGAGCAGCTCTTCCGCGCCTCCGGCGGCGGGGCGCTCGGCCTGTTCACCGCCATCCGGCGGCTGCGCGAGGCCCATGCCCGCATGGCCCCCGGGCTGGAGGCGGCAGGCCTGCCCCTCTATGCCCAGCACGTGGACGCGATGGACAACTCCACCCTGGTGGACGTCTTCCGGGCGGAGGAGGATTCCTGCCTTCTCGGCACCGACGCGCTGCGGGACGGGGTGGACGTGCCCGGCCGCTCCCTCCGCCTGCTGGTCTTCGACCGCATCCCATGGCCGCGGCCCACCATCCTGCACCGGGAGCGCCGCACCCATCTCTCCGGCGCCCGGCCCAAGGCCTATGACGACGCTATCGCCCGCCACCGGCTGCGCCAGGCCTTCGGCCGCCTGATCCGCCGCGCCGACGACCGCGGCGTCTTCGTGCTGCTGGACGGCCGCGCCCCCTCCCGCCTCCTCGCCGGCCTGCCCCAGGGGGTCGTCCCCCAGCGCGTGGGACTGGCGGAGGCCGTGCGGGAGACACGAAGGTTCCTGGGCGCTTCCTGAATGGTGATCGCCCCGATGATTGACGCGCCGGGGCCGAAGCGCGAACCCTTCGCGCAAGATGGACACGAACCTCATGGACGGCGCCCCCACCCCCCTCCCCACCCGCTTCAGCGCTCAGGAAGCGCTGGTCTGCGCCATGGTGCTGATGGGCGTCAGCGACCGCGGGATGACGGATGCCGAGCTGGCCGCCATGTCCCGCCTCGTGCGGGAGCTTCCCGCCTTCGGCGACTTCCACGCGGGTGAGATCGACACCGTCACCGAGGTCGTCCTCGGGCTGCTGGACCAGGCGGACGGGCTGGACCGCGCCTCGGAGATGATCCGGGACGCCCTCCCGCCCCGCCTGCGCGAGACGGCCTATCTCCTGGCCTGCGAGATCGCGGCCGCGGACGGGGAGGCCTCGCAGGAGGAACTCCGCTTCCTCCAGGATTTCCGCATCGCGCTGGACATCGACCGCCTTATCGCGGGCGCGATCGAGCGGGCCGCCAAGGCGCGTTTCCAGGTTCTCTGAACCGGGGCGCTATCGGCGGGGCACGGCAACAACCCCGCCGCAGCCGCGTTGCAGGGCATGACATCCCGAGGGGAGCATGACATGCCCGAGCAGACCCAGGACCACTACACCAACGTCGTCGCGACCTTCGCCTCGCGCGCGGACGCGGAGAACGCCCTCCAATTCCTGAACGCGGAGGCGATCCCGAAGGACCGGATCACCATCCGCACCGCCGAGCCCACCCAGGAGCCGCCCCACGCTCCCGGCGAGATGGAGGGCAAGGTGCAGGAGGATGAGCAGCGCAACCTCCGCACCATGGGCTCGAGCATGGCGGCCTCCGGCGCCGGCATGGCGGCCGCGGGCGCCGTGGTCGCGACCGGCGGTGCCGCCCTGCCCGCCATCGTTGCCGCGGCGGTCGCGGGCCTCGGTGTCGGCGCGGCCAGCGAGGGCGTGGCAGCGGCCGCGAGCCCGGACGTGAAGCCGGAATCCGAAAAGGCGGCCGTGTCCATCATCGTCTCCACGGCCAATGCGGACCAGTCCGAGCGCGCCAAGGGCGTGCTGCGGAAGGTCTCCGCCCTGCAGGTCTGGGAGGAGTAACCCTCCCCGGGGGGAAGTATCCTCCCCGGGGGTCTTTCCTCCCGCCGGGCAGCCCGCCGCGCGGCCTGCCCGGCACCATCCCCGGCCCCGCCTAACCCGGCTGGATGCGGGTCACGATCGGCGCCGGCTTCTTCGGAAGCTGCTGCGCCTCATAGGTGATCTCCTCACCCTTCTTCAGATCACGCCGCCCGGCCGCCTCCACGACGGTCGAGTGGACCATCACATCGGGCCCGCCATCGTCCGGCCTGATGAAGCCGTACCCTTTGTGCGGCTGGTACCAGACCACCGTTCCCGTCGGCATCGCGCCACCTCCGCGCTGAACTTCCCCATCCTACAACGAGAAAGGGCGGCCCGTTGCCGGACCGCCCCTCTTCGTCACTACTTTTGATCCGAGGATCAGAAGTCCATGTCGCCCATGCCGCCCATGCCGCCGCCGGGGCCACCGGCCGGGGCCGCGGACTTCGCCGGGCGCTCGGCCACCATCGCCTCGGTGGTGATCAGCAGGGAGGCCACGGAAGCGGCGTCCTGCAGGGCCGTGCGGACGACCTTCGTCGGGTCGATGATGCCGGCCTCGACGAGGTTCTTGTACTCGTCGGTCTGGGCGTCATAGCCGTACTCGTAGGCGTCCGAACGGAGCACCTCACCGGCGATGACCGCGCCGTCCTTGCCGGCGTTCTCGGCGATCTGCTTCAGCGGCACCGCGATGGCGCGCCGAACGATCTCGATCCCGACCTGCTCGTCGTTGTTCAGGCCCTTGAGCTCGGACAGCTTCAGGCTGGCGCGCAGCAGAGCCACGCCACCACCGGGAACGATGCCCTCCTCGACCGCGGCGCGGGTCGCGTGCAGCGCGTCGTCGACGCGATCCTTGCGCTCCTTCACCTCGACCTCGGACGAACCACCGACGCGGATGACGGCCACGCCGCCAGCCAGCTTCGCCAGGCGCTCCTGCAGCTTCTCGCGGTCGTAGTCCGAGGTGGTCTCCTCGATCTGCGCCTTGATCTGCTCGACGCGGCCCTGGATGGCCTCCTTCTCGCCGGCGCCGTCGATGATCGTGGTGTTCTCCTTCTCGATGCGAATGTTCTTCGCACGGCCGAGCTGGTTGAGCGTCACGGTCTCGAGCTTGATGCCGAGGTCCTCGGAGATCACCTCACCACCCGTCAGGATGGCGATGTCCTCGAGCATCGCCTTGCGACGATCGCCGAAGCCCGGGGCCTTCACGGCCGCGATCTTCAGGCCGCCGCGCAGCTTGTTCACGACGAGCGTGGCAAGCGCCTCGCCCTCGATGTCCTCGGCCACGATCACCAGCGGACGCCCGGACTGCACGACGGCTTCCAGCAGCGGCAGCATCGGCTGCAGCTGGGAGAGCTTCTTCTCGTGGATCAGGATGTACGGGTTCTCGAGCTCGGCGATCATCTTCTCCGCATTCGTGATGAAGTACGGGGAGACGTAGCCGCGGTCGAACTGCATGCCCTCGACGACGTCGAGCTCGGTCTGGATGGACTTGGCTTCCTCGACGGTGATGACACCCTCGTTGCCGACCTTCTCCATCGCCTGCGCGATCATCTCGCCGATCTCGGTCTCGCCGTTGGCGGAGAGAGAGCCGACCTGCGCCACCTCGGCGGACGTCGTGATCTTGCGGGTCTTGGCCTGCAGATCGTTGACGATCACGGTCACGGCCTTGTCGACGCCGCGCTTGAGGTCCATCGGGTTCAGGCCGGCGGCAACCGCCTTCGCACCCTCGCGGATGATGGCCTGGGCCAGCACGGTCGCGGTGGTCGTGCCGTCACCGGCGAGGTCGTTCTGCTTCGAGGCCACTTCGCGCACCATCTGCGCGCCCATGTTCTCGAACTTGTCGGCCAGCTCGATCTCCTTGGCGACGGTCACGCCGTCCTTGGTGATCCGCGGCGCGCCGAAGCTCTTGTCGAGCACCACGTTGCGGCCCTTGGGGCCCAGCGTGACCTTCACGGCATCGGCCAGGATGTCCACGCCGCGCAGCATGCGCTCGCGGGCATTGGCACCGAACTTGACGTCCTTGGCAGCCATATTTGTTTCTCCTGCTTCTCGTTGCTGCTCAGGCGGCCTTGGCGGTCGCGGCAGAGGACTCGACGATGCCCATGATGTCGGACTCCTTCATGATCAGGAGCTCCTCGCCATCGAGCTTCACCTCGGTCCCGGACCACTTGCCGAACAGGATGCGATCGCCGGCCTTCACGTCCAGCGCCACGATCTGGCCCTGCTCGTTGCGCGCGCCGGCGCCGACGGCCACGACCTCACCCTCCTGGGGCTTCTCCTTGGCGGTGTCGGGAATGATGATGCCGCCAGCGCTCTTCTCTTCGGCCGTCACGCGGCGAACGAGAACGCGGTCGTGCAGGGGACGGAACTTGGTCATACGGTCCTCTCCTGAGCCTTGATCCTGGTTAGACCCGGCCGGCTGGCGCTGCCTTCGGAAAGCCCGTTGGCACTCGCCGCCGGTGAGTGCCAGCGATCTAGGAGATCACCCCCCATCGCGTCAAGCCCGGCAGCACTCTCGGTGATAGAGTGCCAACGCATTGAAATGAAACATTTATTGTCCCCGGCGCTTCATATCGCATGGCACCATTTGCCCGGGGAGGCGCCTTTGCCGCCCCGATCAGGAGGAAAGGACATGCATCTGCGGGGCATCGAGCACGTCGTCCGCATCCCCGAATGGCACCTGACCACGGCCGAGATTCTCTACCGGCTGCCCGACCATCCGGCCGTGCTGCAATCCTTCATCTGGCAGAAGGTCGACCGCGCCCCGGCCTTCCCCGAACTGCACGGCTTCCTCGAATTCTGGCGCAAGGACATCGAGGGGCAGCTCCACTCCGTCCGCGTCGCCTCCGCCGCGCTCTGGCGCCCGGCCGAATTCACCTATGCCGAGGGCGTGCTGCACCTGCACTGAGGACGGGCGCCCTGCCGCCCCGGCGTGGGCGGCAGGCCCTCACGGCCGGGCCAGGCCCGTCAGCCAGCCCAGGAGAAAGGTGAGGGTCACCACGGAGAGGATCGTGCCCATCAGCACGGCCGCCCCCGCCCGCTCCATCCCCGTGGCGTAGCGGCGGGACATGAGGAAGGCGTTGGCTCCCGTGGGCATGGCCGCGAGGGTGACGGCGACCGCGAGTTCGAGCGCCCCCAGCCCGAGGAGCCGACCCAGCTCCCAGACCAACGCCGGCAGCGCCACGAGCTTCAGCAGGTTGATCACCACCGCGTCCGCCCAGTCCCGCTGGAGCTGGAAGTCCCGCAGGGAGGCGCCGAGGCAGAAGAGGAGAATGGGGCTCGTCCCCCCGCCGAGGATCTCCAGGAAGCGCCGCATGAAGAAGGGCGGGGTGGGCAGGAAGAGCGCCCAGAGATTGCCCAGCAGCACTGCCATCACGATGGGGTTGCGCACCACCGAGCGCAGCGTCGTCCCCAGCACCCGCGACACGGAGGCGCCCGCGGCCATCCCCATCTCCGCCACGATGGTCGTCAGTGGCAGCATGACCAGGGAGTAGAGGCCGATGATGGCGGTGGCGGGACCGATCCCCGCCGTGCCGAAGGTGGCCAGCACCACCGGCACCCCCATCATCAGCGTGTTCCCGAAGGAGCAGTTGAGGGCGAACAGCCCGGATTCGGCGAGGCCGCGCCGCGCCAGGAACCGGGAGGCGAGCAGCGCGATCCCATAGGTGACCAGCACCCCGGAGAAGAAGGCCACCTCTAGCCGCCCGCCATGCCCGCCCAGCCCGCCGCCCGAGGCCGCCGAGACGAAGAGCAGCGCCGGCGCGCAGAGCCAGTAGGCGAAGTCATTGATCCCGCGCAGCGCCTCGTCCGAGAGCACGCGCCGCCGCCCCGCGGCATAGCCGAGCGCGATCAGGAGGAAGACGGGGGCGACAAGGTTCAGCACCCCCAGCACGGCGCTAGCCCATCCCCGCCACGAAGTCGGCGAGCCAGAGGTTCCGGCTCCGCGCCGTGCGCGCGGCCCGCAGGATGGCCCCCACCGTGTCCACCGTCTCGGTGAAGTCGGTGTTGATCAGGACATGGTCGAATTCCTGCCAGTGAGAGGCGTCGTCGCGCGCCTTGCCCATGCGGCGGAGGATCTCCTCCTCGCTGTCCGTCCCCCGCGCGCGCAGCCGCCGCTCCAGCTCCGCGATGGAGGGCGGCATGAGGAACACGCCCACCACATCCCCCGGCATCGCCTTCTGCAACAGAAGGTGGCCCTGCCAGTCCACGTCGAAGAGCACGTCCCGCCCCTCGGCCAGCGCCGCTTCAACGGGCGCGCGGGGGGTGCCGTAGCGCTTGCCGTAGACATGGGCGCTCTCCAGGAAGTGGCCCCCAGCCTCCATCGCCTCGAACTCCTCGGGCGGGTGGAAGAAGTAGTGCACCCCGTGCACCTCCCCCGGCCGCGCCGCCCGGGTCGTGGCGGAGATGGAGAGGGACAGCTCCCCTTCCCGCGCCAGCAGGGCGCGCGAGACGCTCGTCTTCCCCGCGCCCGAGGGGGCCACCAGCACCAGGCAGAGGCCCCTGCGTTTCATGGTCCCGCTCATTCCACGTTCGCCGCCTGCTCGCGCAGCCGCTCGATGGCGGCCTTTAGTTCGAGGGAGAGCCGCGTCAGCGCCAAGCTGCCCGACTTCGCCCCCAGCGTGTTCGCCTCGCGCCCGAATTCCTGGGTGAGGAACTCCAGCTTCCGCCCGATCGGCGCCGCCTCCCGCAGCAGGGCGCGGGCGGCCTCCACATGGGCGCCCAGCCGGTCCAGCTCCTCCCGGACATCGGAGCGGGCGGCGAGCAGGGCCACCTCGGCGGCGAGACGCTCCTCGGGCACGCGGCGCTCGCCCTCCAGCAGGTCCGACAGCGCCGCCTGGAGACGCGCGCGGTGGGCGGCGGGCTGGCGCGTGGCCTCGGTGGCCGCCTCGGCCCGCAGCGCCTCGATCTCGTCCAGCAGGGTGGCGAGGATGGCGTGCAGCCGCGCGCCCTCGGCCGCGCGGGCGATGTGAAGGTCGGCCAATGCCGCCCCGAAGCCCTCCGTCACCGCGGCCCGGCGACCGGCCTCGGATGCCTCGTCCGGCACTTCCACCTCCGTCCGCAGCACGCCGGGCAGGGCGAGCACCGCCTCCGGGCGGGGCGCGGCGGCACCCGGCATCCGCTCGGCCAGCTCCCGCACCAGGGCCATGGCCCGCTCCAGCGCCGCCTGGTCGAGCACCAGCCGCGGCGCCCGGTCCTCCCGCTTGAGGGAGAGGGTGGCGGAGACGTTGCCGCGGGCGAATCGCGCCCCCGCCGCCTCGCGCAGCGGCGCCTCCAGCGCGTCCAGCCCGCCGGGAAGGCGCAGGCGCACGTCCAGCCCCCGCCCGTTGACGCTGCGGAGTTCCCAGGTGAAGGGGGTGCCGTCCGGCAGGGTGCCGGTGGCGCGCGCGAAGCCGGTCATGGATCGGATGGCCATGCGCGGCCTTCTGCGGCGGGAGAGGGCGCGATGCAAGGCACAGGACAGGGGTGGCCCTGGCGGCGGGTGGGGATCACGGGGGCCTCGTCCGGCCTCGGCGCCGCCCTGGCGCGCGAACTCGCCGCCCCCGGGCGCGTGCTGCATCTCGCTGGGCGGGACGCCGCGCGGCTCGCCGCCACCGCCGCGGCCTGCCGCGCCGCCGGGGCCGAGGTGGCCGAGGCCGCCTTCGACGTGACCGACGCCCCCGCCGCCGCGGATTGGGTGCGCGGCGCGGGCGGGCTGGACCTGCTGATCGCCAATGCCGGCACCTCCGCCGGCACGGGCGGGGCGCATGAGGCGCCGGACCAGGTGGCCCACATCTTCGCCGTGAACCTCACGGGGGCGCTGAACACGATCCTGCCGGCGCTGGAGATGATGCGCGCCCAGACGCCGGGGGCGGACGGCATCCGCGGGCGGGTGGCGGCCATCGCCTCGATCGCCGCCTTCACCGCGTCCCCCGGCGCACCGGCCTATTGCGCCTCCAAGGCCGCTCTCCAGCGCTGGACGGAGGCGACGGACGCGACGGCGCGGCGGGAGGGGCTGCGGCTGCACGCGATCTGCCCCGGCTTCATCCGCACGCCGATGACGGCGCGGAACAACTTCCCCATGCCGTTCCTGATGGAACCGGAGGACGCCGCGCGCCGCACCCTCGCCGGGATCGCGCGCGGCAAGGCCCGGGTGGCCTTCCCCCGGGCCCTCTACGCGGCGGCGCGCCTGGGCGACGCGCTGCCGCCTGCCTGGCTCAGCCGGCTCCCGGCGAAGTCCGGCCCCGATTCGCCAGAACCTCCTCCGCCACCACGGACTGGCTGAGCGAGGCCTGTCCCGGCGCCGCGACGGTGGAGCTGGCAGGGTTCATCACCCGCCGGTCCGAGCCGCGCCGGGCCCAGATGTTCAGCCCCTCCACCCCCGCGGCGAAGGCCATGGCGACGTAGACGAAGCCCTTGGGCACATGGAAACCGAAGCCCTCGCCCAGCAGCACCATCCCGATCATCACGAGGAAGGCGAGCGCGAGCATCACCACCGTCGGGTTCTTCTCCATGAAGTTGGAGAGCGCATCCATCGACAGCAGCATGACGGTGACGGAGACGAGGATCGCCACGACGATCACCCACATCACGTTGGTGAGCCCCACGGCGGCGAGGATGCTGTCCACGCTGAAGACCATGTCGATCAGGATGATCTGGAACACGGTCGCGCCGAAGCTCGCCACCACCTGGTTCGCCGCCTGCGCCTCCGCCTGGGAGCCGGGGTCCACGCGATGGTGGATCTCGATCACGGCCTTGCCGATGAGGAACAGGCCGCCGGCGATCATGATCAGGTCCTTGCCCGACACATCCATGCCGAGAACGTTGAACAGCGGCGCCGTCAGCGAGATCAGCCAGCCCACCCCGGCCAGCATGCCGAGGCGCATGACCACGGCGAGGCCGAGCCCGATCAGCCGCGCGGACCGCCGCCGCTCCACGGGCAGGCGGTTGGTCAGGATGGCGATGAAGACGAGGTTGTCGATCCCGAGGACCACCTCCATGCCGATCAGGGCGACGAGCGCGACGAGGACTTCGGCTTCCACGGGGCAACATGGCCTTTCTGTAATGTGAGGCGCTTGTATGGGGACGGTTCCGGAGCACGGTAAGGCCTCGCCCGCCAGAAAACGCCATGGAGGCACGATCCGTCGCCGTGGTGGCAGGGTCCAGCCCGCCGCCTCCGACCCCTGATGCGCCCTCGTATCCCCGCCCGCTCCTTCAGGACGGCCGGCGCCCGCCGGTCGCCAGCCAGACCCCAGCGAGCACCACCGCGCCGCCGAGCAGCACGCGCGGCTCCGGCCACTCGCCGAGCAGCAGCGCGGCGAAGACAGCGGCGAAGCCGGGCTGGAGATAACCTGTCATGGCAGCGTCCGTCGCCCGCGCCCGCTGCGCGAGGGAGAGGAAGAGCGTCACCGGCACCGCCGAGCCGAACACCCCCGCCCAGGCCACCGCCGCCCAGACCTGCCAGGGCTGGTCGAAGCCCGAGAGCGGCTCGAAGAGAAGGCTCATCGCCAGCGCCCCCAGCGCGCTCACCCCCTGCTGCCCCGCCGCCAGTTCCAGCGCGCCGCCCGGCCGGGTCCGCCGGACATAGACGGTGCCCAGGGCGTAGGAGAGCGCCACCACCAGCATCGCCGCCCCGGCCAGCAGCCCCGCCCCCTCCCCCAGCACGGCGGCGGGCCCGAGGATGACCGCGATGCCCGCGAAGCCGAGCCCGAGCCCGAGCAGGCCGCGCAGCCCCGGCCTCTCCCCCGGCAGCAGGGCGAGGGAGAGCAGCGCGACGAAGAGGGGCGTCGCCGACTGGATGAGCGAAACCGTCGCCGCTGCCAGGGAGAGCAGCGCGAAGGCCGTGAGGCAGTTCGGCAGCCAGCCATTCACCGTGCCGATCACCAGCCCGGCCCGCCAGCTCCACCGCCCCCTCTTGCCGAATGCGCCCGTGGCCGCGGCGAAGGCGAGCAGAACCGTGACCGCCACCGCCGCCCGCCCGGCCGAGAGCGCGAAGGGCGGCATGTCGCGCGCGGCCAGCCGCACCACGGGAAAGGCCGTGGCCCACATCGCGGAGATCAGCAGGAGCCGCCAGAGCAGCGGCCAGCCCGATAGCGGCGCGGGAGAGCCCCCGCTCACGCCCGCCGCGCCGCGCGCCGCCTCATCGCCCGGAGGAAGGGGCCGGGGCGGAAGCGCCGGCGGGGGTGGCCCGGGCGCGCTCGATCTCGCGCCAGCGGGCCACGTTGCGGTTGTGCTCCTCCAGCGTGCGGGCGAAGGCGTGGCCGCCGCTGCCGTCCGCCACGAAGTAGAGGAGGTCCGTCACCTCCGGCCGCGTCACCGCCCGCAGCGATTCCTTGCCCGGGGAGGCGATCGGCCCCGGGGTGAGCCCACGGTTGCGATAGGTGTTGAAGGGGTGGTCCCGCTCCAGGTCGGCCCGGGTCAGCGCGCGCTCCAGCGGCGCGCCGTCGGCGGCGGCATAGGCAACGGTGGGGTCCGATTGCAGCGGCATCCCGCGGCGCAGCCGGTTGATGAACACCGAGGCCACGCGCGGCCGCTCCGCCGCCACCGCCGTCTCCCGCTCCACGATGCTCGCCAGCACCAGCGCCTCGCGGGCGGAGGCGATGGGCAGGTTCGGCGCGCGGTCCGCCCAGGCCTCGCGCAGCGCCTCGTCCATGGCGGCGGTGGCCCGGCGAACGATGGCGGCGCGGTTGTCGCCCCACTGATAGGTGTAGGTCTCGGGCAGGAGATCGCCCTCGTCGATCGGCGGCGTCTCGCCCACCAGCCCCTCGGCGCGGTCGATCAGGGCGACGATCTGGCGGGCCATCAGCCCCTCGGGAATGGTCAGCCGGCGCTGGACCGGGCGGGCCGTCCGCAGCACCCCCAGCACGTCCCGGAGCGAGGCCCCGGCGGGGAAGGCGAACTCCCCTGCCCGCAGCGGCCCCTGCCCCCGCGTGGCCCAGACGGCGGCAAGGAACTCCCGCCCGTCCCCGATGATGCCGGCGCGCTGGAGCGCCGCGCCGATCGCTTCCGCCCCGCCGCGGGGCACGACGAGCTGCGCCGGCGCGGCCAGCGGCCCCGGGCGCTCATAGACCTGGCGGGCATAGAGGAAGGCCCCGCCCCCGGCGAGGCCAAGCAGCAGGAGCAGGATCAGCAGCGCGCGGCCGACACGTCCCATGCGGGCGGGTCCCTCCTTAGCGGGGGACCTGCCCCCGGGCGGGGTCTCTCATGCCCGGGGCCGGCTGGCCACCGGGCCGTTCCGTCAGGCGGCAGCCTTGAACAGGATGGAGGCGTTGGTGCCGCCGAAGCCGAAGGAGTTGGACAGCGCCACCTCGATCTTGCGCGGCTGCGCCTCCTTGGCCACCCGGTCGATGGCGGAGGGGTGGGAGGGCTCCTCCAGGTTCAGCGTCGGCGGCGCCACGGCGTCCCGGATCGCGAGCAGGGAGAAGATCGCCTCCACCGCGCCGGCCGCGCCGAGCAGGTGCCCGATGGCCGACTTGGTCGAGGACATGGCCACGCCGCGGGCATCCTCGCCGAAGAGCCGCTCCACCGCCTCCAGCTCCAGGTCGTCGCCGAGCGGCGTGCTGGTGCCGTGGGCGTTGATGTACTGGATGTCGCCCGGGGTCACGCCGGCGGACTTCAGCGCGGCCTTCATGGCGCGGAAGGCGCCCTCATGGCCCTCGGCGGGGGCGGTGATGTGATAGGCGTCGCCGGACATGCCGTAGCCGATCACCTCGCCGTAGATCTTCGCGCCGCGCGCCTTCGCGTGCTCGTATTCCTCAAGCACAAGGACGCCCGCGCCCTCGCCCATGACGAAGCCGTCGCGGTCCTTGTCCCAGGGGCGGGAGGCCTGGGCGGGGGTGTCGTTGAAGGCGGTGGAGAGGGCGCGGGAGGCGGCGAAGCCCGCCATGCCCAGCTCGGAAACCGCCGCCTCGGCGCCGCCGGCCACCATCACGTCCGCATCGCCCAGCGCGATCAGCCGCGCGGCGTCGCCCAGCGCGTGGACGCCCGTGGCGCAGGCCGTCACCACCGAGTGGTTCGGGCCCTTGAAGCCGTACTTGATCGAGACATGCCCCGAGGCGAGGTTGATCAGCGCCGAGGGGATGAAGAAGGGCGAGAGGCGGCGGTGCTTGCCCGCCGCGATCTGCTGGGAGGCCTCGTAGATCGTCTGGAGGCCGCCGATGCCGGAGCCGATCATCACGCCGGTCGCGTGGCGATCCTCCTCCGTCCCGGGCACCCAGCCGGAATCCTCGACCGCCTCCGTGGCCGCCACCAGCGCGAGCTGGATGAAGCGGTCCATCTTCTTCTGGTCCTTGACGGGGATCCACTCCGCCAGGTCCAGCCCGCCATCGGCGCGCGTGCCGTTCGGCACCGTGCCCGCGATCTTGGCGGGGATGTTGGACACGTCGAAGGACTGGATGGCGGTGATGCCGGACTCGCCGGCCAGCATCCGCTTCCAGACATGCTCGACGCCCAGGCCGAGCGGGCTGGCAATGCCCATGCCGGTAACGACGACGCGGCGCGGGGCCGTGAGCTGACCGAACACTCTCGCTTCTCCCTCCCGCGCCTCGGCCCCGGCCGGCCCGGGGGGCCAGCTTCAGGAAAGCCGGGCGGAGGCCGGTGGGCCGGCCCCGCGCCCTGCGCGTCGTTTACCTATTGACGGCCGGCCGGCCAGGGGCCGGTCGGCCGGTCACCTCGGCGGCCGATCAGGCCGTCTTGTGCGCGTCGATATAGGTGATGGCGTCGCCGACGGTGGTGATCTTCTCGGCCGCGTCGTCCGGAATCTCCACGCCGAAGGCCTCCTCGAAGGCCATCACCAGCTCGACCGTGTCCAGGCTGTCCGCGCCCAGGTCGTCGATGAAGGAGGCCTCCGGGGTAACCTTGCCCTCCTCGACGCCGAGGTGCTCGACCACGATCTTCTTCACCTTGTCGGCGGTTTCGCTCATCGCGCTTACTCTCTCCTGATGGCGGTTGACCGCCGAAAACCCGTTCGTGCCGCCAGGGACGGCGCTTTGCCGCGTTAACGCCCGGACGCAGGGCGCGGCCCTTAGCACGGCTCTTTCCCAGGGCCTAGACCGAAGCAGGGGGGTGCCGGGCGCGGAGCGGGGAACCGTTGTCGCCGCGCCTCACACGCCGTGCCTCCCCGGAGTTCAGATCATGGCCATGCCGCCGTTCACGTGCAGCGTGACCCCCGTCACCCAGGCCGCCTCGTCGGAGGCGAGATAGGTCACGGCGGCGGCGATGTCCTCCGAGGAGCCCATCTTCCCCATCGGGATGCGCCCCATCAGCGCGGCCTTCTGGGCATCGTTCAGGGCGTCCGTCATCGCGGTCTTGATGAAGCCGGGCGCGACCACGTTCACCGTCACCCCGCGCGGGGCGACCTCCTGGGCGAGCGCCTTGCTCATCCCGATCAGCCCGGCCTTGGCCGCCGCGTAGTTCGCCTGGCCCGGATTGCCCGTGACGCCGACGATGGAGGCGATGGAGACGATCCGCCCGCTCCGGCGCTTCATCATCCCGCGCAGGGAGGCGCGGGCGAGGCGGAAGGGGGCGGTCAGGTCCACCTCGATCACGTCGGACCAGTCCTTGTCGCCCATGCGGAGCGCCAGCCCGTCCCGCGTCAGCCCGGCATTGTTCACCAGGATGTCGAGGGAGCCGAACTCCCCCTCCACCCTCTCCACCAGGGCGGCGGGCGCCGCGGGGTCGGCGAGATCGGCCGGGGCCACCAGCGCCCGCTCCCCCAGCTCGGCGGCGAGGGAGGCCAGCTCCGCCTCGCGCCGCCCGGTGAGGGCCACGCGCGCGCCCTGGGCATGCAGGGCGCGGGCGATGGCCGCGCCGATCCCTCCGGTGGCGCCGGTGACGAGGGCGGTCTTGCCGGTCAGGTCGAACATGGGGGTTCCTTCAGGGCACTTGTGGGGAGGGGCGGGATCGCCTGGCCCTCAGAGGGCCTTCAGCACCGCCTCGATCTCGGCCGGGGTGCCGCAGGCCATGGCCCGGGCCTCGGGGGCGTTGCGCTTCATCAGCCCGGTCAGGACCTTGCCCGCCCCGAGCTCGACGAAGGTGTCGCAGCCCATTCCGGTCATGGCGGCCACGCATTCGCGCCAGCGCACGGTGCCCGTGACCTGCCGCACGAGGAGGTCCCGGATCTCGTCCGGGCCCGTCGCCTTGGCGGCGGTGACGTTGGCCACCACGGGGACCGCAGGCGCCCGCGGCGGGTCGCGCTCCAGCGCCTCGCCCATGGCGTCGGCGGCCGGGGCCATCAGGGAGGAGTGGAAGGGCGCGGAGACGGGCAGCAGCATGGCGCGCCGGATGCCCTCGGCCTTGGCGATTTCCACCGCGCGCTCCACCGCGGCCTTGTGGCCGGAGATCACCACCTGCCCACCGCCATTGTCGTTCGCGGCCTCGACCACCTCGCGCCTGCCCGTCTCCGGGTCCTCGGCGGCGCGCTCGCAGATGGCGCGGGCCTGGTCCATCTCGGCCCCGAGCAGGGCCGCCATGGCGCCGGTGCCGGCCGGGACCGCCTTCTGCATGGCCTCGCCGCGCAGGCGCAGCAGCCGCGCGGCCTGGGGCACGTCGAAGGCCCCGGCGGCGGCGAGGGCGCTGTACTCGCCGAGCGAGTGGCCGGCCACCAGCGCCACGCGGGATTTAAGATCGAACCCGCCCTCGGCCTCCAGCACGCGCAGCACGGCAAGGGATACGGCCATCAGCGCCGGCTGGGCGTTGGCGGTGAGGGTCAGCTCCTCCGCCGGGCCCTCGAACATCAGCCGCGTCAGGTTCTGCTTGAGCGTCTCGTCCACCGCCTCGAACACCTCGCGCGCGGGGGCGAAGGCGGCGGCGAGGTCGCGGCCCATGCCGACGGCCTGGCTTCCCTGGCCGGGAAAGACGAGAGCGAGGGCCATGGCGGGCGTTTCCTGCTGCTGACGGCGTGTGACGGCATGGGCCACGGCACCGGAGGCGCCCGAGGGCACCGCTCCCCGCCGTGGCGCGGCGGGGTAGCGGCGGCGTCACCGGAATGTCAACAGCCCGGGGCGCGATGGCACCCCCGGTTGGTCAGTAGGGGCCGCGCGGCCCCCGCCCCGGTCCGACCCAGACGCGGCGGCAGCGCTCGCGCTCCACCCGCACCGGGCGGCCGTAGCGGTCCCGGCGATGGACCACCACGGGGCGGCAGCGCGTCGCCCAGCGCACCTCCTGCAGGAGGTCGGGCTCCGCGCCGGCCAGGGGCAGGGCCATGGCCGGCGCCGCTGAGGCCGGCGCGGCCTCCGCGGCGGAGGACAAGCCGCCCACGCCTGCCATGAGGCCCAGGAGCAGGGCGAGACGCGAGAGACGTGCCATCGGGCGATCCTTTCCTCCTTGCCGGGCCCCCTTTCCGAGTTCCGGGGGCCCTGCCGCACTTCGACGAGGGGAAAAAAGCCGGGCGGTGCCGACAAGTTGCCGCTGCGTCACACCCCATCCGCGCCGTCGCGTTGCGAATCATCCGCATTCTTGACGGTATGTGGCAGCGGAAGTTAAGAGCGCCTCGCAATAGCAGAATCCCCGGAGAATCATATCTGATGAGCCGCGTGAACAACCGGTCGCTCTCGCCCCCGAACGCCGCCCTCGTGGCCGGCCTCAGCCTCGGGGCCGCCATGGTCGGCGACCTGGCCTTCGCGCAAGCTCCAACCCTCGCGGACGCTTCCACCCCCGTCGCGGTGCCGGAAGTCGCGGTCACGGGCGAGCGCCCGGCCAACCAGCTCCAGGCCCCCACGGGCAACCCGCGCCTGCCCAACTCCATCCAGGACACGCCGCAGACGATCAACGTCGTGCCCCAGGAAGTCCTGCGGGAGCAGACGGTGACGACGCTGGAACAGGCGCTGCGCAACGTCCCCGGCATCACCTCCACCATCGGCGAGGGCAATGGCGGCGTCACCGGGGACCAGTTCCGCATCCGCGGCTTCTCCTCGCAGAACGACGTGCTGGTGGACGGGCTCCGCGACTTCGGCTCCTACCAGCGCGACGCCTTCACCTATGAGGACGTGCAGGTGCTCAAGGGCGCCTCGGGCTTTGCCTTCGGCACCAGCGCCATCGGCGGCGGCATCAACGTCAACAGCAAGGTGCCGGGGCTGGAGAACCGCTACGGCGCGACGGCCACGGGCGGCATGGGGCCCTTCGCCCGCTTCACCGCCGACATCAACCAGCGCATCAGCGAGACGGCGGCCATCCGCCTGAACGTCATGGGCCAGAGCAGCAGCCTGGTGGACAAGGACGGGATCGACACGCGCCGCTGGGGCGTGGCCCCCTCCATCGCCTTCGGCCTGGGGACCCCCACCACCTTCACGGTGGAGTACCTGCACTACGAGGACCGGCACACGATCGACGGCGGCATGCCCGTGGTCTATCGCGGCCTCAACGCCATCGGCCGCCCCGCTTCCGAGTACGGCGTGCGGCGCTCCAACTGGTATGGCGTGCAGAACGACGAGGACGAGGTGACGGTGGACCGGCTGACGGCCCGCTTCGCGCACCGCTTCGGCGACTGGCTGACGATCAGCAACGACACGCGCCTGACCCGCGTGGACCGCGACACCGCCCTCACCCCCGTGAACTGCGCCACGAGCAATGTCAGCCTCGCCGCCTATAATGCGAGCTGCTCCGGCCAGTTCTTCCGCGGGCTGAACCCCACCCTCGCCTATACCGGCGGTGCCAGCGCGCCCTACAACCAGGTGAACGAGGCGATCCAGAACCTCACCACCGCCCTCGCCCGCTTCCGCACGGGGCCCGTGCGGCACGAGCTGACCGCCGGCGTGGACATCGCCCGCGAGACGGTTCACCGCACGGCCTATCCCTATGTGCCGACCCGGCCGAACGTGACGCTCCTCGATCCCTCGACGAACAACTCGCTCCTCCTCGCGACCGGGGCGGCCAACAACGAGCGCAAGACGGAATCCACCAATCTCGGCCTGTTCGTGAACGAGCGACTGTACCTGACGAACCAGCTCTCGGTCTTCGGCGGCTTCCGCTGGACGAATTACGACCTCGACTACCGCGCCGGCACGCCGGGCGCCGCCTTCGCCCAGGACTTCAAGATCCATGACAGCTTCTGGGACCCGCGCGCCGGCGTGATCTGGGAGCCGACGCGGGACCAGACCTACTACTACTCCTACTCCACCTCCACGACGCCGCCCGGCACCTTCTTCACCACCTTCCCCGCCGCCGCGGTGAACTTCGACCGGAACCTCGAGCCGGAGCGGAACACGAACCACGAGATCGGCGCGAAGGTCAGCCTCCTCGACAGCCGCCTCGGCCTGAACGCCGCGCTGTTCCACGCGGAGAAGGGCAACGCCTTCGTGCAGGACGCGGACGATCCCACCGCCGTCATCGCCACCGGCGACCGGCAGCGCATCCGCGGCGTGGAGCTGGGCATCACCGGCCGCATCACGCCGGAGTGGAACATCAACGCCGCCTATACCCATCTCGACAGCGAGACGACGCGCTCGCTCACGGCGAACATCGTGGGCAAGCGGGTGCAGTACGTGCCGAAGCACTCGGCCTCGCTCTGGACCACCTATGACATCGCCCGCGACACGCCCCTCAACGTCACCCTCGGCGGCGGCATCGTCTGGCGCAGCCAGGTCTTCCTCGACACCGCCAACACCGCCGAGGTCCCGTCCAACTTCAGCCTCGACGCGCTGGTGCAGCACAAGGTCAACCAGAACCTGACGGTGCGGGTGAACGGCTACAACCTGACGAACCGCACGAACTACGACGGCTTCTTCGGCAACCGCGCGATCGTCGCGGCCGGCCGCACCGTCCTCGTCTCCGTCGCCGCCGAGTTCTGACGGCACCTCCCGCCGGGGCACTCGCCCCGGCCTGACGACGGGCGGCCGGGCTGGCAGGATGCCGGCCCGCCGCCTGCACCCTTTCCAACCGGAGCACGACGATGCTCGTCCGCATCCCCCAGGTCCTGACCCCCGCCGAGGTCGCCTACTGCCGAGAGCGGCTGGAAGGCGCGAACTGGACCGACGGCAAGGCCACCGCCGGCCAGCAATCGGCCAAGGCGAAGTTCAACCTGCAGGTCCCGGGGGACAGCCCGGAGGGCAAGGAGCTGAGCGAGCTGGTGCTGCGCGCCCTCGGCCGCAACGCGATCTTCGCCACCGCCGCCCTGCCGCTGAAGGTCTTCCCGCCGCTGTTCAACCGCTACGACGTGGGCATGACCTTCCACGCCCATGTGGACAACGCCATCCGCCCCGTGCCCGGCACGGGCCAGCGCATCCGCACCGACGTCTCCTCCACCCTCTTCCTCTCGCCCAGGGACAGCTACGACGGCGGCGAGCTGGTGGTGCAGGACACCTACGGCACCCATGAGGTGAAGCTCGATGCCGGGGACATGGTGGTCTACCCCTCCACCTCGCTGCACAGCGTGAACCCCGTCACCCGCGGCAGCCGCTGGGCCTCCTTCTTCTGGACCCAGTCGATGGTGAAGGACGACGCCCAGCGCGCCTTCCTCTACGAGATGGACATGGGGATCATCGCCCTGCGCCAGGACCTGCCGGACGATCATCCGGGGGTGCTGGCCATGACGGCGGGCTACCACAACCTGCTCCGCCGCTGGGTGGAGATGTAGCGGCAGGCGGCTCAAGGAGGGACTTGCCCCGCGACGCACCTTCCCCTATGAGGCCGCGTCACCCTGCCGGGCGCGAGGCATCGCGCGCGGCTATGCCCGTTCCTGCCCCTGCATCCCGCAGGGGCCCCTGGGCTGAGACATCCGAAGGGACAGAGATGCCGCTATATGAAACCGTGCTGATCGCGCGGAACGACCTGACGCAGGCGCAGGTCGAGGCCATCGCCGACCAGGTCGGCGAGATCGTCGGCGCCACCGGCGGCGAGATCCGCAAGCGCGAGTACTGGGGCCTCCGCGGCCTCGCCTACAAGATCAAGAAGAACCGCAAGGCCCACTACATGCTGCTGGGCCTGGACTGCTCGGCCGCGGCCGAGAAGGAGACCGCACGCCAGCTCGGCCTGCACGAGGACGTGCTGCGCCACATGACGCTGCGGATCGAGACGATCGACGACGCTCCCTCGGCCATCCTGGCCAAGCGCGGCGACGACCGTGAGCGCGACCGCGGCTTCCGCGGCCCCCGCCCCGCCGGCCGCTTCGGCTCCGGCCGCGGCCGCGAGCGCGGCGACGACCGCGAGGAGTTCCGCGCCCGTCCCCGCGACGAGCTCGATCCCAACGGCGGCGAGGAGTAATCCCAGATGTCCGACACGACCGACCTGACCCCCGCCGCGCGCCGCCCGGCCGTCGGCGCCCGCCGGCCTTTCTACCGCCGCCGCAAGTCCTGCCCCTTCTCCGGCCCGAACGCGCCGAAGATCGACTATAAGGACGTGCGCCTGCTCTCCCGCTTCCTGAGCGAGCGCGGCAAGATCGTGCCTTCCCGCATCACGGCGGTCTCCGCCAAGAAGCAGCGCGAGCTGGCGAACGCCATCAAGCGCGCCCGCTTCCTGGCGCTGCTCCCCTACGTCATCAACGACTGATCGGGGCACGGCACCATGATCGACGTCATCCTGATGCAGCGGGTCGAGAAGCTCGGCCAGATGGGCGACACCGTGAAGGTGAAGCCCGGCTACGCCCGCAACTTCCTCCTCCCCTCCGGCCGCGCCATCCGCGCGACCGAGGGCAACCTCAAGAAGTTCGAGGCCGAGCGCGCTCAGCTCGAGGCCCAGAACATCAAGCGGCGCGAGGAGGCCGAGCGCGTGGCCGAGCGGATGGAGGGCCTGCAGATCGTCCTCATCCGTTCCGCCGGCGAGAGCGGCGCGCTCTACGGCTCCGTCTCCGGCCGCGACATCGCGGACGCGACGAAGGATGCCGGCCTCACCATCACCCGCGACCAGGTGATCCTGGAGCAGCCGATCAAGACGCTGGGCCTGACCACCGTCCGCGTCGCGCTGCACCCGGAGGTCTCCATCCCGGTGATCGTGAACGTGGCCCGCTCCCCGGAAGAGGCGGAGAAGCAGGCGCGCGGCGAGGACCTGCGCGCCGAGCAGGAGGCCGAGGAGGCTTCCCTCGAGGCCGAGCTGGCCGCCGAGCTCTCCGAGCTGGGCGCCGCCCGCGAGTAGCCGTCCCGCCCCACGGGCGTGAGAACGAGTGGCCGCTCCCGCGAGGGGGCGGCCATTCCTATTTCCGTCATCACGCTTTCACGAGTGCGGCCGGGGGCTGATTGAACGCTCCCCGGCATGGGCACAGCCTCCCTGCACTGAGGAGGCTTGGATTTGCTGATCGACTCCATCTTCGCCCGCCTGATCCGCCAGGGAAGGCTCACCCTCCGCCATCCCGACGGCACCCGCCGCGTCATCGGGGGCTCCGCCCCCGGTCCGGAGGCCGCCCTGGCCATCAACACGCCCGAGGCCGCCAGGCGCCTCGTCTGGAACCCCTCCCTCGGCTTCGGGGAGGGCTACATGGACGGCGGGATCGAGCCGATCGACGGCTCGACCATCTACGACGTCCTCGACCTCATGCTCCTGAACCTCGCGACGGGCGGCAGCCATCCCGCCATGAAGCTGGGAGAGGGGCTGCGATGGGCCGGGCGGCGCCTGCGGGACCTGAACACGGCCGGGCGCAGCCGCCGCAACGTCGCCCACCACTACGACCTCAACGGCACCCTCTACTCCCTCTTCCTCGATGCGGACCGGCAGTATTCATGCGCCTACTTCCCCACGGGAGGGGAGACGCTGGAGGAGGCGCAGGTGCTGAAGAAGCGCCACATCGCCTCCAAGCTGAAGCTCGACCGGCCGGGGCTGGAGGTGCTGGACATCGGCTCCGGCTGGGGCGGGCTGGCCATCATCCTCGCCCGCGACCACGGCGCCCGCGTGACCGGCCTCACCCTCTCCGAGGAGCAGCTCGCCGAGTCGCGCGCCCGGGCCGAGGCGGCCGGGCTCTCGGACCGGGTGCGCTTCGAGCTGATGGACTACCGGGACTGGACGCGCCCGATGGACCGGATCGTCTCGGTCGGCATGTTCGAGCATGTCGGGATCAACCACTACACGGCCTTTTTCCGCACCGTGCGGGACGCGCTGAAGGAGGACGGGGTGGCGCTGGTCCATGCCATCGGCCAGTCCGAGGGCCCGACGACCACCAATCCCTGGCTGACGAAGTACATCTTCCCCGGCGGCTACTCGCCCGCGCTGTCGGAGGTGGTGCCGGCGGTGGAGAAGGCCGGGCTCTGGATCACCGATATCGAGATCCTGCGCCTGCACTACGCCATGACCATCGCCCACTGGCGCGCCCGCTTCGCCGCGAACCGCAATGCGATCAAGGCCCTGTACGACGAGCGCTTCTGCCGGATGTTCGAGTTCTACCTCGCCGCCTCGGAGCTGTGCTTCCGCCGCTGGGGCCACATGAACTGGCAGGTCCAGCTCACCCGGCGGGTGGACGCCCTGCCGCTGACCCGGGACTACATGCTGGATGCCGAGCGGGCGGCGACATATCCACAGTATCCACCGCCATCCACAGCCACCCCGGCAGAGGTGGGAGAGGACGTGGAGCGCGCCGGGGACTAGACTGGCGGGATGAACGCCTTCGACAACCTCGCCGAGCCGGCCGGCGGCGGCATGCTGGGCCTCTCCCAGCGGCTGCCCCCCTCGAACATCGAGGCGGAGCAGGCCCTGCTGGGTGCCCTGCTGGCCAACAACAAGGCCTATGAGCGGGTCTCGGAGTTCCTGGCGGACGAGCATTTCGCCGACCCCGTCCATGGCCGGATCTACCGCGCCATCCAGCGCCGGATCGAGGCGGGGCAGCTGGCCGACGTCGTCACGCTGCGCGCCGAGTTCGAGCATTCCGGTGTGCTGGACGAGGTCGGCGGCCCGGCCTACCTGACCCAGCTCCTCACGGCCATGGTCGGCATCATCAATGCCGGCGAGTACGGCCGCGTCGTCTTCGACTGCTTCCTCCGCCGCCAGCTCGTCGATCTCGGCGAGGTCGTGGTGAACCGCGCCTTCGGCGCCGAGCCGGAGCTGGACGGCAAGGCGCAGTTGGAGGCCGCGGAGCAGGCGCTTTTCAACCTCGCCACCGACGGTTCCTCGGACGGCGGCATGGTCTCCTTCGAGAAGGCGCTGACCGCCGCGGTGGAGCTGGCCGAGCGCGCCTTCTCCACCCCCGGCGGCGTCTCCGGCCTCCCGACCGGGCTGCGGGACGTGGACAGCAAGCTCGGCGGCCTGCACCCCTCCGACCTCCTGATCCTCGCGGGCCGCCCCGCCATGGGCAAGACGGCGCTGGCGGTGAAGATCGGCTTCGGCGCCGCCCGCGCGGTGCAGCGCGAAGCGCTGGAGAAGGACCCGAACGCGGTGGTCCGCGGCGGCGTCGCCATCTTCTCGCTGGAAATGAGCGCCGACCAGCTCGCCACCCGTATCCTCTCGGAGCAGTCCCGCGTCTCGGGCGACCGCATCCGGCGCGGCGACATCGCCCAGCGCGACTTCGACAAGTTCGTGGAGGTGAGCCGCGAGCTCTCCTCCATACCGCTCTTCATCGACGACACCCCGGCCATCACCATCTCGGCGCTGCGCACCCGCTGTCGGCGGCTGATGCGGACCAAGGGGCTGAGCCTCATCATCGTGGACTACCTCCAGCTCATGCGCCCCGCCGCCGGCACGCGGCCGGAGAACCGGGTGCAGGAGATCAGCCAGATCACCCAGGGGCTGAAGGCCATCGCCAAGGAGCTGTCGGTTCCCGTGATCGCCCTCTCCCAGCTCTCCCGCCAGGTCGAGAGCCGGGAGGACAAGCGCCCGCAGCTCGCCGACCTCCGCGAATCCGGCTCGATCGAGCAGGACGCCGACGTCGTGATGTTCGTCTATCGTGACGAGTACTACCTTGCCCAGCGGATGCCGAAGGAGCTGAACTTCGACAACCAGGAGAAGTACACCGAGGCGCTGGACAAGTGGCAGAAGGACATGGAGGGGGCCCATAACAAGGCCGAGCTGATTGTTGCCAAGCAGCGCCACGGCCCCACCGGCACGATCCGCCTCTTCTTCGAGGGCGAGTTCACCCGCTTCGGCGATCTCGAGCAGACCCACGACCAGGATGACTATGCCTGACGGCTCAGGCCTCCTGACCGTCGATCTCGGGGCCATCGCGGAGAACTGGAAATCCCTGCGGGACCGCCATACCGGCATGGGCGGCGGGGAGACGGGCGCGGCGGTGAAGGCCGATGCCTACGGGCTCGGCGCGGCGAGGGTGGTGCCCGCCCTGGCCGCGGCGGGCTGCCGCCACTTCTTCGTCGCCCATCTCGCGGAGGGCATGGCGATCCGCCCCCTTCTCGGCCAGGGGCAGATGATCGCGGTGCTGAACGGCTTCCGCCCGGGGGAGGACGAGGACGCAGCCCTCACCCCCGTGCTGAACACGCCCGGCGACATCGGCGCCTGGTCCGGCACGGGGCGGGACGCGCTGCTGCACATCGACACCGGCATGGCCCGCCTCGGCCTCACCCCCGCCGAGACCGAGGCCCTGGCCGGGGACCCCTCCCCCCTCCGCGGCCTCAACCTCCGCTACCTCATGACCCATCTGGCCGCGGCGGACGCGCCGGGCCATCCGCTGAGCGCGGAGCAGGCGGCGCGCTTCGCCGCGGCCCGCGCCCGGCTGCCCGCCGCGCCCTCATCCTTCGCCAACTCCTCCGGCCTCTTCCTCGGCCCGGACTTCGCCTCGGACCTCGCCCGGCCGGGCTGCGCGATCTACGGGTTGAACCCGGCGCCGGGCGCCCCGAACCCCATGCGCCCCGTGATCCGCCTCGCCGCGCCGGTGCTGCAGGTCCGGGAGATCCCGGCCGGAACCCCCGTCGGCTACGGCGCCACCTGGGTGGCCGAGCGGCCCTCGCGGATCGCCACCGTTGCGGCCGGCTACGCCGATGGCTATCTCAGGGCCCTCTCCGGCCGGGCAACCGGCCGGCACAACGGGCAGGACCTGCCCCTGGTCGGCAGGGTATCCATGGATCTCACCACCTTCGACGTGACGGACCATCCAGGCATCGCCCCCGGCGCGATGATCGAGCTGATCGGCCCCGGCCTCTCCGCCGACGGCCTCGCTGCCCGCGCCGGCACGATCGGCTACGAGGTGCTGACCTCCCTCGGCGCCCGCTACCGCCGCGACTACAAGCAGGCCGCGTGAGCCCCGCCGTTCCGGCCAGGCTGGCCCAGGACGGGCTGGCCGCCCTCGGCCGCGCCGCGCTCGACCTCTGCCGCACGGTCGGCGCCGTCGTCCTCTTCGCGCTGCAGGGGCTGAGCCACGTCGTCCGCCCGCCCTTCCACCCGAAGCTCTTCCTCCGCGCCTTCCTGGAGGTGGCCTATTTCTCCCTGCCCGTGGTGGGGCTGACGGCGGTGTTCACCGGCATGGTGCTCGCGCTGCAATCCTATTCCGGCTTCTCCCGGTTCGGGGCGGAGGGGGCGGTGGCGAATGTCGTCGTCCTCTCCATCACGCGGGAGCTGGGGCCCGTGCTGGCGGGGCTGATGGTCTCGGGCCGCATCGGCGCCGCCTTCGCGGCCGAGATCGGCACCATGCGCGTGACGGACCAGATCGACGCGCTCACCACCCTCTCGACCGATCCGATGAAGTACCTCGTCACCCCGCGCCTGCTGGCGGGCATCCTGGGGATGCCGCTGCTCGTGATCGTGGCCGACGTGCTGGGGGTGATGGGCGGCTACCTCATCGGCACGCTGAAGCTCGGCTTCTCCAGCGGCAGCTATCTCCGGGCGACGCTCGACTTCCTCCAGGTGATGGACGTCGTCAGCGGGCTGGTGAAGGCCGCGGTCTTCGGCTTCGTCGTGGCGCTGATGGGCACCTGGTGCGGCTACACCTCGCGCGGCGGCGCGCAGGGCGTGGGCAGCGCGACCACCACCGCGGTCGTCGCCTCCTCCATCCTCATCCTCGCCCTCGACTACGTGCTCACCGAGGCCTTCTTCGCGCGATGAGCGAGAGCGTCATCCCCAAGATCAGGCTGCGCGGGCTGCGCAAGGCCTTCGGCACGAAGCAGGTGCTGGACGGCGTGGACCTCGACGTCATGCCCGGCCAGTCCATGGTGATCCTCGGCGGCTCGGGCTCGGGCAAGTCCGTGACCATCAAGTGCATCCTCGGCCTCATCACCCCCGATGCCGGCACGATCGAGATCGACGGGCACGACGTGACGGCCATGTCCCCGCGCGAGCGCGAGGCGGTGCTGGACCGCACGGGCATGCTCTTCCAGAACGGCGCCCTCTTCGACAGCCTGCCCGTCTGGGAGAATGTCTGCTTCAAGCCGCTCGCCCAGAAGCGCATCACCCGCGCCCAGGCGCGGGAGCGGGCGGCCTGGGTGCTGGAGGATGTCGGGCTGGACGCGAGCGTGGGCGATCTCTCCCCGGCCGAGCTGTCGGGCGGCATGCAGAAGCGCGTGGCCCTCGCCCGCGCCATCGCCTCGGAGCCCGAGATCATCTTCTTCGACGAGCCCACCACCGGCCTCGATCCCATCATGGGCGCGGTGATCGACGGGCTGATCGTGGACTGCGTGCGCCGCCTGGGCGCGACGGCCGTGACCATCACGCATGACATGGCCAGCGCCCGCCGCATCGGCGACGTGGCGGCGATGATCCACAAGGGCCGGATCATCTGGACCGGCCCGGCGGCGAGCCTGGGCGAGACGGGCAATGCGATGGTGGACCAGTTCGCCCATGGCGAGCGCGAGGGACCGATCGCGATGGAGCTGCGCCGCTAGCGCCCGCCCCCGGGCCCGGCAGTGCCGCCACGGGCGGGACGGGGCCGAGGGCGCAAGGTATACGGGATCCCATGCAGGACGTTGCATCCCTTCCCCGCCGGCAGGACGGCACGGTCGCCGCCGCAGCGCCGGCCGCGGGTTCCACCCTCCACCCGGCGGGGACTGTCGGGCCGGGGCCGCTCGACCTCGATCGCCTCCTCGGGCACGCGCCGGCCGACCGCCTCTCGCTGCTCCTGGTGGCCTATCTCCTCCTCCCGGCCCTGCTCTTCCTCCCGGGCTGGCTGGCGCCGGAGGTGGGGATTCCCGCCGCGCTGGCGGCAGCGACGGCCTTCGCCCTCGCCCCGGGCTGGCGGCAGCCCTGGCCGCTCACCGCGGGGATGACGGCCCTCTGCCTCGTGCTCGGGCTGCTCTGGGCGGGGGCCACGGGCTCCCACCACCTCGTCTACAGCAGCGCGGACTGGCAGATCCGGGACGGGGTTCTGCGCGACCTCGCCGCCGGCCCCTGGCCCGTGGCCTACCGGGAGCCGGACGGCTCCGCCTCCCTCCTCCGCGCGCCGCTGGGCTTCTACCTGCCCGCCGGGCTGGTGGGGCGATTTGCCGGCTTCCATGCGGCGCAGGCGGCCCTCTGGCTCTGGACCGGGCTGGGCTTCGGCCTCGCCCTGATGGTTCTCCTCCTTCTCGCCAGGGCGGTGGCGCCCGGGCGCAGGGCCGCCGGCTTCGCGGTGATGGCCGGGGTGTTCGTGCTGTTCCACGGCCTCGACCTCCTGCCGAACATGCTGCTCGACTGGCGCTTCGGCACCGGCCCCTTCGCGAGCTGGGAGCGGGGCGGCGAGTGGTGGCCGCGCTTCTTCCAGTATTCCGGCCATGTCACCGCCATCCTCTGGGCGCCGAACCACGCCATGCCGGCCTGGCTGCTGGCGCTGCTGATGCTGCGGCACGGGGCCTCGCCCGGCTTCGCACGCAACCTCGCCCTTCCCCTCGTCGCCGGCGCCTTCTGGAGCCCGGTGGCGAGTGCCGGCGCGGCCGTGCTGGCGGGGGTGGTCCTGCTCCGGCAGGAGGGATGGAGGGGCGCCCTGCGCGCGGTCTCCCCGGCCAACCTGCTGGCGGTCGTCCCGGCCGTTCCCATCTGCCTCTACCTCGTCGCGGGCTCGGCGGCGGTGCCGCACGGCTTCCTGCTGGCCGTGCATCCCGCCGGGAAGGCCCTGGCGGTCTGGGCCGCCTTCCTCCTGCTGGAGGTGCTGTGCTGGGCGATCCCGGCGGCGCTGCTGGTGCGCGGGCGCGTCGTCTCGGCCGCGGTCGTCCCCCTCTGCCTCATCCCCGCCTATGTCTTTGGCCCCGGCAACGAGATGACGGCGCGCGGCGGCATGGCGCCGCTGGCCGTGCTCGCCGTGGCGGTGGGCGCCGCCCTCCTCGCGCCCGCCCGGGAGAGGCGGCAGCGCCTCGCGCGGCGCGCGCTCGTGGGTTTCGGGCTGATCGCGGCGCTGGGCGCCGGGATGGAGGCCAGCCTCCTGGTGAAGCGGCCCTGGCCGGCAAGCGCGGAGTGCCCGCTGCCCGAGGCGGCGCGCCACTCCGTCTTCGCCCCCACGACGGACTGGGCGCACTATCTCACGGCCTGGCCGGAAGGAGCCCCGGCCGGCCTGATGCGGGAGCCGCAGCTGCGCCCGGCGGAGCGGCCGGCCGGATCGCCGCCCTGCTGGCCCGTCCGGGGACCCTGACAGGTCTGCCCTCGGCTACCCCGAGGCCGGTCCTGTTCCACCAGCACCGGTGGAACGGCCAGCCGCCGGGATCGAGGTGACCCAGGGCCGGGCGGGAGCGCCCTAGTACTCGTTCCGCTCGGAGAGGAGCCGGATGATGGAGGCCAGCCCGAAGAGCACGCCCGCGGCCACCACGGAGTACACGGCCCGGACCAGATGCTCGCCCTCCCAACCCGCCGTCGCGGCGGCGCCCACCGCCGGGGCGGCCTCGCGAAGGACGGAGATGCCCTCGACCAGCTCGTAGGCGGCGTGGAGCGCCGGGACGGCGGCGAGGATCAGGACGATCCAGTAGGCGGCAGGACGGTACATCGCGCTCTCTCTGGAAACTCTCCCGCCATTATTGCTGGCGCGGGACGATTCGGGGAGGGCGCGAGCGGCGATGTATCCGGCGCCGCCAACCTTTACCGCCCGCCGTGGCTACTGCCCTCGGCGGAGAGGAGGCGCCCGAGGGTGCCCAGGAGCTCGCGGAAGCCGCCCGGCTTCTCCAGCAGCGCGCCCTCGCTCACGCCGAGCCGCCTCAGCTCGCGGCGCTGCTCCGTCGTCATGTAGCCGCTCAGCACCACGATAGGCAGCTGCGGCCGCGTCGCCACGATCCAGCGCACGAGTTCCACGCCATCCAGGCGCGGCATGCGGATGTCGGTCACCACGGCGTCGAAGGGCTCCTCCTCCATCGCCTCAATCGCCGCCCTGCCATCCGGCGCGCAGGTGACGCGGAAGCCGCCCTCCGTCAGGCCGTCCTCGATCACCAGCGCCACCGACATCTCGTCTTCCGCCACAAGCACGCGCGTCGCGCGGTTGTCCGGCCGGATCATCATGGGTTTCCCTCAGCCGAGGACCGGCAGCCTACAACGGTATGGGTTGCAGCATCCATCCCTAGAACAACCCCTGCGCGCGTTGACGACAGCCCCGCCCTGAGGGGCAGGCATCGGCCATTCCTCGCGCGGTCAGCACGGGTCCGGTCTCTTCAGCTCATGCGTGACCGGGCCCTTTCGGACCTGGCGCTTCTCTCCGGCGACGATGGCGGACCGGATCCGGCGCGTGCCTGTCCGACCCGTCCTACCGATGCCCGCGATCTTGTTGCCGGATCGATCACAGGGGCAGGGGGGAATCATCACGAAACCGCGAGCTTTCGATTAAGAACCGGTATTGTGGAGTGTGGGCTGCACCAACGCGCCGAGATGATGCCGGCTGCCCTCGTCAGGATGAGCCGCCATGCCGGCGCTGATAGGCCGCCGGCGACATGCCCTCGTGCCGCTGGAAGAAGCGGGAGAAGTAGGCGGGCTCGAAGCCCAGCGCGTAGGCGACGCCCGACACGTTGCGCGATCCCAGGCGGAGCAGGCGCCGCGCCTCGGCCAGGAGCCGCTCATGGATCAGGGCGGCGGGCGAGCGCCCGGTCACGGCGCGGCAGGCCCGCGTCAGAGTGCTCGGGGTGACGCCGAGCCGGTCGCAGTAGAAATCCAGCGCGGCATGGCTGCGGTAGTGCTGCTCCACCGCCTCGCGGAAGCGGCGCACCAGCAGGGCGCGGGCGCCCCCCTCCCCCGGCCCGGCCGTCTCCTCCGCCTCCCGCCGCAGGAGGGAGAAGAGCAGCAGGACATGGCCGGCCAGCGCCGCCTCCCTCGCCGGGCCAAGGGAGCGGAAGGCGGCTTCCAGGCGCCCGAACAGCGCGTCCATCTCACCCGCCAGCACCGCCGCCCGGCCCGGGGAGAGGCTGGCGATGGTGGCGGGCATCGGCGCCGCCCCGATCAGCCCGGCGCAGCCCGACAGGAAGCCGTCCGTCAGGGTCAGCACATGGCCGGCGCTCGCAGGGTCGAAGCGGAGGCCGTGGACCTGCCCGGCCGGGACGAGATGCAGGACCGGGGCGCGGAAGCGGGCCTCGCCACCCGCGCCGAGCAGGCTCCCCTCCCCCTGCCGGATCCAGAAGACCTGGTGCAGCGCGCGGTGCCGGTGCGGGCGGATGGCCCAGCCGTGCCGGGCGCTGCGGGTGACCAGCGGCTCCACATGCACGGGGTCCGGCCGGTCGCGCGGCGTGTCGCCGTAGAGGTCGAACAGGGGAACGGGCCCGGCCTCGGCCCGGCCCTCGGGATCGCCGGGCGGTGCCGGGCTGCGCGGAAAGTCCAAGGATCTGCCCCGATCATCCATGGAAAGCGGGAGGGGATAGTCCGATATCTTACACAAGACCATGGAGGAGGAACGCCGTGCAGCACCGCACGCAGGTGGCCATCATCGGCGCCGGCCCCGCCGGGCTCCTCCTCTCCCAACTGCTCCACAAGGCCGGGATCGACTGCTTCGTGGTGGAGCGGAAGTCCCAGGCCTATGTCGAATCCCGCATCCGCGCCGGCGTGCTGGAGCAGGGCACGGTGGAGCTCCTCGACCGCGCCGGGGTGAGCGAGCGCCTGCACCGCGAGGGCCTGCCGCATCACGGCGTGCAGATGGCGCTCGATGGCGAGCTCTTCCGAATCGACCTGCACGGGCTGACCGGCGGGAAGTCCGTCACGGTCTATGGCCAGACGGAGGTCACGCACGACCTCATCCTCGCCCACCAGTCGCGCGGGGCGAACCTCGTCTTCGAGGCCGATGAGGTCGCGCTGCACGATCTCACCACCGACAGGCCCCATGTCACCTTCACCAGGGAGGGCGTGGCCCACCGCCTGGACTGCGACTACGTCGCGGGCTGCGACGGCTATCACGGCCCCAGCCGCGCGAGCATTCCCGCCGATGTCCTGCGCGTCTTCGAGCGCGTCTATCCCTTCGGCTGGCTCGGCATCCTCGCCGACGTCCCGCCCTGCGACGACGAGCTGATCTACTCCAACCACCATCGCGGCTTCGCGCTCGCCTCCATGCGCTCGCCCACGCGCAGCCGCTACTACGTGCAGGTGCCGCTGACCGAGCGGCTGGAGGACTGGCCGGACGAGCGCCTCTGGGACGAGCTCGCCCTCCGGCTCGGCCCGGAGGCCGCCTCGCGCATGACGCGCGGCCCGGCGATCGAGAAGAGCATCGCCCCCCTCCGCTCCTTCGTGGCCGAGCCCATGCGCCACGGCCGGCTCTTCCTGGCCGGTGACGCCGCCCATATCGTGCCGCCCACCGGCGCCAAGGGGCTGAACCTCGCCGCCGCCGATGTCGGACTGCTGGCCGAGGCGCTGATCAGCCGCTTCCTCGACCGTTCGGAGGCGGCGCTGGACGGCTATTCCGCCCGCGCCCTCGCCCGGGTCTGGATGGCCGAGCGCTTCTCCTGGTGGTTCACGAGCCTCACCCACCGCTTCCCCGAGATGGACGACTTCGCGCGCCGGATGCAGGTGGCCGAGCTGAGCTACATCCGCGCCTCCCGCGCCGCCCAGGCGGTGGTGGCGGAGAACTATGTCGGCCTGCCGACCGCCCTCACCACGCGCCTCGCGGGCCGCGGGGAGGCGACGCCCCTTCCCGCCCCGCCGCGCGCGGTCGCCTGAAGGCCCACAGCTTTCCAACCGCCGGACAGGCCCGGCGAGGATGAGGAGACACCCATGAGCGAGGTCGTCCACGGCTACCGCCGGCCGGACCCGGCAACGCAGCCGCCCCTGAACTCCCCGGCCTATGGCAGCACGGCCGCGCGCCACCCCAAGCAGCCGCTGCTGGAATTGCCGCACACGCCGACCGAGACGAGCAGCCCCCTGTTCACCGCCGCGCGCTATCCCGAGCTGGCGGACCTGACGGTGCTGGAGAACGGCGCGGGCCAGGCCATGGGCGAGCGCATCATCGTCGGCGGCCGGCTGACGGACGAGGACGGGCGCCCGGTCCGCCACGCCATGGTGGAGGTGTGGCAGGCCAATGCCGCCGGCCGCTACAACCACGAGGGCGACACGCATGACGCCCCGCTCGACCCCAACTTCCTCGGCCGCGGGCGCGTCTTCACCGACGAGAACGGCTTCTACCGCTACGTCACCATCCGCCCCGGCGCCTATCCCTGGCGCAACCACCACAATGCCTGGCGCCCGAACCACATCCACTACAGCCTGTTCGGCTCGGGCTTCGCGCAGCGCATGATCACGCAGATGTACTTCCCCGGCGACCCGCTGCTGCCGCTCGACCCCATTTTCAACACCGTCTCCGACGAGGCCGCGCGCAACAGGCTGGTCTCGACGTTCGACCTGGAGCTGACGCAGCCCGAACGGGCGCTGGGATACCGCTTCGACATCGTCCTGCGCGGGCGCGAGGCGACGCCGATGGAGGACGACCACCATGACTGACGCGACCACCTCTCGCGCCTCCAACGCGACCCCCGAGCTGGCGCCCTCCGAGGCCACGATGGAGCGGCTGGTCGCTTCCGCCCACCAGACCGCCGGCCCCTACTGGCATCTCGTGGACTTCCCGGAATGGGCTGACACCACGCGCCACTTCGCCGACAACCTGCCCGAGGGCGGGCAGCGCATCACCGTAACCGGGGTGGTGCGGGACGGCACGGGGGCGCCGGTGACGGACGCGCTGGTCGAGATCTGGCACGCCGATCCCGCCGGCCGCTACCCCGACGGGAATGGCGACCCTACCGCCTTCCAGGGCTATGGCCGCTGCGCGACGGACAAGGAGGGGCGCTTCCGCTTCGTGACGCTGAAGCCCGGCCCCGTGCCGGTCGGGCCGCATGCCGGGGCCAATGCGATGCAGGCGCCGCACATGGCGGTCGCCCTCTTCGCGCGCGGGCTGCTGCAGCACCTCTCCACCCGCCTCTACTTCGAGGGCGAGGCGCTGAACGAGACGGACCCCGTGCTGCGCGCGGTGCCCGAGGCGCGGCGCGGCACGATGATCGCCAAGCCCGCCGGGAACGGCGCCTGGACCCTCGACCTCCGCCTCCAGGGCGAGGGCGAGACGGTCTGGATGGCCGTCTGAGACCCACCGGCCAGGATCCGGCGCAGCGAACGCCCGTTGCGTTCGTTGAAACGTGGGAGGGGCAACGTCCCTCCCGCCTCAGGGAGGGGTACCCATGTCCGAGAGCCGGACCCTCGACGTCCAGCAGTTCCTGAACGAGCAGCCCTTCTCGGCGCTCCAGCGCGTCATCTTCGGGATGTGCTTCTTCATCGTCCTGCTCGACGGCTTCGACACCGCCGCCATCGGCTACATCGCGCCCTCCCTCATCACGGAATGGGGCGTGGCGCGCCCGGCCCTGGCGCCGGTGCTCAGCGCCGCGCTCTTCGGCCTGGCGGCGGGGGCGCTGCTCTCCGGCCCGCTGGCCGACCGCTTCGGGCGCAAGCTCGTGCTGATCCTCTCCGTGCTCCTCTTCGGCCTGGCGACCCTTGCCTCCGCCTTCGCCGGCAGCCTGGACGGGCTGGTGATCTGGCGCTTCGTGACGGGCATCGGCCTCGGTGCCGCCATGCCCAATGCCGTGACGCTGATGAGCGAGTTCTCGCCGGAAGGGCGGCGCGCGATGATCGTGAACGCGATGTTCTGCGGCTTCCCGCTGGGCGCGGCCTTCGGCGGCTTCCTCGCGGCCTGGATGATCCCGATCTGGGGCTGGCGCTCCGTGCTGCTGCTGGGCGGCGCGGCGCCGCTCGTGCTCGCCCTGCTGCTCGTGCTCCTGCTGCCGGAATCCGTGCGCTACATGGTGATGAAGCGATACCCCGCCGAGCGAATCCGCGGCGTGCTGCGCCGCATCTCCCGCGGCGCGGAGGCCGCGACGTCCTTTGTCCTGTCCGAGAAGGAGCCCGCCACGGGCAGCAGCGGGGCGCGCGTGGTGCTCTCGCGCCCCTATGCGGTGGGATCGGTCATGCTCTGGATCGCCTACTTCATGGGCCTCGTGATCTTCTACGCGCTGATCAACTGGATGCCCGTGCTGTTCGGCGATGCCGGGCTGTCGCCGCGCAACGCGGCGCTCATCTCGGCGCTCTTCCCGCTGGGCGGCATCGGCGCGATCTTCTTCGGCTGGCTCATGGACCGCTACAACGGCAACAAGGTGATCGCCGCCGGCTTCGTGCTCACCTCGCTCTCGGTGGCGCTGGTCGGGATGGTGGCGGGCAACCTCGCCCTGCTGGTGGTGACGGTCTTCGTGGCCGGGATCATCATGAACACGGCGCAGTCCTCCCTCCCTGCCCTCGCCGCGGGCTTCTATCCCACGGAGGGGCGGGCGACGGGCGTGGGCTGGATGCTCGGCATGGGGCGCTTCGGCGGCGTCGCCGGCTCCTTCCTCGTGGCCGAGCTGTCTCGCATGCAGATGTCGCTGAGCGGCATCTTCCTCGTGGTGGCCATCCCCGGCCTCGTCTCGGCCGCCGCCCTCTGGATCAAGCAGATGGCGCATCCGCAGGCGGCGCGGGACCCGGCCGCCCTCCCCGGCCCGGCCCCGAGCCATTGAGGCCGGCCGCACCATCCCCGGCGCGCAGGAGATATCCATGAGCCCCACTGTCATTGCCGTTGCCATCACCGGATCGGTGCCGCGCAAGAAGGACAACCCGGCGGTCCCCACCACCCCCGCCGAGCAGATCGAATCCACGCACGAGGCCTTCGAGGCCGGGGCGTCCCTCGTTCACATCCATGTCCGCAACCCCGACGAATCCTCCTCCTCCGATCCCGCGCTCTTCGCGCAAGTGCAGGAAGGCGTGCGCAGGCACTGCCCCGGGATGATCGTGCAGTTCTCCACCGGCGGCCGCGGGCGCGATCCCTCCGCGCGCGGCTCCTCCCTGCCGCTGAGGCCCGACATGGCCTCGCTCTCCACGGGATCGGTGAACTTCCCCACCATCGTCTACGAGAACCCGGCGGCGCTGGTGACGGATCTGGCGACGGGGATGCGCGACAACGGCGTGCTGCCGGAGATCGAGATCTTCGACCTCTCCCACCTCCACGGCGCGAAGCGGCTGGTGGATGAGGGGCTGATGAGCGCGCGCCCGCACGTGCAGTTCGTCATGGGCGTGAAGAACGCGATGCCGGCGGACGAGCACCTTCTCGACATCCTGCTCGGCGAGCTGCGCCGCGTGCTGCCGGACGCGACCTGGACGGCTGCCGGCATCGGCGTGAACCAGGCGCGAGTGATGGAATGGGCGCTGGCGCGCGGCGCGCACGGCGTGCGCACGGGGCTGGAGGACAATATCCGCGTCTCGCGCGACCGCCTGGCCGCCTCCAACGCGGAACTCGTGCGCTTGGCGGCGGAGGCTGTCTCGCGTCATGAGCGCAGGCCCGCGACGCCGGCCGAGGCGCGCGCGATGCTGGGCCTCACTCCCGCGGCCTGAGGCGCCCGCCTTTCCGGTTGGCCCCGCGAGGCGCCGTTCCTAGACTGGCGCGGTGCGGCGGGCGGAGGTCCCGCCCCGGGGAAGGAAACAGGGAATGGAACGGCGCGGATTCCTCCGTGGGGCGGCGGCGCCGATCGTGCTGGGCGCGGCGGGCGCGCGGGCGCAGGCGAGCTATGCCACGCGCCCCGTGCGCATCGTCGTCGGCGTCGCGCCCGGCGTGGGCACGATCGACCTCACCGCCCGCGCCGTGGCGGAGCCGATGGCCGAGGCGCTCGGCCAGCCCGTGGTGGTGGAGAACCGCCCGGGTGCCGGTGGCATCATCGCGGCCGAGGCCGCCGCGCGCTCCCCGGCCGATGGGCACACGCTCTTCCTCGGCGGTGCCGACACCGTCGTGCACGCCTTCCTCCTCGCGGACCGCCCGCCGCTCGATCCCTTCAAGGACTTCACCCCCGTCTCCCGCGCGACGCGGGACAACTGGATGGTCGCGGCCGCGCCCTCGCTCGGCGTGGACACGCTGGCCGGGCTGGCCTCGCTGGGGAAGCAGCGCGCGGGGGAGCTGACCTACGCCTCCTTCGGCGTGGGAACGCTCTTCCACCTTCTCGGCGCGCGGCTGGCCCAGCGCCTGGGCTTCGAGGCGCTGCACGTTCCCTATCGCGGCGACTTCACCTCCGACCTGCTCTCCGGCCGCGTCTCCTTCGTGGCACAGCCGACTGCGCTGCTGATGCCGCATGTGCAGGCCGGGCGGCTGAAGGCGCTGGCCGTCTTCTCGCCGGGGCGGCTGCCACAAATGCCCGAGGTACCCACCATCGCCGAGGCGGGCTTTCCCGACCTCACCTTCAACATGGGGATCATCCTCTGGGCGCCGGGCGGCACGCCGGCCCCGGTCGTCTCCCAGGTGAACGCGGCCTATGACCGGGCGGCGAAGAATGCAGCCGTGCGGAGCCGCCTCGCGGATCTATCGCTCGACACGATGGGCGGCACGACGGCGGAGGCGGCCGAGTACACCCGCTGGTTCATCTCCTTTGTGGACGACCTCCGCGCGAAGGTGCTCGGCGCGGCGCGCTGAGGGCGCCCTGTCCTGGCTCGGGGCAAAGGTGAAGAAGCTGGTGGCCCCGGGCGAAAATCGGACCGGCGCGGCTTGGTCAGGGCCAATAGCGGAAAGCCGACCGTACGCGCCCAGAGGTGAGGCGCAATAACTCAGCAAAGGGGAAAGTGGCGGACCCGATACGATTCGAACGTACGACCTTTGCCTTCGGAGGGCAACGCTCTATCCAGCTGAGCTACGGGTCCTCGCCGGACGCTCTTGTAGCGGGTCGCGCCGGGGAGAGGAAGCCCCCGGCGCGCGGAACCGCATCAGGCCGCGAGGGACAGGGGCGGCGCCTCGCTCGCCATGGCCAGGGCCGCCTGCCGCGCGCCGTCCACCCGCCGGGTCCAGCCGCGGCCGAAATGGGCGAAGCCCTCCAGCCCGCGGTAGTAGGAGAGGCGCCCCTCGGCCAGCCGGGCGATGAGGTCCGGCGCCCGGCAGGCCCGCACGGCGGCGAGGGTCACCGGCCCGATCGAGCCGTCCGCCGCCACCCCCGCGCAGCGCTGGAGGAGCCTCACGCTGCGGCCGGGGCCGGCATTCACCCCGAAGTCGAAGACCATGAGGTCGATGCCGGCGGGCAGCTCGGCGCAGCGCATCGGGGTCCAGTAGCGGGCGCGGTAGATCTCGCGGGCCTCGGCCCGGGTCAGCGCGCGCACGTCCTCGTCCGTCACCTCCGTCTCGCGGAATTCCGAGAGGGTGCGCCGGGTGATGCCCATCTTCGTGGCGCCGCCGGGATCGGCGGGGTGGTTCACGAAGCCGCCTTCCGCCTTCAGCACCTCGTCCAGGCAGGCATCGAACCGGTCCTCCGCCACGCGGGGGAGGGAGAGGACGGATACCGGGCGGAGCGGCACGGGCGCCGTCTCCCGCAGCGTCGTCATGGCCTCCTGCACGTGCCGGGCCTGCACCTCCTGCAGCCGGCCGACGATCGCGTCCTTGTCCCGGGAGGACTGGGAGGAGCCGATCCAGAAGTTCACCACCGCCGCGAAGGCCGCGCCGAGCGAGCCGACCGTGATGTTGATGACCGAGGCCACCTGCGGGTCGAGGCTCCCGGTGCCGCCGGGCATCGTCACCAGCAGGATCAGCACGGCGAAGAAGCCGATCACCACGAGGCTGGAGACCGTGGCCGGCCCCCAGGCGAGGCGGCTGCCGCCCCGCAGCATCTCGGCCATGCTCGCCCGGGCGGATTGGGTGTCCGACAGGGCGGCGCGCAGCGCGTCCAGCTCGGCCGCGCGCTGCCCCGCCTCGCGCTCGGCCGAGACACGCGCGCCCTCCAGCGCGATCTCCGCGAGCCGGATGCGGAGCGCCCCCATCCTCTCCGGATCGGCTTCCAGGGCGGCGCGGGCCTTCGCCGGCTCGTCGGTGCCGGCAGCCTGCCGCACGGCCTCCGCCGCCGCCTCCGCCACCGCGCCGGCACGATCCCCCGCGATCAGGCGCAGGAGGTCGGGGACCAGGGAGGCCGCGATGGCGATGAGGGGCAAGGCCATGGATGGATTCCTGTCAAGGAGCAACACAGGAACTTAAACCGAATGTTAATAGGAAATCAAGCCTTTTCACTACCGGCGCCTTGTTCGCGCCCCCCGGGATCGGCCATCCTGCCCGCCCCGCCCCAAGGTCCGCCGCCATGAACGAGATGTCCCTCCCGCGTCCGAACAACCTCGACTCGTTCTGGATGCCCTATTCCGACAACCGCTACTTCAAGGCGAACCCGCGCCTGCTCGCGCGCGCCGAGGGCATGTCCTACTTCACCCCTGAGGGGCGGGAGGTTCTGGACGGCACGGCGGGGCTCTGGTGCTGCAATGCCGGCCACGGGCGGCGCGAGATCGTGGAGGCCATCCAGAAGCAGGCCGCGATCATGGATTTCGCGCCCACCTTCCAGCTCGGCCATCCCATCGCCTTCGAGGCGGCGGCGCGCGTGGCGGAGATGACGCCGGCGGGGATCGACCGTGTCTTCTTCACCAATTCGGGGTCAGAGAGCGCGGATACGGCGCTGAAGATCGCCCTCGCCTACCAGAAGGCGCGCGGCCAGTCGCAGCGCGTGCGGCTGATCGGGCGGGAGCGCGGCTATCACGGCGTGGGCTTCGGCGGCATGTCGGTGGGCGGCATCGGCGGCAACCGCAAGCAGTTCGGCGCCATGCTCCCCTATGTGGACCACCTCCCCCACACGCATGACCCCGCCCGCAACGCCTTCACCAAGGGCATGCCGGAGCACGGGGCGGAGCTGGCGAACAAGCTGGAAGACCTCGTCGCCCTGCACGGCGACACCATTGCGGCGGTGATGGTGGAGCCCGTCGCCGGCTCCACCGGCGTGCTCGTGCCGCCGAAGGGTTATCTCCAGCGCCTCCGCGAGCTCTGCGACAAGCACGGCATCCTGCTGATCTATGACGAGGTCATCACCGGCTTCGGCCGCCTCGGCACGGATTTCGGTGCCGAGCGCCTGGGCGTCGCGCCCGACATCATGACCATGGCCAAGGGGCTGACCAACGCCGCCGTGCCCATGGGGGCCGTCGCCACCACCAACGAGGTTTACGAGACCGTGGTGGAGGGCTCCCCCGCCGGGATCGAGCTGTTCCACGGCTACACCTATTCCGGCCATCCCCTCGCCTCGGCGGCGGCCATCGCCACCCTGGCCCTCCACCGGGAGGAGGACCTGCCCGGCCGGGCGCGGGCCATCGAGCCCTATTGGGAGGAGGCGGCGCACTCCCTTCGCAGCGCGCCGGGGGTGGTGGACATCCGCAACTTCGGCCTCATCGCCGGGATCGAGCTGGCCCCGCGCGAGGGCAAGCCCGGCGCCCGCGCTATGGACGTCTTCCGCCGCTGCTTCGACGAGGGCGTGCTCATCCGCGTCACCGGCGATATCGTGGCCCTCTCCCCCCCGCTGATCGTGGAGAAGCCGCATGTGGACCGCATGATGGGCACGCTGGCCGACGCGATCCACGCCATCGCCTGACCGGCGGCACCCGAGAGGAAGGCTCCGGCCGCGGGCGGTGCGGGCCTTCCCGAAAGCTACTAACGAAGCCGTGTCCCCCCGCGGGGCCTCCCGGGCGTGGACGAGAGAGGGCCCGGCGCGTTCCCCGTCCAGAACGACAGGGAGCCGCGCCCGCCGGCCATGAGCACCACCACCGCGCCCGAGCCGCGCCCACCGGCCGAGGTCCAGCCCGCGGCGAGCCCGGACATGTCCCATCTGCTGACCGTGGTGGTCTCCGTCGTGACGGTGGCCGCGCTCTATCTCGCGCGCGAGGTGCTGATCCCGATCACCCTCGCCATCCTCCTCTCCTTCGTTCTCGCCCCCGTGGTGATGCAGCTCCGGCGCTTCAAGCTGCCCCGCGTGCCGGCCGTGCTGCTCTCGGTGATGCTGGCGATCGGGGTCATCAGCCTCATCGGCGCCATCATCGGCGTGCAGATCGCGGGGCTGGCGCGGGACGCCCCTCGCTACCAGAGCGCCATCCAGGAGAAGGTGCAGACGGCGCAGGGATCGGTCCTCGGCCGCATCAACGAGATCTCCAAGCGCCTGAACAACGAGGCGGCTCCCCCTGTCCCGGCGGACGCCCCCGGCGTGCCCCCGCCGGCCGCGCGTCCCGAGCCCACCCTGCCCGGCACGGAAGGCGATCGCCGCCCCGTGCCCGTGGAGATCAGGCAGGCCGAGGCCTCGGGCTTCGAACTGATCCAGAAATTCGTCTCGCCCGTGCTCGGCCCGCTGGAGACGACCTTCATCGTCTTCATCGTCTCCGTCTTCATCCTGCTCCAGCAGGCGGACCTGCGGGACAGGCTCATCCGCCTCTTCGGCTCAAGCGACCTGCACCGCACCACCGAGGCGCTGGACGAGGCCGGGCGGCGGCTGAGCAAGTACTTCCTCGCCCAGCTCATGCTGAACAGCGCCTTCGGCGTGATGATCGCGATCGGGCTCTACTTCATCGGCGTGCCCAGCCCGGTGGTCTGGGGCATCCTCGCCGCGCTGTTCCGCTTCGTGCCCTATGTCGGCTCCATTCTCGCGGCCGCCTTCCCCATCGTGCTCGCCGCGGGCACCGAGCCCGGCTGGACCATGGTGGGCTGGACCGCCGCCCTCTTCCTCGTGACCGAGCCGCTGATGGGGCAGGTCGTCGAGCCCATGGTCTACGGCCACAGCACCGGCCTCTCGCCCGTCTCGGTCATCATCGCCGCCATCTTCTGGACCTGGCTCTGGGGCCCGATCGGGCTGATCCTCGCCACCCCCCTCACCCTCTGCCTCGTCGTGCTCGGGCGGCATGTGGAGCGGCTGGAATTCCTGGATGTCATGCTGGGCGACCGCCCGGCCCTCACCCCCGTGGAGAACTTCTACCAGCGCATCCTGGCCGGGGACACGGACGAGGCCCTGTCCCAGGCCGAGACGCTGCTGCAGGAGCGCTCCCTCACCTCCTATTACGACGAGGTCGCGCTCAAGGGCCTGCGCCTGGCCGCGAACGACGCCGAGCGCGGCGTGCTGCGCCCGCAGAGGCTGGAGCGCATCAAGAACGCCGTCTCCGGCCTGGTGAACGACCTCGTCGAGGTGCCGGACAGGGATCCGCCGGAGAAATCGCACAAGGAGGACCCGGAGCTGACGAGCACGACGGTCGCCGAGAAGGCCGTGCCCGCCCAGCCCGCCCCCGACGTGCCCCTCCCCCCGCGGGAGGAGCGGGCGGGCAACTGGGGATCGGAGACCCCCGTGCTCTGCCTCGCCGGGCGCGGCCCGCTGGACGAGGCGGCCTCGGCCATGCTCGCCCAGCTGCTCACGAAGCACGGGCTGGGCGCGCGCGTGATCCCGCACGAGGCCAGCTCGCGCCAGCAGGTCGGTCGGCTGGACACGTCGGGCGTCGCGATGGTCTGCATCTCCTATCTCGATATCTCCGGCAGCCCCGCGCATCTCCGCTACCTCCTCCGCCGCCTGCGCCAGCGCATGCCGGGGGTGCCGCTGCTCGTCGGCCTCTGGCCGGAGGGGGAGGCGGTGCTGACGGACGAGGCCCAGGCGAAGGCCGTGGGCGCCGACCACTACACCTCCTCGCTCCACGACGCCGTCACGGCCTGCCTGAGGGTCGCCGCCTCCGGCGCGCAGGAGACGGGCGCGGCGAAGGCGGTTCTGGAGAAGCCGCTTCCGGGCTGACCGGATCAGGCGCCCTTGCGCTCGGCATTCCGCTTGCGCGTGGCCGCGGCCTTGCGCGCGGAGGCGGAGCGCTCCTCCGGCGTGCGGCTCGCCGCCGCCTTCACGGCCGAGGCCGAGCGGGCGCTCGCCGGCCGGGCCGCGGAGGCCGCCCCGCCGCGCTTGCCGCCGGTCTTCGACGGCTCGGTGTTCATCGGCCTGCCGCGGCCGGAACCGCTCCTCTTGCCCCCGCCCGTCTCCTTGTTGACGGTCGCCCATGCCCGGCGCTCGGCCTCGTCCTCCGGCACGCCGCGGGCCTCGTAGCCCTGCTCGATATGCTCCGCCATGCGCTTCTGCTTGTCGGTATAGGCGGACTTGTCGCCCCGTGGCATGGGACCGGCCCTCTCATGGATTGGATACCGGAACAACGCGGAACCCGCATGGCGGCTTCCACCGCCGCGGCCGGCACCCCCCATGGCCCGCCCCCGCCCTGATACCATATAACGCCGCGAACCCGACCTCCCCTCCCCCCCGAGGAAGCGCATGTCCGACACCCTGCCCACCCCCGTCACCGTCCTCACCGGCTATCTCGGCGCCGGCAAGACCACCCTCCTCAACCGCATCCTCACCGAGAATCACGGCCGCAAGTTCGCGGTGGTGATCAACGAGTTCGGCGAGATGGGGGTGGACCAGGACCTCGTCATCGACGCCGACGAGGAGGTGTTCGAGATGAACAACGGCTGCATCTGCTGCACCGTGCGCGGGGACCTCATCCGCATCCTCGGCGGGCTGATGAAGCGCAAGGACAAGTTCGACGGCATCATCGTCGAGACGACCGGCCTGGCGAATCCCGCCCCCGTCGCCCAGACCTTCTTCGTGGACGAGGACGTGAAGCGCGCGACGCGGCTGGACGCGATCGTGACGGTGGTGGACGCCAAGCACCTCCTCACCCGCCTGGGCGACAGCCCGGAGGCCGAGGAGCAGGTCGCCTTCGCCGACGTGATCGTGCTGAACAAGATGGACCTCGTTTCCAACGAGGAGGCGGACGAGGTCGAGCGCCGGATCCGCGCCATCAACCCGACGGTGGAGATCCGCCGCGCCACCAAGTCAGACGTGCCGCTGGACGCGGTGATCGGCCGCGACGCCTTCCGCCTCGACCGCATCCTCGCCCGCGAGCCCGAGTTCCTCTCGGGCGACGACGACCATAGCCATGACAGCAACGTGCAGTCCGTCTCCTTCGAGCTGGACCGCCCCGTGGACGCCGAGAAGTTCAACGCCTGGATCGGCGAGCTGCTCCAGACCAAGGGCCAGGACCTGCTGCGGACCAAGGGCATCCTGCACTACCAGGGCGATGACCGCCGTTTCGCCTTCCAGGCCGTGCACATGATCGCCGACGGCGACTACATCGGCCCGTGGAAGGAAGGGGACCCGCGCAAGTCGCGCATCGTCTTCATCGGCCGCGACCTGAACCGCCCGAAGCTGCGCCGCGGCTTCGAATCCACGGCGGCCTGACGCGATGTCGGGTGTTGCCGAAGCGGATTTCCTGCTGGACCAGCGCGGCACGGGCCGCGACCTCGGGGCCTGGGTGGTCGGCGCCGCCTTCGGGCGGGAGGGCCGCCTCGCCGGCTTCGCCCTCTCGGACGGCACGGTCCATCTCGCCGATCCCGCCGACCATGCGGCGGCGTGGCGGCGGCTGGAGGCACATGACGGCACGGGCCAGTCCCTCGTGCCCGATGCGGTGGATGGCCTCCTCTCCGGCGGCGATGACGGCAGGCTCGTCCGCATCGCGCCGGATGGAGGCATGGAGGCTCTGGCCGAGTTCGGCATGATGAAGTGGGTGGAGCACCTCGCCACCCATCCTTCCGGGCTGCGCGCGGTAGCGGTGGGCAAGAACGTCCATCTTTTCGACGGCAAGGGCGCGAAGCTGAAGGTGCTGGGTCCACACCCCTCCACCGTCGGCGGCGTGGCGATCGATGCGAAGGGCAAGCGCGTCTTCGCCACCCACTACAACGGCGTTTCCTCCTGGTTCGTCGCGGCGAAGGCGGACAAGCCGCGCGTGCTGGAGTGGAAGGGAAGCCACCACGCCGTCGCCATCTCCCCCGATGGGCAGAACGTCGTGACGGCGATGCAGGAGAACGCGCTGCACGGATGGCGGCTGACGGACAGCCAGCACATGCGCATGTCCGGCTATCCCGCGAAGACTTCCTCCCTCTCCTTCACCGCCAAGGGGCGCTGGCTCGCCTCGTCGGGTGCGGATTCCGTCGTGCTCTGGCCTTTCTTCGGCGGCGGTCCCATGGGCAAGGCGCCGACGGAGATCGCGGGTGGAGACCAAGTGATCTGCACCCGCGTCGCCTGCCATCCGCAGCACGAGGTGGTGGTGGCCGGTTTTCAGGACGGGCTGGTGCTGATGGCGGAGATCGGCTCGGGCAAGGTCGTGCCGGTCGCCGCGCCCGGGCGCGGCGCGGTCTCGGCGCTTGCCTGGAATCCGGCCGGCACGCATCTCGCCTTCGGCACGGAAACCGGCTTCGCCGCGCTTCTTGACTTGGCGAAGCGCTAGAGCGTCCCCACCCTCCGCCGCATGAGCGAACGCATCGACACACCCCTGATCTCCATTCCGCGCCTGGGCTACGGCACCTGGCGCCTCTCCGGGGCCGAGGGCCAGGCGGCGGTGGAATCCGCCCTCTCCCTCGGCTACCGCGCCCTCGACACCGCGGAGATGTACGGCAACGAGGCCGAGGTCGGCGCGGGGCTGAAGGCCTCGGGCCTGCCGCGCGGCGAGGTCTTCGTCACGAGCAAGGTGTGGTGGACGCATCTCGGCCCCGAGGAGATCCGCGCGCATTGCGAGGCCTCGCTGGAGCGTCTCGGCACGGATTACCTCGACCTCTACCTCATTCACTGGCCCGCGGCCGGGATGGATCTGCCGCGCGTGATGGGGGACATGGCACGGCTGCGCAAGGAAGGGCTGGCCCGCGCCATCGGCGTCGCGAACTTCCCGCCCGGCCTGCTGAAGCGCGCCATCGAGACGGGCGTGCCGATCGCGACGAACCAGGTGGAGTACCACGCGCTGCTCTCGCAGGACCGGCTGCTGGAGATCACGCGGCCCAACGGGATCGTGCTGACGGCCTACTCGCCGCTCGGCCAGGGAAGGCTCGCGAGCGACCCGAAGCTCCTCGCCATCGCGGAACGGCACGGGGTCAGCGCGGCGCAGGTCGCGCTCGCCTGGCTGCTGCGGCAGGACGGCGTGGCCGTGATCCCGAAAGCCGCGCGGCCGGAGAGCCAGCGGTCCAACCTGGAAGCGCTGTCTCTCGCGCAGAGGCTCACCGAGGCTGACATCGCGGAGATCGATGCGCTGCCGAAGGACCAGCGCTTCGTGAAGCCGGATTTCGCGCCGGACTGGTCGGCCTGACGGCGACCGGCCGGGCCGCGCCTCAGGTGTAGCGCACGCGGTCCGCGAAGCCCGCGGGCGACATGCAGAAATGCACGGCCGGGCGCAGCATCGAATCGATCTCGGCGGCCTGCGGCTCCGGCTGCGCCGCCGGGGCGGCGGGGCGGGCGTTGCGCGCGCGCCGGCGGGCCGGGGCGGCCTGGCGGGCAACGGGGCGCTCTGCCCGGATCTTGCGCGAGAAGACGGCCTCTCCCGCCGCGATCGGGGCCGCCGCGTCGCACATCGTGGCGGTCACGAAGGCCGGCGTGTCGGCGGCATGGGCCAGGGGCGCCATCGCCAGGAGGCCGAGGAGTGCGATCGTGCCTGTCTTAATCATCATCACACCCCCTCTTGTGAATCAGTAGGTTCTGATTCAAATCAACTATTTAGACCGGGTTCTTGCGCCACCCTCTGCGGAATGAACGCCGAGTCGGGACGGCGGTTTCGCGAAGCCGAAGGGCCGATCAAGCGTTGGGCGGGCGGCACCAACTCACACAGGCGATCGGGACCTCCTCCATGAGCGACAAGCGGCGCGGAAATCCTGGCCCTTCCCGTGACGACGACGAGGAGGACGTCGATCTCGGCATCAGCCTGCGGGCCGTCGCGAACATCATCGATGCCGCCCGCGCCGACGAGACGGATGACGACGCCGAGGACGAGGACGGCGCCAAGGCCGATGCGGCCGGCGGGGATCTCGAGACGCTGATCGACGAGCTGAACGAGGATGAGCAGGCCTCGCTCCTCGCCCTCGCCTGGATTGGCCATGGCGACTACGAGCCGGACGAGTGGGAGGAGGCGTTGGCCGCCGCGCGCGAGCGAGAGGAGGCCGATCCCGCAGGCCACCTCATGGGCTTGAACCTGCTCGGCGACTTGCTGGCCGAAGGGCTCGCCGCCTTCGGGATCGTCGTGGAGGAGATCGAGCGCTGAACCCGGCGTGGCCGGGCGCCGGTCAGGTCACGACCGGCCCCGGCAGCGCCGCGATCTCGCGCACGAGCTTGCGGCGCACGGCATTGCCGAAGGATTCGAAGTCCTCCGCCGCGACGAGGAAGGCCCCGTCCCCGCCGATGACGGAATCGCGGTAGTACTGGTCGAGCGGCACCGGCGAGGGCCGCCCGAAGGTAGGCCGGTCGTTCATGATCGGCAGCCCGTTGATCGTCACGCCCTCGGCCGCGACGCGGTCCCGCACGGTCTCGACGGGCATGCCGCTGTTGTTCACCCCGTCGCCCGAGACGTCGATCACGCGCCGCGTCCCCTCGAAGGGCGCCTCGGACAGCACGCGCATGGAGAAGTCGAGCCCGCCGGAGATCGAGGTCCAGGAGAGGGCCACACGGGGCGCGCGCCCCAGCTCGGCCGCCCAGGCCTCGGCCTCCGCGCCGCTGCCGATATGGGTCCAGGGGATGACGAGCCGCTGGTAATCCGAGCCGGCCCATTCGACATAGGCCACCGCGATCGCGCCCATCATGCCCGAGCGGATCGCCTCCATCACGCGCGCATCGGTGATCGCGCTGCGATAGCCCTCGCGCTGGAGCCGGGCCTCGTCGTCGTCGATCGATCGGGAGACATCCACGGCGAGCACGAGGAGAAGGTCCACGCCTTCCGCCGCGCGCGGCCGCGCCGCGGGGATGACCGCGGCGCCGCTGGCCGCGAGAAGGGACCGTCGCCGCATGGAACACGTCCTCGCGCCAGTGGTCCACTCATCAGATCAGGCCGGTCGGGGCGGGTGCAACGCTTTTGTCACGGCGCACGCGCTTGTCAGCCCGGCAGCACCACCTTTGGTTGCGTCGCCGGGTCCGGCACCCAGCCCTGCGGCCCGCGCCGGAGAAGGGGCGTGGCGAAGGCTGCCACGACGGGCAGCTCCGCGGGCCAGGACGGGACCCAGCGATCCCCCTGAGCCATGGCCACGAGGAACCCCACGGGCCTCACCCCCGCCCTGTCCAGCAGTTCCAGCCCCGCCCGCGCGGAGCTGCCCGTGCTGACCACGTCGTCCACCAGCAGCACGCGGCGGGTTTCGAGGCGCGGGAGGATGCGCGGGTCCAGCCAGATCCGCCGCTCCCCCGGCGTGGTGGAGGATGAGACGGGGGCGGAGAGGACCTCCTCGTACCAGCGCTTGCGCGAGTAGCCGGCCGCGACCCAGTTCGGATGGCCCAGCACCTCGGCCACGAGGGGCGCGAGGGCGTGGCCGAGGGTCGGCAGCCCGCAGACCACCTCGGCGCCGAGCGGCCGCGCGGCCTCGGCCATCCAGGCGGCGAGGCGCCGCAGCACGGCGAAGGAGGCTTGGTTGACGATCAGCCCGCCGACCGCGACCTCGCCGTAGTCGCGGAGCGGCAGGCGGAGGGCCGATCCGTCCGGCATCGGCGCCGCCATGCTCTCCCGATAGGGCGGCGCGTCCGGGGCGGGCTCAAATCTCTGCCAGAACTCCATGGCTTTCGCGCTTGGCACGGCCTGCCCCCCTGGTCCAGCCTTGCGGAAGGCCCGGCGCACGGGCATTCGCCACCCCATCCACCGGAGACGACGCATGACGACCCGCCGCACCCTCCTGACCGGCCTCGGGGCCGCCTCCGGCGCCGCCCTCTCCTGGAACACGGTGATCCGCTCTGCCCAGGCCCAGACGCCGCCGGGCGTGATCGTGATGGCCAAGCAGCTCGACGACCTCATCACCCTCGATCCCGCCGAGAGCTTCGAGTACACGGGCGCCGAGATCTCGGGGAACGTCTACCAGCGCCTCGTCTCCACCCCGAACGACGATCCCGCCCGCCTCATCGGCGACCTCGCCGAGAGCTGGACGGCGGGCGACGACGCGAAGACCTTCACCTTCCGCCTGAAGACCGGCCAGAAGTTCGCCAGCGGCAAGGAGGCGACGGCGGAGGACGTGGTCTACTCCCTCCAGCGCGTGGTGGCGCTGAACAAGAGCCCGGCCTTCATCATCAACCAGTTCGGCTTCAACCGCGGCAACATGGCGCAGACCATTCGCGCCACCGACCCCCGCACCGTGGTGCTGACCACCGCCGAGCCGACCGCGACCTCCTTCCTGCTCTACTGCCTGTCCGCGGCGGTCGGCAGCATCGTGGAGAAGGCGACCCTCTCCGCCCGCGTCCAGGGGGATGACTGGGGCAATGGCTGGCTGAAGACGAACTCCGCGGGCTCGGGCTCCTACAGCATCGTCTCCTGGCGCGCGAGCGAGGCGGTGACGCTGCAGGCGAACCCGAACGCGGCCGAGGCGCCCGCCACGCGCCGGATCATCATGCGCCACGTCGCCGACCCCTCGGCGCAGCTCCTCGGCCTGCAGCGCGGGGACTACGACATCGCGCGCAACCTCGCCTCCGACCAGATCAAGGGCGTGGCGGGCGACAGCCGCTATACCGTGGTCACGCAGCGCAAGGCCGGCGTGCTCTACATCGCGATGAACCAGAAGCACCCGATCCTGTCGAAGCCCGGGGTGCGGCAGGCGATCAAGATGGCGATCGATTACGAAGGCATCCAGAGCAACATCGTCCCCAGCAACTACGCCGTCCACCAGGCCTTCCTGCCGGAGGGCCTGCCCGGCGCTCTGACGGAGAAGCCCTTCAAGATGGACGTGGCCGGGGCCAAGCGCCTGCTGGCCGAGGCCGGGCATCCCGATGGTTTCGAGTGCTCCTTCGACTTCTTCTCCGGCGCACCCGTGGGCGACATCGCGCAGGCCGTGCAGGCGAACCTCGCCGCCATCGGCATCCGCGCGCGCATGCTGCCGGGCGAGATGCGCGCCGTCATCACCAAAACCCGCGCGCGCGGGCACGAGCTCGCCCTCCTGCGCTGGGGCTCCGACTATTTCGACCCGCACAGCAATGCCGAGGCCTTCAGCATGAACCCCGACAACGGGGACGATGCGCGCAACAAGACCCTCGCCTGGCGCTCGGGCTGGGAGATCCCCGAGCTGACCGCGCGCACCCTGGCGGCCGTGAAGGAGACGGACGCGGAGAAGCGCGTGGACATGTATGAGCAGTTGCAGCGCGACCATCAGCAGCAGAGCCCCTTCGCCATCATGCTGCAGGACGTGGAGGTGGCGGTGGTCCGCAGCGGGGTGCGCGGCTTCCGGATCGGCGTGCTGAACGACCGGACGGAATACGCCTCCATCGCCAAGGCCTGAGCCTTGCCCCGCGCGCGTCTGATATCACGGCAATGGGGATCGCTGGCGGCCACCGCCGCCAGCATCCCCATCACGCTGCTCGGCCTCGCCCTCGTCACCTTCTTCATCGGGCGCGTGGTGCCGATCGACCCCGTGCTGGCCGTGGTGGGAGACCGCGCCCCGGCCGACGTGGTGGCGCGCGCGCGGGTGGAGCTGGGGCTGGACCAGCCGCTGCCCATGCAGTTCTGGCGCTACCTGACGGACATCGTGACCGGCAATCTCGGCCGCTCCGTCATGACCTCCAACCCGGTGTGGGAGGACATCGCGCGCTTCTTCCCCGCCACCTTCGAGCTGGCGACGCTGGCCATCATCATCGCCGCCGTCCTCGGCATCGGGCTCGGCGTGCTGGCAGCGACGCGGCAGGGAAGCTGGGTGGACCAGGCCGTGCGCGTCTTCTGCCTCGCCGGCCATTCCCTGCCGGTCTTCGTGCTCGGCCTCGTCTCGCTGCTCGTCTTCTACGCCTGGCTCGGCTGGCTGCCCGGCCCCGGGCGCCAGGGCATCGTCTACCAGGACATGGTGGAGCCGGTGACGGGGCTGCTGACGCTGGACGCCGCGCTGGCGAATGACTGGCCGGCCTTCTGGGACGCGGTGCTGCACCTCGTCCAGCCCGCCGGCATCCTCGCCTTCTTCTCCCTCGCCTATATCGCGCGCATGACGCGCGCCTTCATGCTGGCGGAACTCCGCAGCGAGTACGTCACCACCGCCCGCGCCAAAGGGCTGTCCAACGCCCGCATCGTCTGGCGCCACGCCTTCCGCAACACGCTCGTCCCGCTGGTGACGGTGATCTTCCTCACCTATGCCGGGCTGCTGGAGGGCGCGGTGCTGACCGAGACGATCTTCGCTTGGCCCGGCCTCGGCCAGTACCTCACCGTCTCGCTGCTGAATGCGGACATGAACGCCGTCCTCGGCGCCACCCTCGTCGTCGGGCTGATCTACGTCGTGCTGAACCTCTTCGCCGACCTTCTCTACCGCCTGCTGGACCCCCGCACGCGATGAGCGGACCAACCCCCGGGAGCCCCATGGCCGACGCCGCCACCGCGACCGCGGCCCTGGAGCCCGTGCCGGACGAGACTGCGCCCGCCGGCGCGCCCCCGCCGCCTCAGCCCGGCGCCGTGCCCCGCCGGCGGGACTGGCTGCTCACCGATGCCCCGGCCTCCCGCTCCCAGGCTGCCTGGGGCCGGCGCTACCAGGCCTGGCTCGCCTTCCGGCGCAACCCGCTGGCGGTGGCGGGGCTGGCGGTGATCCTCGTGATGCTGCTGCTGATCCTGCTGGCGCCCGTGCTCGCCACCCATGATCCCGGCATCCAGCAGCTCGGCAACCGCCTCGCCGTCCCCTCCGCCGCCCACTGGCTCGGCACGGACGAGCTGGGGCGCGATGTCTGGTCCCGCTTGCTCTATGGCGGGCGCGTCACGCTGGGGATGGTGGTGGCCGTGGTGCTGCTCGTCGCGCCGCTCGGCCTGCTCGTCGGCTGCGTCGCAGGCTATGCGGGCGGGCTGTGGGACCGGCTGCTGATGCGGGTCACGGACGTCTTCCTCGCCTTCCCCCGGCTGATCCTCGCGCTCGCCTTCGTCGCCGCGATGAGGCCGGGGGTGGAGAGCGCGGTGATCGCCATCGCCCTCACGGCCTGGCCGCCCTATGCCCGCCTAGCCCGCGCGGAGACGCTCACCATCCGCCGCACGGACTACGTCGCCGCGGCGCGCATGACGGGCGCCTCCCCCGCGCGCGTCGTGCTGCGCCACGTCATGCCGATGTGCCTTCCCTCCCTGGCCGTGCGCGTGACGCTGGACATGTCCTCCATCATCCTCACCGCCGCCGGCCTCGGCTTCCTCGGCCTCGGCGCGCAACCGCCACTGCCGGAATGGGGCACGATGATCGCGACCGCCCGGCGCTTCATCCTGGAGCAGTGGTGGGTGGCCGTGATGCCCGGCATCGCCATCTTCGCCGCCTCCCTCGCCTTCAACCTGCTCGGCGACGGGTTACGCGACGTGCTGGACCCGAAGCAGCGATGACGAGAACCGTGTTGCCCGGCGAGCCCCTGGTCGCCGTGCGGAACCTCCACGTCGATTTCCCCTCCGCCACCGGCGTCACCCAGGCCGTGCGCGGCGTCTCCTTCGCCATCGGGCGGGAGAAGCTCGGCATCGTGGGGGAGAGCGGGTCGGGCAAGTCCGTCACGGGGCGCGCGCTGATGCGGCTCCTGCCCGGCAGCGCGAGGGTGCGCGCCGATGCGCTGCGCTTCGGCACGACGGACATCCTCCACGCCTCGGAGGCCGAGATGCGCGCGCTCCGCGGCGGCCGCATCGGGCTCATCCTCCAGGACCCGAAATACAGCCTCAACCCCGTGATGACGGCGGGCGCCCAGATCGCCGAGGCGTTGCGGGCGCACACGAAGCTCGGCCGCAGGGAGGCGCGCGAGGCCGCGCTGAACCTGCTCGAATCCGTCAAGATCCGCGATCCCCGCCGCGTCCACGACGCTTATCCGCACGAGCTCTCCGGCGGCATGGGCCAGCGTGTGATGATCGCCATGATGCTCGCCCCCAACCCCGAGCTGCTGATCGCGGACGAGCCGACCTCGGCGCTGGATGCCAGCGTGCAGGCCGAGATCCTCTCCCTGATCGAGGAGCAGGTGGACAGCCGCGGCATGGCGCTGATGCTCATCAGCCACGACCTTCCCCTGGTCTCCCGCTTCTGCGACCGCGTGGCCGTGATGTATGCCGGGCAGGTGATGGAGGAGCTGCCGGCCGCCGATCTCCACCGGGCTACCCACGGCTACACGCGCGGGCTGCTGGAATGCCTGCCGAGCCTGGAGGAGCGCCGGGAGCGCCTGCCCACGCTCAGGCGCGATCCCTCCTGGCTGGCGCCGCGCGCATGACCGCCGGAGCTGCGCCCATGATCAGCGCCTCGGATCTCGACGTGCGCTTCGGCAGTAACCACGCCGTGCGCGGGGTCTCGTTCGACGTCGCCGAGGGCGAGACCTTCGGGCTGGTGGGGGAGAGCGGCAGCGGCAAGTCCACCGTGCTGCGCGCCATCGCCGGCCTGATCACGGAATGGACGGGGCGGATCTCGGTGGACGGGCGCGCCCTCGGCCGCAAGCGCGACCGCGCCTTCTTCCGCACGGTCCAGATGGTGTTCCAAGACCCCTACGGCTCCCTCCATCCCCGGCAGACGGTGGACCGCATCCTCTCCGAGCCGCTGGTCGTCCACGGCGTACCGGACGCGGAGGCGCGCATCGCCCGCGCGCTGGAGGAAGTGGCGCTGCCGCGCACCGCCCGCTTCCGCTACCCCCACCAGCTCTCGGGCGGGCAGCGCCAGCGCGTGGCCATCGCCCGCGCCCTCGTCGCCGATCCCCGCGTGCTGCTGCTGGACGAGCCGACCAGCGCGCTCGACGTCTCCGTCCAGGCGGAGGTGCTGAACCTCCTGGCCGACCTGCGCGCCGCGCGCGGCCTCACCTGCATCCTCGTCTCCCACAACCTCGCCGTCGTCGCGCATCTCTGCGGCCGGCTGGCGGTGATGCAGGGCGGGCGGATCGTGGAGGTGATGGACGAGGCCGCGCTCCGCGCCGGCCGGGCCGTGCACCCCCACACCCAGGACCTCATCCGCCTCTCGCACGAGCTGGAGGGCACCTAGCCCCGCGCCCGCACTGCCCCCGTGGGGCAGCGGGCCGGGCGGCCGATCGTGGTTTGCGGGCGCGCTCCGCTCGCCTTCGTCACGGGGCGGGCCGCGCCGCCCCTTGCCGCCCCCGCCCCGCTCTTCCAGAGTGCGCGCAACCAGAAGTGAAGCCTTTGGGGGAAAGACGTCCATGACCCTGCGCGTGAACCGCCGCGCCCTGCTCTCCGCGGGCGCCGCCCTCCCCGTGCTGGCCCTGCCCGCGATCGGCCGGGCCCAGCCGCGCTACAAGCCGGAGTACAAGATCACGGTGGTCGGCAACCGGCCGATCGCCCTCTCGGAATCCGCCTTCGTCTGGGCCGATCTGGTGAACCAGCGCTCCGAGGGGCGGCTGAACTTCAAGGTCTATCCCGGCTCCTCCCTCGTCGGCGGCGACCAGACGCGGGAGCTGGTGGCGATCCGCCAGGGCGTGATCGACGGCGCCGTCTTCTCCACCATCAACATCTCCCCCCAGATCAGGGAGATGAACCTCTTCTCCCTCCCCTTCCTCATGCCCGGCACCGCCGCCTTCGACGCGCTGGTGGGGAGCGAGGTCGGGGCGGCGCTCTTCCGCACCCTCGCGGCCCGCGACATCGAGCCGCTGGCCTGGGGCGAGAACGGCTTCCGCGAGATCAGCAACTCCAAGCGCCCCATCCGCGCGCCGGGCGACCTGCGCGGGCTGAAGATCCGCTTCGCCGCCGGCGCCATCTTCTCCGAGATCTACACGGCCCTCGGCGCCAACCCCGTGCAGATGTCCTTCGCCGACCTCCAGCCCGCCCTCTCGACGGGCGCGGTGGACGGGCAGGAGAACCCGGTGAACCTCTTCCTCGGCTTCCGCATGGACACGCTGGCGCAGAAGCACCTGACCCTGTGGAACTACTGCGCCGATGCGGGCATCGTCGCTATCAGCAAGGCGGCGCTGTCGGGCTTCGAGCCGCGGGACCGTGAGATCGTGGTCGAGGCCGCGCGGGAGGCCGGGCAGGCCGGCAACAACGCCGCCCGCAAGGGGCTGGGGATGAACGGCGACCGCTCCTCCCTGGAGGAGTGCGCGCGGCGCGGGGTGGAGGTGATCGACCTCTCCGCGGCCGAGAAGGCGGCCTTCGCCCGCGCCACCCGCCCCGTCTTCGACAAGTGGGCGGGCACCATCGGCACCGACCTCGTCCGCCAGGCCGAGGCCGTCATCGCCCGCGTGAGCTGAGATTTCCCGGGGCGGCGCCGTGCCGCCCCGCCACGTCCTGAAAAGCACCATGACCGAACACGCCGATATCCAGGCCCCCGGCCTCCAGCTCGGGGAAGCCCCGCCGCGCATCCCCGTCACGCTGGAGGGCGCGCTTGCCGCCGCCGCCATGGCCGTGCTGGCCGTCATCACCATGGCGAACGTGCTCACGCGCTACTTCACCGACGTCTCCCTCGCCTTCACCGAGGAGTACTCGGTCGCGATCATGGTGGTGATGACCTTCCTCGGCAGCGCCGCCGCCTTCGGCGCGGACCGCCATATCCGTGTGACCTACTTCACCGAGAAGCTCTCGCTGCGCGCCGCGCGCGGGGTGGAGGTGCTGGTCCTTCTCTGCGGCCTCGCCGTTTTCGTCCCGCTTGCCTGGTACGGCGCCTTCTACACATGGGACGAGTACCGCTTCGAGGTCCTCTCCCCCGGCCTCGGCGTGCCGCAATGGCTTTATACGGGGTGGATGCCGCTCATGTCGCTCGTCATTTGCGCGCGGCTGCTCGGCCGCATGGTCCGGGTGATCCGCGCGTGACGCTGGCGATCCTCCTCCTCGTCGGGCTCTTCATCCTGCTGATGCTGGTGGGCGTGCCCATCGGCGTCGCCATGGGGCTCACCGGCTTCCTCGTCATCGCGATGGAGGGCATGGGCGTCATGGCCCTGCCCACGAACATCTGGACGGGCATCGCGAAGTATCCGCTGCTGGCTCTGCCCATGTTCGTCCTCGCCGGGCTGGTCTTCGAGCGGGCGGGGGTTGCCGCGCGCCTCGTCGGCTTCGCCCAGCTCCTCGTCGGCAATCGCACGGGGGCGCTGGCGATCGTGGCCGTGCTGCTCTGCATGATCCTCGGCGGCGTCAGCGGGTCGGGCGCGGCGGATGCCGCCGCCGTGGCCGCGGTGATGGTGCCGCCCATGCTGAAGCAGGGCTATCCCGCGCCCTATGTCGCCTCCCTCACCGCGGCGGGCGGGTCCACCGACGTGCTCATCCCGCCCTCCATCCCCTTCATCGTCTATGCCGTGCTCGTGCCGGGCGTCTCCGTGCCCGCGCTGTTCCTCGCGGGGGTCGTGCCCGGCATCCTCTCCGGCCTTGCCCTCATAGTGCCGGCCGTGTGGCTCGCGCGGCGCGGCGGCTTCGGCCTGCCCGAGCCGCGCGCGGCCCGCCCGCCGCTCACGGCCGCGCGGCTCTGGCGCTCCTTCCTCGACGCCGTCTGGGGCCTCGCCGCGCCGGTGGTGATCCTCGGCGGCCTCCGCTCCGGCGCCTTCACGCCGACCGAGGCCGCCGTCGTCGCCGTCTTCTACGGCCTCTTCGTCGGCGCCGTGATCTATCGCAGCCTCACCTGGCGCGATCTCTACGAGGTGCTGCGCGACAGCGCGGAGATCTCCGCCGTCGTCCTCCTCATCATCGCCCTGGCCGCCATCTACGCCCATGCCGGCAGCGCGGCCGGCATCTTCGACGCGCTCGCCGGGATGCTGATCGGCCTGACGGACAACGAGGTGGTGATGCTGCTCGCCATCACCGTGCTGCTGATGATCGCGGGCACGGCGCTGGACGCCATCTCCACCTATCTCATCTTCCTGCCCATCCTCCTGCCCATCGCGGCCCTGTTCCACTGGGACCTCACCTGGTTCGGGGTGATCATGACCATGAACGTCGCCATCGGCGCCTTCACGCCGCCCACGGCGGTGAACCTGATGGTCACCTGCCGCATCGCCGGCTGCAGCATGGAGAGCACCATGGTCTGGGTCTGGTGGTTCCTCCTGGCGATGACGGCGGTGATGCTGGCCGTCACCTTCGTCCCGGAGATCGCCCTGGCCCTGCCCCGCTGGATGGGAGACCTCTGAGGCCGGGCGGTCCGTTCCGCCTTGCCACGGAAAAGCGCAGCGCCGCCCCTGGAATGCCTAAGCCCGCGCCAGCCCCGACAGGGAACGGCCGGGCCGCGGCCAGGGGGGTGGATGGCACGCTTCTCGCAAACCCAGCAGGGTCCGGCCAGTCGCGGGGGGAATCCGCGGGCGCACCGGCCTCTGTGGGACGAAACAATGAGCCTGAATCTCACCCGCCGCGCCGCGCTGGCCGGCCTGGGCGGCGCGCTGGCGATGCCGGCGATCCGCCCCTCCTTCGCCCAGGGGTCGCCCATCAAGGTGGGCGTGCTCCACTCCCTCTCCGGCACCATGGCCATCAGCGAGACGGCGCTGCGCGACACCGTGCTGATGATGATCGAATGGGCCAATTCGAAGGGCGGCGTGCTCGGCCGGCGCCTGGAGCCCGTGGTCGTCGATCCCGCCTCCAACTGGCCGCTCTTTGCCGAGAAGGCGCGCGAGCTGCTGGCCGTGTCCAAGGTGGACGTGACCTTCGGCTGCTGGACCTCGGTCTCCCGCAAGTCCGTCCTCCCCGTCTTCGAGGAGCTGAACGGGCTTCTCTTCTACCCCGTGCAGTACGAGGGCGAGGAGCAGAGCAGGAACGTCTTCTACACCGGCGCCGCGCCGAACCAGCAGGCGATCCCGGCCGTTGAGTACCTGATGGGCAAGGATGGCGGCGAGGCGAAGCGCATCGCCCTTCTCGGCACCGACTACGTCTATCCCCGCACCACCAACCGCATTCTCCGCGCCTATCTCAACAGCAAGGGGATCAGCGACGCCGACATCATGGAGGAGTACACGCCCTTCGGCCATTCCGACTGGCAGGGCATCGTCTCCCGCGTGAAGCGCTTCGCGGGCGAGGGCAAGCGCACCGCCATCGTCTCCACCATCAACGGCGACGCGAACGTCCCCTTCTACCGCGAGCTGGGCAACCAGGGCATCAAGGCCGAGGACATCCCCTGCGTCGCCTTCTCCGTGGGCGAGGAGGAGCTGGCGGGCATCGACACGAAGCCGCTGGTCGGCCATCTCGCCGCCTGGAACTACTTCATGTCCGTCCCCGGCGCGCCAAACGACGAGTTCAAGGCGATGTGGCGCGCCTACATCAAGAACGACAAGCGCGTGACGAACGACCCGATGGAGGCCACCTACACCGGCTTCCGCATGTGGACGCAGGCCGTGCAGAAGGCCGGCACCACCGCGGTCGATGCGGTGCGCCAGGCGATGTACGGCCAGAAGGTCATGGCGCCCTGCGGCTATGAGGAGGAGATGCGGCCCAACCATCACCTCACCAAGCCGGTGATGATCGGCGAGGTGCAGGAGAACGGCCAGTTCAACATCGTCCACAAGACGCCGACCGCCATCGCGGCCGAGAACTGGTCCCCCTTCATCCCCGAGAACGCCAGCCGCCGCGGCTGACAGGAAAGGGGCGGCGGGGACAACCCGCCGCCCGCACCACCATGCTCCGCATCCTCCTCCTGCTCGCCTTCCTCGCCGGCGCGCTTCCCGCCGCGGCGCAGGATGCCTTCATCGAAGCCCTGCCCGGCCTTGCCGGGGCTTTCGGCACCCAGGCGGAGGCGGTGGAGCGCCTCGGCGCCGGCGGCGACCCGCGCGCCCTCCCCGTGCTGCGCGCCCTCTCCGACGGCCAGCTCCGCAAGCGCGACACCCTCATCATCCTCCCCAACGGCACGGATGCCGCGACCGGCCAGCCCGCGGATGCGGCGGGCGCCGAGACGGTCCGCATCAACAACCGCGTCCGCGCCGCGCTGCGCGGGGCGCTGGGCCGCCTCCAGCTCGTTTCCGCCAACCCCGATGAGCGCCTGGCCGCCGCCGATTCCGTCTTCCGCAGCCGAAGCGCCGAGAATATCGCGCCGCTGGAGGCCGCCATCGCCCGGGAATCCGTCCCCCGCGTGCGGGAGCGGCAGGAGCTGGCGCTCGCCGCCTCCCGCCTCGTCGCGCCCGATGCGGCGGTGAAGCGCCAGGGCATCGCGACGCTCGGCGGCGCCTCCTCGGAGGACGCGCGCGCCCTGCTGCTGGAGGCCCGCGCCACCAATCCCGACCTCGCCGCCGAGGTGGATGCCGCCGTCGCCGCCATCGACGGGCGCCTCGCCTTCAAGCGCGCCGCGGAGACGCTGTTCCAGGGCCTCTCGCTCGGCTCCGTGCTGCTGCTGGCCGCGCTCGGCCTCGCCATCACCTTCGGCGTGATGGGCGTGATCAACATGGCCCATGGCGAGTTCGTCATGCTCGGCGCCTACACCACCTTCATGGTGCAGGAGGCCCTCCGCGGCATTCCCTGGCTGCTGCCCTGGTCCCTTCCCCTCTCCGTCCCCGCCGCCTTCCTCGTCGCCGGCCTCGCGGGCGCGGTGCTGGAGCGCGGGCTGATCCGCCACCTCTACGGCCGCCCGCTGGAGACGCTGCTGATGACCTTCGGCGTCGGCATGATCCTGCAGCAGGCCGTGCGGCTCGCCTTCGGCGCGCAGAACCGGGAAGTCCTCTCCCCCGCCTGGATGCAGGGCACCCTCTCGCTTCCTGGCGGCATCCTGATCACGCAGAACCGGCTCTGGGTGATCGTCTTCTCCCTTCTCGTCCTCGCCCTCGCCTTCGCGGCCATCCGCCTCACCCGCTTCGGGCTGGAGATGCGCGCGGTGGTGCAGAACCGCCGCACCGCCGCCACCATGGGCATTCGCACGGGGCGGGTGGACGCGCTGACCTTCGCCTTCGGCTCGGGGATCGCGGGCATGGCGGGGGTGGCGCTCAGCCAGATCGACAACGTCTCCCCCAATCTCGGCACGGGCTACATCATCGACAGCTTCATGGTCGTCGTCTTCGGCGGCGTGGGCAGCCTCGTCGGCACCCTCGTCGGCGCCATGGGGCTCGGCGTGCTGAACAAGATCATCGAGCCATGGGCCGGCGCCGTGCTGGCCAAGGTGGCCGTGCTGGTGCTCATCATGCTCTTCATCCAGCGCCGCCCGCGCGGCCTCTTCGCCCTCAAGGGCCGGGCCGCCGACGCATGAGCGACATCACCGCCGCCCCCGCCCCCCGCGGCATCCCCGCGCGCCTGCTGATCCGCGGCGCGGTCATCGCCGCCATCGCCCTGCTCGCCCTGCTTCCCGTGCTGAACACGCTGCCCGCCGGAAGTGCCCTCCGCGTCTCGGACTTCACCGTGGCCGTCACGGGCAAGTGGATCTGCTACGGCGTGCTGGCGCTCGCGATCGACCTCGCCTGGGGCTATGCGGGCATCCTCTCGCTCGGCCACGGCGCCTTCTTCGCCCTCGGCGGCTATGCCATGGGGATGCACCTCATGCGTCTCATCGGGCCGCGCGGCGTCTACGGGCATCCCGTGCTGCCGGACTTCATGGTCTTCCTCGGCTACAAGGAACTGCCCTGGTACTGGCTGGGCTTCGACCACTTCCCCTACGCGATCCTGATGGCGATGCTGGTGCCCGGCGCGCTCGCCTTCCTCCTCGGCTGGCTCTCCTTCCGCAGCCGCATCACGGGCGTCTATTTCTCCATCATCACCCAGGCGATGACCTACGCGCTGATGCTCGCCTTTTTCCGCAACGACATGGGATTCGGCGGGAACAACGGCTTCACCGACTTCAAGGAGCTGCTCGGCGTGCCGCTGAACACGCAGGGCGCGCGGGCGGGGCTGTTCTACGCCGCCCTCATCCTGCTCGCGGGCTCGCTCATCCTCTGCCGACACATCACCAGCACGAAGCTCGGCCGCGTCCTCGTCGCGGTGCGCGACGCCGAGAGCCGGGTGCGCTTCCTCGGCTACTCCGTCACCTCCTTCAAGCTCTCCGTCTTTACCCTCTCCGCCGTGCTGGCGGGGCTGGCGGGCGCGCTCTACGTGCCGCTGGTGGGCATCATCAACCCCGGCGAGTTCGCGCCGGGCAACTCGATCGAGGCGGTGATCTGGGTGGCGGTCGGCGGCCGCGGCACGCTGGTCGGCGCCATCCTCGGCGCCTTCTCGGTGAACGCGCTGAAGACCTGGCTCACCTCCTTCGCGCCGGACCTCTGGCTCTTCGTCCTCGGCAGCCTCTTCGTCGCCGTCACCCTCTTCCTGCCGCGCGGCCTCGCCGGCCTTTTCCGGGGGCGCACGAAGTGAAGGGGCCCGGTCTCTACCTCGATGGCGTCTCCGTCGTCTTCGACGGCTTCCGGGCGCTGAACAACCTTTCCCTCATCGTCGATCCCGGGGAGCTGCGCGCCGTGATCGGCCCGAACGGCGCGGGCAAGACGACGATGATGGACGTCATCACCGGCAAGACCCGCCCCACCGCGGGCACGGTGACCTTCGGCGAGCACGACCTCACCCGCATGGACGAGGCGCGGATCGCCAATCTCGGCATCGGCCGCAAGTTCCAGAAGCCGACCGTCTTCGACGCGCTGACCGTGTTCGAGAACCTCGAGCTCGCGCTCAAGGCTCCGCGTGATCCCTGGTCCTGCCTGCGGTGGAAGCTGGAGAACACCGCGCGCAAGCGGATCGAGGCCGTGACGGAGGAGATCGGCCTCGCTTCCCGCGCGGGCGATCCGGCCGCCATCCTCTCCCACGGCCAGCGGCAATGGCTGGAGATCGGCATGCTGCTGATGCAGGACCCCGACCTCCTGCTCGTCGACGAGCCCGTGGCCGGGATGACGGACCAGGAGACGGAGCACACCGCCGCCCTTCTCCGCCGCATCGCCGGGACGCGCAGCGTTGTAGTGGTGGAGCACGATCTCGAATTTGTTCGCGCTCTCGGCAGCAAGGTGACGGTGCTGCACGAGGGCACGCTGCTCTCCGAGGGGTCCATCGACACCGTGCAGAACGATCCCCGTGTCATCGAAGTCTATCTGGGCCGCTGAACCATGCTCCGCGCCACCGACCTCCGCCTCTCCTACGGCGCCAGCCTGTGCCTGCGCGGCGTGAACCTCGCCGCCGATCCCGGGCGCATCACCTGCGTCCTCGGCCGCAACGGCGTGGGCAAGTCCTCCCTCATGCGCTCGATCATGGGGGTGGAGCGCATCAGCGGAGGGCGCATCGAGTGGGAGGGGCGGGACATCGCTGCCCTCTCCCCGGCCGACCGCGCCCGCGCCGGCATCGGCTACGTGCCCCAGGGCCGCGAGATCTTCCCCTTTCTCACCGTGCAGGAGAACCTGGAGACGGCGCTGGCAGCCGCCCCGCGCGGCAGCAAGGTATCCTCCGAGGTCTTCGACCTCTTCCCCATCCTCCGCCAGTTCCTGCGCCGCCGCGGGGGCGACCTCTCCGGCGGGCAGCAGCAGCAGCTCGCCATCGCCCGCGCGCTGACCGCCCGCCCGCGCCTGCTGATCCTCGACGAGCCCACCGAGGGCATCCAACCCAGCGTCATCAAGGACATCGCGCGCGTCATCCGCCACTTGGCGAAGGACCGCGGCATGGCGGTGGTGCTGGTCGAGCAGTATTTCGAGTTCGCGCGCGACCTTGCCGACCGCATCACCGTCATGGTTCGCGGCGAGGTGGCGCTGGAGGGAGAGGCGCAGGCACTGGAGGAGGAATCCGTCCGGCGCCTGCTGACGGTCTGAGCCCGCATGGAAACGGCCCGGGCTGATCGCCGGCAGGTTTCGCCGGCGGAGCCCGGCCCGGTCAAGGCCTCCTTGCCCCTGCGCGGCGCGGCGAAGGCTTGGCTCTCTGCCTCGATCACCATCGGCTACCGGTGGGGTCGAGAGCGCCGATGCTCCCCGACGTCCCACCGGGCCATGTCCCTCGCTTTCAGAAGTCCGCGCGCAAGGACAGATAGATGCGCCTGGCCGCTTGCGCACCGATTCCTTGCTGCTGGCGGCCGTGCAGCATGTTCTCGCCTTCCAGCGCCACGGTCAGCGTCTCAGTCAGGCGGTAGCCGGCCCGAACGGCGAGCGAGGCGTAGTCCTTCACCTCGACAAGCGTGGCTTCGTCCACGCCATTCACGCGGTAGCCGCGCACCAGCGTGCTGTACCGCCCGAACAGGTCGAGTTCGAGCGGGCCGTTGGCCCAGCCCGCCCGAACCGAGACGAGGTGGCGCGGCGAAGCCCGCTTGGGATCGAGGCTCGACGGCGCGAGCTCGCTGGAAACAGCGGAGAGCCGGTACTTCGCCCCCAGGCTCAGCCCACCGGCGGTTCTCCCCTCGGCCGACGCTTCCAGTCCCACGATATGCGCCGTGCCGAGATTGTAGGGCGTGTAGGTGTCGAGCGGCACGAGGGGCGGCGCGAAGGTGACCGTGGACAGGCCGCTGCTGAAGCCGCGGTAGCGCTGCGCGAAAGCGCTCAGCCCCAGCCTTCCGTCGATGCTGTCGACCCTGCGCGTGTATCCGGCCTCTGCGCTCTCCACCACAGTGGGGGCCAGGGTCGGGGTGCCCGTGTCCTGGTATCCGAAGGCCGGATAGGAGTCGCGCCACCCGTAATCCGACAGGCTGGGCAGGCTGATGCCGCGCCCACCACTGAGCCGGACCGTGTCCCAGGGCGTGGCGCGCCACACCAGCCCGATGTTCCAGGAAGGCTCGCCGAAGGATCGGTCGTAATCGCGGTCCCCATAGGGATAGGCCGGATCGTCATAACCCTTGGCACCGAGCCATAGATGGTCGTAGCGAAGGGACGTCGTCAGCTCGAGCGGCTCGGCCAGCTTCCAGTCCCACATGCCGCCCAGGCCGAGCACGCGGTAGCGGATTTCCGTGCCGGGAATCACGCTCATGCTGGCCTGCCGGAGCTGCAGCAACGGCCGGACGGTATGCGCGGCGCTGAGCTTCACCGTGCTGCTCAGGTCGGCAACGGTGAGGGCGCTATCGGTGGGATGCAGCGTAGCGGCGTAGGTGGCCTTTAGGGCGTTGTGATAGACCTGCGCCTCGACAAAGCCGAAAGCGGTGTCGGCCAGCATACGGCCGCGCAGGCTCCAGATCCGCTTGTCCTCCCGCCAGAACTGGCCGTAGTCCAGCATGTCGCCGCCGATGGCGCGGCTGTAGCTGGCATCGACGGAGCCGCGAAGCCCGGGGGCGAGACGGAACACGCCCTCGGCCGCGGCCTGGGCCCGCGTCGGCCCGCGCCGCGCATCCAGCTCCTGCACCTCGAAGTCGGTGAAGCCGCGGCGCCAGGCATCCTCTCCCCTCAGGCCCGCGGAAACGCGGATGCCGCCGCCATCGCCTATCGGTGCAGAGGTCATCCCGGACGCCTCGCGATACCGCCCGGTGCCCGCGCGCAGGATGCCCGTCGACATGCGGTCCCTCGCTGCGTCGAAGGTGATGATGTTGATCACGCCCGACGCCGCGTTGAAGCCGAACAGGGCGCTGTTGGGCCCTTTCACCACCTCGATCTGGCGGATCTCGGAAAGCTGGACTGGAACGGAATCCCAGGAGGTGTAGGCGTAGTGGTCGAGATAGACTTGCCGTCCGTTCACCAGCACGAGCATCCGCGGCACCTGCGGCGTGGTGAACCCGCGCACCCCGACGGAGAAGTCGTGCGCGTTGTACTGGTGCACGTCCAGCGAGGTGTAGCGCGCCAGCACCGCCGGGATGTCGTGCGCGCCCGAGCGGCGGATCTGCTCGGCCGTGATGATCTCCATGTCGACGGGAACATCCGACGCGCGCTGCGGCTTGCCCGTGGCGCTGGTCGTCGCCGGCTCGTCGAAAAGTGCCTCCAGGGCGCCGTAGTCGACCCCCTGGGCGGCGGCGGCGGCCGGCAGCATCAGGCACAGCACCGCGGCGATACGGCCCGCCCTCCGCACCGGGCGCGAAGTCACGGGCTGCTCGGCATGGCGAGACATGGGGCTTATTGCTCCTGGATCATCATGCGGAAGGCTGGGGCGAAGGTGACCCCCGCCGCCTGCTCCGCGACGCGACTGACGAGGATTTCGACCCGGGGCTCGCTCCGCACGGCCATTACCAGCAGGCCGGCGCGCACCAGGGCCGGGTCCGAGGTGATCGTCAGCACGCCACGCCCGCGAACGAGACCGGCCAGCAGGCCAGCATCGCTGGGCAGCGCCTCGGCCAGCACCACCACCGCGGGCATGACGCCGGATCTTAGTTGCTCGAGCGAGACCGCCCGGAACTGGGGGCTCAGCCCGCCAACGCGGGCAAGACCCTCGGAAGCCTCGGCGAGTTGCTCGGCCGCGATGCGGCCGGGGCCGGCCGCATCCCCGTAGGCGAGCGCGATCTGCACCGTGCTGCCGGGCGGGGGATGCAGGAATCCGACAGCCTTGGTGACAACACGCAGGTCACGCGGCGTCGGCTGCGCGGCGGCCCGTGCCGGGCGCGGCGTCCCAAGGCCTCCACCAAGAATAGCGGGACCCAGGGCGAGCAGATGGCGGCGGCTGAGCCACCCACCATACCTCCTGCCGGAAGGCGCGATGTGCTGGGCGTGCATTTTGCCGGAGCCCCGAGATGTCGACCTGCTGCCGGCCTTCCCCGCTGCCCGGGAGGGTGTCCCGGTCACATGCGTTCAGGAGCCGCAGGCGACCCCTATGCACCGCGCTTCCTGAACGAACGGCTAACGCCCTGCGGAACGCGCGCGGTCGCTTCCGGCACCAACGGTCCCGCGAGGACGGGAACGAGCCGGGCACACCGGCCACCGGAGCGGGGATGCCGCTGGGAAGGCGAGGAGCATGAACCCGCCCCCGCCTCCCGCGTTGCCAACCGGCATCTCCGGAGGGCGGGTCATGGCGGAAGGGAAGCGCGTCGCGCTGGTCACGGGCGGGGCGAGGGGCATCGGCCAGGGCATCGCGAAGCGCCTCGCCGCCGATGGCTGGCACGTCGTCACCGCCGATACCGAGGCGAACGGGCCCGAAGAGGCAGCGCGCCATGTCCGGGCCGACATCGCCGACGAGGCGGCGGTGCGCGCGCTGGTGGAGGGCATTGCGGGGCAGGAGGCGCGGCTGGACGGCCTCGTCTGCAACGCCGGCATCATGGTGCGAAAGCCGCTGCGCGACCTCGGCCTGGAGGAATGGTCCCGCGTCATCGGCACCAACCTCACCAGCACCTACCTGCTCGCGCGCGCGGCGGAGCCGATGCTGCGCCGGGCAAAGGGAGCGATCCTCACCATCGCCTCCACCCGCGCCCACCAGTCCGAGCCGGATACCGAGAGCTACGCGGCCTCCAAGGGCGGCCTCCTCGCCCTCACCCACGCGCTCGCCATCAGCCTCGGCCCCGACGTGCGCGCCAACGTCATCTCGCCCGGCTGGATCAACGTGCGGGACGAGAGGCTGAGCGAGGCGGACAACGCCCAGCACCCCGCCGGCCGCGTCGGGCGGCCGGAGGACATCGCCTCCCTCGCCGCCTGGCTCCTCGGCCCGGAGAGCGGCTTCGTCACCGGGGCCGAGTTCGTCTCCGACGGCGGGATGACGCGGAAGATGATCTACGAGGACTGAGTGGAGAACCAGGCAGGCGGGCGGCGCTCCCGGAAGGCGGCGATGCCCTCCTCCGCCTCGCCGCTCGCCGCGCAGCGGGCGAAGGCCGCGGCGCCGGCCTCCGCATAGCCCTCGGGCAAGGCCCTGCCGAGGGCGGCGAGCATCGCCTTCGTCTCCGCGATCGCCCCCGGCGCGCCCTGCAGCACGTCGGTCACCACGGCGTCCACCATCGCGCCCAGCGCCGCGGCGTCCGGCGCGACGTCGTGCACCAGCCCGATCCGCCCGGCCTCGGCCGCGCCCAGCACATGGCCCTGCAGCACCATCCGCGCCGCCTGGCTGCGCCCCGCGCGATGGGCGATCCATGGCAGGATCTGCGCCGCCACCAGCCCGCGCCGCACCTCCAGCGCCGCGAAGCGCGCATCCGCCGAGGCGAGCGCGATGTCGGCGGCGCAGACGAAGCCCAGCCCGCCCGCGAAGGCCGAGCCCTCCACCGCGCAGACCACCACCTGCGGCAGGGCGGAGAGGGCCGCGAAGCGCGCGCCGATGCGCCGGTTCCGCTCAAGCTGCGCGGCCCGGCGCTGTTCCGGCGTGCCGGTCTCGCCGCCGACCTCGCCGAGGTCCAGCCCGGCGCAGAAATGCCCGCCCGCGCCGGAGAGCACGAGGACGCGCGCCGAACGGTCCTCCCGCAACTCGGCCAACAACCCGTCCAGCGCCTCGGACAGCGCCGCGTTCAGCGCGTTGCGGCGGGAGGGCCGGTTCAGCACGGCGCGCACCACGCCGCCCGACCGCGTGACCAGCAGCGGGCTCTCGTCGATCATTTCTTTCCTCTCCCTTGTCGCCGCGCGGCCGCGCCGCCGGTTCTAGATCACCACCCCGCCGCTGACATGCAGGCACTGCCCCGTGACGTAGCCCGCCCCGGGCGAAGCGAGGAACGCCACCGCCGCCGCGACGTCGGCGGGCTGGCCCAGGCGCCGCAGCGGGATGCGGGCCAGGATCGCATCCCATGCCGCGGGCTCCAGCGCCACATGGGTTCCCGGATCCTTGCGGGTGAAGCCGGGCACGACGGCGTTGACCGTCACGTCCGGTGCCCATTCCACCGCGAGCGATCGCGCCAGCGCCTCCACCCCCGCCTTGGCCGCCGCGCTGGCGGGAAAGAGGGCGGTGTCCGTTCGGAAGAGATGAGCGACGAAGGAGGATACTGCGACAAGCCGGGCGAGGCCGCCCTCCCGCCCCGCGCGTTGCAGATGCGGCCCGGCGGCGCGCGCCAGCCGCATGAAGCCCCAGAGCACCGCGTCGGCGCTGCGGGCGAAGGTCTCGTCGGTCATCTCGGCGAGGGCGGTGCGGTCGGCGAAGCCCGCATTGGCGACCACCACCTCCAGCCCGCCGAAGGCATCGACCGCCTCGGCCACCAGCCGCGCGGGCGTATCCGGGTCGGCCAGGTCCCCCTGCAGCACCAGCGCAGCGGCGCCCGCCGCGCGCAGCTCGACCGCCACCGCCTCGGCGCCCGCGCGATTCGCGCGGCAATGGACAGCGATCGAGGCGCCCGGCACCGCCATCGCCCGCGCGGTGGCCGCGCCGATCCCGCTCGATGCGCCCGTGATCAGGATCCGCCGCTCGCTCATCCACCTCTCCCCACCGCTCCAGCGCGGTGCTGGGGACAGGATGCCCCCTTGCGCGTCGTCGAGGGAGGGTGGGTCCGTGAAAGCCTTCGGCGAGCGAACGTGGAGATCACGCCTCCATCATTGCGATCTCAAACAAGAGACGTGCACGTTATCACGAATGAGTGATACCACCCTGCCGCGAGCCAGCCCAAGAGTTCGTTCTGGCAATTAATTCAGGACTCTTGTCCATTTTTGAGATGACATACGGAAGTTCTCTCGAATCCGGGAATGAGGCTGGCGCGTTCGTTAGCAATTGCAGTAAACCCGTTAAAGTTGTGTTCACGGAGGCGACAGTGCCACGAGGCGAGGGGTATCCGACGCTCCGCAAGGCGCTCCCAGCCCCGGCGCCCCATGTCATCCTCGACATCTCCCGCCTGCTCGTCTGCGGCAGCAAGGCTGCCCCTTCCGGCATCGACCGGGTCGAGATGGCCTATGCCCGCCGATGGGCAACAATGCCCGAGGATCGCTGCACTTTCGTCGCCCAGCGACTGACCGGGGACTATGTCGCGCTGCCCTGGCGGGCCGTGGTGGGCTTTGTCGCCCAACTGTCCAAGGCCTGGGGCCAGGGCGATCCGGGCAGCAAGGCCGCGCGGCGCGCACGGCGCATCTCCATCGCCCTGCGCTGGCGGGTGATGGCCGGGCTCGGCCACCGGCAACTCGCGCGACGGTTGCAGGAGACGGGGCCAAAGGCCTTCCTGCTCGTGTCCCACCGCGCGTTGGAGCGCCCCCGCCCGATACAAGCGATGCGCGAGGCCGGCTGCGCCTTCATTCCCCTCATCCACGACCTCATCCCCGCGACGCATCCGGAATACGCCCGCCCCGGGCAGGCCGACCGGCACCTCCGGCGCATCGGCACCACCGCCACCCTGGCGGACGCCGTCATCGTCAACTCCGCCCATACCGCTGCGGCGCTGCGGCCCCATCTGCGCGTGCGCACGACCCCGCCGCCCGTCATCGTGGCCCCGCTCGGCATCGAGCCGCCGCCCGCCCCGGCCCCGGCCCTGCCGGCGGAGCCCTACTTCGTGGTTCTCGGCACGATCGAGCCGCGCAAGAACCACCTCCTGCTCCTCCATCTCTGGCGCGACCTGGCCGCCCGGATGGGGGGACGCACGCCGCACCTCCTCATCGTCGGCCGCCGGGGATGGGAGAACGAGAACATCGTCGACATCCTCGAGCGCTGCGACGTCCTCCGCGGCACGGTGCGCGAGGTGGGGCAGGTGCCGGACCGGGAGGTCTGGGAGATCCTGCGCGGCGCCCGCGCCCTTCTCTTCCCCTCCTTCGCGGAGGGCTACGGCCTGCCGCTGGCCGAGGCGCTCGCGCTCGGCGTTCCCGCCATCTGCTCGGACCTTCCCGCCTTGCGGGAGGTCGGCGGCACCGTGCCCGACTATCTCGACCCGCTGGACGGCCCGGCCTGGCGCAACGCCATCCTCGACTATGCCGAGCCCACCAGCGGCTCCCGCACGGCCCAGATCGAGCGCCTGGCCAGCTGGCGGCCGCCGCGGTGGGAAGCGCATTTCGCGGCGGTGGACGAGATGCTAGCCTCCCTGCCGCAGCGCGGTTTCCGCCCGGCCCGTTCCTCCGTGCCGGGCTGGCTCGGCGCCCGCGCCGCCCAGGTGGACCGCGCCACCCCTTGATCCCACGCCCGCCCGAGGCACGCCGGTGAGGCGGCCCGCCGCAGCGCGCCCGACCGGAACCGATCTCCGCAGCACCATGCCCCGCACGCCTCCCGCCGAGCCGATCGCCATCCTCGGCGCGGCCTGCCGTTTCCCCGGTGCGCCGGATCTCGATGCCTTCTGGTCCCTCCTGGCCGAGGGGCGGGACGCCGTCTCCACCCTGCCGGCGGACCGCTTCAACCAGGACTGGTTCCACCATCCCCGCAGGGAGGAGGCCGGGCGCTCCTACAGCTTCGCCGCCGGCCATCTCGGCGACATCGCGGGCTTCGACCCCGCGCATTTCGGCCTCTCCCCGCGCGAGGCCGCGGAGGCCGACCCGCAGCAGCGCCTCCTTCTCGAGGTTGCCTGGGAAGCGCTGGAGGATGCGGGCTGGCCCGCCTCCTCCGTGGCGGGGCGCGAGATCGGCGTCTTTGTCGGCGGCTCCTCGACCGACTACGCCGAGCTGCGCCTCTCCGATCCCTCGGGCGCCGACCGCTACTTCATGACCGGCAACACCCTCTCCATTCTGGGGAACCGGATCACCAACGTTCTCGACCTCCGCGGCGGGGCGCAGACGATCGACACCGCCTGCTCCTCCTCCCTCGTCGCCCTCTCTCTCGCCGTGGACTCGCTCCGCGCGGGGCGGGTGGAGGCGGCGCTGGTGGGCGGGGTGCAGCTGCTCCTCTCGCCCTACGCCTTCACCGGCTTCTCCCGGGCCTCGATGCTCTCGCCCAGCGGGCGCTGCCATGTCTTCTCCGCGGCGGCCGACGGCTATGTGCGCGGCGAGGGCGCGGGGATGGTCGTCCTCAAGCCCCTCTCCGCCGCGCTGGCGGCGGGGGACCCCGTGCGCGGCGTGATCCTGGCTGCCGGGGTGAACGCGGTCGGCCGCTCCATCGGCCTCTCCCTGCCCGATCCGCAAGCCCAGGCTGCGCTGCTGCGCAAGGTGCTGGCCGAGGCCGGCCTGCCCGCCGGGCGGGTGGGTTACTTCGAGGCCCATGGCACCGGCACCCAGGCCGGCGACCCCGTGGAGGCGCAGGCGATCGGCGAGGCGCTGGCCATGCCCGGCGCCGGAGACCGTGGCTCGCCTCTGCCCGTGGGTTCGGTGAAGTCGAATATCGGCCATCTGGAGACCGCCTCCGGCATGGCCGGGCTGCTCAAGGCGCTGCTGATGCTGGAGAGGCGGGTGATCCCGCCGAACCTGCATCTCGGCACCCCGAACCCGCGGATCGACTTCGCCGGCCTCGGAATCCGCGTGCCCACCGCGCCGGAGCCCCTGCCGGGCGATGAGCCGGTGATCGGGGTGAACTCCTTCGGCTTCGGCGGCACCAACGCCTCCCTCCTCCTCGCCGCGCCTCCGCCCGTGGATGCCGCGCCCGAGACGGAGGCCGCGGCCCTGCCGCCCCTGCTCCTCTCCGCCCGCTCCGCCGAGGCGCTTCCCCGCGCCGCCGCCGCCTGGGCCGAGGCGCTCCGCGCGGCACCCGGGCGCGCCCCGGCCCTGCTGCGCGGCCTCGCCCGCCACCGCGACCTCGCCCCGCATCGCCTCGTGCTGCGCGCCGGGGATGCCGAGGGGCTGGCGGAGGCGCTGGAGGGCTTCGCGGCGGGCGAGCCCCGGGGGGTGCAGGGCACCGCCCCCGCCCTTCCCGCCCCCGGCCCCGTCTTCGCCTTCTCCGGCAACGGCTCCCAGTTTCCGGGCATGGCGCGGGACGCCATGGCCGGCTCCCGCGCCTTCCGCGAGGCGGTCGAGGCCGCGGATGCCGAGATGGCGCCGCATCTCGGCTGGTCCGTCGCCGCCGCCCTGGCCGATGGCCTGACCGCCGAGGCCCTGGCCGCGACGGAGGTGGCCCAGCCCGCGCTCTTCGCCGTGCAGCACGGGCTCGTCGCCGCCCTGGCCGGGGAGGGCATCGCCCCCGCCCTCGTCCTCGGCCATTCCGTCGGCGAGGTCGCCGCGGCGCTGGCGGCGGGCATCCTGGATCTTCCCGGGGCGGCGCGGCTGATCGTCGCCCGCTCGGCGGCCCAGGCGCGCACGCGCGGCAAGGGGCGCATGGCCGCCCTCAACGCCACCGAGGCCGAGGCGGCGCCGCTGCTCGCCGCCTGCGGGCCGGGGCTCGAGATCGCCGCCCGCAACGCGCCCCGCGCCCTCACCGTCGCCGGCCCGGCCGAGGCGATCGCCCGCCTCGCCGTCGCGGCCCGGCAGGGGCGCCTGTCCTTCGTCCCGCTCGACCTCGACTACGCCTTCCACTCCGCCGCGATGGACGAGGTGGAGGGGCTGCTGCGGGAGTCCCTGGCCGGGCTGCGGCCGGCGGCGCCGCGCATCCCCTTCCTCTCCGCCGTCACCGGCACGCTCCTCGATGCCCCGGCGGATGCGGAGTACTGGTGGCGCAACCTCCGCGCGCCCGTCCGCTTCGCCGAGGCCGCCGCCGAGGCCGGGCGGCTCGGCGCGCGTCCCGTCATCGAGATCGGCCCCAACCCGATCCTGCAATCCTATCTCCGGGAGGCCCTGCGTGAGGCCCTGCGTCCTGGCGGGAGCGAGGCGCCGATCCTCGCCAGCCTCTCGCGCCGGGACCCGCCGGGCGACCCGGTCCCCGCCATCGCGGACCGCGCGACGGCGCTGGGCGCCGATCCCCGCACCGGCCCCGCCTTCGCCGGCCCGGCCCTCCGCCGCGGCCTGCCCCGCACGCCCTATGCCCGCCGGCGCCACTGGTTCCCGGCCACGCCCGAGACCCACCGCCTGCACGACCCCGTGCTGGACCACCCCCTCCTGGGCTTCCGGCGAGAGGCGGATGCGGCCGAGGCCGGCTTCGCCACCTGGACACGTGACCTGGACGCGGCCCTGCTGCCCTGGCTCGGCGACCACCGGCTGGGGGAGGAGGCGGTGCTGCCCGCCGCCGCCATGGTCGAGATGGCCCTCGCCGCCGGCCTCCGCCGCTTCCCCGAGGCCGAGGCGCTTGAGGTTTCGACGCTCCAGATCCTCCGCCCCCTGCCCATCCCCGGCGCCGAGCCCGGGGCCGGGAGCCAGGAGGTGCGCTTCCGTCTGGGCGACGACGGCGTGTTCCGCCTCGAATCCCGCCGCCGGATGACGGGCGAGGCCTGGTCGCTCCACGCGCGCGGGCTGCTGCGCCCCGCCACCGCCGAGGCCCTCCCCGCCCTGCCGCCCCCGCCCCCCGCTGGCCGCCGGGTGGAGGAGACCGCCCTGCACGCCGCCGCGGCCCGCTGCGGCCTCGACTACGGCCCCGCCTTCCGCCCCGTGCTCCACGTGGATCTCGCCCCGTCCGGCCGCGCGGCCGAGGTGGCGCTCGGCCTTCCCGCCGGGGCGCCGGAGGACGCGCCCTTCCTGCTGCACCCCGTCCGGCTGGACGGCGCCATGCAGGGGCTGATCGGCCTGCTCGCCGACCGCCGCGCCTCCCCCGCCGGCGAGGCCCTGGTTCCCGTGCGCTTCGAGCGCCTCGTCGTGCGGCGGGACGCCGCCCCGGCCACCCGCGCCGCCCTCGCCCTCACCCATGCCGGGGAGCGCGCGGCCGAGGCCCGCATGGTCCTCGGCGACGCCGCCGGTCGCCCGGTGGCGGTGGCCGAGGGCGTGTGGTTCCAGCGCGCCCGCCTCGGCCGGGCCGAGGCCGCGGAGGCGGCGGTCTTCCGGCTGGAGGACGTGCCCGCGGCCGACCCCGCCCTGCCCCCGCCCGAGGGGGGTCGCCTCCTCGACCTCGCCATGGCCGCGGCCGGCGCGCGGGACGAGTCGCTGGACCTCTCCGAGACCGCCCTCCTGCTGGAAGGCTATGTCGCCGCTGCGGCGATGGCCGCCTTCTCCGGAGACGATGGCCGGGATGGCGCGTCCCCCCGGCCCGTCCTGCCCGCCACCCCCTATGCCGCCGCCCTACTCCGCGCGCTGGAGGAGGACGGGCTGGCCGAGCGGGAGGGCGCCGGCTGGCGGCTGCTGCCCGCCGACGACCTGCCCGCGCCCGGGGAGATCTGGCGCTCTGTCCTGATCGAGCGCCCGGCCCTGGCGGGGGACCTCGCCGCCCTCGCCCTGGCGGCCGAGCGCCTGCCCGATGCCCTGGCCGGCCATCTCCCGCCGGAGGACGCCGCGCCCGGCCTCCCGGAGGAGTCCGCCGCCGCCGACCGGCTGGCCCAGGTCCTGGCCGACGCCGCCGGCGCGGTCGCCGCCGCCTGGCCGGCCGAGCGCCCGCTTCGCGTGCTCGACCTCGGCGGCGCGGCGCTCACCCGCCACCTCGCCACCGCCCTCGCCCGCGCGGGCCGCCGCGTGCAGCAGGTGCTGGCTGGCCCCACGCGCCCCGCCCCGGCCCCGCAGCCGACGCTGGAGGTGGTCCCTCTCGACTGGGACCCCGCGGGCGGCGCGCCGCCCCCCCTCACGGCGGATCTCGTGGTCGGCGTCGCCCCGGCCATGCGCGGCGGGGCGGGCACCGGCCTCCTCCCCGGCCTCGCCGCCGCGCTGGCCGAGGGCGGGCTCCTGCTCCTGGCCGAGCCCCTGCCCGGGCGCGTGATCGACTTCGCGCGGGGCCAGGAGGCCGGGAGCCGTTCCGCCCCGCCCCTGCCCGGCCTGGACGCCTGGCGCGGCGCGCTGGCCGCCGAGGGCTGGGCCGCCGCGCGGGTGGAGGCGCTGCAGGCCTCCCCCTGGCCCGCCGCGATCCTCGCCGCGCAGCGCCCCACCCCCGTCCCCGCCACCCCGACGGCAGCGCCGCCGCGCCGGCACGTCCTCCTCGCCGATTCCGGCGCGGCGCCGCTGGGCGAGGCCCTGGCCGCCGCGCTGTCGGCCTCCGGGGCGGCGGTGGAGATCCACCGGCTGGAGGACGCGGCCTCCCTTCCCCCGCGCCTGCTGCGGGATGCCGCCGTGGTGGCCCTCGCCAACCCGGCCCCCCTCGCGCTCCCGACAACCCTGGCGGGCCTGTCCAGCCTTGCCGGGGCCGCTTCCGGCGCGGCCCGCAGCCTCGCCCTCGTCGCCCAGGGCGACCCGGCCTGCCCCGCGGCCGAGGCGGTGCGCGCCCTCGGCCGCGTGCTCGCCAACGAGATGCCGGACCTCGCGCCGCGCCGGATCACCGTGGACGCGGCCCTCGCCCCCGCCGCCGCGGCGCGGCGCCTGCTGCCGGAATTGCTGACTTCCGGAGCGGAGACGGCGGCCGAAGCCGCGCCAGGGGCCGAGCCGGAGCTCGTCCTCGGCCTCTCCGCCCGGCGCGTGCCGCGGATCGTCACGGGCCAGCCGCCCGGCCCGGCCCTGCCCGCGCGCCTGGCCGTGCGCCAGCCGGGCGCCCTCTCCTCCCTCGGCTGGGAGCCGATGGAGCCCCTGCCCGCCCCCGGCCCGGGGGAGGTGCGGATCCGGGTGGAGGCGGCCGGCCTCAACTTCCGCGACCTCATGTGGGCTCAGGGCCTGCTGCCGGAGGAGACGCTGAAGGACGGCTTCGCCGGCGCCGGCCTCGGCATGGAATGCGCGGGGGTGGTGGAGGCGGCGGGGCCCGGCGTCCTGCTGCATCCGGGCACGCGCGTCTTCGGCTTCGCGCCCCGCGCGCTGGCCAGCCGCGTGCTCACCCGCGCCGAGGCCGTGGTTCCCGTCCCGGAGGGGCTGAGCCCCGCCGCCGCCGCCACCATCCCCGTCGCCTTCCTCACCGCCGTCTACGCGCTGGAGAGCTGCGCGCGCCTCCTTCCGGGGGAGCGGGTGCTGATCCATGGTGGCGCCGGGGCGGTCGGCCTCGCCGCGCTGCAGGTGGCGGGGGCCGCGGGCGCGCAGGTGGCGATGACCGCGGGCACCCCGGCCAAGCGCGCCTTCCTGCGCGCGGCCGGCGCCGACCTCGTGCTCGACAGCCGCGCGGCGGGCTTCGACGACGCGCTGCGCCGGCACTGGCCGGAGGGGGTGGACGTCGTGCTCAACTCCCTGGCCGGGGAGGCGATGGAGCGCTCCCTCGCCCTGCTCCGGCCCTTCGGCCGCTTCGTCGAGCTGGGCAAGCGCGACTATGCCGAGGACCGCCGCGTGGCGGTGCGCCCCTTCCGCCGCAACATCACCTATTTCGGCGTGGATGTGGACCAGCTTCCCCGCGCGCGCCCGGCCGAGGCCGCGCGGCTGCTGGAGGCCATCCGCGGGCGGCTCGCCATCGGCGACCTCCGCCCCCTGCCCTATGCCCGGCGCGCGGCCGAGGATGCGGAGGGCGCCTTCCGGCTGCTCCAGGCGAGCGGGCATATCGGCAAGATCGTCCTCACCCCGCCCCGGGGCGACGCGCAGCCCGTGCCGGACTGGTCGCCGCGCGGGGGCGGGACGATCCTCGTCACGGGCGGCGCCTCCGGCTTCGGGCTGGAATGCGCGAAGTGGCTGGCCGCGGGCGGGGCGTCGCGCCTCGCCCTGCTCTCCCGCCGCGGCCCCGCCACCCCGGGCGCGGCGGAGGCGGTGACGGCGCTGGCCGCCCTCGGCGCGCGGGCCAGCCTGCACGCCGTCGATGCCTCGAACGAGGCGGCGCTCGCCGCCGTGCTGGCGGAGCTGCGGGAGGAGGGGCCGGTCACCGGCGTCGTCCACGCCGCCGCCGTGTTCGACGACGGCGCGGCCACGGCGATGAACGCCGCCCGCTTCGCCCGCGTGCTCGCGCCCAAGCTCTCGGCGGCGGAGAACCTGGACCGGCTGACGGCGGGCGACCCGCTCGACCTCTTCCTCCTCTTCTCCTCGGCAACGACCGCGCTCGGCAATCCGGGCCAGGCGAACTACGTCGCGGCGAATGCGGGGCTGGAGGCCCTGGCCCGCCGGCGCCGCGCCGCCGGGCGCCCGGCGCTCGCCATCGGCTGGGGCCCGATCGGGGATGCCGGCATCCTGGCGCGCGACGCCGAGACGGCGCGCACCCTCGGCCGCCGCCTCGGCGTGGAGCCGATGGCGGCCCGCGAATCCCTGGAGGCCCTGCCCGCGCTCATCGCCTCGGGCGTGCCCGCGATCTCCCTCGCCCGCGTCGCCTGGAAGCGCGTGGGCGCCGCCCTCCCCGTGCTGCGCGAGCCCGCCTTCGCCGCCCTGCGCGGCCGGGCGGAGGAGGCGGATGCCGATATCGCCGACATGCGCGCCCATCTCGCCGCCCTGCCGGCGGCCGAGGCGCGGGCGCTGCTCACCCGCATCGGCGCGGAGGAGCTGGGCCGCATCCTGCGCCTGCCGCCCGAGAGCATCGCGCCCGACGCGCCGGTCGCGCGGCTGGGCCTCGACAGCCTCGGCGGGCTGGAGCTGCGCGGGGCGCTGGAGGCGCGGCTGGGCATGACCGTGCCCCTCTCCGCCGTCACCGAGGACCTCACCGTCGCCGGCCTCGCCGCGCGCGTCGCCGAGGGACTCTCGGGAGGCGGGCGCGAGGCCGGGATCGACGCGCTGCTCGACAGTTTCGAACCGGGGGCGGCGACACCACCTACGCCGGAGCCGACCCCGGCGGACGCGGCCACGCTGCCCCCCGGCGCGGGTTCGGCCACCGCTTCGATGGAGAACCCCGCTTGACCCAGGGCCAGGGCCTCACCGCCACCGCCCGCCTCGCCCTTCTCCAGCGCCTCACCAAGCGCCGCGCGCGGCAGGAGGAGAGCGGCGCCGAGGGGGGCGGCAGCTCCTTCGCCGAGCTGCCGGCGCTGCGCGACTTCGAGCTGATGAAGACGGCGATGGAGGCGCTCGACCTTCCCAACCCGTTCTTCCGCCCCCATGCGGGCGCGGCCTCGGCCACCACGGTGATCGAGGGGGCGGAGTACCTGAACTTCTCCTCCTACAACTATCTCGGCCTCAACGCCGATCCGCGCGTGAAGGCCGCGGCCCATGCGGCGATCGACCGCTACGGCGTCTCGGCCTCCGCGTCCCGCATCGTCTCGGGCGAGCGGCCGCTGCATGCGGAGCTGGAAGCGGCGCTGGCCGCGCATTACGGCGCGGAGGCCGCGCTCACCCTCGTCTCCGGCCATGCGACGAATGTGACGGTCATCGGCCATCTCATGGGCCCGCGCGACGTGATCCTGCACGACGCGACGATCCATAATTCCTGCATCGAGGGCGCGCGACTCTCCGGGGCGCGGCGCATTCCCTTCGCGCATAACGACCATCAGGCCGCCGAGCGCGAGCTGGCCGCCGCGCGCCGCGCCGCCGGCCGCGCCCTCATTCTCATCGAGGGCCACTACTCGATGGATGGCGACGTGCCCGACCTCGCGCGCTTCATTGAGATCGCGCGCCGCCACGACGGCTGGCTCATGGTGGACGAGGCGCATTCCATGGGCGTGCTCGGCCCCACCGGCCACGGCATCGCGGAACTCCAGGGCGTCGATCCCTCGGGCGTCGATATCTGGATGGGCACGCTGTCGAAGACGCTCTCCTCCTGCGGCGGCTATGTCGCGGCGCGGCGGCAGCTCATCGACTGGCTGCGCCACACCGCGCCCGGCTTCGTCTACTCCGTCGGCCTCGCCCCCGTGCTGGCGGCCTCCGCCCTCGAATCCCTGCGCATCCTCGGGGAGGAGCCCTGGCGGGTGGCAAGGCTGAACGCGAACGCCACCCGCTTCCGCGACGGGCTGCGCGCGCGCGGGCTGGATGCCGGCGCCTCGGCCGGCCACGCCATCGTGCCGCTGATGACGGGTTCCTCCGTGCGGGCCGGCCGCCTCTCGGCCGAGCTGTTCCGGCGCGGCTTGAACGTGCAGCCCATCACCTTCCCCGCCGTGCCCGAGCGCGCGGCGCGGCTGCGCTTCTTCCTCTCCGCCGACCACACGGAGGAGCAGATCGACCGCGCCCTCGGCATCGTGGCCGAGGCGGCGGCGGGCACCGGGCCGGCGGAGGGCGCGGGCTGACGGAAGGGGCGCCCCGGCCGCCGCGCATCGCCCTGCTCACCCTGCCCGGCGCCGCGAGCGCGGAGGCGGTGGCGGAGTTCGCCGCGGCCGAGCGGGAGAGGATCGTCCTCCTCGGCCTCTCGAACCCCTACCGCCGCGCGGCGGGCGGCGCGGTCGGCCAGGCCTGGCGCCACCTGCGCCGCTCCGGGCCGCGCTTCCTCCTCTATCTCGCGGTGAACATGGCCCTGCCGCGCCTCGCCGCCGCGCTGCGCCGGGGGCCGGGGCCGCTCGCCCGGGCGCTCGGCGCGCGGGGGGTGCCGGTGCTGGAGGTGGATGACGTGAACGGGCCCGGCTTCCACGCGGCCCTGCGCGCGGCGCGGCCGGACCTCATCGTCACCTTCCACTTCGACGCGATCCTCTCGGCCGAGACCCTCGCCCTCGCGCCGATGGGCGGGATCAACATCCACCCCTCCCTCCTGCCGCGCCATCGCGGCCCCGTGCCGACCTTCTGGGCGGGGATGGAGAGCGTGCCGTCGCATGGGGTCACGGTCCACCGCCTCGCGCCGCGGATCGATGCGGGGGCGATCCTCGCGCAGCGCGCCATTCCCCTCCCGCCGGGCACCACCGCCTCCGCCGCCGCGCGGCTGCTGCACCGTGCGGCCGTGCCGCTGGCGCGCGAGGTGCTGGCACGCCTCGGCACGGGCGCCGTCGAGGAGGGGCGCGTCGTCGAGGTGCTGCCCTACTGCCCCTTTCCCTCCCGGGCCGCGCTGCACGAGGCGCGGCGCCGTGGGCTGCGCCTCGTCGGCCTCGGCGATCTCCGGGCGGCGCTGCGCGCGCGGCTCTGAGCCCTCGACGCCACACCCCGGGCACGCCCGCCCGCGGATTCACCGGTCCGCTGCCGCACAGGATTGTCCTGGCCCCCCGTGGCGCATAAGGAACGAGGGTGCGACAGGAAACCGAGAGCACCGCGCGACGGGAATTCCTGTTCCTGCAGGGCCCTATCACCCCTTTCTTCACTCGGATGGGCGCGCGGCTGCGCGAGCTCGGCCACGGCGTGCACCGCATCAACCTCTGCCTCGGCGACAAGCTGAGCTGGCGCGGGCCGGGGGCGGTGGACTTCACCGGCCGCCCGGGCGACTGGCCCGCTTACATCGCAGCCTTCCTCGACCGCCACGGGATCACCGACATCGTCCTGCTCGGCGAGCAGCGCCTCTACCACCGGGAGGCCATCGCGGCCGCCAGGGCGCGCGGCATCGCGGTGGTGGCGACGGATTTCGGCTACATCCGCCCGGACTGGATCACCTTCGAGTTCAACGGGCTCGGCCGCGACAGCCTCTTCCCGCGCGACCCCGCCGCCATCCTCGCCCTGGCCGAGGATCTGCCGCCGCCCGACCTGGCGACGCGCTACCGCGACAGCTTCCTCAACCAGGCCGCCTGGGACGTGGCCTACCACTTCGTCTCGCTCATTCCCGGCTTCTTCCGCCACTACGAGAGCCACCAGATCTACCATCCCCTCCAGGTCTATCTCGGCACGCTCTCGCGCATCCTCACGCGGCGCCGGGCCAATCGCCGGGCGGACGGCATCATCGCGCGGCTGAAGGGGCGCGGCCCGCTTTTCCTCATGGCGATGCAGATGGAGACGGACTTCTCCGTCCGCGCCTATTCCGCCTATTCCGACCTCGACACGGCGATTGAGGAGGTGACGCGCTCCTTCGCCGCCCATGCGCCGGCCGACGCGCAACTCCTGTTCAAGGTCCATCCGCTGGACCCCGCGATGAAGAACTGGCGCCGCCGCGTGACGCGGATCGCCGGGCGCGCCGGGGTGGCGGAGCGCGTCCACTATCTCGGCGGCGGCAACCTCGGCGACATCACCGAAAGCGTGCAGGGCGTCATCACCATCAACAGCACGGTCGGGCTGCGCGCCATCGTGGACCGGCTGCCCACCCACGCGCTGGGCGAGGCCCTCTACAAGATCCCCGGCCTGACCCATGACGGCCCGCTCGACCGCTTCTGGACCGAGGGCCGCCCGCCCGATCCCGAGCTGCGCGAGGCCTTCCTGCGCGGCATCGCCTGGTGCCTGCAGATCCGTGGCGTCTACTACGCGCAGCCCGGGCTGGACGCGGCGGTGGAGGCGGCCGTCCACCGCCTGCACAACCGCCTCGTGAACCGGCCGGTGTTGCCGGGCCGCGGCTGAGGCGGGCGGGCGCTACCGGCGCCGGCCGACCCGCGCGAGGGCGCCGCGCAGGAAGCCCTCTATTCCGCGATGGATGGTGAGCGGCGAGACCCGCCAGGCGGAGGAGTCCTCCAGCCGCTCCATCATCACCTCCGGCGGGCAGGGCAGCAGCGTCACGGGATCGATGTAGCGGGGGTAGAGGATGAGGGCGGCGGCGACCAGCTCGTCCACCCTGCGCGGGACGTCGCGCCGCCCGGGCGGGAGGGGCGCGCGGTCCGCCGTCAGCCCCCATCCGGCATAGAAGGGCTGACCCCAGCAGGTCACGGCCACGCCGCGCAGCAGCGCCTCGAATCCCGAGAGGGAGGTGAGGGTGTGCAGCGCGTCGATCCGCGGCAGCAGCGCTGGCAGCGGCACGCCGCCCACCACCGCGTCCGCGAGGCCGGCAACGTCTTCGGCGCGCAGCCGGCCCCGGCGGAAGCCCGCCTCCAGGTCGGGATGCGGCTTGTAGAGGATGAAGGCATCGGGCTCCGCCTCCCTGACGGCGCGCAGCAGCCCGAGATTGGAGCGGATCGCCCCGCCGCCCAGGCGGACGGAGGCGTCGTCCTCCACCTGCCCGGGCACGAGCACGACGCGCCGCCCGCGCGGGATCTCCGGCAGCGCGCCGCCCCCGGCGAGATTGTATTTCGAGACGCCACGCCGGACGATCTCCGACCGCAGCGCCGCCGCGCGCGCGAGGAGTTCCGGCCCGAAGCCGCCCTCCGTCAGCAGCATCTCCAGGTCCGAGGGCTGGCGGGGATCGTAATAGGCGCCGCGCGTGTCGAGGCTGTAGGAGGCGCCGGGGAGGAAGCGCGCGCCGAGCCCGCGCGAGCGCACGAAGCCATCTTCCAGCAGCCTTAGCGGAACACCCTGCGCGCGCAGCTTCTCGGCCAATCCCTCCGGGCAGGAAGCGGCCCAGGCAACCACCGCCCCGCCCTCGGCCCGCGCCCGCGCCGCCGCGCGGAGGGCGCTGCGCTCGAAAGCCGGCACGCCGCCCTCATGCGCGAGCAGCGCGGCAACCTGCCGCCGCTTCCAGCGCGCGATGCCGATGAGGGCGGAGACGCCGCGGTTGGCGCGCTCCGCCGCAACCCAATCCGCGAGCAGCGCGAAACCCTCCGCGCGGCTCCAGGGCCGGGAGCGGAAGGGATCGGCCGCGCGAATGCGCCGGAGCAGCGGGAGGAGATGCCCCCCCGGCCTGTCATGCGCGACGCCCGCCGCCTCGGCCAGCGCGGCCATGAAGGGGCGTGCCCCGTGCAGCGAGGCCGCGGCGTCGAGCAGCGTCCAGGGGGAGAGCGGCGCCCCGGCGGTTGGAAGGCCGGCATCGTCGAGCACGGGGGCGGCGGCGGGATCGGCGAAGGGATCGCGCGCGAGGACCACCGGCCGGCCGGTGGCGCGCGCGGCGGCCAGCGCCCCCTCCGCCCTGCCGCGCCGCGCGGGATCGCAGGGGTCCAGCACCAGCGCCGCGCCGAGGGGCCAGCCGAGCGCCGCCGCGCCGGGATCGGGCAGGCCCGGCGGCCCGCCAAGCCGCGCGCGCGCGATCAGCGCGGGGAGCGCCTCCGCCTCGCCCGGCAGGAGGGGGGATTCCGTCTCCGTCAGGACCAGGGGCGGGGCGTCGCGGCCTCCGAAGCGGGGCGGCGCGAAGGGAGCGAGAGAGAAGTGAGGAAGGGTCGGGGCATCGCCCCCGCGCTCGGGCCAGAAGGCGGGAAGGTGCGGCCAGCGCGACAGCAACCGGGGATGGCAGCAAGAATGCAACAGGTCGCCCTGCGCGTGCGTCGGGGTCATGGAGACCTTTTGCTCCGTTTGCGCGCTTACGTTAATGTGATCGCATGATGGAAGCCATGCTTACCGGCCCGGCCAGTGCCCGGCGGAAGTGCCCGACACGCCCGACGACGGTCCGCGTCGCGGCAGCGATCCGCCCCCTCGCGCTCCTCCTCGCGCTCGCCGGCCCGATGCTCGCCGGCTGCGCGCGGAGCACGGCGGAGAGCAGCTGGTGGAACCCGGCCGGCATCGGCCCCGCCCCCCAGTCGCCGCCGCCCGCAACGGATGTCGTGCTGCCCGCCCGCGCCGCCGATCCCCTCGCTGCCTTCGCCGCGCGTGCCCGGCAGGGCCAGGCGGAGAGCGTGCAGCTGCCGCAGGGCGTCGTCTCCGCCCGCATGGTGCGCGCCTACAACGCCGCCTCCGGGCGGGAGTGCCGCGAGCTGCAGTTCGGGCCTTCCGGCATCGCCGGCGGCGCGCCGGGCGCGACCTATTGCAACGACCCCTCGCAGGGATGGGTCGCGGCACGGGCCTTGCTGCGCGGCGGGGCGGTCTATCGCCCGTGAGCGCGACCGGCACGGTGCCGATCCCGCCAGAGCGGCGGGAGAAGGGTCATTGGATCATCGAGGGCATGGCGACGCAGGGCCGCGTGATCGGCGCCCTCGTCATGCGCGAGATGCAGACGCGGTTCGGCCGGCACAACCTCGGCTTCCTCTGGCTGTTCTTCGAGCCCCTCTTCCTCGGCTCCATGGTCGGGGTGATGCACCTCGCGCACGGCCAGCGCCTGCCGGGCGGGGCGGACCCCTTCATCTTCAGCATCGTGGGCTACGTGCCCTTCTTCATGTTCCGTTCCATCGTGAACCGGGCCGGCAGCGCGATTCACGCGAACCTCACCCTGCTCTTCCACCGGCAGGTCACGCCGGCCGATGTCATGATCGCGCGCAACCTGCTGGAGGCGGTGGCCGTCGTCGGGGTGATCGCCATCATCCTGACCGTCGCCGCCTGGTTCGCGGAGATCCTGCCGGCGAATCCCGGGCTGATCGCGGGCACCCTCGCGCTCCTGTTCCTGCTCTGCCACGGCGCGTCGCTGCTGGTGGCCGCGGCCAGCTCCCGCTGGGACAGCGCGGAGCGGCTGATCCATCCCATCACCTACCTGATGATGCCGCTCTCCGGCGCCTTCTTCGCGCTGCACTGGATGTCGCCGGGGATCCGCGAGCTGCTGCTGTGGAACCCGCTCGTGAGCATCCACGAGGCGATCCGGCACGGGATCTTCGGCGACGCGTTCCCGTCCTATTACGACCTCTTCTATGTCGGCCAGTGGATCCTGGTCGTGAACCTCCTCGGCATGCTCGCGCTGCGCACCGCGCGCCGCAAGCTCGAGATCTTCTGAGCCGGCCGCGCACCTCCCATGGCACTCATCCTCGAGAACGTCTGGAAGTCCTATCCCGTCCGCGGCGGGCGGCGGGACATCCTGCGCGGCATCAACGCGGTGATCGAGCGCGGCGACGCGGTCGGCATCCTCGGGCGGAACGGCGCGGGCAAGTCCACCCTCATGCGCGTCATGTCCGGCGTGGAATCGCCCACCCAGGGCCGCGTGCGGCGGGAGATGTCGGTCTCCTGGCCGCTCGGCTCGGGCTTCGGCCTGCAGGCGAGCCTCAGCGGGGCGGACAACGCGCGCTTCATCGCGCGCATCTACGGCCAGGACGTGCGCGAGACGCTGGACTTCGTGCAGTCCTTCTCCGAGATCGGCCAGTACTTCCACGAACCCGTCCGCACCTACTCCGCGGGCATGATGGGCCGGCTCCTCATGGGCCTGTCCTTCGCCGTGAAGTTCGACTGCTACCTCGTCGACGAGATCATCTCCGCCGGCGACCAGCGCTTCGTCCAGAGGTGCCAGACCATGCTCGAGGAGCGGCTCGGAAACGCCTCGCTCCTCATGGTCTCGCACTTCGCCGATCACATCAGGCAGTACTGCCGCACCGCCGTCGTGCTCCGGAACGGCCTCCTCGAGCTGTATGAGGACCTCGATGAAGGTATTGCCGTCTATCAAAGCCTTTGAGGCGGCCCCGGCCGGCGCGTCCATCGCCGCGCCGCGCCGCCCGTCGCGCCTCGCCAGGGGGCTGCGCAAGTGGCGCGGCTTCCTGCTGGCCGTGGCGCTGCCGACCGCTCTGGTGGCCACCTACTACTACGGCATCGCCGCCGGCCAGTACGCCAGCGAGGCGCGCTTCCTCGTGCGCGGCTCATCCTCCGCCAGCAGCTCGATGAGCCTGCTGGGCTCGGCCCTCGGCAGCGCCGGCTTCAAGCCGGTGCAGGAGGAGGCGATGGCGGTCCGCGACTTCCTCCACTCCCAGGACGCGGTGCGCGAGCTGCGGCAGTCGGTCGACCTCGTCTCGATCTGGCGCCGGCCGGAGGCCGATCTTCCCGCCATGCTCTGGATGAGCGAGCCGACGATCGAGCAGCTCACCCGCTACTACCGGCGCATGGTGACGGCGGAGTACGATTCGGAGGCGAGCACGGTGAACCTCCAGGTCCGCAGCTTCCGGCCCGAGGACTCCAAGGCGCTGACCGAGGGCCTGCTCCGCATCGCCGAGAACCTCGTCAACCGCCTGAGCGAGCGGCAGCGCAACGACACGCTCGGGGTGGCGCGGCACGAGGTGGAAATCGCCGAGCGCCGGGTCGTCGCCTCGCACGAGGCGCTGAAGACCTTCCGCCAGGGCGAGCAGGCCATCGACCCCTCTCGCGAGATCGCGGCGAATGTGGGGAATGTCAGCACCATGGAGGGCGCCCTGACCCAGGCGCGCGCCGAGCTGCGCGAGAAGTCCGGCTACATGCGGCCGGACAACCCTCAGATCGGCGTCCTCCGCAACCGGATCGCCGCGCTGGAGGCCGGCATCGCCAACGAGCGCCAGCGCCTGACGGGCGGGAACCAGGCCGCGCCGCAGCAGCTCGCCGGCTACGAGCGGCTGATGCTGGAGCGGGAGTTCGCGGACAAGCAGCTCGCCTCCGCCGTCGCCAGCCTCGAATCCGCGCGCGTCGACGTGGCGCGCCAGCAGCTCTACCTCGCCCGCATCACCCAGCCACAGATCGCGGAGAGCGCGCAGTATCCCAAGGCGGCCTTCGCCGTGGGCAGCGTCTTCGCCGTGCTCTGCGTCTTCTATGGCATTGCCTCCCTGATCTTCGCCGGGTTCCGTGAACATGCAGCCTGAACACCGCAAGCCTCGCGGGCCTTTCCTCGCCCTCGCCCTGCTCGCCGCGGCCCTGCCGGTCCTGTCGCCGGCCGCCGCCTCGGCGCAGGCCGGGAGCGTGCTGCAGCAGCCGGTTCCCGGCCGCCTCGGGCCGCTGCTCGCCCAGGCGGCGCCCGTGCAGACCCTCGATTCCATCCTGCCGGATGCGAGCACTCTCTCCCGCCCCGGCACCACCACCGAGGCGGAGGGCGGGCCCACCATCTCCGGCCCGCTGGGCGAGCCGCAGCGCGCGCCCGGCCCCTCCACCACCGTCTTCGGCGCGAGCCTCTTCACGCGGGGCGCGCCCGTTTCCTCCGACGCGCCGAACCCGAACTACGTGATCGCCGTGGGCGACCGCGTCTCCGTCCGCGTCTGGGGCGCGGTGGAGTCCGAGGCGATCGGCCAGGTGGATGCGGACGGCAACCTGTTCCTGCCCTCGATCGGCCCGATCAAGATCGCCGGCACCCGCTCGGGCGACCTCCAGCGCGTGGTCGAGGGGGAGGTGCGCCGCATCTACACGCAGCAGGTGCAGGTCTATGCCGTGCTGCTGAACGTCAACCGGATCGGCGTCTTCGTCACCGGCTTCGTTCGCGCGCCCGGCCGCCATGTCGGCACGGGGATGGAGAGCGTGCTGGACTACCTCCTGCGGGCCGGCGGCGTGGACCCCGCGCGCGGCTCCTTCCGCGACATCCAGATCCAGCGCGGCGGCCGCACCGTGCAGACGGTGGACCTCTACCCCTTCCTCCTCACCGGCCGCCTGCCGCGCTTCCTCTTCCAAGAGGGCGACACGATCGTCGTCGCCAAGCAGGGCGCGCTGGTCAGCGTGGAGGGCGCGATCCGCAACAACTACCTCTTCGAGGTGCCGGGCCGCGCCATGACGGGCGAGGAGCTGATCGGGCTCGCCGGCCCGCTGCCCTCGGCCACCAACGTCGTCGTGCGCGGCACGCGCAACGGCGCGCCCTGGTCCCGCTACACCACGGTGGCCGAGCTGCGCCGCATCCAGCTGCTCGACCAGGACGTGGCCAGCTTCATCACCGACGCGCCGGCCCAGACCATCCGCGTGACGATCGAGGGCAGCCGCATCGGCCCCTCCGTGCTGATCGCGGACCGCGACATCGGCCTCTGCCAGCTCCTCGACCATGTGGCGGTCGATCCCGTGCTGGCGGACACGAAATCGGTCTTCCTGCTGCGCCCGCGCATCGCGGCCCAGCAGCAGCGCACGATCAACGAGACGCTGGACCGGCTGGAGCGGCAGCTCTTCAGCGCCACCTCCACCACCACGGGCGTCGCCGAGATCCGCGCGAGCGAGGCGCAGCTCGTCTCGCAGTACATCTCGCGCGGGCGCCGCATCCGGCCGGAGGGGCGGCTGGTGGTCTCCGACAGCTCCGGCCGCTGCACCGACACCCGGCTCGAGGATGGCGACACCGTCGTGGTCCCCGAGCGCAGCGAGGTGGTGCTGGTGGCCGGCGAGGTCTCCGCGCCCCAGGCCGTGCTCTGGCGCCCGAACCTGCGGATTGAGGACTATGTCCGCCAGGCCGGCGGCTTCACCCAGCGCGGCAACCTCTCCAACATCATGATCCGCCGCGCGAGCGGCGAGCTGGTGCTGGAGCCGCGCGAGGGCCCGCGCCCCGGCGACGAGCTGATCGCCCTCCCCCGCCTGGACCCCAAGCTGTTCCAGGTGACGCGGGACGTGCTTCAGCTCATCTATCAGACGGCCCTCTCCGCCCGCGTCTTCCAGTAACGGCGGAGGCCTCCGGGCGGCGCCGCGCGCGCCGCCCGCGTCTTTCAGCCCGGGATCGCGGGCACGAGGACCCGGTTCTCGAGGAAGGCCACGCGGTCGGCCGGCGAGCCGCCCGCCATCACCGCCACCGAGACGACGCCCACCCCCGCCTCCCGTCCCTCGGGCAGGCGCGTGCCGGGCAGGCATTCGAGGGCGAGGTGTAGCTCGGGGTCGCCCGCCCCGATCTCCAGCGCGATCTCCTCCCGCACGCCGGGCCGCAGCTCGGCGGCCGAGACCGGCGCGCCGGCCCGGCCGAGCGTGATCCGCAGCAGCCCTTGTGCCCCGGGGGGCCAGCGGAAGACGAGGGCCAGCCGGGCCGGCCCCGAGGAGGGTGCGAGGAGGTGCATCACCGCCCGGCCCGCCCGCGTCCACACGCCCCAGTCCTCCACGGGGTACCAGCCGCCGCCGCTCTGCACGGACTCCGCGCGGGTGAGCGCGGGATCGGGGCCGATGGCGTGCGCGTGGCCGAGCGCGACGGGAACGCAGGGCACCAGGGCGGGCGGGGCCTCCCGCGGCGTGGCGGCCAGGCGCCGGGCCGCGGCGAGAAGGTCCTCCGCCACCTTGGCCCAGGGACGCAGCCCGCCGTGCCGCGGGATGCGGGCCGCGAGCGCGGCCAGCCGCGCGGGGTCCGCGATCAGCCCCTCCGCCGCCGTGGCCAGGTCCTCCGCGCTGTTCGGGGTGAAGAACACCGCGCCCTTGCGGCCGCTCTCCATCAGCGCCGGGATCTCGGAGACGAGCGGCACCCGCCGGTGGAAGAGGGACTCCGAGACGGGCAGCCCCCATCCCTCGTGCCGGCTGGGATAGAGGGTGAAGAGGCAGCCGCGGTAGAGTCGGGAGAGCGCCGCGTCGTCCAGCTCGTGAAGCAGCGTCACCCGCTCCGCCAGGGCGGGGTCGGCGGCCAGCGCGTCCATCACCGGCCCGTCCCCCGGCGCGCGCCGCCCGGCGAGGACGAGGCGCGGCGTGCCCCCGGCGCCCCGGCGGTCGAGCAGCATGCGCCAGGCGGCGAGGGCCAGGAGGTGGTTCTTGCGCGGCTCCAGGCTGGAGACGAGGAGGACGAAGGGCTCCTCCGGCAGGTCGGGATGGACGCGCCCGGCGGCGCGGGCGGCCTGGAGCGCCAGGGGCGCCGCGCGGCGGCGGGACAATCCGGCGAGGCGAAGGGCGCCGGCGGCCGGGGTGGCCGCCACGGTCGGCGGCGGCTCCGGCTCCTCCTCCGCCTCTACCGTGGCGGGCCTTCCGTCCGGCGGGACGACGGTGACGGGGGGCGCGGGCCAGTCCGGCAGGTAGCGCGCCATCAGGCGGCGGTACTCGGCGGCGGTGGCCCCGGAGACGGCGATCACCCCGTCCGCCAGCGCGGGCAGGCCGGAGAACCAGCGCCCGAAATCGGCCCGCGTCGCCTCGTCGACCTGGCCGGGGAGCACCAGCGGGCCGCAGTCATGCAGCACGGGCACGTGGCGCGCCCCCGCCGCCCGGGCCGCGCGGAGGGCCGTGGCGTAGCGCGGCAGCCACCAGGCGCTGCCGAGGGTGATGATGACGGCGCCCGGCCCCGGCCGCAGCGCCGCCCCCTCGCGGCGCCAGGCGCCGAGGACGGACAGCGCCTCCCTCCATGCGGGCTCCTCCGGGTCCGCCCCGCTGCGGGACAGCGCGTGCAGGCGGCGGAAGAGGCCGAGGGGCAGCACGCGCCACACGCCGTCCTCGGGATGCATGGCGCAGAGCGTCGCGCCCCCGGCCACGGCCGCGATCTCGGCCTGCACGCGCTGGATGCCGCTCGGCGCCCGCCGGTGGCCGTACCAGCTCACGAGGTCGGAGAGGTCGAGCACGGGCCCGTCGGCCGGCGCGGCGGTGAGATGGGGCAGGAGGGCACGCCACTCGTTCCAGGGATCCGTCTCCAGCGGCGCGAGGGCGAGCGCCCGCCCATAGGCCTCCGCCGCCGCGCCCCGCCGCCCGAGCAGCTTCAGCGCGTGGCCGATCTGGAGGGGGATGTCGGCCTCGTCGGGCCTCAGCGCCTCGGCGCGGCGGTAGAGGGCGAGGGCCGCCGCCGGGTCGCCATCCTCCTTCAGGCAGTGGCCGCGCTGGACGAGGATGCCGGGATCGTCCGGCCGCAGGCGGAGGAAGGCGCCATAGGCCTCCGCCGCCTCGGCCCAATCGCCCGCGTCGCGCGCGGCATCGCCCCGCGACAGCAGCTCGCCCGGATCCTCCCCACCATTCCCGCTCACGCCCGGTCCCCCTCGCATCCGATCCCCGTCGCGCATGGCGGAGCATGCGGTGGCGGGTATTGCAAGGCCAGCGCGCAACCCCCGGTTCCTGCCCGCGGCCATCTCGCCTAGAATGAACGGGATGCGCCCACGGATTCTCATCGATGGCTTCAACCTCGCGCTGGAACAGGGCACCGGCGTGTCCACCTATGCGCGGAACCTCTCCTACCGGCTCGGCACGATGGGAGCCGAGGTGGAGGTGCTTTACGGCCGGCCCGTCAGCCCAAAGCTGAAGCCGCTGCTGCGGGAGGTCACCTTCTTCGACGATCCATCCCAGCGCATGATGAACATCCGCCCCGCCCGGCAACTCCGCCAGATGCTCCTCGCCGGCTTCAACGAGAAAGTGGTCGAGGTGCCGGTCACGGGAAATGTGGTGACGGACACCTTCTCCGCGCGCATGCCGCATTTCGACCGGCTGTGGAACGTGGAGGACGTGTTCACCCGCTCCCACAACAACTTTAAGATCTTCAAGAGAGTGATCCCCCTGCCCAGCCCGGCGAACTCGCCGGAACTGGTGCACTGGACCTATCCGCTCCCGCTGCGGATCCAGGGTGCAAAGAACATCTACTGCTTCCACGACCTCGTGCCGCTGCGCCTGCCCTTCACCACGCTGGACCACAAGCGACGTTACTACCGGCTCTGCATGACGCTCCTCGCCCAGGCAGACCATATAGTCACGGTCAGCGAGGCCTCGCGTCGCGACATCATCAACCTCCTCGGCGCCGATCCGGAGAAGGTGACCAATACTTACCAGTCGGTGGAATTGCCGCCCAAACTCGCCGACAAGCCGGAGGACATGGCGCGCGACGAGGTGGCGGGATCCTTCGGCCTGGACTGGAAGGGCTACTTCATGTTCTTCGGCGCGATCGAGCCGAAGAAGAATGTTGGCCGCATGATCGAGGCCTTCCTCGCTTCCGGCTCCGATCTGCCGCTCGTCATCGTCGGCAAGCAGGCATGGAAGAGCGACCAAGAGCTGAAGGTTCTCTTCGACGACCACATTAAGTACATCTCGCAGGAGAACGGGCGGCTGGTGACGCGGCGCAAGATCGTGCTGCTGGACTACGCGCCCTTCCGCCTGCTGGTCAGCCTTATCCGCGGCGCCAGGGCCGTGCTCTTCCCCTCCCTCTACGAGGGCTTCGGCCTACCGGCGCTGGAGGCGATGAGCCTCGGCACGCCCGTCCTCACCTCCGACACCTCCTCCCTGCCGGAAGTGGTCGGGGACGCTGCCGTGAAGGTGAATCCCTACGACATCCGCGCGATGGTCGAGGGCATCCGGGCGCTGGACGCGGATGCCGACCTGCGCGGGCGCCTCTCGCTGGAAGGCCGCCGCCAGGCAGGATTCTTCAGCGCCGAGGCCTACGAGCGGCGACTCTCCGAGCTCTACGCCCGCCTCGGCGTGCGGTTCGAGCCGGGCGCCCCGCCGGCGCCGTTCTCGGAACCGGTCTTGGACTCCGCCCCCGCGCTTCGCTAACACCCCGACCCGAACGCCCATCAAGGCCCGCCGACATGACCGACGACACCGCCGACACCGCGCCCGGCCCCGCCGACACCGCCCCCGCCATGCCCGACCGCCTCTCGACCGACCCCGCCAGCCCCTATTTCAACGCCGAGCTGCTGGAGCGGGGCGTGGGCATCCGCTTCAAGGGCGTCGAGAAGAACAACGTGGAGGAGTACTGCGTCAGCGAGGGCTGGGTGCGCCTCTCCGTCGGCAAGGCGCTGGACCGCAAGGGCAAGCCGATGACGATGAAGCTGCAGGGAAAGGTGGAGCCCTATCTCCGGGACGAGCCCGCCGAGGGCTGAGCACGGTGGCGGCGCGGCGGCCGGCCGAGCCCCCGGGGGCTCCTTGACCCCGCCCGCGCCGCCTCCGCATATGGCGCCCATGCTCCTCCGGCCGCGCACAGCCCCCATGCGGGCGCGAATTCCCGGCCCGGTCCTCCTCTGAGGGCCGGGAGACAACCGCCGCGCCAGCCCCTTCGCTGCGCCGGGCCCCGATCCGGGCCCGCGCGGCCCCGAGACCCGGACCGACCATGACCGACGCCCCTGCCCCCGAGAATGCCAGCGCGCAGGAGGGCCGCGACTACCGCAGCACCGTCTTCCTGCCCCGGACGCCCTTCCCCATGCGCGGCGACCTGCCCAAGCGCGAGCCCGCGACGCTCGCCCGCTGGAAGGCGCAGGACCTCCGCGGGCAGCTCCGTGAGCGCTCCCGCGGGTTGCGGAAGTTCGTCCTTCATGACGGCCCGCCCTATGCGAACGGCCCGCTGCATATCGGCCACGCGCTGAACAAGATCCTGAAGGACGTGATCAACCGCGCCGCCCAGATGTCGGGGCGGGACGCCGACTACGTCCCGGGCTGGGACTGCCACGGCCTGCCGATCGAGTGGAAGGTCGAGGAGGAGTACCGCGCGAAGAAGCGGGACAAGGATTCCGTCCCAGTCCTCGAGTTCCGCGAGGAGTGCCGGCAGTACGCCCGCCACTGGCTCGGCATCCAGTCCCAGGAGTTCCAGCGCCTCGGCGTGCTCGGCGACTGGGAGAACCGCTACGCCACCATGGACTTCACCTCGGAGGCGGTGATCGCCGGGGAGATTGGGAAGTTCCTGATGAACGGCTCCCTCTACCGCGGCCTGCGCCCGGTGATGTGGAGCCCGGTCGAGAAGACCGCGCTGGCGGACGCCGAGATCGAGTACCACGACGTCACCAGCCCCACGCTGCACGCCGCCTTCCCCGTGGTGAGCACGGGCGTGCCGGAGCTGGAGGAGGCCCGGGTGGTGATCTGGACCACCACCCCCTGGACCATCCCCGCCAACCGCGCCGTCGCCTATGGCGAGGAGATCGACTACGCGCTGATCCATGTGGACGGCATCGAGGAGGGCTCGCGCCTCGCCACCGGCGACGACCTGATCGTGGCCCTCTCGCTCCTCCCCGCCTTCGAGAAGGAGGCCGGCATCGCCGCGCACTCGCTGCGGCGCGTCTTCAAGGGGGCCGAGTTCGCCGGCACGATCCTCGCCCACCCCCTGCGCGGCTGGGCGCCGGGCGAGGGCGCCTATGACCACGACGTGCCGATGCTGCCGGGCGAGTTCGTCACGGCCGAAGCCGGCACGGGCTTCGTGCACATCGCCCCCAGCCACGGCGAGGACGACTTCGCCCTCGGCCGCGCGCACGGCCTGCCCGTGCCGGAGATGGTGGGCGACGACGGCACCTACACCGTCCAGGCGGCGGGCTTCGCAGGCACCCACGTCTTCAAGGCGCATGAGGCCGTCATGGCCGCGCTGGAGACGATGGGCACGCTCGCCGCGCGCGGCACGCTGAAGCACAGCTACCCGCATTCCTGGCGCAGCAAGAAGCCCGTGATCTTCCGCGCGACGCCCCAGTGGTTCATCGCCATGGACGACGCCAACCGGATCCGGGCGAAGGCGCTGGCCGCCATCGCCGAGACGCAGTTCGTGCCGGACCAGGGGCGCAACCGCATCGGCTCCATGGTCGCGGCGCGCCCGGACTGGTGCATCTCCCGCCAGCGCGCCTGGGGCGTGCCCATCGCCGTCTTCGTCGAGAAGCGCACGGGCGAGCCGCTGCGCGACCCCGAGGTGATGGAGCGCATCCTGAGCGCCTTCCGCGAGGAAGGGGCCGATGCCTGGTACAAGCCCGGCGCCGCCGCGCGTTTCCTCGGCAACGAGCGGAACCCGGACGAGTACGAGCAGGTGATGGACATCGTGGACGTGTGGTTCGAGTCCGGCTCGACCCACGCCTTCTGCCTGCCCGACCACAACCTGCCCTTCCCGGCAGACCTGTACCTGGAGGGCTCGGACCAGCATCGCGGCTGGTTCCACTCCTCCCTGCTGGAAGCGATCGGCACGCGGGACATGGCGCCCTTCAAGGCGATTCTGACCCATGGCTTCGTGCTCGATGAATCCGGGCGGAAGATGTCCAAGTCCCTCGGCAACGTCACCGCCCCGCAGGAGGTGATGAAGGACTACGGCGCGGACATCCTGCGGCTCTGGGTGATGAACTCGGACTTCGCCGAGGACCTCCGCATCGGCAAGACGATCCTCGGCCAGCAGGCGGAGCTGTATCGCCGCATCCGCAACACGCTGCGCTGGCTGCTCGGCAGTCTCGACGGCTTCACCGAGGCGGAGAGGGTCGATCACGCGGAACTGCCGGAGTTGGAGCGCTTCATCCTGCACCGCGTGGCGGAGATCGACGCGCGCATCCGCCGCGCCGCCGCGGATTACGACTGGTCCGGCGTGGTGCCGGAGATCCACAACTTCTGCGCCTCCGACCTCTCGGCCTTCCTCTTCGACATTCGCAAGGACAGCCTCTACTGCGACCGCGCGGACGACCCGCGCCGCCGGAGCGCGCGCACGGTGCTCGACGTGCTGCACCGCTGCCTCTGCACCTGGCTCGCCCCCGTCCTCGTCTTCACCGCGGAAGAGGCCTGGCTCGCCCGCTTTGGCGAGGCTGCGGACAGCGTGCACATGCAGACCTTCCCCGAGATCCCGGCGGCGTGGCGGGACGAGGCGCTGGCGGCCCGCTGGGCGCGGGCGCGGGCCGTGCGCTCCCTCGTCACCGCCGCGCTGGAGAAGGCGCGCGCGGCCGGCACCATCGGCAGCTCCCTCCAGGCCGCGCCGGAACTCTATCTTGGCGAAACCTATGCCGACCTGACGGACCTCCCCTGGGCCGAGCTCTGCATCACCTCCGACCTGACCCTGCTCGGCACGAAGCCCGAGGGCGAGGGGGTGGAGGAAGGGGAGCACGCCGCCGCCCGCTTCGCCCCGGCGCCCGGTCAGAAATGCGACCGCTGCTGGCGCGTGCTGCCGGAAGTCGGCCGCTCCGCCGCCCACCCCACCCTCTGCCTGCGCTGCGAGGCGGCGGTCGCGTGATGAGCGCCCATCTCCGCCGCGGCCTCTCCCTCGCCCTGCTGGTCCTGCTGGCCGACCAGGCGAGCAAGTGGTGGATCCTGGAGGTGCTGAACCTACCGGCCCGCCGCAACGTGCCGCTGCTCGGCGGCGGCGATTTCGGGCTGGACCTCACCATGGTCTGGAACCGGGGCGTCACCTTCGGCCTCCTCTCCGGCAGCGAGCCCTGGCACGCCTGGGCGCTGGCGGCGCTGGCGGCGGCGATCGCCGTCTTCCTCGTCCGCTGGATGGCCAAGGCGGAGAACAACCGCACCGCCCTCGCCCTCGGCGCCATCGTCGGCGGGGCGGTGGGCAACGTGATCGACCGCGCCCGCTTCGGGGCGGTGGTGGACTTCGTGGACGCCTATGCCTGGGGCTGGCACTGGTACGTCTTCAACGTGGCGGACGCGGCCATCGTGCTCGGGGTGGCCGTGCTGCTGATCGAGGCCGTCACGGCCCGCCCCTCGGAACAGGGGGCGTCGTGACGAAGGGTATCCCCCCTCGCCCGCCTGTTTCCGCTTCCCCCCGGGCCCTGCTAGAAGGCGGCTGCCATGACCCCTCGTCCCCTTCTCCTGTTGCCCCTGCTCCTGCTGGCCGGTTGCGGCAGCGACACGACGCGCGCCCTCGGCCTCACGCGCGACGCGCCCGACGAGTTCCAGGTCGTCACCCGCGCGCCCCTCTCCATCCCGCCCAGCATCGGCGACCTGCCCACGCCCCGCCCCGGCGCCCAGCGCCCGCAGGAGCTGACGGCGCGCGAGAGCGGGGAGAGCACGCTCGCCCCGGCCGCCGCCCTCGGGGAGGGCCGCCGCAGCCGCCCCACCGGGGCCGAGGCCGCGCTGCTCGCCCAGGCGGGCCGCGCCTCCGGCGCCAGTTCGACGGGCAATATCCGCCGCCAGGTGGACGAGGAGAGCCTTCGCCTGGACCGCCCCCGCCAGAACGTGGTGGAGCGGCTGATGTTCTGGCAGGACCCGCCGCGCCCGGGCACCGTGCTCGACCCCCAGCGGGAGGCGCAGCGCCTGCGCGAGAACTCGGCCCTCGGCCGCTCGCCCGAGGATGGCGAGACCCCGATCATCCAGCGCCGCCAGCGCGGCCTGCTGGACGGGCTGTTCTAGGATGGGGACCCGGACGGGATGCCGCAGAAAGAGACCCGTCCGGCCATTCCAGAGCCGTCCCAGCACCCCCACATGCCCGGAATGCCGTCCCTGACCCGCCGCGCGGCCCTCGCCACCGCCGCCGCGGCCCAGGCCGCCGTCGCCACGCGCGCGGCCGCCTCCACCCCCCCGGCCGTGCAGGCTCCGCCCGCCGTCGCCGCCCCGCCACCCATTCCCGCGGATCGCCCGCTCTTCGGCGCGACTCTCTGGCGCATGCCGAACGGGCTGCGCGTCGCGCATGTCCGCACCCGCGGCGCGCCCGTCGTGGCGCATTATCTTTTCTACGGCGTCGGCGCCGGGGATGACCCGGCCGGCAAGTCCGGCCTCGCCCACTTCCTCGAGCACATGATGTTCAAGGGCAGCGAGCACGTGGCCGACGGCGAGTTCTCCCGCCGCGTGGCGCGGGAGGGCGGGCAGGACAACGCCTTCACCTCCCGCGACGTGACCGCCTACCACCAGACGGTCGAGGCCACCCGTCTCGGGCTGGTGGCGATGATGGAGGCCGACCGCCTCCGCGCGCCCCTCTACCCCGCCGAGGGAGTGGAGCCCGAGCGCGCCGTGATCCTGGAGGAGCGCCGCCAGCGCACCGACAGCAACCCCCGCGCCCGCTTCCGCGAGGCCTTCGACGCCGCCATGTGGGGCCGCCAGCACTGGCGCGGCCGCCCGATCATCGGCTGGCCGGAGGACATCCGCGCCATCACTCGCGACGACATGCTCGACTTCCACCGCCGCTGGTACGCGCCGGCCAATGCCGTGCTCGTCGTCGCCGGCGCGGTGGAGGAGGAGGCGCTGCGCCGCGTGGTGGAGAGCGAGTATGGCGGCGCCGAGGGTGGGGAGGCGATCATCCGCCGCCGCGCCGAGCCGCCTGCCGCCCCCCTGGAGGGCCGCCTCGTCCGCAACGATGCCGGGGTGCGGGAGGCGCAGATGGTCCGCGCCTGGATCGCCCCCACCCTCACCTGGGGCCGGGAGGGGCTGGCCACGGAGCACGCCCACCCGCTGGAGGTGCTGGCGCATCTCCTCGGCGGCGGTCCCGGCTCGCGCCTGCACCGGGCGCTGGTGCAGACCGGCCTCGCGAACAACGCCGCCGCGAGCTACGACAGCGACGCGCTGGGCGCCGACTCCTTCTCCCTCTACGCCACCCCCCGCGGCGACACGACGCCCGCGCGGGTGGAGTCGGCGGCCGAGGAGGAGATCGCCCGCCTGCTCGACCAGGGCGTGACGGCCGAGGAGGTGGCGCGCAGCCAGCGCCAGCTCACCGCCGGCGCCCTCCTCTCGCTCGACGGCATCGGCGCCGCGCCGCGCCTGCTCGGCGGCGCGCTGGCCATCGGCCTGCCGCTCGACGCCGTGGAGCACTGGCCCGCCCGCATCCGCGCCGTGACGCCGGAGGCCGTGATGGCCGCCGCCCGCGCCGTCTTCACCCACCCCTCCACGACGGGATGGCTGCTGCCCGAGGGCCTGCGCGCGCCATGAGCGGGACGATTCCAAGCGGCTTCACCCTCCCCGTGCAGGTGGTGGAGGCGGGCGGCGTCACCGCCTGGCTCGCCGAGGACCACGCGGTCCCCGTCATCTCCCTCGCCTTCTCCATCCCCGGCGGCGCCGCGCTGGACCCGGAGGGGCGGGAGGGCGCCTGCGCCCTGGCCGCCGCGCTGCTGACCGAGGGCGCGGGCGATCTCGACTCCAACGCCTTCCAGGAGCTGCTGCGCGACACCGCCATCTCCTTCAACTTCTCCGCGGACCGGGACGAGTTCTCCGGCAGCTTCCGCTGCCTGACCGACGCGCTGCCCGAGGCCACGCGCCTCGCCCGCTTCGCCCTCTCCGCGCCGCGCATGGAGGCGGGTGACATCGAGCGCGTGCGGGCCCGCGCCATCGCCGGCGCGCGGCAGGCGCTGGAGAACCCGCGCGGCCAAGCCGGGCGCGCTTTCTGGTCCGCCGCCCTGCCCGGCCCCCTTGGCCGCGCCCCCGGTGGCACGGCGGAGAGCCTCGCCACCCTGCCGGGCGATCTGCTGAAGTCGGTGCCCGCCCGCCAGTTCCGGCGCGGCGGCCTGCTCGTCGCCGCCTCCGGCGCCATCACCGCGGGCCAGCTCCGCGACGTGCTGGCCGCCCTCTTCGGCGACTGGCCGGCCGAGGCGCCCGAGGGCGTCCCCGCCCCGCCCCCCTTCTCCGCCCGCGGCGTGCAGGTGCTGACGATGGACAGCCCGCAATCGGCCGCGGTCTTCGGCCAGCCCGGCCTCGCCGTGGACGACCCGGACTGGGAGGCGGCCGGCGTGGTGCTGCGCGTGCTGGCGGGCGGCGGCTTCTCCTCTCGGCTGATGCAGGCGGTGCGGGTGGAGCGCGGCCTCGCCTACGGCATCGGCGCGGGGCCGGAGCCGGTGGCCGGGCGCAGCGTGATCGTCGGCTCCGTTGCCACCGAGAACGCGCGCATGGCCGAGACCCTTTCCGTGCTGCGCGGGGAATGGGCGCGCATGGCCGCTTCCGGCCCGACCGAGGCCGAGCGGGAGGAGGCGGTCGCCTATCTCACGGGCAGCCAGCCCCTCTCCTTCACCTCCACGCGGCAGGTGGCGAACATCCTGCTGGCCCTGCGCCGGAACAACCGGCCGCTGGACTGGCTCGCCAACCGTCCCGCCCGCCTCGCGGCGCTCTCGCGCGAGAAGCTGGCGGAGGTGGCGGCGCGGGTGCTGCAGCCGGACGCGCTGGCGGTGACGGTGGCGGGCAAGCCCGAGGGGCTGTAGCGGGCGCGTTCCTTGCTTGCGGCGTGATCGCTCCCGCCGCACAGCCGAGGAAGGACCCGCCATGCCCACGACGCGCCGCCCCCTCCTGACCGCCCTCGCCGCGCTGCCCTTCATGACAGGAGAGGGCCAGGCCATGACGCCCGGGAATGAGACCGCCCTGATCGCGGTGGACGTTCAGAACGACTTCATCCCCGGCGGCTCGCTCGCCGTGGCGGACGGGGCGGCGGTGGTGCCCGTGATCAACCGCCTCGCCCCGCGCTTCGCCAATGTCGTCCTCACCCAGGACTGGCACACGGCGGACCATCTCTCCTTCGCCTCGCAGCACCCGGGGATGAAGCCTTTCGAGACCGTCTCCATGCCCTATGGCCCGCAGGTGCTCTGGCCCGATCACTGCGTCATGGGCACGGAGGGCGCCGCGCTGCACCGGGACCTCTCGGTGCCCCATGCCCAGTTGGTGATCCGCAAGGGCTACAACCGGGCCGTGGATTCCTACTCCGCCTTCCTGGAAGCCGACCGCAGCACGAGGACGGGGCTGGACGGCTACCTGAACAGCCGAGGCATCCGGCACGTGTTCATCGCCGGGCTCGCCACCGATTTCTGCGTTGCCTGGACGGCGCTCGACGCCCGCCGCCTCGGCTTCGAGGCGACGGTGATCGAGGATGCCTGCCGCGCCATCGACCTCGGGGGCAGCCTAGCCAGGGCCTGGGCGGAGATGGAGGCGGCGGGGGTGCGCCGCGTCCAGTCCAGCGCCATCGGCTGAGAGATTAGACCCCCAGCGTGCCCGCCTTCGCCGCGGCGTAGCGCTCGGCCACCCGGTCCCAGTTCACCACGTTCCACCAGGCGTTCAGGTATTCGGGCCGGCGGTTCTGGTACTTCAGGTAGTAGGCGTGCTCCCACACGTCGTTGCCGAAGAGCACGCGCTGCCCGTCCATCAGCGGGGTGTCCTGGTTCGGGCGCGTGGTGAGGGCGAGCTTGCCGTCCCGCGCCACGGTCACGAAGACCCAGCCGCTGCCGAAGCGCCCGGCGCCGGCGGCGTTGAACTCGGTCTTCATCCGGTCGAAGCCGCCGAGGTCGCGGTTGACCGCCTCCGCCAGCTCGCCCGAGGGCATGCCGCCACGCCCGCCCATGACCGGCCAGAACATGCTGTGGTTCGCGTGCCCGCCCGCATTGTTGCGGACGGTGGTGCGGATGCTTTCCGGCACCTCGTCCAGCTTCGCCAGCAGCTCGTGCAGCGGCAGGGCGGCGAGCTGGCCGTGGTCCTTCAGCGCGTTGTTCAGCGCCGTGACATAGGCCTGGTGGTGGCGGCCGTGATGGATCTCCATCGTCTGCGCGTCGATATGCGGCTCGTTGGCCGAGGGCGCGTAGGGCAGTGGGGGCAGGCTGTGCGGCCCGGACGGCGCCGCCGCCGGCGCCTGCGCCCAAGCGGGCCGCGAGAGGGCGATGGCGGCCAGGGCGGGAAGGCCGGCCAGGACGGCGCGGCGGCTGGAGGGTGTCACGGCGCTCTTCTCCTCGGCGCGGCGGAATGGCGGCGCCCGCTCGGTGTAAGGAGGTTCGGCCCCGACGGTTGCCCCCGACGATTGCTCAGGGGGCGGGATCTCACCCCCGTGCCGCTGGCCGGAACAGGACGGCGAGGGCCAGGGCCGCGGCGGCCGCCATGAGTGACCCCGCGCCGGCCATGCCGGACCCGGCCGAGAGCGCGAAGGCCAGCGCCGCGCCGCAACCCGCGGCCCGCAGCAGCACCGGACGGAGGAACCGGCGCGCGGCCAGCCCCGGCGGGGCCCCGCAGGCCGCGGCGGCGCGGGCCAGTGCGGGATCGGCCCGCCCGAGCGCGAGCCACACGACCAGCGCGACGACCGGCGCCCCGAGCAGCGCCTCCGCGACGATGACGCCCGCGACGGGGGCGATCCCCTCCTCCCCGGCCAGGAGCGCCAGCGCAGCCGCCGAGATCGCCGGCGGCAGGAGCCAGGGCAGGAGGGTGATCACCGCGGCCATGCCGCGGCCGGGAAAGCCGGCCCGCAGCCCGGTCCCGGCCGCGGTGCCGAGCACGGTGGCCAGGAGGCTCGCGGCCGCCGCGGCCGGCAGCCCGCCGATGCTTCCCCCGCCCGCCATCTCCAGGAGAGGGAGCGCGGCCACCGGGACCAGGAGCGCCAGCAGCACCGCCATGCCGGGAAGCCGCCTCATGCCCGCCTTCCCCAGCGCAGGAGAAGGAGCGCGGCCAGCACCGAGGGCAGCAGGAGCCAGAAGGCGGTCGCCCCCGCCTCCCCCCACTGCCCCACCCCCGCGGCGGCGCCGAGGGCGTTGGCGGCACCGGGAGCGGCGGGCAGCAGCTCCGACCCCAGCGCCTGCGCGAAGGCCAGGGCGCAGCCGAGGGCGAGGCCGCGCCGCGCCAGGGGCAGCCCGACGCGCAGCAGGACCCGCCCCGGCCGGGCGCCGAGCGCGGCCGCCGCGCGGGGCAGGCGCGGCCCGGCCCGGCGCAGGCTCAGCGCGACGGGCAGGGCGATCAGCGGCACGGCGCCGAGCAGCAGCGCCGCGAGGGCCGCCGCCAATCCCTGCCCCAGCAGGAGCGACACGCCCGCCGCCCGGCCCGTCTCCCCGGCCAGCAAGGACAGCAGGGCGAGGCCGGCGAGCAGGGCGGCGCGGCGGGAGGAGGCCTCCGCGATCAGCCGGGCCAGGGCCCAGGCGAGCGGAAGCCCCGCGAGCACGGCCAGCGCCGCCCCGCCGATGCCGCGCGCAAGGCGGGCGCGGTCATGCGGGCCGCCCTCCGTATCCTCCAGCCCGCCCTCCGTCCCCTGCCGCAAGCCGAAGGCGGAGAGGAGGTGGAAGCCCGAGACCGGGGGCGCGGCCCGCCGCAGCGCAGCCCAGCTCTCCGCCTCGCCCCATACGGGATCGGCGACGAGGACCGAGGTGGCGCGGCTCGTGATGGTGGCCGGGGCGCGCGCGGCCGTGCCGGGCAGCGCCTCGCGGAGGGAGGGGACATCGGCGCCGAGCCGGTCCGCCGCGCGCTCCAGCGCCGCCGCGCCTTCCGGCCCGGCAGCCTGCAGGGCGGCGAGGTCGGCGGCGAGCGCCTCGAAGGCGGCGTCGTCGGGCAGGCCCCGCCCGTCCCAGAGGCGCAGCGCGCGCAGGGTGCGCGGCAGGGCGGGCGCCACCTCCGTCTCGGCCACGGCGCGCCAGAGCAGGGCGCCCAGCGGCGCGACCGATCCGGCCAGCACCATCAGCACGAGCGGCGCGACGAGCAGCGCCGCGCGGAAGGGGCCGGGCCTCACCGCGCCGCCCAGGCCGCGAAGCGGCGCTCCAGCCGCGCCAGGTTCTCGTGCCAGAAGGCGTCGTCGATCCGGAGCGCGCCGCGCATGTTCTCCGGGGCGGTGGGGAGGTTGGCGGCCACCTCGTCCGGCAGCCCGTCCTGAGCGCCGAGGGCGGTGACGCCGTAGGGGATGCGCGGCGGCAGCCCGGCCTGGACGGCGGGGTTGCCGATGAAGCGCAGGAAGCCGATCGCCCTCTCCCGGTTCGGGCTGTCGCGCAGGATGGCCCAGCTGTCCTGGGTCAGGAGCTGGCCGGCCCAGACAATGCCGAGATCGGCCGAATCCTCCCGGTTCGCCGCGTCGATCCGGCCGTTATAGGAGACGGCCATCGAGACCTCCCCGGCCCCGAGCAAACGCGGCGGCTCGCTGCCCTGCTCCCACCAGCGCAGGGCGGGGCGGATGGTCTCCAGCCGGCGGAAGGCGCGGTCCACCCCCGTCGCCGTCCGCAGGGCGGGATAGACGCCCTCGGGCGCGACGCCGTCTGAGAGAAGGGCGATCTCCAGCGTCGTCTTCGCGCCGCGCCGCATCGCGCGGGGGCCGGGGAAGCGGGTGGTGTCGAAGAAATCCGCCCAGCCCTCCGGCGCCACGCCGCCGCGGCGATAGGCGAGCACGAAGCCGTAGAGGATGGCGCCGACACCGCAATCGCTTAGCGTCCCCGGGATGTAGCGGCCGGCGCCGCCGACCTCGCCGGGATGGATGCGCTCCAGCAGCCCCTCCTCGCAGGCGATCAGCAGCTCGTCGCCCTCCAGTTGGACGAGGTCCCAGCGCGCGGTGCGGGAGCGGTCGCGCAGCGCCTCCATCCCCCCATCCCAGGTCTCCTCCAGCAGGCGCTGGCCGGTGACGCGCTGGAACGGGCGGAACATCGCCTCGCGCTGGGCGTCCTGGTAGGCCCCGCCCCAGGAGACCACGGTGAGGTCGCGCGCCTGGGCCCGCGCCCGCCCGCCCGCCAGGGCGGCGGGGCCGGCCAGCGCGGCGGCGGCGAGAGCCCGGCGCGTGAGGCGGCCGGCCGGAAGGGTCTCCTGCCCGGGCATCGCGGATCTCTGCCTTTCCGGTCGGTGATGGTGCGGCGCGGCGCGGCATGATGCGGCGGAAGCGGCGCGGCGGCGAGTCCCCCCTCCGCGGGGGTCGTTGTTCAGGCGGGATAGACCCGCGCGGCCGCGAGGGCCCAGGCAAGGGCAGCGTCCTCCCCCACGGCGGGCAGGGCGAGGTCGGGGGGGCGATGGGCGAGCAGCTCGCCCCCCTCCCCGACCTCCAGCCGCAACCGGAGGTGCCCGCCCGCGAAGCGGTTCTCCACCAGCCGCGCGGGAAGGGCGTCCTCCCCCATCTCCTCGGCCGAGAGCGGGGCGACGGCCACCGCCTCCGGGCGGATCACGAGGAGGCAGCGCCCGCCGGGCCTCGGCGAGCCCTCCGGTCCCGTCACGGGCAGGCCCTCCACCGTCGGGCCGCAATCCAGGCGCACCCGGCAGAGCCCGTCCTCCATCGAGACGACCCGCCCGCCCAGGCGGTTGCAGGGGCCGGTCAGCGCCGCGACCAGGGGATCGGCGGGGCGCTCGTAGAGGTCCCGCGGCGTGCCGGCCTGGCGCAGGGTGCCGCCCTCCAGCACCGCCACCCGGTCCGAGAGGGCAAGAGCCAGGGCGGCGTCGCGCGTGGCGTGCAGCACGGTGAGGCCGAGCGCGCGGTGGAGGCGGGCGAGGTCCGCGGCCAGGGCCTCGCGCTCCTCCCCCGCCAGCGCGCCGAGGGGGTCGTCCAGCAGCAGCAGCGCGGGCTCGTGGACGAGGGCGCGGGCAAGGGCGACCCGCATCGCGATGGGGAGCGGCAGCCCCGCCGGCCTCTCCGCGCTCAAGCTGGGCGGCACGCCCAGGCGCTCCAGCATCGCGCCCGCCCGTTCCTCCCGCTCGGCCCGCGCCACGCCCCGGGCCTCCAGGGCGAAGGCGGCGTTGGCGAGGACGGTCATCTCCGGGAAGAGGTCGGGGGTGCCGGAGACGAGGCCGATGTCGCGGCGCCAGGTCGGGACGCCCGCCTGCTTCTCCCCCTTGATGAGCAGGCGCCCGCCATCGGGTTCGAGAAAGCCGGCGACGAGATCGAGGGCGACGCTCTTCCCCGCCCCGGCGGGGCCGAGCAGCGTCACCATCTCCCCCCGCATGACCTGGAGGTCGAGCCAGGCGAGGGCCTGCCCCTCCCCGCGGCGGCCCTCCTTGCGGATCCCCTCCATCACGAGGAGCGGCAGGGCGGCGGGGGTGGCCGGCACGGGCAGTTTCGCCGGGTGCCGGGGGGTGCCGCGGTTGAAGACCGTGCCATCGGTGCCGAAGCTCACCAGTCGCTGCGCCATCGCGTCCTCCGCCGAGCGGCAGGCATCGCGGGGCGGGGCAGAGGTGTCAACCGCCCCCGGCGCCGCCTCAGGCGGCGGTGGTCGCCATCCCGGCCTCGATGCCGTTCACCCCGGCCAGGAGAGCGGGGATCGCCTCCGCCGGGCAGGGAGCGCCGAAGAGGTAGCCCTGCGCCTCGGCGCAGCCCTCCCGCGCGATGGTGGCGAACTGGGCCTCGGTTTCCACCCCCTCGGCCGTGGTGCCGATCGCCATGCTCTCGGCGATGCCCGTCACCGCCCGGACGATGGCCAGGTTGGCGGGCTGCTCGATCTCGCGGATGAAGGCCATGTCGAGCTTCACCTTGTCGAAGGGGAAGTGGCGGAGATAGGCGAGGGAGGAGTGCCCCGTGCCGAAGTCGTCCATCGCGACGCGCACGCCCATCGCCCGGAACCGCCCGATCAGGGCGAGGGTGGCCTCGGGATCGTGCATGACGGAACTCTCGGTGATCTCCAGCTCCAGCCGGCCCGGCTCCAGCCCGGAAGCCGCGAGCGCCGCCTCCACCGCCGCCTCCAGCCGCTTGCTGCGGAACTGGACGGGGGAGAGGTTCACCCCCACCCGCAGCCCGTCGGGCCAGCGCGCCGCCTCGCGGCAGGCCTGGAGCAGCGCCCATTCGCCCATCTGCACGATCAGGCCGTTCTCCTCGGCCGCCGGGATGAACTCGCCCGGGGGCACCATCCCGCGCCCGGGGTGGCGCCAGCGCATCAACGCCTCGAAGCCGATGATGCGCCGCGTCGCGACCTGCACCAGGGGCTGGTAGAACAGCTCCAGCTGGCCGCGCAGCAGCGCCTCGCGCAGCTCGCTCTCCAGCCGGCGCCGCTCCACGAGCTGCTGCTCCATCGCGGGCTCGAAGAGGCGGGCGCGGCCGCGGCCGTCGCCCTTGGCGCGATAGAGCGCGAGGTCGGCCTTCTTCATCAGGGTCTCGGCATCCGTCCCGTCCGCGGGAGCCTGGGCGATGCCGAGGCTGGTGCCGATCAGGACGGGCTGCCCCTCGATCAGGAAGGGCTCGCTCAGCGCCTCGACCACCCGCTCGGCCATCTCCCGAAGGAGGAGGGCGCTCCCCGAGGGCTGCGCGAGGATGGCGAACTCGTCCCCCCCGAGCCGGGCGATCATGTCCTCCTCCCGGGCGAGGCCGCGCAGCCGCTCCGCCACGAGGCAGAGGAGCCTGTCCCCGGCCAGGTGGCCCATCGTGTCGTTGACGTCCTTGAAGTGGTCGAGGTCGAGGCAGAGCACCGCGAAGGGCCCTCCCTGCCCGGCGCGGGAGAGCGCCTCCTCCATGCGCATCCGCAGCGCCAGCCGGTTGGGCAGACCGGTCAGGCTGTCATGGCTTGCCATATGCGCGATGCGCTCGTCCGCCCGCTGCCGCTCGGTGACGTCCTCGATCTCCGTCAGCCAGCCGCCCTCGAAGGGCGTGAAGCCGATGGAGAGGAAGCGCCCGTCGGACAGGCGGCGGCTGTAGCGGGTGGCCAGCCCCTGGGCGACCCGCGCCATGTAGGCCGCGTGCAGGAAATGGGCGGACTCGCCGTGCAGGTTGCCCTCCCGCACCATCGCCCCGATGATCTCGGCCGGGGTCATGCCGCGCTCCAGCCGGTTCGTGGAGAGGGCGAAGAGGCGGTGCATCGCGGCGTTCGCCAGGGAGAGCCGCCCCTCCGCGTCGAACATCAGGAGGCCCTGGCTCATATTGCCCAGCGCGGCGACGAAGCGCGCGTGCTGGGCGGCGAGCTCGCGCTCGGCCCGCTGCCGCTCCTCGTCCACCCGGAGCGCCGCCATGGCCTTCTCCAGCCTCTCCTGGTCGCGCAGGCGGCGGGAGACGAGAAGGACGACGAGCAGCGTCGTGGCGCAGGTCAGGGTGGCGCCGGCCGCGATCCAGACCGCCTCCAGGGCCCAGTCGTCCAGCACCTCATCCAGGGCTTCGCTCGCGCTGAGGATCAGGCCGTATTCGGGCAGGCTCACCGGCGCCGCCTGCACCTCGCCCTCCCTGCCGGGCAGGATGACCGTGCCGCCATCCGCGGCGGCGAGCCGCTCGACGGTGCCCGCCTCCTCCACGCGCCCCAACGCGCCCGGGCGGAGCGGGAGATGGGCGATCAGCACGCCGTCCCGGCGCCAGAGGCCGAGCGCCTGGCCGTGGCCGAGCCTCGCGCTGCCGAACAGGTCCTCGGCCTGGCGGATCTCGATGGCGCCCAGCACGAGGCCGGCGAACCGGCCGTCCTCCCCCAGCAGCCGGCGCACGAGATAGATCGTGGGCACGCCGTAGCGCCGGCTGGTCACCACATCCGTCAGGAACACGTCCGGCGCGCGATAGTCGCGCGCGGCCGCGAAGTAGGGACGGTCGGAGAGGTTGATCGGCGTGGCCGGAAGGCCCCGGGAATGGCCCGTGATCCAGCCCTCCTGATCCACCAGCATGATCGCCTGGGACGGGGGGAGCGAGGCCGCGAGGTCGCGCAGCACGGCATCCATCCAGGGGGGCAGCGCGCCGGCGCCGCCCTCCACGCGGACCTTGCCCTCCCGCATCCGCATCGCCAGCCGCTCCATCGCGTGGTCGAGCGACTGGAAGTTGCGCGCCGTGCTGTCGGCGACCATCGCGGAGATGTTCCGGAGGTGCAGGCCCCGCTCGGAGATCGCCTCCTGCCGCTCGTGCAGCGCGAACCAGGAGGAGCCGGCGAGCACCCCCAGGCAGAGGATCACGCCGCCGGCCCAGAGCATCCAGAGCGGGCGCGAACGGAGGCGAACCATCCCGGAACGCGCGATCCGCTGCAGGATGACGGTCACGACGCGCCTCCGATTCTGTCGCGATTGTGATTGCAATCTCTTAATGTAGACTTACCCGCCATGTCTCCCCTCTTCTCGGCTTCCGGCTTGCCCGCCGCCCCGGCGCGGATTAGCCCGGGGAGGAAGAGAGAGGACGGAACGGCCATGGAGCAGGCGGAGCCGAGCGTGGTGGCGCGCATCGAGGGGCGGGCGGGCACGATCCTGCTGAACCGCCCGCGCGCCCTGAACGCGCTGGACCAGGGCATGATCGATGCCCTGGCCGAGACCGCCGCCCGCTTCCGCGACGACCCCGCGGTGGACCTCGTGGTGCTGGAGGGCGCGGGCGGGCGCGCCTTCTGCGCGGGGGGGGACGTGCGCGCCATCCGCGCCGCCGCCCTCGCCGGCGACGCCGCGGTGATCGAGCGCTTCTTCGCCGGGGAGTACGGGCTGAACCGGCTGATCGCCGAGTTCCCCAAGCCCTGGATCAGCCTCATCGACGGCGTCTGCATGGGGGGCGGCATCGGCGTCTCCGTCCATGGCAGCCACCGCGTGGTGAGCGAGGCCTCCCTGATGGCCATGCCGGAGACGGCGATCGCCCTCTTCCCCGATGTCGGCACCTCCCATGTCCTGCCGCGCCTGCCCGGCGCGCGCGGGGCCATGGGCAAGTGGCTGGCGCTCACCGGCGCGCGGCTCGCGGGGGCGGAGGCGGTGGAGGCCGGGATGGCCACGCACCACGTCCCGCGGGAGCGGCTTCCCGCCCTGCGCGAGGCCCTGCTGGCGGGCGATGCCGGCGCGGTAGAGCGCCACGCCGCCGCCGTCCCCCCCGGCCGGATCGAGGCGGAGCGCGCGGCTATCGAGCGCTGCTTCGCCCCCGACGACATGGCCTCCATCATGGCGATGCTGGCCGCCGAGGGCACGGACTGGGCGCGGTCCCAGGCGGAGCTGCTGCACCGGATGTCCCCCACCTCGCTCGCCGTCACGCTCGAACTGCTGCGGCGCGGCGCGGGGATGGACCTGCCCGCCTGCCTGGAGATGGAGCTGCGCCTCACCCGCGCCGTCACCCGCCATCCCGACTTCGCCGAGGGCGTGCGCGCCGTGCTGATCGACAAGGACAACGCCCCGCGCTGGCAGCCGCCCGGCATGGGCGAGGTGGATCCTGCGGCGGTGCGGGCGATGTTCGAGGGATGATCTCCCTCTCCCGCTTTCCCCGGCTGGAACAGGCGAGCGGCTGGCTCTTCGACCGTCTCGGGGGCGAGTACCGGCTGCGCGGGATGCGCTTCATCGTGCCGCGGGAACTCACGCGGCAGGGCTTCCGCGGGCGCTTCCTGCTCGGCCTCTACGAGATGCCGGAGCGGCTGCTGCTGCGCCACCTCCCCCCGGATTCCACCCTGCTGGACCTCGGCGGGTGCCTGGGCGTCGTCTCCTGCCTCGCCAACCGGCGGCTGCGGAACCCGGCCGGGCACGTGGTGGTGGAGGCGAACCCCGCGCTCATCCCGGTTCTCACCGCCAACCGGGACCGCAACGGGGCGCGCTTCGCGGTGGTGCACGGCATGGCGGGCGGGGATGGCCGGTTCTGGCCCGGCGGCAACATCGTCGCCGGCAGCGGCCACCGCCCGCGCGGCGAGGCGGTGAGCGTCCCCGTGCTCGACCCCGGCGCCATCGAGGCGGAGCGCGGGCTGCGCTTCGACGCCTACATCATGGACATCGAGGGCGGCGAGGCCGATTTCATCGCGGCGGAGGAGGCCCGCCTCGCCCGCGCCCGCTTCGTGCTGCTGGAACTCCACCCCGACTTCATCGGCGCCGAGGCCTGCGAGGAGGTGCGCCGCCGCCTCTCCGCCGCCGGGCTGGTGCGCCGCGGCCGCGTGCTGAACGCCGAGGCCTGGCTCCGCCCCTGAGTCCTGGCCCTAGCCCTGCCCCAGCAGGCCCCGGCGCAGCCCGGCGCTGGAGGCGTCCGGCCCGATGAAGCTCGCCAGCATCATCCGCCCCTGATGCGCGCCGACGCGCACCGGGGGCTCCCCGGCATAGGCGATCTCGGCCCGGTCTGGCAGGAAGAGCCAGTCCTCCACCTGACCGGCCGGAAGGTCGCGCAGCCGGGCGCGGAAATCAGCCGGCATCTCGCAGCCGCAGCCATCCCGGAAGCCGTCCTCCCAGCCGCTCACCAGCCGGCTGCGCGGGACGTCCACGCTGTAGCGGATACGGAGGAGCTTCACCCCGGGGGAGGCGAGGATCGCCTCGGCATCGCTGCTGCGCCCCTCCAGGTAGAGCCAGCCCCGCAGCACCTCGAAGCCGAGGAAGCGCCTGACGCCCGTGCCGTTCAGCACGAGGCGGCGCCCGGCGGTCTCCAGCACGGGCGGGGCCTCCTGCGCGCGGGCGGGGCGTGGCAGGGCGGCGGCCAGGAGCGGGAGGGCGAGGAGCCGGCGCGGCACCCCGCCCGCCCGGGCGGAGGTTTCCGACCAAGCCGCCGCAAGACCGTCTCGCGCCATGCCACCCCCTCCTGCGCCCCTTCGGGAGCCCTTCCCGGTCGCGGCTCCGGAACAGATGGGGCCTGCGGACCGGTCCGTCACCGTCGCCCCGGACCCTTCGGAGGGCAAGGGGAGGGGATCGCCCGCTATTCCCGGCCGGCGGCCCGGGCGAGGAGGATCTGGTTCAGGCTCCCCGGCCCCAGGGGATTGCGGGCGAAGTCCCCGTAGCGGGCCAGGGGCTCCAGCCCGCCGGCCTCCAGCAGCAGCGGCAGCTCCTGCGGGAAGAACTGCCGCAGGACGAGCGGCGCCATGACCTGCCGGGCACCGTCCCCGCGCCGGATGCTCCACTCGGAGATCCGCACCTGCTCGATCGGGTCGTAATGCGCCACCTCCTCCGCCTCGATCGCCGAGGCGGGGTTGGGGCCGAGGTCGAGGCGCCGCGCCTCCCCCTCCGGCCGGCTCAGCAGCGACAAGTCCGGCCGCACCACGTCGAAGGCCAGCACGCCCCCGGGCGCCAAGTGCCGCCGCACCGCGGCGAAGCAGGCGCGGAGATCCTCGCCCCGCGTCAGATGGGCGAGCGAGTTGCAGGAGATGATCACCAGCCCGAAGCGCATCCCGAGATCGAAGGACCTGATGTCACCGAGCACGAAGCGCGCGGCGACGCCCCGCTCCGCCGCCTTGCGCGAGGCCGCGGCCAGCATGGCGCGGGAGGCGTCCAGCCCTACCACCTCGTGCCCGTCGCCCGCGAGGGGGATGGTCAGCCGCCCCGTCCCGCAGGCCAGCTCCAGCACCGGCCCGCCGCGCCGCCGCGCCTCCTCCCGGTAGAAGGCCTCGCAGGGGCCGGGCGGCACGATCGCGTCGTAGAGATCGGCCATGTCGTAGAGGGCGGGCCGGGCGGAGCCGCCCCCTCCCCCATCCCGGTCGAGGACCGGCCCGGGGTGATTGGTATGTCCTGGCATGGTTCGCATGCCCCCGGTTCCCATCGATCCAGAGCCGCCTCAATCGAATTCGAGGGCTGCTCCCGCTCCTGTTGGAGCGGCCAGGGCTGCCGGCCGGCGCCGCCTTCCCGCGGGAGCGGGGCGGAGCCCGCGCGGGGGTCGGTTCCCCTGCCCTACGCCATGGCGGCCCTCAGTCCGCCGGCGCCTGGGCGGGCGCCTCATGGGCGCGGGTGCGCGGGCGCACCTGCGGGACGAGGAAGGCGAGCAGCAGCGTCACCGCCGACATGGCGAGCACGCCCCAGAAGGTGAGGTGCAGCGAGGCGCCGAGCGCGGCCCGCACCCCGGCATCGGCGATCCCGCCCTGCCCGTGCTCCAGCAGGCGCTGCACCGCCTCGAAATCCACCTCCGCTCCGCCCACTCCGCCATAGCCGCGCGCGAGGCCGAGGTTGAGCACCCCGCCCAGCACCGCCGCACCCAGCGCGCTGCCGAGGTTGCGGGAGAAGATGTTCGAGGCGGTCGCCGCCCCGCGTTCCCCCCAGCCCACGCTCTCCTGCACCATCACCACGGCGGCGGTGCTGAGGAAGCCCATGCCGAGCCCCATCACGAAGGACCCGCCCCCCGCCAGCACGGGGGAGGAGCCGGGGCCGAGCAGCACGAAGGCGAGCGCTCCCGCCGGCAGCAGCGCCGCGCCGAGCAGGAGGCAGGCGCGCAGCCCGAAGCGGCCGAAGGCGCGGGCCGCGACCGTCGCGCCGATGGGCCAGCCGAGCACCATCATGGTCAGCGCGAAGCCCGCCTCCAGCGCCGAGCGGCCGAGCACGCCCTGGACATACATCGGCAGGAAGGCCGTCAGGCCGATGATGGCCATGCCGCTGAACAGCACGGTGGCGTTGGTCGTCGCGATCGGCCGGCGGATCCAGAGGGCGAGGTTCAGCACGGGATCCGCCGCCCGCGTCTCCCACCAGAGGAAGGCAGCCGCGAGGGTGAGAGCGGCGATGGCGAAGAGGGCGGAGAAGCGCCCGCCCGGCTCGGTGGCGGCCGCCATCAGCGCGCCGATGGCGAGGGTGAGGAGCACGCTCCCCGCCACGTCCACCGGCCGTCGCTCCCGCGGCACGTCCTCCCGGAGGTAGAGGGCGAAGCCGGCGGCGGCCAGGACGCCGATGGGCAGGTTCATCCAGAAGATCCAGGCCCAGCTCATGTTCCCGACGATGAGCCCGCCCACCACCGGCCCGAGCACGGAGGAGACCCCCCAGACGCTGGCCAGCCATCCCTGGATCCGCGCCCTCTCCTGCACGGAGTAGAGGTCGCCCACCACCGTCAGCGCGATCGGCTGGATCGCCCCGGCGCCGACGCCCTGGAGCAGCCGGAAGGCGATCAGCGAGGGGATGGACCAGGCGAGGCCGCAGAGGGTCGAGCCCAGCAGGAAGACCGCGATCCCCGCCAGCATCACCGGCCGCCGCCCGTAGACATCGGCCAGCTTGCCGAAGACGACGGTGGTGGAGGTCTGCGCCAGGAGGAAGGAGGCGAAGACCCAGGCGTAGAGATGCAGGTCTCCGAGCTGCCCCGCGATGCCCGGCATGGCGGTGGAGACGATGGTCGCCTCGATGGCGATCATGAACATCGCGACCATCACCGAGGCGAGGACCAGCGGGCGGCGCGGAGAAGGGGCGAGCATGGGCGTGGGTTAGGCCCATCCCGCCGCCGTTGGAACGCCCGGCGCCGTCACCTTCGGGCGAGGCGCGGCCGGGCGGGCGCGCGCCCTAGTTGCGCCGCCGCCGCTCCGCCGCCTCGGCCCGGCGCATGTCGATGAACACGGCGTAGTCCTCGTGCTTCGTCGGCACCCAGCCCACCGCGCTGCCGCGCTCGACCGCCTTCTGGATGTCGGGATGGGCGGCGGGAAGGGCGAGGTGGAAGTCCACCATGTCCTTCTTGAAGGAGGCCGGCAGGTCCGAGCGCACCACGACCGGGCCGTTCTGGATGGGGCGGGAGCGCCAGATGATCCGGATGTCCTTCATGTCCAGCAGCCCCTTCTCCACCGCGGCCGTCAGCACGCCGCGGGAGAAGCCGCGGGCCTCGTCGCCCTGGCCGGAGGACCAGCAGACCCCCGCGTCGTACTGCTTCTGCAGCACGGCCACGAGCGCCTGGTCGTGCCCGCCCGCGAAGCCCGTGCGGCCGAAGAAGCCTTCCGGCGCGATCCCCGCCGCCCGCAGCTCGGCGCGCGGGATGAGGTAGCCGGAGGCGGAGTTGGGGTCCGACCAGGCCATGGCCTTGCCCCGCATCCCCTCCAGCGAGGTGATGCCGGAATCGGCGCGGGTGTACATCAGCGCGACGTAGCTCGTGCTGCCGTCCGGCTCCTGGGTGACGAGGATCGGCTCCACCCCGCCATTCGTCTCCAGCCATACCCCCGCATAGGCGGCGGGGGACATGTTCGCGATCTCCAGCTGCTTCGCGCCGAAGGCCTGCTGCACGCCGGAGTAGTCCGAGGCGAAGAACATGCGGGCGGGCACGCCGAAGGTGTCCTCGAACAGCTTGCGGTAGCCCTCGTAGCGGCCGAGCCGGTCGCTCTCGGACTCCCCGCCCAGCACGCCGAGCCGGATCTGCGGCACCTGGGCGGCCCAGTCCCGCCGCCCCGGCGCCGGCATGGAGGGCGCGGGCATAGGCGGCGCGGGCGGGCGGGCCGGCTGGGCGGCAAGGGAGAGGGGCAGCAGGCTCCCGGCGGCGACCAGGTGGCGGCGGCGGATCATGGGCGGCTCCGGTTGGGGACGGCACCGGGGAGGGTGTCACGCCCCGCGGTGCCCGGCCAAGGGCCGGGCTGTTGCGCCCCCGGCCCGGCCCGATACCCTGGGCGCCATGGCAAGGCGTCAGGAAGGCGCGCCGGGGAAGGAGGCGCGGCACGCGGCCATCCTCCAGGCGCTGGGCACGGACCCCACGGTGCGGATCAGCACCCTGGCGGCGCGATTCGGCGTCTCGGGCGAGACGGTGCGGCGGGACATCGAGGCGCTCTCGGCCCGGGGCGCCGTGCGGCGCACCTATGGCGGGGCCTCCGTCACCCATGCCGGGGTGCAGCCGGACTTCCGCGCGCGGGAGGCAATGGCCGGGGCGGAGCGCGCCCGGATCGGCGCCGCCGCCGCCGCGCTGGTGGAGCCGGGCGCCGTGCTGATGGTCGATGCCGGAAGCACCACGGCCCGCCTCGCCCGGGCGCTGGCCGCACGGGGCACGGGCGTCACCCTTCTCACCAACAGCCTCGCCGTGGTCTCGGCGGCCGGGGAGGCCGACGGGTTGCGCGTGCTCGTCGCCCCCGGCGAGTTCTACGCGGTGGAGCGCGCCCTTTACGGCGCCGAGACCACCGCCTTCCTCACCCGCTTCAGCGCCGACATCGCCTTCATCGGCGCCTCCGGCCTGACCGTGGAGGGCCCGAGCGACGCCGAGAGCCGCGCGGTCTGGGTGAAGCGCGCGATGCTGGAGCGGGCGCCGCGCCGGGTGCTGCTGCTCGATTCCGGCAAGTTCGGCCACGCCTATTTCGAGCGCGTGGCCGACCTCTCCGCCCTCACCGACCTCGTCACCGATGCCCCGCCGCCTCCCCCCCTGGCGGCGGCGCTGGAGCGGGCGGGGGTGGCGGTTCATCTCGCGAAAGATGTTTGACCCTCCACATCGAGAGTGACATCCTCCACACCATCCGGAGGTAACCCGTTGGCCCAACCGCCCGCCCCGCAGCCCCTGAGCGCCGCGCCGCCCGCGCGGCTGGCCGCGCTGCGCTACGTGCTGACCGATATCGACGATACGCTGACCGAGGAGGGCCGCCTGCCCGCCCTTGCCCTGGCGGCGATGGAGTCGCTGGCCGAGGCGGGGCTCTCCGTCATCCCCGTCACCGGCCGCCCGGCCGGCTGGTGCGACGCCATCGCCCGCCAGTGGCCGGTCGCCGCCGTGGTCGGGGAGAACGGGGCGCTGTGGTACGCCGAGGACCGCGCGGCCCGGCGCATGATCCGCTGGCAGGCGCAGGAGGAAGGGGCCCGCCTCGCCGGCCGCGCCCGGCTGATGGCCCTGGCCGAGGCCGCGATAGGGGCCGCGCCCGGCTCCCGCCTCGCCGCCGACCAGCCCTTCCGCCTCTTCGACGCCGCCGTGGACTTCGCCGAGGATGCCGGCCCCCTCTCCCTTGAGGATGCCGCGCGCATCGCGGCGGTGTTCGAGGCGGGCGGGGCGCGGGCGAAGGTCTCCTCCATCCATGTGAACGCCTGGTTCGGGGAGTGGGACAAGCGATCGGGGATCGAGAACCTCTTCGCCGCGCGCTTCGCCCCGCTGGGCCGGGTGCTGGACCAGGTCGCCTTCCTCGGGGACAGCCCGAACGACGCGCCGCTCTTCGCCGCCATCCCCTTCTCCGTGGGGGTGGCGAACGTGCTGCCCTTCCTCGGCCGGATCGAGGCGGCCCCCGCCTATGTCACGCCCGCGCCCGGCGGGCGCGGCTTCGCCCAGTTCGCGCGCGCCCTGCTCGCCGCGCGCCAGGAACGCACGGAGGAGAACGCCGCGTGAGCACCACCCTCCCGGCCACCATCCCCGACACCGTCGACCTCCTCGTCGTCGGCGGCGGCGTCAACGGCTGCGGCATCGCGCGGGACGCGGTGGGGCGCGGCCTCTCGGTGATGCTGGTGGAGCGGGACGACATCGCCGAGGCGACCTCCTCCTCCTCCTCCAAGCTCATCCATGGCGGCATCCGCTACCTCGAGACCTACGAGTTCCGCCTCGTGCGCGAGGCGCTGGCCGAGCGGGAGGTGCTGCTCGGCATCGCGCCGCACATCGTCTGGCCCATGCGCTTCGTCCTGCCGCACCGGCCGGAGATGCGGCCGCGCTGGATGATCCGCGCGGGGCTGTTCCTCTACGACCACCTGGCCCGCCGCGTCTCCCTGCCGGGCAGCGAGGCGCTGGACCTCGCGCACCTGCCGCAGGGGGCGCCGCTGAAGCAGCCGGAATTCGCGCGCGGCTTCGCCTATTCCGACTGCTGGGTGGAGGACAGCCGCCTCGTCCTGCTGAACGCGCGGGACGCGGCGGATCGCGGCGCGACGGTGCTGACGCGCACCCGCTTCGAATCCGCCAGCCGCGCCGCCGATGCCTGGACCGTCCGGCTGCTCGACGCGGACGGCACGGCGCGCACGGTCCGCGCCCGCGCCATCGCCAACGCCGCCGGGCCCTGGGTGATCGGCGCGCAGGGGGCGACGGGCACCGCGCTGCGCGGGCGCGTGCGGCTCGTGCGCGGCAGCCACATCGTGGTGCCCGCCCTCTACGAGGGGCCGCAGGCCTATATCCTGCAGAACGACGACCGGCGCGTCGTCTTCGTCATCCCCTATGAGGGCCGCTTCTCCCTCATCGGCACGACGGACGTGCCGCACGACGCCGCCGAGGGAAAGCCGCACTGCACGCCGGAGGAGGCCGCCTATCTCTGCGAGGCCGTCTCCCGCCAGTTCCGCAGCCCCGTCGCCCCCTCGGACATCGCCTGGACCTATTCCGGCGTGCGCCCGCTGCACGACGACGGCTCGGACAACCCTTCCGCCGTCACGCGCGACTACACGCTGAGCCTGGACACGGCGGGCGCGCCGCTGCTCACCGTGCTCGGCGGCAAGATCACCACCTATCGCCGGCTGGCCGAGGATGCGGCGGGGAGGATCACCCGCGCGCTCGGCCGCCCCGGCACGCCCTGGACCGCCCGCGCGCCCCTGCCCGGCGGCGATCTCGGCGGCCTCTCCCGCGATGCCTTCACCGAGAGCACCGCCCGCGCCCATCCCTGGCTGCCCGCCCCCATGCTGGAGCGCCTGGTCCGCACCCATGGCGGGGAGCTGGAGCGGGTGATCGACGGCGCCACCTCCATCGAGGCCATGGGCGGCGATCTCGGCGGCGGCATCACCGCGCGGGAGCTGGAATGGATGCGCGCCCGCGAGTGGGTGCGGGCGCCGGAGGACGTGCTGTGGCGCCGCACCAAGCGCGGCCTGCACATGACGCATGAGGAGCGAAACGCCTTCGCCGCGCGCTTCGGGGAGCTGCTCCCGGCCTGAGGGCCGCTACCCGCCGGGCGCGAGGACGGGGAAGCGCAGCGTCACCACCGTCCCCACCCCGTCCTCCCCCGGCAGGCGGGAGAAGGAGCCGCGGAGTTGCGCCGCGAGCCCGCGGAGCAGCCGCGTGCCGAGGCCCGAGCCGGCATGGGGGGCGGCCGGGGGTGCGTCCTCCAGGTCTCCCTCCTCCGGCAGGCCGAGCCCGTCGTCCCGGATGGTCAGCAGGTAGTCGTCCCCCTCCCGCGCGAAGCCCACCCGCACGGTGCCGGAGCGGTCCTCGGGGAAGGCGTATTTCAGCGCGTTGGTGACGGCCTCGTTGAGCACGAGGCCGAGCGGCACGGCGCGGTCGGAGGGGATGAGATGCGCCTCCGCCTCCGCCACCACGGCCACGGGGCGCAGGCCGGCGCCGAGATGCATGCCATCGAGATCGGCGCAGAGGCCGGTGACGAAGTCACGGGTGTCCACGAAGGTCGGGTCGCGGTCCTCGGCCCCGTCGTCGGGAGCCAGCCGCGCATGCACGCGCGCCATGGCGAAAGCGTGGTTGGCCGCCTCCTGCAGCCCGTCCCGCGCGGCCTCGGAGGGGGCGGAGCGGGCGCGGAGGCGGAGGAGGCCGACAAGGGCATTGAGATCGTTGCGCGTGCGGTGCCGGAACTCCTGGAGCAGCAGGGTGCGGGCCCGCTCCGCCCGGTTCGCCCGCGCGACGGCCCGGTTCAGCGCCTCGACCACGAAGGCCACCGTCGCCCCCACCGCGATGAAGAGGATGAGCGCGACGAGATCCGACACCTCCTCGACGCTGAGGGAGCCGACCGGGGAGATGTAGAAGTAGGTGGCCAGCAGCGCCGAGACGAGCGTGGCGAGCAGCCCCGCCCCCCGGTCGAACAGGGCGGAGCAGAGCAGGATGCCGATGAAGGAGAGAAGGAAGGGATAGCCCGAGGGCAGCACGGAATCGGCCAGCCGCCGCACGGCGAAGACGCCGAGGGTGACGGCCAGGGTGATGGCGTAGCGGACCGGAACGGGCAGGGCCTGGCAGGCGCCCACGGCCCTGGCGAATAGCTTTTGGACGGGCATAGGGCCCTCAACGCCCGGAGGGGCTCCGGAACGGTTCCGCTCCGCTTCTCGTGTTCCGGCGCGGGCCGCTCGGCTCCCGGTTGCCCTCCGGTCGGCCTCCCGGTCTGTTCGTCGAGCGGGCCGGGGCTCTACGCGCTCCGGGCCAGCAGCGCCCGCGCGAGGCCCTCGAACTCCGCGACCGACAGCGTCTCGGCCCGGCGGGTCGGCTCGATGCCGGCGGCCGCCAGCAGCGCCTCGGCCTCGCCGAGCGACTTGAGGGAGCCGCGCAGCATCTTGCGCCGCTGCCCGAAGGCCGCGGCCGTCACCCGCTCCATGGCGCGGGCCAGGGAGGGCTCGGGCTGCACGGCATGGGGCACGAGGTGGACGACGGCGGACCACACCTTCGGCGGCGGGCTGAAGGCGCCGGGGGGCAGGCGGAGGACCATATGGGCCTCGCAGCGCCACTGGGCGGCCACGGCCAGCCGGCCATAGCCTTCCGTGTCCGGGGCGGCGACGATCCGCTCGGCCACCTCCTGCTGGAACATGAGGGTCATGCTCTCATAGGCCCCGGCGCGCGCCAGCCAGCCGATCAGGAGGGGAGAGCCGACATTGTAGGGCAGGTTCGCCACGATCCGGCGCGGCGCCGGCATCATCGCCTCCGGGTCGACCTTCAGCGCATCGGCCTCGGTGACGGTCAGCCGGCCGGGATAGGCGGCCGCCAGCTCCGCCAGGGCGGCGATCGCCCGGGAATCCAGCTCCACCGCATGGACATGCCCGGCGCCCGCCGCCAGCAGCGCCCGCGTCAGCCCGCCCGGCCCGGGGCCGACCTCCAGCACCTGGCGGCCGCCGAGGTCGCCCGCCAGCCGCGCGATGCGGCCGCACAGCGCCTCGTCCAGCAGGAAGTGCTGGCCCAGCGCCTTGCGCGCGGCCAGCCCGTGCCGGTGCACCGTCTCGGAGAGCGTGGGCAGGCGCCCCGCCGCGCCGGGCGGCCCCTCCACGCCCTGCGGGTCCACCGCGCGCCCTCCCCGCCCCTAGCCGCGCATCTCGATCGTCGCGCGGCGGCGGAGGTCGCGGTTCTGCTGGCGGGAGAGGTTCTCCACCCGGTCGCGCAGGAGCTGCTGCTTCGCCTGCTCCGGGGTGAAGCTGGCGAGGTTGCGCGTCTCCTTCGTGCAGACGGCGATCACCAGGATGCCGTCGGGCGTCACGATCGGCTGGCTCGGCCGGCCGGGCGTCAGCCCCGCCACGAGCTGGCGGAGCTGCGGCGGGCCGAGCGTGTCCAGCCGCACCTCGCCGCCGGGATCGGCGGGGCGGGGGGAGTTGGCGGCCCGGGCCGCGGCCTCCACCGCGTCGCAGCCGCCGCGGATGCCCTGGGCGCGGGCGAGCTGCTGGCGCTGCTGCTCCGTCGGGTTCTCGGGGTCGAGCGGCGAGGAGAAGGGCAGGAAGGCCTGGCGCAGCGTGACCATGGTCGCGTTCTCGCGCCCGGTCTCGCGCTTCTGGCGGAGCGCGACGATCTGGTAGCCGCCCGGCACCTCGATGGCGTTGGAGACGGCGCCCGCCGGCATGCGCCGCACCACCGCGGCCACCTCCGGGTCCAGCCGCTCGGCGCTCACCCAGCCGAGGTCGCCGCCCTGGAGCGCCGTCCCGCTCTGGCTGAACTGCGTGGCCGCGACGGGGAAGGGCAGGCCCTGGCGCAGGCGGCCGATCACGTCGTCCACGAAGCGCTTCGTCTCGCCGGCCGAGGAGGGGTCCTCGACGGGCACGAAGATCTCGGAGACCAGGTATTCCGGCTGGCCGATGCGGGCGTTGTGGGCGGCGATCGCCTCGCGCACCGCCTCTTCCGAGGGCTCGGCACTCGTGCCGAGCATCCCGCGGATGAGGCGGGACCAGCCGATCTGGGCGCGGATCTGGTCATGGAGGACGCGCGGCTCGACGCCCGCGCCGCGGAGCTGGGCGCGCAGCCCGCCCGGGGGCAGGCCGTTGCGGCGCTCGATGTCGCCGATCGCCTCGGCCACCTCGTCGTCCCCCACCGGGATGCGCCGGCGCTGGATGTCCTGCAGGCGCAGCCGCTCCTCGATGAGCTGGCGAAGGATCTGCGGGCGGAGACGGGTCAGCAGGTCGCCCCCGGGCTGGAGCCCGACATTCAGGGCGAAGAGCCGGGCGCGGGAGGCGATCTCGGACTCGGTGATGACGTCGCCGTTCACCACGGCCACGATCCGGTTCGCCGTGCCCGGGTCCATGGCGGGCTGGGACCGCGGCGCGGCCTGGCGGCCGGCCGGCTGGGCCAGGGCATCGCCCGGATGCGCGGCGATGGGCAGGGCCATGGCGAGGCCGAGAAGGAGCGGGAGCGCCGGGCGGAGGCGGGAAGGGCTTCGCATGGGCGGGTTCCTAGACCATGCGCGCCTCGGATTGAAGCGAGGCGGCGATGGCCATTGTCGGGTTCCGGATCGGCCCGCCCGGCTCGGCGGGCCGGAGGGGGCCTAGAGCGCGCGCAGCCCGAAGTCGCCCACGGTCTTCAGCGCGATCCGGAAAAGCAGGGTGGTGCCGCTGGGATAGGTGCGGCTGGTCGTCGTGTTCTCGGCGAAGGAGCGGTAGAAGCGCCCCTCGAAGAGGAAGCACTCGTCCTCATAGGCCGCGCTCGCGCCCACCGCGACCCCGCGCTCCGCCTCGATGTCGTAGCGCCCGAAGACGCCCGCGCGCCAGTTGGTGGTCACCCGCGTGTTCACCCCCGCGAAGACCTCGCGCGTGTAGCGCACGGGCACGCGGAGGGCGGAGGGGATCTGGTAGAGGTAGCCGAAGTTGAGGCGCGTCCCCGGCAGCCCGACGGGGTCGAGGCCGAAGCCGGCCGCGGTCTCGATCAGGCGGCGGTCCAGCGAGCTTCCGTCCAGCCGCGAGCGGGCGGTGACGTCGAACCAGGTGGTGGGCGCCACGGTGACCCGCCCCACCCAGTCCGAGGCCCGCTTGTCCAGCCCCGTGCCCTCGGTGAACAGCGCCTCGTCGGAGGCGCGGAAGGAGCGCCCGATCAGCGCGTCCACCGAGCCGCCATTGGGGAAGAACCAGCCGCCGCGCAGCGCCGCGTCCACCCGCGTGCCGCCCTCCTGCCGGTCGCGGCCGTTGAAGCGGTTGAGCGCGAAGAGGTTCGCGTCGGTGAACTCGAAGTCGAGGCTGTCCTCGTTCGGGATGTCCCTTTGCCGGCCGGTGTTCGGGCCGGTCACGAGCTGCACCCGCGGCTCGATGAGCTGGTGGCCGAGGCTGCCGGCCGAGCGGACGAGGGGCAGCCGCCAGTCCAGCGCGACGCGGACATTGCCGGTGGCGGTGGTGGTGCTGCTCTCCGTGCCGAAATTGGGCGCGAGGTCCAGGTTATTCGCGTTGTAGGCGAGGCCGTCGGCCTGGGCCCGGAAGGTCCACTGCGCGCCGAAGCTGTCGAAGCGCGGCAGCTCGTAGCTCAGCCGGGTGCCGGCCCGCCGGGTCTGCGTGCCCTCGTTGCGATAAACGTTGAAGGCGGTCGCGTCGCCCACCAGCGTGCCGCCCAGCGAATCCCGGCCGAGCACCCTCTCGTAGTAGAGGTTGGGCAGGACGAAGGGGATGCGCCCCGTGATGTCCTGCTCGCGCAGGCCCTGGAAGGCGAGGCCGCTGATCCGGGCATAGGAGTCGTAGCCCCAGAAGCCCTCGGCATAGGCCGTGCTGCTCAGCACCGCGGTGGCGGGCTGGCGGTAGGCGCGCAGGTAGGTCTCGCTGGTGGCGCGGTTGATGCTGAAGCCGGCCTGCCAGTTCTCGTCGATGGTGAAGAGGCCGCGCGAGAAGATGTGGCCGCCCAGGCCCTTCTCACCCGTGGACTGCCGGCCGTTGAGGTAGCCGATCGAGCCCTGGGCCTGGATCTGCCCGAAGTTGAAGCGCTGGCGGTAGCTGAAGAAGCCGTTCGGCGCCGCCTCGGTCGACAGCAGGGGCGTGACGATGAGGTCGGAGGACTGGTTGATGGCCCAGTAGTACGGAAGTTCCGTGAAGCCGCCGAGGTAGCGCGTCTGCCCGAAGGAGGGCGAGAGGAAGCCCGAGGAGCGCGGCGTCGAGGGGTCCGGCATGGACAGGTATGGCGTGTAGAAGGACGGGACCCCGGCGAAGTCGAGGGTCGCGTCGCGGAAGCGCAGGCGCTTGTCCGTGCCGTCCTGCGTCGCGAGGCGGGAGCGGAGCTGCCAGAGGGGCGGCGCCAGCGGGTCCTCGGCGCAGAGGTCGCAGGAGGAGTAGACGACGCGGGAGAGGTCCATGATGACCGCCCCGCCCTCGACGGTGCGGCGCCGGGCGCCGTTGGCGGCCACCCGGCCGTTCTGGGCCAGCAGCCCGCGCAGCCCCTCCACCACCGCGTCGCGCGTGCCGCCCTGCAGCTCCACGCGCTCGGCGAAGAGAACCTGCCCATCGGGCTCCAAGAGCTGGACATTGCCCTCGGCCGTGGCGAGGCCGGTGTCGCGGTCATAGGTGAAGCGGTCGGCGCGCAGGATCCGCTCGCCCTGCCAGGCCTCCACCGCGCCGCGGGCCGTCACGCGGTTCTCGTTCTGGTCGTACTCCACCTCCGCCGCGGTGAAGGTCACGGGCGTGTCGCGGTCGAAGGAGACGGCGCCGCCCCGGCCGAGGGCGCCCCCGCCCGGCGCGGCAGGCGCGGCCGGGGCGGCGGGCGCCCCGAGCCCGGGGCTCACCCCCGTTCCGAGCTGGTCCGGCCGCATGCCCAGCGGGGAGCCCTGGGCGTGGGCGGGCGCGAGGGGAATCGCGGGCAGGGCCAGCGCCGCCAGGAGGGCCGAGCCGGCCAGGAGGCGGGCACGGCCGGAGAGGGAAGCCGGGCCGATCCGCTTCCGCCCCGTCACATCCGTCATCCGTCCTCCAGGTGAAGAAGAAGCGCGACCGCGCACATGAGCCCCGCCGCGGCCGGCGCCCAGGCGGCCAGCACCACGGGCAGGGTGCCCGTCTCGCCGAACTCGCCGGTCACGCGGTCGAGCAGGAAGAGGGCGAAGCCGGCCGCGACCCCCGCCCCCAGCATCTGGGCGACCCCGCCCTTTCGGGCCTCGCGCATCGAGAAGCCGGCGGAGAGCAGGGCCATGGCAACGGCCAGCATGGGCAAGGCGAGCAGGGAATGGAACTGCAGCCGGTGCCGCACGGCCGAGAATCCCGAATCCTCCAGCACGCCGATGAAATCCGGCAACACCCAGAAGGAGAGGGTGTCGGGGCTGGCGAAGCTGTCCTCGATCCGGTCCGGGGTCAGTTCCGTGGGCAGGCGCAGGGTCTGGGCGGGGCTGGCCTGCCGGTCCGGGCCGAAGGCGATGGCCCCCTCCAGCACCCAGGCGCCGCCCGCCAGCGTCGCGCGCGGGGCCTCGACTCGGCCGAGGAAGCGGTCGGCGGCGGAGATCCGCCAGAGCGAAACCTCGTCCAGCCCGAAGGTGCCGATCCCGCGGGAGGCCGGGCGGCCGGAGAGGATGGCGACGCCCTGCGGGTCCAGTTCCCGGTCCGCCTGGCGCAGCCACAGCCGCCCGCCGGCGATGGTGCCCGTGCCCGCGTTGCTGCGCAGCACCGCCTGATCCAGCCGCTCTGCCCGGGACAGCATGACGGCCGAGAGGGGAGAGAGGCCCGCCGTCGCCCCCGCGCCCAGCATCGTGGCCACGAGGACGGGGCCGAGCAGGAAGCCCCAGGCCGAGATCCCGGCCGAGCGCGCCACCACCAGCTCGGAGGAGCGGGCGAGCCGCCAGAAGGCGAGGATGCCGCCGAGCAGGATGGCGAAGGGCAGCACCTGCATGGCCACGAAGGGGATGCGCAGCGCCGCGATGGTGGCCACGGTGCCGAAGCCCGCCTCCCGCGTCGCCGCCCGGCGCAGCAGCTCGATGAAGTCGAACAGCGCGACGAGGCCGGTGAGCGCCGCCAGCATGATGAGGCACATGACGAGGAAGCGGCGCGCGACATAGGCGCCGAAGGTCAGCGGAAAGGTCACCCGGCGGCCCGCCGGCGGAGGGCCCGGCGGCCCGTGGCGGGCACGGGCGGCGCCCGCCGCGGCCAGCCGGGCGCGCCAGAGAGCACCCAGGCCGCCGCCAGCCCGGGGGCCAGCGCATGGGCCCAGATGAGCGGGATGAAGCGGTTGTCGCGCGCCGCCAGGTTGCCGACCGCGAGGCCGAGGGCGAGGAGCACGACCACCGCCCCGACCGCCGTGATGGCGGTCAGCCCCCCGCCATGCCGGCGGAAGCCGCTGGAGAGCGCCGCCGCCAGCCCGACGAGGGCGAAGGACAGGGTCGTCAGCGGCGAGGCGAGGCGCCCGTGGCCCTCGGCCCGGAACTTGCGGACGTCGCGCTCGGCCAGCCCCTCCGCGGGATCGGGGTTCAGCAGCTCGCCGATGAAGCGTTCCCGGCTGTCGCGGTTGCGGGAATCCTCGGTGCGGTTGCTGCGGGCGAGGTCCACGCTGTTCTCGCCGAAGGCGAGCACCGTCAGCCGCGGCTGGGGCGGCGTGCCCGGCGGGGAGTTGGGGAGCACCGCGCGCTCCATCTGCTGGCGCTGCCCGTTCTGCAGGATCACGCGCGGGCCGTTGGCGCCGGGCAGGATGACGCCGCGCTCGGCCAGGATGGTCACGGGGGCACCGGCCTCCCGCTGGTCATGGATGAGGATGCCGCGCAGCGTGCCGTCCCTCTCCCGCAGCCGGGCATAGACGGTCAGGTCGCTGCTGACGCTGCTGAACACGCCCTCCTGCACGAGGATGGCGGCCATCTGGTTGCGGATCTCGAACTGCCACTCCCGGAAGGCGGCGTGGGAGATCGGGACGAGCCAGGTCTGCAGCACCACCCCCGCCCCCGTCGCCAGCAGCGCCACCAGCAGGGCCGGGCGGGCCAGCCGCCAGTCCGACAGCCCGGCCGCGCGCATCACCACCAGCTCCCGGTCCGAGGCGAGGCGGACATAGGAGAAGAGCGTCACCACGAAGGTCGTGATCGGCAGGATCACCGCGAAGAAGGAGGGCAGCAGCAGCCCCGTCAGCTCCAGGAAGACGGAGAAGGGCAGGCCGCGGTCCAGCACCAGCTCGATGAAGCGGAGCGACTGGGTAAGCCAGATCAGCGCCGCCAGGCCGACCGTCACGGCCAGCAGGGCGATCGCGATCTGCCTGAAGATGTAGCGCGTGACGCGGCTCATGGGGGGCGCAACCTATCCGCCCCGCCGGGTGGGGGCAAATGGGCCTTTGAGGCCCGCCGCGGGGTGCCTACCCCCCGAGGAAGGCCCGGATGGCCGCAGCCGGCACGATGCGCGAGTGGTCCGGCTCGGCATCCGGGCGGTGGCTCACGATGCCGAGAAGGCAGTTGCTCCCGGCATCGAAGACCCCCGCCCCCGATTCCCCCTCGTCCATCGGCAGGGGAAGGTCGGCATAGGCGCCGTCCGCCGCGCGGATCTCCGGCACCATCGCGCCCGCCCGCACCGCTTCCCGCCGCCGGGCGGAGAGGACGAGGACGTCCTGCCCGGGGGTGGGGCCGCCCCGGCAGGGCCGCGCGGCCGGGCCGGGCGGGATGAAGGCCGCCTGGAGCAGGGCGAGGTCCTGCCCGCGGCGGTAGAGGGGCCCGATCCCGGGCTCGACATGGCCCTCCCCCACGCGCACCGGCCTGACGGGCAGGACGCGCCCGCCGAAGAGGATGGTGGTTCCCCCCATCCCCCCGACGCAGCGGCGCAGCTGGGGCACGAGCCCGTCCACGAGATGGGCCGCCGTGAGGAAGCGCCCCTCGCCGATATAGACGGCGTTGCCCTGGAGCGGGCAGGCCGGGCCGTAGCCCCCGCGCAGCTCGGCGCGGAAGGCGTCGGGGATGTCGGGCAAGCGCGGCGAGGGGGCGGGCTCGGCCGAGGGCCGCCCGGCCCGCTCCGCCGGGGCGTCCTCCACCCAGGGGCGCGGCACCGGGGCCGGGGCGGCGCAGGCCGGGATGGCGAGCGCCGCCAGAAGGGCCAGCCCCCGCCCGCGGATCACGTCGGCAGCACCTTGCCGGGGTTCAGCAGGCCCTTGGGGTCGAGCGCGGCCTTGATCCGCCGCATGGCCTCCAGCTCGGCCCCGCCGCGCCAGTCGGCCAGCATGTGCGGCTTGAGGCGCCCCACCCCGTGCTCGGCGGAGAAGGAGCCCTCGAGGTCGCGCACCACGGCGTTCACGCAGTCCATGATGTCGTGGGAACGCGCGAGGAAGGCGGCGGGATCCATCCCCTCCGGCTGCTCCAGGTTCATGTGGATGTTGCCGTCGCCCATATGGCCGAAGGGCACGGGGCGGCTGCCGGGGATGAGGGCCTGGAGCGCCTCGCCGCAGCGGCGGATCAGCTCGGGCACCTTCGAGACGGGGACGGAGACGTCGCTCTTCACCGAGGCCCCTTCCCGCTTCTGCGCCTCCGGGTGCTCCTCGCGCAGGCGCCAGATGGCTTGGCGCTGGGCCTCGCTCTCGGCCAGGGCGGCGTCGGTCACCTCGCCGGCCTCCAGCGCCTCCTCCAGCACCGCCTCCATCAGCCCGCGCAGGTCGGCATCAGGGCGGGAGGAGGCGAGGTCCACCAGCACGTAGTGGTCCGCGCGCTCGGCGATGGGCAGCGTCGCGCCCTCGATGTGGCGCAGCACGAGGTCCATGCCGTTGCCGCCCATGTACTCGAAGGCGCGCACGGCAGACTCGTCGCGGTCCCGGAAGCGGCGGAAGAGGGAGAGGGCGGCCTCCTCGCTCTCCAGCGCGCAGAGGGCGATCGCCTCGGCGCGCGGGCGGGGAAAGAGGCGCAGCACGGCGGCGGTGACGATGCCGAGCGTGCCCTCGGCGCCCACCATCAGGTGGCGCAGCGCGTAGCCCGTGTTGTCCTTCCGCAGCCGGCGCAGCCCGTTCACCACGCTCCCGTCCGGCAGCACGAATTCCAGCCCGAGCATGAGGTCCCGCGCGTTGCCGTAGCGGACGGTGGTGTTGCCCCCGGCATTGGTGGCGAGCACCCCGCCGATCGTCGCCGTGCCCTCGGCGCCGAGCGAGAGGGGGAAGAGGCAGCCCGCCCCCGCCGCCGCGTCCTGCGCCGCCTTCAGGATCACCCCGGCCTCGGCCACCATGGTCATGTCCACGGGGTCGATGTCGCGGATGCGGTTGAGGCGGGAGAGGGAGAGGATCACCTGCCGCCCGCTCTCGTCCGGCATGGCGCCGCCGACCATGGAGGTGTTGCCCCCCTGCGGCACCACGGGCACGCCTGCCTCGTGGAGCAGCCGCATCGCCCCCGCCAGCTCCTCCGTCGAGGAGGGGCGCAGCAGCGCCGGGGAGGCGCCGCGGTAGAGGCCGCGCCAGTCGGAGAGGTGCGGCACGAGGTCCGCCTGGTCCGTGACGACGCCGCGCGGGCCGAGAAGCGCGTGCAGCGCATCCAGCAAGGCGGCGGGCAAGGCGGGAAGGGCGGGGACGGGCGTATCGGGCATGGCGCCAGGACCAAACGCCCGGCCAGGGGCGCGGGTCAAGGGCGTTCACACGGCACGCACGGTTCCGCCGCGACGAAGCCGGCCACGCCGGCGAAAGGGGCGGGCCGGCGGGCGCCGGAGAGGCGCGGGAGAGGCAAGGAACCGGGGCTCCTTCTCCCTCCCGCCGTCGGGTCAGGCGAAGAGGATGTCGCCCGGCTGCACGGCCCGGCCGCTCAGCGGAAGGAGGCCCGGCCGCGCCGCTCCCCTTTCGGCCGCCCGCCCGCGACGAGCAGCGCGATCACCGGCAGCCCCACCAGCACCAGCGCCAGCGCCGCCACCGCCCCTTCCTCATAGGTACCGCGCGCCGCCTCGGCGTAGAGGGCGGTGGCCAGGGTCTCGCGGTTGAAGGGCCGCAGCAGGAGGGTGGCGGGTAGCTCCTTCATCGCGTCGAGGAACACCAGCAGCGCGGCGGAGGACAGGGCCGGCAGCAGCAGCGGCAGGTGGACGCGGCGCAGCACCCGCCCGGGGCCGGCGCCCATGGAGCGGGCGGACCAGTCCATCTGCGGCCGGATGCGGGAATAGGCGGCGTCCAGCGCCCCCGCGGGGATGGCGAGGAAGCGCACGAAATAGGCCAGCACCAGCGCCGCCGCCGTGCCGGAGAGGAGCGGCACCCAGGGCAGCGCCTCCGTCAGCTCGTCCAGCCCGCCGAAGACGAGGATCAGCCCCACCGCCGCGATCCCGCCGGGCAGGGCGTAGCCGAGAAGGCTCGCCCGCAGCAGCGCCGCATCCGTGGTGGCCCGCCGGTCCGGCATGCAATCCCCCCGCGCGCCGAAGGCGAGCAGGAGGGCGGCGGGCAGGATCAGCAGCGTGGCCGCGCCCGAGAGGATCGCGCTGTTGCCGATCCACTCGCCCAGGCCGGGCGGCAGGCCGAACTCCGCCACCCGCATCGCCGCCGCCCAGACGAGGTAGGAGACGGGGATCACGAAGCCGAGCAGCACGGGCAGGGCGCAGAACAGCATCGCCAGCAGCCCCGCGCCGGGGGAGAGGGTGCGCCGGTCCGGCCGCGCGCTCTCGCGCACCGCATGGGCGCCCTGCGCGCGGCTGCGCCCCCATCCCTCCAGCACCAGCAGCGCGGCGACGAGGGCGAGGATGGTCAGCGCGATCTGCGCCGCCCCCTCCAGGGAGGAGCGGGTGATCCAGGTGACGTAGACCGAGACGGTCAGCGTCCTCACGCCCAGGAATTCCGCCGCGCCGACATCGTTCAGCGTCTCCAGCAGGGCGAGCGAGGTGCCGGCCGCGATGGCGGGCCATGCCATGGGAAATCCGATCTGGAGGAAGAGCCGCAGGCCGCGGCAGCCCAGCCCCCGCCCGGCCCGCAGCACGTCCGCCCCCTGGGTGAGGAAGGCCGTCCGCGCCGCGAGATAGACATAGGGGTAGAGCACGCTGCCCATCACCATGATGCAGCCGGGCAGCGAGCGGATCTCGGGCAGCGGAATGGCGCGCGGGTCGCTGATCCCGAGCAGCGCGCGGAGCCCGCCCTGCACCACACCCGCGGGATGCATCACGTCCAGCCAGGCATAGGCCGAGACATAGGTCGGCAGGGCGAGCGGCAGCACCAGCGCCCAGGAGAGCGCCCGCCGCCCGGGGAAGCGGTGGCAGGAGACGAGCCAGGCCGTCCCCGTGCCCAGCACCAGCACCACCGCGCCCACCCCGGCCAGGAGGAACGCCGTCTCCACCGCCGCCTGGGGCAGGACGTGGCGGATCAGGTGCGGCCAGAGATCGCCCGATCCGCGCGCCGCGGCGACGGCGAGGGCCAGGACCGGAAGGGCGACGAGCCCCACGCTGGCGGCCGCGCCCAGGCGATGAAGGCGCATGGGCGCGACCCGTCAGCTCTCAGCGGTCGAAGCCGACCTCGTCCACGATCCGGCTGGCGGCGGCGCGGCGGGCGGCGACCTCGGGCAGCGAGACGTTGCGCGGCACCAGCGGGCCGAAGCCGTCCACGATCTCGTTCACCGGCGTGCCCGGGCGCACGGGGTTCTCGAAATTGCCGTCGGCATAGATCTGCTGCGCCTCGGGAGAGGCGAGGAACTCGAGGAAGCGCACGGCCTCGGCCCGGTTCGGGGCGTGGCGCGTGACGGCGCCGCCCGAGATGTTCACCGCCGTCTCGTTGGCCGGCAGCACGATGCGCACCGCCTCGCCCCAGCGCTTCTGCTCCTCGCCGCCGCGGCCGGAGAGCATCAGCCCGGCATAGTAGGTGTTGGCCAGGCCGACGTCGCAGATGCCGGCCAGGATGTCGCGCGCCACCTCGCGGTCGCCGCCCGTCGCGCGGCGGGCGAGGTTGCCCTTCAGCTTCGTCAGGTAGTCGCGCAGCCAGGTCTCGCCGTGCTCGATCATGAGGATCGAGAAGAGGGCCGTGTTGTAGGGGTGCTGGCCGGAGCGGATGCAGACCTTCCCCTTGAAGCGCGGCTCGGCCAGCTCCTCGTAGGTCAGCTTGGCGGCCTCGGCCTCGGGGATGCGCTCGCGGGAGGCATAGATGGCCCGCGCGCGGGTGGAGAGGGCGAACCAACGGCCCTCGGCGTCGCGCAGGTTGGCGGGGATGGCGGCTTCCAGCGTGGCGGACTTCACGGGCTGGGTGAGGTTGCGGTCCACCAGCTCCATCAGGTTGCCCACATCCACCACCATGGCGACGTCGGCGCGGGACCGGCCGCCCTCGGCGGCCAGGCGCTCGGCCAGCCCGCCCTGGACGAAGACGGTGTTCACCCCGATGCCCGTCTCCTGGGTGAAGCGCTCGGTCAGCGGGCGCATCAGCCCGGGCTCGCGGGTGGTGTAGAGGTTCACCTCCGCGGCCCCTGCCGCCAGGGGCGCGAGGAGCAGCGAGAGGGCGAGCAGCGCGGCCTTCTTCGGGCGGTTCATGGCGGGCGGGCCTCTTCCGGGCAGGGGGTCTCGATCGGGGCCGCAATCTGTTCCAAGCCCCGCCCGCCCGCAATAGCTGAGAATGAGTATCAGTGCGGAATCGGCACCATCCGGCTCAGCGCAGCAGGAACAGCCCGATCACGCCCCCCGCCGCGAGCGTCCAGATGGGCGAGAAGGAGCTCCGCCAGACGAAGATCGCGGAGCCCAGGGTGATGGCGGCGGCTACCGCCATCTCCGCCCCCGTCCCCCGCGCCGCGGCGGCGGCGGTGACGAGGCCGGTGGCCAGGATGAGCCCGACCGCGACGGGCACCAGCCCCGCCCGCAGCGCCGCCAGCCGCGCATCGCCCGCCAGGCGCTGGGTGAGCATCGCCACGCCCCAGGCGAGGATGAAGGTCGGGCCGATGAAGCCGAGGATGCTCGCCACCAGCCCCTGCCACCCCGCCACGTGCCAGCCGATCACCGCGACGAAGAGCACGTTCGGCCCCGGCGCCGCCGAGGCCAGCGCGTAGCCCTGGGAGAAGGTCGCGTCGCTCATCCATCCCCGGATCTCCACCACCTCCCGGTGCATCTCCGGCACGGCGGCATTCGCCCCGCCGACGGCAAGAAGGGAGAGCTTGAGGAAGAAGAGGAAGATATCCAGGGCGAGCGGGTTCACGCGCGCCCTCCCCGCCAGACGACGGCCGCCACCGAGACGGGGCCGAGCACGAGCACGATCACGGGCAGCGGCACCCGGAACAGGGCGGCGGCCAGCGTGGCGAGCAGCCCGATCGCCACCAGCTCCGGCGGCGGGCGCAGGCGCCCGGCCATGCGGAAGGCGGTGCCGATCACCATCCCCGCCGCGGCGCAGGCCAGCCCGTGCATGAAGGCGGCCACCCGGGCGTCGTCGGCGAATTCCTGCCAGAGCAGGACGAGCGACATCAGCACCACGAGCGGCCCGGCATAGAGCCCGCCGGTCGCCGCGAAGGAGCCGCGCAGCCCCGCGAAGCGCCGCCCGATCATCACGGCGGCATTGCCCACATTCGGCCCCGGCAGCACCTGGCCGAGGCCGAGCACCTCGGCGTAGTCGCGCTCGGTCAGCCAGCGGCGCTCCTCCACCACGGCGCGGCGCACCCAGATCTGGGCGCCGCCGAAGCCCATCAGCCCCGCCTTGGCGAAGGCGGCGAAGAGCGCGGCGGGGCCGGGCGGCGGGTTGAGGGGCGGTTCATCGGGCGGCGCGGAATTCTTGGGCACCGGGGCAAAATCCGCCCCTCCCGCCCGCGCGGCAAGGGGGCAGCGCGGGCGATCATCGCGGCGCGGCGGCGCGGCGCAGCCGGTCGTTGATCGCCTCGCCCAGCCCCGCATCGGGCACGGGCATGGCCGCGATGCCGGCGAGGCCGAGCCGCGCGCCCTCCGCGTCCAGCCAGCGCAGCCCGGCGAAGAGCCGCGCCGCCGCCTCCACCGGGTCGCCCGAGGCGGAGAGGTTCCAGGTCACCGCCGCCCCCGGCAGGGGAGCCCCGAAGGCGAGCAGCGCCTCCCCCTTCCCTACCTCCCGAGCCTCCAGCCGCACGGGGAGCGAGGGCGCGTAGTGCGAGAGAAGCATCCCGGGGGATCGTATCGCCGTCTTCTCCCCTTCCGGGCGCGAGACCGGGCCGACCAGGGCCTCGATCTCCACCACCGTCACCCCGCCCGGGCGCAGGAGCACGGGGTCCGGGCCGGAGAGGTCGAGCACCGTGCTCTCCACCCCCACCGCGCAGGGCCCGCCATCCAGCACCGCGGCGATGCGGCCGGAGAGGCCGTCGAGCACGTGGTCCGCCGTGGTCGGGGAGACGCCGCCCGAGCGGTTGGCCGAGGGCGCGGCCACCGGCACCCCGGCCGCCCGCAGCAGCTCCAGCGCGAGGGGGTGGCCGGGCACGCGCACGGCCAGCGTGTCCAGCCCGGCCCCGGTGAGATGGCTGATCCGGCCACCCTCCCGCCGGGGCAGGACGAGGGTGAGCGGCCCCGGCCAGAACCGCGCGGCCAGGGCCCTTGCCCGGGCATCCGGCACCACCTCGGCGAAGGCGGAGGCGGCGTCGGGGAAGTGGCTGATCAGCGGGTTGAAGCTCGGCCGGCCCTTGGCCGCGTAGATGGCCGCCACCGCCGCGCCGTCCGTCGCGTCCGCCCCCAGCCCGTAGACCGTCTCGGTGGGGAAGGCGACGAGCGCGCCACTGCGCAGCAGGGCCGCCGCGCGCGCGATCCCGGCGGGCGGGAGCCGCTCCGTCATGCCATTCCTTGCGCGAGGAAGGGGTGGTTCTCGAAGCCCGGCTTGCCGTAGCGCAGCGGCGCCCCGTCGAAGCCCGCCACCCGGCCGCCGGCGGCCTCCAGCAGGGCCTGGGGCGCGGCCGTGTCCCACTCCATCGTGCGGCCGAAGCGGGGGTAGAGGTCCCCTGCCCCCTCGGCCAAGCGGCAGAACTTCACGGCCGAGCCGATCTTCTCGATATGCGCGACGCGCCGCCCCTCCAGGAAGCGGTCCAGCCGGGGATCGTCGGAGTAGTGGCGGGAGGCGAGCACCGTCGCCCCCTCCTCCGGGATGGCGCGGGCGCGGATGGGGCGCCGGCCGCCGACATCCCGCTTCCAGGCGAGGCCGAGGGGGGCGATGCCGCCGAAGATCTCCATCGTCGCGGGGATGACGACGGCGCCGAGATGCGCGCGGTCCCCCCTCACCAGCCCGACATTCACGGCGAAGCTGTCATGGCCCCTGGCGAATTCCCGCGTGCCGTCCAGCGGGTCCACGAGCCAGTAGCGGTCGGCGAGGCGGGTCACGAGCCCCGCCGACACCTCCTCCTCCGCCACCACGGGGATATCAGGCGTCGCGGCGCGCAGCCCCTCGACGATCAGCGCCTCCGCCACCCGATCCGCCTCCGTCACGGGCGATTCATCGCTCTTGCGCTCCACGGCGAAGCCCGCGGCGCGGATGGCGTTGATGGCGTGGGCAGCGCGCTCGGCGAGCGTCGCGGCGAGTTCGAGCAGGTCTTCGTCGGTCATCCCGGGGGAGATAGCGCGGGGCGGGACCGGGGGGCAGCCCCGCATGGAAGGGAGAGGATCGCTTACGGGACCTTAGGGTTTCGCATGCAGAACATTCTCGGCAACCAACGCCCAGGAAGAATCCCTCCGTCATGCCCCGACGTCTGTCCGACTGGCCGATCGCGGCCCGGCTCCATCTCTGCACGCTGGTCGCCGTCATGGGACTGATCGGCCTGGCAGCCTATGAGATCCGGGCCCGCTCGACCGAGCTGGAGGAGGCCCGCATCGGAACGCTGCGCGCCGTGGTGGAGTCCGGCGCGTCCATCGCCGCGCATTTCGAGAAGGAGGAGAGGACCGGCCGCATGGACCGCGCCGCCGCCCAGGCCGCCGCCGCCGCCGAGATCCGCGCCTTCCGCTACGGCGGGAACGAGTACCTCTGGGTGAACGACGCCCAGCCGAGCCCGCGCCTGATCGCCCATCCCTTCCGCCCGGACCTGGAGGGCAAGGACGTCTCGGGCATCCGGGACCCGAACGGCTTCGCCCTCTTCATCGCCTTCGCCGAGAAGGCCCGCCAGTCCGGATCCGGCGTCGTCGGCTATCTCTGGCCGCGGCCGGGGGCGCAGGCGGGGGAGCCGCCTGTGGAGAAGCTCTCCTTCGTCCAGGGCTTCGCGCCGTGGAACTGGGTGATCGGCACCGGCGTCTATGTCGACGACCTCCGGGCGGCGCAGCGCGAGCTGGTGCTGCGGGGCGGCCTGATCGCCGGCGCCGCGGCCCTGGTGGTGGGGCTGCTGACCTGGACGGTGGGGCGCGGCATCACCCGCCCGCTCGCCCGCGTCACGGCGGCCACCGCCGCCATGGCGGGCGGTGACCTCGGCACCGAGGTTCCGGGCGCGGAGCGGCGGGACGAGCTGGGCCTTCTCGCCCGCGCGCTGGAGACCTTCCGTGAGAACGGGCTGAAGGCGCGGCGGCTGGAGGAGGCGGCCGCCGCCGAGCGCGCGGCGCGCGAGCGCCGGCACGCGGCCATGGAGCGCCACACCCAGGACTTCGGCGCCTCCGTCTCCGGCGTGCTCGCCATGCTCGGCAAGTCCGCCGAGGACATGCGCGCCGCGGCGGCGGACATGTCGGAGGTGGTGGAGCGCACGCGCGGCGGGGCGGAGAGCACCGCCTCGGGCGCCGAGGAGTCCTCGCGCAACCTCGCCTCCGTCGCCGCAGCGACCGAGCAGCTCAGCGCCAGCGTGGCCGAGATCGCACGGCAGGTGGCCCAGAGCGCGAGCGCGACGAAGGCGGCGGTGGAGCGCGCGCAGAGCACGGACGCCGCCGTGCGCGGGCTGAGCGACGCCGCCGACCAGATCGGGGAGGTGGTGCGGCTCATCACCGACATCGCCGGGCAGACGAATCTCCTCGCCCTCAACGCGACGATCGAGGCCGCCCGCGCGGGCGAGGCCGGGCGCGGCTTCGCGGTGGTGGCGGGCGAGGTGAAGACCCTGGCCAACCAGACGGCGAGCGCGACCGACCGGATCGGCCGGCAGATCCAGGCCGTGCAGGCCGCGACCGGCGAGGCCGTGCAGTCCGTGCGCGAGATGAGCGCGGCGATCGGGGAGATCAGCAGCGTCGCCGGCGCCATCGCGGCCGCGGTGGAGCAGCAGGGCGCGGCGACGCGCGAGATCGCGAGCAGCGTCCAGCACGTCTCCCGCACGACCGAGGACGCGACCGGGGCGATGCGCGAGGTCGCCAAGGCCGCGGACCGCGCCAGGGGCAGCAGCGATTCCGTCTCCACCGCCGCGCGGGACGTGGCCGGGGTATCGGGCACGCTGAGGACGGAGGTGGACCATTTCCTCCGGGCCATGCGCTCGGGCGGGGAGGAGAAGGATCGCCGCCGCTACGAGCGCATCCCGGCCAGGGGCGTGCGCGTCACTCTCCGCTCGGCGAAGCTGCCCGGCGCCGGGACGGAAGTGGAGCTGAAGGACATCTCGCGCGGCGGCGCCGCCCTGGTGCTCGACTGGGAGGCCGATACGGGAACCGGGCTGGAACTCGCCTTCCCCGGGGTCCAAGGCCCCATTCCCGCCCGGGTGGTGCGCGCGCAGGGGGGCGTAGTGAGCGTCGTCTTCCGGCAGGACGAGGAGAGCGCACAGCGGATCGACCGCGTGCTGGACCGGATCGGGCGCGCGGCGAAGGCCGCCTGAGGCCGCCTGAGGCCGGAGGGGCTTGCGGCCTTCCCGGCATGGCGTATCGCCCGCCCGGTGCTATCTCTGCCACGAACAGCCAGCGGACGTCCCATGCTCGACATCGCCTTCGCCAAGGCCGCCCTTCCCGAGAGCGGCGCCCTCGTTCTTCCCCTCGCCGAGGAGGACATGGGCGGCGCCCTGATCGCGGAGTGGGACCGGCTGCTCGGCGGCCATGTGACGCGCGGGGTGGCGGCGGCGGAGTTCAAGGGCCGCAAGGGGCAGTCCGCCACCCTTCTCGCGCCGGGCGGCGGGCTCTCGCGCCTCGTTCTCGTCGGCCTGGGCAAGCGCGAGGCGCTGGACGCCGCGGCCGCGGAGGCCGCGGGCGGCAACGCCGCCGCCGCGCTCGGCCGCGAATCGGTCGCCTCCATCGATGCGCGCGCCATCGGCGGCTGGGCGGGCGCCCCGGCGGACATCGCCCTCGGCGCCGTCCTCCGCGCCTGGCGCTTCGACCGCTACCGCACGAAGGAGAAGCCGGAGGACAAGCCGCGGCTGGGCGGGATCAAGGTGCTGTGCGAGGACCCCTCGGCCGCCAAGGCCGAGTGGGCACCGCGCCGCGCCGTGGCCGAGGGCGTCTTCCTCGCCCGCGAGCTGGTGAGCGAGCCCGCCAACATCCTCAACCCGCCCGAATTCGCCGACCGCCTCCGCAAGCTGGAGAAGCTGGGGGTGGAGGTGGAGGTCTTCGGGCAGAAGGACCTGGAGAAGCTCGGCTTCGGCGCGATGCTCTGCGTTTCCCAGGGCTCGGCCCAGCCGCCGCGCATGGTGGTGATGCGCTGGAACGGCACGGACCAGAAGAAGAAGGACAGCAAGCCGATCGCCTTCATCGGCAAGGGCGTGACCTTCGATACCGGGGGCATCTCCATCAAGCCCGCGGGCGGGATGGAGGACATGAAGTGGGACATGGCCGGCGCCGGCACCGTCTCCGGCCTCATGGCCGCCCTGGCCGGCCGCAAGGCGAAGGTGGATGTCGTCGGCATCGTCGGCCTCGTGGAGAACATGCCCTCGGGCACCGCGACGCGCCCGGGCGACGTCGTCACCTCCTATTCCGGCCAGACGATCGAGGTCATCAACACGGATGCCGAGGGGCGGCTCGTGCTCGCCGACGTGCTGTCCTACTGCAAGAAGCGCTTCGATCCGGCCTTCATGGTCAACCTCGCCACGTTGACGGGCGCGATCATCGTCTCCCTCGGCCACGAGCATGCCGGGCTCTTCTCGAACGACGACGGCCTCGCCCGGCGCATCGAGGAGGCGGGCAAGGCCGTGGGGGAGCTGGCCTGGCGCATGCCGCTGGGCGAGGCCTATGACCGCGCCATCAAGTCGGACATCGCGGACATGCGCAATGTCGGCGCCGGGCGCGCGGGCGGCTCCATCACGGCCGCGCAGTTCCTCCAGCGCTTCGTGGAGGGCTGCCCCTGGGCGCATCTCGACATCGCCGGCACGGCCTGGAGCAGCAAGGACCAGCCCACCGTGCCCAAGGGCGCGACGGCCTGGGGCGTGCGCCTGCTCGACCGCCTGGTGGCCGAGCACCACGAGGGCCGGCAGGCCACCCCCGAGCCCGAGCCGGCCGAGGAGGAGGTCGCGGCGGTGACGGGCGCGGGCAGCGCCTCTCCCGCCGTCCTGTCCGAGGGCACGCCGGCCACCGAGCCGCTGCTCCCCGCGCCCGATACCGGCGCCGGCCCGGCGGGAGAGCCCGCCCCGGTTCCCCTCCCGACGCGCCGCCCGGCCACCCGCCGCCCGCGCCGCTGAAGCGGGGCCCGTGCTGAAGTTCCGCCTTCTCGACCGGCCGCGGGGGCTCCACCCCGTGGCCGTGCCGGTGCGGCCGGGCGCGCCGCTGCCCGCTCCTCTCGCCGCCGCCGCTTCCGCCGCCGGCTTCGAGGCGGCGCGCGGCGAGGCGTTGCGGCTGGACGGGGTGGAGGAGCGGACGGTCTGGCTGGTCGGCGTCGCGCCGGGGCCGCAGGGGATGGAGGCCGCCGGGGCGCTCGCCGCCGCCTCCATGGCGGAAGCGGTTGAGGGAGGCCACGGCCCGCGCCACGGCGCGATCGACGCCCGCGGCCTCTCGCCGGAGGATGCCGCTGCCCTGGCCATGGGCGCCGGGATGCGCGCGCACCGCCTGCCGCATTACGGGGCGGAACCCCCGCCCGCCCTCCGGCAGCTGGACCTGCTGGTGGACAGCGTCGAGGCCGCCGAGCCCGGCCTTGCCCGCGCCCGAGCCCTGCTGCGCGCCGTGGGCTTCGCGCGGGACCTGGCGGCGGAGCCCGGGAACATCCTCACGCCCCCCGCCTTCGCCGGGCGGCTGGAGGTCCTGTCCGAACTCGGGGTCGAGGTGTCGGTGCATGGCCGCGGCTGGCTGGAACGGCACGGCTATGGCGGGCTGCTCGCCGTCGGGCGCGGCTCGGCCTTTCCGCCGCGCCTCGTCACCCTGCGCTGGCCCGGCCACGGGCGTCGCTATCGCGAGGCGCCGCCCGTGGTATTCGTCGGCAAGGGCATCACCTTCGACACCGGCGGCATCTCCATCAAGCCCGCTGCGGGGATGGAGGCGATGAAGGCCGACATGGCCGGGGCCGCCGCCTGCGCGGGCGCGATCCTCTCCCTCGCGCTCCGCGACAGCCCCGCCGCCGTCACGGCCGTCCTCGCCATCGCCGAGAACGCGACGGGGGCGGACAGCTACCGCCCGGGCGACGTGCTGCGCACCGCCTCCGGCCTCCAGGTCGAGGTGGTGGACACGGATGCGGAGGGGCGGCTGGTCCTGGCCGATGCCCTGCACCACGCCCGCGGGCTGCGGCCGCGCGCCATCCTCGACCTCGCGACGCTGACGGGCAGCATCGTCACCGCCCTCGGCCACCAGCGCGCCGGCCTGTTCGGCAATGACGAGGGGCTGCGGGACGCGGTGATGGCGGCGGGCGAGGCGGTGGGCGAGCCGCTCTGGCCCATGCCCATCGGCGCGCGCCACCGCGAGGACCTGGCCAGCGACATCGCCGATCTCCGCCACTGCCTGCCCCCGGGCGGCCTCGGCCCGGGCTGGGCGGGCCGGTTCCTCCCCGATGCCTGCCACGCCGCCGCCTTCCTGCGGGAGTTCGCGGCCCCCGACGAGGGGGAGCGCATCCCCTGGGCGCATCTCGACATCGCCGGGATGGACCTACGGGAGGAGGGGAAGGAGGCCGGTCCCTATCCCCTGCCCCCGGGGCCGAGCGGCTACGGCGTGCGCCTGCTGGACCGGCTGGTGGCGGACCGCTTCGAGGCATGACCGAGATCGGCTTCTACCACCTCACCCGCACGGCGCTGGAGGTCGCGCTGCCGAAGCTGCTCGGCCGCGTGCTGGCGAGCGGCGGGCGGGCCGTGGTGCGCGTCGGCGGGCCGGAGCGGCTGGCCGCGCTGGACACGGCCCTCTGGCTCTGCCCCGACCCGGACTGGCTGCCCCACGGCACTCCCGCGACCGGCGACGCCGATCTCCAGCCGATCTGGCTCACCACCGAGGACGAGGCGCCCAACGGCGCCCGGCACCTCTTCCTCGCCGATGGCGCGGAAACCGCGCGCCCCGAGGCCTATGACCGCGTCTTCGACCTCTTCGACGGCAACGACCCCGCCGCGCTGGAGGCCGCGCGGGACCGCTGGCGCCGCGCGCGCGCCGCCGGCCATGCCCTGACCTACTGGCAGCAGGGGCCGAACGGCTGGGCGAAGCGGGAATAACGAAGCGGGAATAACACGGGCGTAACCCTTGCCGCGCCGCTGCGGGCCTGCCACATCGGCCCGGCCTTCAGGAGCGCATTCCATGTCCGACGAAAACCAGGCCACCGAGACCATGACGGTCGGCGCCCTGATCACCGAACTGCAGAAGCTCGACCCCGCCCGCCCCATCGCGCTCGGCATCATGCTCGGCGGCGAGGAGGACGAGGAGGGCGAGATCGACATCTACGGCATCGACCTCATCGAGGAGATGGAAGCCGAGGACGGTTCCCCCGCCTATGTCATCGCCTGCGACCTCCGGGGGTCCGACGACGACGAGGAAGAAGCGGCGGGCTGAGCCGCCCCGCGGGGCCGCACTTCCGCCCCGCAGGTAAGTGACCGCGGCGCCCCCGGCCCTGGCCGGGCGGCGCCGCGCGCGTTTCAGGGACCGCCCCGCGCATCCTCCGTGCCCGCCCCTCGTTTGAGGGGGGCCCCTTCCTCACGGACCTGCCGGACCATGATCTCCACTCGACTGCACGGGCTGATCGACTACGGCGTGGCCGCCCTGCTCGGCGGCCTCGCGGCCTCGCGCGCCGTGCCGCCCTCCGCACGCGGGCCGCTCGGCACCGCGGCGGCCTTCCACACCGCCTACTCCCTCCTCACGGATTACGAGGGCGGGGTGAAGTCCGCCCTCTCCATGCGCCAGCACCTCATGCTCGACGCGCTGGGCGGGGCGGCGCTGGTCGGCACGGGGCTGACCATGCGGCGCGCCTCGCCGGAATCCCGCGCCCTGCTGGTCGGCTTCGGCCTGGCGGAGCTGGCGGTGGTCGCCCTCTCCAGCGCCCTGCCCGAGCGCGGGCCGGGCCAGGGCGGCGGGCCGGTGGCGCGGCTGCTCGGCCGGGACGAGGCGGAGACGGAGCACCGCACCGGCTACCCCCCGCTGGACACGCCCAAGCCGGTGACGGAGGGCGTCTACCTCGTGGACAGTCTCCTGCCCAACGCGCCCGTCAGCGTGCGCATGACGGTGCTGAAGATGCCCGATGGCGGGCTGCTGCTCCACTCCCCCACCCGCTTCACCCGCGCGCTGAAGACGGAGCTGGAGGCGATCGGGCCGATCCGCCACCTCGTCGCGCCCAACATCGCGCACTGGACCTTCATGAAGGACTGGCAGGAGGCCTGCCCGGACGCCACCACCTGGGCGGCGCCGGGCCTGCGCGGGCGCGGCCAGGTGCGGCGCAGCGGCCTGCGGCTGGACTTCGACCTCGGGGAGGAAACCCCCATTCCCTGGGGCGGGGCGATCGAAAACGTCCTCGTCCCCGGCGGCGCCGGCTTCCACGAGGTGGCGATGTTCCACCGCCCGTCCCGCACGCTGCTACTGACCGACCTCGTCATCAACATGGAGGAGCGCAAGCTGCCGCTGCCGCTGCGCCCCATCGTGCGGCTCTTCGGCTCGACGGCGCCGGACGGCATGCCGCCGCCCTATCTCCGCGCCGTGGTGAAGTGGCGGCACGCGGAGGCGTCCCGCGCCGCCAGCCGCCTCGTCGCCCTGCATCCGGAGCGCGTGATCTTCGCCCATGGCCGCTGGTTCGAGCGGGACGGGGCGGCGCATCTCCGGCGCTCCCTGCGCTGGCTGCTGCCGGAGGAGGAGGCGCGGCCGGTGGTGGTGGGCGGCGCCGCGATGCCCGCCGGGCCGGGCTAGCCCGGCACCCGGAACGATCCCTTAGTGCGCGTGATGCGCCCCGCCACCCTCCGGGGCGCGGCGGCGCGGGGCGGGCCGCCGGCCGGATGAAGCGGCACCATGGCCAGCATGACCGGCGCCTTCCCCGGCCCGGGGAGCGTGGCCCGCATGAGGGTCGGCCGGCGCGGGCACCGGCACCGCGCCGTGTCCCGCATTCGAACCCCCGGCATGGCCCGCATGGGGATCGGCCGAGGCGGGCTGCGCCGCTCCCCCCTGGTGGCCATGCCCGCCATGGGACATCCCCTCCATCCCGTGGATCATGGAAGCCGGGACCGGCACGGCCTCCACGTCGCCGGGATAGGCCCCCATCGTCCGCCGCATGAAGGCGATCTCCTGCGACTGGTCCGTCAGGATGTCCACGTTCAGCAGGCCGAGGAAGCTGTTCCGCGCGTTCGGGTCCGCCTGGTAGGCGCGCGCCATGTCGAGCGCGGCCTGGTGGTGGATCGTCATCGCCTTGGCGAACTGCACGTCGCGCGCGCTCATCGGCCGGTCCGGCGGGGAGGCCGGGGTGAGCGGGCCGGGGATGGGCGCGCGGGAGAAGCGGAACTGCTGCGCCAGCGATTCCGTCGCCGCGGGCTGGATCGCGAGGCGGGCAGGGCCGGAGCCGATGAAGCCCGGCGGCTGGTCGAGCTTGCGCGCCACCTCGTCCATCAGGGCGATCTCGTAGCGCTGGTTCACGATGATCGCGTAGGCGAGCTGCCGCAGCGCCGGGCTGCGCGCCTCCGGATCGGCGAGGTAGTCCTGGGACATCGTCAGCGCGCCCGCGTGATGCGCGCGCATCCCCGTCAGGTAGTCCCGGTCCGCCTTGAGCACGGCCGGCAGCGCCGCGGCGGGGGCGACGGTGTAGATGTCCAGCAGCGGGGGATGAATGCCGGAATCCTCCCCCTCCCCCACCAGGGCACGCGCGGGCGCGGCGAGGGCCAGGAGCGCGGCCAGGGAGGTGGCCAGAAAGGCGGCGGGGGTCGCGAGGCGCGGTCGATGGGCGGTCTCGGCGGTCATCTGTCGGTTCCCTGTCCTGCCGCGTCTCCGCGGGCAGGCGGAAGCTGGGGCTTCCCATGGTGGGAAGGTCAAGGCCGGCCGCGGGCGGCGCCCCTAGCTCCGCCCGAACATCCGCGCGAGGTCCCCCGCCCCGAGGCGCAGAAAGGTCGGGCGCCCGTGGGAGCAGGTGGCGGCGCGCGGCGTCGCTTCCATCTCCCGCAGGAGGGCCGCCATCTCGGCGGGGTTGAGGCGCCGCCCGGCGCGGACGCTGCCGTGGCAGGCCAGCCGCGCCACCGCCGCGTCCAGCCGCCGCTCCAGCGCCGTGCTCTCCTCCCAGTCGGACAACTCGGCGGCGATGTCGGCCAGGATGGGCGCGGGCTCGGGCGTGCCGAGGAGGGCGGGCAGAGCCCGGACAAGGATCGCGCCGGGGCCGAAAGGCTCGATCTCCAGCCCCAGCCGGGCAAGGTCCTCGGCGCGCTCGGCCAGCCGGGCGGCATCGGCGGCGGGCATGTCCACCACCGCCGGCAGCAGCAGCGGCTGGGAGCGCACCCCGCCCGAGACGAGCTGGGCCGACAGGCGCTCATGCGTCAGCCGCTCATGCGCCGCGTGCTGGTCCACGAGGATCAGCGCGCCGTCCGGCGCCTCGGCCAGGATGTAGGTGTCCTGGATCTGGGCGAGCGGCCGGCCGAGCGGCCCCTCCGCCGCCGCGCCGGGCGGCAGGGGCGGCGCCTCGGCGGGCACGGTGAGGGCGCCGGGCGGCAGGGCGAAGCGCGGCTGCACCGGCCGGGCCGGGGCCGGGGATGCGAAGGCGAAGCCTCCCTCGGCGAAGCCGGGCGCGCGGGCGGGGATGGCCTCGGGCCAGGGTGCGGTCGGTTCCGATGTGCCGGGCAGGGGCTGGCCGGCGCGGCTGGGCCAGGCGGGATCCGGCGCGTCGGCGAGGCCCCCGGCTGAGCCCCGGCCGAGGGCGGCATCCCAGCCACTGCGCCCCCCGCCCACCCCCGCCCCGGTGCCGAGCGCCCGGCGGAGCGAGGCGATCAGCGCCCCCCGCACCCCGCTCGCGTCGCGGAAGCGCAGCTCGGTCTTCATGGGATGGACGTTCACGTCCACCGCCTCGGGCGGGATCTCCAGGAACAGGGCGGCGACGGGGTGGCGCCCGGCGGCCAGCACATCCCGGTAGGCCACGCGCAGCGCCGCCCGCAGCAGCGGGTCCCGCACGGGGCGGCGGTTGACGACGAGGTGCTGCTCGGCGGCCGTCGCGCGGTGATGGGTCGGCAGCGCGGCCAGGCCCTCCAGGAGGAGGTCGGGCCAGCTTCCCCCCACGGGCACGGAGGCGGCGGCGAAGTCCCGCCCGAGCAGGGCGGCGGCGCGGCCGGCGCGGTCGGCGGGGGGGAGATCCAGCGCGGCGCGGCCGTCCACGGTGACGCGGAAGGCCACCTCCGGCCAGGCCAGGGCGAGGCGCCGCACGGCCTCCACGGCGTGGGAAGCCTCGGTGCCCGGGGTCTTGAGGAACTTGCGGCGGGCGGGGGTGGCGAAGAAGAGGTCCCGCACCTCCACCCGCGTGCCCGGCGGGGCGGCGGCGGGGGTCACCTCCCCCACCCGCCCGGCCTCCACATGGATGGCATGGGCCTCGCCCTCCCGCGGGCGCGTGGTGATCGTCAGGCGGGAGACGGCGCCGATGGAGGGCAGCGCCTCCCCCCGGAAGCCGAGGGTGGCGATGCGGAACAGCGTCTCCTCCTCCGGCAGCTTGGAAGTGGCGTGGCGCTCGATGCACAGGGCGAGGTCGGCGGGGATCATGCCGCGGCCGTCATCCTCCACGAGGATGCGGTCGATCCCCCCGCCCTCCAGCGTGACGGAGACGCGGCGCGCGCCGGCATCGAGGGCGTTCTCCACCAGCTCCTTCACGGCGGCGGCGGGGCGCTCCACCACCTCGCCGGCGGCGATTCGGTCGGCTGTGGTGGGAGGAAGGCGTCGGATGGACTGCGCCTGGGCGAGAGGGATCGGGATCACCCGGGAGGGGATGGGGCTTTCGCGCGCCCCGGACAAGTCTGCCGCGCCGGGGTGAAGAAGGGGTAACCGGCCCGGCGGGAGGGGACCGCGCTCCCTGCCACCTTCCTCCCCGCGACGCGTTGAGCCGGCGAAGGGGATCGCCGATGACGACACCGCACCGCCTGGTCATCCTGGGCGCGGGCGCCGCGGGGCTGGACCTCGCCACCCGCCTCGCCCGCAGCCGCGTGCCCGGCCTGTCCATCACCCTGGTGGACCGCGCGGGATCGAGCATCTGGAAGCCCCGGCTGCACCAGGTGGCCGCGGGCACGCTGGACACGGCGCAGGACGAGGTCGTCCTCCTCGCCCATGCCGCGCGCCACGGCATCGCCTACCGCCCGGGCATCCTGCGCGGGCTGGACCGCGCGGCGCGACGGGTGACGCTCGGCACCGTGCAGGACCGGGAGGGGCGGGACGAGCTGACGGCGGTGGTGGAGTACGACAGCCTCGTCCTCGCCATCGGCAGCCGGGCGGACGACTTCGGCATCCCCGGGGTGCGCGAGCACTGCGCCTTCATCGACGACCGCGAGCAGGCCGAGGCCTTCAACGGCGAGCTGCGCCGGGCCGTGATCCGCTGCCTCGACGACCCCGCCCAGCCGGACCTCTCCATCGCCATCGTCGGCGCCGGCGCCACGGGCACGGAGCTGGCGGCGGAGCTGCACCAGGCGCTGGAGCTCGCGGGCGGCTACGGCCTGCCCGGCCTGCGGCGGCGGCTGCGCGTCACGCTCATCGAGGCGATGCCGCGCATCCTCGCCGCCCTGCCGGAAAAGGTCTCGGACGCCGCGACGGCGGTGCTGCGCCATCTCGGCGTGGAGGTGCTGACCGGGGCGGCCGTGGAATCGGTGGATGCGGAGGGGGTGGTGCTGAAGGGCGGGCGGCGGATCACGGCCGGGATCCGCGTCTGGGCCGCCGGGATCCGCGCGCCCGAGGTGACGCGCGCGCTGGACGGGCTGGAGACGGACCGGGCCGGGCGGATCCGGGTGCATGAATCCATGGTCACGCTGACGGACCCCGCGGTGCTCGCCCTCGGCGACTGCGCCGCCCTGGTGCCGGCGGGGCAGGAGCGGCCGCTCCCCGCCACCGCCCAGGTGGCGCACCAGCAGGCCCGGCACCTCGCCCGCCACCTGCCCGCCTGGCTCCGGGGCACGCCCATCCCGCCCTTCCGCTACGTCCAGCGCGGAGCCCTCGTCTCGCTCGGCGACTACGACGCCTTCGCCAGCCTCGGGCGGCTCGGCGTGCTGCGCGGCGCCTTCATCGAGGGCTGGCTGGCGCGGCTGAGCTACGCGCTGCTCTACCGGCAGTTCCAGCTCGTCGTGCACGGGGCGCGGGTGCCGCTGGTCTGGGCGGCGGGCGCGCTGCGGCGGTTGGCGCGGCCCTCCGTGCGGCTGGAATAGGTTCCCCGGCTCAGTCCGCCCGCAGCCGGTGCAGCTCGGCGATCAGGGCGGTGGTGGAGGGGTCGTGCGCCCCCGCCTTCGCTCCCGGCGCCAGTTCCGGCAACAGCGCGCCGGCGAGCTGCTTGCCCAGCTCCACCCCCCACTGGTCGAAGGCGTTCACCTCCCACAGCGCGCCCAGGCAGAAGACCTTGTGCTCGTACAGGGCGACGAGCTGGCCGAGGGTGTTCGCGTCCAGCCGGGGCAGGACGAGGGTGGTGCTCGGCCGGTCGCCGGGGAAGAGGCGGTGGGGAAGCAGGGCCTCGACCGCCGCCGGCGCCACCCCCTTGGCCTCCATCTCCGCCCTCACCTCGGTCGCGTCCCGCCCGCGCAGCAGGGCCTCGGCCTGGGCGAGGCCGTTGGCCAGGAGCTGCCGGTGGTTCTCCTCGAAGCCGTGGGCAGGATTGGCGACGAGCACGATGTCGGCGGGCACGGGCGTCGTGCCCTGGTGGAGCAACTGCATGAAGGAGTGCTGGGAGTTCGTGCCGGGCTCGCCGAAGACCACGGGGCCGGTCGGGCGCGGCACGGGCAGGCCGCCCAGCGTCACGCGCTTGCCCAGGCTCTCCATCTCCACCTGCTGCAGATGGGCGGGGAAGCGGGCGAGACGCTCGTCATAGGGCAGCACGGCGCGGCTGGGCAGGCCGAGCCCGTTCACGTGCCACACCTCGGTCAGCGCCATGAGCAGGGGCAGGTTCTCGGCCTCGGGGGCGGAGAGGAAGTGCTCGTCCATCCGCCGGGCGCCGGCCAGCAGCGCGGCGAAGACCTCCCAGCCGCAGGCGAGGGCGATGGAGAGGCCGATCGCGGACCACAGGGAGAAGCGCCCGCCCACCCAGTCGCGGAAGCCGAAGACCTGGCTCTCCGGCACGCCGAAATCCGCCGTGGCGCGCAGGTTGGTCGAGAGGGCGACGAGATTCGCCCCGGCCGCCTCCCCCAGCGCGTCCCGCAGCCAGCCGCGCACGAGATGGGCGTTGGCCATGGTCTCGGCCGTGGTGAAGGTCTTGCTGGCGACCAGCACGAGAGTGCGCGCGGGGTCCAGCCCGTGCCGCATGACCTCCCAGGCATGGCCGTCCACGTTGGAGAGGTAGTGCGCCCGCATGGGCATGCCGTGCCGCCACAGGGCGCGGGCGGCCATCTGCGGCCCGAGGTCGGAGCCGCCGATGCCGATGTTCACCACATCGGTGAAGCGCCCCTCTCCATGGATGCGGGCGCAGAAGGCCTGCATGGCGTCCAGCGTGGCGTGGACCTCGGCGGAGGCGTCCTCCTCCCCCGAGCGAAACGTGCCGCGCGGGCCGCGCAGCGCCATGTGCAGCACGGCGCGGTCCTCCGTCGCGTTGATCCGCTCGCCCCGCGCCATGGCGTCCCGCGCCGCCAGCACGCCGCGGGCGAGGTCCAGCAGCGCCTCCCGCACCGCATCGGAGACGGAGGTCTTGGAGAGGTCGGCGAGGATGTCGCCCGCCCGGTGGGTGAAGCGGGCCGCGCGGGAGGGGTCCTCCATCAGCGGTCGGATGGCGGAGGCGCCGGGCGCCCGCGCGAGTTCCGCCAGCCGGTTCCAGGCCGCCTCTGCTCCATCCGCCATGCCGGAACGCCCCTCTTCCAGAATCCGGCGGGAGGTTAGGGGCGCGGGCGGCGGGGCGGAAGCGGGGGGGGCGCCTGACCCTAAAGCCCGCGCCCGGCATGGCGGGGGCGGGGGGAATGCGGGGCTTGGGCGGCACGATCCTCGCTAACCTGCCCCGCATGATCCCAGGCGCCGCCCTCATCCTTCTCTGCCAGCTCGCGGGGGAGGCCATTGCCCATGGCACGGGCTGGCCGCTTCCCGGCCCCGTGCTGGGCATGATGTTCCTTCTCCTCCTGCTCCTCGGCAACGACCTGCTGCCCGAGCCCCTGCCCACCCCCTCCGTCACCGGCGCGGCGGACGGCATCCTGGCCAACCTCTCCCTTCTCTTCATCCCGGCCGGCGTCGGGATTGTGGGCAAGCTGGACGTGCTGGCCCAGTACGGGCTGGGGCTGGCCGTGGCGCTGGTCGCCTCCACCCTCATCGGCCTGGCCGTCACCGCTCTCGTCTTCGCCGGGGTCGCCCGGCTGGTCGGGCGGGACGGGGAAGCGGAGGACGCGGCGTGAGCGACGCGGATTTCAGCCTCTGGGTCTATCTCTCCCGCACGCCGCTGCTCTGGCTGACGGTGACGCTGCTCGCCTATGTCGCGGCGGACCGGCTCTCGGCGGCCCTCGGGCGGCACCCGCTGGCCAATCCCATCCTGATCGCCGTGCTGCTGGCCGCCGGGATGCTGGCCGCCACCGGCACGCCCTACCGCACCTATTTCGAGGGCGCGCAGTTCGTCCACTTCCTCATCGGCCCGGCCACCGTGGCGCTGGCCGTGCCGCTGCACCGCCACCGCCGCACGGTGTGGCGGGCGATCCTGCCGATGGGGGCGGCGCTGCTGGCGGGCTCGCTGGCCGCCATGCTCTCGGCCCTGCTGATCGCCCGCGCCTTCGGCATGCCGGAGACGGTGCTCGCCTCGCTGGCGCCGAAATCCGTCACGGCCGGGGTGGCCATGGGTATCGCCGGCAGCCTGGGCGGGGATCCCGCCCTGGCGGCGGTGCTGGTGATCCTCACCGGGGCGATCGGGGCGGTGACGGTGACGCCGCTGATGAACGCGCTCCGCCTGCGGGACTACCGGGCGCGCGGCTTCGCGGCGGGGCTGGCGGCGCATGGCATCGGCACGGCGCGGGCCTTTCACGTCGATTTCATGGCCGGGACCTTCGCCGGGATCGCGCTCGCGCTGAACGCGCTGGTCAGCGCCGTGCTGGCGCCGGTGGTGCTGCGGGCGCTGCTCTAGGGCGTCCCCCGGCGCAACTCCCGCCCGCCGGCGCCGATCTAGAGGGCTGCCCCGCGATCAGGAGACGCCAGCATGCCCCAGCCCTTCCTTCCCCCCGGCTCAGCGGCCGTGATCACGGGCGGCGCTTCCGGGATCGGACTCGCCGCCGCCTTGCACTTCGCTCGCCTGGGCCTGCGGGTCTGCATCGCGGATCTGGGCGCGGAGAGGCTGGCCCGGGCGGCCGAGGCGCTCTCCGCCGCCGCACCGGGCGGAGAGGCGGAGGTCATGGCGGTGGAGGCGGATGTGAGCCGCCCCGAGGACCTGCGCCGCCTGGAGGCCGAGGTCCGCGCGCGCTTCGGCGGCACCGACCTGCTCATGAACAATGCCGGCGTCCAGCCCGGCAGCGCCCTGTTCGGCCCGGAGGAGAACTGGGAGCGGGTGATCGGCGTGAACCTCTGGGGCGTGATCCACGGCTCGCGCATCTTCGCGCCCGGCATGATCGCGCGCGGGCGGCCGGGCCTGATCATCAACACGGGGTCGAAGCAGGGCATCACCACCCCGCCGGGCGACCCGGCCTACAACGTCTCCAAGGCGGGGGTGAAGGCCTTCACCGAGGCGCTGCAGCACGAGTTGCGGAACACGCCGGATTGCCGGATCACCGCCCATCTGCTGATCCCCGGCTTCGTCTTCACCCCGCTGACGGCGGGCGGGCGCGGCGAGAAGCCCGCGGCCGCCTGGACGCCGGAGCAGACCGTGGACTTCATGATGGACCGGCTGGCGGCCGGCGACTTCTACATTCTCTGTCCCGACAACGACGTGCCGCGCGCGCTGGACGAGCGCCGCATCCTCTGGGCCGCGGGCGATATCGTCGAGAACCGCCCGCCTCTCTCGCGCTGGCACCCGGATCATGCGGGGGCCTTCAAGGCCTTCGTGGAACGCGGGGGCTGAGGGGCGGGAAGCGGCCCGTTCACGCCGGGGATTTGTGGGGCGCGCGTTCCTCCCTTAAAGGGCGCGCATGTCCCGCCGCCCCGCCGCCAGCGCCGATCCCGAGCCCGTGCTGATCACCACCACCGAGGAGCTCGTCCCGCTCTGCGAGCGGTTGCGCCAGGAGCCCTTCGTGACGGTGGACACGGAGTTCATGCGCGAGCGGACCTACTGGCCGGAGCTCTGCGTGGTGCAGCTCGGGGGCGAGCGGGACACGGCGGTGGTGGATGCCCTCGCCCCGGGGATCGACCTCTCCCCCCTCGGCGCCCTGCTCGCGGACGATCAGGTGGTGAAGGTCTTCCATGCCTGCCGGCAGGACGTGGAGATCTTCCTCCTGCGCTTCGGCGGGACCCCGCAGCCGATGTTCGACACCCAGATCGCCGCCATGGTGGCCGGCTTCGGCGACCAGGCGAGCTATGACAGCCTCGCCCGCGCGCTGGCGGGCGCGCAGATCGACAAGGCCTACCGCTTCTCCGACTGGTCCGCCCGCCCGCTCTCGCCGGCCCAGATCGCCTATGCGGCGGCGGATGTGACGCATCTCCGCCGCATCTACGCCGCGCTGCGCGAGAGGCTGGCGCGGGAGGGGCGGCTGGACTGGGTGGCGGAGGAGATGGCGGCGCTGACCGACCCCGCCACCTACGGCACCGATCCCGACAGCGCCTGGGAGAAGCTGCGCCCGCGCACGAACAACCGCCGCTTCCTCGCCACGCTGCGCGCCATCGCGGCCTGGCGGGAGCGGGAGGCGCAGCGGGTGAACATCCCGCGCCAGCGGCTGCTGCGCGACGAATCCCTGCTGGAGGTGGCGGCCACCGCCCCCGCCGACGCCGCCGCCCTGGCCCGCGCCCGCGGCGTGACCGAGGGCTTCGCTCGCGGCAAGTCCGGCGCCTCCCTCATCGCCGCCATCGAGGCCGCGAAGGAGCTGCCGGATGCCGAGCTGCCCGAGGTTCCGCGCGAGCGGGCCGGCCCTTCCCCCTCTCCGGCGCTGGTCGCGCTGCTGAAGGTGCTGCTCGCCGCCAAGGCCGAGGAGCACCAGGTGGCCCCCCGCCTGCTGGCCAGCTCGGAGGAGCTGGACCGGCTGGCGGCCGACGCCCCGGGCGACCTGCCCGCCCTCCAGGGCTGGCGCCGCCGCGTCTTCGGGGCGGACGCGCTGGCCCTGCGCGACGGCGACCTCGCCCTTGGGGTGGAGGGGCGCCGGGTGCGGCTCATCCGCCAGGGCGCCTCGCAGGGAGCCTCGGCCGGCGCCGACGGTGGCGGGGCGGGCTGAAACCCTCGTCCTCCCCGCGGATTGAAGCCCCTGGGCAACCCCCGCGCTTGCGCCGGGCCGCCCCGTGGTTTAGCGCCCTTCCCCGTCCCACCGCATCGGATCACGAACAACACATGGCGCGGACCCTGCCCGAGATGACCGCCGATCCCGCGCGCGACCACAAGCGCGCGGTGCTGGACGCGGGGGCCGTGCGGGACGCCTATCGCCGCTGGGCCGGCGTGTACGACGCGGTCTTCGGCGGCGTCTCCTCCTTCGGCCGCAAGCGGGCGGTGGCGGCGGTGAACCGCCTGCCCGGGAACCGCGTGCTGGAGGTGGGGGTGGGCACCGGCCTGGCGCTGCCCCGCTATCGCCGGGACAAGCGGGTGGTCGGCATCGACCTCTCGCGGGAGATGCTGGAGAAGGCGAACGAGCGTGTCGCGGCCGAGAACCTCTCCCATGTCGAGGGGCTGATCGAGATGGACGCGGAGCGCATGGCCTTCGCCGACGACTCCTTCGACATCGCGGTGGCCATGTTCACCGCCAGCGTCGTGCCCGACGCGCGCCGGCTCTTCGCCGAGATGTCGCGGGTGGTGCGGCCGGGCGGGCGGCTGCTCTTCGTGAACCATTTCGCGGCGCAGGACGGCCCGCGCTGGTGGGTGGAGCGCACCATGGCCCCCCTCTCCCGCGTGCTCGGCTGGCACCCGGACTTCGCGCTCTCCGACCTGCTGGACGGCGATGCGGAGGTCGAGGCGCTGGAGTCCTGCCCGCCCGGCGGGCTGTTCACCCTGGTGCAGGTCCGCAACGCCCAGGCGGCCCAGGCCCTGGCCGCCTGACACCGGCCCTTCCCCTCCGGGGGAAAAGGGCTCGGGCCCCGTAGAGGAGGCCCGCCCCGGGCGCCGCTACTGCACCTTGATGTCGCGCGAGCGGATCACCTCGCGCCACTTCCTGTTCTCCGCGGCGTTGTAGGCCGCCCATTCCTCCGGCCGCTGCGTCTCGGGCGCGACGGCGAGGGCGGCGAGGCGCTCGCGCGTCTCCGGGGCGGTCATGGCGGCGCGGGCCAGCTCGTTGATGCGGGAGACGATCGGCGCGGGCGTGCCGGCGGGGGCGAGGAGCGCGATGTGCTCCACCGCCTCGTAATCGGGGAAGCCCTGCTCGCGGAAGGTCGGGATCTCCGGGGCGACGGGGCTCCGCTCGCGAGAGGAGATGGCGAGCGGCCGCAGCTCGCCCGACCCGATCAGCGGCAGCAGGCCGGAGGCCGCCTGGATCACCATGGAGACCTCGCCCTGCAGCGTGCCCTGCACGGCCTGGGCGCCGGCGCGGTAGCCGACATCGTTCAGCTGCAGCCCGGCGGCCTGGAGGAACAGCTCCGTCGCCAGATGGGTGGAGCTGCCCGTGCCGGAATTGGCATAGGTCATGTTGCTGCCCGGCCGCTTGGCCAGGGCGATGAACTCGGCCAGCGTGCGGGCGGGCGAGTTCTTCGGCACCACGAGGATCATCGGCTGCGCGGCGATGAGGCCGATGCCGGTGAAGGCCGCGTCGTTGTCGTAGGCGAGCTGGTAGAGATGCGGCGCCATCGCATAGGTGCTGATGGTGCCCACCAGCAGCGTGTAGCCGTCCGGCCGCGCGCGGGCGACGGAGGCGAAGCCGATCGTGCCGTTGGCGCCCGCGCGGTTGTCCACCACGAAGGACCGGGCGGTATCCTGCGAGAGCCGCGCGGCGAGGATGCGCGCCACCGCATCGGTGGAGCCGCCCGCCGCCCAGGGCACGACGAGGGTGACGGGCCGCTCGGGATAGGCGCCCGCCCCGGCACCCACACTGGCCCCTTGCGCCACGGCGGCGCGCGGCGCGGCGAGGTGGAGCATCGGCAGGCCGAGCGCGGCGGCGCCGAGAGTGCGGCGGGTGATCATTCCAGGCGTTCCCCAGCGGCCCGCTTGGTGCGGGCCGTTCCGGGGGCTGAATGTCACGATTCCCGATGCAGCGGCAAGGCGCCCGGCGCGTGCGGGTCCAGCACCGCGTCCGGCAGCGGCATGACATGGCCGGACCAGGTCCAGACGAGGGCGCACTCCACCCGCCGCCCGGGCCAGGCGGCGCGCAGCACGGCGCGATAGGCCGCCATCTGCCGGAGATAGGCGGGCTGGACCTTCGAAACCTCCTCCGGCGGCGGGCGGTTGGTCTTGTAGTCCAGCACGAGCACGCGGTCGGGCCCGACCAGCAGCCGGTCCACCTGCCCCGCGATGGGGATGCCCCCGACCACCCCGGCCAGCGGCGCCTCGGCGAGGCTGTCCGGCCCGAAGGCGCCCGTCAGCGCGGGGTGGCGCAGCACCGCCAGCGTCTCGGCCAGCGTCGCTTCCCTCTCCGAGGGGTCGAGCCCGTGGCCGGGGCGGGCGAGGTGGCGGCGGGCCAGCTCCTCCCAGCGGGATTCCGGGTGCTCCGGCAGGTGCTGGAGCAGGCCGTGGATCAGCAGCCCGCGCCGGAAGCGCCGGCCGCCGGGATCGCCCGCGCCGTGCGGGGCGGCCGGGGTCTCGGCCTCGCCCTCCAGGCGGGAGGGGGCGATGGGGTCCTCGCTCGCCTCCGGGGGCGCGGCGACGGTGGCCCAGTGCGGCAGGATGGCGGCCTCGGCGCGCAGCACGGCGGGGTCGGGCTTCGGCTCGGCCTCCTGCGCGGTGGTGATCTCCCATCCCTCCGGGCCGAAGCCGCAGCCTTCGGGCAGGCCGAGCGCCGCGGGGTCGAAGGGCACGCGGGCGAAGCCGGGCCTGCCGCCCTCCAGCCCGCGGAAGAATCCCTCCTTCACCAGCGTGTGCCAGGGCGGGTGGGCCGGCGGCTTGCGAGGGGCGAGGCCGCAGACGAGCAGCCGGTCCTCCGCCCGCGTCAGCGCGACGTAAAGGAGGCGGTTCTCCTCCTCCGCATCCGCATGGGCGCGGGCGTCGCGCGCGCGGGTCCAGTGGGCGGCCTGGAACTCCTTGCGCGGCGCCCAGAGGGGGACTTCCAGCGGCACCTCTCCCGCCTCGCCGCGGCTCCAGAGCAGCGTGTCGCGCGCGCCGCCCCGGCCGATATCGGGGATGATGACGACGGGCGACTGCAACCCCTTCGACCCGTGCGCGGTCATGATGCGCACGGCATCCGCCGCGTTCTCCATCTCCCGCTTCACCTCGGCGCCGCCGCGGCGGAGCCACTGCACGAAGCCTTGCAGCGAGGGCGCGTGGCGGTTCTCGTGGCGGAGCGCGGCGGAGAGCAGCTCGTCCAGCGCCTCCGCGGCCTCGGCGCCCAGCCGCGCGAGGAGGCGGGCGCGGCCGCCATGCTCGCCCAGCACCTCCGAGAGCAGCGCGTGGGGCGTGACGAGATCCGCGCGGTCCGCCAGCGCCGCGATCCAGGAGGCGGCCGCGCCGATCGCCGACCTCTCCTCCCGCCGCTTGACCAGCACGTGCCAGAGCGGCCCTTCCCGCCCGTGGGCGAGGGCGAAGAGGTCGTCCTCCGACATGCCGATCAGCGGCGACTTCAGCAGCGCGGCGAGCGCGAGATCGTCCTCGGGCAGCAGCAGCACGTCGCACAGCGCCAGCATGTCCCGCACCGCGATCTGCTTCACCAGCTCGATCCGGTCCACGCCGCCCACGGGGATGGCCCGCTTCTTCAGCTCGCGCACGAGCAGCTCGATCAGACGCGTGCGGCGGCGGACCAGCACCATCACGTCGCCGGGGCGGATGGGACGGTCGCCGCGCGCGGGCAGCGTCTCCTCCCGGATCATGCGCCCGATGCGCGCGGCGATGGCCTGGGCGAGCAGGGCCTCGGAATCCTGCGCGGCCACGGGATCGCGCGGGACGATCCAGGGCTCGGGCGCCTCCGCCCCGGCATGCTCGAGGAGCGGCCAGATCTCCACCTTCCCCGCATGGCCCGCGCGGTCGGCCGAGTGCTCCAGCATCACGCCGTCGCGCACCACGCCCTTGCGCGCCACGCCATCGGCGAAGACGTGGTCGACGAGGTTGAGCACGGGCGCGCAGGAGCGGAAGGAGACGTTCAGCGGCACGCGCTCGAACACCGAGCCGCCGCGCGTCACCTGCGCGTCGAAGCGCGACTCCCACTCGGCGAAGCCGCGGGCGTCGGCGCCCTGGAAGCCGAAGATGCTCTGCTTCTCGTCGCCCACGACGAAGAGGGTGCGGTCGCCCGGCTCGCGCGTGCCGGAGCCGGCGAAGAACTCCTCTGCCAGCGCCTGGGCGATGCCCCACTGCGCGGGGTTCGTGTCCTGCGCCTCGTCGAGCAGGAGGTGGTCGAGGCCGCCATCGAGCTTGAACAGCACCCAGGCCGAGCCGGGATCGCGCAGCAGGCCCTGGGCGCGGTGGATGAGGTCGTCGAAATCCAGCGCGCCGCGGCGCTGCTTGCGCGCGCGGTAGTCCTCCAGCACCGGCCGCGCGGCGGAGAGCAGCGATCCCGTGGCGCCGAGCAGGCGGTGCGCGCTCCAGCGGGAGAGCAGCGCCTCCACCCGCGCCATCTCCTCGGCGAAGGCGGCCTCCTTCGCCAGCGCGGCGCGCGGCTCGCCCTTCTGCGTGAACAGCGCCTCCTGCCAGGCGGGCCAGCGGGAGACGCGCGCCTCCTCCGGCTCGGACAGGATGGAGAGCAGCGTCATCGCCGCCTCGCGCGGGCCCTTGTTCTTGTGCTGGGCAAGGGTGGACAGCGCCTCGCGGAAGGAATCCGGCGGGCAGCAGAGGCGGAGGAGAAGGGTCTCCTCCGTCTCCTCCCCCGGGATCTCAAGGCACTCGCGCAGCGCCGCGGCGTGGCCGTCCGCGCGCTCCAGCAGGGGGCGCAGGCGCTCGCGCTTGCCCACCAGCTCGCGCAGCGCCTTGGCCAGGCTGTCGGCGGAGACGAGCCGCGCGAGGCCGGCCAGCGCCTCCTCCGGGATGGCGCGGCCGGCCAGCGCGGCCTCGCGCGCCTCGGCCAGCAGCGTCGCGCTGTCCGCCTCCTCCAGCAGGGTGAAGGCGGGGGGCAGCCTCGCCTCCAGCGGGAAGGAGCGGAGCAGCGACTGGCAGAAGGCGTGGATCGTCGCGATCCGCATGCCCCCGGGCTGCTCCAGCACACGGCAGAAGAGGCGGCGCGCGGTCTCGATCTCGGCGCGGGTCGGCGGCTGGCCCGTGAGGTCCTCCAGCGCCTGCCGCAGCGCGGGCTCCTCCAGCACGGACCACTGGCCCAGCCGCAGGGCGAGGCGCGTCGCCATCTCCGCCGCCGCGGCCTTGGTGAAGGTGAGGCAGAGGATGCGGCCGGGCTGCGTGTCCTCCCGCAAGAGAAGGCGCAGCACGCGGTCCGTCAGCACCTTCGTCTTGCCCGAGCCGGCGGAGGCGCCCACCCAGGCGGAGATGCGGGGATCGGACGCCGCCTGCTGCGCGTAGCGCGCGCGGACCCGCGCCGAGAGGGCTTCGTTCACGCGGAATCGCCCCCTTCCGCGCCGCCCCATTCGGCCAGGCGCGAGAGATGGTCGTACTCGTCCCCCTTGGGCGCGCGCGCGGGGTGCGGGCGGGCGAGGAAGGGGCGGTCGCCCAGCAGGAAGTCCTGGACGAGCGTGTTCAGCGCCTCGAAGGCGTTCTCGCTCACCTCCGGCAGGGTGGAGTCCTTCGGGCGGAAGGGAACGGCGGTGCCGGCCTCCCAGCCACCGGAGACGTGCCAGTGCTCCAGCGAGGAGACCCCGGCGGCGGGGATGCCGGCGAAGCCGCCGCGCGCGGCGATGGCGGCCTCCAGCGGCATCTGCGGCGCGCGGCCGTCCGCGATCTCGCTGTTGTTCGGGGGCGCGCCGGTCTTGAGGTCGATCAGCACGAGGCTGCCGTCCTTCATGACGTCCACCCGGTCCGCGCGGCCTTCCAGCCGCACGCCGCAGGGAAGCTCGATGCCGCCGCTGATCTCGGCGTGCCGGGTCGCCACGCCGTCCCGCCGCCGCTCCTCATCGAGCACGAATTCCGCGATGCGCGCGAGGCGCGGGCGCCAGTAGGCGACGAGGCCCGGGCGCGGCGCGAACTCGGCCAGCGCCTCCTCCGTGGCCGCCTCGAAATGCGCGGCGGCCTCGGTGCAGCGGGGGTCGCCGTCGCAGAGCGTCAGCCAGCGCGAAACCATGTGGTGGACGATGTTGCCGTACTCCGCCGCATCCGCCTCGGCGTCGAGATCATCGAGGGGGCGCAGCTTCAGCACGCGCTTGGCATACCATGCGTAGGGGTCGGATTTCAGCAGCCACACATCGGTTACGCCGATGCGGCGCGGGCGCAGGGCCGCGGGCGGCGCGGGGGCCGGGCGGGCGCAGGGGCGCGCCACGTCGGGCATGTCGAGCAGCCCCGCCCAGCCCGTGGCGGGCGAGGTTTCCAGCCCGCCCAGCCCCTGCCCGTTGAGGAAGGTCTCGATCCGCGTCAGCCAGCGCGCGGCCACCGTGGGCGAGCCGCCGCGCTTGCGGGCGCGGGAGAGCGTCGCGCGCGGTGCCGAGAGGGCGGAGAGAAAGAAGTCCGCGCAGACGCGGCCGATCCGCGCCTCGGGCGCGGGCAGGCCGAAGGCGGCGCGCATCGGGCGGCTCATCCAAGCGCCGGGATCGGTCGCGAGCGGCCAGACGCTCTCCTCCAGCGCGCCGAGCACCACGCGGTCGAAGGACTGGAGCCGGGCTTCGAGGAGGCCGAGGATCTGCACGCGCGGGTGGGAGGCGCCCTTGCGCCCGCGCACGGTGCGCACCCCCGGGGCGAGCGGGCCTTCCAGCAGCGCGTCGAACAGCGCGGGCCAGGCGGCGGCCTCCAGCGGCGGCAGGGCGCGCATGGCGGGCTCGAGCGAGGCGAGATGCACGGCCAGCGGCTCGCCCTCCTCGCCGCGATAGAGGCGCAAGCCCCCGGGAAGCTCGTCGGTGGAGGCGAGGGCCTCGGCGGCGGCGAGATGGTCGGCCAGCAGGTCCGCCGGCGGGCGCACCTCGCGCTCCAGCGCGCGGAAGTTGCCGAGCGCCGCCTCCAGCGCGTCGAGCATCGCGCGCACGCGGGCGCGCGGCTCCTCGTGGCGGATCGCCTCGGCGGCGCGGCGCAGCCCTTCCAGCCCGGCGCCGGGGCGCGGGCCGCGGAGCGCGTATCGCTCGAGCTCGCGCACCGCCTGCATCCAGGCCTGGCGCGGCATGCCGCCCGAGCAGAGCGGGTGCTTCAGGCAGCCGAGCAGCGGGATGGGCGCGAAGCCCTCCTCCACCATCCGCCCGATCTGGCGCAGGAAGGCGCCGGCCGGCGTCATGCCCAGCGGCTGGCCGGCGGAGTCGTCGGCCAGGATGCCGTGGCGCAGCAGCTCCACCGAGACGCGGCGGGCCAGGTCGCGGTCCGGCGTCACCAGCGCGGCGCGGGCGCCGGGGGTCTCCAGGGCTTCCCGCAGCAGGAGCGCGATGGCGGCGGCCTCGCCCGCCTCGTCCGGGGCGATCAGCACGTCCAGGCCGGAGAGGGCGGGGCGCCAGCGCTCGGGCTCCCTCTCCTGCCAGCAGGCGATGCCCTCCTCCGGGCGCAGGGCGCGGGCGAGAAGCTCGGCGCGGGCCTCGTTCGGCGCGGGCGCCTCCGGGGCGCGGTAGGGCCAGGGGCGCAGGTCGGCGGCGGTGGCGTCCATGCCGCGCAGCAGGCGGGCGGTGCCGTTCAGCGGGTGGCTGTTCGCCTCCCGCAGCACCTCCCACAGCCCGGCATCCATTTCCTCCCCCGCGCCGTGCAGCACCACCGCGCCCTTCTCCATGCGGGCGATGGCGCGCAGCAGCTCGGTCGCGGCGGGGATGGTGCCGCCGATGCCGATGCCGGCCGCGATCACAGGGTCCTTCGGCGGGCTGTCGCGCCAGGCGGCGGCCTGGGCGCGCAGCGTGACGACGCGGCGCGCGCCGATGTCGGAGAGGCCCTGCTCGTCGAGCCAGGCGTGCCAGTAGCGGATGGCGGCGCCGAGGAACTCGTGGGTGATCTTCCAGTGCGTCGCCAGCTCGCCCGTGACGAGGTCCGGGATGCCCTCGGGGTCGCATCCCTCCAGCGCCATTTCGTCCAGCAGCGTCGAGAGTTCCAGCGCGAGGCGCCAGGCCTGGTCCGGGTTGCTCGGGCCGCCGAGATGCGGCGGCAGGCGCATCACCACCTCGGTCAGCACGGAGAGGCGCCGCGCGGGGTCCACCGCCGGCGGCTCGTCCAGCAGGGCGGGGAGGGACAGCTCCTCCGCATCCTCGGTCGAGAGGCCGGCGAGCGCGCGGAGGCGGGGCAGCAGCAGCGCGGGCTTGCCGGAGGCGCGGAGGAAGGCTTCGCGCAAGGAGCGCGCGGCGCGGCGGGTGGGCAGGAGGATGGTGGTGCGGGCGAGCGCCGCCGGATCGTCCAGCCCATCGGCCATGGCGAGCACGCCATAGGCGAGATCGTCGAGGAAGGGGCGGTGGGCCGGAATCTCGTACAGCCTCAACGCACGTCCCCTGCCTGCCCCCGATGAGAGAACAGCGCTAGAACAGCTTCACGAGGCCCTTGTCCAGAACTTCCTCAGCCCGTTGCAGATCCGGTGGGGTCGAGAGGTGGAACCAGACGCCGTCATGCACCAGCCCGTAGAGCCGCCCGGCCTCGATCGCGCGCATCCAGGCCCGCATCAGCCCGAAGCGGCCGGGCTGCGTGCCGTCCAGCAGGCGGGGATGGATGATCTGCACGCCGGTATAGGTATAGGGCGCGACCTCCCTCTCCTTCGGGCGGCGGACGCGGCCGAGGGGATCGAGCAGGAAGTCGCCGAGCCCGACATCGCCGTCCACCGTCGCGGCGCGCACGAGCAGCAGCAGCGCGTCCATCTGATCCGCGTCGAAGGCGGCGGCGAGGCGCGCGAGGGCGGGGGTGGGGCCGTCCAGCCAGTAGGCGTCGCCGTTCACAACAGCGAATGGGGGCGCGAAGGGCTCCCCGCCGAGATGCGGCAGGGCGTTGCGGATGCCGCCGCCGGTCTCCAGCAGCTCATCCTCCACCAGCACCGTGGTGCGGGGGGCCGTGCGCGCCGCGCAGGCGGCCACGACCTGCGGCGCGAGGTGGAAGGCGTTCACCACCACATCCCCCACGCCCGCCTCGTCCAGCCGGTCCAGCGCGTGGTCCAGCAGGGAGCGGCCGCGCAGGGTGAGCAGGGGCTTCGGCACGGTCTCGGTCAGCGGGCGCATCCGCGTGCCGAGCCCGGCCGCCAGCACCATGCCATGGGTGAGGCGGATCATGCGGCGGGTTCCATGAGGGGGTTGGCGCGGCGGTCGCGCGGCAGGTTCTCGTCGAGGAAGGCGGCGAGCGGCGCCGTGGCGGGGTGGCGCAGCACCTCCTCCAGCAGGCGCCAGCAGCGCGGGCCGTGCCGGAGGTAGTGCGGCTTCCCGTCCCGCCGGTCCAGCCGCACCCAGAGGGCGGCGACGCGCAGGTGGCGCTGCGCGGCCATGGCGGCCGTCGCGGCCTCGAACGCCTCGCGGTCGATGCCGGGGCGGAGGTCGAGGTAGCGCGCGGTCGCGGCCCGGCGCACCTCCCCGGCCACGTCGCGGCGCGCGTCCTGTAGCAGGCTCACGAGGTCATAAGCGGGGTGGCCGTGGCCGGCATCCTGGAAGTCGATGATCCCCACCGAGGCCGGGCCGGGCCGGGCCGACAGGGGGAGGAGGTTGGCGGGGAAGTAGTCCCGGTGGACGAAGCCGCCCGCACCTTCGAAAGGCTTGAGCATCGCGCGCATGGCGGCGTGGAAGCCCTCCCGCTGGGCGGGGGTGGGCCCGGCCCCCATCGCGGCGGGCCACCACCAGTCGAGGAAGGTGGCGCCGGCGGCGCGGGCCATGGCCTCGCCCTCCCAGGCCGGCAGGCCGGGCGGCGGCGGGGCCTCGTGCAGCGCGGCGAGGGTTTCGGCGGCCGCGAGGTAGAGGGGCAGCGGCTCCGCCCCCCCATCCAGCAGCGTGGCGTGGGTCGGCTCGCCCAGGTCCTCCAGCAGCAGCAGCCCGGCCGGCGGGTCGGCGGCCAGCACCTCCGGGGCGGAGAGGCCGATCCCGCGGAGATGGGCCGCGATGGCGAGGAAGGCGCGCAGGTCGGCCTCGGCCGAGGGCAGCCCCACGGCGGCAGCGCCCGACCCGTCCATCAGCAGGGCCGGGCGCGGCCCGCCGGCGAGCCTGACGTAGCGGCGGTGCCCCGCATCCCCCGGCAGGGGCGTGCGGCGCGCCCCGGCGAAGCCATGGGCGGCGAGGAAGGCGTCGGTGCTCATGCGGTCTCGGCCAGGGCGGCCAGCCGGGGGTCGTCCCAGCCGGCGAGGGTTGCGGTGCGGGCCTCCGGCGCCCCGGCGGGGGACAGGGCGATGCGGAGGGCGCCGGGCGGGGCGAAGCGGCCGAGGCGGTCCGGCCATTCCACCAGCACGATCCCGTCCAGCGCCTCCTCCCAGCCCAGCTCGGGCAGGGCGTCCGGCCCCTCCAGCCGGTAGAGGTCCATGTGGTGCGCCGCCCCGAGGGGCAGGTCGTAGGACTGGACGAGGGTGAAGGTGGGGGACGGCACTTCCAGCCCCGGATCGCCCGCCGCGGCGCGCAGGAAGGCGCGGGCGAAGGCGGATTTCCCCGCGCCCAGCGGCCCGTCGAGCAGGATGGCGTCGCCCGGGCGCGCCAGGCGGGCGGCCCGCGCGGCGAGTGCGGCGGTCGCGGCCTCGTCGGGCAGGGCGAGGGTGATCGGGGATGGCATCGGTGCCCCTTTCTGCCCGCTTGTCCCCTCCGCCGGCAAGCCGCGCGGGGATCGGCCAGGCCCAGGCAGGCCCAGGCGGGGAAACCCGCCCGCGCCGATCCGGTTAGCCCCTCACGGGCGGCCGTGGGGCCGCCAGGGAAAGGAACCCATCATGCGTCTTCTCCGCGCGGCCCTGATGCCGATGCTGCTCCTGGCCACCCTCGCCGCCTGCACCGGCGGGAACCGCACCTTCGGCGAGCGCGCCCGCGACACGATCGACCCGCCGAACGGCCCGGTCGAGTCGACCGGGCGCGCGGTGGACCGGGCGATCGACCGCGTCCGCCCGAACTGAGCGGAACCGCACAAACGAAAGGGCCGCCGGCTGGTGCCGGCGGCCCTTCTCATGTCAGCCCCAGGTTTCAGCCCAAGGGCAGGCGATCAGCTGTGCTGGCCGCCATTGCCCGTGGCACCGGCGTGCAGGAGGAAGTTCTGCGCGGGGTCGGTGCGGGTGGCCTGGTTGCCCGCGAGCGGGGTGCGGCTGTTGGCCGCGGTCCAGGCGGGGGAGGCCGTCGGGCCCGCGACGTAGAGGCCGTCCGCGAAGGACGGGGCGGCGGCGCCGGCGACCAGAACGGTGGCGAGGCCGAGGGTCCGGAGGGCGCGGGAAAGGTTGGAGGTGAACATCGCTCTTATCCTTAGTGTGGATGGCGGCGGCAGGTTGTCGTCGTCTGGAGAGCGATATAGTCCCCCTCTCCCATCCACGCCACGCGATCCCGTGGATAGGTCCCATCCACGCCATGGATGAAACCCACCCTCCCCGGAGAGAACGCCCTCAGGCCGCCTCGGCCGGCAGGTCGAAGGCGTCGGGATAGCCGAAGAGGCCCACCGCCCCGCCGGTATGGACGAAGACCACGTTCTCCCCGGCCTTGAAGTGGCCCTTGCCGATGAGGTCGATCAGCCCCGCCATGCCCTTTCCGGAATAGACGGGGTCGAGGAGGATCCCCTCCCTCTCCGCCACGAGCTTCACGGCCTCCACCATGCCGCGGGTCGGGATGCCGTAGCCCTGGCCGACATAGTCGCAATTCGCCCGCACATGCTCCGCCCGCACCGTGCCCTCGGGCAGGCCGAGATGGGCGGCGGTGCGCTGGGAGAGGGCGAGGACATTCGCCTCCTGCTTCTCCCGCGGGGCGCGCACGCCGATGCCGAGCACGGGGATGCCGCTGTTCAGCCCGACGAGCCCGGCCACCAGCCCGGCCTGTGTGCCCGCGCTGCCCGTGGCATGGACGACATGGTCGATCCGCAGCCCCATCTCCGCCGCCTGCGCCACCAGTTCCAGCGCGGCCCCGACATAGCCGAGCGCACCGACGGGGTTCGAGCCGCCGCCGGGGATGACATAGGGCTTGCGGCCGGCGGCGCGCAGCTCTTCCGCCAGCGCCTCCATCTCCGCCTGCATGTCCGCCCCGCCGGGGCGGCGGGAGACGGTGGCGCCGTGCAGCTTGTCCAGCATCACGTTGCCCGACTGGGTGTAGGCGGGGTCGGTGTAGCCCGTGCGGTCCTCCAGCAGGATGTGGCAGGCAAGGCCAAGCCTCGCCGCCGCCGCCGCCGTCTGCCGGGCATGGTTGGACTGGGTGGCGCCCTGGGTGATGACCGTGTCCGCCCCCTGCGCCAGCGCCTCGCCCATCAGGTATTCCAGCTTGCGGGTCTTGTTGCCCCCGGTGGAGAGGCCGGTGCAGTCGTCCCGCTTGATCCAGAGCCGCGGCCCGCCCCCTGGGCCGGAGAGGTGCTTCGAGAGCCGATCCATCGGCTCCAGCGGCGTCGGCATGTGGCCCAGGCGGATGCGGGGGAAGCGGGCGAGATTCATGGGCGTTTCCTGGCGTTCACGGTACTCGGGGCCGCGGAGGCTAGGCCGGGGCGCCCGCCGCGCCAACCGCCTGCCCCGGGCTGCCTCCCGGCCGCTCCCCGGCATGCCCTCCCGGCTGCCGCAATGGGGCTGCCCCAAGATGTCGGAAAGGCGGCGAAGCCCATCCCAATCCCGCCGGGATGCCGCGCCATGAATGGCCCTGTCAGAGAGCCGGGACGGTCCCGGCGGAAGGGCGAGACGATGAAGAAGCTGGTCCTCGGGGCGATGCTGGCCGTGGCGGGCGCCCTCACCGTGGTGCCCGGCGCGAAGGCGCAGGGCTTCGGCTACTACAGCTACGGCTATGCCCCGCCGCCCCATCACTGGGAGGCCGAGCGCTGGCGGGAGCGCATGGAGCGCCGCGCCTACTGGCGCCAGCAGCGCGAGATGGCGGAGAGGGAGGCCTATGAGGCCGGGCGGCGCGACGCCTATCGCCAGGGGCGCCACCACGGGCACTCCTGGGCCTATCGCTGACCCCGTAGCGGCATCTGGCGGGGGCGGGGCCGCTTCCCGCCCCACCCCGCCCGCTGTATCACGCCCCCTCATTTGATGGACGGGAGGGGCGCAGCACCCATGACCGCGCATATCGAGACGGATGTCGCCATCATCGGCGCGGGGCCCGCGGGGCTCTTCGCCGTGTTCGAATGCGGCATGCTGCGGATGAAATGCGTGGTGGTGGACGCGCTCGAAGCCATCGGCGGCCAGTGCTCGGCCCTCTACCCGGAGAAGCCGATCTTCGACATCCCCGCCCATCCCCGCATCGCGGGCGGCGACCTGATCGACCAGCTCCAGCAGCAGGCCCAGCCCTTCGCACCCATCTACCTCCTCGGCCGCCGCGTCGAGCGGCTGCTGGAGGACAATGGCGAGTTCGTCCTCGGCACGAGCGAGGGGGACAGCGTGCGCGCCAAGGCCGTGGTGCTGGCCGCCGGCGCCGGCGCCTTCGGGCCGAACCGCCCGCCGCTGGAGGACCTGCCGCGCTACGAGGCCTCGGGCGCCGTGCGCTACATGGTCTCCCGCCGGGAGGACTTCCGCGGCAAGCGCGTGGTGATCGCGGGCGGCGGCGATTCCGCCGTGGACTGGGCGCTCTCCCTGAAGGAGATCGCGGCAAAGGTGACGGTGGTGCACCGCCGCCCGAAGTTCCGCGCCGCCCCGGAGAGCGCGGCCCAGCTCGACGCCGCCGCCGCGCGCGGCGAGCTGGAGCTGGCCATCCCCTACCAGCTCCACGGGCTGAAGGGCGATGGCGCCAACCTCACCCATGTCACCCTCGCCACCCTCAAGGGCGAGGAGAAGGACGTGGAGGCGGACCACCTGCTCGCCTTCTTCGGCCTCTCCATGGAACTCGGCCCGATTGCCGAATGGGGCCTGGGGATGGAGCGCAGCCACGTCACCGTCACCCCCGCCACGCTGGAAACCTCCCGCCCCGGCATCTACGCCATCGGCGACGTCGCGACCTATCCCGGCAAGCTGAAGCTCATCCTCCAGGGCTTCTCCGAGGCGGCGATGGCGGCGCACGCCATCCATCCCCGCGTGCATCCGGGCGAGGCGCTGCACTTCGAGTACTCCACCTCCAAGGGAGTGCCGGTCCATGGTTGAGGGTGGGGCTGACGGCAGGCTCGTCATCGGGACGAAGCGCTACTCCTCCTGGTCGCTGCGCGGCTGGCTCGGCGTGCATCTCGCGGGGCTGGAGGTGGAGGAGGTGCTGATCCCGCTCACCGGCGGCGGCAACACGGCGGCGATCAAGTCGGCCACCCCCGCCGGCCTCGTGCCCTATCTGGAGCACCGGGGCGCGCGGGTCTGGGAGAGCCTCGCCATCCTCGAATACTGCGCCGAGTTCGCGCCCTCCCTCTGGCCGGAGGACCGGGTGCTGCGCGCCCATCTCCGCAGCGCGGCGAGCGAGATGCATGGCGGCTTCCGCGGCCTGCGGATGGCCATGCCGATGAATCTCGGCCGCGACTTCTCCGGCCGCGGCGCGACGCCGGACGCGCTGGCCGACATCGCGCGGATCGAGACGGTCTGGGCGGGCTGCCTCGACGCCACGGGCGGTCCCTTCCTGCACGGCGCGGCCATGGGTGTGGCGGACGCAATGTACGCGCCCGTCGTCGCGCGCCTCATCACCTATGCCCCGCCCGTCTCCCCGCGCAGCCGCGCCTATATGGAGGCGGTGCGCGCCCATCCCCTCGTCGCCCGCTGGTACGACGAGGCGGCGCGGGAGCCGGAGTCCTGGCTGCTCCCGCACTACGAGGCCGGGCCCGCCGCCTGATGGCCGGCGCCACCGGGCTGGACCATCTCGGCATCTGCGCGCGGGATGCGGGGGCGCTCTGGGCGGCCTATGAGCGGCTCGGCTTCACCCTCACCCCCGTCGCGCAGCAGTCGGGCGGCAACGGGCCGCTCGGCACCGCCAATCGCTGCGCCATGCTGCGGCGGGGCTACATCGAGCTGCTGGCGATCCTCGACCCCGCCCTGCCCGACAACGGCCTCGGCGCCATGCTCGACCGCTTCGAGGGAGCGCGCATCCTCGCGCTGGGGATGAGGGATGCGGAGGGCAACCTGGCGCGGCTGCGCCGGGCGGGGCTGGAACTCCCGGGCACCCTCCCCCTCTCCCGCCCCGTCGAGCCCGGCGGCCCCGTCGCGCGCTTCGAGCGCCTGCCCCTGCCGGAGGCGCCGGAGGGCCGCGTGCAGCTCGTGCGGCACCTGACGCCGGAGGCCCTCTGGCAGGAGCGCTGGATGACCCATCCGAACGGCGCGACGGAATTGCGTGCGGCGATCATCGCCGCGGACCGCCCGGCCGAGAGCGCCGCCCGCCTCTCCCGCTTCGCCGGCCTGCCGCTGGAGCCGGACCCCGCCGGCGGCTTCGCCCTGCCCCTGCCCGACGGCGCGCGGGTGCGGGTGCTCGCCCCCGAGGTGGCGGCGGAGATCCTGCCGGGAGTGGTGCCCCCCGCCCTGCCGGCGGTGGTGGGGATGGTGATCGGCGTCGCCGACCTCGACGCCACCCGCGCCGCCCTCGCCTCCGTGATGCGGGTGGAGGTGCCGTCGGGGGTGATGGTTCCGCCGGAGGAGGCCGCGGGTTGCGCCCTGGTCTTCGCGGCATGAGGCGGTCCAGCGCCCTCCGCCGCTCCGTGGAAACCTACTACGCCCCGGGCCGGGACGCGGCGCTGGACGCCTTCCACGCCCGCTTTCTCGGCCCCGGGGATCTCGGCTTCGATGTCGGCGCCCATGTCGGGGACCGCGCGGCGAGCTTCCGCCGCCTGGGCGCGCGCGCGGTCGCGGTGGAGCCGCAGCCCGGGCTGTTGCGCGTGCTGCGCCTTCTCTTCCGCGGGGATGAGGGGGTGGCGCTGGTGCCCGCCCTCGTCGGCGCCGCGCCGGGGGAGGCGGTGCTGCGGCTGAACACGCGCAACCCCACCGTCGCCACGGCATCCGGCGACTTCGTGGCCGCCGCCGACGGCGCCGCCGGCTGGGAGGGCCAGGAATGGGACCGGGAGATCCCCCGCCCCGTCACCACCCTCGACGCCCTGGCCGCCGAGCACGGCATGCCGGACTTCATCAAGCTCGACGTGGAGGGCTTCGAGGCCGAGGCGCTGGCCGGCCTCCTCTCCGCGCCCCGCGCCCTGTCCTTCGAGTTCACCACCATCCAGCGCGGCGTCGCGGCGGCGTGCCTGGCGCGTCTGGCCGCCCTCGGCCCCTACCGCTTCAACGCCTGCCTCGGGGAGAGCATGGAGCTCGCCCACCCCGCGCCGCTGGGGGCGGAGGCGATGCGGGGCTGGATCGAGGCCCTGCCCCATGTCGCCAACAGCGGCGACGTCTACGCCGCCCTCGACCCCGCGCGGATCACCACCTGATGCGCGCCGAGGCCTTCCTGCCGCATCTCGGCTTCGCGGCGCTGCTGATCCTGCTCTCGGCGGGGGTGGTGCGGCTGCTCATCGCCTATCCCATGCTGGACGACCCCGCCCGCCGCGCCGCGACCGCGCACAAGGTGCCGACGCCGCGCGGAGGGGGCCTGGGGATCGTCGCCGCCTTCGTCGCGGGGATGGTGGTGCTCTACGGAACGGCCCGCTTCGCCCGCATCGCGGAGGCGGAGTTCATCGGCATCATCCTCGCCGCGCTGGCCATCGCCGGCGTCGCCCTGCTGGACGACCTGCTGGACTTCCGCTTCGTCGTGAAGCTCGCCACCCAGGCCGGGGCGGCGATGGTGGCGCTGGCCAGCGGGCTGGTGGTCACGCGGCTGGCCGTGCCCTGGGTGGGGGTGGTGGAGCTCGGCGCCTGGGGGCCGGTGCTGACGCTGTTCTGGATCGTCGCCTGCACCAATGCCGTGAACTTCATGGACGGGATGGACGGGCTGGTCGGCGGCTCGCTGCTGGTGGCCTGCGCCTCCCTCGCCTTCATCGCGGCGGAGCAGTCGGCCTGGTTCGTCTACGCGGCGTCCCTGTTCCTCACGGCCGGGCTGATCGGCTACCTGCCCTACAACCTCCACCCCGCGCGCATCTTCATGGGCGATGTGGGCAGCCAGTTCCTCGGCTTCATCCTGGCCGTGCTGGCGGTGGCCTGCGCGCGCTTCGACACGGCGCAGATCTCCTTCCTCATCGTGCCGCTGCTGCTCTTCGCGCATCTCTTCGACACCGGCTTCACCCTGCTGCGCCGCGCACTGATGGGCGAGCCGCTGAGCGCGCCGCACCGGACGCATCTCTACCAGATGGCCCAGCGGTCCGGCCTTTCCGTGCGCTGGGTGGCCGCGATCCACGGGGCCTTCGTGCTGTTCCAGGCCGGGCTGGCCCTGGCCTTTCCGCGGCTTCCCCCGGAGGTGAAGCCGCTGGTGGTGCTGCCGCCGCTGGCGGTGCAACTCCTCTGGCTCGCCCTTGTCGCGCGCCGCGTGCGGCGGGCCGGGCTCAGTTGGCGGGGGGGCTGACCACCTCGATCGTCACGGGGCGGCCGTCGGTCCCCACCCACTGCTCCGAGCGCCAGACCGCCCCCGTCTCGGGATCGGCCCAGTAGCGGTTCACGAAGCGCGCCCCGCCGCCGCAGCGCTCCTCCACGAACAGGCCCTCCGGCACCCGCTCCGCGCGCAGCCGGCACTCCAGCGCCACGCCGAAGCGCATCCGGCCGGGATCGCGGGAGGCCGGGACGATGTCCACCAGCCGGCGCGCGGCGGCGGGGCGCTCGGCCAGGGCGGTCACGTCGTCCAGCGGGTCCGGGCTGTCGAAGCGGGTGGCGGCGAGGCTTGTCGGGTTGCCGGCGGTGGCGACCACCCGCGCCCCGTCGGTCGCGAGCACGAAGCCGTCGTCCGAGCGCCACATGCGCTGCTCGCCATTGCCCTGGATCATCCGCATCACCCGGCGGCGGCGGCCCTCGGTGACGAGGAGGGTGGGGCCGTCCGTCACCTCCGCCTCGGCCTCCTCCAGCACGCCGGAGGGCGGCTCGTAGCGCGCGGGGGCGAGGCCGTCCTGCCGGGGCGGCAGGAAGACGCTGGCCCGTAGCGCGTTCTCGGCGGAACGGCCCCACTCGCCCATCTCCGGCGCCTGGCAGGCGGCGAGGGCGAGCGGGAAGAGGAGGAGGGTGCGGCGCATCCCGGCCAGGATAGGCCCCTGCCCCGCCGCACGCATCACCGAATTGTGAGACTCAGGGTATCTCGATGGCCGTCAGCCCCGCGGCCAGCGCCGCCCGGAGGTCGGGCAGGGCGAGGGCCACGCAGCCCTCGGTCGGCGTGTAGTCCGGGCGGGCGACGTGGAGGAAGATGGCGCTGCCCCGGTGCGGCACCACGGGCGCGTCGTTCCAGCCGAGCACGCCGATGATGTCGTAGACCCCGTCCCCCCGCCACAGCTCCTCGTGCCGGCCGGCATAGGGCAGCGTGACCGGGCGGTTGTAGGCGGGGTCGGCGGGGTCGTCGCACCAGCCGTCCGAGGGGCCGATGGGCTCCACCGGCACGGCGCAGCGCGGCGCCGGGCCGCGATCGGCGCGGTATAGCACGCGGCGCAGGGGCAGGGTGCCGCGGGGCGTCGCGCCATCGCCCTCGCTCTTGTCGGCGCGGAGGCCGCCGCGGCCGATGGCGCAGCGCCAGCGGTCGCACATCAGGGCCAGCAGCGGGTCTTCCAGGCGGGCGGTCGTCATGCAGCCCTCCTTGCCGAAAGGGGGGGTGCCGGGGCAAGCCCCCTCAGGCCGTGTTGGCGGCGAGCTGCTCCTGATAGGCGGCGCGGGCCCGGGCGATGGTCGCGGGATCGGGGGTCTGACCCCAGGCGAGGAAGGCCGTGGGCTGGTCCCGCCCGGCCGCGATGGCCTGGAGCGTGCCTACAAAGCCCGTTACCTCCAGCATGGCCGAGGCCACGCCGCCGAGGAAGCCCATGGGCCCGCCGATCGCCGTGCCCACCATGATGCGCGCGGCGATCGGGGCGGCACTTCCCGTCGCCTCCCGGTAGATCATGCCCACCCCCGGCACGTGCTGCAGGGGGTTGAGGGACTCCAGCACCTCGTCGAAGGAGAGCTCCACCGGCATCGGCGGCGATTCATCGCCGAAGAGGGGCGGGCCGCCATCGGCCGCGGGGCGGCTGCCGCCATAGGTCCGGCCGGCGAACATGCCCCAACCCTCGGGGGAGGTGGTGTTGGGCACGGTGTAGGTCATGGCGCGCTCCGCTCCATCGGGCGGTGGGCGCAGCGCAAGCGGCGTGCCTAGAGCATTTTCAAGCCGGGTGGAATCACCCGGCGGCTCGGAAAATGCGACAAAGCAAAGGGCTAGAGTGGTTGCCGTGAGCCAGGGCGAACGGAAAGCGCTCTAGCCCAGCAGGTGGCCGAAGCGCGCCTTCTTCGTCGCGAGATAGCCGTCATTCACCCCGTTGGCGGCGAAGAGGTGGGAGACGCGCCCCTCCACCGTGACCCCGCAGGCGGCGAGGCCGGAGAGCTTGTCCGGGTTGTTCGTCAGCAGCCGGACCCGGGTGAGGCCGAGGGATTCCAGCATCGTCGCGGCGACCCGGAAGTCCCGCTCGTCCGCGCCGTAGCCGAGGGCGCGGTTGGCATCCAGCGTGTCCAGCCCGCCATCCTGCAGCGTATAGGCCCGGAGCTTGTTCACCAGCCCGATCCCCCGCCCCTCCTGGGCGAGGTAGAGCAGCACCCCGCCCGCGGGCTCCGCCGCCATGCGGGCGATGGCGCCGCGGAGCTGCGGCCCGCAGTCGCAGCGCAGGCTCCCCAGCAGGTCGCCGGTGAAGCACTCGGAATGGATGCGGCAGAGCGGCGCCGGCCCGCCGGGCGCGGCATCCTCCGGCCGCCCGACGAGGATGGCCAGGTGCTCGATCCCACCATCGGCGGCGCGGAAGGCGGCGATCCGGGCCTCCGGCGCCTCCTCCAGCGGCACCCGCGCCTCGGCGACGCGGGTCAGGCTCGCGCTGGCCGCGAGGGGATAGCCCAGCACCTCCGACACCCCCACGGAAAGGAGGCCGAGCCGCGTCCCGGCGGGGATGGAGGCCGGGGCGGCGACGAGGGCGGGTAGCAGCCGCCCGATCTTGGCCAGGGTAATGGCGGCGGGCGACAGCGCTCCGGCGAGGCCCGGCGCGGCGACGATCCCCGGCGCCTCGGGCAGGAGCTGCTCGGCCACGGGGTCGGCCATGCTCCGCAGCGCCTCGGGCGCCAGGAGCGCGGGGGAGAGGCGGAGCGCCACCGGCGCGTCCTCCCCGGCGGCGGGGGCGGGAACGGGCCGGGCGAGGAGACTCGCGGCGCGGGGCGCGGAGAGGAGGAGGACGGGAGGGGCGAGGGAGGCGGCCGCAAGGTCGGCGAGGCCGCGCGCGCCCACCGTCTCGGCCGCCGCCAGCACCAGCGCCTCGCCGCCCGCGTCCAGCAGCACGGGCGTGCCGCGGCGGAGGTCGGAGACCGCGCGGTGCACGGCCCGCATCGCCAGCGCCCGCGAATCGCCCGCCAGGCCGCTTCCCCGCCAGCCGGGCAGGCGGGCCGCGTCGGCGCCCATCGAAGCTTCGGCCATTCCGGTCCCCTCGGCGTATCCGAATCGCCCCGGTCGGGCGAATTCCTGGACTGCCTTATCAAAAGCGATTCGCCTATCGGCGAGCCGCCAATATGGGATGCCGGAAGTGTCCAAAAGGGGGCAGAAACGTTCTGTCTGGCGGCATTCCCCACGAAAAAGAGAGCCAAGTCTTGCCGGGACAGGACGATCTGCCCCATATCGCGTTATCACGGCTCCGGGATCGGGCGTTCCGGCGCGCGAACCCCGGGCTTTTCCTACTCCGGGCTTTCCTACAGGAGGGTGCATGTCGGACCCACGTCCGATCCTGATCGTGGACGACGATCCGGCGCTGCGCGCCACCTTGTCCGAGCAGCTGGCGATCGAGGGCGAGTTCGCCCCGCGCGAGGCCGGGACGATGGCGGAAGCGTCGAAGATCCTTCTGGCCGAGGGCGCCCGGTTCGATGCCGTGCTGCTGGACATCGGCCTGCCGGACGGAGACGGGCGCGATCTCTGCGCCGAGCTTCGCCGCAACGGCATCAAGGTGCCGATCATCATGCTCACCGGCGCGGACGGCGAGCAGGACATCGTACGCGGCCTCGATTCGGGTGCGAACGACTACATCGCCAAGCCGTTCCGGATCATGGAGTTGCTGGCCCGCGTCCGCGCCCAGCTGCGCGGCTTCGACAATTCCGAGGACGCCGTCTTCGTCATCGGGCCCTACACCTTCCGCCCCTCGGCCAAGATGCTGCAGGACCCCGGCCGCAACCGCCGGATCCGCCTGACCGAGAAGGAATGCGCGATCCTGAAGTTCCTCTACCGCGCCGGCGGTCGGCCGGTGGGGCGGCAGATCCTGCTGAACGAGGTCTGGGGCTACAACGCCGCCGTGACCACGCACACGCTGGAGACGCATATCTACCGCCTGCGCCAGAAGATCGAGCCGGACCCCGCGACCGCCTCCCTTCTGCTCACCGAGGGCGGCGGCTATCGGCTGGACCCACTGGCGGGCCGCGCCGCGGCCTGAGCCCGGAAGGGAACGCGACCCAATAGGGGCCGGGGAGGGAGGCTTCCCCGGCCCTTCTCATGTCCGGGCCACCCAGAGTCCGCCCTCAGTGCCCGGGGAGCCAGACGCGCATGGTGGTGCCCTGCCCCACCGTGCTGTCGATCAGCAGCTGCCCGCGGTGATGGGCGACGATGTGCTTCACGATCGCCAGCCCCAGCCCCGTGCCGCCCGCCGCGCGGGAGCGGCCGGGGTCCACGCGGTAGAAGCGCTCGGTCAGGCGCGGGATGTGCTCGCGCGCGATGCCCGGCCCGTCATCCGCCACCTCCAGCAGCACGCCGGGGGCGAGCCCCCCTTCCGGCGCGGCGAGGGCGCGGACGGTGAGGCGGACCGCCCCCCCTTCCCGCCCGTAGCGCACCGCGTTCTCCAGCAGGTTCCGCAGCACCTGGGCGAGCTGCCCGGGATCGGCCGGCCTGGCCGTGGCGGGGGCGAGCCTCGCCTCCAGCGTGACGCGGCGGGCGGCGAGGATGGGGGCCATGGCCGCCGTCTCGTCCCGCGCCAGCGCGTCCAGCCGCGCCTCCCCCTGCGGCGCCTGGTGCTCGGTCATCTCGATGCGGGAGAGGCCGAGCAGGTCCTCGATCAGGCGGCGCATCCGCTCGGCCTGATCCGCGATGATGCCGAGGAAGCGGGTGGTCGCCTCCGGGTCCTCGGCGGCGGGGCCGCGCAGCGTCTCGACGAAGCCGATGATGGAGGCGAGCGGGGTGCGCAGCTCGTGGCTGGCATTGGCCACGAAATCCGCGCGCATCCGCTCGGCCGCCCGGGCCTGGGTGCGGTCGGCCAGCACCACGAGCAGCCGCCCCCCGTCCGAAAGCGGGGGGTCCATCGGGATGACCTGGGTGGAGAGGTCGCGCGCCACGGGGACGGGCAGCACGACATCGGCCGATTGCGGGCCTCCCTCGGCGAGGGCGCGGTCGATGGCGCCGGCGATCAGCGGGTGGCGCAGGAAGGCGGCGGTGTCGGCCGCGCTGCCCTCGGCGCGCCCCACGGCATTGGAGGCCGGGCCGGGGGCCGGGCCGGGGCCGAAGAAGCGGCGCGCGGCGGCGTTGGCGCGGAGCGGACGCCGGTCCCCGGCCAGGACGAGCAGCGGGTCCGGCAGGGCCTCGACGATGGCGGCGTCGGTGCGGCGAAGCTGGCTCACCAGCGCCTCCCGCCGCGCGAGGCTGCGGGTCAGGCGGGAGGCGGCCTCGGCCACCCCCGCGGCGGCGGGCAGCAGGGGATCGTGCTGCGGGGCGGGCAGCCCTTCCGCGGCCGCGCGCAGCTCCGCCTCCAGCCCCGCCAGCGTGTTCAGCCAGGAATGGGCGAGGAGGAAGGCCGCGAGCCCCGTCGCCATCAGGCCGAGCCCGACCGCGACGGGGTCCGTCCCCGTCAGCAGCAGGAGCAGCAGGGCGGCGCAGGGCACGCCGCCGATCAGCCCGGTGACGCGCAGCAGGGCGCCCGGGGAGGGACGCGGCTTCAGGAGCCGGCGGCGCCCGGCAGCAGCGGCGGCTCCACCATCTGCGGCTCGGCGCCCGGGGTCAGGGAATAGACGGCCAACGCCCGCTGCACCTGCCCGCCGGGCAGGAGGCGATAGGCGCCCTCGGCCCCTTGCAGCACCTCGCCCAGGGGAAGAGAGGCGGGGGCCGCCGGGTCTCCCCCGCGCACGCCGCGCAGCGCCGCCGCCGTCGCGTCATAGGCGGTGGCGGCGAGGCGGGGCGGGCGGGCGCCGAAGGCGGACTGGTAGCGGGCCTCGAAGCCGTTGCGGGCCGCGGGGTCGGGGCCGGGCACGAGGGCACCGCCGAGGGCGGGATCGGCGGCGATTGCCGGCTCGCCCGCCCAGAGGCTCGGCCCGCCCAGCCGTGGCGGCGCGGGAAGCCCCGCCCCGGCGAGGGCCGCGGCCATCTCGCGCGCCCCGGTCGCGCCCGTCTCGCCGAGGATGAGGAGGCCGATCCCCTCCGGCCCGGCCTGGGAGGCGACCTGCCCCGCCGCCTGGGCGCGGGAGGCGCCAGAGGGGTAGGAGACGATCACCGGCGCCGCCATGCCCGCGGACTGGGAGGCGTTGCGGAGGGCCGCGGAGAGCTGGCGCATGAAGGGCCCGTCCGGCCCGGCAAGGCCGACGCGGCGGATGCCGGCCGATTGCGCGGTGGCCAGCAGGCGCCGCACCTGCTGCCCCGGGGTGAGGCCCGTGACCCAGACGCCGTTGCCGCCCTGGTCCGCATCGTTGGTGAAGGCGAGGACGGGCACGCCGGCCGCGCGGGCCTGGCCGGCGGCGGCCGCGGTCTCGGGGCCCGTGAGGGGGCCGACCACCACCCGGGCGCCCTCCGCGATCGCCCCGCGCACCGCCTCCGAGGCGCCGCCGGCCGATCCCGCCGTATCGCGCGGGAGGAGTTCCACCCCGCGCAGGCCGGAATCGAACAGGGCCATGGTGGCGGCGTTCAGCATGGGCTGGCCGAGCGCGCCCTGCGGCCCGCTGAGGGGCAGGAGGACCGCGACCCGCGTGGGCTGGACCTCCATCGGCGCGGCCATGCCGCCGAAGAGCGGGGCGGCCGGGCGCGCATAGGTCCCGCGCGGCACTTGCGGGGCGCAGGCCCCGAGGCCCACAAGCGCCAGCAGCGCCGCGGTGGCGCGAAGACGCGCCACGGCGGTGCGGAGACGCGCCGCGGCGGCGCAAAGGCGGGAGAGGCGGCTTGCAGAGGGACGGGGAAGCGGGGCCTGGGCCCGGGACGGACAGCGAACCAAGCGACGCCCTTTCTGAGATCAGCGGCCGGAACGCCGCGCTGGCCCCGGGTTTATGGCTGGTCGCGACCCCCATCGGCAACCTGGGGGACCTCTCCCCCCGCGCTGTCGTGACCTTGCGCGGCGCGGAGACGATCCTCTGCGAGGACACGCGGGTGACGGCGCCCCTCCTCGCCCGCCACGGCATCGCCGCGCCGCTCCACGCGCTGCACGACCACAACGAGGCGGCGGAGGTGCCGCGGCTGATCGAGCGGCTGCGCGGCGGGGCGCGGCTGGCCCTCGTCTCGGATGCCGGCACGCCGCTGGTGAGCGACCCCGGCTACCGCCTCGCCCGCGCGGCGATGGAGGCGGGGATCCATGTCTCGGCGGTGCCGGGGCCGAACGCGGCGGTGATGGCCCTCACCCTCTCCGGCCTGCCTCCCCTGCCCTTCCTCTTCGCCGGCTTCCTGCCGCCCAAGGAGGGGGCGCGGCGGGAAGCCATCGCGCGGCTGCGGGCGGCGGAGGGCGCCGGGCTCTCGGCCACCCTCGTCTTCTTCGAGGCGCCGCACCGGCTGGCCGAGTGCCTCGCCGCCCTGGCCGAGGGCTTCGGGGACCGCCCGGCCGCCGTGGCGCGGGAACTGACCAAGCGCTTCGAGGAGGTGCGGCGCGGCCCCCTGCCCGAGCTCGCCGCCCATTACGCCGGGCACGCCGCGCGGGGAGAGATCGTCGTGGTGGTGGGCCCCGCCGGGGCCGAGGCGCCGAGCGGGGCCGACGAGCTGGACCGCCGGCTGCGCGCCGCGCTGGAGGCCGGGCAGTCGCTCCGGGACGCCGCCGCCATGGTCGCCGCCGCCACCGGCCTGCCCCGGCGGCAGGTCTATGCGCGGGCGCTCGAACTCGGGCGGGAGGGGGGCTGAGAACCCCTCGCCATGAACCCGTTGCCATCATGGGCGGGGCGCCCTAGGGGAGCGCAACCATGGCGGGAGAGACCGGGTTGAGCGACGCGCTGCCAGCCCCTGCGCTGCATATCGAGCCGGCCCCGGCGGTGCTGGACGTGCCGGTGGTGCTCTTCGCCTTCAACCGCCCGGCCTATCTCGAACGCGTCTGCGCCTCCCTGCTGAACCAGCGCGGCTTCACCCTCGACCCCCGCCGCGTCTTCCTGCTGCAGGACGGCGCCGTCTCCCCCCGCACCGGGCTGCGCTACGCCGAGGACGCGGAGGTGGCGGCCTCCATCGCGGCCTTCCGCACCCATTTCCCGCGCGGGCAGGTCTCGGCGGCGCCGCACAACATCGGCATCGCCGCCAATATCCGGCGCGGCGAGATCCTCGCCTTCGAGGCGGTGAATGCCGACTGTGCCTATTTCTTCGAGGACGACCTGGAGCTCGGGCCGGACTACCTCCGGATCATGGGCGAGCTGCGCGCCCTGTCGGACCGCGACCCCCGCATCGGCTACTTCGCCGCCTATGGCGACCACCAGGCCCAGCCCCCCGGCCCCGAGGCCTGGCTGACCATGCTGCAGCACCACTGGGCCTTCGGCCTGAGGCGCGAGCCCTGGCGGCGGCTGCGGGACTGGCTCGCCCCCTATGACCGCATCCTGGACGAGACGGACTACGCCTGGCGCGACCATCTCGCGATCTTCCGCTGGATGGAGACGCTGGAGGTCGCCGGCGGCTTCTCCTCCCAGGACGCGGTGAAGACCCTCGGCTGCCACGCGCTGGGCATCGCGCGCGTCATGACCGATGTCTGCTTCGCCCGCTACATCGGCGCCCAGGGCGCCTCCTTCCGCGACGAAAAGTTCCGGGAGATGGGCTACGACCGGATGAACTGGGTCGAGGGGCCTCAGTACCATCTGGCCGAGGATGCCGGCACCCAGGTCTCGGCCATCCTCGGGGACTCCCGCAAGCGGCACGAGTTCTTCCGCCAGGTGAAGCTGCCGAAGCTGCTGGAGGAGCAGGGCCGCATCCGCCTCGACCGGGACCGCCCGGCAACGCGCGAGGACGTGACCGCCCTCTTCCGCCTCCTGCTGGACCGCGTGCCGGAGGAGGCGGCGCTGGAATCCATGGCGGAGAGGCAGACGCTGCGGCAGGTGCGGGAGACCATCCTGGCCAGCCGGGAGTTCCGGGGGCGCACGCCCCGCTTCCGCGTCGCGGGCTGATCCGGCCCACGGCGATGGCCCCGGGGGGTTCCCGATCCGCGCGGGACCGCCCAACTTGGGCACTGCGGGCCCTGCCCGCCCCGATGCCCTCCCCGGACAGGACGCCCGCATGAACGCTCCGATCGATCCCTCGCGGCTGAAATTCGGCATCGGCCAGCCCGTCTCCCGCAAGGAGGACCCCGTGCTGCTGCGGGGCGAGGGGCGCTACAGCGACGACCTCTCCCTGCCCGGCCAGGCCCATGCGGTGATGGTGCGCAGCCCCTATGCCCATGGCGTGATCCGCGGGATCGACACGGCGGAGGCCGCGGCCATGCCCGGCGTGCTGGCCGTCATCACCGGGCGTGACCTGGAGGCGGCCGGCATCGGCCCCATGCCCGTGGCCGTGGGCCAGAAGAACCGGGACGGCAGCCCGGCGCGCACGCCCCGCCAGCCCGTCCTGACGACGGACAAGGTGCGCTTCGTCGGCGATCCCGTGGCGATGGTGGTGGCCGAGACCGCGAAGGAGGCGCGCGACGCCGCCGAGGCCGTGGTGCTGGACGTCGATCCCCTCCCCGCCGTGGTCGAGGCGCGCGACGCCGCCGCCCCCGGCGCGCCCCTCCTCTATGACGACGTGCCCGGCAACGCGGTGGTGGACTTCCACTACGGCGACGCGGAGGCCGTGGCCGCCGCCTTCGCGCGCGCGGCGCATGTCACGAAGCTCGCCATCCGCAACAGCCGCGTCGTCGTCTCGCCGCTGGAGCCGCGCTCGGCGCTGGCGAGCGTGGAGGAGGGCCGCCTCGTCCTCCGCATGGGCAGCCAGGGCGTGTTCGGCATGCGCGGCAACATCGCCAAGGTGATGGGGGTAGAGCCCTCGGAGCTGCGCGTGCTCACCGGCAATGTGGGCGGCTCCTTCGGGATGAAGTCGAGCGTCTATCCCGAGTATCCCGCCCTGCTCCACGCGACGAAGATGCTGGGGCGGCCGGTGAAGTGGACGGATTCGCGCTCGGAGAGCTTCCTGTCGGACAGCCACGGCCGCGACCACGACTTCGAGGCGGAACTGGCGCTGGATGCGGAGGGCCGCTTCCTCGCGCTGCGGCTCAAGGGCTTCGCCAATCTCGGCGCCTATCTCAGCAACGCCACCACCCTGCCGCCGACGATGAACACGGTGAAGAACGTGATCGGCGTCTACCGCACGCCGCTGGTGGAGGTGTCCACGCGCTGCGTCCTCACCAACACCACCCCGGTCGGCGCCTATCGCGGCGCGGGGCGGCCCGAGGGCAACTACTACATGGAGCGGCTGGTCGACACGGCCGCGCGCGAGATGGGCATCGACCGCGTGGAGCTGCGCCGGCGCAACCACATCCGCGCCGACCAGATCCCCTATGACGCGCCCTCCGGCATGCATTACGACAGCGGCGACTTCCCCGCGATCCTGGAGGAGGCGCTCGCCGCCGCCGACTGGGACGGCTTCCCCGCCCGCCGCGCGGAGAGCCGGCGCCGCGGCAAGCTGCGCGGCATCGGCATCGGCCACTATCTCGAGGTCACGGCGCCGCCGAACAAGGAGATGGGCGGCATCCGCTTCGACGAGGATGGCGGCGTGACGATCATCACCGGCACGCTCGACTACGGCCAGGGCCACGCCTCGCCCTTCGCGCAGGTGCTGGTCGATCGCCTCGGTATTCCCTTCGACCTGATACGGCTCGTGCAGGGCGACAGCGACCTGCTGGTGGCCGGCGGCGGCACGGGCGGCTCGCGCTCCATCATGGCGAGCGGGCAGGCGATCTCCGCGGCCAGCGCGCTGGTGATCGAGAAGGGCCGCAGGCTCGCGGGCCACGCGCTGGAGGCGGCGGAGGAGGACATCGAGTTTTCCGATGGTCGCTTCTCCATCGCCGGCACGGACCGCGGCATCGGCATCCTGGAACTGGCGGCCGCCGCCCGCACCATGCCCGGCCTGCCGGAGGAACTCCGCACGCTCGACGTGACCACCACCGATCAGTACGCGGACTCCGCCTTCCCCAATGGCTGCCACATCGCAGAGGTGGAGATCGACGAGGAGACGGCGGAGGCGCAGGTGGTGAGCTACGTCACCGTCAACGACTTCGGCGTGCTGGTGAACCCGATGCTCGTCGCGGGGCAGGCGCATGGCGGCATCGTGCAGGGCATCGGCCAGGCGCTGACGGAGCGCACGGCCTATAGCGAGGACGGGCAGCTCCTCTCCGGCTCCTACATGGATTACGGCCTGCCGCGCGCGGAGCACGCGCCCTTCTTCGCCTTCAACAGCCACCCCGTTCCCGCGCGCACCAACGTGCTGGGCGCCAAGGGCTGCGGCGAGGCGGGATGCGCGGGCGCCCTGCCCTCGGTGATGAACGCGGTGGTGGACGCGCTGGCCGAGCGCGGCGTCCGCCATGTTGACATGCCCGCCACGCCGCAGAAGCTCTGGGCGCTTCTCAACGAGGGAACCACGGCATGATCGTCCTTGTCACCGGCGCGACGGCGGGCTTCGGCGCCGCCATCTCCCGCCGCTTCGCGGCCGACGGCGCCCGCATCATCGCCGCCGGCCGCCGCGCGGAGCGGCTGGAGGCGCTGCGGGACGAGCTGGGCGCCGACAAGGTGCTGCCCGTGGTGCTCGACGTGCGGGACCGCGAGGCCGTCACCCGCGCCGTGGAGGGCCTGCCCGCCGAGTGGTCCGGGGTGGACGTGCTGGTGAACAATGCCGGCCTCGCCCTCGGGCTGGAGCCCGCGCAGAGCGCGAGCCTCGACGACTGGGACGCGATGGTGGACACGAACGTGAAGGGGCTGATGTACCTCACGCGCGCGGTGCTGCCGGGGATGATCGAGCGCGGGCGCGGGCATGTGGTGAACATCGGCTCCACCGCGGGCGAGTGGCCCTATCCCGGCGGCAATGTCTACGGCGCGAGCAAGGCCTTCGTCCGCCACTTCAGCCTCAACCTGCGCGCCGATCTCTACGGAACGCCGGTGCGGGTGACGGATATCGAGCCCGGCCTTGTCGGCGGCACGGAGTTCAGCAATGTCCGCTTCCACGGCGACGACGCGCGGGCGGCCTCGATCTACGAGGGCGCCGACGCGCTGACGCCGGACGACATCGCGGATGCCGTGCACTGGGTGGCCTCCCGCCCGGCGCGGGTGAACATCAACACGCTGCAGGTGATGCCCGTGGCGCAGAGCTTCGGGCCGCTGCGCCTCCACAAGCCCGGGAAGTAAAGGGGCGGCGCTACGGCGCCGTCCCCATCGCCCGCCGCGCCATCTCCACCGCGCCGTCCCGCGTGCGCGCGGCGCCCACGAAGCGGCGGAGATGGACGAAGACGGCGTCCGGCACGCCGCAGCGCTCGGCCAGCTCGGCTTCCTGCAACCCCGCCCAGGCCTCGGGCAGCGGCAGGCGCTGCGCGAAGGAGCCGGGCTCGGGCGGCATGGTGTCCAGCATCCAGTTGCCGTTGGAGGCCGGGCTGACGGTGAAGAGCACGGGCAGGCCGTGGTCGAACACCGTGCCCTTCCAGGGCATGCCGCGGTCGAGCACGAGGATGCGCGGGTCCTCCCCCGCCCGGTGCGCGTCGAGGACGACGGCCTCGGCCGCGTGGCGCGAGCGCATCGCGTCCACCCGGCGGCGCAGCACGCCCTCGGCCATGGCGGTGGCCTCCAGGAAGGCGGCGTCGCCCGCCGTCGGGCCGGTGGAGGCGGGATCGTCCCAGGGCGGGTTGAAGTCGCCGATCAGCGCGCCGAGGCCGAGCGCGTCGTCCCGCACGGGGCCGGTGGCGGAGACGCCGTTGTCCAGCTCGTCGATGCGGCGGACAACGCTGCGGTCGATCTCCGCCGCGATCGCCGGGGCGAAGCGCGCCCCGTCCGCGGGCAGCAGGGCGGCGACCGCGCGCTCGCCATAGACCTGCCAGACGAGCCCGGCCGAGGAGAAGGGCGTGCCGTCCGACCGCAGGGGCGCGCCGCGCTGGTGGTGGTCGAAGCGGTTGGTTGCCCCATCGAAGACGGTGCCGACATCCCAGACGATGTCGGCGGCCGCGATCGGCTCGGGCTTGCGCGTGCGGATCAGGAGATGGTCCCCGTCGGGATCGCGCAGCCCGAGGGCGAGGCGCAGCACGGCATAGGCGAAGACCTCGTCGCAGTGGAACTTGCCGCTATGCGTGGCCAGCACGGGGCGGGCATTGGTGTCCGGCATCGTCTCAGGCCTCCACCAGCTCGCGGCTGCGGAGAAGCGCCGCGGTACTGGGCGCGCGGCCGCGGAACTGCACGTAGAGTTCCATCGGGTCCCGCGTGTCGCCGGCGGAGAGCAGGGTGCGGAGCCGCGCGGCGGTGTCGGGGTCGAAGGGGTTCTGCACCTCGGTGAAGGCGTCGAAGCCGTCGGCGTCCAGCACCTCGGCCCACATGTAGGAGTAGTAGCCCGCCGCGTAGCCGCCTCCGGCGAAGAGGTGCTGGAAATGCGCCGGGCGGTGGCGGATGCCGATCTCCGCCGGCATGCCGATGGAGGCCAGGAACTCCCGCTCGAATGCCTCGATGTCGATCGTCCCCGGCGCGGGATGGCTGTGCAGCGCCATGTCGATCAGCGCGGCGGCCGTGTACTCCACCGTGCCGAAGCCCTGGTTGAAGCCGCGCGAGGCGAGCAGCCGCGCGATCAGCGCGTCCGGCACGGGCTCGCCGGTCTCGTGGTGCCGGGCGTACTGACGCAGCGTCTCGGGGAGGGCGAGCCAGTGCTCGTAGATCTGCGAGGGCAGCTCGACGAAGTCGCGGCGGACGGAGGTGCCGGACTGGGCGGGGTAGCGCACGCGGCTGAGCAGCCCGTGCAGCGCGTGGCCGAACTCGTGGAACAGCGTCTCCGCGTCGTCGAAGCTCAGCAGCGTGGGCTCCGATTTCGCGAAGTTGTTGTTGTTCACGATAACCGGGGAGACCGGCGCGTCCAGGTCCTCCTGGTCGCGATAGCTGCTCATCCAGGCGCCCGAGCGCTTGCCCGCGCGCGCATAAGGGTCGGCGAGGAACACGCCGACATGCCCCGCCTCGTCCCGCACCTCGTAGGCGCGAACGTCGGGGTGGTAGACGGGGGCGTCGGGGATGGGCGCGAAGGTGACGCCGAAGAGGCGCGTCGCCGTGTCGAAGGCGGCCTGCTGGATGTTGCCGAACTCGAAATAAGGCTTCAGCTCCGCCTCATCGAGCGCGTAGTCGGCGCGGCGCACCTTCTCGGCGTAGAAGCGCCAGTCCCAGGGGGCGATGTCGCCCTCGAAGCCCTCGGCGCGCGCGGCGGCGAGCAGGCGGTCGCGCTCGGCGGCGGCCTTGCGCTTGGCGGGCTCCCACACCTCGGAGAGCAGGCCCTGCACCGCCCCCGCCGTGCCGGCCATGGTGTCGGCGAGGCGGAAGGCGGCGAAGCTGTCATAGCCCAGCAGCCGCGCCCGCTCGGCGCGCAGGGCGAGGATCTCGGGGATCAGCGGGCGGTTGTCGTGCTCGCCGGGATGGGCCCCGCGCGCGATCCAGGCGCGATAGGCCGTCTCTCGCAGGTCGCGGCGCGCGGAGAAGGTGAGGAAGGGCTCGATGAGGGAGCGCGAGAGGGTGACGGCATAGCCCGGGATGCCGCGCTCGGCCGCGGCATTCGCCATGCCGTCGCGCAGGAAGTCCGGCAGCCCGTCGAGGTCCGCTTCCTCCAGGGCGAGGTGCCAGACCTTCTCGTCGTGGACGACGTTCTGGCCGAAGGCGGTGTGCAGCGCGGCCAGCCGTTCGGAGATCTCGGTCATGCGCGCCCGCGCCGCCTCGTCCAGCGCGGCACCGGAGCGGATGAAGCCGAGATGCGTGCGCTCCAGCAGGCGCCTCTGGTCCTCCTCCAGCCCCAGCGCCTCGCGCTGGCGATGGAGGGCATCGACGCGGGCGAAGACCGCGGGGTCGAGCGAGACGCGCATGCCGTGCTGGGCGAGGCGGGGCGACATCTCCCGGTCCAGCGCCTCCAGCGCCTCGCCGCCGAGGCTGACGACGAGGTTGCCGAAGACGTTGCCCACCCGCGCCAGGGCGCGCCCGCTGCGCTCCAGCGCCTCGATCGTGTTGGCGAAGCCCGGCTCGACCGGATCGGCCCCGATGGCGGCGATCTCGGCCAGGTGCTCCCCCATCGCCGCCTCGAAGGCGGGGGCGAAGTGCTCGGGACGGATGAGGTCGAAGGGCGGCGTGCCGAACGGGGTCGTCCAGGGGGACAGGAGGGGGTTGAGCTCGCTCATGGGCGCATACGCGGCCGAAGCGGTGCCGGGGTCAAGGCGCCGCGGGGCCAGGGTCAGCGCAGCAGCACGGGGAGCAGGGCGTCGAGCCGCAGCCGGCCCTCCATCGTGGCCCCCAGCCGGCCACCGGGGAGCCAGCGGAGGTAGCCCTCCTCCATCAGCGCCTCGAGCATGGCGTGGTCCACCACCGCGTCGAAGTCCAGGCCGCTGCGGGCCTCGATGCGGGCGGGGTCGATCCCTTCGGCCAGGCGCAGGCCCATCAGCATCGCCTCGCGCCCGCGCTCCACCGGGGTCAGCGCCTCCTCCTCCACCCGGGCATGGCCGTCCCGCTCCACGCGCTCCAGCCAGATCTCGGGCGCGCGGTGGCGGCGGGCGGCGAACACCTCGCCACCGGTCGTCAGCCGCTGGTGCGCGCCGGCGCCGATGCCGAGATAGTCGCCGTAGCGCCAGTAGGCGAGGTTGTGTCGGCTCTCCGCGCCGGGCCTGGCATAGTTGCTGACCTCATAGGGCAGGAGGCCGAAGCGGGCGGCCTCCTCGGCCGTCGCGGCATAGAGGGCGGCGGCCTCGTCCCCTTCCGGAAGATGGAAGGCGCCGCGGGCGTGCTCGGTCGCGAAGCGCGTGCCGGGCTCGACGGTGAGCTGGTAGAGCGAGAGGTGGTCGGCGGCCAGCGAGAGGGCGCGCCGCAGCTCCTCCCGCCAAGCCGCCTCCCCCTGGCCGGGGCGGGCGTAGATGAGGTCGAAGGACAGGCGCGGGAAGGTAGCGCGCGCGTGCTCCAGCGCCGCTACCGCCTCCCCCGCCGAGTGGTTGCGGCCGAGGAAGCCGAGCGAGGCCGCGTCGAGCGCCTGAACGCCGAGCGAGAGGCGGTTCACCCCGGCGGCGCGGAACTCCCGCAGCTTGCCGGCCTCCACGCTCGTCGGGTTGGCCTCCAGCGTGATTTCCAGATCGGGCGCGGGCTCGAACAGGGTGCGGGCGCGGGCGATGAGGGCGGCCACCGCCTCGGGCGGCATGAGGGAGGGCGTGCCGCCGCCGAAGAAGATCGAGACCAGCCGCCGCCGGCCCGCCCTGCCCGCCTCGTGCTCCAGCTCGGCCAGCAGGGCGCGGCCGTGGCGGGCGGCGTCCACCCCCGGGCGGACATGGGAGTTGAAGTCGCAATAGGGGCACTTGGCCGCGCAGAAGGGCCAGTGGACGTAGAGGGCCAGCGGCTCCGCGATGTCGGCGGCGGGCCGGGCGAGGATGGGGGCGTCGGTCACGGCGGGGATATGGTCACGGAGGGTGGCCGGGCGGAAGGCGGCCCGCCCGCCGCCCGGCCATGCAGGGGTGCGGGGTGGGGCGCGGGGTGTAGCCAAGCCGGCGCATCGGGCGCAGTTAGGGCGCCCCGGCCGGCGAACGGCCGCTGCGAGGTGCCAAGGCCCTGCTCCCTCCCCCGCCCGCCGTCTTCCCCGACGGCCTTCCCACCCCCCGCCGCCACCTGGCCACCCTCGCGGTCGCGCTCGGGATCATGATGTCGGTGATCGACAGCACCATCGGCTCGGCGGCGCTGCCGACCATCGCGCGGGCGCTGGACACCTCGCCCGCCTCGGCCATCTGGGCGACCAACGCCTACCAGCTCGCCGTCACCGTCTCCCTGCTGCCGCTGGCGGCGCTGGGGGAGATCATCGGCTATCGCCGCGTCTATCTCGGCGGCCTCGTGCTCTTCACCATCGCCTCGCTCGGCTGCGCCATGGCCGGCAGCTTCGAGGGGCTGGTGGCCGGACGCGCGATCCAGGGCTTCGGCGCGGCGGGGCTGATGAGCGTGAACTCGGCGATCATCCGATTCATCCAGCCGCGGGCCCGGCTGGCGCGGGGGCTTGGGCTGAACGCGATGATCGTCTCCTCCGCGGCCGCCGCGGGGCCGACGGTGGCGGGGCTGATCCTCGGCGTCGCGGACTGGCCCTGGATCTTCGCGGTGAACGTGCCGATCGGGCTGGGCGCCCTGCTGATCGGATGGCGCGCCCTGCCCGAGAGCCCGCGCGGCCGCCAGCGCTTCGACATCGTCAGCGCCCTGCTCTCGGCCTCCACCTTCGGCCTGCTCATCCTCGGCCTCGACGCCCTTGCCCATGGGGGCGGGCTCTGGGCGGCGCTGCCGCAGGTGCTGGCCGGGCTGGCCGCCGGCGCCCTGCTGGTGCGGCGGCAGGTGGGGGTGGCGAAGCCGCTGCTGCCGGTGGACCTGCTGCGGATCCCGGTCTTCACCCTCTCGGTCTGCACCTCCGTCTGCTCCTTCATGGCGCAGGGGCTCGCCTTCTCCGCCCTGCCCTTCCTGCTGCAGAGCGGATACGGCTTCTCCGTCTTCACCGCCGGGTTGCTGACCACGCCCTGGTTCCTCGCCACCGCCATCGCCGCCCCCCTCTCGGGCCGGCTGATGGAGCGCGTGCCGGCCGCGGTGCTGGGCGGGGTGGGGCTGGCGATGATGTCGGCGGGGCTGGGGCTGCTGGCGGTGCTGCCGCCCTCGCCCGATGTGGCCGACATCGTCTGGCGCATGGTCCTCGGCGGCTTCGGCTTCGGCCTGTTCCAGACGCCCAACAACCGCACCATGGTCGGCGCCGCCCCGCCCGAGCGCGCGGGCGGGGCGAGCGGGATGCTGAGCACCGCGCGACTCCTCGGCCAGACCACGGGCGCCGCGCTGGTGGGGCTGGTGCTGGGATGGATGCCGGGCATGCCGGTGGGGGCGCCGAAGCTGGCGCTCGCCATCGGCTGCGGCATGGCCGCGCTGGGCGCCCTCGTCAGCCTGCTGCGGCTGCGCGCGCGGGCTTCCGGCTGACCGGACTCAGCGACACGGCCGGGCACGCCTCGCCAAACGCGCGCGACCGCGCGAGACTGCCCGCGACCACGGAGCCCGATTCGATGACCTCTCCGCATTTCGTGCCCGCCACCCCGCAGACGACGCGCATCGGCGTGTTCGACGCGGCCTTCCCGCCCGTGGCGAGCATCGCGGCGGGCGAGCGCGTGACGCTGCAATGCGTCTCCGGCCTGGGCGACGCCGTGCCGGGCCCGGAGAGCGGGATGACGGTGCCGCAGGCGCTGCGCGACATCGCGCAGGCGAACACGGCGGGCGCGGTAGGCCACATCATCACCGGCCCCGTCGAAGTGCGCGGCGCGGAGCCGGGCGACGCGCTGCGCGTGGACATCGAGCGCATCGAGCTGGGCTCCGACTGGGGCTTCTGCGGCTTCCGCCCGCTCGCCGGCACGCTGCCCGAGGACTTCCCCTTCCGCCGCATGCTGCACATCCCCGTGGACCAGGCGGCGAAGACCTGCACCCTGCCGATGGGCGGCGGCATCAAGCTGGATCTCGCGCCCTTCTTCGGCGTGATGGGAGTCGCGCCGCCGGAGGAGTGGGGACGCATCTCCACGAAGGAGCCGCGCGCGCATGGCGGCAACCTCGACAACAAGGAGCTGGTGGAGGGCACGACTCTCTGGCTGCCCGTCCATGTCCCGGGCGCGCGCTTCTCCGCCGGCGACGGGCACGGCGTTCAGGGCGATGGCGAGGTCTGCATCAACGCGCTGGAGACCTGCCTCACCGGTACCTTCCGCCTCGATGTCGAGAAGGGCGGTGGCGCGCGCGACCCTGTGCTGCGCTTTCCGCGCGCCGAAACTCCCTCACACTTCATCACAATGGGGATGAACGAGGACCTTGACCTCGCGATGAAGCAGGCGCTGCGCGAGATGATCGCCTTCATCGCGCAGCGCACGAACCTCTCGCCCGCCGATGCGTACCAGTTCTGCTCGCTCGCGGTGGATTTCCGCGTGACGCAAACGGTGAACGGCGAGAAGGGCGTGCACGGGATGTTGAGAAAGGGGCTGCTCTTCTAATTCTGCGTGAAGTGGAACACCCAAGGCGCTGTTCCGATTCACACACCGAATCCTGTCCACAGAGTCACCCACATATCCGTCCACAAGTTTTCGTGCGCCTCATCTTGTGGGACAGCAACCGCATGACCTACCGTATCTTGTATCGACGTTGACGGGGGTAGCCGCGATGGACTGGTCAGCGGAAGCGATCGAGCAACTCAGGGCACTCTGGGCGGAGGGACACTCCACCGCCGAGATCGGTCGCCGCATGGGGATCTCGAAGAACGCTGTCGTCGGAAAGGCGCATCGCCTGCACCTGCCGGCGCGTCCGAGCCCGATCCAGCGCGAGCAGGCCGCCGCGGCCTCCGCCGCGCCGCGCCCCGTGGCGCCCGCAGCATCCACGGCACCGGCAGTGCCCGCACCGGCACCGCGCCCCGTGGCGCAGGCACCGGCGCCCGTGGAGAGCGTGGCGCGCCCCGCCGCGCCCGTCCTGCGCGCCGCACCGCCGCCGCCCGTGGTGCGCCCCTTCCAGCGCAGCAACGCGCGCAGCTGCTGCTGGCCGATCGGAGAGCCCGGCACGCCGGAGTTCCGCTTCTGCACATCCGAGGCTTTCGCCGGAAAGCCCTACTGCCTCGAGCACGCCTCGATCGCCTATGTGAAGGCGCGCGACCGCCGCGAGGACGCGGCCTGACGGGATTGCCCGGCGCGTCATTGCCGGGCATGTCGGGGGGCGCCGGTCAGGGGGACCGGCGCCCTTCGTCGTTCTAGGCGCCCTGCCCGCCGATCAGCCGGCGCCGCAACTTCCCGCCGAGCCAGTCGATGAGGCCGACGGTGACCACCATCAGCAGGATGATGAACGCTACCTCGTCCCAGTGGCGCACCTTGATGCGCTCGGCGATCTGCAGCCCGATCCCGCCCGCGCCGACGACGCCGAGAATGGAGGCAGAGCGCGTGTTGCTCTCGAAGAAGTAGAGGGCCTGCGCCAGCATCACCGGCAGCACCTGCGGCAGGATGCCGAAGCGGATCGCCATCAGCCGCGATCCGCCCGCCGCCGTCACGCCCTCGGCCTGGCGGCGGTCCGCGTTCTCGATCGCCTCGGCATAGAGCTTGGACAGTGTCGCGAGGTCGGAGACCGCCAGCGCCATCACCCCCGCCAGCGGCCCGAGGCCGACCGCGCGCACGAAGGCGAGCGCCCAGATGAGCTGGTCCACGCCGCGCAGACCGTCGAAGACGCGGCGGAGGGAGAAGCGCAGCAGCGTCGCGGTGAGGATGTTGCGCGCGCCGAGGAAGCCGAGCGGCACGGCGAGCACCGCCGCGATCACCGTGCCGAGAAAGGCCATCGCCACGCTCTCGGCGATGCCGCGCAGGATGTCGCCCCACAGCTCGCCCGGCGAGGGCGGGATCATCAGCCTGACGATGGTGAACAGGCCCGACATCCCGTTCCACAGCCGCGCCGGCGTGATGTCGAAGAGCCACAGCGCCCAGCCGAGCCAGAGGAGGAAGGCCGCCCCGCCCGCCAGGCGCAGCGCGCGCTGGCGCGGGGTGAGGGAGAAGGCGGAGGGCAGTGCAGCCTTCCAGCGCGCGACATCCGCCCCACTCACGCCCGGCGTGACGTTCGCTTCGCTCACGCCCGGCGTGACGTTCGCTTCGCTCACGCCCGGACATCCCCCGAGAGGCGCCGCCGCAGGGCTTCGGAGAGCAGGTCGATCATCGCCACCACCACCACGATCAGCAGGATGATGGCCGAGATCTCCTCGTAGTAGTTCTGGCTGATGACGAGATACAGCTCCTGCCCGATCCCGCCCGCGCCGACGAAGCCGATCACGCTCGCCCCGCGCACGTTGATCTCGAAGCGCAGCAGGGCGTAGCTGACGATGTTCGGCGCCACCTGCGGCAGCATCGCGAAGCGGCAGGCCTCGGCCCAGGTTCCGCCCGCGGCGCGCAGCGCGTCCCAGGGGCGCATGTCGGCATTCTCGACTGCCTCGGCGAAGAGCTTGCCCAGCGCGCCCGTGGTGTGGGCGGCGATGGCGAGGATGCCGGCCAGCGGGCCAACGCCGAAGGCCCAGACGAGGATGAGGGCATAGACGATCTCCGGCACCGTCCGCATCGCCTCCAGCCCGCGCCGCGCGAGGCGGTAGGACCAGGGACCCGGTGCGGTGTTGCGCGCGGCAGGAAAGGCGAGGAGCAGCGCCACCGCCCCGCCGGCCAGCGTGGCGAGGGCGGCCATGTTCGCCGTCTCCAGCAGCAGCAGTGCCCATTTGTCCAGGCGGTAGAACCAGAAGGCGAGGCTGCCCTCCGTCTCCCAGCCGCCGAACAGCGTTGCCCAGCGGAGGTCCGGCAGCAGGCGCAGAAAGTAGTCGCCCGCGCGGGGCAGGCCGGCGGCGAGCGCCGCGGGGTGGAACTCGCTCGTCCAGGCGGCGGCGAGGAGGGCAGCGAGAAGAAGGGCAAGGCCCAGCAGCGCCCGCCCCCGCCGCGCACGGCGCGCGGCCTGGAAGGCGGCTTCGCCGCGCGCGGCGGCGGGGGAGAGGGCGGCGCTCAGCGCCTCCTGCGGCGCTCGGCCGCCTCCTCCTCGCGCAGCTTCACCACGAGCGCGTAGTCCGCATGGGTGACGGTGCGGAAGCCCGTGCCGCCGCCGCGCTCGATCCCCTCGTAGACCGCGCGATGCGCGAGCGGCAGGGCGAGGAAGAAGCGGCGCATGTCCTCCTTGAAGGCGTCCGGCAGCTCGGCGCGGCAGGCGATGGGGCCGGCGGGGATGGGGTCGCTGCGCCAGATCACGCGGAGGTCGCGCATGTCGAGCATCCCCTTGTCCACCATCACGCGCAGCGCCCCGCGGGAGAAGCCGGCGGCCGGATCGCCCTGCCCCGAGGCCCAGGTGCAGGCGGCGTCGTACTGCCCGTGCAGCACGGAGACGACGGCCTGCTCGTGCCCGCCCGCGAAACCCGTGCGGGAGAAGTAGCCCGCGGGGTCGATGCCGGCGGCGCGCAGCGCGGCGCGTGGGGCGAAGTAGCCGGAGGTGGAGGCGGGATCGGCCCAGGTGAGCGTGCGGCCGCGCATCCCCGCGATGTCGGTGATCCCGGAATCCGCCCGCACCACCATGACGGAGACGTAGCCGAGCGATCCGTCATCGCCCTCCGCCGCCACCAGCGCCTCGACGGCGCCGCGCGTGTCGATCCAGGTGCCGGCATAGTTGGCCGCGCCCATCTGCGCCATCTCGATCCGCCCGGCGGCGAAGGCCTGGCCCACCCCCGCGAAGTCGGCGGCGGGGTAGAGGCGCACGGGAAGCCGGAAGGTCTCCTCCAGCAATTGCCGGTAGGGCTCGTTGCGGGCGAGGCGGTCCGTCTCGTTCTCCCCGCCGGAGATGCCGATGCGGAGCACGGGGATGGTATCCGCCCAGGGACGGCGGCCGGGCTCGGGGAAGACGGTGCCGGGATCGGTGCTGCGGCGGGGCGCGGCCTGCGCCAGCGCGGGCACGGTAGTGGGCGCACCGGCGAGCGCGGCGGTGGCGAGAAGCGCGCGGCGGCTGTGCATGTCCTGCCCCCTCAGGCCGCCGCGGGGGCGTGGGGCGTCTCCGCCTCCAGCGCCTCTTCCGGCACGCCGTAGATCGCCTCCACCTCGCCGCCGGTGAGCACCGAGGGTGGGCCGTCGAACACCACGCGCCCGGCCGCCATGGCGATGATTCGGTCGCAGTAGCGCCGCGCGGTGTCGAGATGGTGCAGGTTCACCAGCACGGTCAGCCCGTCCCGCCGGTTCACGTCGCGCAGCGCCTCCATCACCACGCGCGCGTTGCGCGGATCGAGCGAGGCGATGGGCTCGTCGGCGAGCAGGATTCGCGGCTCCTGCAGCATGGCGCGCGCGATGGCCACCCGCTGCTGCTGCCCGCCCGAGAGGGTGTCGGCGCGCTGCAGCGCCTGCTCGGCGAGGTCGAAGCGGTCCAGCGCGTCGAGCGCCATGGCGCGCTCCTCCGGCGTGAAGCGCAGCAGCAGCGAGTTCAGCGCCGCCAGGGCGCCGTGCCGGTGGTTCAGCCGGCCGACGAGCACGTTGGTCAGCACGTCCAGCCGCTGGATGAGGTTGAAGCCCTGGAAGATCATCGCGCAGCGCGTGCGCCAGTCCCGCAGCGCCCGGCCGCGGAGCGTGGTGACGTCGGTGCCGTGGTGCAGGATGCGGCCCGATGTCGGCTCGGTCAGGCGGTTGACCATCCGCAGCAGGGTGGACTTGCCCGCGCCCGAGCGGCCGATGATTCCGACCATCTGGCCATCGGGGATGGCGAGGGTGACGCCGTCCACCGCGGCGCGGCCCCCGCCGTCGCCCGCGGCGCGGCCGCCGAAGCGGCGCGTGAGGTCCTGGAGTTCGAGCATCGGCAGCCCTTGGGTTCGGCGCGCAGCTTAGAGCGGATCGGCGCCATCCGGCGATGCCGCGCCCACCGATCCGCCCCGGGCCAGCGCGTCGGGCGGGTTACAGCCCGGCGAGCACCGCCTCCTTCACCCGCGCGACCTGCGCGTCATCCAGATAGGGGTGCATGGGAAGCGCGAGGATGCGCTTGCACAGGGCCTCGCTGACCGGCAGCGGCGGCGCCCCCGCGATCGCGCCGGCATGGGCCTCGCGATAGGCGGGCTGATGGTGCAGCGGCAGGGGGTAGTAGACCGCGGTCGGCACGCCGCGCGCCTTGCAGGCCTCCTGCACGCGGCCCCGCTGCGCCTCGTCCGCCAGCAGGATGGAGTAGAGGCCGTAGGCGCTCTCCGCCCCCTCGGGCCTCGCCGGGGTCTGCACCTTGCCCGAGAGCGCCGCGTCGTAGCCGGCGGCCACGCGGGCGCGGGCGGCCAGCTCATCCTCCATCAGCGGCAGCTTGCAGAGCAGGATGGCGGCCTGGATCGTGTCCAGCCGGCCGTTCATGCCGGTGCGCATCACCTCATAGCGGGTCTTGCCCTCGCCATGGGTGCGGAGCGAGCGGTAGAGGTCGGCCTTGTCGGCATCATTGGTCAGCAGCGCCCCGCCATCGCCGTAACAGCCGAGGGTCTTGGTGGGGTAGAAGGACAGGGCCGCGGCCCCGGCCCAGTTGCCCAGCCGCTTGCCGCCCAGGGCGGCGCCGAAGGCCTGGGCGGCGTCGTCGAGGGCGAACATGCCCTCCTCCGCGCAGATCGCCTCGATGGCGGGCCAGTCGGCGGGCAGGCCGAACAGGTCCACCCCCACCACGGCGCGCGGGCGGAGCTTTCCTTCCGCCTTCACCAGGGCGAGGCGGCGGCGCAGGTCCTCCACGTCGAGGTTGAAGGTCACGGGGTCCACGTCCACGAAGACCGGCGTGGCGCCGAGCACGAGCGGCACCTCGGCCGTCGCGGTGTAGGTGAAGGCGGGGAGGAAGACGGCGTCGCCCCGCCCGATCCCCTCGGCCATCATCGCGATCTGCAGCGCATCCGTGCCGGAGGAGACGCCCACGCAATGCGCGGTGCCGGCGAAGGTCGCGAGCGCGCGCTCCAGTTCCTCCACCTCCGGCCCCTGCACGAAGCGGCCGGAATCGAGCACGGCGGCGAGGCGACGGTCGATCTCCGGCCGGATCAGCGCCTGCTGGGCGCGGACGTCGAAGAGGCCGATGGGCGGGAGGGCGGCGGTGTCTTGCGGCATGGCCCGCCCCTTAGCGCAGGGCGGGCGGGGTGTCGAAATCAAGGATGGTGTCGGCGGGTTACGCCGCTGTGAGGACGGGGCGGGTTACGCGTTGTGAGGCAGGGCGGGTTACGCCGCGGTGATGGCAGCGGGTTGCGCAGCGTTGGCGGCCGCGGGTTGCGCAGCGGGGAAGTCGGGCCGCGCCGCCATGGGGGCCGGGAACCGCGCCCGGGAAGGGGCCGGCTTGCGGACGGGCGCGGGCCCCGGACTACGCCGCCGGCCGCCGCAGCACGCGTGACAGGATGAGCCCGAGCGCCAGCATCGCCGTGCCGCTGACCAGCAGCGACGCCACTGCCCCCAGCCCCGCGAGGAGAGCCCCGAAGAGAAGGGGGCCGAGCGACTGCCCCACGAAGAAGGAGAAGGCGTGCAGCGCCACCGCCGAGCCGCGGGCCCGGGGGGCCACCTCCGTCACCCGCGTCTGGAGGGAGTTGTGCATGGTGAAGTAGCCCAGCCCGATCAGGAACATCCCGAGCACCACCGGCAGCACCCCGAGCACGCCCTCCCCCGCCGCCGCCAGCCAGCCCGCCCAGGCGATGCCGGCGAAGCCGAGCCCCGCCAGCACCCCCGCCACGCGCAGCATCGCCGGCAGCCCGACGCGGGTGAGCATCGGGCCGGCGATGAAGGTGTAGGCCACGCCCGAGGCGCCGAAGGCGCCGATGGCCAGCCCCGCCTGGGCCGGCCCGCCCAGCCCCCACCCCGCCACCAGCGCCGCGAGATAGGGAAAGAGGCCGAAGACGAAGAGCCCCTCCGCCGCGACGGAGGCGTAGAGGATGCGCGCCATCCGCAGCCGCATGATCTCGCCGTAGCGACGCACGGCCGCGGCGGCGTCCAGCCGGCCCGGCGGCGGGTCGGGCTCCCGCCGGAGGTCCCACCACAGCACCAGCCCCATGGCCAGCACCGCTACGGCGCCGCCGCCGATGATGCCGCGCCAGTCCACCAGCCCGTGCACCAGCCCCGAGACAACGCCGCCCGCGATCTGCCCCGCCGTGCTGAAGGCGAGCAGCCGGCTGAGCGCCACCTGCCGCCCTTCCAGCGGCACCCGGTCCCCGAAGGTGGCGATGACGAGTGGATAGATCCCCCCCGCCGCCGCCCCGGCCAGGGCGCGGAAGCCGAAGAGAAGGCCGAGGGAGGGGGTGAGCGCGCAGGCGACGAGGGCGAGGCCCGTCAGCAGCGTGGCGAGCCCGATGATCCGCCGCTTGCCCAGCGCGTCCCCGACCGGGCCGAGGAAGGGCTGGATCAACGCGTAGGGCAGCGCGAAGGCCGAGGCGAGGAGGGCTACCTGGTCCGTCGCCGCCGCGAAGTCCCGCGCGATCTCGGGCAGGATGGGGTCCAGGCTGCGGGAGGAGAGCGAGGTGGTGAAGGCCGTGAGGCCGTAGAGGGTGATCAGGCGGCGGGTGCGGGCCTGGGTATCGGGCGGGGCAGACATGCCCGGGCATCGTGCGGCGCCCGGGCCGGGGATGCCACCCCCGGCGGCGCGGATCGGGGATGCGGGCCGCGCCGGGGCCTGCGCCTCCTGTCAGGCCGGGGCGGGATGGCCGAGGAAGTCCGGGATAGCACTCCCGGCCATGGCACGGCCGAGCAGGAAGCCCTGCACCTCGTCGCAGCCCTGGCGGCGGAGGTAGTCGAGCTGCTCCTGCGTCTCCACCCCCTCGGCCGTCGTCCGGAGCTGGAGGCTGCGCGCCATGGCGATGATCGCCTCCACGATGGCGCGCCCTCCCGGATCGGCGCCGATGGACTGCACGAAGGACTTGTCGATCTTCAGCTTGTCGAAGGGGAAGCGGCGGAGATAGCTGAGGCTGGAATAGCCGGTCCCGAAATCGTCGAGCGCCAGCCTGACCCCCAGCGCCTTGAGCGAGCGCATCGCCTTCAGCACGCCCTCTGCATCCTCGATCAGCAGGCTTTCCGTCACCTCCAGCTCGAGCCGCGAGGGGGACAGGCCGGTGGTGGCGAGGGCCTCGGCCACGATGAGCGGCAGGTTGCCGCGCCGGAACTGCAGGGGCGAGAGATTGACCGCGACGGTGCAGGGCCGCTCCCAGCCCGCCGCGGCCGCGCAGGCCTCCCGCAGCACCCGCTCCCCGAGTTGCAGGACCAGCCCGCTCTCCTCCGCCACCGGGATGAACTCGGCCGGGGGGATCGCGCCGCGCTCGGGGTGGTTCCAGCGGACGAGGGCCTCGAAGGCCGTGACCTCGCCCGTGGCGCAGGCATGCAGCGGCTGGAAGTGAACGGACAGCCCACTCCCCGACAGGGCGGCGCGCAGGTCCCGCTCCATCCGGTCGCGCTCGCGCAGCCGCGCCTCCATCGACGGCTCGAAGAAGCTGGTGGCGCCGCGTCCGGCATCCTTGGCGCGGTGCAGCGCGGTCTCCACATTCGCCAGCAGGGCGGCGACCGTCGCCCCGTCTCCCGGGGAGATCGCGATGCCGGCGCAGGCTTCGAGACTCACGGCGGCCCCCTGGTAGTCGCAGGGAAGCCGGATGGCGGAGAGGATGCTCTCGGCCAGCGCCGCGGCGTCGCCGGGCTCCGAGAGGCCCGGCCGCACGAGGACGAACTCGTCCCCGTCCACCCGGGAGACGATGTCGGCTGGCTGGGCCAGGCCGCGCAGCCGCCCCGCCACCTGCCGCAGCAGCTCGTCGCCCGCGGCATGGCCGAGCGCGTCGTTGACCGACTTGAAGCGGTCGAGATCGATGCAAAGCACCGTGACCGACCCGCCGCTCCGCTCCGCCGCCTCCAGCGCCTTCGTCAGGCGCTGCTCCAGCAGGACTCGGTTGGCAAGGTCGGTGAGGGTGTCGTGATGGGCGAGGTGCCGCACCTCGGCCTCGGCGCGGCGGCGCTCCGTGATGTCGGTGAAGGTGCTGACCATCCCGCCCTCGGCCAGGAAGCGGTGCCGGGCCTCCAGCACCCGCCCGTCCGGGCGGACGCGCTCCCTCAGGCAGACGCCCCGCCCCTCCTTCAATCCGGAGGAGGCGATCCAGCGGGCGAAGTCGAGGTCGCTGCCGCCCTCCCCGAACTCGCCCTGCCGCGCCTGCCAGTGGATGATTCGGGCGTGCTCGGCCCCCGGCTCCGCCATTTCGGGCGGCAGGTCCAGCAGGGCGAGGTAGCGGCTGTTGCGCAGCACGATCCGGCCATCCCGGTCCACCATGACGAGACCCTGGTCGAGGTTCTCAATCGCGTGCCGGAGCACCTGTCGGGAGAGGAGGAGGCGGCGCTTGTTGCGGATCAGCAGCGCGCCGGCGGCGAGCACCAGCACCGTCAGCCCCCCGCCGACCGAGAGGGTGCCGAGCAGGATGCGCCGGTAGCTCCCGGCGAGCGGGGCGGTCTCCATCCCGATCGCGACCGCGATGGGGTGGTTGCGCATCTGGCGGAAGCTGACGATCTGCTCCGCCGCGCCCTCCATCGCGGGCATGCGCAGGCTGCCCGAGACCGCACCGACGGCGGCCCGGCCCAGCGGCGTGTCCGAGATGTTCTGCCCGAGCAGCGCCCCGTCCGGCGCGGCCGCGCGCACGACGCCGTCCTTCCCCAGCAGGAGCATGGTGCCGCTGAAGTCGAGCAGCTCGTGGAACTGCGTGAACCAGTAGGGATCGAGCGAGCAGACGACGACGCCGGCGAAGCTGCCGTCCGGCCCGAGGATCTTGCGCGTGAACTGCACCGTCCAGCGGCCGGAGACGCGGCCGAGCACGGGCACGCTGATGAAGAGAAAGTCCTCGCTCCGCTCCAGGTGGACGCGGAAATGCGGCCTGTCCGCGAGGCTGAGCGTGCCGTCCGCGGGCCCGAGATTGGTGAAGACGAGGCGCCCCGCCGCGTCGATGACCGCGAGCTGGACCACCATGCCGTCGCTGTAGCGGCCACCGGAGATCAGGTCCGTCGAGAAGCCGGCGGGATCGCGGGCATAGGTGTCCCGTGCCATGCGAAGGCGGTGGTCGATCGCGTCGATGGTGCGGGAGACCCCCTGCTCGGCCGCGCCCGCGATGTTGGCGGCGGCCTGCTCCGCCCCGTGCTCGATCCGCACCCTCTCCTCGTCGAGCCACACGCCGATGGCGCCCCAGAGCATCGCGAGGATCAGGGCGATGATCGCCAGGTCGAGCTTCAGTTCCGCGAGGGCCCTCAGCCGCGTCCTCAGCCGCGCGCGAATGCGGGAAGTGGCGAGGGGCCGCGCGGGAACGGAGTCCGGGGCCGGCGTGTCCGGCGCCGTATGTCGCAAGCACGCCCTCCACTTGCCCAGGGTTCCGCCTGGGGCGAAGGTAGGCGCGATTCGTCAACGGCCCCTTAAGCCGCCCCGGCCAGCCCCGTCGGCGTCGGGGCGGAGCCCAGCCGGGCGGACAGGCTCGGCCGCGCGTTCAGCAGCACGGGATCGAACCCGGCCTTGCGCTTGTAGCCCGCGGCGATCTCCTGCAGCTCCGCCAGAGGCAGCACGGCCTCGCGCCCGCCGGCGGCCTCGAAGCCGTCCGGCGCGCGCCGGTCCGCGAGGTCCAGCACGAGGTCGGGCCCCTGCCCCCGCGCGGCCTGGACCAGGGCCGAGGTGGCCGGGCGGCGCGCCGCCTCGTAGGCGCGCAGCCCCGCCACGGCCTCGCCCTCCGTCGCCAGGTGGAAGGCCAGGGTGCGGGCATCCAGGATGCCCTGGGAGGCGCCGTTGGAGCCGATGGGGTACATGGGATGCGCGGCGTCGCCGAGCAGCGTCACCCGGCCGCGCGTCCATTCCGGCAGGGGGTCTCGGTCCACCATCGGGAACTCCCAGACGGCCGGGGCGGCGCGGATCAGGGAGGGCACGGAGAGCCAGGGCCATTCCCATCCCGCGAAATCAGGCAGGAAGTCCTCAATGCGTCCGGGGCGGTTCCAGTCCTCCCGCGCCCAGGGGGTGTCGGGGTCCATCCGCCGCTCGGCGATCCAGTTGACGAGGGCGGGGCGGTCGGCCGTGGCCTCGCGGATGGGGTAGCAGACGAACTTCAGGTCGCTGTTCCCCGCCTGCACCATGGTGCGGCCGGTGAGATAGCCGGGATGCTCGGCCACGGCCCGCCACATGAGGCTGCCGTTCCAGCGCGGGGCGCCCTCATGCGGGTGCCAGCTCGCGCGGATGGCGCTGTGGATGCCGTCGGCGGCCACCACCGCGTCGCCGCGGACCCGGCCGCCGCCCTCGAGATGCAGCGTGGCGCCCTCCGCATCGGATTCCGCGCCGACGCCGCGGGAGCCGAGATGGATGGCATCCCCCAGCCGCTCCCGCGCGGCCTCCAGCAGCAGCATGAAGAGCGTGCCGCGGTGGATGCTCACCTGCGGCCAGCGATAGCCGGCGGCGAGGCCGCGATCCTCGCGCCAGACCTCCTCGCCGCGCCGGGTGGCGTAGAGCAGCTCGCGCGTGGGCACGCCGGCGGCCAGCACGCGCTCGCCCAGGCCCAGCTCGGTCAGCTCACGCACCGCATGGGGCAGGAGGTTGATGCCGACGCCGAGCGGCTTCGGCATCGGGACGGCCTCGTGCAGCTCGACGCCGATCCCGGCCTCGTGCAGTGCCATGGCGAGGGTCAGGCCGCCGATCCCGCCGCCGGAAATGATCACGCGCATGGCCGCTGCCTCCGTTTTGCCGGATGTTGGCAGCGCGCGACGAAAGGTTCAACAATTGAACAATGACGAGGGCCAGAACGGTTCTGGCCTGCTCTCCGGCACGGTCTCCTACGGGCTGAAGCGGGCCTATCGCCGGGTCATCCGCGACCTGGAGGAGGCGCTGCGGCCCCACGACTTCACGCCGCCGCTCCTGGCAGCCCTCTCGATCGTGGAGGCCAATCCGGGCATCGCGCCGGCCCATCTCGCCGAGGCTATGGGCCATGGCCGGTCCCGCGCCGCGCCGCTGCTCGACCGGCTGGAGGCGAAGGGGCTGCTGGAGCGGCGCGACGGCGCGGACCGCCGCAGCCTCGGCCTGCATCCCACCCCGGAAGGGGTGGCAATGCTCCAGCGGCTCCGCCCTCTCCTCCAGGCCCATGAGGGCCGGATCACTGCGGGGCTGGGGGCGGCCGAGGCCCGCGGGCTCGCCGCCCTGCTCGAAAGGGTCGCGCCGGGCGGCTAGGGCGGCCGCCCTGCGCCGGGGCGCTCAGCCCACCCGGTTGCCGATGAGGTCCTGCACCACCGTCGGGTCGGCGAGCGTCGAGGTGTCGCCCAGGCTGTCCGTCTCGTTGGCCGCGATCTTGCGCAGGATGCGGCGCATGATCTTGCCCGAGCGGGTCTTGGGCAGGCCCGGCGCCCACTGGATGGCATCGGGGCTGGCGATCGGGCCGATCTCCTTGCGCACCCAGGCCACCAGCTCCTTGCGCAGCGCCTCGCTCGGCTCCTCGTCCATCTTCAGCGTGACATAGGCGTAGATGCCCTGGCCCTTGATCTCGTGCGGCATGCCGACGACGGCGGCCTCGGCCACCTTCGGATGGGCCACCAGCGCGCTCTCGATCTCGGCCGTGCCCATGCGGTGGCCGGAGACGTTCAGCACGTCGTCCACCCGGCCCGTGATCCAGTAGTAGCCGTCCTCGTCGCGCCGCGCGCCGTCCCCGGTGAAGTACTTGCCGGGGAAGGTGGAGAAGTAGGTCTGCACGAAGCGCTCGTGGTCGCGGAACACGGTGCGCATCTGGCCGGGCCAGCTGTCGGTGATGACGAGGTTGCCCTCCGCGGCCCCCTCGACGAGGTTGCCGTCATTGTCCACTAGGGCGGGGAAGACGCCGGGCAGCGGCAGGGTGGCGGATCCCGGCTTCTGCGCGACCGCGCCGGGCAGCGGGGCGATGAGGATGCCGCCCGTCTCGGTCTGCCACCAGGTGTCCACGATCGGGCAGCGCTCGTCGCCCACCACGCGGTAGTACCAGAGCCAGGCCTCCGGGTTGATCGGCTCGCCCACGGAGCCGAGGATGCGGAGCGAGGCGCGGGAGGTCTTCTTCACCGGCCCCTCGCCCTCGCGCATCAGCGCGCGGATGGCGGTGGGCGCCGTGTAGAAGATGTTCACCTTGTGCTTGTCGATCACCTGCCAGAAGCGGCTGGAATCCGGCCAGTTCGGCACGCCCTCGAACATCAGCGTCGTCGCGCCGTTCGCGAGCGGGCCGTAGACGATGTAGGTGTGGCCCGTCACCCAGCCGACATCGGCCGTGCACCAGTAGACCTCCCCCGGGCGGTAGTCGAAGACGAGCTGGTGGGTGAAGGCGGCCCAGACGCCGTAGCCGCCGGTGGTGTGCAGCACGCCCTTGGGCTTCCCGGTCGAGCCGGAGGTGTAGAGGATGAAGAGCGGGTCCTCGGCGCCCATCGGCTCGGGCGCGCATTCGGCGGATTCGGCGTCGCAGAGCGTCGCCCAGTCGTGGTCGCGGCCGTCCTGCATCGCCACGGCATTGCCCGTGTTCTTCGCGACGATGACGTTCCGCACCGTCGGGCAGGTCTTCAGCGCCTCGTCCGCATTTGCCTTCAGCGGCACGCTGCGGCCGCCGCGCCGGCCCTCGTCGGCGGTGATGAGGAGGGTGCTCTCGCAGTCCTGGATGCGGCTGGCGAGGCTGTCCGGGGAAAAGCCGCCGAAGACGATGGAGTGGACGGCGCCCAGGCGCGCGCAGGCGAGCATGGCCACCGCGGAATCCACGATCATCGGCAGGTAGATCGTCACCCGGTCCCCGCGGCGGACGCCGAGCTTCTTCATCGCGTTCGCCAGGCGGCAGACGCGCTGCAGGAGCTGGGTGTAGGTGACCTTCTCGTCGCTATTGGGGTCGTCGCCTTCCCAGATGATCGCCACCTGGTCGCCGCGCCCGCCCTCGACATGGCGGTCGAGGCAGGACTCGGTGATGTTCAGCACCCCGTCCTCGAACCACTTGATCGAGACGTCGCCCTCGAAGCTCGTGTTCTTGATCCGGGTCGGCGCGCGCATCCAGGAGAGGCGGTTCATCTCCCGCTTCCAGAAGCCCTCGGGGTCCTGCCGGGCCTCGGCGACCATGGCGCCGAGGCGCTCGGCATCGGCGTGGCTGCCGGCGGCTATCTCGGGCTTCACGGCAATCAGCGAATGGTCGGTCATGGCGACGGGTCCTCCGGGGGCATGGCCCTTATGAGGCGCATCGTCCCCGGCTTCCCCGAGGCGTCAAGGCCGGGATGGGGTCCTTGAAGGGGGCCGTTCCATTTTTCACCCGTTCCCCTGTCGCAAGGATGCGACGGATGGGGGCCGGAACGGCAGGCACCCCATCCACCCCTCATCAGCGCCGGTAATACGGGCGGTAGTAGGGGCCGCGCGGCGGAGGCGGCGGGTAGCCGCGGTGCCAGGCGCGGTGCTGGCGCCAGTGTGGCGGGGGCGGCGGCGGGCGGCGCCAGTGGCGCGGGCCGTTGTAGTGCCGCGGCGGCCCCCATTGCACGGCGACGAGCGGCGCCTCGGCTCGCTCCGCGGCCGCGAGGGCGGGGACGGGCCGAGCCTCCGCGGCCGGGATCGCCGCCAGGGCGGGGGCGCCGAGCAGCCCGCCGAGGATGAGGGCGCGGGCCCAGGCACGGGGGCCCTTGGGGATGTTCGGCATGACTGCCTCCTCTCCGCGGCGCGCCGGAATGGCGCCGCTCACGGGAAGAAGCGCCCGGAACCGGGCAGGGTCGCGACAGGAGTGCGGCGAAGGGGAGGCGTTCGGTATCGCCATGTATCCACGGGCGCGGCCCCGGCAGGCCAGGGCAGCGCGCCGCGCGGCGGATGTCAGGCGCGGGCGACGCAGCGGGTCGGCTCTCCGGGGTGACCGGCCGGGAGCCGGTCCCGGCTACTCGGCCGCGGGCAGCGAGAAGGGCAACATCGCGCCCGGCCGGGGCGAGGCGAACTGGGTGGCGGCCAGCACATCGGCCAGGGCGCAGATCGACGCGGCCGCGTGGCCGAACCCCTCCTCATAGGCAGAGGCGGCGATTTTCTCGAGTGCGGCCACGATACGGGTGGCCGGGTCCGCAGCAACTTCGTCCATGACAGCCTCCATGGCGCCTCGACATCCAAGGCCAATATCTCACGGAGAAGTGAAGGTTTACACCAATCGACAGTTGAATCGTATGTCACATAATTTCGACGATTGCAACGATCTCAAGACGCAGGGGCGATTTGGGATTCTTCTTCCCCTGACTGAGCTTTTTGGAAGCCGTCCCCAGCCTATCCCAGCTGGGCAGGGGAGCAAAGTGTTCTCGCCCGCGTAATGTCGCGGTCCGGCGCGGTCAGCCCCTCTCTCCCGCCCCATGCATTCTGTAGCCCGAAAGCCTCTACACCGCGCTGGATGACCCCCGGATGAAACCGGCACCGGAAGCCCGCGCTGCTGCTGTTACAAGCATCGGGAGCACCGCTTCATGTCGATCATCTGGACCATCATCATCGGACTCGTGGCGGGCGCCATCGCCAAGCTGCTGATGCCCGGCCGCGATCCGGGCGGCTTCATCATCACCACTGTCCTCGGCATCGTCGGCGCGCTGGTCGCCACCTATCTCGGCCAGGCCGTCGGCTGGTACCGGGCCGGCGAGGGCGCGGGCCTCATCGGGGCAGTCGTCGGCGCGGTCATCGTGCTGGTGATCTACCGCATGGTCGCGGGCCGCTCGCGGGCCTGACCCCTTCGGGAACAGCCTCCGCCCCGCGCCAGCGGGGCTGGAACACCGGCCGGCGGCCCGCAAGGGCCGCCGGAGCCTTGTCCGGGCCGTGCCTCTCGTGTCACCGACGGGCATCATGCCGGGCGAAGTGGGGAGAGGGCGAAACCTTCGCCCGGCTGAGCCGTCTATCCTGAATAGAAGCCGTGGCGGATCCGGAGGCGGATCCCGCAAGCCAGTCCCCCTGGGGTCGCTCCCTTTACGACGCGGCCACGGCCTTCATACCCAAGTGCACCACAGGCTTTCCGACGACCCGGCCGCTACGAGGCTGGAGCCGCCGGCGAAACCTTGGAAGGGCTCGGCCGCTGCAACGGCGCAACCCGATCGGAGCGCCCGCCTTGTCCGCCTCCACCTTTCCCGCCCCGGCCGAGGGGCGGTTCCGCGTGATCCGCGCCCTTGCCTCCGGCTGGTGGCTGCTTCTCCTGCGCGGGATCGTCTCGATCCTCTTCGGAATCTTCGCCTTCCTCGCCCCAGGGCTGGGACTGGCCGTCATCCTCGGCACGCTCGCGGCCTGGCTCGCGCTCGATGGCGCCTTCACCCTCTGGCACGCGGTCACGGGCCGCTCGGCCCCGGCCGGCATGGCGCAGCCCGCGGGGGCGCGGCCGGGCAGCGGCTGGATGTGGCTGGACGGGCTGCTCTCCCTCCTCGCCGCAGCGCTGCTGCTGATGATGCCGATCGCCTCGGCCATCGCCCTCGTGCTGCTGGTCGCCGCCTGGTCGGTCGTCACCGGGGCGTTCCGCATCGTGCTGGCCTGGCGCAGCGGGAGTTGGCTGCTCGGGCTCTGGGGCGCGCTCGGCATCGCGGTCGGGCTGTGGTTGGCAGCCGCGCCGGGGCCGGGGCTGCTCACGCTGATCTGGGTGGTGGCCATCCAGGCCGTGGTCGGCGGGGCGCTGCTGGTCGGCCTCGCCTTCCGCCTCCGCCGCGTCCATCACGACCCCACCCCAGGCTGAACCCCGCCCAGCGCCGGACGCAACAAGCCCCGGTTGCGCCGGGCGCAACGGCGCTGCACCACTTCCCCCCGCGCCCCGGCACCGATTCGCCGGGCGAAGGGGGATCGACGTGCTGTTCGCCATCGTGAGCTACGACAAGCCGGACGCGCTGGAGCGCCGGCTCGCCGCCCGGCCGAAGCACCTGGTGTGGCTGGAGGCCGCCGGGCCGCGGCTCCGCTATGTCGGCCCCCTGCTGGACGAGGAGGGCAAGCAGCGCGGGAGCATCGTGGTGACCGAGCAGCCGGACTTGGAGACCGCCCGCGACTTCGCTCGGGCCGATCCCTTCTGGGAGGCCGATGTCTTCGCCACCCAGACCGTCCACGCCTTCCGCGAGGTGTTCCGCGACGGGGCGCGGGTGGCGTGACCGCCCTCTGGCTGGTGAAGAGCGAGCCCGACGCCTTCTCCTGGGACCAGCAGGTGGCGAACGGGGTGGAGCCCTGGACCGGGGTGCGGAACGCCCAGGCGGCGAGGAACCTCCGCGACATGCGGGTGGGCGACCGGGCCTTCTTCTACCACTCCAACGAGGGGCGGGAGATCGTCGGCATCGTCGAGGTCGCGCGCGAGGCCTATCCCGACCCCAGCGACGAGACGGGACGCTGGTGCTGCGTGGACATGCGCACGGTCGGCCCCGTGCCGCGGCCGGTCACCCTCGCCGCCATGAAGGCCGAGCCGCGGCTGGACGGCCTCGCCCTCATCCGCCAGTCGCGTCTCTCCATCGTGCCGGTCTCGGCGGAGCACTGGGCCGTGATCTCGGAGATGGCGGGGCTTTGACGGGCGGGCAGGCCCTCTGCCGGCCGGAGGAGATCCCGGAGAACGGGGCGCGGGGCTTCCCGCCCCCGCCCGGCGGCGACTACGGCCTCGTCGTCCTCCGCCGAGGCGGGGAGGTCCGCGCCTATCTCAATTCCTGCCCGCATCTCGGCCTGCCGCTGGAGAGCCTGCCCGACCGCTTCCTCGACCGCGAGGGGCGGCACCTCGTCTGCACGGCGCATGGCGCGCGCTTCCGGGTGGAGGACGGGTTCTGCGTCTCAGGCCCCTGCGCGGGAGATTCGCTCGAGAGGGTGGAACTGCGCCTTGAGGGCGGCGTGCTCGTCCTCGCCGCGGATGCGCAGGGCTGAGGAGGGGTTCAGAAAGGAGGGGATGGTGGAGCTGAGGGGAATCGAACCCCTGGCCTCGTCATTGCGAACGACGCGCTCTCCCAACTGAGCTACAGCCCCTTAACCACCTTCGCGCAGGCTTGGGGACCGGCGCGCGTGGCGGGCTTATTCCCTGCCCCGTGCCCGGCGTCAAGCGCCCGCTTGCGTGCCCGGCTGGACGAGGCATGGCATGGGCCATACACAACGCCCGCCAGGGTGCGCCAAGGGGCGCGCGGCGGCTTCGGGGGCAGGGATGACAGCGATCTTCTGGCTGGTCGATCAGGTGATCGGCATCTACATCTGGCTGCTGATCATCGCGGCAGTATTCAGCCTGCTCACGGCGTTCAACGTGCTGGACACGCGCAACCGCCTGGTCTGGTCCATCGGCGACTTCCTCTGGCGGGTGACGGAGCCCGCGCTGCGGCCGATCCGGCGCATCCTGCCCGATCTCGGCGGTGTGGACCTCTCGCCGCTGGTGCTGATCCTGCTGCTGCAGGCGCTGCGGATCTTCCTCAACGTCACCGTCTTCCCCGCCCTCTGGCGGCTCGCCGCCTGAGATGACGGCGCGCATTCTCGACGGGAAGGCGGTCGGCGCGCGCCTCCGCGCCGGGCTGGGGGAGAGGGTGGCGGGGCTGTCCTTTCGCCCCGGCCTGCGGGTGGTGCGGGTGGGGGACGATCCCGCCAGCGTCGTCTATGTCCGCTCGAAGGACCGGGCGGCGAAGGAGGCGGGCTTCGACAGCGAGACGATCCTCCTGCCCGAGGACGTGCCCGAATCGGAGCTGCTCGCCACCGTGCGCCGGCTGAACGCCGACCCCGCGGTGGACGGCATCCTCGTCCAGCTCCCGCTTCCGAAGCACATAGACCCCCAGAAGGTGCTGGAGGCGGTGGACCCCGCCAAGGACGTGGACGGCTTCCACCCCGTCAATGCCGGCCGCCTCGCCGCCGGCCTGCCCGGCCTCGTGCCCTGCACGCCGAAGGGGGTGATGCACCTCCTGGCCGAGGCCGGGGTGAAGCTCTCCGGGGCGCGCGCCGTGGTGCTCGGGCGCAGCGCCATCGTCGGGCGCCCGATGGCCGCGCTGCTGCTGGCGGCCGATGCCACGGTGACGATGCTGCACTCCCGCTCCCGCGACATCGCGGAGGAGTGCCGGCGGGCCGAGGTGCTGGTCGCGGCGGTGGGACGCGCGGGGATCGTGCGCGGCGACTGGATCGCGCCCGGCGCCGTGGTGGTGGATGTCGGCATCAACCGCACGGCGGAGGGCAAGCTGACGGGCGACGTGGAGTTCGAGGCGGCGCGGGAGCGCGCGGGGTGGATCACCCCCGTTCCCGGCGGCGTCGGCCCGATGACCATCGCCTGCCTGCTGGAGAACACGCTGGAGGCCGCCCTCGCGCGCCGCGGCCGGGCGGAGCTGGAGCCGAATGGCGGCGTCGCCGAGGCCCATGCGACGCCGGAGCAGTCCTACGGACACGGCCCCGGTCTTGCCTGATGGTCCCCGCGTGAAGGTCCCGGCCTGATGCTGTTCCGCTTCCTCCAGGGCGTGAGCCTTCTCGCCCTGCTCGGCTGCGCGCTGCTGGCGCTGCAGGGCACGCCCCTGCTCGGGCCCGAATGGTCCCGCGCGCGCATCCTCTATGCCGCGGCGGGGGCGGTCTCGGCGCTCAGCCTGCTGGCCATCGGGCGGATCGGGCTGATGGTGGCCCGGCTGGAAGCCGCGCAGGCCGCGTTGCTGGCGCGCATCGAGGGCCGGGCAGGGCGGGAATGAAGCCCGCCGACCTCGCCCTCGCGGTCGCCTTCGTCCTCATCTGGGGCTCGGCCTTCAACGCGGCGCGGCTGGTGGTGCTGGAATGGCCGCCCTTCTGGGCGCTGGCCCTGCGCTTCGTCCTCACCGCGCCGCTGTTGCTCATCATCGCCCGCGCCACGCGCTCCCGCTGGCCCGGCCGGGGGGACCTGGGGCGGGTGGCGCTGATGGGGCTGCTCGGCACCGGGGGCTATCTCGCCCTTTCCTGGTGGGCCATGGCGCTCATCCCCTCCGGCCTGGTCGCGCTCATCACCGCCTCCACCCCGCTCGTCGTGGCGCTGGGCGAGGCCGTGTTCCTCGGCCGGCGCCCCTCCCCCATGGCCTGGGCAGGGCTGGCGCTGGGCTGGGCGGGGGTGGCGGTGCTCGGCGGGGCGCGGCTGGCCGGGCATTTCGGCGGGGCGCAGGGGATGGCGGAGGCGCTGGGCGTGGCGCTCGCCCTGCTCGGCGCCGTCTCCCAGGCGGCGGGGCTGCTCGTCTTCGCCCCGGCGCGGGGGCGGGTGGATCTCTGGTCTGCCAGCGCGGGGCAGAGCCTCGTCAGCGCCGCGCTGCTGCTGGTCCTCGCCCTCGTGCTGGAGGGCGCGCCGCCCGCCGCCGCCAGCGACCGCGTGCTGCTCGGCCTCGCCTACAGCGTCACGGTGGTCGGCATCGGCGGCTACGCCCTGTTCTTCGTCATGCTCCGGCGCTTCCCGCCCTCCACCGCCGCCGCGCTGCAGCTCATGGCCCCGCCGGTGGCCGCCGTCATCGGATGGGCGGCGCTGGGGGAGGTGCTGGGCTGGGCGGATCTCGCGGGCGGAGTGCTCACCCTTTCCGGCCTGATGCTGCTCTTCCGGGCGCGCGCGAGGGAAACCGCCGCCCCAACACGCTGAAGAGGGGGCGCTGAAGGGGGCTGCACATCGGGCGCGAAATGCGCCAAGTCGCGCGGGCATGCCCATGAATCCCACCCGCTCCGCCGCCTTCTCCCTTCTCTCCGCCGTGCTGGAGCGCCGCCGCGCGCTGGACGAGGCGCTGGACGCCCTGCCCGCCCGCATCCAGCCGCGCGACAAGGCCGCGGCCCACCGCATCGCCGCCGCCGTGCTGCGCCGCCTCGGCAGCATCGACGCGGTGCTGGAGCCCTATCTCCGGCGCGAGCCCTCCCCCCCGGCGATGCAGGCGCTGCGGATCGGCGCGGCGGAGCTGCTGCTTCTCGGCACCCCGGCCCATGCCGCCGTGGCCAGTGCGGTGGCCCTCGCCCCCAAGCCCTTCTCCGGGCTGGTGAATGCCGTGCTGCGGAAGGTGGCCGCCGACGGTCCCTCGGCGCTGGAGGGGCTGGACGGGGCGCGGCTGGACACGCCGGCTTGGCTCTGGTCCGCCTGGCACGCGGCCTATGGCCCGAAGGTCCGCGCCATCGCCGAGGCGCACACCCGCCCGGCGCCGCTGGACCTCTCCCTCGCCCCCGGCACCGCCGCGCCGGAGGGGGCGGAAATCCTGCCCAACGGCACGGCCCGCCTGCCCGCCGGCACCCGCATCACGGAACTTCCCGGCTTCGCCGAGGGCGGCTTCTGGGCGCAGGACGCCGCCGCCAGCCTCCCCGCGCGCCTTCTCGCCCCCTCCCCCGGCGCGCGCGTGGCCGATCTCTGCGCCGCGCCGGGCGGCAAGACCGCGCAGCTCGTCGCCACCGGCGCGAAGGTGACGGCGGTGGAGAGGGACGCGCAGCGGGCGAAGCGCCTGGGCGAGAACCTCGCCCGCCTGCGGATGGAGGCCGAGATGGTCGTCGCCGACGCCATCCCCTGGGCCGCCGAGCGCGGGGGCACTTTCGACGCCGTGCTGCTGGACGCTCCCTGCACCGCCACCGGCACCATCCGCCGGCACCCGGAGGTGGCCCATCTCCGCCGGCAGAAGGACGTGCCGAAGCTCGCCGCCACCCAGGCCGGGCTGATCGAGGCGGCGGCGGGGCTGCTCGCCCCCGGCGGGCGGCTGGTCGTTGCTACCTGCTCCCTCCAGCCGGAGGAGGGGGAGGCCCATCTCGCCCGCGCCGCCGCCCTCGGCCTGCGCCCCGATCCCGTGCGGCCGGAGGAGGTGCCGGGGCTGGAGGGCGCGATCACCGGGGAGGGCGCGCTCCGCACCCGGCCGGACCTCTGGGCCGAGCGGGGCGGGATGGACGGCTTCTTCGTCGCGCGCTTCACCCGGGGCTAGGGGTGCGCGTCCTCTTCGTCGCCAATGTCGACTTCGCGCTGCGCCACTTCATCCTGCCCCTGATGCGCGGCGCCCGCGCGAGGGGGCACGAGGTCTTCGCCGCCTGCGCCGAGGGGCCGCTGCTGGACCTGCCGCGGGCGGAGGGCTTCACCGTCCTCCCCGTGCCCATGGCGCGCAGCTTCTCGCCGGGCGCGAACCTCCGCGCCTTCCGCGCCCTGCGCCGCGTGGTCCGGGATATCCGGCCGGATCTCGTCCACGCGCATTTTCCCATCTCCGGCCTGCTGGCCCGGGTCGCGGCCCGGATGGAGGGGGTGCCGCGCACGGCCTATACGGTGCACGGCTTCCTCTTCAACCAGCCCGGCCGCCCCTGGCGCCGCGCCCTCTCCCTGGCCGTGGAATGGCTGGGCGGGCGGCTGACCGACACCTTCCTGACCGTCAGCGAGGAGGAGGCGCGGGACGCGAGGCGCCTCCGCATCCACCCCCACCCCGTCGCCGCCCGCAACGGGCGCGACCCCGCGCGCTTCCGCCCGGATGCGGAGGCCCGCGCGGCCCTGCGCGCCGAGATCGGCGCCGCGCCGGATGAGGTGGTGGTCACCGCCCTCTCCCGCCTCGTGCGGCACAAGGGCTATCCGGAACTGCTGCGGGCCATGGAATCCGTCCCCGGCGCGACGCTCTGGGTGGTGGGGGAGCGGCTGGCCAGCGACCACGGCGCGGATCTCGAGCCCGACTTCGCCCGCGCCGCGGAGGCCCTCGGCCCCCGGCTGCGCCGCCTGGGCTACCGCCACGACACCGAGCGGGTGCTGGCGGCCTCCGACATCTTTTGCCTGCCCAGCCATTTCGAGGGCCTGCCCATGTCGGTGATCGAGGCGATGCTGACGGGCCTGCCCGTGGTGGCCACCGATATCCGCGGGCCGCGGGAGCAGGTGGTGGTGGAGGGGACCGGCCTCCTCGTCCCTCCCGCCACCGTCGCGCCCCTGGCGGAGGCGCTGAACCGCCTGGCCGGGGACGCCGCGCTGCGTGCCCGGATGGGCGCGGCCGGGCGGGAACGGGCGCTCGCCCTCTATGACGAGCGCGCGGTGGTGGAGCGCACGCTGGACCTGCTCGGGTTGTAGCGCCGTGTCCAACCCTGCGGCGCAGCGGGCGTTCTCCCTGCTGAACCCGGCAGGAGAGAGCTACGTCCATGAGCGAAGAGAAGAAGGGCGCCCACATCCTCCCCGAGGAGAACGCCGTCTCCAGCGCCACCGGCTTCAGCGGCCCGGAGCCGCGCCCGCGCGACAAGTCGCCGGAGCACCAGTACAAGCCGAGCCCGGGCGACAACAACAACTTCATCGGCCCGGACGCGCCCGGCGGCCCGGTGAACATCAGGGTGAAGGGCGCCGAGGGTGACGCCCCCGGCCAGCCGGACGAGATCGCCGAGCCCGACAACGGGGTGACGGAGGAGACGAAGCGCAAGACGACCGGGCTGGGCAAGCACGGCATCTAGCCACCGCATTCTCCGGCGGACAGGGCCGCCCCGCGGCCCTGCCCCGTCGGGCGCGGTTCTCAGTCGCCCCTGTGGGGCGCGGGTCCTAGAAGTCGCTGACGCGCCCCTTGCGCTCCCAGTCGCCGTAGCGCGTCGGCTCCGGCCCGGTCGGGCCGCCGATCTCGGGAAGCTTCGGCGCCTCGGGCTTCGGCGCGGCGGCCGGCTGGGCGGCCGGAGGGGTGGGCTGGGTCTTGGTCTCGTCGGTCTCGGTCATGCATCCCAGATAGGGTGCCTGGGGCAGAGGAGGAACGGGTCCCGTGTCGGGTTATGCGCGCACCGCGGTGCTCATGGCGGGCCTCGTGGCCCTCTTCGCGGGGGTGGGGTTCCTGCTGGGCGGACGGCAGGGAATGCTGATCGCCTTTCTCTTCGGCGTAGGCATGAACGCCTTCACCTGGTGGAACTCGGACCGGATGGTGTTGCGGATGCACCGTGCCGAGCCGATCGGGCCGGCGGAGAACCCGCGGTTGCACGCCCTCGTCGCGGGCCTCGCCGCGCGGGCGGGGCTGCCGATGCCGGCCCTCTACCTCATCCACGAGGACCAGCCGAACGCCTTCGCCACCGGACGCTCGCCCGATCACTCGGCGGTGGCCGTCACCACCGGCCTGCTGGCGATGATGCCGGAGGAGGAGGTGGCCGGGGTGGTCGCGCATGAGCTGGCCCATATCCGCAACCGCGACACGCTGATCATGACGATGACGGCAGGCCTCGCCGGCGCGATCGGGATGCTGGCGCAGTTCGGCGGGCTGTTCGGCAACCGGGACCGCAACAACCCCCTCGGCGGCATCGGCGCGCTGCTGGCGATCATCGTCGCGCCGCTGGCGGCGATGCTCGTGCAGATGGCGATCAGCCGCTCCCGCGAGTACGAGGCGGACCGGCTGGGGGCGGAGATCGCGGGTCACCCGCGCGGCCTCGCCAACGCGCTGCAGCGGCTGGAGGCGGGGCGCGGCCTGCCGAACCTCGCCGCCGAGGCGAACCCGGCGGCCGCGCATCTCTTCATCGTCAACCCGCTCTCCGGCGCGCGGATGGACAATCTCTTTTCCACCCATCCCAGCACGGAGAACCGCGTGCGGGCGCTGATGGAGCTGGCAGGCGGGATGCCGGTGGGGCGGATGCCGGGCGGGCGCGGCCCATGGAACGGGGCGGCGGGCCGCTCCGCGGGCCAGCCGGGGCGGGGCTTCACCCGCCGCGGTCCCTGGGCCTAGGCTCCCCGCGGACAGGGCTCGCGCCCGTCCGGCGGAGAGGATGAGGACCAACCCGATGCCCCTGGACGGCGTGCGCGCCCTCGTCTTCGACGTCTTCGGCACGGTGGTGGACTGGCGCGGCGGCGTCGCGCGGGAGGCCGCGCCCTTCCTCGCCCGCCACGGCAGCTCCGCCGATCCCGCCCTCTTCGCCGATGCCTGGCGCCGGCGCTACCAGCCCGCCATGGAGGAGGTCCGTAGCGGCCGCCGCCCCTTCACCCGGCTGGACGTGCTGCACCGGGAGAACCTGGATGCCGTGCTGCCCGATTTCGGCATCGACCCCGCCGGCCTGCCCGCGGCGGAGCTGGACGAGCTGAATCTCGCCTGGCACCGGCTGGACCCCTGGCCGGACGCGGTGGCGGGGCTCGCGCGACTGAAGGCGCGCTACATCATCGCCCCGCTCTCCAACGGCAACATCGTCCTGATGATCGACATGGCCAGGCGGGCCGGCCTGCCCTGGGACGCGATCCTCGGGGCGGAGGTGGCGCGGGCCTACAAGCCGGCGCCCGAGGCCTATCTTCGCACGGCCGAGATCCTGGCGATGCGGCCGGAGGAGGTCTGCCTCGTCGCCGCCCATAACGGCGACCTCGCGGCGGCGCGGCGATGTGGGCTCCGCACCGCCTTCGTCCCGCGCCCGGCCGAGCACGGGCCGGGGCAGGCCACCGATCTGGCGCCGGAGGAGGAGTGGAACGTGGTGGCCGAGGATTTCGGCGCGCTCGCCGCCCGCCTCGGCCTCTAGCCCACCCCTCTCAGGAGGGCTGCCCGGTCGAACCCGTGCTCGCCGCCCGCTCCAGCGTCTCCAGCGATTGGAGCACGCCGCGCGCGGCATCGAGCGACTGGCCGTGCGGCACGGCGGGGTGGCCCTGCACGATGTCGGCGAAGCGATTCTTCATCTCACGCATCGCGTTGTCATAGACCGGCGTGCCGGAGAGGCCCTGCGGTGCGCGCTCGGCCACCTGCCAGGCGTCGCGCGTCTTCTGCATGAGCTGGATCGTGTCCGGCGAGGCCGCGCCGGGCTGGGTAGGCCGCGCCCCGCCCTCGGAGCGCGAAATCTCCTGCCGCAGCTCGCGCGAGGCGCGCTGGAGCATCCCGACATAGGTCTGCATGTCCGGCGCCTGGGGTGTGGCGCTGTTCGGGTTGGGATTCGCCGCCGAGGGCTGCTCGGCCGGGCGGGACGGGGCCTGGAAGGTGGTCTGGGCCCCGGCGCCGGCCGCAAGGCCGAGGCAGAGCGCGGGGACGGCGAGAAGGGAGAGGATCGGCGCGCGCATGGGCTCCTCCGGGATGCGGTGTGGAGGGGAACGCCGCAGGCGCCGTTTCGGACAGCCGAACCCGAAAGAAACCTGCCGGGGCGCCGTCAGGCCGTTCCTCGCACCGCCCAGGCCCGGGCGGAGAGGGCGATGCTGCCATCGGCGCCGACGGGCAGCGCGGCGCGCAGGGCGTCGCGCAGCGCGGCGCGGCGCTCCTCATCGAGGGACAGGCAGTAGGCCGGCGCGGGCGCCCCGCCCGCCAGGAAGGGGGACCAGTAGTCGTCGAAGTCGCGGAACACCGTCGGCACCTCGATCGCCGTCACCGCCACCTCCCGCATCCCCGCCCCAGCAAAGAGGGCCTGCAGCGGCTCGGGCCGGCAGAGGGCGAAGCGCAGCGCCTCGTCCTTCCCTCCCGCCCCCACGGGGTCGAGCGCCGCGGCCGCGTCCCAGAAGCGGCGCATCATCCCCATGCCCTCCGCATAGTCCCAGACATAGGCCGCGACGATCCCGCCCGGCCACGCGGCGCGGCGCATCTCCGAGGCCACCTTCCCCGCATCCGGCACGAAATTGAGGACGAGGCCGCTCACCACCGCGTCGAAGGCGGCGTCCCCGACGGGCAGGGCCTGGGCGTCGCCGTGGAGGAACCCGGCGCGAGGGTCCGTCACGCGGCGGCGGGCATAGGCCAGGAAGCCCTCCGAGGGGTCGATGCCGATGACCGCTTCCGGCGCGTGGTGGGCGAGGATCCTCTCGGTGAGCGCGCCGGTGCCGCAGCCGACATCGAGCCAACGCGCCCCCGCCCCCAGGCCGAGCCGGCCGAGGAACCTCGCCGCGACGAGCCGGCTCCAGCGGCCGACATAGGGCTCATAGGCCTCGCCCGCCGCCCATAGCCGGTCCGGGCCGGGTGCCGGACGGGGCTCGTCTCCGGTCGCCATCGCGCGCCTCCCCGTGCAGGGTCGCCGTTCAGGCTAGGACGGAAGCGGACGGCGCGGGCAAGCGAAATCCTCCGCAACGAACCTCTCCGGTCGCTGCCGCTCCTAGTCCGCCACCGCCCGGCTGCCCCGCGCGCCCTCGGCCGGGATGTCGGCCACCACCTCCCGCGCCAGCGCCAGCAGCAGGCGGCGCAGCCAGGCATGGCCCTGATCGGCCTCGAAGCGGCGGTGGAAGATCATGGAGAGCCGGGTGTGCTGCGTCGCCTCCGCCACATCAGGGGGGAGGGCCAGGGTCTCCAGCCCGTGCGCCGCGGCCATCTGCCGCGCGAGGCGGGAGGAGAGGGTCATCACCATGTCCGTCCCTAGCAGGATCGCCGGCACGGCGGAGAGATGGGCCACCACCGCCCCCAGCCTCCGCGTGCGGCCGAGGTCCCGCAGCACCCGGTCCATCGCCCCGTCGCGCGAGCCGTTGGGCGAGTGCAGCAGGTGCGGGAAGGAGACGTAGCGCTCCACCGTCAGCTCCCCCTCCAGCAGCGGGTGGCCGGGGCGGGCGAGGATCGTGAAGGCCTCGGGCAGCAGGCGGAGCCGGGTGTAGAGCGCGGCCGGCTCGGCCAGCATGGCGATGGCGAGCTGCGCCTCGTTGCTCTCCAGCAGGGCGGTGGCGTTGGTGCGGTCGGCGTGGCGGATCGCGACGAGGATGCCCGGCGCTTCCGTGGCCAGCCGCGCGAAGAGCGGCGGGGCGAGGACGGCCTCCGCGTATTCCGAGAAGGCGATGGTGAAGACGCGGTCGCTCGTCGCGGGGTCGAAGGGGGCGGTGGCGGCGAGCGTCTCCTGCAGCCGGTCCAGCATCTCCTCCACCGGGCGCATGAGGGCGAGCGCCAGGCTCGTCGGCTCCACCCCGCCGGGCGCGCGCAGGAACAGCTCGTCCCCGAGCGAGGCGCGCAGCCGGTTGAGCGCGTTGGAGACGGCGGGCTGGGAAAGGTTCAGCCGCGCCGCCGCGCGGGTGACGTGCCGCTCCCGCGCGACGGCGTCGAAGACGCGCAGGAGGTTGAGGTCGAAGGCGGAGAGGTCCTTCACGGCGCGTGGGCCGCCTCGGCGACGGGCGTCTCTGCGAGATGTGCCGGCGCCTCGGGGCGCGCGGCGGGAAGCGCGGCCAGCTCCTCCGGCGTGGCGGCGACGCGGTGGCGGACCAGCCAGGCCGAGAGGCCGGGCGAGGCCGTCCAGACGCAGAGGGGGATCGCCAGCACCGGCCCCGCGAGGAAGGGCAGCGCCAGCAGCAGCGCTACCGGCAGCCCCCCTGGCGAAACCCCGGCCAGCACCGCCGCGCAGCCCAGGCCGAGAAGCGTGTGCGGCAGGAGCAGCCGCGCCGCATCCGCCCAGGCGACGCCCCGCTCCGCCCGGTTCTGCGGCGCCCATCCGTCCCGCGCGCCGAGGGCGAGGCGGAGAAGGGCGAAGGCCTTGTTCATCAGGCTCACGGGCTCAATGAGCAGCGAGAAGACGATCTCCGCCCCCATCCCCCGCAGCACCGCCGCCCGCCCGCCATAAGCCGCCGCCCGCTCCGGGCGCAGCAGCAGCTCCAGGTAGCCCAGCAGCTTCGGCGCGGCATTGGCGAGCCAGGTGAGCCCCACCAGCGCCGCCAGCGCCCCCATCGGCGTTCCTGCCCCGCCGCCCAGGGCCGCGTTGCCCACGGCCGCCAGCAGGATGCCGAGCCAGAGCGGCGCGCAGAGGAAGAGCAGCATCGCCTGGGCGAGCTGCCATCGCCCCATGGCGCGCAATCCCGGGCGCAGGATGAGGTGGCGGTACTGCATGTTGCCCGCCCCCCAGCGCACGTCGCGCGCGAGGAATTCGGGCAGTGCCGGCGGGTTGCCCTCCAGGCTGCCGGTGTCGTCGGGCAGGCAGCGCAGGCGCCAGCCGGCCGCGCGCAGCCGCACCGCCTCCACCTGGTCGTGGGAGAGGATCGCGCTCCCGTCCGGCAGCGGGGCGAGGCGGGCGTGCTCGCGGAAGGGCGCGATGCGGAGGATCGCGTTGTGGCCCCAGTAGGGCCCGTCATCGAGCTGCCACCAGCCCTGCCCCATCGCCCAGGCGCGCATCCCCGCGCGCATCCCGAACTGGAAGAGCCGCGGGAAGGCGCGGGCGGCGGGGCGGCCGGCGATGAGCTGCTGCACCAGCGCGAGGCGCGGGTCCGCCCGCATCGCCCTGACAAGCCGCAGCACGGCCGGGGCCGACATCTCGGAATCCGCGTCCAGCATGAGGGCGAGGTCGTGGTCCCCCGCATGGTGGTCGAGGAACTCCATCACGTTCCCCGCCTTGAAGCCCGTGCCCTCGGCGCGGCGGCGATGGCGCACGGGAATGCCGCCCGCCCGCGCCGCGGCGAAACCCGCCACGGCCGCGTCCTCCGCAGCCGCGAGGACGGGATCGCGCGTGTCGGAGAGGAGCCAGAGGGTGAAGCGCTCCCCCTCCCCCACCGCCTCCAGCCCGTCCAGCAGCCGGGCGAGGGACGGGAGGACATCCTCCATCGGCTCGTTGCGGATGGGAACCGCGATGGCGGTGCGGAGCGGCGGCCCCCCGGTCGGTTCCTGGGGCGGCGCCGCGACCTGCGGGACGAGGAAGGCCGGCGCGTCCCGCTTCGCCAGGAGCAGGGCGAAGCCGATCGCGGCATTGGCCACGCAGATCGCCGTCCATGGCAGGGTGCCGATGTAGAGGACGGCGATCGCCACCTCCCACCCCGTCCATCCCCCGGAGGCGAGAACGCGCCACAGCAGCGCCAGCAGCGGCGCGGCGACGAGGAGGCAGAGGAGGAGGAAGGCGGCCCGCCGCGCGGCGGGCCGCTCCCCCGGCAAGGGAGGGGGCGGATTCACCCCTCCAGTCTGGCCCGCTTGCGTGGCGGAAGCGAGGCGGCCCTAGCCGTGCGCCCCGCATTCGAGGGAGACCACCGCGCTGGCCTCCCGCACCATCGCGAAGAGCTCGCGCAGCGGCTCCATCAGCTCCGCGTGCTCGCGCCCGTAGCCGGCGCGGCGCGGCGAGGGCGGCTCCCCGTAGTCCAGGGCCGCGCTCGGCGGCTCATGGGCGGGGAAGACTTGGTCGAGCAGCTTCGCCGCCTCCTCCACGTCCAGCCGCAGCAGGCGCCGCAGCAGCCCGTCCCGCGTCACGCCGTGGCGGGGGGAGAATTCCGGGATGTTCACCGCCCGCATCCAGATCCGGTGGATCAGCAGCAGCCGCAGCGCGTGGACGGCGAAGAGGCGGTCCGACATGCGCGGCCGCTCGCCCTCCGCGGGCCAGGCGGCGCGCAGCGCGGTGTCGTCGGCCAGCAGGCGGCGGAAGACGCGGCGCACGGGGTCGCCCAGGCCCTGCTCCTCCAGCGCCGTGGCCACAGCCGCGAGCGCCGTCGCGTTGAAGGGGTTGCGCGCATTCGCCGCGCGGTCGAGCCACATGCCGGGATCGAGGGAGGCGACGTAGCCGCGCAGCACCTCCGTATCCGAGAGGGTGAGCCCCGCCCGCGCGAAGGCCATGGCGCCGGCGAAGCGCGGCGACTTCCGCAGGAGGTCGGCGAAGCCCTCCGGCTCCCGCGCCGCCCCGGCGCCGAGCCCCTGGGTAAGGTTGGCGAGGAAGCCGAGCTGCTGCAGCACCGCGTTGTTCGGGATGGCGCGCAGCTCGCGCGGGTGGCGGATCGTCGCCGGCCCGCCCGTGTCGCTCTGCCGCGCCGCGGGGCGCGACCCCGTGCGGTCCAGCAGCGCCGGGCCGAAGCCGCCGAGCAGCCCGGCATAGCCGGGATCCTCCACCAGCCCCGCCATGGCGCCGCGCATCCCGGCGAAGAGATCGGCCGCGAAGCCCGCCTCGGCATAGACGGGGTCGGTGATCTCTCCCGGCAAGGGCGCGAAGGCGTGCTCGGCGATGCGCGCGACCGTCGCCTGGGCGAGGGCGCGCGTGCCGAAGAGCTGGTAGCCGTCCCCGCCCTGGAAGCTCGTCTCCAGCCGCGTCGCGATGCGCTGCGCGGCGAAGGCGGCGCGGGTCGCGGGGGGGTCGAGGTACTCGAAGCGCGCGGCCAGCCCGTCCGGGTGCCCGCCGCGGCCGAGCCCCTCGCCATGCGTGTCGAAGAGCACGACCTCCAGATCCGCCAGCCCGTGCCGCGCGAGAAGGTCGGCGACGCGCAGCTTCAGCCGCTCGATCAGGTGGCTCGCCGCGGGCTGGCCGACATAGCGGCCGGAATCGGAGTAGCCGAACTGCAGGCAGAGCCGCCCGATGCCCTTGAGATAGGCGCGCCAGTGGGGCGAGCGCAGCGCCTCCTCGATCACCCGCTCGCCGCGCCGCTCCAGCGCCTCGGCCGTTTCGAAGAGCGGGCTGATCTCGACGTGCCGCTCCGCGCCGCAGAGCCGCGCGAGCAGCAGCGCGCAGAGCAGGGTGTAGCCGCTCTCGGTCTCGGCCACGAGGAAGCGCACGGGCTGGGAGGCGTCGATGTGCTTGGCGATTTGCGCGACCGTCATCATCAGCCGCATGGCGCTGGCGGATTCCGAGAGCAGACCGCCCGTGTCCACCGGCTCCGGCCGCGCCTCCTCCAGCGCGGCGTTGATGGCGCCGAAGAGCGCGCGGCGGCGGGCGGCGTCATCGGGGGCGCCGCCGAGCGCCGGGACGCGCAGCCGCGCCGCGTTGTGGAGCTGCGCCGAGTTCAGCCGGACATGCGTGTGGGCGAGGGAGAGCCCGTGCCCCACCAGCCCCGAGCGCGCGACGAGCAGGGCGAGCCGCGCCGCATCGTCCGGCGCGGCCGCGATGGCGCCGCCGAAGAGTTCCAGCAGCGGCTCGGGCGTCGTCAGCGCCTCCTCCCGCCGCCCGACGAGGGCGAGGGCGAAGCGCTGCGCGGCCTCCGGCTCCGGCGAGCCACCGGAGGGATTGGGCGGGGGACAGGCGGCGATCTGCGCGCGCACGGCCTCCAGCGCGAGGGCGATCCGCTCCCGCAGCGGCTCCGCCCCCTCCGGCGGCAGGGCGGCGACCTGCGCCTCAAGCCTCGCGAGGCCCAGCTCCTTCATCCGCAGCCGCAGCCGCAGCGTGTCCTGCCAGCCGATATCGGTGCGCCCGTCCGTGTCGTAGCCGACCCAGGAGGAGAGGATGACGGGCGCGGGCAGCAGGCTGCGCCAGCGGTCCGGCCAGATCTCCCGCGCGACGCCGAGGAAGGCGGCGGAGAGCCGGTCCAGCGCGTCCCGCCCGTTGGTGATCGCCTCCACCGCCTGGGAGAATTCCTCCTCCAGGTCCGGCGGCACGGGGCGCAGCGGCAGGCCCTCGGGAACGGGCGCACCGCAAGCGGCCTCGGCCAGCGCGCGGTTGGTCGCGCGCGGGAGGGAGAAGGTGGGGTGGGCGGTGAACACCGCCGCCGCGCGGGGGCGCTCGCAGGCCGTGCGGAAGGCGGCGAAAGGCACGGGGCTGTCGGCGGGGTCGGGCCGCGCGGCGCGGGAGGCGACCCCGATCAGCGCCGCGTCCGTCGCCTCCGGATCGGTGCCGCCGACCTGCCGCGCCAGCCGCGCGGCGCGGTCCGCGAAGGCCATGTCGCCGATCCGGCGGAGCGCGGCGCGGAGGGCGGGCAGGTCCAGCTCGCCATCGTCGATCCGGCGGCTGATCGCCAGGGCCATGGCCAGGGCCGGGGCGGCGAAGGGATCGCCCCTGCCCTGCGCGCGGGCGTTTGCCGCGAGATGCAGCAGGTCGAGCGAGGTGTCGGGCCTGGCGGCGGCGTCGTCCATGCGGTGTTCCCCTTCAGCGGCCCTTGTGCAGCGCGATAACGAACCGGCGGGCCGAAGGGTGCGGCGGCCCGGCGGCTCTGGCAAAGCCTTTGCGATGCGCGGAACCGCCGCCCGGGATCGTCCGGGCCTGACGGGGGATCAGGGCCTGCGCGTTCTGCTCGTGGATGCCGATGGCGAGCGCGCCTCCCTTGTCTCGGCGGGGCTGAGGGCAGCCGGTTACGAGGTGGTGGCGCTCGCCCCCGACGCGATCGACCTCACCCGCCGCGTGCGGGATTCCGGGGCCGAGGTGATCGTCTGCGACCTCGACGACCCCGGCCGCGACGCGCTGGAGAGCATGCGCGCTCTCAACCGCGACGAGCCGCGCCCGGTGGTGCTCTTCGCCGAGCGGGGCGAGCCGGAGCAGATCGAGGCCGCGCTGGAGGCCGGGGTGGCCGCCTATGTCGTGGAAGGGCTGGCCCCCGGCCGCGTGCGCCCCGTGATCGAGGTGGCGATCCGCCGCTTCCGCGCGCATCACTCCATGCGGCAGGAACTGGAGGCGACGCGGGCGACGCTGGCCGCGCGCGCGGTGATCGACAGGGCCAAGGCCCGGCTCATGGAGCGCGGGCGGCTCAGCGAGGAGGAGGCCTATCGCCGGTTGCGCCGGACGGCGATGGACCAGGGACGCCGGATCGTGGATGTCGCCCAGGCAGTTCTGGATAATAAATAGGCGATTTGCCTAAATGGCATTCTTGAACGGGGTTGCCGTCGCCAACATGCCTTCGTAGAGGGCAATATCGTGCTTGCGGCAGTGTGGCGCGGCATGGTGAAAAATGAGCCCAAGGGAACGGCCTGCAACGACGCAAGCCCTCGCGCTTCCCGATCGGCCACTTGGCGGTCCAACGGCGGCCCGCCTCCCGGTTCCAAACGGAACCCCGGAGCGCGCACGTGCCCGACACCTTCCACGAACTCCGCCCCTCTCCCCTTCTCAAGAAGCTTGGGGGTGCGTGAAGGATGAACGCGACTGTTCCTCCCCGGCATGCGGCCTCCTCCGCGGCTGTGCCGGCCCATGCGACGCCGGTCGCGCCCGCTTCCCTGCCAGCGCCCAGCTTTCTCGCGCGGCTGCGCGGGCTGTCCGGGCGGGTGCTGCCGCCGCTGGTGGTCGTGCTCGCGCTGGCGGGCCTGTGGGAGCTGGCCGCCAGCGGCCCCTCGGCCACCCTTCCCCCGCCGTCGCGCGTCTGGGCCGATGCGGGCGAGCTGATCACCGACCCGTTCTTCGATCGCGGCGGGCTCGACAAGGGCCTCTTCTGGCACCTGGCCGCCAGCCTCCAGCGCGTCGCGCTCGGCTTCGTGCTGGCCGCCGTGGCCGGCATCGCGACGGGGCTGCTGATCGGCACCTCCCAGCTCGCCATGCGCGGGCTCGATCCCCTGTTCCAGGTGCTGCGCACCGTCCCCCCGCTCGCCTGGCTGCCGCTCTCGCTCGCCGCCTTCCGCGAGGCCCAGCCGAGCGCGATCTTCGTGATCTTCATCACCTCCGTCTGGCCGGTCATCATCAACACCGCGGTCGGCGTCCGTAACGTCCCGCAGGACTACCGCAACGTCGCCGCCGTCATCCGCCTCCGCGGGCCCGCCTACTGGGCGCGCATCATCCTCCCCGCGGCCGCGCCCTACATCTTCACGGGGCTTCGCATCGGCATCGGCCTCTCCTGGCTCGCCATCATCGCGGCCGAGATGCTGATTGGGGGGGTCGGCATCGGCTTCTTCATCTGGGACGCCTGGAACAGCTCCAACCTGTCCGACATCGTCGTCGCGCTGGTCTATGTCGGCCTCGTCGGCTTCGCCCTCGACCGCCTCATGGCCCTTCTCGGCCACCTCGCCACCCGCGGCACCGCGACCGCCTGAGGAGCGCTTCCCGATGAGCAAGCCCATCACCGGCCCCGCCTTCCTCGACATCTCCGATGTCACCATCGCCTTCCCGCGCTCGCGCGTCCCCGTCCTCAACGGGGTGGACCTCAAGATCCGGCGCGGCGAGTACGTCTCGGTCATCGGCCATTCGGGATGCGGCAAGTCCACGCTGCTGAACGTCGTCGCCGGCCTGCTGCCCGCCACCTCGGGGGGCGTGGTGCTGGACGGGCGCGAGGTCTCGGGGCCGGGGCCGGACCGGGCGGTGGTGTTCCAGAACCACTCCCTCCTGCCCTGGCTCACCTGCTACGAGAACATCCGCCTCGCGGTCGACCAGACGCTCTCGCGCGCCATGAGCCGGGCCGAGCGGCACGACTGGACGATGGAGAACCTCGCCCTCGTCCGCATGACAGGGGCGAAGGACAAGCGACCGGGCGAGATCTCGGGCGGCATGAAGCAGCGCATCGGCATCGCTCGCGCGCTCGCCATCAAGCCCAAGGTGCTGCTGCTCGACGAGCCCTTCGGGGCGCTCGACGCGCTGACCCGGGCGCACTTGCAGGACCAGGTCATGGCCATCCATGCGAGCCTGGGCACGACGGTGATGATGATCACCCACGACGTGGACGAGGCCGTGCTGCTCTCCGACCGCATCGTCATGCTCACCAACGGGCCCAACGCCCGCATCGGCGAGATCCTCGACGTCGATCTTCCCCGCCCGCGCGACCGCCTCGAACTCGTCGCCGACCCCCGCTTCATCGCCGCGCGCGCCCATGTTCTCGCCTTCCTCCACCACCGGCACGCAGCACCGGGAATGGTCGCGGCGTGAAGGCCCTCGTCATCGGCGCCGGTCCGGCCGGCACGCGCTGCGCGCTCCGCATCGCCGCCCGCCTGCCCGGCGCGGCGGTGACGCTCGCGGGCGCCGAGCCCGCCCTGCCCTATGACCGCGTGGCGCTGTCCAAATACCTTGTGGGTGAGGTGGCGCAGGAGGCGCTGATCACGCACTCCCTCGCCGATCTCCGGGCGGCGGGCGTGCAGTACCGCCCCGGCACGCCGGTCGCCTCCCTCGACCTCGCGATGCGCCAGGCGATCACCGCGCGCGGCGAGCGGATCGACTATGACTGGTGCGTGCTCGCCACGGGCAGCCGCTCCTTCCGCCTGCCGCTGCCGGGCGCGGAGCTGCCCGGCGTGATCCCCTGGCGCGACCTGGCCGAGACGCGGCGGATGATCGAGGCCTCGAAGGATGGCGGCCCGGCGGTGGTGATCGGCGGCGGGCTGCTCGGGCTGGAAACGGCAGTGGGCCTCGCCGCGCGCGGCATGAAGGTGACGGTGCTGCACGCCGTCGGCTGGCCGATGGAGCGGCAGCTCGACTACGACGCGGGCACGCTGCTCGCGAACCGCCTGCGCGCGCGCGGGCTGACGATGCACATGCCCGCCGCGACTGTCGCCATCGAGGGCCGGGAGCGCGCGGAGGCCGTGCGGCTCGGTACGGGCGAGCGCATCCCCGCGCGCCTCGTCGTCATGTGCGTGGGCGTGCGGCCCAACGCCGATCTCGCCCGCGCCAGCGGGCTGGAGGTCGCGCGCGGCGTGGTGGCGGACGCCGCCATGCGCACGAGCGACCCGCATGTGCTCGCCATCGGCGAGTGCGCGGAGGTGGAGGGGCGCCTCATCGGCCTCGTCGCCCCCGCGCTGGAGCAGGCGGAGATCGCCGCCTCCACCATCGCGGGCGAGGAGCAGGCCTGGGCGCCGCGCGCGGACTCCGCCGCGCTGAAGGTCTCGGGCACGCATGTCTGGTCCGGCGGCGAGGTGGCGCCCGTGGATGCGGAGGCCGTGACCTTCCGCGCGGGCGAGAGCTACCGCCGCCTGTGGTGGCGCGGCGAGCGCCTCGTCGGCGCCGTGCTCTACGGCGACACGGGGGAGGCCGGCTTCTTCCAGAGCCTCATCGCGAGCGGCCGGCCCGTCGCCTCGCGCGCCGAGGCGGCACTGGGCCAGGCCTGGATCGGGAACGCGGCCTGATGGAATCCGGCTTCTCAACCGAGCAGCAGAACTACCTCAAGGGCTTCATGGCGGGCGTCGAGGCCCGCCGCGGCACGCTCTCCCCCGCAGGAGGCGCGGAGGGGGGCGGCGCGCCGCCGGACGCGATGCGCGCGGCGCAGGACGCCGCCATCGCCGCGGGCGGCAAGCTGAATGCCGAGGAGAAGATGAAGCGGGAGAAGCACCCGCTGGACCGCTGGGACGAGGTGGAGGCGCGCGCCCGCGCGGGCCGGTTCCCGCACGGGCTGGAGAACCTCGCCACGCGCTGGCACGGCCTCTTCTATGTCGGGCCGGCGCAGGACTCCTTCATGTGCCGGCTCCGCATTCCCGGCGGCATCCTCTCCTCCTGGCAGGCGCGCGGCATCGCCGAGGTCGCGGAGGATTGCGGCGGCGGCTACGTGGACGCGACGACGCGCAACAACCTCCAGATCCGCGAGATCCCGGCCGACAAGGGCGTGGAGCTGCTGGAGCGGCTGGCCGACCTCGGAATCATCCCGAAGGGCACGGGGGCGGACAACATCCGCAACATCACCGCCTCCCCCACCGCCGGCATCGACCCGCAGGAGCTGATCGACACCCGCGGCATCACCCGCAAGCTGCACCACCACATCCTGAACACGCGCGACCTCTTCGGCCTGCCGCGCAAGTTCAACATCTCGATTGACGGCGGCGGGTGCGTCGCGGTGGTGGAGGACACGAACGACATCGCCTTCACCGCCGTCCGCATGGATGGGGAGGTGGTGTTCCGCCTCGCCCTCGGCGGCATCACCGGGCATCGCGACTTCGCGCGCGACACGGGGCGCGTGGTGGCGCCGGACGAGGTGGTGCGCGTCTGCGACGCGATCCTGCGCGTCTTCCTCGCCCATGGCGACCGCACGGACCGCCGGAAGTCCCGGCTGAAATACCTGCTGGACCGCTGGGGCCTGCCCCGCTTCGTGGAGGAGGTGGAAAAGCAACTCGGCGCCCCGCTACGCGCGGCCGGCCCCTTCGAGCCCGCGCCGCCGCCGGACAAGCACGGCCATCTCGGCGTGCACGACCAGAAGCAGGCGGGAATGCAGTATGTCGGCGTGGTGCTGCCGGTGGGGCGCATCACCGGCGACCAGCTCCGCGGCCTCGCCCGCATCGCCGATCTCTACGGCAGCGGCACGCTGCGGCTCACCGTGTGGCAGAACCTGCTGATCTCCGACATCCCGCGGGAGCGCATGGCCGGGGCGGTGGCGGAGATCGAGGCGCTCGGCTTCGGCACCACCGCGAGCCACGCGCGCGGCGGCCTCGTCGCCTGCACCGGCGCGGCGGGATGCAAGTTCGCGGCGGCCCATACGAAGCAGCACGCAGCGGCGCTGGCCGATTATCTCGATGCGCGCATCACCCTCTCGAAGCCGGTGAACATCCATCTCACGGGCTGCCACAACTCCTGCGCCCAGCACTATATCGGCGACATCGGGCTGATCGGCGCGAAGGCCGAGCGCGGCGAGGAGGAGGTGGAGGGCTACGACCTGCATGTCGGCGGCGGCGCCGGCATCGAGCAGGGCATCGGGCGCCTTCTCTTCCCCAAGGTCCCGGCAGAGGACGTGCCGCCCCTCGTGCTGAACCTCCTGCGCACCTGGCAGGAGGATGCGCCGGGGGAGAGCTTCCAGTCCTTCACCGCCCGCCACGACGAGGACGCGCTGCGCGCCATGGCCGTCCGCACCCCCGCGGAGATCGACGCATGAACGCCATCTCCCCCATCCCCGGCGCCTTCCCGGGCGCGGCCCCCGTGCCGCTGATCCCGGAGAGCGCGCCCTTCACGGCCGAGCAGCGCGCCTGGCTGAACGGCTTCCTCGCCGGCCTTTACGGCGGTGCCGCATCCCCTGGCGGCACGGCCCCCACCGCCGAGCCGGAGGCGGAGGAGGACTTCCCCTGGCACGACCCGGCCCTGCCGCTAGACGAGCGCCTCTCCATGGCCGCGGGCAAGCCGCAGTCCCGCCGGCTGATGGCGGCCATGGCGCAGCTCGATTGCGGCCAGTGCGGCTATGTCTGCCAGACCTATGCCGAGGCCATCGCCTCGGGCGCCGAGGGCTCGCTCTCGCTCTGCGTGCCCGGCGGCAAGGCGACGCAGAAGGCGCTGAAGGCCCTGCAGGCGGAGACGCCGGCCGCCGCCGCACCCGCCCCGGCGCTCAGGCCGGCGGGGCCGGAGATGGTGCCCGTGCGGATGCTCGCCGCGCACAGGCTCTCCGGCGAGGGATCGGCCAAGGACGTGCGGAACGTGGTGCTCGATCTCGAGGGAACCGGGCTGCGCTACGAGCCCGGGGACAGCCTCGGCCTGCTCGCGCCCAACGACCCCGCGCTGGTGAGGGCCTGCCTCACGGCCCTCGGCGCCACGGGCGAGGAGCCCGTGCCCTGCCCCGACGGCGTGGCCCGCCCGGTGCGCGAGGCCTTCCTCGCCCATCTCGCCATCGCCCGCCCGCTGGACAGCAGCTTCGATCTTCTCGCCGGCAGCGCGAGGGACGCGAAGGAGGCGGCCATGCTCCGCAAGCTCGCGGACGGCGACGACGACGCGGCGCCGGCGGATGCCGACCTGCTCGACCTGCTGGAGGCCTTTCCCTCCGCCCGCCCGCCGCTGGCCGATCTCGCGGCCTCGCTGCCCGGCCTCAAGCCGCGCCTCTACTCCATCGCCTCCTCGCCGCTCGCCGTGCCGGGCAGGGTGGAGCTCTGCGTCTCCGTCGTGCGCGCGGAGCGGCGCGGGCGGGTGCGGCAGGGCGTCGCCTCCTCCCATCTCGGCTTCCGGGCCCTGCCCGATCTGGCGGAGGGCGAGGGCCACGCCGCGCCGGGCGACCGGGAGCGCGCGCTGGCCGGCACGGTGCCGGCCTATATGCAGGTCAGCCATTTCCGCCTGCCGGACGACCCCGCCATTCCCGTCATCATGTGCGGCCCCGGCACGGGCATCGCCCCTTTCCGCGCCTTCCTGCAGCACCGCGCGGCGCAGGGCATCCGCGGCCGCACCTGGCTCTTCTTCGGGGACCAGAAATCCGCCACCGATTACCTCTTCCGGCCCGAGATCGAGGGCTGGCTCGCGGACGGCACGCTGGAGCGCCTCTCCCTCGCCTGGTCGCGCGATCCCGGCACGAAGAAGACCTATGTGCAGGACCGCATGCGCGAGAACGCCGCCGACCTCTGGCGCTGGTTCCAGGACGGCGCGCGCTTCTACATCTGCGGCGACGCCGCGCGCATGGCCAAGGACGTGGACACTGCGCTGCGCGAGATCGCCATGCGGGAAGGCCGCATGGACGCCGACGCCGCGCGGGACTGGATCGTCGCCCTCGCCCGCCAGAACCGCTACCAGCGCGACGTGTACTGAGCGCGATGGACGCCCTTCCCCCTCCCGCCTCCCTCACGCGCGATCCACCCCCGCGCGCCGTTCGCACGACCTGCCCCTATTGCGGCGTGGGATGCGGCGTTCTCGCCGCGCCCGACGGGCGCGTGGCGGGCGACCCGGATCACCCCGCCAATGGCGGGCGGCTCTGCAGCAAGGGCACCGCGCTGGGCGAGACGCTCGACCTGCCCGGGCGGCTGCTGCACCCGCAGGTGTGCGGCAGGCGCGCCTCCTGGGACGCGGCGCTCGACGAGGTGGCGGAGGGCTTCCGCCGCGCGCAGGCGGAGCTCGGCCGGGACGGAGTGGCCCTCTACGTCTCCGGCCAGCTGCTGACCGAGGACTACTACGCCGCCAACAAGCTCGCGAAGGGCTTCCTTGGCACGGGCAACATCGATAGCAACTCCCGCCTCTGCATGGCGAGCGCGGTCGCGGCCCATAAGCGCGCCTTCGGCGAGGACGTGGTCCCCGGCACCTATGAGGACCTGGAGAGCGCCGATCTCGTCGTGCTCGTCGGCAGCAATCTCGCCTGGTGCCATCCCGTGCTGTTTCAGCGGATCGCGGCCGCCCGCGCGCTGCGCCCCTCCATGCGGCTCGTCATCGTCGATCCCCGCCGCACGCCGAGCGCGGAGGGGGCCGACCTGCACCTCCCCATCCGCCCGGGCTCCGATGTCGCGCTGTTCAACGCGCTGCTCGCCCATCTCGACGATCACGGCCTGACGGACCGCGCCTATGTGGGGGCGCACACCCAGGGGCTGGACGCCGCGCTCGCCGCCGCCCGCGCGGATGCTGCCGGTGCTGCCGCACGCACGGGGCTCGATCCCGGGGCGCTGGCCACCTTCCTCCGCTGGTTCGCGGAGACGCCGCGCACCGTCACCCTCTGGAGCCAGGGCATCAACCAGTCGGAGACGGGAACGGACGGCGCCAATGCCATCATCAACGCGCACCTGCTGACCGGGCGGATCGGGAAGCCCGGCGCCGGCCCCTTCTCCGTCACCGGCCAGCCCAATGCGATGGGCGGGCGCGAGGTGGGGGCGCTCGGCCACGTGCTCGCCGGCCATCTCGACTGGTCCGTGCCGGGCGAGGCGGAGCTGGTGCGCCGGCACTGGAACGCCCCCAACCTCGCCACCGGCCCCGGGCTGAAGGCGGTGGACCTGTTCCGCGCGCTGGGCGCCGGGAGGATCGGCGCGCTCTGGGTGATGGCCACCAACCCCGCCGTCTCCCTGCCCGAGGGCGAGACCGCGCGGGAGGCGATAGCCCGCGCGCCCTTCCTCGTCGTCTCCGACATCATGGAGCGGACGGACACGGCCGAGCTCGCCCATGTGCGCCTCCCCGCCCTGGGATGGGCGGAGAAGAGCGGGACGGTGACGAATTCCGAGCGCGTCATCTCCCGCCAGCGCGGCTTCCTCCCCGCCCCGGGCGAGGCGCGGCCGGACTGGTGGATCATTGCCCAGGTCGCCGCCCGCCTCGGCTGGGGGGCGGAGTTCGCCTGGAGCGGCCCGGCCGCCATCTTCCGCGAGCACGCGGCGCTGACCGGCCTCGGCAACGAGGGCAGCCGCGCCTTCGACATCTCCGGCCTCGCCGGGATGAGCGACGCGGAGTACGAGGCCATGGCGCCGACCCGCTGGCCCGTCCCGGCCCGGGGGCCGGCGGCGCCGCGCTTCTTCGCGGGCGGCGGCTTTCCCGCCCCCGGCAGCCGGGCGCGCTTCGTCCCGGTCTCCCACAAGCCGCGGGAGGAAGGCGACGGCCTTCTCACCCTTCTCACCGGCCGGCTGCGCGACCAGTGGCACACCATGACCCGCACGGGCCTCGTGCCGCGCCTCATGGCCCACGCGCCCGAGCCCGTGCTGGCCGTCCATCCCGAGGATGCCGGGGGGCTGGAGGACGGCAGCCTTGCCCGCATCACCGGCCATGGCGGCGCCTCCGCTGTGCTGCGCCTGCGCCACGACCCCGGCCAGCGCCGCGGCACCGCCTTCGCGCCGATGCACTGGACGGCCCAGGCCTCGCCCGCGGCGCGCGTCAACGGCACGGTGCCGCCCGTAGTCGACCCCATCAGCGCGCAGCCCGCGCTGAAATCGGCGCGCGTCGCCCTCTCCGCCTTCACCCCGGCCTGGCACGGCTTCCTCATCGCTCGCCGCGACCTTGGCCCCGCCATCGCGGAGTGGGCGGCCGTCGCCGTGCTCGGGGAGGGGCTGTGGCGCCACGAGCTGGCCGGTGTCGAGGCGCCGGGCGAGGCCTTCGCGCGCCTCGCCGCCCTCGTCGCGGCGGAGGGCGCGGAATGGGCGCGGCTGGAGGATCCCTCGGCCGGGCTGCACCGCGGCGCGCTGCTGCGCGGCGACGGGCGGGTGGAAGCGGTGCTCTTTCTCGACCCGCACCACCGGCTGCCGCCGCGCGACTGGCTCGCCGGGCTGATGCGGGAGGGCGGCGCCGCGCCCGTCTCCGCCCTTCTCGCCGGGCGTCCCTCCGACGGCCCCCCGCCCTCCCCCACCCTCTGCGTCTGCCACGGCGTCTCGCAGGAGTGCGTGCGCGGGGCCATCCGGGGCGGAGCGTGCAGCCTCGCCGCGGTGGGGGAGGCCACGGGGGCGGGCACGGGCTGCGGCTCCTGCCGCCCGGAGATCGCCGCCCTGCTCGCCGCCGCGCCGGTTCCGGCCTGATTGCGCCCCAGGCCGGTGCCGGACCTACCCGCCCGTGCGGCCCTCGTCAGCGTCCGGCCTTCAGCCCGGCTGCCCGAGACGGCCGCGGAGACGGCCCTTCAGGCGGCCTCCATCCCCTCCCCGCCTGCCCGCCCGGCCATCACATGCTCGTCGCCCCAGTCCTTCAGGGCCCGGATCACGGGCGCCAGGCTGCGGCCCCGGGGCGAGAGGGCGTACTCCACCCGCGGCGGCACCTCGGCATAGACGCGGCGGGTGATCAGCCCGTCCGCCTCCAGCTCGCGGAGCTGGTTGGTCAGCATGCGCTGGGTCACGTTCGGCAGGCGGCGGCGGATCTCGTTGAAGCGCATCGTGCCCTCCCCGAGGTGGTGCAGGATCACGCCCTTCCACTTGCCGTCGATGAGGGCGAGCGTCGCCTCCACCGCGCAGCCGGGGCTGCAGTCGAGCGAGGCGTGGCGGGTGCGCGGCACGACGGTATCCTTTCCGACACTATGGGCAGTTTATGTGCGTTCTTGCGGCGAGCGAGCGTATTCCGCATCTCCGGGGCCAGCAACGCATTCGGAGAAGCGCCATGCGCGCCATCGGCTACGCGAAGTCCCTGCCCATCACCGCCGGGGAAGCCCTCCTCGATCTCGACCTGCCCGCGCCGGCGCCGCGCGGGCGCGACCTGCTGGTGGAGGTCCGCGCCGTCTCGGTGAATCCGGTCGATACGAAGGTCCGGCTGCGCGCGGCGCCCGCCGAGGGGGAGCACAAGGTCCTGGGCTGGGATGCGGCGGGGATCGTGAGGGCCGCCGGGCCCGATGCCTCCCGCTTCAGGCCGGGCGATGCCGTGTTCTACGCCGGGGACCTCACGCGCCCCGGCACGAATGCCGAGCTGCACCTGGTGGACGAGCGCATCGTGGGCACCAAGCCGGCCTCGGTCGGCTTCGCCGAGGCCGCCGCCCTGCCGCTGACGGCCATCACCGCCTGGGAGGCCCTGTTCGACCGGCTGCAGGCACGGACCCATGCCGTGCCGGGCGCCGCGCCCGCGATCCTGATCGTGGGCGGCGCCGGCGGCGTGGGCTCCATCGCCGTCCAGCTCGCCCGCAGGCTGACGAAGCTGACCGTCATCGCCACCGCCTCCCGCCCGGAGACGCGGGATTGGGCGCTCGGCCTCGGGGCGCATCACGTAGTGGACCACTCGAAGCCGCTGGCGGCGGAGGTGACTGCGCTCGGCCTCGGCGCGCCGGGCTTCGTCCTCTCCACCACCCAGACGGACCGGCACTTGGCGGAGATCGCGGAGCTGATCGCGCCGCAGGGCCGCTTCGCCCTGATCGACGACCCCGAGACGCTCGACGTCTCCCTCCTCAAGCGCAAGAGCGTCTCGCTGCACTGGGAGTTCATGTTCACCCGCTCCATGTTCGGCACCGCCGACATGGCGGAGCAGGGCGCGCTGCTGGACGAGATCTCGCGCCTCGTGGATGCGGGGACGCTCCGCACCACCCTGGGCGAGCATTTCGGCGCCATCAACGCCGCCAACCTGCGCCGCGCCCACGCGGTGCTGGAGAGCGGCAAGGCACGCGGCAAGATCGTGCTGGAGGACTTCGGAGGCTGAGGGCCGGCGCTGCGGCGGGGCGGTTCCCCCGCAACGCCGCCCACTGCGGCGCGTTCCCGACTGGCCAGGTCAGGGAGGGCGCCACGATGGCGGAACAGCCGGATTCCAAGAGCATCGCGGTTCCGGCGGCGAACGTGCCGCTCCCGGGCGACGAGGTGGAGCCGAATGCGGGCCAGACGGCGCAGGGTCCCTGCCACCGGTGCAGCGGCACCGGCCGGCTGGACGCCGCCCCCTGCCCGGATTGCGAGGGGACGGGGCTCGTCACCGTGACGGTGGGCGACGCCTGAACCCGCCGCGGGACGGGTGACGCCACCCGCCGGGCTGGGCATGATGGCGGGCGAAGCGGCCCGGAAAAGGGCCGAGGAGGAGACCTGCCCATGCCCACCAGACGCCAACTCGGCCGTCGCGGCGCCGCTGCCCTCGCGCTCTCGGCCGCGGGGCTGCCGCTGGCCCGCCCCGCCCTGGCCGCCTTCCCGGACCGCCCGATCACCGTCGTCGTCCCCTTCGCGCCCGGCGGCGCGAACGACCTCGCCGGGCGGCTGCTGGCGGACCGCATCGGCCCCCTCCTCACCCCCGACGGGCGCGCGCTGGTGGAGAACCGGCCCGGCGCCGGCAGCGCGATCGGCGCGGACTACGTCCGCCGCGCGCGGCCGGACGGCTACACGCTGCTCGTCGGCTCCGCCTCCACCCTCGCCGTCGCCCCGGCCTCCGGCGCCAGCGCGGCGCGCTACCACCCGACCCGGGACTTCACGCCGATCACGGTGGTCGGCACCAGCCCGCTCGGCGTGGTGGTGCCCAGCAATTCCGGCATCACCACCCTCGCCCAACTCGTGGAGCGCCTGCGCGCGGAGCCCGGCCGCATCGGCTATGCCAGCTCCGGCGTCGGCGGCGTGTCGCATCTCGCGGCGGACCTGCTGGCCAATCTCGCCGGCACGCGCGCGCAGCACATCCCCTATCGCGGCGGATCGCAGACGGCGGAATCGCTCATCAAGGGAGAGACGCTCTACGCCGTGGACCAGCTCGGCTCCGTCGTCGGCCAGGTGCGGGACGGGGCGTTGCGGCTGCTCGCCGTCACCACCCGCCAGCGCGACCCGAACTTCCCCGACGTGCCCACCGTGGCCGAGGCGGCGCTGCCGGAATACGAGCTGACGACCTGGACCGCGATGGTCGGGCCGAAGGACATGCCCGAGGATGTGACGGCGGCCCTGAGCAAGGCCGCCAACGCCGCGCTGTCCGAGCCGCGCGTGCGCGAGCGGCTGGAGAGCACGGGCACCACCCCCATGGCGGACAGCACCCCCGCCTCCACCCGCGCCTTTCTCGACCGCGAGTACGACCTCTACGCCCGCGTGGTCGAGCGCATCGGGCTGCGCCTGGACTGAGCGCCCCATTGGCGGTCCCACTGGCGGTCCCACTGGCGCGCGCCGTGCATCGCGCGATGCGCGTCGGGCCTCACGCGGCGCGTCACCCCGCCGGAGGAACCGCATGACCAGCCTGCCCACCGAGACCGGGCGCTTCGCCCTGGGCGACCTGCCCGTGCTGAAGGGCGGCGCCATCCGCGGCGCCACCCTGCAGTGGAAGACGCACGGCACCCTCTCCCCCGCGCGGGACAACGCCGTGCTCTACCCCACCAGCTACGGCGCGACGGCGGCCGAGCTGGAATGGCTGATCGGGCCGGAGGGCGTGCTGGACCCCTCGCGCCTGTTCGTCGTGCAGGTGGACATGTTCGGCAACGGCGTCTCCTCCTCGCCGCAGGAGACGCCGGACTACCCCGCCCTCGTCACCGCCTGGGACAATGTCCAGGCCCAGCGCCGCCTGCTCCGCGAGGTACTGGGGATCGAGAGGCTGCGCGCCGTCTATGGCTGGTCCATGGGGGCGCAGCAGGCCTATCACTGGGCCGCGCTCTTCCCCGATGCGGTGGAGGCTGTGGTCATCAACTGCGGCAGCGCGCGCACCGCCGTGCACAACCAGGTCTTCCTGCGCGCGCAGATGGCGATCCTCGAAGCCGCGCCGGAATATCTCGGCGAGGGCCGCTTCTCCGCCCAGCCGGCCGCCGCGCTGCGCGCCTTCGGCCGCAACTATGCCGGCCACGCGATGAGCCAGGACTTCTACCGCGCCGGGCTGCACCTGGCGCCGGAAACGCCGGACCTCGAATCCTACCTGCGGGGCTGGGAAAGCCGATACCTCGCCAAGCACGCGGCGAATCTCCTGGCGCAGATGCGCTGCTGGAACGCGGGCGACATCAGCGACAACCCCGTCTTCGGCGGCGACCTCCAGGCCGCGCTGCGCGCCATCACCGCCCGCGTGCTGCTGATGCCGGGCGAGACCGACATCTACTTCCGCGTGGCGGACAACGAGGCGGAGCTTCCGCATCTCCGCCACGCCGCGCTGCGCCCGATCCCCAGCATCTGGGGACACCGCGCGGGCAACCCGCTCGGCAATGCGGAGGACACGGCGTTCCTGCGGCGGCAGGTTGCGGAGTGGCTGGGCTGATCTACCGGCCGGAAGGGGCGGTGATCCCGCCGACGAGGAAGTCCGTCAGCCGCCGCACCACCTCCCCAATGTCCTCCGTCGTGTAGCGCCCCTCCGACACCTCCGCGAGCCGGTCGAAGCCCGAGAGCATGTAGAGATAGGTGCCCACGGCGAAGATCATGCGCCAGTGCGCGTCCGCCGCGTCCAGCCCGGGCACGGCGCGCTGCAGTGCCGCGATGTAGTTGCGGGTGGAGGCGTCATAGACCTCCCGCCGCAGCCGTAGGGAGAGCTCGTCCGGCTCGTGGTGCAGCCGCGCCTGCATCCGCACGAAGGCCATGGCCTGCGCGCCCCGCTCCCGCAGCGCGAATTGCGGGGTGAGGTAGGCGGTGATCAGCTCCCGCGCGTCCGGCGGCTCGGGGCGGGCGAGCAGCGCGTCGAGCAGGGCCTGCCGCTCGCGCGAGACCTCCAGGCCGCGGCGCTTGAACAGGGTCTCGAACAGCCCCTGCTTGCTGCCGAAATAGTAGATGATCAGCGCCTGCGTCACATCCGCCCGCTCGGCGATCTCGCGGAGCGAGGCGGCGACGTAGCCGTGCTCGGCGAAGACCTCCTCGGCCACGGCCAGGATGGCGTCCTGCGTCGGCACGCCCTCGGGGTCGGCCGGGCGCCGGCCGATCCTTCGCCGGGGCGGCGCGCTCACGCTCAGGCCACCGCGCGGGCCGGCTCGACCAGCGGCGCGGTGAAGACGTCGTAGCCGAAGACCCAGGAGGGGTCCTCGTTCGTGCGAAGCCAGGTGTTGTCGTGCGACACCTTCTGCACGCGGGAGGCGCGGTCGATCCGGTTGGCGCGGTAGAGGGCGAAGGCGGTCTCGTGGTCCTCCGCGCCCACCTCCCTGAAGCAGCGCGCGAGCATCGCCGCGTCCTCGATCGCCATGGCCGCGCCCTGGGCCATGTGCGGCTTCATGGGATGGCAGGCATCGCCCAGCATCACCAGCCGCCCGCGGCTCCAGAGCGGAAGCGGGTCGCGCTCCAGCAGCGGCCACTTCGTGATCTCCGAGCAGGCATCGATGAGGGACTGCACCATGGGGTGGTAGCCGGCGAAGGCCTCGCGCATCTCGTCCTGGCTGCTCTCCACCCAGGCGCGGCTCATGTCCCACTCGGCCTGGGGAACGCCGGTGACGTAGTAGTACTCGTCCTGCCTCTCGGTGACGTAGTAGACCATCATGTGCCGGTCCTCGGACCACCACTTCACGCACTGGTCGAACCTGAAGCCGTACTTCGCCAGCCGCTCGGCCGGGAAGACGGCGCGGTGGGCCACCCAGCCGGTGTAGCGCGGCGCCTCCGCGCCCAGCATGTGCTCGCGGATGACGGAGTTCACGCCATCGGCGCCGATCACGATGTCGGCCTCCGCCACCGTGCCGTCGGCGAAGGTGAGCACCACCTCGCGGCCGCGATCCTCGATCGCCGTCAGGCGCTTGTCGTAAAGGATGGAGCCAGTGGGCACCGCATCGACCATCAGCTGGTGGAAGTCGCCGCGGTGGACGGTGAGATAGGCGGCGCCATAGGCCTTGCGCGCGTAGTCGCCCAGCGGGATCTGCGAGAGGATCGCCGCGTCGCTCCCGTTGCGGCTGTACCAGTAGTCCGGATGCGAGCCCATCGCCTCCATCGCCGGCTCCAGCCCGAGGCGGCGCATGATCTTCATCACGTTCGGCCCGACATGGATTCCGGCGCCCAGGCGCGAGAAGGCGGGCGCCTGCTCGTAGAGCACGGCGTCGAACCCTTCCTGCCGCAGCAGCAGCGCGGCGGAAATCCCGCCCAGCCCGGCTCCCACGATCGCGATGCGCGGCTTGCTCATGATGCGGTCCTCTCGGCGGCTCGCGTTATTTAACTGCACGTTCAGTTAGAAGGAAGCGCTATCGCTCGTTGTCCGCGAGCGCGCGATGGCTCGCGGAAGGTCGGCCCAGGGCGCGCGGCCCGGCGCGAAGTTGGCGCGGATGAAGCGCAGGAGTTCCTCGACCTGCCGGTCGCTCAGGCTCTCGCGGAAGCCGGGCATCTCCCCATGGCCGGGCAGCGACGGGCGGATGCCGTCCAGCACCACGCGGAGCAGGTTGTCCGGCCGGTCGCTGTGGATGCTGCTGTTCAGCGCGAGCGCCACCTCCGGCCCCTCCTGCGCGCCGCCGCCGTGGCAGGCGCCGCAGGCGCCGGCGAAGAGGCGCGCACCCTCGCTCAGCCCGCCGCGCGGCGCGGTCGAGGCAACGAGCGCCGCCGCGTCCCCTGCTTCGGAAACGGGGTTCAGCGAGGCGAGGTAATTCGCCATGGCGCGGATATCCGCCTCCGGCAGCGCCCGGAGTTCCGCCACGACGGGCGCCATGGACCCCGCCGCCACGCCGTGCCGCGCCGAATGGCCGTTGCGGAGGTATTCGTAGAAGTCCCCCTCGGTCCAGGGCAGCGGCGCCTGGGAGAGCGCGTTCAGCGCGGGCGCCTCCCACCCCTCCACCATCGCGCCCGCGAATGCCGCGGAGGCCCGCTCCGCCCCCAGCGCGTTGCGCGGCGTGTGGCAGGCCCCGCAATGGCCGAGCGCGTTGACGAGGTAGTTGCCGCGGTTCCACTCCGCCGTGCGAAGGGGGTCCGGCTCCATCGACCCGGGACGGTGGAAGAGCAGGTTCCACCCCGCCATCAGCGGGCGGAGGTTGTAGGGAAAGGCGAGCCTCGTCTCCGGCACCTCGGAACGCATGGGCGCCTGCGCCATGAGCCAGGCGTAGAGGGCCAGCAGGTCCTCATCCGTCATCTTCGTGTAGGCGGTGTAGGGAAAGGCGGGATAGAGATGCCGCCCGTCCCGCGCGATGCCCTCGCGCATGGCGCGCTGGAACGCGGCGAAGGACCAGGCGCCGATCCCGGTCGCGGCATCCGGCGTGATGTTGGTGGACCAGATCCGGCCGAAGGGCGTGTCCAGCGCGACGCCGCCGGCATTCGTCGCGCCTCCCGGCGCGGTGTGGCAGCCCGCGCAATTGCCCGCCGCCGCCAGCAGCCGCCCACGCTCGATCTGCGCGGCGGAGAACACGTCCGCACCGGGCGGCCTGACCGGTGCGATGGATGAGGCCCAGCCCACCGCCGCGCCCGCCGCCACGACAAGCCCGCCCGCCAGCGCGCCGAGGCCCCCGAACCACCGGCGCCGCTTGCGCCCTTTCTCCGCCTGCACCACCGGCTGCAGCCCGGCGCGGATCACCTCCGGCGTGAAGGGCGCGCTGCGGAAGCGCACGCCCGTCGCGTCGAAGATCGCGTTGGCGATGGCGGCCGCGCCCGGGACCGAGGCGGATTCTCCCGCGCCTAGCGGCGGCTCCTCCGGCCGCGGCATGAGCAGCACCTCGACCTCCGGCACCTCCCGGAAGTCGAGGATGGGGTAGCCGCCCCACTCCTTCGCCGCCACCAGCCCGTCCTCGATCGGTACGCGCTCCTTCAGCGCGCGGCTGGTGGTCTGGATGACGTTGCCATGCACCTGGTGGCGCACGCCGGCCGGGTTGATCATCAGCCCGGCATCGTGGCCGGTGACGATGCGCGTGGCCGTGACCTCGCCCGTGCGGCGGTTCACCTCCACCTCGGCCACCCAGGCCGCCCAGGCCGCGCCGACGCCCGGGAACTTGCCGTGGACGTAGAGGGCGTAGGCGAAGCCCTGCCCGCGCAGGATATCGCCCTCCCCCCGCATGCGCGGCCCCGTGCGCGGCTCCCATCCCGCGCGTTCGGCCACGGCGCGCACCAGCTCGGCCGCCCGGGGGTCCTTGAGGTAGCGCAGCCGGTACTCCACGGGGTCCACCCGCGCTTCCGCCGCGCACTCGTCGATCCAGGACTCGTGGGCGAAGGTGCTGGGCAGGGCGGAGACGCCGCGGAACCAGGAGGCCCGGAGGATCGGCGGCATGTCCTCCACCGCGATCCGCATGGCGGGATAGTCGTAGGGTGGGATCGCCGTGCGGTCCCCCATCTGGAGAACGGCGGGCTCCGGCTTCACCTTTCCCGTCAGCAGCAGGCCGAGAAGCGGCGCGTCGTTCGAGGGATAGCGCGAGACGAAGTCATAGGCCGAGACGCCGCCCGAAGCGTCCAGCCCGCCATCGACGTCGATGAGCTGCGCCGCGCCCTTGGGCTCCCACAGATGCTCCTGCTCGCGCGTCAGCTGCACGCGCACCGGCCGCCCCACGGCGCGGGAGAGGAGCGCGGCGTCCCCGCACACGTCGTCGGCGCAGTTGCGGCCGTAGCAGCCGGCCGCCTCCATGCGCGTGACCTCGATCCGCGCTTCCGGCATGTCCATCAGCTGTGCCAGCGCGCCGCGCAGCATGTGCGGGTTCTGCGTGCCCGACCACAGCCGCAGCCGCCCCTCCGCGAAATCCGCCACGGCGCAGGACGGGCCGATGGAGGCGTGCATCTGATAGGGCCAGGAATAGCTGCGCGTCATGCGCTTCGCCGCGCCCTGGAGCGCCGTGTCCACCTCGCCCGTGTTCTTCAACTCGCGGCGGGTGGAGGGGTTCAGGCGCAGCGCCGTCTCCACATCCTCCAGCCCGGCCGGGGCGGAGAAGGCCTTCCAGGCCAGTCGCAGCTCGCGGGCGGCGCGCGCCGCCTCCTCCTCCCGCTCCGCGACCACGCCGACGAAGTCGCCGGCCACCACGACTTCCACGAGGCCGGGGATGTGGGAGACGGAGGAGCGGTCCACCGAGAGAAGGCTGCTGCCCACGAAGGCGCCGCCGTCCAGCCCGGCATAGGGCGGGCGCACCACGCGGCCATGCAGCATCCCGGGCACGCGCATGTCGTGCACGAAGACGAGGCCGCCCGTCGCCTTGGCCGGGATGTCCACCCGCGGCGCCGGCTGGCCGACGATGCGGTAGTCCTCGGCCCGCTTCAGCGGCGCCGCCCCGCTCAGCGGCACCACCTCCCGCGCGCCGCGCAGCAGCTCGGCATAGGAAAGAAGCCGGCCGTCCGGTGCCGAGACGACGCCCCCGGAGACGGACAGCCCCTCCGTGCCCAGCCGCGCGGCGGCCAGCGCCAGCAGGGCCCGGCGCGCCTCCGCCGCCGCCGCGCGGAGCGGCAGGGCGGAGACCTGGATCGTCTCGCTGGCGATGGTGGGCCCCTGGTCCGGCGCGCGATCCGTATCGCCCAGCACCATCGTCACCGCATCGAGCGGGACGTCCAGCTCCTCCGCCACGATCTGCGCCAGCGCGGTGCGGATCCCCGTGCCGAGATCGACATGGCCGTTGAAGGCGGCCACGCTGCCGTCGTCGAAGACGGCGATGAAGACGTCCCTCTCGTCCCGCTCGTTCGCGCCCGGCGGCGTGCCCGGCAGGGGCGCGCGCGGGCGCGTGATGGCGAGAACCCCCTCTTCCCGCAGCACCTCCTGGCGCGTCAGGCCACGCCCGGCGCGGGGGGTCACGCGGCCCGCTCCGCAACGGCGCGGCGCACGGCGGCCAGGATCTCCAGATGCGTGCCGCAGCGGCAAAGATTATGGGCCAGCGCCTCCCGGATCTGCGCCTCGCTCGGCGCGGGATCCCGCTCCAGCAGCGCGACCGTCGTCATGATCATCCCGTTCAGGCAGTAGCCGCACTGCGCGCCCTGCTCGGCGATGAAGGCGGCCTGCACGGGATGCGGCGCCTCGATGCTTCCCAGCCCCTCCAGCGTCACCACGCGCCGCCCCTCGGCGCGGGACAGCGGCAGCACGCAGGAGCGCACCGCGCGCCCGTCCAGCAGCACGGTGCAGGCGCCGCACTCGCCCAGGCCGCAGCCGTATTTCGGCCCGTTCAGCGACAGGTCGTTCCGCAGCACGTTCAGCAGCGGGGCGGAGGGGTCCAGATGCAGCGCCTCGCGCCGCCCGTTCACCTCCAGCACGATCTCCCGCGCGGCCGGCATCACACCGCCAGGTACTGCGTGCGCGCGGCCTCGTCGGCACGCAATTCGGCCATGCTGCCGGACCAGACGACCCGGCCTTTCTCCACCACCGTCGCGCTGTCGGCCACGCCGCCGGCGAAGTGGAGGTTCTGCTCGGCCAGGAGGATGGTCAGCCCCTCCCCCTTCAGCGCGAGGATGGCGTTCGCCATGCCCTCCACGATCACGGGGGCGAGCCCCTCGCTCGGCTCGTCCAGCAGGATCAGGCGCGGGTTGCCCATCAGCGTGCGCGCGATGGCGAGCATCTGCTGCTCGCCCCCGCTCATCCGCCCGCCCGGCCGGTCCCGCATGCGGCCGAGATTGGGGAAGAGCTCGAAGAGCCGCTCGGGAGTCCAGGGCCGCACGCCGTCGCGCGCGGGCTGGCGCCCGACCTCCAGGTTCTCCATCACCGTCAGGTCGGCGAAGACGCGGCGGTCCTCCGGCACGTAGCCCAGGCCGCGGCGGGCGATGCGGTGCGGCTCCTCCCCCGCGATCTCATGACCGCCGAACAGGATGTGCCCGCTCGTCGGGCGGACGAGCCCGATGACGGATTTCATCGTCGTGCTCTTGCCCGCGCCGTTCCGGCCGAGCAGCACGCGCACCTCCCCCGCGCCGATCTCCAGCCCCATGTCCTGCAGGATGTGGGCGCGGCCGTAATACGTGTTCAGCCCCTCGACCCGCAGCATCCTAGTGCCCCCCGCTCGTCGCGCCGGTGCCGAGATAGATTTCGCGCACCGCCGGGTTGGCGCGGATGGAGGCGCCGTCTCCCTCCGCGATCAGCGTGCCGCGGTTGAGCACGAGGATGCGGTCGGACACGTCGAAGACCACGTCCATGTCGTGCTCGGTGAAGAGCACGGCGACGCCCCGCTCGGTGGCGAGACGGCGGGTGAGCTGCATCAGCGCCACGCGCTCCGCGGGCGCCATGCCGGCGGTGGGCTCGTCCATCAGCAGGAGGCGCGGCTCGTTGCCGAGGGCGATCGCCAGCTCCAGCCGCTTCAGGTCGCCATAGGCGAGTACGCCCGTCGCGCGCTCCGCCTGCGCCGCCAGTCCCACTCCGGCGAGGAGGGCATCGGCCTCCGCCGCGTGGCGCCCGGCCACGGGGCGCCAGAAGGACCAGACCTCCCCTTTGTGGGAGAGCAGCGCCATCTGCACGTTCTCCCGCACCGTCATGGAACCGAAGGTGGCGGTGATCTGAAAGGTGCGGCCGACGCCGTGCCGCGCGATGGCGCGCGGGCCGAGGCCGGTGATCGGGACGCCGCCCAGCAGCACGGACCCCGCATCGGGCACGAGCTGCCCGCCCACCATGTTGAAGAGGGTGGACTTGCCAGCCCCGTTCGGCCCGATGAGCGCCAGCATCTCGCCCGGCGCGACGGCGAAGGAGACGTCCCCCACCGCCCGCACGCCGCCGAAGGACTTGCTCAGCCCCTGCACGACGAGGACGCTCATGCCTCCCGCCCCCGCAGCCAGAGGCGGCGCGCGGCGCCCGCGATACCCTCGGGGAAGGCGGTGACGAGCAGCACGATCACCGCTCCGAGCACCAGCCGCCAGAGATCGGTGGAGCGCACGAGGATGTCGGCCAGCCCGGTATAGACCAGCGCGCCGATGATCGGCCCCGCCACGGTCTGCAACCCGCCGAGCAGCACCATCAGCAGCGCCTCCACCGAGTGCGGGATGGAGATGTAGGTCGGGAAGATGCCGCCCTTGCCGTAGGAGAAGAGCGCCCCCGACAACCCACAGGCGGCGCCGGCGATCACCAGCGCGACCATGCGCAGCCGCGCCACGTCCAGCCCGATGGCGCGCGCGCGCGTGGCCGAATCCCGCGCCGCCCGCAGCGCGTAGCCGTAGGGCGCGTAGAGCGCGCGCCGCAGCAGCAGTGCCACCGCGACCGCCAGGGCCAGCGCGATCCAGTAGAAGACGCGCGGGCTGCGCGCCCAGTCCGGCGGCCAGAGGCCGAGCAGCCCGTTGTCGCCCCCCGTCACCTCCACCCACTGGAAGGACACGGCCCAGACGATCTGCGCGAAGGCGAGGGTGAGCATGGAGAGATAGACGCCGGAGAGCCGCACCACGAACCAGCCGAACAGCGCCGCGACGATCCCCGCGGCAAGCGGCGCCGCCAGCAGCCCGACGGGCATGGGCGCGCCCAGCCACTGCATCAGCAGCCCCGCCGCATAGGCGCCGATGCCGAACCAGGCGGCGTGGCCGAAGCTCGCCATCCCGCCCGGCCCCATCATGAAGTGCAGCGATGTGGCGAAGATGACGGCGACGCAGGCATCCGTCAGCACGGTGAGGTAGTAGTCGCCGACAACAAAGGGCGCGACGGCCGCGACCAGCAGCGCCAACGCGCCGAGCAGGCGCAGCTCGCGCGGTGCGGCGCGCACGACGGGCGCGGCCACCGTCGCCTCCCGCGCCTCGGCCTGGGGCCGGCCGAGCAGCCCGTTGGGCCGGAAGACGAGCACCACCGCCATCACGAGGAAGATCAGCACGAGGGTGATCTTCGGCACGAGCACGATGCCGAAGGCCTGGATGACGCCGATCAGCAGGCTCGCCAGGAAGGCGCCCGTCAGGCTCCCCAGCCCGCCGACGACCACGACCACGAAGGCATCGGTGATGACGGAGAGATCAATGTTGAGGTTGGCCGAGGCGTTCGGCAGGGAGAGCGCGCCGCCCAGCCCGGCCAGCCCCGCGCCGAGCGCGAAGACGGAGGTGAAGAGCGTGCGCTGGTTCACGCCCAGCGCCGCCACCATCTCCCGGTCGAGCGTCGCCGCGCGCACCAGCGTGCCCCAGCGCGTGCGGTTCATCAGCAGCCAGAGCAGGCCGAGCACCACGGGCCCGACGAGGATGAGGAAGAGGTCGTAGGCGGGGAAGCGGTTGCCCATGATCTCGACGAAGCCACGCAGCCAGCGCGGCCGCGGCAGGGGCAGCTCCACCGCGCCCCATATCCACAGCGTCACGTCCTGCAGCACCAGCACCACGCCGAAGGTGGCGAGGAGCTGGAACAGCTCCGGCGCGCGGTAGACGCGGCGGAGCACCGCGACCTCCAGCACCACCCCGATCAGCGCGGTGGCGAGGACCGTCAGGAGGATGCCGAGGACGAACCACTCGGGCTCCCGCGGCAGCCGCGTGATGATGCTCCAGCCGATATAGGCGCCGAGCATCATCAGCGAGCCGTGGGAGAAGTTCACGATCCGGGTGACGCCGAAGATGATCGTCAGCCCGGAGGCGACGAGGAAGAGCGACGAGGCCCCGGCGAGGCCCGTCAGCAGCTGCGGGACGATGCTGTCCATGAACTCGCCGGGGTCTCTCTCAGGTCGCGCTGGCGGGGCGCATGCCGCGCACCACTTCGTCTGCGGGCAGCAGGTCCTTCCCGTCGATGTAGCGCCAGTCCACCATCACGCCCTCGTTCCGGCGCAGCGCGGTCTTGCCGACATAGACGCCGAGCGTGCCCTGGTGGTCGATGGCACGGTAGGTCGCCCCCCCCGCGGGCGTCTCGAAGACGGCGCCGCGGAAGCCGTCCACCATCCTCTCGGTCTCGGTCGATCCCGCCTTGGCGATGCCGGCCGCGATGGAGTTGATGAGGGAGTAGCCGACCAGTGAGCCGCACATCGGTTTCGCGTTGAACTTCGCGCGGTAGGCGGCGGCATAGGCCTTGTGCGCCGGCGTGTCGATCGCCTCGCCCGGATAGCCGGTGACAGTCCATCCCTCCGGCGCCTCGTCGCCCAGGGGATCGAGGTATTCGGGCTCGCCCGTCAGCATGGAGACCACGGCGCGGCGCTCGAACAGCCCGCGCGTGTTGCCCTGGCGCACGAAGTTCGTCAGGTCCGGCCCGAAGAGCACGTTGAAGATTGCCTCCGGCCGCGCGCCCTCCAGCGCCTGCACCGTCGCGCCCGCATCCACGCGGCCGAGGGCCGGCCACTGCTCCGCCACGAACTGCACGTCTGGCCGCTTGGCCGAGAGGATCTGCCGGAACCACTTCACCGCGGACTGGCCGTACTCGTAGTTCGGCGAGACGGTGACCCAGCGCTTCGCCGGTAGCTTCGCCGCCTCCTCCGCCAGGATCGAGGCCTGCATGTAGGTGGAGGGACGCAGGCGGAAGGTGTAGCGGTTGCCCTTGTCCCACACCATCGCGTCCGTCAGCGGCTCCCCGCCGATGTAGAGGCGCTTGTTCTGCGCGGCATACTCGCTCAGCGCGAGCCCGACATTGGAGAGGAAGGCACCGGCGAGGACGTCTACCTTCTGGTCGTTGAACAGCTCGCCCGCGAGCCTCACCGCGTCCTGCGGGCGCCCGGCATCGTCGCGCGTGATCAGCTCCAGCGGCCGCCCGAGGACGCCGCCCTTGGAATTGATCGTCTCCACCGCGAGCTGCATCGCGTTGCGGTAAGGCAGGGTGAAGGCGGGCTGCGAGGTGTAGCTGTTGATCTCGCCGATGCGGATCGGCGCGTTCCCCTGGGCGCTCCCCTGGGCCCGCAGGAGGCCGGGCAGGGCGAGGGCACCGGACGCGCCGAGGATGAGGCGCCGTGTCACTTCCATGTTGCTACTCCTGGTGGGATGTCAGGGAAGCCCGGCCCGCATCACTCGGCGGCGAGCGAGAACTGGTCGAGCACCTTGCCGTCCATCGTCACGTGCTCGCCATCCAGCCGCACGGTGCAGCGGCGCAGCGGGATGTCGATGTGGCAGGGCGTGTTGCGCGTGCCGCCGGCCTCGGTGTTCGGGCCGAGCGAGAAGAGAAAGTTGCCGGCGAAGGCGCGGGCATCCATGCCGATGGTCTGCTCGCGGTCGTAGAGGGAGAGCACGGACCAGCGCGCGCGGTCCTGCAGCCCCCAGCCGATATGCGAGATGGCGTAGGCCTCGGGATCCTTGAAGCTCTCGATGTAGTCGAGCAGCAGCTCGGCATCGAGCCCGCCCTCGATCTTCACGGCGTAGCCGTCCCTCACCGTGAGGGTGATCTTCTCGGAGGCATAGGACTTCTGCGGCAGCAGGATGTCGCCGCGGTCGATCACGATGGTGCCGTTGGACTTGCCCTCGTTCGGCCAGGTCGCGAGGAAGCCGCTGGGCCAGTGGTCCCAGCGCCCGGGGGCATCGACGAAGCCGTACTCCTCCAGCAGCGGGTAGTCGCCCAGCGCGCAGCGGAGGTCGGTGCCGGCGGCGGAGGTGACGTGCATCTCCTTCGCGGCCTTCAGCTTCTCGGCCGCCGCCTTCACGCGCAGCTTGTCCTCCATTGTCGGCACCAGCCGCGCCAGCACCTCCGGCGGCTCGACGGCGAGCAGCATGCGCGTGCCGGATTCCAGGATCTCGCCCTGCTCCGGCGAGAAGAGCAGCAGCATGAGGTCGAGCACGAGGTCGCTCGCCTTCAGCGCGGCCATGCCCGCGGGATTCCCCGTCAGCGGCGTGTCGCCGACGAAGGCGAGCGCGTCGCGGCTGAGCGAGGCCTCGCCGTTCATCGCCGGCAGGTCTAGGCGGTTGACGATCGCGCCCATGCCGCTCGCGGCCACCATGGCGGTGGAAAGGGTCTGCGGATGCGTGCTCGGCCCCGTCAGCACCGTCACCACCTCGCCCCGCTTCAGCTGCGAGAGGGTGAGGACCTTCTTCCAGGCCTCGATCATGTCCGCGTCGCTGATGGCCATGGCCAACCCCTTCCGCTTGCTTCTCGCCCGAACTAACTGAGCGTACAGTTACGAACGGCGCGGCCGAAAGCGGAAATCCGCCTCACGAACCGGCGATCCTGTCGCACCCGCACCGCCCCTCGCCCATGCCGCATGCATCTGGCAGAGGTGGTGACCATTTCCTGCACAATTCCGGAAGGCCCGATGGACCAGCACTTCTACGAACCCCGCCTCGGCCACGGACTTCCCCATGATCCTTTCAAGGCGATCGTCGCGCCGCGGCCCATCGGCTGGATCAGTACGGTGGATGCGGAGGGGCGCGTGAACCTCGCGCCCTACAGCTTCTTCAACGCCTTCAACTCCAACCCGCCGATCGTCGGCTTCGCGAGCGAGGGGCGCAAGGACAGCCTGCGGAACGTGGAGGCCACGGGCGAGTTCGTCTGCAACCTCGCCACGCGCCCGCTGGCCGAGGTGATGAACCGCAGCAGCGCGCCGCTGCCGTACGGCGAGTCCGAGATGACCTTCGCCGGCATCGAGGCCGCGCCCTCGCGCCTCGTGAGGCCGCCGCGCGTCGCGAACACGCCGGCCGCGCTGGAATGCAGGCTGCTCCAGGTCGTGCCGTTGAAGAACCTCGATGGCGCGGCGCTGGAGACGCATCTCGTGCTCGGGCAGGTCGTCGGCGTGCATATCGACCGCGCCTATCTCCGCGACGGCATCTTCGACACCAAGGCCGCCCGCCCCATCGGCCGCTGCGGCTATCGCGGCGACTATGCCGAGATAGGCGAGATGTTCGAGATGATCCGCCCGACCCTCGGCTGAGCGCCGGGGGGACTCCCTCCCCGCCTCATGCCACGCCGAGCAGCCGGATCAGCGCCAGGCTGATCGTCCCGAGCACGAGCAGCGAGGCCACCGCCGCCGCGATCACCCGACCGCCCGAGCGCGCCACCGTGCGCACGTCCACGCCCAGGCCGAGGGCGGCCATGGAGAGAAGGGTGAGCGCCGTGGCCAGCGCCGCCGCCGGCGCCAGCGCCGCCTCCGGCACCATGCCGGCCGACCGCAGCAGGGCGAGGCCGAGGAAGCCGAGGATGAACCAGGGCACCAGCCGCGCGACCGAGGGACGCGGCGAGGGCCGCCCCGCCTCTCCCCGCAGCCGTGGCGCCAGCAGGGAGAGCACCACCACGACCGGCCCGAGCATGAGCACGCGCACCAGCTTCACCAGCGTCCCGACCTGCACGCTGAGCGCCGAGACGGGCGCGGTCGCCGCCAGCACCTGCGGCACGGCATAGACGGTGAGCCCCGCGAGCACCCCGTACTGCCCGGGGCTGAGGCCGAGGACGGGCACGAGGAGCGGCAGGCTCAGCACCACCGCGACGCCGAGCACGGCGGTGAAGGCGATGGAGGCCGCGACGTCCCGCCCGTCCGCCCCCACCACCGGCGCCACGGCCGCGATGGCCGAGTTGCCGCAGATCGAGTTGCCGCAGGCCACCAGCACCGCCATGCGCCAGGGCAGGCCGAAGAACCGGCACAGCCCGTAGCTCGAGAGAATCCCGACGGCGACCACCAGCGCGATCCCCGCCAGCATCGCCGGCCCGACCGCGAGAACCGTGGCCGTGCTCAGCGAGGCGCCTAGCAGCACCACAGCCGCCTCCAGCAGCACCTTCGCCGAGAAGTCGATCCCCGGCTTCCAGCGCGGCCCGGGCTGCCAGGCCGTGCGGATGGCGGCGCCGAGCAGGATGGCGAGCACCAGCGCCTCCACCCAGGCGCGGCCGAACAGCGCCGCCTCCAGCCGGGCCAGCCCGAGCGCCGCGAGGGTGACGAGGGCGCAGAGCAGGACCCCCGGCAGGAGCTGGGCGGCGCGGCGGGCGATCGGCATGGGGTCTCCTTCAACCGCCGCGAGGCTGGAGCGCGGCGGAAGGATGATCAAGCGGGCCGGGGACGGCGGGGCTTCCCGGCTCTATTTCGTGCCGAAGAGCCGGTCCCCGGCATCGCCGAGGCCGGGGCGGATATAGGCGTGCTCGTCCAGCGCGCGGTCCACGGCGCAGGCGAAGACGGGCACGTCCGGATGGGCGGCGGCGAGGACCTTCAGCCCCTCCGGCACCGCCAGCAGGCAGGCGAAGCGCAGGTTGGCGCAGCCCGCCGCCTTCAGCTTGCCGAGCGCCGCGGCCGCGGAATGGCCGGTGGCCAGCATCGGGTCCACCACGATCACCAGCCGCTCGGCCACGTCCTCGGGCAGCTTCAGGTAGTACTCCACCGGGCGCTGCGTCACGGGATCGCGGTAGAGGCCGATATGCCCCACCCGCGCGGAGGGAACGAGGTCCAGCATCCCCGAGGCGATGCCGTCGCCTGCCCGCAGGATGGAGACGATGCAGAGCTTCTTCCCCGCGATGGAGGGCGCCATCATCGGCTCCAGCGGGGTGTCGATGGGCACGCGCTCGATTGGCAGGTCGCGCGTCAGCTCATAGGCCATCAGCAGGCTGACCTCGCGGGCGAGGGAGCGGAACTCGCCCGTGGAGGTCTCCCGCCGCCGCATGATGGTCAGCTTGTGCTGCACCAGCGGATGGGAGAGCAGGGTGAGCCGGGGGTGGATCGCCTGGTCCATGGTCGCGCCGGATCTCCTCTGCCCGCCGCGCCCCGCAACGGGAGCGCCGCATCCCCATAGCGCGAAGCCCGGCCGGGGCGAAGGCCGCCAGGGTGCCAGCTCCGGGACGCCGGCCTCAGGCCGCTCCCGCCTCGGCCAGCTCCACCGCCCGGCCGAGATCCACCGAGAGCAGCCGCGACACGCCCCGCTCCTGCATCGTCACGCCGTAGAGCCGGTGCATCCGCGCCATGGTCAGGGGGTGGTGGGTGACGACGAGGAAGCGCGTCCCGCCCTCCGTCATCGCCTCCAGCAGGTTGCACAGGCGCTCGACATTGGCGTCGTCCAGCGGCGCGTCCACCTCGTCCAGCACGCAGACCGGGGCGGGCTGGCAGCGAAACACGGCGAAGATGAGGGAGAGCGCCGTCAGCGCCTGCTCCCCGCCGGAGAGAAGGGAGAGGGAGGAGAGCTTCTTCCCCGGCGGCTCCGCATAGATTTCCAGCCCGGCCTCCAGCACGTCGTCCGAGCCGACGAGGGCGAGATGCGCCCGCCCGCCGCCGAAGAGGCGGGTGAAGAGGGCACGGAACTCGCCGTCCACCCGCTCGAACACCGCGCGCAGCCGCTCCCGCCCCTCGCGGTTCAGGTGGCCGATGGAGCCGCGGAGCTTGGCGATGGCATGGCCGATCTCCTCCCGCTCGCGCTCCAGGTTAAGGAGGCGCTCCTCCACCTCGGCCATCTCCACCTCGGCGCGGAGGTTCACGGGGCCCATCTCCTCGCGCTCCCGGGCCAGGCGCTCGGCCTTGCGACGCGCCCTCTCCTCGGCGGCGTCGGAGAGATCCTCGGGCGGCTCGGGCAGCTCGGCATCGGGGCCGAGGCGCTCCATGATGCGGGTGGCCACCGCGCGGCCCTCGTCCTCCGCGCGGGCGGCGTTGCCGTCGGCCCGGGCCTGGGCCTCGCGCGCGGCGGCGAAGGCGGCGTCCGCTAGGCGCCGGGCCTCCGCGGCCTCCCGCGCCTCGGTCTCGGCGGCGAGCAGGGCGGCGGCGGCCCCGGCATGGGCGGCCTCCACCTCGGCCAGCATCCGCGCGGCGCTCGCCAACAGGGCGGCCGCTTCCTCCGGCGCGTCGGCGGCGGCGGCGGCCTCGATAGCGGCGGCCTCCTGCCGGGCCGTCAGCTCGATCAGCCGCGCCGAGGCATCGGCCCGGCGCCCGGCCCAGGAGGCGGCCTCGGCCTCCAGCGCGGCGCGGCGCTCCGAGAGCCGCTCCCCCTCCGCCTCCAGGGCGAGCCGTGCGGCGCGGGCCTCGGCCTCCTCGCGCCGGGCCTCGGCGAGGGCGGCGCGGGCGGCCCCGGCCTCCGCGCGGGCGATCTCGGGATCGGGGTTGTCCTTCGCGGCCTCCTCCACGGCCAGGCGCGCGGCTTCCACCTCGGCGCGCCCTTCGGCCAAGCGCGCGATCTGAGGCTCCAGCGCCGCCAGCCGCCCCTCGGCCGCCGCGGCGCGCGAGGCGAGGGCGGATTGCGCGCCGCGGGCGGCGTCCAGCCGGTTCTCCGCCGCCCGGCGCGCTTGGCGGGCGGCCTCCTCGGCGGCGCTCGCCCCGCGCAGGGCCGCCACGGCGGCGTCCCGCGCAGCGCGGGCGGCGGCGGCGTCCGGCACCGCGGCCTGGGCGGCCTTCGCGGCCTCCAGCGCCCGCTCGGCCTCCGCTCGCTCGGCCGCCGCGCGCTCCAGCGCGGGGGCGAGAGCGGAGAGGCGGCTATCGGCCAGCGCCGCGCTCGCGGCGAGGCGGGACGCCTCCCCCCGCGCCCGGGCCAGCCGCGCCTCGGCCTCCCGGCGCGCGTTGCGGGCCGCGTTCTCGGCGGCGGAGGCCCCTGCCTCGGCGGCCTTCGCGGCCTCGGCCTCGGTCCGCGCCGCCGTCAGCGCCACCTCGGCCGCGTCCCGCGCCGCTTCCCGCGCGCGCAGGCGGTTGCGCTGGCGCAGGCGCTCGGCCCCCGCGCTCGGGGCGCCGGGATTGGCCCCGTGCCCGTCCCAGCGCCAGAAGCCGCCGCTGCGGGCGACGAGCGCCTGGCCCGGCGCCAGCACGGCCTGCATGGCCGGGCCGCGCGCCTCGTCCTCCACCAGCCCGATCTGCGACAGCGCGCGGGCCAGTTCCGGCGGCGCCTGGACGAGGCCGGAGAGCGGCACCGCCCCCTCCGGCAGGGGCGGGGCGGCTTCCAGCGGCGGCAGGGCGCGCCAGTGGCGCGGCGCCTTCGGATCGGCCGGGCAGTCCAGCCCCTCGCCCAGGGCGGCGCCGAGCGCGGCCTCCAGCCCGGCGGGCACGGTGACGGAATCGAGGATCGGCACGGCACCGCCGCTCTCCCCCGCCCGCAGCAGGGCGGCGAGGCCCTGCGCCTCGGCGGCGGCGCGGGCGCGGGCGGCGCCGGCCTCGGATTCGGCGGTGCGGGCGCGGGAAAGGGCGGCGGCGGCCCCGGCGCGCGCGGTCTCGGCCTCCGTCAGCGCGTCGGCGGCGGCCTCGGCGGCGCGGGCGGCCTCGGCCTCCTCGCGGCGCGCGGCCTCCTGGCGCTCGGCGGGGATGCAGGCCGCGAGGGCCGCCTCGTGCTCCCGCTTCAGGCGCTCGTGGCCCTCGGCGGCGCGGCGGGCGCGCTCGGTGGCGGTGCGGGCGGCCTCGCGGGCGGCGGCCTCGTCGGCCTCGGCGGCGGCGGCGGCGCGCTTCGCCTCGGCCTCGGCGGCGGCGGCGGCGGCGCGGGCGGCCTCGGCGCGCTCGAAATCGGCGCGGGCGCGGGAGAGGGCGGCGTCGGCATTCGCCACCTCGGCCGCGGCGCTCGACAGCGCCTCGGGGAGGACATTCGCGGCCAGGGCCTTCGCCCGCTCCTCCTCCAGCCGCGCCGTTTCGGCGGCGAGGCGGCGGGTGGTGGCCTCGGCGGCGCGGCAGGCGTCCTGCAGCCGCTCGAAGGCGAGGGCGGCCTCCGAGGCGGCCTCGGCCTTCCGCTCGGCCTCGGCCTCGGCGGCGCGGGCCGCGTCCTCGGCCAGGGCGAGGCGGCCGGCGGCGGCCTCCGCCCGCGCGGGCAGGGCGGCGAGGGCGGCGGCGATCTCCCCGGCCTCGGCGTTCAGCCGCGCCTCGGCGGCCTCGGCATCGTGCACCACGGCGGCGGCATGGGCGTGGTCGGCCCCGATCTGGGCGAGGCGGCCGGTGGCGGCGTCCAGCGCGGCGCGGGCGCGGGCCTCGGCGGCGGCCAGCCCCTCGCCCTCCACCCGGCGGCGCTCCAGCGCGGTGCGGGCGGCGGCCTCGGCGGCGCGCGGGCCGGGCAGCGCCATCTCGGCGGCATGCGCCCGGCGGGTCGCGGTCTCGGCGGCGGCCTCGGCGGCCTTGGTAGCAGCGCGGGCGGCGTCCAGCGCGTGGCGGGAGGCGAGGAGCTGCCCCTCGGCGCGGGCGGCCAGGAGCGCCATCCACTCCGCCTCTGCGGCGCGGGTGAGGCCGGAGAGGTTGCGGTAGCGCGCGGCCTGCCTTGCCTGCTTCTTCAGGCTCTCCCGCTGCGTCTCCAACTGGGTGCGGAGGTCGTCGGCGCGGGTGAGGTTCGTCTCGGCCTGGCGGAGCTTCAGCTCGGCCTCGTGGCGGCGGGCGCGGAGGCCGGCGGTGCCGGCGGCCTCCTCCAGCACCGATCGCCGCTCCTCCGGCTTCGCGCCGATCAGCGCAGCGACGCGCCCCTGGCTGACCATGCCCGAGGCGCGCGCGCCCGAGCCGATATCGGCGAAGAGGGTGGCGACGTCGCGCCCGCGCGCCTCGCGCCCGTTGATGCGGTAGCCCGTGCCCGCGCCGCGCTCGATCTTGCGGGTGATCTCCAGCTCCGCCGCCTCGGCGTTCGGCGGCGGGGCGAGGCCGGCGGCCTCCTCCAGGCTCAGCGTCACCTCGGCCTGGTTGCGGCCGGGGCGGGAGGAGGTGCCGGCGAAGATGACGTCGTCCATCTCCCCGCCGCGCATGGCCCGGGCGTTGGTCTCGCCCATGGCCCAGCGCAGGGCCTCGACCACGTTGGACTTGCCGCAGCCATTCGGCCCGACGATCCCCGTCAGCCCCGGCATGACCTCCACGGTCGTGGCTTCCGCGAAGGACTTGAAGCCGGCGATGCGGAGGCGCGAGAGGGTGGCGGTGCGGGGCTGGCGGGTGCCGTCCCGCTCGTCTTCATCCCCGGCGTCCCCCTCCCCCGCATCCGCGAGGGAGGCGTCGGCGCGCGCCCGATCCCCGGGCGCAATCGCTGCGCCCGAGGGCGCAAGCTCTGCGCCTTCCTCGTGGCTCTCCAGGGGCTCGGCCCCGGGCAGGGTGGCGGGGTTGGTGTCCATCGGCTTCCGGGAATCAGCCGCCGGAGACGCCCGCCAGCTCGGCGAAGCGCTCGTAGCTCACCGCGCCCGCCTGGGGACGGCCGTTGAAGACGAAGGTGGGGGTGGAGGCGACGTTGTGCTCCTGCTGCCCCTTCATGCGGATCTCGAGGATCCCGCGCTGCAGCGTCTGGTCGGCCAGGGCGGCGTCCACCTGGGCGCGGCTCATCCCGGCCAGCGCCGCGACCTTGGCGATCTCTGCGACATGGTCGGCGCCGCGCGAGAAGGCCCAGCGGTCCTGCGAGGTGAAGAGGGCGCTGATGAAGCCCTCGTAGCGCTCCGCCGGCAGGGCGCGGGCGACGACGGCGGCGGCGAGCGCCACCTGGTCCAGCGGGAAGTCGCGCCAGACCATCCGGACCTTGCCCGTCTCCACCAGCTTCGACTTCACCTCGGGCCAGGTGCCGTTGTGGAAGGCGGCGCAGTGGGAGCAGGTGAGCGAGAAGTACTCGATCACCGTCACCGGCGCGTCCGGCCGGCCGGCGGAGCGCTCGCCCAGGCGGGGGTCCGTCCCCTGGGCGCGCAGGGCGGCGGGCATCAGCGCGGCCGCGGGCGCGGCGAGGAGAAGGCTGCGGCGGGGGGTGGTCATCGGTCCGCGGTTCCGTCCTGGTGGGGGCTGCATTCTAGCGGGCTCGATAGACGCCGCGCGCCAATCTTGCCAGGGCATCCCGCAACTCGGGGTTGCCAACCGTGTCCAGCGCGCCACGAACTGTATCCGGCAGGGGCGCCGCCGGGCGAGCGCGGGGGGCCGCCGCGGCCGAGGGCGCCTGTTGCACGAAGCGCAGGCTCTCCACCGTGACCGAGCCCAGCGCCGCGTTCACGCGACCGATGAGTTGGGGCGCGAGGTGCTGCAACTCCATCGCGACGGGGCCGGAGCAGCCGATAGTCAGCGTGCCGCCCGTCAGCCGCTTGGGCACCGTCACCGCCGCGATGGCCGGTCCGACGATCCCCGCCCAGTCCGCCATCAGCAGCGCACCGGCGGGGCTGCGCTTCTTGAAGGCGGGGCGGGTGAGGCGCGGGATGAAGCCGCCGAGCGGGCGCAGGCCGAGATCGGGGCGGCGGGGGTCGATCATGGCGGGCGGGGCGGCGGGTGCCTCCGCTTCCTTATTATGGGCAGCGGGCTGACGGCGACGCGGCGAGGCGGCGCGCGCCGGGGAGCCCTGCTGCCCCAGGGACGCGTCATGCCCAGGTGGCACGCTACGCTCCGGGGGAGGGCTACGCTCCGGGCGCGCGCTACGCCCCGGGGGCGTGATACGCCCCGGGGGGCTGGACTCGCCGCCCGTCCCGCCCTCCCCTGCCCGCGCTTTGCCCGACGCCATCCCCGATCCTCCGCCCGCCGGCCCGCTCCTGGGCTGGTACGACCGCCACCGCCGCACGCTGCCCTGGCGCGTCTACGCGCCACCGGGCGAGGCGCGCGGCGAGCGCGATCCATACCGCATCTGGCTCTCGGAAGTGATGCTCCAGCAGACGACGGTCGCGACCGTCGGCCCGCGCTACGCCCGCTTCCTCGCCCGCTTCCCGGATGTGCGCGCCCTGGCCGGGGCGCCCTGGGAGGAGGTGGCGGCGGAATGGGCGGGGCTCGGCTACTACGCCCGCGCCCGGAACCTCCACGCGGCGGCGAGGGCGGTCGTGGCGCGCGGCGGCTTCCCCGACACGGAGGCGGGGTTGCGGGAGCTGCCGGGCATCGGCGCCTATACCGCCGCCGCCGTGGCCGCCATCGCCTTCGACCGCCCCACCGTGCCCGTGGACGGCAATGTGGAGCGGGTGGTCTCGCGCCTTCTGGCCATCCGCGAGCCGCTGCCCGGCGCCCGCCGCCTCATCGCCCCCGCCGCCGCGCGCTTCATGGAGCAGAAGGAGGCGCGCGCCCGCCCCGGCGACTTCGTGCAGGCGCTGTTCGACCTCGGCGCCACGATCTGCACCCCGCGCCGGCCGGCCTGCGCCCTCTGCCCCTGGCGCGGGGACTGCGCCGCCCAGCGGCTGGGCATCCAGGAGACGCTGCCCGTGAAGGCGCCCAAGGCGGCGCGCGGGGAGCGGCACGGGCTGCACTTCCTCGCCCGCGATCCCGCCGGGCGGCTGCTGCTGCGGCACCGCCCGCCGGAAGGGCTGCTCGGCGGGATGCTGGAGATACCGGGAACGCCCTGGCGGGAGGGGGCGCCCTGGTCGCTGGAGGAGGCCCTGCCCCACGCTCCCCTGCCCGGCGCCCCCCTGCTTGGCGCCGGGTGGCGGCTCCGTCCGGGCACGGCCCGGCACGGCTTCACCCATATGGACCTCGACATGCGCCTGGCCGAGGCCGCCGTGCCGGAAAGCCCCGCTCCGCCCGGCATGGCATGGATGGAGCCGGAGGCCGCCCGCGCCGCCCTCCCCACCGCCATGCGCCGCCTGCTTCCCCTGGCCGAGCCGCCGCTTGCCGAGGGCGCGGGCGGCGTGGCAAGCGGTGGCACCGGGGCGCGAGGCGCCCGCAGGAAGGGAATCCAGGCATGAACGCCCCCCAATCTCTCGGCTCTCGGTCGCTCGCCGCGCGGCCGGCGCTCCGCTTCTGGTCGATGGCGCTGATGGGCTCGGCCGTGCTGGCGGCCTCGGCGCAGGTGAGCCTGCCCATGTGGCCCGTGCCCGCCACGCTCCAGACCCTTGCCGTGCTGCTGCTGGGCGCGCTGGGCGGGCCGCGCATGGGCGTGGCGGCCGTGATGCTCTACCTCGCCGAGGGCGCGGCGGGCCTGCCCGTCTTCGCCCATGGCACGGGCGGCCCGGCCGTCCTGATGGGTCCGACGGCGGGCTTCCTTCTCGGCTTCCTCGCCTCGGCCGGCATCGCGGGCCTGGCCGGGCGCGGCGCGGCGCGGCAGGCAGCCGTGCTGACCATCGCCCATCTCGCGGTCTTCATCCCGGGCGTGCTCTGGCTCTCCACCTTCGTGGGGCTGGAGAAGGCCTGGATCGCCGGCTTCCTTCTCTTCCTGCCGGGCACGGCGGTGAAGACGGCGCTGGCCTTCGCCACCCTGCGGGCGCTCCGCCGGGGCTGACCCCCGCCGCATTGCCGGGCTTCCTGCCGCCCGCCCCGGGACACCGGGGCGGGCGGTTCTCGTTTCCGGGCCCTCTCGCCCACCCCGGTTCCAGCGGGCAACGAGGCGCCAGCGGAGCGGCCGCGTGCTTTCCGGCGCAAACCCTCCTGGCATGCCCACGGCGCCGCCGAGTGCTCCTCGAAGAGGGGGTGGATTCGTCGCCACTGCCCCCCGGGGGCCTGCCGGATCGCCAATCTCTTTTATAAAACGCCTGTCCCCAGAGCATTCCATTCCACCCGACGATGCATCGTGGAGCGAAACAGAACGACTTCGATTACACGTATTACGTGCATGATTGCCGAGCTGATCGGCCCGACTTCCGGACCTGCGCGAGAAACGTATCGTTTTGGAGAGAAACCGGGCTCTTACAGTCGAAATCTGTGATCGGCCCAAACGAACGCGACACGTAAGAAAACGTCGTCAAATCACGTTTAGGTGAAATCAAGAAATGTTGACCGCCCCGTTCCGGACGACTTAGGCCTTGCTCGCGATTTCGTGAGGAACTCCTGAATGACTCTCCGTGGCGTCTATGTCGGCAACTCCCCCACCGCGCTGCAGCAGTTCGAGAACTGGCTCGGCTCCGAGATCGAGACCGTGCACGGCGTCGTCGGCATGGCGAACTGGTCGGACTTCACCAACAGCGCGAACTGGATGACCAACACGCTCTGGAAGGGGATCAACGAGCGCGTGCACTGGTCCGTGCCGATCATGGTCACGGATGGCAGCGCCAGCCTCGCCCAGGCCGCCAGGGGCGCCTACGATTCCTACTACGCGACCGTGGCCAAGACCCTCCTCGCCTCCCGCGCCGGGGACAACGACCCCATCCATGTCCGCACGGGCTGGGAAGCGAATGGCGAGTGGTTCAAGTGGACCGCCGTCGGCCACGAGCAGGAGTTCATCGGCGCGTTCCGCCACTTCGCGGACACGTTCCACAACATCTCCAGCCGCTTCAAGATCGAGTGGAACATCAACTACGCCGATACCGGGATTAACCCCGCCACCATCTATCCCGGCGATTCCCATGTCGACGTGATCGGCATGGATTTCTACTGGACGCCCGAGTACCAGGGCTGGGATCCGAACAACGCCTTCAACGGCCTCAAGAACGCGCGTTACGGCCTGCAGTGGCTGGAGGACTTCGCCGCGCAGCACGGCAAGCCCACCTCCTACTCCGAGTGGGGCATCAACTCCGACAACGCCGGGCCCTATATCCAGAAGGTCAAGGAGTGGTTCCAGACCCACAACGTGGCGCTGGAGAGCTACTGGGACGTCACGATGGACAAGGTCACGGGCCTGTCCACGACGAATTCGATGCCGAATGCGAGCGCGGCCTTCAAGGCGGCCTTCAGCACGCCCCTGAACGGTGTCTCCTCCGGCGGCACCACAACCGCTCCCTCCGCGCCAACCCCGGTCACCGTGACCACGGGCGACACGAAGACGAGCGCGGCGCCGGGCAACACCGTCTGGGGCGGCTCGGGCAACGACGCCCTCACCGGCACGGACGGCAACAACGCCTTCTCCTCGGGCAGCGGCAATGACTGGATGGCCGGCGGCAGGGGTGACGACACCTATCTCGACCTCAATCTCGGCGACCAGGCCTATGAGAAGGCGGGCGAGGGCGTGGACACGATCACGACCTGGCTCGACCGGTTCACCCTGCCCGACAACGTCGAGAACCTGACGATCACCGGCACGAGCTGGACGACGGCAACGGGCAACGGGCTGTCCAACATCATCATCGGCAACGGCAGCGCCAACATCATCGACGGGCGCGGCGGCAACGACCTGCTCACGGGCGGCGGGGGCAGGGACACCTTCGTCATCACTAAGGGGATGGGCCATGACACCATCACCGACTTCCGCCCTCAGGCCTGGGGCGGCGATGCCGACAAGCTCTCCTTCAAGGGCTTCGGCAACGGCGCAAAGATGACGAATATCGGCAACGAGTTCACCATCGTCTCGTCCGACGGATCGGTGGACCACTTCACGCTGAAGGGCATCAACTCGATCAGCAGCAGCGACTACGCCTTCAGCTGACCGGCGCTGCCCCGCCCGCCGCTTCCGGCGGGCGGGGTTCCTAATCCAGCACCCCCGCCTCCACCCCCAGCCGCGCGGCATGGCCGCGCAGCGCCTGGGCCAGCGGGGCCGGCACTGGCACCCCCTCCGCCTCCGCCTCCGCGATCAGCCGCGCCGCCCGGTCGCCGGGGAGGCGGACGGGGGCACCGGGATCGATGGGCGGGCTGGCGCGGACGGCATCCGCCAGGAAGTCCATCTGGCCGAGGAAGGCCTCCCGCCCCGCGAAGGCCCCGGGATCGATGAGCTGGAGGAACACGTTGGCGCCCCAGCGCGTCGACCCCTCCCGCCGGCCATGCCCGGCCAGCCCGCCCGTCAGCGCCTCCACCATCAGGGCGAGGCCGAAGCCCTTGTGCCCGGCATCGGTGCCGCCGAGCAGCATGAGGCTGCCGCGCCCCTCCCCGCCCTCCACCACCGAGGGATCGCGGCTCGGCCGTCCCTCGCTGTCCAGCACCCAGGGGTTCTCGAACATCCTCCCCGCCGCCGCCCGCTCCCGCGTCTGGGAGAGGGAGGTGATGGAGGATGAGATGTCCACCAGTACCGGGCTCTCGCTCGTGGGGAAGCCGATGGCGAAGGGATTGGGGCTGAACAGCCCCTCCTTCCCGCCGAAGGGGGCCACGATCTTCGTATGCGGCCCGGACGAGGCGATGATCGCCAGGTAGCCCCGGTCCGTCGCGGCCTTCGCGATGGCGGCGAGGCAGCCGATATGGTGACTCTTCCGCATGGCCAGGGTGAAGGTGCCGTGCCCGGGCAGGCGCTCGAAGCCCAGCGCCAGGGCGCGCTCCATGAGCCAGAGGCCGGGGCGGTAGCCGCCGTCCCAGACCACCGTGCCGCCGGTGTCGCGCAGGGTCTCCGGCTCGCCCCCTCCCTCCATCAGCCCGCGCTCGAGCTGGTCGAGGTAGGCGCCGAGTTGGGCGAGGCCATGGGTGCTGCGCCCCATCATGTCCGTCAGCACGAGCAGCCGCCCCACCGCCTCGGCCTTCTCGACCTCCATTCCAGCGGCGGAGAAGAGCGCGGCGGCGAGGCGGGAGAGCTGGTCGTGAGGGCGGCGGATCGCGGGGGCGGTCATGCGGAGGATCCCGGGCAGGAGGCCGCGCATCGCGGGCGGCGGGCCGGCGAGGCGCGGGGGGTTCCGGTGGCGAGGGTGACGGCCCCGCGCGGGAGCCGCCGGGCAGGAGGCATCGGGCCAGGGGCGCCGTGAGGGCGCCCCGCCCGAGGGGTGGCGCTAGTCCAGCCGCACGTTGTTGGCGCGGATCAGCCGCGTGTAGGTCTCGGTCTGGGCCGTCAGCCACTGGCGGAAGGCGTCCGGCCCCTCCGTGCGGGGCTCCGCGCCCAGATCGGCCAGCCGCGCCGCGATGGGCGGGAGGGCAACGATCGCCCGGAGCTCCCGGTGCAGGCGCTCTACCAGCGGGCGCGGCGTGTTGCCCTGCACCATGATCCCCTGCCAGGTGCCGGCATCGGCCGCCGGCCAGCCCAGTTCGCGGAAGGTAGGCACGTTGGGCAGGGTGGAGAGGCGGTGCGTGCCCGTCACGGCCACCGCCCGCATTTGGTTGTTCACCGCATAGGGCTGCGCCTGGGTGGCGCCGGCGATTGTGAGGTCAGCCTCCCCCGAGACGACGGCCGTCAGCGCCGGCGCGCCGCCGCGGTAGGGGACGTGCGTCATCTCCTTCCCCCAGGCATCGGCCAGTTCGATGAGGGTGAGGTGGGAGGCGGTGCCGACCCCCGAATTGCCGCCGTTCAGCGGCCTCGGCGAGGACTTGGCGAAGGCGGCCAGCCCGGCGGCGTCCTGCACCGGCAGGGCATTCGCCACGCCCAGGATGTAGGGCGCGTAGATCAGCATGGTGACGGGCGCCAGGTCCTTCGCATTGTCGAAGGGCAGGCGCGGGAAGAGCGCGGGGTTGGTCGCGATGGTCGTCACGTCCATCAGCAGCAGCGTGTGGCCGTCCGGCGGGCTCTTGGCGACGACGTCGGCGCCGATATTGCCGCCCGCCCCCGCCCGGTTCTCGACCACCACGTTCTGCCCGAGCGCGCGGGTCAGCTCCGGCGCGATGAGGCGGGCGAGGATGTCGCTCGTGCCGCCGGGCGCGTTGGGCACGATGATGCGAAGGGTGTGGTCGAAGTTCTGGGCATGCACCGCGGGCGCCGCGAGGGCGGCAGTGGCGGCGAGGCCGGTGCGGAGGAGGTCGCGGCGCTTCATCTCGTCTGTTTCCCTCATGCGTGGCGGCCCTTCGTGGAGCCTTTGGCACGGACCGGCGTAACGGGCCGGACCGATGCCTGTCCAAGCTTGAATGCGGATCGTTCGATACGCAAACTGGATCAATGTTCGAACTGGGCCAGCTCCGCTGCTTCGTGGCCGTGGCGGAGGATCTGCATTTCCGCCGCGCCGCCGCCCGGCTGAACATGACCCAGCCGCCGCTCAGCCGGCAGATCCAGCTGCTGGAGCACGAGCTCGGCTTCCTCCTCCTCCTCCGCAGCAGCCGCGCGGTGCGGCTGACCCCCGCGGGGCGCGTCTTCCTGGAGCAGGCGCGGCGCATCCTCCGCATGGCCGAGGATGCGGCGGGGGAAGCGCTGCGCGTCGCGCGCGGGGAGATCGGGAGCCTCACCCTCGGCTTCACCGCCGCCTCCGGCTACGCGGTGCTCCCGCGCCTCGTCGCCCTTCTCCGCAAGGGGGCGCCGGGCATCGAGCTGAACCTGCGGGAGATGGTGACGGGAGACCAGCTCGCGGCCCTGCGCGCCGGCACGCTCGATGCCGGGCTGCTGCGCCCGCCCGCCACCGGCCCCGGGCTGCGCGCCGCGCGGCTGGAGCGCGAGCCGCTGCTCGTGGCCCTGCCATCCGACCACCCCCTGGCCAGCGGAGGCCCGGTTGATCCCGCCGTGCTGGACGGGCAGCCCCTCATCACCTACCCGCCCGTCGAGGGCCGCTACCTGCACGACCTCGTTCTAGCCGTGCTCCGCCTCTCCGGGGCGGCGCCGGGGCGCGTGCAGCATGTCAGCCAGACGCACTCGATCCTCGCCCTGGTGGGCGCGGGGATCGGCCTCGCCCTCGTGCCGCGCGCGGCGGAGCGGCTGCTGCCGCTGGGGGTGGTGCTGCGCCCCCTCCTCGGCCCGCCCCCCGTGGCGGAACTGCTCCTGGCCTGGACGGAGGCGGAGAACCCGGCGCGGGACGCGGTGCTGTCCCTGCTGCGGCGGGAATGGCCGGGGCTGGCGCCGGAGACGGCGGGCGCTGCCGCGCGCTGAACCATCCGAGGCCTGGGCCGTTCCTGCCCGTACTCCCCCACAACGCGAAGCCTTGCCATGACCGACGATCCGTCATCCTCCCGCCGCGACATCTTCCTGGGCGTGGCCGCCGGTGGCCTCGCCACCGCCATGGCCGCCCCCGCCCTCGGCCAGGGAGCGCCTGCCGGCACCGCGGCGCCCGCCGGGAGCGCGCCGGCCCTGACCAACCCGCTGGAGCGCTTCCCCAAGCCTCCCTTCCAGATGCAGTCCCAGCCCTGGCCGGCGCTGCAGGCGAAGATGACGCCCGTGCCGGACTGCGGCGAGACGAGCTACCGGGGCTCGGGCCGCCTCGCCGGGCGCCGCGCCCTCATCACCGGCGGCGATTCCGGCATCGGTCGCGCCGCCGCCATCGCCTATGCGCGGGAGGGGGCGGACGTCGCCATCAACTATCTCCCGGCCGAGCAGCCGGATGCCGAGGACGTGGCGCGCCACATCCGCGATGCCGGCCGCAAGGCGGTGCTGATCCCGGGCGACCTCCGCGACGAGGCCTTCTGCGCCCGCCTTGTGGAGCAGGCGCGCGCGGAGCTCGGCGGCCTGGACATCCTGGTCAGCAACGCCGCCTACCAGCACGCGCAGACGGCGCTGGCCGACATCACGACCGAGCAGCTCGACCAGACCATGAAGACGAATGTCTACGCCATGTTCTGGATCACCAAGGCCGCGCTGCCGCATCTGCCCGCCGGCAGCGCCATCATCGTGACCTCCTCGATCAACGCCGACCGCCCCTCGCAGCAGATCCTGGACTACGCCTGCACCAAGGCCGCCAACGAGGCCTTCGTGAAGGGCCTGGCTAAGCAGGTGATCGAGAAGGGCATCCGCGTGAACGGCGTGGCGCCCGGCCCCTTCTGGACCCCGCTCCAGGTCGGCGGCGGCCAGACCGAGGAGGGGCTGAAGAGCTTCGGCGGCGACACGCCCCTGAAGCGCCCGGGCCAGCCGGTTGAGCTGGCCTCTGTCTATGTGGAGCTGGCCGCCTCCACCTCCAGCTACACCACCGGCCAGATCTACGGGCAGACCGGCGGCGTCGGCTGGCCCTGACCCGTCCCGGCCGGGAGCGGGTCACCCCGCTCCCGTGCCCGCCTCAGCGCAGGGGCGGCGCGAACATCAGCCCGCCCTGGGAGGCCAGGCGGTTCTGGCCGCGGTCGATGCCCAGCGGCGCCAAGTTGCGCTCCCAGATCTCCGCGTAGTTGCCGACCTGGGTGATGGCGTTGAACGCCCAGGCATTGTCCACGCCCAGCGCCGCCCCGAGCTCCCCCTGGGTGCCGAGCAGGCGCTGCACGGCGGGGTCGGTGGCCCCCCGCCGCTTCTCCTCCGCATTCGCGCCCGTCACCCCGGCCTCCTCGGCCGCGAGCAGGGCCGAGCCGGTCCAGCGCACGAGGTCGAACCAGCGCTCGTCGCCCTTGCGGACCATGGCGCCCACCGGCTCGGAGCTGATGCGCTCGGGCAGGATCGCCAGCCCCTTGTCGGGCTGGGTGGCGCGGAAGGCGCCGAGATAGGAGGCATCGTTCGCCCAGGCGTCGCAGCGCCCGGCGAGGAAGGCGTTCGCGGCCTCCGACACCCCACCGAAGAGCACGGGGGTGAAGTTGAGGTTGTTGGCGCGGAAGTAGCCGGCGACGTCCAGCTCGGTCGTCGTGCCCTGGAGCAGGCAGACCGTGGCCCCGTCCAGCCCCTTGGCCGAGCTCACCCCGGCATCGCCGCGCACGACGAAGGCGGTGCCGTCATGGAAGTTGATCCAGGCCATGTTCAGCCCGAGCGAGGCCTCGCGGGTGAGCGTCCAGCTCGTGTTGCGGACCAGCAGGTCCACCTCCCCCGACTGCAGCGCCGTGAAGCGCGCCTGGGGCGAGAGGGGGACGAAGCGGACGAGCTTCGCGTCGCCCAGGGCGGCGGCGGCCACCGCGCGGCAGGTATCGGCGTCCAGGCCCCGCATCTCCCCCTGGCTGTCGGGCAGGGAGAAGCCGGGCGATTCGCCCGACACGCCGCAGAGCAGCAGGCGCCGGCCGCGCACCGCTTCCAGCGTGGCGGACCGGCTGCCGCCCGGCGCGGCGCCCGGCGGCGGGGTCTGGGTGGATGAGGGGGCCGGGACGAGGGCGCCGAGCAGGGCGGCGGCCGCGCAGAGAACGGGGAGAAGAGATCGCGGGCGGGACATGGGGGGAGCTCCACTGGGTGGAGCAGCAACGCCGGTCCGGCGAGGTCGGTTGGAGCCCCGCCCGGGCTAGCTGCCCGGCGCCAGCTCCGCGCGCAACTCGTCGATCACCCGCAGCGTCCCGTCCCGCCGCTCGATGTGCCAGAAGGTCCAGCCGTTGCAGGAGGGCGCCTCCTGCACGGCGGCGCCGACCTGGTGGATGCTGCCGGCGACCCGCCCGCAGCGCAGCGTCGCGTCCGCGCCGACTTCCGCCTGCCAGCGGCGATGGCGGTCCCAGAGCTTCGTGCCGGGCGGCACGAGCCCGCGCTCCACCAGCGCGCCGAAGGGAATGCGGGGCTGCTCGCGCTTGGCCGGCAGGGCGAGGGCGATGCTCTCGGGCAGCGGCTCGACCGCCGCCAGCCGCGCCTCGGCGGCGTCCGCATAGGCGTCCTCGCGCTCCAGACCGATGTAGCGGCGCCCCAGGCGCTTCGCGACAGCGGCGGTGGTGCCGGTGCCGAGGAAGGGATCGAGGATCACCTCCCCCGGCGCGGTGCAGGAGAGGATCACGCGGTGCAGCAGCGCCTCGGGCTTCTGCGTCGGGTGCAGCTTGCGCCCGTCCTCCCCGCGCAGGCGCTCGCCGCCGGTGCAGAGCGGGATGAGCCAGTCGCTCCGCATCTGCTTGTCGTCGTTCATCGCCTTCATGGCGGCATAGTTGAAGCGGTAGCGGCTCTCCTCCCCCCGCGCGGCCCAGATGAGGGTCTCGTGCGCGTTGGTGAAGCGGCGGCCGCGGAAGTTCGGCATCGGGTTGGACTTGCGCCAGACCACGTCGTTCAGGATCCAGAAGCCGAGGTCCTGCAGGGCGACGCCGAGGCGGAAGATGTTGTGGTAGGCGCCCATCACCCAGATCGTGCCGTCGCGGCGCAGCACGCGGCGGCACTCGGTGAGCCATTCCCGGGTGAAGCGGTCATAGGCGGCGAGGTCGTCGAAGCGGTCCCACTCCTCGTCCACCGCGTCCACCAGGCTGTCGTCGGGGCGGCGCAGCGCGCCCTTGAGCTGGAGGTTGTAGGGCGGGTCCGCGAAGACCGCATGGACGGAGGCCGGTGGAAGGCGGCGCAGGCTCTCGATGCAGTCGCCGCGCAGCACGCTGTCCAGCGGCAGGTCCAGACCCGTCGTTCCTACGCGCACTGCATCCCCCGGCAAATCGCTGGCCGCGGCGCCGCGCCCCCGCGTCGCACCGGGCCGAGCCCCCTTCGCACCATGCTCATGGCCGAGTCGCCCGGTCAAGTTTCGGGTCAAGGGAAGGCCAGAACGGCTTGATCGACGGGGCTGAATCCGCGCCGGTGATGGGGTGTCGGGCCGAGCCGGGCCAGGGCCTCCCGATGCGCCGGCGTCGGGTATCCGGCATGGCGGGCGAAGCCGTAATCCGGCCAGCGCGCGCCGAGCCGCGCCATGGCCCGGTCCCGCACCACCTTCGCCATGATCGAGGCCGCGGCGATGGAGAAGGAGAGCCCGTCGCCACCCACCACGCAGCGCACGGCGCAGCCGAGCCGCGGCGGCGCGTTGCCGTCCACCAGGGCCAGCGACGGCACGACGGGCAGGCGGGAGACGGCGCGGAGCATGGCCAGATGCGTCGCGCGCAGGATGTTCAGCCGCCCGATCTCGGCGGCGCTGGCTGCGCCGATGCCGATCAGCGCCGCGCCCTCCTCCCGGGCGCGCAGCAGCGCGTCATGCGCCGCGTCCCGCCGGGCGGCGTCCAGGCGCTTGCTGTCGTCCAGCAGGGCGGCGAGGCCGGCGGGCGGAGGGTTGGGGAAGATCACGGCGGCGGCCAGCACGGGGCCGGCGAGCGGGCCTCGCCCGGCCTCGTCCACCCCCGCCACGGGGCCGGGATGGGCGGCCTCCAGTGCGAAGTCGGGCCGTGCCAGGGAGGGCGAGGAGGGCCGGGATGCCGGGCGGCGCGCCATCTACAGGATCAGCCCCCCATCCACCACCAGCGTCTGCCCCGTGATCATCGCGCCCGCGCAGCCGAGGAACAGGATGGCCTCCGCGATGTCCTCGGGCAAGCAGCGGCGGCCCATGGGGCAGTTCTCGATCGACTGCGCCCGCTGCGCCTCGGTCCACTCGATCCCCCAGGTGCTGTCCACCGCCCCCGGGGCCACGGCGTTCACCCGGACCTCCGGGCCGAGTCCGCGAGCGAGGTGCTTCGTCAGCGCCACCACCCCCGCCTTGCTCGCGGCATAGGCCATGGAGGAGCCGCGCCCGGAGAGCCCGGCGACGGAGGCGATGTTCACCACCGCCCCGCGCGAAACCCGCAGCGCGGGGACGGCGGCGCGGGTGGTGCGGAACAGGCCGACGAGATTCGTGTCCAGCACCGCGTCCCAGAGATCGTCGGTAATCTCCTCCAGCGCGCGGCCTGGGATGCTGCGGGTGGCGCCGGGCGTGCCGGCATTGTTCACCAGCAGGTCCAGCCGGCCGAGACCCGCGACGGCCGCCTCCACCATCGCCGCCTCCCCTCCCCCGCCGATGGCGCCGGGGGCCTCGACGATGCGGGCGCCGGTGGCGCGCAGGGAAGCGGCGGCCTCGGCACCGCGGGGATCGCCGGGCAGGAAGTTCAGCGCGACGGCGCAGCCATTCGAGGCCAGCTCCCGCGCGGTGGCGAGGCCGATGCCGGACGCCGCGCCGGTGACGAGCGCGGCGCGGCCTTCCAGGTCGTAGCGGGGCATGGGCGTTCCTCCTCCCGCGAGGATCGCCGGGGAAAGGGGCGGGTGGAAGGGGTCAGAGCCCCCGCTCGACGAACACGTCCCCCGGCCCGACCAGCCCTTCCGCCCCCCCGCGCAGCGCGGCGCGGGCCGAGGCGTCCCCCCGCAGCACGGCGTCGAGGAAGGTGACGGAGAGGGCGGCGGCGCGGGCGTGGTAGGTGGGATCGGCGTAGCGCCCCCCCGCCTCCGCCTCGTCGGCGAAGGAGGCGTGCATGGCGCCCTCCAGCACGGCCAGGGCGCCGGGATTGGTGGACTGCTCGAAGGGCACGCGGCGGGCGGGGGCGCGGATGCCCTCGATGAAGCCGTGATCCTCCGTGCCGGTGACGTGGAGGATGGGCACGGCATAGCCGCCATAGGCCAGGCGCGGCGGCAGGCCGATCGCCGGGATGGGCGAGAGGGCGACCCCCGCCTTCAGCCGGGGATCGGGCAGGCCGAGGCCGCGGTCCCCGCCCGGCAGGCGCTCGCCCAGCATGTGCTGCACCGTCCAGGCGCCGAAGGAGTGGCCGGCGATGGCCAGCCGCGCGGGATCGGTGCGGGAGGGGAGGTTGCCCAGGGCGAACTTCACGTCCAGCAGCCGGTCCAGCGCGGCCTGCACGTTCAGCGCCCCCGCGGCCAGCCCCACCATCCGGTCCCCGCCGCCGCGCCAGAGGCTGTCGTCGGAGCCGATGTGCTGGAGATGGATCGCGAGGTAGCCGGCCCCCGCCAGGGCGCGGCCGAGATAGGCCAGCCCCTCGCGCGAGCCGCCGAGGCCGTGGGAGACGATGACGGCCGGCGCCGGACCCGTGCCGGCGGGCTCGCGGATCAGCACGGGGATGTCGCGGGCGCGGGCGGGATCGCGCAGCGTGAGGCGGGATTCGGTGATGCGGGCCTCCATCGGCCTGGTGGTGGCCGAGGGGGCAGCGGCACAGCCCGGGGCGGCGAGGAAGGGCAGCAGGGCGGGCGCCGCGAGCAGCGCCCGGCGCGCTAGAGGGGGATGTCGTAGGTCCGCCAGGGCGTCAGCTTCGCCACGCGGTCGTAGACCGCGCGGGCGCGGCTGTTGCTCTCTGCGGTGATCCAACGGATGACGCTCCAGCCGCGACGGCGGCCTTCCTCGGCAAGGGCCTCGATCAGCGCGTCGGCCACGCGCCTTCCCCTCATCTGGGGATCCACGAAGAGGTCGTCCAGATAGCCGCCCGTGGTCGCCGAGAGCGGGCGGGCGAAGGCGCGGTAATGGGCGAGGCCTACCGCGCGCCCCTCCGCATCCTCGGCCACGAGGCCGTTCGTCTCATGGGCGGGGTCGTGCAGCCAGGACCAGACGCGGTCCCGCATCTCCGGCGTCTGCGCGACGCCGTAGAACTCGGCATAGCCGGCATAGAGCCGGTTCCAGTCCTCGCGGTGGCGCTCCGCCAGCGGGACGATGCGGAAATCCGTCATGGCACCTCCTTCAACGCGAAGCTGATCCGCCCCGCCGCCTTCAGCGCCAGCAGCAGCGAGGCCGTGTGCATGGCCTGGGGCAGCAGCCCGTGGCCCATCGCGTCCACCACGCGCGAGAGGGGCCACAACTCCACCGTGATGTCCTCCCCCACCTCATGCGCGGTGGGATGGGTGAGGGTGGCGTTGAGGGCCAGCACGGTGTGGGCGCGGTTGCGGTGCGTGGCGGTGTTCGGGCTGAGGGAGCCGAGGTACCGGAATTCCGGCGCGGTGTGGCCGGTCTCCTCCCGCAGCTCCCGCGCGGCGGCGACGGCGGGGTCGGCATCGGCCGCGTCCACCGCGCCCGCCGGCAGCTCCAGCGTCCAGGCCTGGGCGCCGTGGCGGTACTGGCGCACGAGGACCAGCTCGTCCGCCGGCGTGATCGCGACCACATGCACCCAGTCCGGATAGGACAGGGTATAGAAGGGATCGAGCACGTTGCCCTTGGAATCCCGCACCGCATCGGCGGTGACGTTGATCCAGCGGTCGCGCAGCGCGGTGCGGGAGGAGAGGACCTCCCACAGGGGCGGCGTGCCGCTCACTCCGCCGCCACCTTCGGATGGTCCTGGTAGGCTTCCAGCGGCGCGCAGGTGCAGGCGAGGTTGCGGTCCCCGTACACGTTGTCCACGCGCTTGACCGGCGGCCAGTACTTCGCCGCCGCGATCCAGGGCAGCGGGAAGGCCGCCTCCTGCCGCGTATAGGGGTGGGACCAGGTCTCGGCCGTCACCTCCTCCGCGGTGTGGGGGGCGTTCTTCAGCGGGTTGTCGGCCTTGTCTGCCCTGCCCTGCTCCACCGCGCGGATCTCGGCGCGGATGGCGATCATGGCCTCGACGAAGCGGTCCAGCTCCTCCTGCGGCTCGCTCTCCGTGGGCTCCACCATCAGCGTGCCGGCGACGGGCCAGGACATCGTGGGGGCGTGGAAGCCGTAGTCCTGCAGACGCTTGGCGATGTCCTCCACGAGCACGCCGCCGCCCTGCTGGAAGCCGCGGCAATCGAGGATGCACTCATGCGCCACCATGCCCTTTCCGCCGCGGTAGAGGACGGGGAAGTGGCCGTCGAGGCGCCTGGCCACGTAGTTGGCGTTGAGGATCGCCACTTGCGTCGCCCGCGTCAGCCCCGCGCCGCCCATCATGCGGATATAGGCGTAGGAGATCGGCAGGATGGAGGCGCTGCCGAAGGGCGCGGCGGACACCGGGCCGAAGCCCGTCTCCGGCCCCGCTTCCGCGACCAGCGGATGGTTGGGCAGGTGCGGCGCGAGATGCGCGGCCACGCCGATCGGGCCGACGCCCGGCCCGCCGCCGCCATGCGGGATGCAGAAGGTCTTGTGCAGGTTGAGGTGGCACACATCGGCGCCGATCGCGGCCGGGCTGGTGAGGCCGAGCTGCGCGTTCATGTTCGCGCCGTCCATGTAGACCTGCCCGCCCGCCGCGTGCACGGCGTCGCAGATCTCGCGGATCCCCTCCTCGAACACGCCGTGCGTGCTGGGATAGGTGATCATCAGCGCCGACAGCTTCCCGCCGTGCTGCTCGATCTTCGCGCGGAGATCGCCGAGGTCGACATTCCCCTCGCGGTCGCAGCCCACCACCACCACGCGCATCCCGGCCATCACGGCGGAGGCCGGGTTGGTGCCGTGGGCGGAGGAGGGGATGAGGCAGATGTCGCGATGCCCCTCGCCGCGCGCCCTGTGGAAGGCGCGGATGGCGAGCAGCCCGGCATACTCCCCCTGGCTGCCCGCATTCGGCTGCAGCGAGACCGCCGCGAAGCCGGTGCAGGCGCAGAGCCAGCTCTCCAGCCGGCGGATCATCTCGATATAGCCGCGCGCCTGGTTCACGGGGGCGAAGGGGTGGATGTCGGAGAAGCCGGGGAAGGTGACGGGGATCATCTCCGCCGTCGCGTTCAGCTTCATCGTGCAGGAACCGAGCGGGATCATGCTGCGGTTCAGCGCGACGTCCCGGTCCTCCAGCCGCTTGAGGTAGCGCAGCATCGCGTGCTCGGAATGATGCGCGCGGAAGACGGCGGCGGTGAGGAAGGGCGTGCGGCGCGCGAGCGCCTCGGGCATCCGCGCGGGGGCGGAGAGCTCGGCCAGCCCCACCCGCTCATGCCCTGCCGCCTCGCAGAGCGCGGCGTCGAGCGCGATCACGTCCTGCCGCGTCACCGTCTCGTCCAGGGCGATGACGACGAGGCCCGGCTCGGCGCGGCGCAGGTTGTAGCCGGCGCGCAGCGCGGCCTCCATCAACGCCCCGGCGCGCTCGCCGGCCTCCACCGCCACCGTGTCGAAGAAGAGGTCGTGGCGGAGGGTGAAGCCCGCGCGCAGCGCGGCATCGGCCAGCAGGGTGGCGAGCAGATGCGTGCGGCGGGCGATGCGGGTAAGCCCCTCCGGCCCGTGCCAGACGGCGTACATGCTCGCCATCACGGCCAGCAGCACCTGCGCCGTGCAGATGTTGCTTGTCGCCTTCTCCCGCCGGATGTGCTGCTCGCGGGTCTGGAGCGCGAGGCGCATGGCGGGGCGCCCGGCGGCATCGACGGAAACGCCGACGAGGCGGCCGGGCATCAGGCGCTTGAGGCCGTCCTTCACCGCCATGTAGGCGGCGTGCGGGCCGCCATAGCCCATGGGCACGCCGAAGCGCTGCGTGCTGCCCACCACGACATCCGCGCCCATCTCGCCGGGCGGGGTGAGGAGGGTCAGCGCCAGGATGTCCGCGGCCACGATCGCCAGCGCGCCGGCCCCGTGCGCGGCGGCGATGGCGGGGGCGATGTCGCGCAGCTCGCCCGTGGTGCCGGGATAGGAGAGGACGACGGCGAAGGGCTTCAGCGCGGCAAGATCGGCCGCGTCGTCCGTGACATGCACCGCGATGCCCAGCGGCTCCGCGCGGGTGCGGAGCACGGCCAGGGTCTGCGGGTGCAGGTCGGGCGCGGCGACGAGGGCGGTGGACTTGCCCTTGTGCGCGGCGAGCGCCAGCGCCATGGCCTCCGCCACCGCCGTCGCCTCATCCAGCAGGGAGGCGTTGGCGACGGGCAGGCCGGTGAGGTCCGCCACCATCGTCTGGAAGTTCAGCAGGGCTTCCAGCCGCCCCTGGGCGAGCTCCGCCTGATAGGGCGTGTAGGCCGTGTACCAGCCGGGATTCTCGAGCACGTTGCGCAGGATCACCGGCGGGGTGTGCGTGCCGTGATAGCCGCAGCCGATCAGCGACTTCACCCGCGCGTTCCTCTCGGACAGCGCGCGCAGCTCGGCGATGGCGGCGTGCTCGCCCACCGGCGGGGGCAGCGCGTCCAGGTGGCTGTCGCGGATGCCGGCGGGCACGGTGAGGGCGGCGAGCGCCTCCAGGCTCTCCGCGCCCACGGTGCGCAGCATGTCGGCGATCTGGCCTTCGCTCGGCCCGATATGGCGGGCGGCGAAGCCGGCGCTGTCCTCCAGCGCCGCGAGTTGGTCGAGCGCGCTCACCCTTCGGACTCCACGTGCTTCTCGTAGGCGTCGGCGTCCATCAGCGCCTCGATGTCCGCCTTGTCCCGGGGCGTGATGGTGAAGAACCAGCCCTCCCCCATGGCATCGCTGTTCACAAGGGCGGGGTTGTCCACCAGCGCCGCATTGGCGGCGGCGACGGTGCCGGCGATGGGGGCGTAGACGTCGGAGGCGGCCTTCACGCTCTCCACCACGGCCACCGCCTCCCCGGCCTCGACCTCGCGGCCGGGATCGGGAAGCTCGACGAAGACCACGTCGCCCAACGCGCTCTGCGCGTGGTCGGAGATGCCGATGGTCGCCACGTCGCCGTCCAGTCGGACCCATTCATGGCTCTTGGCGAAACGGGTCTGGCTCATGCTGCGATGATTCCTGCGGCGCGCTTGTAGCGGTGGGGAAGGAAAGGGGTGGGGGCGGTGCGGGCGGGGATGGCCCGGCCGCGCACCATCAGTTGGAGAGCCGTGCCATCCGCCGCATGGGCGCGGGCGACGAGGCCCATGGCGACCGGCGCCCCGAGGGAGGGGCCGAAGCCGCCCGAGGTCACCTCGCCCACGGGCAGGCCGGCGATGGCGATCTCCGTATGCGCCCGGGCGGGCTGGCGGCCATCCGGCAGGATGCCGACGCGGAGCCGCTTGGGGCCGTTGTCCAGTTCCTCCCGCACGCGCTCGGCGCCGGGGAAGTCCCAGGCGATCCGGCGGCGCTTGCCCAGGCTGAAGGTGAGCGCGGCCTCGACCGGGGAGGTCGTCTCGTCGATGTCCTGGCCGTAGAGGGGGAGCCCGGCCTCCAGCCGCAGGCTGTCCCGCGCGCCCAGCCCGGCAGGGGCGGCGCCGCGGGCCAGCAGGGCGCGGGCCACGGCTTCGGCGCCCTCGGCGGGGACACCGATCTCGAAGCCGTCCTCCCCGGTGTAGCCGGAGCGGGTGATCAGCGCGGGAACTCCCGCCACGGGGCTCTCCAGCACGCCCATGAAGGGCATGGCGGCGACACTCCCCTCGGCGAGCGGGGCGAGGATCGCCTCCGCCCCGGGCCCCTGCAGGGCCAGCAGAGCGCGGTCCGGCCGGGGCACGATGGTGACGCCGGGAGGCAGGGCGGCGCCGATCGCCTCCACGTCCACCGCCTTGCGGGAGGCGTTGAGCACGAGGAACAGCCGGTCGCCGAGATTGGCGACCATGAAGTCGTCGATGATGCCGCCGGCCTCGTTCAGCAGCAGGGCGTAGCGCTGGCGGCCCGGGCGGAGGGCCTGGACCTCGGCGGGGGTCACGCGCTCCAGCGCGGCCGCGGCGCCGTCCCCGCGCAGCTCCGCCTGGCCCATATGCGAGACGTCGAAGAGGGCGGCGCCGCTGCGGCAGGCCAGGTGCTCGGCCATGATGCCGGCGGGGTACTGGACCGGCATCGCATAGCCCGCGAAGCCCACCATGCGCCCGCCCAGCTCGCGGTGCAGCCCGGCCAGCGGCGTTTCAAGAAGCGTCTCGGTATCGGCCACGCATCCCCCAGGGCCGCGACGGCGGCCGGTTCAGGTCGTGGCCCCCCTCTGTCCCGTGACCTGAGAGATTCGGATGGCCGGGGCCGTCCTTACTCCGTCGGTGCCATGCTCCCACCGACGGATCGGCCGGAACACGGGCTTTCCAGAGGCCCCTTCTCCGCGCGGTCCTTCTGCCTGAGCGTTTCCGGGGGCCGGTTGCGCCTTCGGCGGGGGCGGCCAGGGCAGCCCCTCTCTCCCGCGCGGGATCAGCGGGTGGGCCAGTGGTGCCCGAACCGGCGGCCCGATGCAACCATCACCGCACGGCCGGCAGGGAGCGGGCGGAAGGGCTTTCCCGCCACCTCGCCCGCCGTCCATGCGAGATCCCGCGCTCACCGAGGTCGCCGTGATGTCCGGGGGAGCAGTGTCAGCGGGCGTGGTGGTGCTATTCAGGCTGGGGAGGCGGCTCCACGCCCGCGCACCCGCAAGCAACATCGAACGGGGAAACGCTCATGCGCCATCAACCCGGCAGCGATAGCCGGCCCTTCCCGGCCAGGGCCATCACGTGCCGCCCCAGCCTCCGCAGCGCCGGTCGCCGCGTGTCCGGGGGATTGATGGAGGCGGCGCAGCATGCCTGACGCGCTGCCGCCCGCCCTGGGCACCATCGAGCCGATCCTCCCCGCGCTGCGCGACCTGCTGGGCGAGCGCCTCTCCACCGGCCAGGCCGTGCGGGAACAGCACGGGCGCGGAGAGGGCGTGCCGGACCTCTTCCCGCCCGACGCCGTCGCCTTCCCCGGGAGCAACGAGGAGGTGGCCGCCATCGCCCGCCTCTGCCACGCGCAGCGCGTGCCGATCGTCCCCTTCGGCACGGGCACCTCGCTGGAGGGGCATGTCACCGCGCTGCGCGGGGGGCTCTGCGTCGACCTCACCCGCATGGACCGCGTGCTGGGGGTCTCGCCGGAGGCGCTGGACTGCCGCGTGCAGGCGGGCGTGACGCGGCGGCGGCTGAATGCCGAGCTGCGCTCCCACGGGATGTTCTTCCCGATCGACCCGGGCGCGGACGCCTCCATCGGCGGCATGGCGGCCACCCGCGCCTCCGGCACCGCCGCCGTGCGCTACGGCACGATGCGCGAGAACGTGCTCGGCCTGACGGTGGTGACGCCGGACGGCCGCATCGTCCGCACGGGGTCGCGCGCGCGGAAATCCTCCACGGGGCTGGACCTCACGCGCCTCTATGTCGGCTCGGAAGGAACGCTCGGCCTCATCACCGAGGTGCAGCTCCGCCTGCAGGGCCTGCCCGAGGCCGTCTCGGCGGCCGTGTGCCAGTTCCCCGACATCCGGGCGGCGCTCGGCGCCACCGTCGCCGTGCTGCAGGCCGGCATTCCCGTCGCGCGCATCGAGTTTGTCAACGCGCTGCAGATGCGCATGTGCATCCGCTACTCGAAGCTGGACGAGATGGCGGAGCTACCTACGCTCTTCCTCGAGTTCCAGGGCGGCCCCGCCGCGGTGGCCGAGCAGGTCGAGGCGGTGGGGGCGGTCTGCGAGGAGATGGGTGGCAGCGGCTTTCTCTGGGCCAACCGGCCGGAGGAGCGCTCCCGCCTCTGGAAGGCGCGGCACGACAACTACTACGCCACCCTGCACTACCTCCCGGGCAAGAGTGTCATGGGCACGGATGCCTGCGTGCCGGTCTCGGCGCTGGCGGAGTGCATCCTGGAGACGGAGGCGGACGTGGCCGCCACCGGGCTGCTCGCGCCACTCGTCGGGCATGTCGGGGACGGGAACTTCCATCTCGGCATCATCTTCGACCCGACCGACCCGGAGCAGCGCGCGCGCGCCGATGGCCTCGCGCGCCGCACGGGGGAGCGCGCCATCCGCATGGGCGGCACCTGCTCGGGCGAGCACGGCATCGGCATGCACAAGCTCGACCTCGCCGCCGAGGAGCACGGCGAGGCGCTGGCCCTTATGTGGGCGGTGAAGAACGCCCTCGACCCCTTGGGCATCATGAACCCGGGCAAGCTGCTCAAGCCCCTGCCTAACCAGGCGTGAACAGCGAAGGGGCGGCGGGGGCAGGCCCAGGGCCGGGAAGGCCTGATCCCCGCCGCCCTCCGCTCGTTCAGGCCAGCGCGCCGTCGCCGGGCAGCAGGGTGGTGCCATGGGTGCCGAACCGCAGCCCAACTTGGTCCCCAGCCCGGTGGGCGACCCCGGCCGACGGTGCGACCACGAACAGCTCGCCGGCGGAGGTGTCCACGGTGTACTCGAAGACGCCGCCGAGGTAGGCGGCCTTGGAAACGGTGCCGCGCAGCATCGCGCCCGGCTCCCCGGCCGGCACCAGCGCGATCGCCTCGGGCCGCAGGGCCAGCCTCACCGCCCCGTCCGCCAGCCCGCGCCGCGGCAGCACCACGCGGGCCTCGCCCAGCAGAACCTCCGCCCGCTGCTCGTCCAGCCCGCGCAGCGTGGCGGGGAGGAGATTCGCCTCGCCCACGAAGCCCGCGACGAACTCGCTCACCGGCGCGTCGTACAGCTCCCGCGGGGAGCCTTCCTGCGCGATCACGGCGCGGTTCATGACGATCACCTTGTCCGAGATCGCCAGCGCCTCCGCCTGGTCATGGGTGACATAGACCACCGTGAGGCCGAGCCGCTGCTGCAAGTCGCGGATCTCCTCCCGCATCCTGCGCCGCAGCCGGGCGTCGAGGTTCGAGAGGGGCTCGTCGAACAGGAGCACGGAGGGCTCCAGCACCAGCGCGCGGGCCACCGCCACGCGCTGCTGCTGGCCGCCCGACAACTCGGAAGGAAGCCTCGCCTCGAAGCCCGCGAGCCCGACGCCCTCCAGCGCCGCGCGCGCCGCGGCCTCGGCCTCGCGCCTCGGCCTGCGGGAGACGGTCAGGCCGTAGAGCACGTTCTCCAGCACCGTCATGTGCGGGAAAAGCGCGTAGGACTGGAACACCATGGAGACGTCGCGCTCGGCAGGCGGCAGGCCCGAGACGTCGCGCCCGCCGATCAGCACGCGCCCCTCGCTCGGGTATTCGAGCCCGGCGATCATGCGCAGCGTTGTCGTCTTGCCGCAGCCGGAGGGACCGAGCAGCGTGCACAGCGTTCCCGCCGGCACGGTGAAGGACACGTCCCGCACCGCCACGGCGCCCGCGCCGAAGCATTTCCACACGCGCTCGAAGCGCACCTCCGCCGCGCGGCTCATGCCACCGCTCCCCCTCTTCCGATCGCGGCCGGCGCCACGGCGGCGCGGCGGCCGATCCGCCGCCGCCCGACCAGCAGCTGCGCCAGCCCGAGCATCAGGACCATCAGCGCGATCAGCACCACCGCGACCGCGATGGCCAGCCCATAATCGCCGTTGATGACGCGGTTCACGATGAACACCGTCGCCAGCTCCGTATCGGCGGTCACGAGGAAGATGACGGCGGAGATGGTCGTCATGGCTCGCACGAAGGCATAGACCAGCCCCGCCACGATGGCCGGCCGCAGCAGCGGCAGCACGATGCGGCGGAACGCATCGCCCCCGCCCCCGCCGAGCGTGTGCGAGGCCTCGTCCAGCGAGGGGTCGATCTGCGCCATGGCCGCCATGCCGGAGCGCAGCCCCACCGGCAGGTTCCGGAACACGAAGCAGGCCACGATGATCGCGCCCGTCCCCGCCAGCTCCAGGGGCGGCAGGTTGAAGGCGCGGAGATAGGCCACCCCGATCACCGTGCCCGGCACGGCGAAGGAGAGCATGGTGGCGAATTCCAGCACCCCGCGCCCGGCGAAGCGCGCGCGGGAGAAGAGCCAGGCCGACACGATTCCCAGCGCCGCCGTGACCGGCGCCGAGATGGCCGCGAGGGTCACGGTGGTGATCACGCTGTTCCAGGCCAGCCCCGTGAGCTGCCCGCCGCTGATCTCGAAGGCCTTGATCATGTGGCGCAGCGTGGGCGTGTAGTCGCGCCCCCAGACCTCCACGAAGCCGCCCGAAATGGCGAGCACGTAGAGCGCCAGCGTCAGCACCGCCCAGGGCAGCGCCACGGCGAGGCAGAGCCGCCGCACGCCCGCCGGGAGCGGCGGCGCCAGCCCGCCATCCCCCTTGCCGCCGATGGAGACGTAGGACTTCCGCCCCGTCAGCCGGCGCTGAAGGCCGAAGACGCCGAGCGCGAGGACCAGCAGCACGAGGGAGAGGGTGGCCGCCCGCCCCGCATCGGCCTGCGCACCCACCACGGCGAAGAAGATCTCGGTCGCCAGCACGCCGAACTGCCCGCCGAGCACGATCGGGTTGCCGAAATCCGCCATGCTCTCCACGAAGCCGAGAAGGAAGGCGTTCGCGATGCCGGGTGCCAGCAGGGGCAGCGTCACCCGGCGGAAGGTCTCGCCCGGCCCGGCGCGCAGGGTGGAGGAGGCCTCCTCCAGCGTCGGCGACAGCCCCTCCACCACCCCGATGAGCACGAGGAAGGCGATCGGCGTGAAGGCGAAGAGCTGTGCCAGCAGCACGCCCGGCAGGCCGTAGATCCAGCGCCCCAGCTCCAGCCCGAAGAGCGAGGAAGCGGCGAGGGAGACGAGGCCGGACCGCCCGAAAATGAGGATCAGCCCGAGGCCGAGGATGAAGGGCGGCGTGACGATGGGCAGCACCGTCAGCCAGCGCAGCGGGCGCGCCAGCCGCAGCCGCCCGCGCACCACCAGCAGCGCGAAGGCGAGGCCGAGCGCCGTCGTCCCCGCCCCCACCAGCACGCCCAGCAGCAGCGTGTTCCACACCACCCCGCAGCGCGGCGCGCCCGCGAGGCAGCCGAGGCTCCAGAGCCGGGCATCCGCGAGCCGCCCGATCACCGCGCCGCCCGCCAGCGCGCCGGAGGCGTCGCGGAACGCGTCCACCAGCAGCAGGGCCAGCGGCAGCGCCGTGAACAACCCGATCGAGCCCGCGACCACCACCGCTACCGCCGCGGTGAAGGCGTCTCCACGGAAGGCGCCGCGCCCGGCCAGCCCGGCCGCCAGCAGCACCGCCAGCGCGGCGGGCACCACAGCCCCGCCCCAGCCGATGCCGAACTGCCGGTCCTCCATCGGGCCGAACAGTCCTTCCATCCAGGGCGCCGACCATCCCTGCACGCCGATCGCGTAGCCCTGCGCCAGGAGCAGCAGCAGCCCCGCCCCGCCGGCGAGCAGGAACAGCCCGGCCCGCGCCGCGCGCGGCAGGGGCAGCAGCGCCGCCACCAGGCCCAGGGCGGGCGCCAGCAGCGCCGGCAGCAGCCACCAGCGCCCCTGCGCCAGCACCTGCCCCGCGGCCGGGGCGAAGTCGGGGTCGGACAGCCAGGACAGGCCGGCGAGCGGCGCTGCGGCGATCCCGTCCTGCGTCAGGTACCAGGGAAGAAGCAGCGCCGCCGCGAGGGCGGCCAGGCTGCTCCAGAAGCCGGCGGCGCGCATGGCGGGGTCAGCGCGGCAGCGTGTTCACCTCGCGGTCCCACCGCTCGATCAGCCGGCGCCGCTCCGCCGAGGCGCCGTACTTCGCGAAGTCGTAGTCGATGAGGCGGATCTGCGACATCTGCGGCGCCTCGGGCGGCAGCGGCGTGGCGCGGTTCGACGGCGTCTGGAACTGCTTCGCCTCGGCCCCCAGCCCCTGCGCCGCGGGCGTCAGCGCCCAGTCGTAGAAGCGCTGCGCGTTCCGCAGGTTCCGCGCGCCGCGGATGATCGACATGGAGCCCACCTCGTAGCCCGAGCCCTCGCAGGGAACGGCGCTGCCCACGGGGAAGCCGCCGAGCCGCTCGGTCACCGCGTCGTGCACGAAGGAGATGGACACGCCCGTCTCGCCGCGCGCGACCGACTTGATCGGTCCCGTTCCCTGGCGGGGATAGGCGTTGATGTTGCGGTGCAGCGCCTTGAGGTAGTCGAAGGCCGGCTCCTCGCCCATGATCTGCACGATGGTCGCGATCATCACATAGGCCGTGCCGGAGGATTGCGGGTTGGCCATCTGGATCTCGTTGCGGAAGCGCGGCTCCAGCAGGTCCCGCCAGCAGGCGGGCGGCGCGATGCCGCGGCGGGCCAGCAGCTCCGTGTTGAAGCCGAAGCCCAGCGCGCCGGCATAGATGCCCACGGTGCGGTAGCGGCTGTCCCGCGCCTGCTTCTGCGCCCAGTCATGCAGCTCGTCGAGCACAGCCGGCCGGTACTCGGCCGAGAGGTTCTCCTCCGCCGCCTGCAGATGCGGGTCGCCCGTACCGCCGAACCAGAGGTCGCCGCGGGGGTTCTGCGCCTCGGCACGGATCTGCGCGAGCACCTCGCCCGAGCCCTTCTGCGAGACGGAAACGCGGATTCCCGTCTCCCGCTGGAACGCATTCGCGGCCGCCTGGCACCACTCGACCTGCACGGAGCAGTAGAGGTTCAGCGAGCCCTGCGCGCGCGACTCTGCGGGAAGGGCAAGGAGCACCGCCGCGAAGGCGGCGGCCTGGACGACGCGGAACAGCATGTGACGCATTCCCTCCCGGAACAACTGCACGACAGTTTTATTACAGGCATGTTGCACCTCCGCCTATCCGCACCCGGGTATGCCCTTGCGGATCGGCCCCGCTCTCGCGGGGCCTCGGCGTGATCCGGCCCTAGCCGCCCGGACGGTCGCGCGAGGGGTCGGCGCTCACCCAGTAGGTGCCCTCGAAAGGGAGGGCGGAGAAGCGCCGGTTGATCTCGTCCAGCGTTGCGGCGGGGTCGAGCTCCGGGAAGAGCTCCGGCCGGACCCAGCGCGCCATGGCCTCCAGCGCGACGATGTTGATGGCCGCGCCGTTGAACGGGTTCCACAGCCCGTGCGCCCGGCCGGACCGCACGGCGGGCAGGTAGGCCAGCTCGGGGGCCTTCAGCGCCTCGGCGAGGCTCCGGCGCGCCTCCTCGGCCGGGGCGCCGGTGCCGAGGGCGATGCCCAGCCTCTCCCCGGGACGGTACAGGCCGGTGCCGATATAGACCTCGGGCTGCATCAGCAGGACCTGCTCCATCCCGACCTGCCCACCGCCCGGGCCGGGCAGGGCATCGCGCGCGACGTTGCGGGCGCCGAGCAGGTTGAGCAGCTCGCCCGTGCTGCGCCCCGGTCCCTCCACCCAGCAGCAGGGCCAGCGCACGGGAAAGGCCTGCATCAGCACCCCCGGCCCGGGCGGTGCGGCGGCCACGCGCGCGCGGATGAGGGCCAGCCGCTCCTCGTAGAAGCGGATATAGGCCCCGGCCGCCTCCTCGCGCCCGAGGGCCTCGCCCAGGAGGCGCAAGGTGGGGAGCGTGTTGGCCAGCGGGTTGATGAAGGTGTCGATGAAGATCACCGGCACCCCTGCGGCGGCCAGGACCTGCACGTTGCGCCGCGTCTCCTCCGACGCGTTCTGCCAGGCGCTGAGCACGACGAGGTCCGGGCGGAGGCCGAGCGCGCGCTCCACCGAGAAGCCCTGGCCGACGCCGGCGGTGATCTCGGGCACGCGCGCCAGCCCGGGGAAACGGAGGCGGAGAGCGGCATCCCCCATGGGATCGACGCTGCGCAGGTCCCCTCCCGTCCCGGCCAGGATGGAGGGCGGATCGGGGTGGATGAGGGCGAGATTGAGGAGCTGGAATCCCTCCCCGAGCAGCACCGCGCGCGGGGGCGAGGCGATCGTCACCCGGCGGCCCAGCAGGTCCGTGACCTCCCGGGGCCAGGAGGCCTTGGGTCCTCCCTGAGCCGCCGCGTTCCGGGCGACAGAGAGGAAACCGGCACCGAGCCCGGCCAGCCCGCTCAGGAGCGCGCGACGCGAGGGCGGCCCGGATGGCGCGACAGGGGCCGTGGCATTCGGCGTGGCGGGCGGCGACGGCACGGAGAGCGGCACGGGCCGGGGCTCGGCTTGGCTGCCCAGGGACACTGGCTGCCCTGCCCCTCCGGCGTCGCGGTCGGGCCAGGAGCCCTGTGGCAGAATTGTCATAAGTTAGTCCCTGGCGATCCGTGGCATCCGGCAGCACGGCACCGCATATTGCGACTGATTATCACTTACCGTAAAGGCCCCCAGCATCGATGGTCCGCCCGTGACCCTGCCCCTGGAGACCTTCATGCGCCCCGCCGCCCGGCACCCCGCCCGCCTCGCCATGCTCCTGCTGAGCGCCACGGCCCTCCCCTCCCCCGCCCTGTCCCAGCCGGCGGGCGAGGCAGTCGCGGTGCCGGAGGTCGATGTCACCGGGAATGCCGAGCGCGCGCTCGATCCCGTGCGCGGCTTCGTCGCGCGCCAGGAGATCAGCGGCACCAAGACCGACACGCCCCTGGTCGAGAACCCGCAATCCATCTCCGTCGTCCCCCGCGACCAGATCGACGCGCGCCAGGCGCAGACGCTGGGCGAGGCGCTGCGCTACACCGCGGGCGTGCGCGGCGAGAACTACGGCACGGACAGCCGCACCGATTGGTTCCAGATCCGCGGCTTCAACGCGCAGGACAACGGCATTTTCCTCAACGGCCTGCGCTACAACACCGGCTATGCCGGCAGCATGTTCGAGACCTACGGCCTCGAGCGCTACGAGGTGCTGCGCGGCCCGACCTCCGTCCTCTACGGCCAGATCGCGCCGGGCGGGCTGGTGAACATGGTGCAGCGCCGCCCGACCGAGACGCCGCAGGGCGAGGTGCGGCTGACCGCGGGCAGCTACGGGCGCACGCAGGTCCAGGGCACCTCCAGCGGGCCGCTCACGGCGGACGGCGTGTGGTCCTACAGCCTCACCGGCCTCGGGCGGGCGAGCCAGACGGCCGTGTCGGAGGTGCATGACGACCGCGCCTTCATCGCCCCCGCCCTCACCTGGCGCCCGGATGCGAACACCTCGGTGACGGTGCTCGGCTACTACCAGGCGGACCGAACCTCGGGGAACCAGTTCCTCCCCTACGACGCCACGGTGCGCCGCACGCCCTTCGGCCGCATCAGCCGCGACCTCTTCACCGGGGAGAAGGACTACGACCGCTTCGACCGTACGCAGTACGGGCTCGGCTACGAGTTCAGCCACCGCTTCGACAAGGTCTTCTCCTTCCAGCAGAACCTGCGCTACGCCCATACGGACATCGCCTGGAGGCAGGTCTATGGCGGCGGCCTGCAGGCCGATCAGCGCACGCTGAACCGCTTCGCCTACCGCGCCGACATCGACGTCGCGACCTTCCAGGTGGACAACCAGCTCCGCGCGGATTTCCGCACCGGGCCCGCCAGCCACACGGTGCTGGGCGGCTTCGACTACAGCCAGGTGAACTACCGCAACGCGCAGTACTTCGCCCTCGCCTCGGGGCTGGACGTGTTCCAGCCCGTCTACGGCAGCCCGGTCCCGGCGCTGACCACGCCCTATGACAACGTGCGGCAGGTGAACAGCCAGTACGGCCTCTACCTCCAGGACCAAATCCGCCTAGACCGCCTGGTGCTGCTCGCCGGCATCCGGCAGGACTGGGCCCTCTCCGACGTGGACGACCGCGACGCCGGGGGCGCCCGCCGCTACCAGAACGACAGCGCCTTCACCTGGCGCGCGGGCGCGCTCTACCTTTTCGACAACGGCCTCGCCCCCTACGCCTCCTACGCCCGCTCCTTCCAGCCGCAGATCGGCACGGACGGCCGCGGCTTCGCCTGGGACCCGCTGGAAGGCGAGCAGTACGAGGCCGGGCTGAAGTTCCAGCCGCCGGGGATGCGCAGCTTCGTGCAGGCCAGCGCCTTTCACCTGACGCAGAAGAACACCCTCACCCCCGATCCGCTGAGCCCCATCAACCAAGTGGCCGTCGGCGAGGTGCGCGTGCGCGGGCTGGAGCTGGAGGCGGTGGCGGAGCTGGGCAACGGCGTCAGCCTCGTCGGTTCCTACACCTTGCTCGACCCCGAGATCACCCGGAGCAACACGGCGGGCGAGGTAGGGAACCGCCCGGCGGGCGTGGCGCGCCACAATGCCGGGCTCTACGGCGAGTACAGCTTCGTCCACGCCAGCGGCCCGCTCTCGGGGCTGACGCTGGGCGCGGGCGTTCGCTACCTCGGCAACACGACCACGGCGAACTCTGCCCCCAATGTGGTGCCCTCCACCACGCTGTTCGACGCCACGATCCGCTACGAGCTGGAGAAGCTCGCGCCCAGCCTCAAGGGCCTCACCCTCGCCGTGCACGGCAGCAATCTCGCGGACACGCGCTATGTCAGCCGCTGCTCCGGCGACACGGGTTGCTTCTACGGCAACCGCCTGAACGTGCTCGGCAGCATCTCCTACCGCTGGTGAGCCCGGCCGCCCCGCCACTGGCGCGGGGCGCCACCGGGGCCGGGCTCCGAGCCCGGCCTCACCCCGGGGCGTGCAGCGCGGCCAGGTGCTCGGCCAGGATCGCGCGCTGCTCCGCCTCCGGGCGCAGCACGCAGGTCGGGCATTTCTGCCCGTCGCTGAAGGTGTAGTAGCGGCAGCAGCCGCCGCGCTGGAGGAACCAGCGCTCGGCGATGAGGCGGGCCGTCTCGGGAGCATGAAGGGCGACGTGCAGGAAGCCCGAGCGCCCGTTGTTGAGCGGCGAGCCGGGCCGGCGCGTGACACCGATCGCCCTGCCCCGCTGCGCCTCGTCCTCCCCCAGCACCTCGCCCACGCGCAGGAATGCGAGGCACGCCATGTCGGCGACGATGCGCCACAGCGCGCCCGCCGAGAGGCCGCTCGCCCGGTGCAGCGCGGGGATCACGGGCGAGAGGAGCGCGATCGCGAGGTCGTGGATCGCGAGGCGCAGCGCTTCCTCCCCCTCCGGCGCAGTGGTGCGGCAACCCGGATCGACGAGGAGATGCAGCCGCACGGCGCGCCCGGAACGCCCGGCATGCTGCCAGTCATGGAACTCGGCCCGCAGCGCGGCCCCATTGCCGTGCAGCAGGGGAACGACCCCGTGCAGGGCGGCCATGGCAGCGACGGGATGGAGGAGCGCCAGGGCGAGATGGCTGAGGAAGAAGGCCGCGCCCGCCTTCCGGTCCATGCCCGGATGGGCCTCCGCTTCCATGTCCAGGAAGGCACCGAGGCAGGCACCGGGGTGGACGATGAGATCCGACAGGCTGCACCGCCCGGGAGCCGCATCGCGCAGGCCGAGGTTGAGGTCCCCGAAGCGCTGGAGGAGCGCTGGATGCAGGGCGGCGAGGGGCGGACCTTCCAGGCCAGCAACCTCACCGGTCGGGCGCGGCTGCGCCCCGCTCGCACTCTGCAAATCACCTGAAGGCAACGGCAACCCGCCATCCAATGGGGTGGAGCGCAGCCGGCACCCGGGAGAGAGGCCCGAATGGCCCCCTCTACCAGGGGCGCCGCGCTGCCCGATGTTATCTTCAAATGCGATGCGTTTGCAATTACCGGCTGGAAGGTTCTCAGGTGCTGAACAGCGCCTCTATCGCGAGGACGGCCCATTTCAGCCCGATGACGGCCATCTGCTGGCACTGCTTCAGGTGCCGCCAGGAACCGGTCCCGGTTCACCCCCATCATCTCCAGCGAGACGCCGACAATCCCGGTTCGAAGCAGTGGAAGTTATCCGAACACCCGCCGCTGCTCGCCGAAGACCAGGAAGTTTTGTCTGACAATATGTCATCCTTGACTTCACCGCACCTTCTCCTCAACCATCGGCAAAAGCCCGGCGAGAGGGCGTGAGGAGACGTTCGTGACCAGACACGATGCGGCTTGCCCGCCGTCGCGCGGCTTCGGCCGCCCCAGATGAGCGCGCGCCTCCCCTCGGATGCGGCGCCCGCTTCGGGCCGGAGGCTTGAGGCAGTCGCGGACCGTGACGAGGCTCGCCCCCTTGCCCGGCAGGCCGCCGAGGCCGCCCTCGCGCAGGGCCGGCAGGAGGACGCGGTCGTCAGCAAGGTGCAGACCTGCCTCCTCGACGTGATCGGCGCGGCGCTGGAATCGCGGCACCTTCCCTGGGGCGACCAGGCCGTGCGGATCGCGAGCCCCTCTCCAGGGGGCGTCCGGATCATCGGGGCCTCGCGTCGCACGACGCCGGGGGATGCTGCCTTCGCCAACGCCGCTCTCGCCCACGGGCTGGTGCGGGAGGACATGCACGCGGCCTCCATCAGCCATCTCGGCGTGGTCGTCATCCCGGCCCTTCTCTCCCTCGCGCAGACGCGCCGGGTGGACGGCGGCACCTTCGTCGCGGCAGTCGTCGCGGGCTACGAGGTCGGGGCGCGGATCGGCGCCGCCCTGTTCACCACCGAGCTCGCACGCCTCTTCCGCCCGACGGGCATCACGGGGCCGATCGGGGCTGCCGCCGGCGCGGCCCGGCTTCTGGGGCTCGATCCCGCCCGCGCCACCAGCGCGATCGCCCTCGCCGCGAATGCGACAGGTGGCCTGAACGAGTGGCCGGCGGTCGGAGGGAACGAGATGTTCTTCCATCCGGGCTTCGCCGCGCGGAACGCCGTCACGGCGGCCCAGCTCGCGGAGTTCGGCGCCGAGGCGTCGGAGACCGCACTGGACGGGCCGGCGGGCCTTTTCGCGGCGATGCGCCGGGATGGGACGCGGCCGCGGGTCTCGTTCTTCGGCGGTCGCCCGGAGATCCTGGCCGTCTACAACAAGCCTGTCCCGGCCTGCAATTTCGCGCAGACGGCGTGCCAGGTCGCGCTCCGCCTCTCGCGGGAGCACGCCGTGCGGGCGGAGGAACTGCGCGGCGTCCGCATCCGCGTGCCCCGTGCCGCCGCCCGCTATCCCGGCTGCGACAGCACCGGCCCCTTCGACCGGTTGCTCCAGGCGAAGATGAGCATCCCCTTCGGCGTGGCCGCCACCCTCTGCCGTGGCGTGATCGAGGAGGCGAACTACACCCTCCCGGTCAGCCCCGATGTCGCGCGCCTGATCGGCCTCACCTCGCTGAAGGAGGACGAGGCGCTGACGGCCGCTTTCCCGGCCCGTCAGGGCGCGGCCATCGAATTGCTGCTGGACGGCCGGACCCTGGCCGGAAGGCTGGACGACGTCGTCGCGGCGACGCCCGGCGAGGTGCGCGCGCGCTGCGAACGGGCGGCGACCGATGCCCTGGGTGCGAAGGCGGCACAAGGCATCCTCGACTTCGTGGACGGGCTGCCGGAGGCCGCGGATGTGGGTGCGATCGGGGAACTGTTCGCCGCAGCGGAGGAGGTGGCATGAACGCCGGGATCGAAGGTTTCCTGCAGGCCCTGAATGCGGGGCTGCTGCTCGGCGCGCATTACGGGCTGATGTGCGTCGGGCTGAGCCTCATCTTCGGCGTCATGCGCGTCATCAACTTCGCCCATGGCGACTTCATGATGGCCGGGATGTACGTCGCCTTCCACCTCTTCGCGCTGCTCGGCCTCGGCGCGGTCTTCGGCTCGGCGGCGGGGCCCTTCATCGCGGCCCTGCTGGCCGCGCCGGTGCTTTTCCTCCTCGGCTATCTCGCGCAGCGCCTGCTCGTCTCGCGCGTGACCGGAACGCGGGTGGGCGCGCTGGAGGGCGAGGGGCATTACGCCCAGCTCATCCTGACCCTCGGCCTGTCCCTCATCCTACAGAGCGGCGGGCAGATCCTCTTCGGCAGCGTCCCCGTCTCCATTCCGAGCGACATCTCGTCGGAAGCCTGGGAGATCGACCTCGCGGGCGGCGACGTCGTCGTCTTCGTCAACCAGGCGCGTGCCTGGGGCGCGGCGATCGCCGTGGCGCTCGTGGCCCTGCTCGTGCTCGTCATCACGCGCTCCCGGCTGGGCAAGTCCCTGCGCGCCGCGGCCGACAACGTCCAGGCCGCCCTCTACATGGGCATCGACGTGGACCGCGCGCACCGCATCACCTTCGGGCTCGGCATCGCCATAACCGCGGTGGCGGGCGGGCTGCTCGCCTCCAGCTACCCGTTCACGCCCTATGTCGGGCTCGAATACGTCATCATCATGTATGCTGGCGTGGTGCTGGGCGGGCTCGGCTCCACGGTCGGCGCCTTCTGGGGCGGGCTGCTGATCGGCGTGATCCAGCAGTGCTCCGCGCTGCTGCTGCCGACGCAGCTGCAGAACACCGCCATCTTCGTCGTCTTCCTCCTGGTGGTCTTCCTGCGGCCGCAGGGGCTGCTCGGCCGCGTGTCGGAAAGGACCTGAGCGCCGTGTTCCGCCCGCTCTCACCCGGACGCATGATCTGGCCCATCCTCGCCTTCTGTGCGGCCTACGCGCTGCTCGGGCTCTTCGTCACCAACTCCTACCACCAGCTCACCCTCACGCTCGTGCCGATCTGGGCGATCTTCGGCCTGTCCTGGAACCTCCTGTCGGGGATGACGGGGCTGATCTCCTTCGGCCACGCGGCCTTCTTCGGCCTCGGCGCCTACACGGTCGCGCTGCTCTTCGTGAAGCTCGGGCTGACGCCATGGCTCGGCATCCCCGTCGCCGGGCTGGTGGGCGGGCTGTCGGGCCTGCTGATCGGCCTGCCCACCTTCCGGCTCCGCGGGCACTACTTCGCCCTCGCGATGCTGGCCTATCCGCTGGCCCTGCTGAACGTCTTCCTCTGGCTCGGCTACCAGGAAGTGTCGCTGCCCCTGGTGCGGGAGCGCGGCTGGGCCTTCATGCAGTTCGCCGACCACCGGGTCTACATCTATCTCGCCCTCGCCCTGCTCCTCGTCACGATGGTCGCGATGCGCCTGGTCGAGCGGTCGCGCTACGGCATGGCGCTGATGGCGATCAAGCAGAACGAGGCCGCGGCCGAGGCGCTCGGCATCGACTCCCGCCGCCTCAAGCTCCTCACCATCACCCTCAGCGGCGCGCTGGCCGGCGCCATCGGCGGCTTCCACGCGGTGATCCTGCTGGTGGTCACGCCGGAGGCGGTGTTCGGCATGCTGATCTCCGCCCAGGCGCTGACGGTCGCCATGTTCGGCGGCGTCGGCACGGTCTGGGGCCCGGTGATCGGCGCCCTCGTCCTGATCCCGCTCGGCGAGACGCTGCACGCGCAGTTCGGCGCGGTGCTGCCGGGCATCCAGGGCGTCGTGTTCGGCACCGCCATCATCGCCGTCATCCTCCTGGCGCCAGAAGGCCTCTACTGGAAGGCGCACGACCTCCTGCGCGGCAGGCAGGCGCCGCAGCCCGAGGACGCCCCGGCGCCGCGGCAGCCCTCCCCCTCCGGGGGTCCGGCACGGGTCGCGCCCGCGGAGGACGCACCGCTCATCCTGCGGGCCGAGGGAATCTCGCGCGCCTTCGGCGGGGTGAAGGCGGTGCGGGACGTCACCTTCTCCGTCCGGCAGGGCGAGATCCTCGGCGTGATCGGGCCCAACGGCGCGGGGAAGACCACCCTGTTCAACCTGCTCAACGGTTTCGTACGCCCCGATGCGGGGCGCGTGCTGCTGAACGGGCAGGACGTCACGAACCTGCCGCCGAACCGGCTCGCGCGCCTCGGCGTGGGGCGCACCTTCCAGGTCGTGCGGCCCTTCGCGCGCATGTCGGTGGCCGACAACGTCATGAGCGGCGCGCAGGTCCACGCCGGGAGCATCGACGAGGCGCGCGAGTTGGCGCGGGGGGCCATGCGGCGCGTCGGGCTGGAAACCATGGCCGACGCGCGGGCGGGAACGCTGAGCAACCTCGATCTCCGGCTGATGGAACTCGCCCGCGCCCTGGCCGGGCAGCCCCGCCTGCTGCTGCTGGACGAGACCTTCGCCGGCCTGGGCGGGGCGGAGGTGGACCAGCTCCTGCCCGTGATCCGCGGCATCGCCGCGGAGGGCACCACGGTGGTGATCATCGAGCACACGCTCCACGCCATGGTGCGCCTGGTGGATCGCTTCGTCGTCCTCGACCACGGCGCCGTCCTGGCTGAAGGGCTGCCGGAGGAGGTCACCGGCAACCGCGCCGTCATCGAGGCCTATCTCGGCAGCAAGTGGAGCGCCCATGCTGGAGCTTGATGATCTGCATGCCGGCTATGGCGGCGCCCCGGTGCTGAAGGGCGTGAGCCTCCGCGTGCAGGAGGGCGAGTTCGTGGCCGTGGTGGGCCCGAACGGCGCCGGCAAGACGACCCTGTTCAAGACCATCTCCGGCACGGTGGCGGCGCGCACAGGACGCATCCGCTTCCGGGGCGAGGACCTGTCCTCGGTGCCGGCCGCGCGGCGCCCCCATCTCGGCATCGCCCATGTCCCGGAGGGCCGGCAGCTCTTCCCCTCGCTGACCGTCATGGAGAACCTGGAGATGGGCGCCACCACGGCGGCCGGGCGGCGCGACTGGGCGGAGAACCTGGCCCGGGTGCTGGACTGGTTCCCGATCCTGAAGGAGCGCCGCAACCAGCTCGCCGGAACGCTCTCGGGCGGGCAGCAGCAGATGGTGGCGGTGGGGCGCGGCCTCGCCTCCTCCCCGCACCTGCTGATGCTGGACGAGCCCTCCATGGGCCTCGCGCCCGCCGTGGCGGAGTTCATCTTCGAGCGCCTGGCGGAGATCCGCCGGCAGGCCGGGCTGACGATCCTGCTCGTGGAGCAGCGGGTGGCCGAGGCGCTGGACTCCGCCGATCGCGGCTACGTGCTGGAGGCCGGGCGGATCGCGCTCGAAGGCCCGCAGGAGACGCTCCGGCGGGACGACCGCGTGCGCCAGGCCTATCTCGGGATGTGATCGAACGGGCAGCCGGAGAACCGGCGCCAGGATGGAGGGACGAAGCATGGACGATATCAGGAAGATGGTCGCGCCCGGCCGGCGGGCGCTGCTGGCCGGTGCGGCGACGCTGGCCGGGACGGCGGCGGGCCTCGGCCCGGCGCGCGCGCAGGCTCCCGCAGGCGGGACGGTCAAGGTAGGGCTGCTCGTGCCGCTCTCGGGCCTATACGCCCGCTTCGGCCAGCTCATGCGGATGGGCGCGGAGCTCGGCGTCCGCCACGTCAACGAGCAGGGAGGCGTCCCCGCGCTCGGCGGCGCGAAGCTGGAGCTGCTGCTCTTCGACGCCGGCGATTCCACGGAGAAGGCGAAGAACGCCGCGCAGCGCATGGTGGCCGACCACCCGGACCTCGTCGCCTGCTCCGGCGCCTATCTCTCATCCTTCACCCTCTCGGCGACCGAGGTGACCGAGCGCGCCGAGCTGCCCATGCTCACGCTGAGCTACTCCGACCTCATCACCTCGCGCGGCTTCCGCTACGTCTTCCAGACCTCCGCGCGCGCGGGCGACCAGGCGAAGGGCGCGCTGCCCATCATGCTCGACCTCGCCCAGCAGGCCACGGGGAAGCGGCCGGAGACGGTCGCGATCCTGACGGACAACACCGCCTCCTCGCTCTCCTTCGTCCAGCCCGTGCGGGACGGGGCGGCGGGCTTCGGCCTGCGGATCGTGATGGACGAGACCTTCACCCCGCCCCTCTCGGATGCGACGCAGCTCATCCAGAAGGTTCGCACCGCGCGGCCGGACATGATGGTGATGCCGATCACCGTCATCTCGGATGTGAAGCTGCTCGTCGAGAAGATGAACGAGTTCGGCCTCGGCCGCGGCCGGGTGCCGACCATCGGCGCCGGCATCGCCATGGCGCAGTCCGACCTCCTCCAGAACATCCGCCCGGCACAGCTGGAAGGCTTCATCACCGTGGTCGGCAACTGGGACGCCAAGGGCCAGGAAGCGATGATCGAGGAGTTCAAGCGCGCCTCCGGCGAGCCCTGGATGGGCCAGAACAGCATCGCGACCTATGGCGACATCTGGATCATGCGGGACGCCTTGCAGAAGGCTGGCCGCGCCGACCGGCGGGCCGTGGCGGAGGCCCTTCGCAGCATCGACATCACCGAGGGCGCGGCGCTCTACTACCCCGGCCGCCGCGTGAAGTTCGATGCGACCGGCCTGCGCGAGAACGCGCCGCCCGTCGTGGTGCAGTGGCAGAACAACCGGCCGGTGACGGTCTACCCCCGGGACTCGGCCACGGCCGAGCTCTTCTGGCTCAAGCGCTGACGCCGGCCCGGGAGCGCGCGGACATGCGGATCGCCATCACCGGCGCGGGCAGCGGCATCGGCGCTGCCACCGCGCGCCTCCTCATCGGGCGGGGCCATCAGGTGGCCTGCCTCGACCGCGACCTGCCCGCGGCTCGGCGCGTGGCCGGGGACGGCCATCCCGCCATCGCCGTGGACGTCGCGGAGGAGGAGGCGGTGGTGCGCGCCTTCGGGGAGGTGCGCGCCGCGTTCGGTGGCCTCGACGCGCTGGCGACCTGCGCCGGCATCTACGAGACCACGACCTTCGACGACACCACGGTGGCCATGTTCCGGCGCGTGCACGACGTGAACGTCATCGGCACCTTCCTCTGCCTGCGGGAGGCGGCGGCGATGATGGAGCCCGGCGCGCGCATCTGCACCGTGGCCAGCGTCGCCGGCCTGCGCGGCGGCGGGCTGGCGGGCACCGTCGCCTATGCCACCAGCAAGGGCGCGGTGCTCGCGATGACGAAGAACGCGGCGCGCGTGCTCGGGCCACGGGGGATCGCGGTGAACACCATCGCCCCCGGCATGATCGACACGCCCTTCGCCGCCGGCCCGCTGGGCGACCCGGCCATCCGCGCGCGGATCGAGGGCATGACCTCCTTCGGCCGCCTCGGCACACCGGAGGAGATCGCGCCCGCCATCGCCTGGCTGCTCTCGCCGGAGGCGTCCTACGTGCACGGCGCCACCCTCGTCGCCGATGGCGGCATGGTCATGTACTGACCCCCTGGAGGAAGCGGCATGAGGATCGGGATCGAGGAGGCGCGGCACCTCGCCGTGCGGGGGCTGCGCGGCCTGGGCCTGCCCGACCAGGACGCGGCGCGCGTGGCCGAGCACCTGCTGGACTGCGAGCTGCGCGGCCTCGGCTATGCGGGGCTCGCGCGGGTGCTGAGCATCGCGGAGCGCTTCGCCGACCGGCCCTATCAGGGCCGCCCGATCGCCGTGGTCTCGGAAACGCCGGTCTCGGCGCGGATCGATGGCGGCGACAATGTCGGCTACCTCGTCGCCCATGAGGCGACGCGGGTCGCGATCGGCAAGGCCGGGGCGAGCGGCATCGCCATCGTGGGCGCCAACAACACCTGGTACACCGGGATGCTGTCCTTCTACGCGGAGATGGCGGCGTCCGCCGACCTCGCGGTGATGATCGCCTCCAACGCCACGCCCTGGGTCGCGCCGGCCGGCGGCACGGAGCCGCGCTTCGGCACCAACCCGATCTGCTTCGGCTTTCCCGGCGAGGCCGGGCCGGCGATCTGGGACATCGGCATCTCCGACATCATCCACGCTCAGGCCGTCATGGCCCGCCGGCTGGGGCAGGCGCTGCCGGAAGGAACGGCCTTCGATGCGGAGGGTCGCCCGACCACCGATCCCGTGGCCGCGCTCGGCGGGGCCTTCGCGGCCTGGGGCGGCCATCGCGGCAGCGGCCTCGGGATCGTCGTGCAGATCCTCGGCATGATGGCCGGGTCGCCTGCGATGCCGGACCATCTCACCGATTTCGGATTCCTCATCATCGCCTTCAGGCCGGACCTGCTGGGGCCGCTCGACCTCTTCAAGGGTAAGGTCTCGGCCTATGCCGACCTCATCCGCGCCACGCGGCCCGTGGAGGGCGGCCCCGTAGTGCGCATGCCCTTCGACCGCTCCGCGGCCCTGCGCGCCGCATGCCTGGCCGAGGGCTCGATCGAGATTCCCGATCCCGTCCTCGACGCCGTGCGCGCCCTCGCCGGCCCGCCAGCCGGCGGTTTCCAATCGAAGTGCGACGGTGACTTGGTCATGGAGCGCTACCTGGTGCAGGGGAGGTGAGGGCGGTCAGGAACGCCTCCTGGGGCGTTCGGTAGTCCAGGCACTTGCGCGGCGTGGCGTTCAGGCGGGTGGCGAGCTGTAATACCAACCGCCTCAGAGTTTGACCTGTGCCCAGGAGCGGCGCGTGATGGTGGCGATCTGGTCTGGCGTGCGCATCAGCGTGGACCAGGCGTGGC